>NZ_KB889678.1 GCF_000372745.1 Embleya scabrispora DSM 41855 | reverse complement strand
TGGTGGTGCACGCTCGCCCGGGTGTGCATCGCGCCGGGCATGTTGTGGGGGCCGATGACCCTGGCACTGACCTACGCCTACTACATGCGCCGCTGCCGCCCCACCACACGCCGCTGACGCTGCACACCGCCGCCACGCAGCGCCCACGCCNCANCGTCGAATCGGTCGGGGTCGGCACGACGTCTATCTGGTGTTCTCCTCAGGCAGCACGTCCGACTTCGTGAACGTCAATGGGTTCGCATTCACCAAATAGGTCCCGGCGGGACGGCGGGAGTCGAGGACAGGCTGCCGCCGTTCCGCCGCACCACCTGCCGGCGCAGCAGGCACCCATGAGCCACACGGGCGTTCTTCGCACCGCCCTGCGGCACGGAGATCACGGGTGAGCCACCCACCCGCCGAACATGAAGTCAAGCACTACCAGAGGCAACCAAACCGCAGGTCATCGCCATAACCTCGAGTCTCTGGCGAACCCGGAACGCTTCACGTTCCCCGAGCTCTACCGTTACGGAGGCCCGACGTCGGCCGTTGACCGCCGAGGCGGGAGAGCGCGGACAACCAAAGCCGGATGGCGGCGGTGCTACAACGGCGGAACGTTCTTGTTGAAGCGCAACAGGTTCTGCGGGTCCCAGGCGGTTTTGACCTCGACGAGCCGTGAGTACCGCTCCTCACCTCCCCAGGCGCTGCGCCGCCACTCCGGGCCGTTGTCCGTCGATAGGTTGATGTAGCAGTTGCCCCGCAGGTGCGGCGTCAGGTCCGCCCGGGCGTTGTCCAGCCAACCGTGGAACGTGTCGTCGTCGGCCGGGCTGTCCCATTCGGTGATGATCTCCCACATCCACGCGGCGCCCTCGCGGGAGAACGCGGCGGAGTCCTCGTCGAAGTCCTCGCTGATCGCCCCGCCCATGGCCCAGACGTTCTGCACGGCGCTGGGCAACATGGGGTGCACCGGTGCCGGGGCGTTCGCGGCGTTTCGGACGACGATCTCGATCACCGTGTCGCTGAGTTCGGCCAGGTATCCGCCCTTGGTGTAATAGCGGCGGCCGGACGGCGCGATGACGTCGAGCATCCGGTTCGCGGCCGACCACGGCATCGGCCCCACCGCCGTCGCCACCGGCGTGCCGAGCGCAACCACGTCCGATATCACCGGCTCCGCTTTCTCCTGCGGCCCGGTGTAGACGACCACGGGCATCAGCACATCGGCGCCGTGGAACTCCGGCGGCACCGGGGGCAGCGGCGGACATTTGGTCAGCACCGCGATGATCGCCAGTTCCCGTGGCGCCGTTGGTAGGTACTCACGGAGCGCTCCGAGGACGGCCGCGGCCTGGTCCAGCGGAAAGACGATGAACCCCGCACTCACCAAAGGCGGGAGCGGCTTCGCCTGGAACTCGAAGCCGGTGACGACGCCGAAGTTCCCGCCGCCGCCCCGCAGCGCCCAGAACAGGTCCGGGTTCTCGGTGGCACTGGCCGTGACGCGGCGGCCGTCGAGCGCCACCATGTCGCAGGAGAGCAGATTGTCCACCGTGGCGCCGTAGCGGCGCATGTTGTAGCCGACGCCGCCGCCCAGAGTGAGGCCCGCGATCCCGGTGGAACTCACGGTGCCGGATGGCACGACCAGACCGTGTTTCTCCAGCGTGGCGTCCATGTCCGCCAACAACACACCCGCCCCGAGCCGCACGACGCCCGTCTCCGGCCGCACGTCGATGGTGTCGAGGCGAGTCAGGTCCAGAACGACGGCGCCGTCGGGCATCGCGGTGCCGTCGACGCCGTGCCCGCCGGCGCGGACCGCCAAGGGTGTTCCGGTCGCCGTGGCGTACCGCGCCACCGTGACCACATCCGCCTCGTCTTCGGCCCGCACGATCAGCGCGGGTGTCGCGTCGGCGACGTGCGCGTTGAATATGCACCGCGCGTCCGCGTAGCCGGCGTCTCCGGGCCTGTACACCGCACCTCGAAATGCCGACGGAAAGTCCTCGAACGACATGCTTGTCTCCTTCACCGGTGCCTTGGGGGTATCCACGCGTGCTGGGCTCGGCTAGAGGTACGGAACTCCGGGTTCCAGGCCGGCGAGCACTCGGCCGTGCAATTCGGCGATGCTGCTGTGCAGCAGGAAGGAGTGCAGGGCGAGTGCGTCGATGTCGCCCACGATCAGCGACAACGGATCCTTGAGCCCGATGGCGCTCGCGCCGGAGCCCTCCCGGACAACCGCTATCGCTTCCTGGCACAGCTTGGTCGCCCAGGCGGCGTCCGCCCGGCACCGCACGCGCAGCGCCGCGTTATCCGGGTCCTCGGTGACCAGGGGCACGGTTGCCACCGCTCGCTGTGCGTGGAACCGGGCCTGTTCCAGCTTCATCGACATGGTGTCGAGCTGCAGATGGGTCACGGTGGCCTCGGCCTGCCGTTCGTGTGGCGTATAGGTGATGCCGCGCCTGCGGATCCGCCGGCCGAAGAGGTCGACCGCCGCTCTCGCGAGGCCGAGTGGGGTGCCCGTTGCGCCGGTCACGAACAGCGGGATGAAGGGGATCGAGAAGTAGGGGTCGCCCGCGAGAGCCACCGAGCGGGGCGGGCCGGTCAGCGGCAGCACCCGGTGCTCGGGCACGAACGCGTCATCGACCGACAGCGTGGCGGACCCGGTGCCGGACAGCCCGGTGACCTCCCAATCGTCGGCACTCACCCAGTCCGATCGGGGAATCAGGAACTGCGCCGGCTGGGGGACATCGTCGATGACGAGGATCGACGACAGCAAAGCCCAGTCCGCGTGATGCTGTCCCGAGCAGAACCGCCAGGTTCCGGTCAGGCGATACCCGCCGCTCGCGGGGCCGGCCATGCCCTCCGGCTTGAACGCGGCGACGCTCTTGGGGGTGGCGGTGGCATAGACCTCGTCCTGCGCCTCGTCGGTGAACGCGCTGAGCATGTACAGGGCGGCGGCGTACACGCCTGTCACCCACGAGGTCGAGCCGCAGCCCCTGGCGAGCTCCTCCTGGATTCGGACGAAATCACCCAGCGGCACCTGGCTACCGCCTCTGGACCTGGGCGCCAGAGCGGTGACGAGTCCGGCCTCGGCCAGCGCGTGGACGACCTCGTCGGTGAGCCGCGCGAGTGCCCGCGACTTCGGCGCGTCGGCCAACAGCCGAGGAACCAGGTCGGCGGCGGCGCGGACCAGGTGTTCCGTTCCGCTGTCCGGGACGCACGGACCCGGTGGATTCTCAGGCTCGGTCGCCATCAGCGGTCTCCTCGGGTTCGAAGGGTTGTCGGCGGGACGGATGGGGCACGACGGTGACGTGGACGGCGTCGAGCCCCAGGGTGGGCGCCAGGACCGGGCGCGGCGGTTGATCGGAGGCCGGGCGAAGTTGCCACAGCTTGCTGATGGTTGCGACCGCGATCAACGCCTCCTGCCAGGCGATCGCTTCGCCGACGCAGATGTGTGCGCCTGCGCCGAAGGGCATGAACGCACCGTAGGGAAGGGCGGCGGCTCGCTCCGGCAGCCACCGCTCGGGATCGAATCGGTCGGGATCGGGGTAGAGGTCGGCCCGGCGGTGCAGCAGGTAAGGGCAGAAGAACACGGCGGCGCCGGCCGGGATGCGATGGCCGCCGAGATCGAGGTCCACGATGGCGCGGCGGGACATCAACGCGCCGGGCGGGTACATCCGCAGAATCTCGGTGACCACCCGCCCGGCGTACTCCAGCTCCGGCAGTCGTGCCTCGACGATCGGCAGCTCGTCGAGCACCCGGTCGGTCTCCGCGTGTAGTCGTCGCGCGATGTCAGGCTGCCACGCCAGGATGGCGCAGGCGTTGGCCAAAACCCCGGCGACCGTCTCGGAACCGGCGGACATCATGACCATCGCTTCGTTTCGGATTTCCTCGGCCGTCAGCGGCTGTCCGGTATCCGGATCGCGAGCCCGGATGAGCGCGGCCAGGACGCCGCCTTGGCCGCCGCTGCCGTTCCGATGGTTGGCGAGCCCGTCCTCGGTGATCTTCTTCAAGGTCGCCAAAGCGTGTTTGATCCGCCGGTTGTCGCGTGTCGGGAGCCGTTTCAGTACGCCGGTGGGGTCTGCCGTGTACTTGGCGATGCCGGTCAGCGCCACCGGCAACAGCTCGACGAACTCGGCCTCGGCCGCCGGGGGAATCGCGCCGGCGAACAACGTCCTGGCCATCACCATGAAGGAGTAGCGGCGCATCTGCGTGGCCATGTCGTAGACCTGTCCAGGCTGCCAGGACGACGCGAGTTCCATCGCCGTGTCGGCCATGATGGTCACGTTCGGGACGTAGGCCGGAGCGACGGCCCGCCGCCGCGCCCGATGCGCGCGCCCGATCAGGGTGCCGATGCTGACGCCGATGAGCTGCGCCAGGTTCTCGTACAGCGGCCCCTTGTCCAGGTTTTTGTCCTCGGCGGTGAGGAGCCGGCGGATCAGGCCGGGATGACTGATTACGTACGCCGGCTTCGGACCCAACCAGAGCACCGCGATATCGCCGCAGTCCCGGGCGGAATCCATCACCGCGAACGCGTCCTCGGCCATCTTCAGGGCGTGCCCGGCGAGCCATCGCCGGCCGGGGATCGTGCCCATGCTTGCCTGCGTCGGTGCGTTTCTCCGCGTCATGGTGTGTCCCCCCTCACCGGGCCGTCGAAGGGTTGGAATGTCTGGTGATGAGCCGGCGGGCGGCGCGTTCGCCGGAGGCCACACTGTTGTCCACGGTGGTGATGGCGAAATAGTCGCCGGCGAGCTGGACACGGCTGTCGGGGTCGAGCCCGGCAGTGAACTCGGCGAGGTCGCGGAACCCGCCCACGGGCCGAGCGACCGTACACGGGTCCCAGCGCCAGACGTAACCGTCGACAACGGTGTTCTCAACCCCGGGGAGTACCTCGTGCGTTGCCGCGATTGCCCTCGACAGCAACTGATCGTCGTCGGTGTCCCAATACTTGTCCGCCCAGTGTCGATGCCAGTAGATGGTGACCATCGCCGCACCGGGCGGAACTCGGCCCGGCGCCTTGTTGTGGTCGAGGATCACCACGTTGACGTCCGGGTGGGTGCGGTCGGGGACGGTGAGCCACATGGCCTGCTCGACTGGTGGTTTCGTGAGGGTCAAGGTGACGACGAGGCTCCGCGCGTAGGGCACCGTCGCGAGATACCCGCGTTGCTCGTCGCTGAACTGTGGAAGGAGCCCCGGGGCTTCGGTGGCGGGCACGGCCACCACCACCACGTCGGCGGACTCGGTCCGTTCGGCGGAACCCGGCCGATCCCACGTCACTGTGACCCCGGTGGCGTGCTCCTCGACGCTGGTCACCGCCGCCGACGTTTCCACCGAAACCTGCCGGGCCAGCCCTTCGGGCAGGAACCGGACGCCTTGATCGGAGTTGATGAAGTCGGCGCCGATCATGGTCTTCAGCAGCAGGAACAGGTTGACCACCGACAGTTCCTCGGGCGGGGTGAGATAGAAATCGCCGGTCAGCGGCTGAACGAAGTAGTCCATGGCCTCGACGGTGAGTGCCCGGCTCGCGTAGTCGGCGATCGTCTCGGTGTCGAGGCGGCCGAGCGCCTCGGTGAACGGCTGGTTGAGCGCCGCCCGGTGCCGATGGAGATCGGCCAGCACCTTGGCGAGCTTCAGTTTCGATCTCGGGCCGAGCAGTTTGGTGCGGAGCAGGTCGGTGCGTTTGCGGCTGTGGAGGTGGTGCACGCGCTCCGGGCGCGCAATGCCCATGACGTCACACGTCGGTTGCGTCAGGCCACTCAAGCCGGCGTCGGCGATGAGTCGAAGGGTGTGCCGGTAGGTCGTCGGCAGGACACTGGCGGCCGCGTCGATGCGGTAGCCCCCTTGGTCGACGGTGTGCATCCGACCGCCGACCCGATCCGCCCGCTCCAGGACCTTCACGTCGAAGCCCGCTTGGCGAAGCCTGAAAGCGGCGCTCAGTCCGGCGATCCCGCCGCCCACGACGATGGCCCGGCCGGGTGTTGTCGAGGTGGTCATGAAACTCACGCTTTCCGGCTGATGGTCGAGTCCTCGGCGAGCAGGTCGTCCAGATACTCCGGCGGCGAGGCCGAATGCTCGAACTCCAGGTAGCGGGCGGTTTCCTGCCCCCAGTCGACATGACCCCGCATCCAGGCTCTCAACATGTCGACGCAGCGAAGCGTTGTCGCCCGCAATTCGGTGGAGACCGCCAACGCGGTGAAAAGCCGGGGCAGGTCGGCCTCCGTGGCGAGGAATCGCTCGATCTCGCGACCGGTGCGGCTCCGCACCGCGGCCATGGCCTGGTCCAGTGCGAGGCCTTCCGCTTCGCGCACGACGGAAATCAGATTTTGGTGATCCCCGCGCGCGACCTCCTTCTCGAAGGTCATCAGGTCGTTGGTCCAACAGACCACGTTCGCCGCCGTGGTGAGAAGTCGCTGATAGGTGCGGCTGTAGTACAGGCCCGGCGGCAGGGTCGTGGACTCCACGAACTCGATGAGGTCGAACGAGGGGATGATCGCCCCGGCCTCGCGGCGCTGCTGGGGGAACGTGTCGGCGTCCGGGATCTGCCCTGCGCGGCGGTGTGCCGACTGCCACACGTAGGCCCTGAAGTAGTCGAGAACGTGGTGCTGGAACCGGCGCCGCCATTGCGGCGACATGTGTGCCCCGGCACGTCCGACCATGTCGCCGAGCGCAGCGCCGAACGGGTTGTCGGTGTTGCCGAAGCCGGACGAGCCGGGAACGACGACCGAGGTCAACGCCTGCTCCAGCGCCTCGGGATCCCAGCCGTAGGTCCCCTCGTCGTTGAGGTCGTCGAGGATGAACAGCCACGTCATCCAGTCGCCCAACAGGCACAGCGCGGAAAGGTCCGCGCTCGGATAGCAGTGCGCCGCCAGCGACCCGGGTCTGGTTCCGGCGAGCCGCCGACGGGCCTTCTCCGTTCGGATCAGGCCGTGGTCCAGCGCCCACGCAATCGCGTGGCTATCGGCCTGCGCGCCAAGGGAGTTGACGGAAGAGACGATTCGGTCAAGCTGTTCCGGAAGTACAACGGACATTACGTGCTCTCTGAATCCGTAGGGGCGGCTCACGTCACGCCAGATCGCATCGGAAATGTCATGCATGGGCGCCGTGGGGTTCTTCGTCGCCATGCGGGTTCCGCGGTGCCACCGAAATTCGGTTGGGTTTTCCTCGGCGGTCGGTCGGAGGTGCGGCCCGTGGAGGGGACCGTTCGCCGAGTACGGCCGGAAACGGGTGGCCTCGATGTCCGTGAGGAACCGACGCGACTGCCCGTACCGAACGGCTCGCCTTGCGGGCCGATCGCGGCGGCGGTTCGGATACCGCTACCGCCGGCAAGGAGCGTACGCAGGCGTCCTCAACCGCCGGATCCTGTGCGCAAGCCTTGCTGTACGCCCCGAAGCGGTCTGACCTGTAGACCTGAAGGCGTGATGCGATGTCGCGGCAGACCCCGGAGCGAACTCCTCAACCGCGGCTTCGTCTCGGCGAAGGGATCGAGCGTTCGTGCGGCCGAGAATCGCCGTCTATGTCATCGCGAAGTCACCGGTGCCGCCGGCGTGTGCACCCTTCATTTCTTTGGTAATGCATCCTGAATCGACGGTGACGAATTCGGCATGGCACTTCGACGATTCGATGCACGGGCGACCACCAGTGAAGCTGATGACAACATCCGATACACAAGTTTTCCTCGTACGGTTACCGTTCCCGCCACAGCGAAGAACTTCGTGACTGCTGCACGTTCTTGCGCGACTGCGGGTCCTGGGTGATGTTCATCGGTCGGATACCAGTTTGCCGACGCTGTTCGGGCGACTTCCTTGAACTGTTGCCGCACATCGGGGGTTTCGGAGGCGGATCCTGCCTCCGGGCGGACCCATGACCGAGATCGTGTGCACTCGTGGGGCCATGCCGTGTGAGAGCGCACAGGCACCTGTGCTCCCTGGGAGATGTCGAGCGGTTGCGATGGGGTGTCGGGATTCGCGGGTGGCGCCGCGATGTTCCACGCGGCTTCCTGCCGCAGGTCTCGTCGACGCTCGCTCACGTCCGGTCGATCTCGGAGTGGGTGGCGTCGGAGAAGGCTGCGGGATCGGGGTCGTGCCCGGCGACGCTGTCGGGCGGCAACGCCGTCGCGAAACTCCGGGAGGCGTACTTGAAGCCAGGTCGAATGAGGAGAAGGGGGCTTCATGAGCGGGGTCCTGTGCAGTTCTTGACCGAATACGATCCGACGTTGATTGCCGACTGCGCCATGAGTATCGAAGTCCGTCGGCAAGTGTGTCAAGCAATGGAACCGAATCATCGGACTCCTCCCGCACCATGTATGCGCTACATCATGAAGCCTGAGCCCTGAGTGACGAGAGGGCCGGACGCATAGGCATCCACACTGGCAATGTCCTTGACTCTGTCGCTAATTGCCCTGCGGGACGCAGTCGCGCCAGTGCGATCTGCAGGGCAGGGGCCGTCCCGGGTGCAACCGAATAGATCTGAACAAGGTCTTGATTCTATGATCGACTGCATGTCACGTTGCACATATATTGAGTACCTGTCCGGAAGGGCCGGACCGGTGACCCGCCGATCGGGTGGTGCCTCGCGCCTGCAAGAGGCGCGAGGCGGCCGAGCCCGTACCCGGCGTTACGCGTTGACCTTGATCAGGGGGAAGTAGGTGGCGACGTCGCCGGCGGCGTACGCGTCCACGAGGTTGGGAACGCGATCGTAGGGCCAGGGCTCGGCGAGGGCGGCGAGGGGCGGCATCCAGCCTCTCTCCTCACCGAACGCCATCGCCTCCAGGACTTCGCTGCGCCGTGCGTAGTGGGTGTGGATGTGCTGGTGCCGTTCGATGCACTCGATGGCGCGTATGAAGGTGGTGCGCAGCCCTTCGCGCCAGCCGGCGGTGGTGACGACGCCTTCGCGTGCCAGGGCCTTGAGTGTTGCTCTCAGGGACGTGCCGCCCAGGTAGTCGACGAAGATGGAGGCGCCCATCCCGTCGGTGGTGTCGTGGACGATCCTGAGGAACGTGTCCTCGGATTCGTGGTAGCGCCCGACGTAATCCGGGTCCGCGCCTTGCCGTTCGTCGAAGGCGATGTCCGGGAACCGTCTGCGGTCCGCGGTGGATAGTCCGTTCGCCTTCGCCAGGGCCATGCGGGCCTCGGTCGAGGTCACGATGGTGGCCTGTGCCCCGTGCAGGACCGCGAGGGTGAGTTCGGCGAACGTGGTGCCACCGCCCCATCCCCACACGTAGGGGAACGGCTGATCCTGCTCGGTGACCTGGAGGCGCCATGTCCCGTATGCCACACGCCAGTTGGCGTAGGCGGTGACGTAGCGGATCGAGAAGGCCGCCCACTGCTCCAGCGAGTGGCGGGTGGCCCGTGGGAGGGGTACCAGACAGGAGGCCCGTATCTTGGTCTGCTTGGCCAGCAGCCCGATGGTTCCGGGCGCGTCGTAGCCGAAGGCCGCCCCGTTCATGCCGTAACCGAACGCGTCCGGTTTGTAGTTCCCCTGGAGGAGGCAGAGGTCTCCCTCGCGCAGGTTGTCGTTGTTCTCGGCCACCGGCGGTCTCAATACCCGTACGACGCCGCTGTTTCCCAGGACGACGTTCGATTCGCCGCGGGCGGCGCACACATCGATCGGCTTGCGTTGGACGGCGTGGAAGCAGTTGCCTTCCCAGCCGGCGAGGAGCGGCTCGACCAGTGCCTCGTCCGGCCGGAGTTCGCCGAGCGACACGTGGCCGAGCACGAGCCGGCCGGGGACGGGTTTCTTCTCCCGGCCTGCGGGGAGCAGCCAGGCTTGGGTCGATTGCATGAGGTTCCTTTCAGGGAGGTACGTCGCCCGGTCGGCCGGGCCGGCCGCTCGTGCACAGCGGCCGACACCGTCTCCTCGGGGAGGGCGAAGGGGATTTCCGAGAGAGGTGGGGGAGTTGTCGTTGGCGCCGGTGAAGCGGCCTGGTTCACACCTCGGTTCCAGCGCCTTCCGGTGCTGTGATCGGCGCCAGCGGCGTGTCCAGGTCGCTGGTGAACGCGTCGAGCAGCGCCTCCATGTGGGACACGAACGCCGCCATGTCCTCGTCGCCGATGACCCGGTCCGGGTAGCCGAAGGAGAGTCGCAGTTGGTCGTCCACCCGTCGGACCATCAGCAGCATGTCGCGGAAGAGGGCGAAGCCGCTCTGCCGGGGCATCATCGTCACCGCCGCCTCGCCCAAATGGTTGGGCAGGTCTACGTCCGGCAGGTAGTTCATGGAGATGCGGAAGGGGATGTCCTCCTGCTGGAGTCCTTCCAGGTGGTAGAACTGGCTCATCGACAGGCCCTGTTCCTCGCCGGCGGCGAGCACGGCGTCGCGTACCCGGGCGAGGCACGAGCGCCGCGTGGGGGCTCCCGAGAAGTCCACGGTGATGAGTCGCGGCTGTGACAGGAATCCCATGATGTTCTCGAGGTCGGGCCTCTCACGTGCCGATGAACTGGTCGGCAGCGTGATCTCGTCCTGTCCCGAGTATGCGCGCAGCGCCAGCAGGAAGGCGGCGAGGATCACCATCTGCATGGTCGTCGAGGTGGCGTGAGCGGTTCGTTCCAGACGCGCGAGACGGGTCGCGTCGATCCGGGCTTCGACCAGGCGCGCTTCGGGTCGGAATCCCTCGGCGAGGCCCTCGCGGCGCACGATCCGCACGCGCGGTGCCCGGACGTGGTGCAGCCTGTCCCGCCAGTACTCCATGCGCTCCTTGAGGAAGGCCCCTGAGTACACGGTCCGTTCCCAGCGTGCGTAGTCGACCAGGCGCAGCGGCGTCGGCGCCATGCCGTCGGGCTCCCCGGCGAGCCGTGCTTCGTAGGTGCGCACCAGGTCCCGGAACAGGACGCCCTGCGACCAGCCGTCGGTGATGAGGTGGTGCAGGACGATGCTCAGCACGTGCCGTCCGTCGCCGATCCTGGTGAGGGCGAAGCGGTACAGCGGGCCCTCGAAGGGCGGGAGGGCTCGTTCCGTCTCGCGCAGATGCGCGAGGGGGTCGGGGGCCGGTTCCCCGTCCGAGGCGGTCAGGTCGGTCATCGGGAGGGTGAACGGTGTGCTCTGCGCGATGCGCTGGCGTATGTCCCCGTCCTCACCGGTGTCGACGAAGACGGTGCGCAGTCCTTCGTGGAGTTCCAGGACACGGCGCAGCGCCCGTTCGAGTGCGTCGACGTCGAGCGGGCCGTCGATCAGCAGGTGCAGGGCCAGCACGTGGGCACTGCCCTTGTGTTCTTCGCGTTCGGCGTGCAGGAGGCGTTCCTGATTGATGGTGACCGGGTGGTCGGGGGCGTCGACACGCACGATGTCCACGGTCGGAGCCGCGGCGGTGGGCGTGAGGACCTGATGCGTCTCGAGTGCGCGGGTGAACCCCGCCGGGGTCGGATTCTCGAACAGGAGCCGAAGGGGGATCTCCCGTACGAGCGTCGTCCGTAGGTCGTAGAGCATCTGAGCGGCCATCAGTGATGTGCCGCCCAGCTCGAAGAAGTTGTCGTCGTCGCCTACCGGGTACACGCGGAGCACACCGGCGAACGCGGCCTTCACGGTGTCGGCGATGGTCCGGGGGCCGTCCGCGGCGGTTTCGTCTTCGGCGCCGGGCAGATCCTCGAACCAGTAGGGCTTGCGCTGCCAGGGTCCGGAAGGGAGGGAGACCACGGGCGACGCGGTGGGGTGGAGACGGTCGAAGTCCACCTCGATGCCGTGTGCGTGCAAGGCGCCGAAGGCTTCCAGCAGCGTTTCCTGGTCGTCGCGGTTGCGGGCCAGGGACCCGAGTGCGTGGCCCGCCTTGCCGCGGGCGGCGAGTGTCTGCTGTATGGGGATGACCAGGGACGGATTCGGACTCATCTCCACGAAGAGCTCGTAGCCGTCGTCGGCCAGCCGCTCGACGGCCGGACAGAAGAGCACCGGCTCGCGCAGGTTGCGGCCCCAGTACCCGCCGTCGAGGTCCTCGCCCGCTATCGGCTCGCCGGTGACCGACGAGTAGAGGGGCACCCGCGTGGCATCGGGCCGCAGTTGCGCCAGTTCCGATGCCATCGCCCGCGCGGCGGGCTCCACGGTGGGTGAATGACCCGCCCCTCCCGCGTTGACGAGCCGACAGAAGATGTCGCGACGGTCGAGATCGTGCCGGAGCCGCGCGACGGCGTCGCTGTCACCGGCCACCACGGACAAGGCGGGTCCGTTGCACGCCGCCAGGTGCAGGCGGCCGTGGTATCGGGCGAGTTCGTCGACGAGGACCTGGCGGGACAGGGCCACGACCGCCATCGCGCCCTGACCCCGGACGGTCTTCAGCAGTTCCGCCAACTGGTTCGCGCGCAGGCAGGTCACCCGGGCCGCGTCGTCGAGAGTGAGCGCACCGGCCGCGTAGGCGGCGGCGACTTCGCCCATGCTGTGGCCGACGACGGCGTCCGGTTCCACGCCACGAGCGCTCCAGACCGCCGCCACGCAGACCTGCACGGCGAACAGCAGAGGCTGCACTACTTCGTCCCGGTCGAGCCGGCCGGCGCACTCGTCGGCGAAGAACTCCTCGCGCAGCGACCAGTCCAGGTACGGCTGCATCGCGCGCTCACAGCGGTCGAACATGGTGCGGAACGCAGGCTCGGCAGCGTGCAACCGGCGGCCCATGCCCACGTACTGCGAGCCCTGGCCGGGGAAGACGAAGACGAGCCGGCGGCGAGGCCCCTTGCGGGCGCGGCCCGTCATCCCTGCCCCGCCCCGGGACGCCTGGGCGAGGCGCTCGGCCATCTCGTCCTTCGTGCGGGCCACGAGGGCGAGCCGGTGCTCGTGGTGGGTGCGTCGCAGCGCAGCGGTGTGGCAGATCGCGTCGAGGGAGGCCGGTGAACCGGGGAGGAAGGCCGCGAACCGGGCGGCGAGCGCGGCGAGCGCGGCGGGCGTACGCGCCGACAGGACCAGGAGCCGCGGAATCGCGTCCGCGCCCTCGCCGTCGGGCGCGGACGGCAGCCGAGCAGGCGCCTCTTCCAGGATGATGTGGACGTTCGTGCCGCCGACCCCGAAGCTGTTCACCCCCGCGACCTTGGTGCCGCGATCGGTCGCCCAGGGCGTGCGCACGGCCTGCACCTCCAGCCCGAGGGCGTCGAAGTCGATCCGCGCGTTCGGCACGTCGAAGTCCACGTTCGCCGGTCGTTCGCCGTGGTGCAGGGCCAAGGCGACCTTCGTCAGACCGGCCACGCCTGCGGCGGCTTCGAGGTGGCCGAAGTTGGTCTTCACCGAGCCGACCGCACAGCGGGAGCCGGGCGCAAGCCCGGCCTCGAGGGCGTCGCCGATTCCGCGTGCCTCGATGGGATCGCCGAGCGCCGTGCCGGTGCCGTGTGCCTCGACGTACTGCATCCGTTCCGGAGGCAGTCCGGCGTCGGCGAGTGCCCGCCTGATGACGCGTGTGTGGGCTTGGGGGTTGGGGGCGGTCAGGCCGTTGGAGCGGCCGTCCTGATTCACCGCGCTGCCGCGGATGACGGCATATACCCGGTCGCCGTCCTCGAGGGCGCGCCGGAGCGGTTTGAGCACGACGATTCCCGCGCCTTCGCCCCGTACATAGCCGTTGGCGCGTGCGTCGAAGGCGTAGCAGTGTCCATCCGGGGACAGTGCTCCGCTTTGGCAGAGGTCCACGGTGGTCTTCGGGGACAGCATGAGATTGACCCCACCGGCCAGCGCCAGTTCGGACTCGCCGCTGCGAAGACTCGCGCATGCCTGGTGGATGGCGAGCAGAGAGGACGAGCACGCGGTGTCGAGCGAAAGGCTGGGCCCGCGGAAGTCGAAGGCGTACGACAGCCGGTTGGCCGCCATGCAGGCGACGTTGCCCGATCCGGCGTAGGGCCCGGCCGCGACTCCGGAGACGAGTTGGAGTTGCGCGTAGTCGCTCGTGGTGATGCCGACGAACACGCCGGTGTCGGTTCCGGCCACCCGCTCGGGCAGCAGGCCCGCGTCCTCGAGTGCCTCGTAGGCGATCTCCAGCAGGAGTCGCTGCTGCGGGTCCATGTACTTGGCCTCGACATCGGAGATACCGAAGAAGGCGGGGTCGAAGCCGGTCACGTCGTCCAGGAAGGCGCCGCTGCGGGTGTACATCCTGCCCGGCATCGGGCCGTCCGCGTGGAAGACGTCGTCCACGTCCCAGCGCGTGGTCGGTATCTCTCGGACGGCATCGAGCCCTTGGGCAAGCAGCGTCCAGTATCCGGTCGGCCCCTCCGCGCCGGGGTAGCGGCAGCCGATGCCGATGATCGCGATGGGCTCGTTCACGGGGACGTCCGCCGTCGGTGCGACCGCCGGGGCGACCGGTTGACCGGAAACCGTGGGCGGCGCGGGCGGTTCCCCCAGGGGGGCGGCGGGGGGATCCCCGGATTCGGGCTGGGACAGGTGGCGCGCGAGTGCGCGGACGGTCGGATACGCGTACAGGGCGGTCGGCGACAGGGGGCGCCCCAGCCAGTCGGAAATGTCGCCGGACATACCGATTACATCGAGTGAGGACAGCCCGTAACTCTCGAAGGGCCGGTCGGCCACGATGCGAGAGGACACGAGGCCCACCCGCAGCGCCAACTGTGCGACGAGCCACGACTCGATCTCCTGGACCGTACGCATGGGCGCCGCGGCCTCGCCGGGGGCGGAACTCGCCGCCAGGCGGCCGGTGAGGTAGCGCTCGCGCGCCTCGCGGCGCCGGATCTTCCCGCTGGAGGTCTTCGGAATCGTACGAGCGGCGATCAGCGCGATGTCGTGCACCTCGACACCGTGCGCCGCGGCGACCGCGCCGCAGATGGCGGTGACCACCTCGTCGGTGCCGTCGTCGGGAGCGGCGGCCGCCTCGGCGACGACGACCACCCGTTCCCCGTCGTCCTCGTCGATCGCGAAGGCGGCCACGCAGCCGCCCCGTACGCTCGGATGACAGCGCTCGACGGTGTACTCGATGTCCTGTGGATAGTGGTTGGCCCCGTTGACGATGATCAAGTCCTTGATCCGGCCGCTCACATGGAGATCGCCCCGGTCGAGGAAACCCAGGTCGCCGGTACGCAGGTAGGGGCCGTCCCCATCGGCGAGACGAGCATGGAAGGTTTCCTCCGTTTCCGCCGGCCGGTTCCAGTAGCCGGCCGCGTTGCCGGGACTTCTCACCCAGATCTCGCCCGTACGCCCGTCCACGCATCGCTCACACGATTCCGGATCGACGATGACGACCTCGGTGCCCGGACTCGGCTGCCCGCACGAGACGCCGCGACCTTCCGACTCCGATCCGCCCGCCGAAGACACGGGCGTCCGTACGGAAGTGACGAACAACGTCCCTTCGGCCAGCCCATAGGCGGGCCTGAACGCGTCACGCCGGAAACCCGACGCGGCGAAATGTTCCGCGAAACGGTCCATCGTGGCTTGTCGAACCGGTTCGGCGCCGTTGCCGGCCACGGCCCAGGAGGACAGGTCCAGCGTTTCCACCGCCGCCTCGGGGACCTTGCGGACACAGAGGTCGTACGCGAAGTTGGGGGCCAGACTCAGCGTGCCGCCGAATCGCGAGACCGCCTCCAACCAGCGCAGCGGCCGCTGAACGAAGGCCGACGCAGACATGAGCGTGGCCGTCGCCCCCAACATCAGCGGGTACAGCAGACCCCCGACCAAGCCCATGTCGTGGTACGGAGGCAGCCAGGAAACGATCTGAGAATTCTGATCCTGGTGCCACGCCGCATTTTGACTGCGCAGATTGTGCATCAGGTTGCCATGGGTGATGACAACACCCTTGGGAATTCCGGTACTACCGGACGTGTACTGCAGAAACGCCATGTCGTCGGGCCCGCCGCCCGGCAGATCGATGTCGTCGACGGACGGCCCGTCCGAGGTGTCGGTGGAGAACCAACGCAACTCCGCCAGTCGCGGTGCCAACTCCCGGGCGGGCGAGGCAAGCCCCAGACTCGCGTCGGTGGCCAACACCGCGGACGCGCCGCTGTCCGAGACGATCCGAGCCAGCCTCGGCAGCGTGCGATCGAGGCGAGCCGAATCGGGAACATACGCCGGGACCGCCACCATCCCGGCCAACATGCAGCCGAGAAATCCGGCGATGAAATCCGGACCCGGCGGATAGAGCAACAGGACGCGGGATCCGGGCGGTTGCTCGCACCGCAGCAACGTCCCAATGGTCCGCGAGCGTTGCTCCAAGCGGCCGAAGGACCATACATCGGCCGGTCCGTCGACGTCTCCGTCGACCAGGAAACGGCAGGCGATCCGTTCCGGATGGTTTGCCACGTGCCGGGTCAGTACGTTCACGAAACTCTCAGGCATACTCATGCAAAGCTCACCTTCTTCCTTACACCGGGTCTGCGGCCGGCACCGGATCGACGCCACCGTGCGCGCCGGGCGGGGTGTGGACGCGCACCGGCCGAGCCTGCCTCGGCGCGGTCGTGTCCCGGCGGTTCCACATTCGGCCCTCCGCCCACGCCCCGGTGCCTCGCCGAAGTTCTCGCGCCGCCCCTGGGCGCCGATCATGGTGTCGATGGCGTGGAACAGGTTGTCCCGTGGCGGGGTCGGCGCCCAGGGACGGTTCGGTGATCGTGCCGGCGGTGCGTCCGAGGGGTGTGCTGCGCACGGGTTCGCGGACGCTTCTCGCCGGGACCCGGCCGGACCGCTCGGGGGACGGGTGGCCGATCCGGCCGGGTGTCTTCGGGTCGGAGCCGGCCGCGGGTCGCGGTCGGCGGCCATGCCGCCGTCTACGTCCGGCGCGGTGCCGGTCGTCGAGCCGGCCGCGGGGCCAGCGAATCGGGCGATGGCGGCGGCGACTTCCCGTGCGACGACCGGCCTCGCGGGGTGGGGCGACCGGCGTAGGTGCCGCAGTGCGGCGCGAGTGGTGCGCACGACGCCGAGCACGCTGACGTCGAGCACCCGATGCCGCCGGTCGTCCGGGTTGCCCTCGACGGTGGCGGCTGAGGTGGTACATCGGGTGGGTCGCATCGAGGATCATGTCGGCGGTGGTGCCGTCCCGGCGCGGCACGCCGTCGACGGTGGTGGTCATCCGCAGGTCCTGCGGGTCGGGGATCTCGTCCGGGTGACGAGCCAGGGGGCCGGCGGGTCGAAGGTCTCGCAGGACCTGCCGAAGTCCTACTTGGCCGGCGCATGCGAGTTGGAACTCGCGTCGGGAAACGTCGTTGCCGATCGTGTATCCCGCCGCATGGGCCGCGGCCTGCGTCGGCGAGTCCAGGTGGCGGACGCGGCGTGCGACGACCACCGCGAGTTCCACTTCCCCATCGGTTCTCACCGATCCGCGGGGGATCAGGACCGGGTCGTCGGGGCCGACGACGGTTGCCGGATCCTTCATGAACACCACCGGACGATCCCGGATGGTGGCACCCGTCTCTCACGCGTGATCACGATAGTTCAGACCTATGCAGGCGAACTTGCCCAGGCGGGCCACGTGGGCCCCGATTCGCCGGTCGGTGCCGCCGAGTTGCGGGAGCAGGCCCCGGGCCGGTGCGCTTCGGGCCCGCGCCACATCGTCGCCCGCCAGGAAGCGACCGTCGATCTCGGCCGTGATGGACGAGAGGTCCGGCAGACGTCCGTCGTCCGCCGATACGGCCGGCACCTCGTGGCCGACGGATCCCACCCGCTGCTGTCGCTGTTTCATCCGAGAGCGTCCCTTCGGGCCTCGCAACATGATGTGCCGGGACTCTAGAAGTGATGGCCCGACAAGCACAAGCAGTACATCAGATGTATTTGCTCGACGAGAAAGCCGTCGCTGCAATATTTGCCCAGGTCACAGGGTCACCCGTAGTCGCTTCCCTGGGGAATGGATCAGGAATATTCGGGTGCGCGCTTGTCCGGACGGATGTCGCGTTCGCACGCGGTGCACCCGGCCGGCGGCGGGCTCGACGACGTCTGTCGTCCTTGCCGCCGCCGGCGCCTCGCTGCCCGCGCGTCCCGGCGCCGACGAACTCCCGGGCGAGGCCCCGGAGATCGCCGAGCGCGGATTCCGGTGCAAGCTGGTACCGGACTCGGTGTCCAGTTGCCCGCAGACCGGGGGTAGGGACGGAATCCGCAGCCGAGCCAACGTCGTTGTGCTATCGCGGTCCAACCTTCTTCCTCGGGGCAGTGGAACGGAACGACGATATCTCGTTGCCCGGCTGTCCCTACTTGGTGAAGGTGAACCAGTTGACGTTGACGAAGTCGGCGGTGCTGCCTGAGGAGAACACCAGATAGACGTCGTGTACGCCGGTGACCGGGGCCGTGATGTTGGTCGGCACGGTCCGCCAGTTCTGCCAGCCGCCGGAGTTGCCGAGATCGATCTCGGCGATCTTGGTGCCGGTGGTGCCGTTCACGCGGACTTGGATCGCGCCGCTGATCCCGTTCCCCGCGCCGGACGCCAACCGCGCGATGAATTGGGTGGGCGAGGACGAACCGAAGTCCAGACCGGGGTACTTCAGCCAGTCGCCGTTCGAGATGTAGCCCACGTCCCGGCCGCCGCCGGTGTCGGCGCAGCTCTCGGCTCGGGTGCCGTTCTGCGCGCTGTACGACTCCGCCTGGATGGTGCCGTACGCGCCGGTTCCGCCGCCGGGAGGCGGGGTGGTGCCCGAGCCGGCGCCGGGGCCGAGCGAGATCGTCCAGGAGGTCGGTGCGCCGTCCTGGAGGTGGCCGTCGACGGGGGCTGCGCCGGTGGGGCCGACGTCGTCGTACGGGAAGGCGTATCCCACACTCGCGTACTTGTGCACCAGGCGCGCGTAGTGGTTGGTCGTCGCGTCCGTGTAGTAGCCGGACGGTGCGACGCCGTCCGGTTGGTTGTGGCCGCCGCCGACCAACAGGGAACTGCGGTTCAGGGCCGCGGCCAGGCGGGCCGCCACCGCGCCGCGCGCGTCGCCGCCCGAGTTGTAGAGCGGCCCGCTCGCACAGCCGAAGACATCGACCGCACCGGGTTTGGTGAAGGGCACGCCGTTGGTGTTCAGGCCCGCGAAGACCATTGTGTCGCCGGAGACGGTGCCCGAGTAGGAGCCGATGCCGCCCTGACCGTTGATGGTCAGTGTGTGTGATCGGTAGTAACTCCAGACCCGGTCCAGGTAGTTCGACCAGTAGCCGCCGAAGTCGACAGGCGAGTGCGCGGGAGCCAGGATCCGTAACGTGGCACCCGAGGAGTCGGTGGTCACCAACCTGTCCCACGGTGCCCCGTCGGCGGCGTGCTGCGCCCGGAGCCCGGAGGCGATGGAGGCCAGTGCGCCCGGGGGGAGCGGGCTGACCGACTGCGTTCCACCGCTGCCGGTGGTCGCCATGGAGACGGGGAGGGCGACCATGTCGACGTAGGAGATGTTCGCGTACAGGTTGGCGCTGTTGTAGGTGAACTCGCAGAAGGTCCAGCTGGTCGACCAATTGGGGTCGTCGGCGGTGAATCCGGGCTGGACGAGGCCGGGGACACCCCCACCGCCGCCGGGCGGGTTGACGAAGAACCGGAGCTTGGTGCCGACGGAGAACCAGACCCGGCCACCGATCACGTGGTCCCGGAGCGTGAACGTAGTGGCCGCGGAGCCGGACGCGCCCAACGGGATGGAGTAGTCGGCGACCGGCGTCAGCACCGACGAGGGACTGGGCAACCGCTCGAAATACCCGGCCGAGGTGACGAAACCGGGCCAACCGGTACCGTCCGAGCCACTGACATAGGCATAGACCGTACCGTTGCCGGAATTGTTCTTCAATGAGACGGGCAGCGACGCCGGCGCGGCCGAGGCCCGGGACGGCAGACGCGACCACAATGAGGAACCCACCGCGGCGACGGCACCGGCGCCGACCGCGGTGACGAAGGAACGCCTGGAAACCATGTACTCCTCCTCGAGAATGACAGACACGACACCGCCGACGGAGCCGCCACCGGAACGTGACCTGCAAGGGGAACCACCTACGACAGACCCGGACACCGCTACGCCCGGGGGTGGTTGCTTATCGAACGTCGAAGCACTCACGGGATGATCAGCCCACCCGCCTGCCCGGGTACACCCAAGCCCGGGTCGCTGACATCCGCGGCAAGGCACGGGTCACACCGTTCGACGCGTCGTCCGTGACCGTGTTCGCCGCGCCGGACCGGGGGCCGACGTCGGGGCGGGTGCGTGTGCCGCGACGGTAACGGCGTCGGGGCAAGTCGTCGGCCGGGAGCCCGGCCGACGACTTGCGGGGCCCATCACGGCGCGGGCGGTGCGGGCTCGCCTGCGGCTGCCGGTTACCTGAACAGGCGGTCGCCGCCGGTGGCCATGCGATGGGTGGCGCTGTGGCGGTTCACCCAGTCGCGGACGAGGTTGATGGCGTCGGCGCACTGCCAACCGTTGTCGTACTCGCGCACTCCGGTGAAGGCCCCGTAGCCCGCGATGATGCCGTCCACGCGTGCGTCGCCCAGGAGTTTGTCCACGTACCACGGATCGTTGTATGTGGTCGTCCAGGACAGTGTGGCCGCGAGTCGCCCGGCGGCGCGGTCCCCGGCGCCCTTCTTCAGTTCGGCGCACGTGTTCCAGGTGGCCTCGGTGCAGTTGCCGAAGCCCTTGGTGATGTCGCTGTCGCCGTAGTCCATCGCCCGCCGGCCGGCCGGGAATCCGGAACCGGATCGATCGAACGCGTTCACGACCCGGTCGCGGGTCCCGGTGGTGGTGATGCCCTCCAGCGGGCCGAGCCTGCCCTCCAGACTCTTCCAACCCCTGCCGCCGACGTCCGGGGTGCTACCGGGGTGGTACTCGTAGAAACCGTAGAGAACCTGGATCCCGGCCGCCGTCAGGCGCTGTGCCTTGTCCCGCAGTCCGGCGACGCTGCACGTGCGGTTCGGCGCTTCCCCGCAGTAGTTCGGGTCCTTGATGTCCAGCCAGACCAGCGCCAGCCGGCGCCCCGCCNTGGCNTTGGACANGATGCGGTCGANCATGNNGTCGAAGCNGGGGCCCAGCCGGTTCTCACCGGCCGAGGAACAGTCGTGCCAGGCACGCCACTCGTTCGGGTTCCACCAGGCACAGACGTCGATCTCGATGGCGTTGGCACCGTGGTTGATCGCGGCGTCCACGCCGTCCAGCGTGTCGACCCGATGCGCGATCGCGTAGATCGCCTGACGCTGATCGGCCGCCACCGCCGAGGTCGTACCCAACACGGTACCGCCGACGAGCCCGCACAGGGCCGCTAAAAGCGCCAGTACCCTCCACGAGCCTGCGTCGTGTCGAAGTCGAGCGGTCAAGACAATCACTCCTTCACGTCAGTGTCCTGGAGCGGACATCCGATTTCGCCAACTGCACCGACGCCAAGGGCCTTTGAATTCCGGCCTTGGCGCTCGTTCGGTGAAACACGAGATGTGCGTGGCGTGCTTGTCATCGTGCCGGTGTCTGCCACCGAGCCGATCTTCGTGTCTTGCCCCGCTACGTCCCGTCGGGCTTGGAGCTGATCCGGGAAGTGTTCGAGCAGCCGGCGCACACGGTGCGCGGTATGTGGGTTGTGCCGGAATGGGGTCGGCGACGCGTTGTTGCGGGACGCCGAAGGAGGGCGTCTTGCGCACGTGAGAAATGGGGTTGCGAAGGAGCCTTCCCGACTTCCCTGTTCGTGGGACGGCCCACTTGTTGCCGCCTCCGAGACATGCCGGGACCAGGGCGGCGAAAATGAGGAGGCCGGGCGACAAGGAGCCGTTCCTTGCACGGTTCGTGGCTGAGCGCGATCCGCCGCGCCAACTGCGCTCTGAGTATCGAAGTCCCGCCGCGACAGTGTCAAGAGATGAAGATCAACCATTCCATCATGTCTGTCCCATAGATCCGATACATCAGGGCCCTGCTTCGCTTTGGGGATCGCCACGCACGCTCCGGCTGCTGTGCGGAACCGGATGGATGGAAGGTACTGGCTTCTTTCCCTTGCCCGGCGAGTGGTGGTCGTTGCGCCACTTCCTGCCGGTCCGCGCATTGTCGCCGACAATGCGGGCCGCTTCCCGGGTGCTGTAACCCTGCTCCGCGAGCTGGAAGTGTGCGGCCCGCTCGGCGACCAACCTGCGGGGCCTGGGCTTCCGTTCCTCCCGGGACTGGAAGTCCACCGCGCCACCTGAGCTGGGGTGTTGCGAGACGGCCACTGGAATGGAAGGGATCTGCGAGGGCTCTTCCCGGGAGAGAGGATCGGACCAATTCGGGTGACGCCCTGGTGACTCGCCGTCGAGTAGACCTGTTGCCGCACTCCTCGTCGTCCGGCGGTGACGACCGGGTGCGACCACAGTCCCGACGGCAGGACCACAGGTGGGAGCGGCAGCGATGACGAGATTCGGGCGCGCGGGATCGGGACGGCTCCCGGCGCTCCGCCCCGCCCTCGTCGGGTTCGACGACTTCCGGGTCTCCGACCTCCCGACGCGCGTCGCGACGGTCGTATTGCACGACTCGTTCGGAATCGGCCAGGCGGCTGTGCGACTCGTACTCCGACATCCGGAAGGCGACGCGACACCCGTGCGGCACATCACCCTGCGCACCAAACGCGTTCCGCGGGGCCCCGGGGAGGTCGGCCCGTGATCACCGTCGTGGGCGAAACCATAGTCGATCTCGTCCGGCCCGACGGCGGTACTCCGGTGGCCCGTCCGGGGGGAAGCCCGGCTAACGTCGCGGTGGGACTCGGGCGGCTCGGCACGCCGGTCCGACTGGTCACCGCGTTCGGACGGGACCCTTACGGTGCGCTGCTCGCCGCGCACCTGGCGGCAAGCTCGGTGACCGTCGTCCCGGGGTCGGTGCACGACGGCCCGACGAGTGTCGCACGGGCGCGGGTGGACGAATCCGGGGTGGCCTTGTACGACTTCGACATCACCTGGGATCCGGACGGGACCCTCCCGATGGCCGACTGCACCTGCCTGCACACCGGTTCGATCGCGGCGACACTCGAACCGGGCGCGTCCGTCGTGCGCTCGCTCGTCGAGCGGGCACGCGAGTGGAAGCGGGGATGGGGACGGACGACCGTGTCGTACGACCCGAACTGCCGTCCGTCGCTGATGGGCGATCCCGAATCCGCCCGGACGCGGATCGAGTCGCTGGTCGCCCTGACCGACATCGTCAAGGTGAGCCACGAGGACCTCGAATGGCTCCACCCCACCCGCGACTTCGCCGACGTCGCCGCGGACTGGCTGGACCGCGGACCCGCCATGGTGGTGGTCACACTCGGCGCGAAGGGCTCGTACGGCCTCTGCCGTGCGGGCGCCGTATCCGTCCCCGCGATCCCGGTGACGCGCGTGGACACGGTCGGCGCCGGCGACGCCTACACCGCGGGCATGCTCGACGCGCTCCACCGCCGCGGCATCCTGGGCGCCGAGGACCCGGCCGCCCGGCTCCGCCCGGACCTGCCGGCACAGGTACTGGCCGAGGCATCCCTGACCTCGGCCCTGACCTGCGCCCGCCCCGGTGCCGACCCGCCGACCGCGACCGACGTGGCGGCGTACCGCCCCTGAGTGCCCTTCGACCGCGCAGGCGGTCGATGCCTCCCACGCTCCGCACCGTGCGGGAGACCCCGACGACAGGCGCTCTCGTCGGCCAGGCGCGTCCCACCGCGTGCACCGCTGCCCCATGGGGACCGTTGCCCAGTCTCGCAGGCAACAGCGATACGTGTGGCGTCCACCTGGCGGCCTGTTCCGTGGAGCGCGCGCATGAGCAGGACGTACGGGCGCTCGCGCAAGGGATGGGTCACGGCCATCTCAGTTCCCCTGCTTACGCGGCGCGAGGCGCGGAGGGCGTTGAACAGGCCGGGTAAGGCGATGATGACGGCCATGCCGAGCAGTCCGTACATCAGGTGGAGTATGACGGCGATGTCATTGGAATCCGTCCCGCGCAAACGTTCATGGTTCTGTACCTGCATCAGCGGACTGTTGCCGCCGGTTCCGCGCACCCGAAAACCACCCGCCGTATCTGCGAAACCCAGACCACGCACCCCCACTTCCCAGGCGTCAGGACCAGGCGGTCATCTCGATTTCGCGCAGCCGCTCGTGGTGGACCTGTTCGACCCGTGCCATGGCCCAGCGCAGGATCGGCGGGGCTGTCACCGACGTCACGACGGCGACGAGGATGACGATGGTGTACATCGCCTCACTGAGCACCCCGATCCTCAAGCCGATGGTGGCGACGACGACCTCCACTGCGCCACGGGCGTTGAGACCCGCGCCGATTGCCAGGCCCTCCCGGTGCGTCAGTCGGCTCAGCCGGGCCCCCAGGTAGCCGCCACCGAGTTTGACAACGATGGCCAGGGCACAGACCAGGACGGCGATGAGCGCGACGCCGGGGTCGGCCAGCACGGAGATTTCCATGCGCAGGCCCGCGCTCGCCAGGAACAGAGGGGCGAACACGGCGAGGACCAGAGTGCGCAGCGGGGCGAGTTTGGTGACATCGACGGCGCCGCGCGAGCTGATCACGATGCCGACCGCGAAGGCGCCGAGAGCGGCTTCCAGGCCGAGTGAGAGGGCGGCTGCGGATCCGCCCAGGATGAGCGCGACGGCCGTGGCGATGGTCGGACCGGGGCCTTCGACCCGGTCCGCGACGCGCAGTGCGGCTCGTGCCAGGGGACGCATCACCAGAGCGGCGGCAAGCACGAAGGCGATCAGGTGGGCCACGTTGAGCACGAGGGCGGAACCGCTGTATCCCGATACCGTCATCCCGGACACGAGGGACAGGATCAGCCAGGCGACCACGTCGTCGACTGCGGCGGAGGCCAGCATCAGTTGACCGACATCGCGGTGCATCATGTTGAGATCGGTCAGGGTCTTGGCCATGACGGGGATGGCGCTTACCGCCATCACCACGCCGACCAGCAGGGCGAAGGTCGTGCGGTTCCCCTCTGGGCCCACAAGCCATCGCGGGAGTAGGCAGCCGGTTGTGACGCCCAGCGTCAGCGGGATCAGCAGCGCCGAGCCGCCGATGGTGGCAATGGTCCTCCGCCGGCGACGGAGCATGGGCACATCGAGATGTGCGGCCGCCACGCCGACGAACAGGAGTACCCCGAACTGGGTGATAACTTCGAGTAGTTGCGGCTGGCCGTCCTTGCTCGACCACAGCCAGTGGGACATGCCCGGGGCCAGGGCTCCGAAGACGCTGGGGCCGACCAGGACGCCGACCACGAGTTCGCCTACGACGGTGGGCATGCCGCATCGCATCGCCAGCCGGCCCAGGACCGTCGCGCAGGCGAGAAGCACGGTGATCTGGAGCAGGAGCAGGAGGAGTTGATGTGAGGTCATGGTTTCGTTTTCAGCCTTACATCGTATCGGGGGACAGGCGGCGCCGAAGCGGTGCCTCGGGCGAGACTTCTGCGATTCCCGCAGGCCGGAGAGCCCTCATTGCCCCGCTACAGGCCATGCCCCGCGATTGCGAGCGCGTACTGTCCTGCGGCCCTCAGGACGCGTGCGGGGTCGAGGAGTTCGCACAGCGCGACGAGTTGCTCGGCATTGGAGGTCGGACCGATCATGACGGCCACGGGGTTGGCGAAGCCTGCGGCGAAGTACACGTGCGCCGCGGCGGGGTCATTGTTGCGTTCGCCGATCCAGACAGTGTGTGCCGCGGTGGCGTACCACAGGCCAGTGGTCTCGCAGCGGTGAGTCGGCGCCTCCTCGTACGGAAGGCAGGACTTCGTGGGAGGTGAAGAGCGGCATGCTGCCGGGGCGCAGCCGGGCCAAGGCAGCGCAAGCGCGTGGAGCGTGGCCGCCGAGTGGAAGTAGGCCCTGCGCAGGCGCTGCGGGTCGGGTGTGCCGGAAAAGACGGTGAGATCGGCCCCGTTCACCATGTCGCCGCAGCAGCCGAGTCGGGCCGCGCACGTCCCGCTCGACGTCTTGCGAGTTCGGCCGGTCGGGTTGTCGGGTGGCCGGAAGGTTACGCCGGTTCCGGCGCCCGGGAGCCGGCAGCGTCACCGGTGCCCGGTTGCAGATCCGGCTTGATCAGTTCGGGGTTGAAGGTCTCGTTGATGTGGAGAACGGGCTGGTCGCCGTCGAGCAGGATGTACGTCTTGTACGCGGCGGCCGGCGCCTGCCGGTCTTCCGGCCAGACGGTGAGGCCCGTGTCCAGGACACGGCGCCGTAGTCCCACGTCGACAAGGTTGCGGCCGAGCGGACGCGTCGTGTCGGTCACCAACGGGCCCAGCACGGGGTCCTGATGGCACACCGCCACGACCTCGTTGACGGACACGCACCGGCCGTGCTCGTCGTACAGCGCCGAGCGCCTCATCAGAGCCACACTGTCCGGCGTGATTCGCAGAGCTGCCCTCGCGTCGGAAGGAAGCCCGGCGCCGGCCGTCTCGTACTGCTCACGCACCACGACCCGGATCGGACCAGCCACCGCTTGCAGCAGCACGGTGGTTGAACCGTCACTCGCCAGCAGCATCCGGGTGTCGGGATACGCGAACGTCCCGGCTTCCCGGACGTCGGCCGCCGCCGTCGCAGAAGCCATTGGTGGACCGCTCATGGCGTGAGAAGGTCCGAGGGAGTGGGCGGTTCGGTCGGGGTGGTGTGCGCTTCGTCCGGCGTGACCTGTCCCGGCGGCGAGATCCTGGCCAGGCCCAGGCGGGGCGAGGTGACGAGGGTCAGCCCGCTGCCCGTCTCATGCCCATTGACGGGTTCCCAGTGCGCGGGGGCGAAGTCCAGCGGGCTGGCCGAGCGGCTGGTGCCCAGCCGGATGGCCCGCTGCTGCGCCTGATGGGCATCGCGCAGCAGATCCTCGGTGGCGATGCGCCGACCCTCCGACGCCATGTCCCCAGCCTCGGCGAGATCGGTGAGCCCGGCGCTGATGTCGGCGAAATCCCGGTTGGTGACAGTCTGCCGGTCGAGTGTCGGGACTTGATGGCTGAGCTGATGTGCCGACCAGAAGTACGACTGCCGGCCCCCATACTGCTCGTACATGCCGGAGACAAGCGTGAGCAGCCGGGCGTACGAACGCCGGTAGCAGTACTCGTAGAAGTCGAGCGCTTCCTGCTCGGTCACCGTCCCGTCGCGCATCGCAAGAACTCCCGCTGCCGCCACGGTCGCGCTGTACAGGGCGAGGTGGACGCCGGTGGACAGCAGCGGATCAAGAAAGCACGCGGCGTCCCCCGCGAGCATGTAGCCAGGATCGCAGAAGCGGGAAGCGGCGTACGAGTAGTCCTGCTCCGCGCGCGCGTGCCCGATGAACTCACAGCCCTCGATCAGTGGGCGTACGTCGTCGGATTCGGCCATGAGCGCCTTCACCATGTCGTCCAGGGAGGAGAATTCGGCACGGCGTTCGCGGAATGCGTCCCGGTGGGTGACGAACCCCGCGCTGAGCCGGCCGTCCGCCAAGGGGATGAGCCAGTACCAGCCGTTCGGAGCGGATATGGAGTTCAGTCCGCCCGGCGGTGTGGCGGGCAGAGTTTTGCCGCCCTTCCAATAGCCCCAAACCGCGACGTTCTGGAAGACCTTGTGGTGCTCGCGGTTGCGGAACGTCTGCTGGGAGAGGACTCCGGCCCGCCCCGACGCGTCGATCACCCAGGAGCAGGCCAGCCGCTCCGACTGCTGCCCGTCCGGGCCTTTCCACCGGACGGCCACCGGTCGGCCGTCCTCGAACTCGACCTCCTGGACGGTGGCCTCTTCCACCACCCGGGCCCCCTGGTCACGGGCGTGGTCGAGGAGAATCTTGTCGAACTCACTGCGGTCGACCAGCCAGGAGCGCCGGTTCTCGCCGTAGATCTCCTGCCAGTTGATGACCCAGTCACCTTCGGGGCCCCAGCGGAAGAGTCCGCCACGCTTGTCCACGAAACCGGCCGCCTCGACTTTGGACAGAGCCCCGCTCAACTCCAGTACGGGTGGGCAGGAGGCCAACAGCGATTCCCCGATGTGGTAGCGGGGGAACTTCTCACGCTCCAGCAGGACCACATCGACGCCCTCCCGGGCAAGGAGAGCCGCTGCGGTGGAGCCGGCCGGGCCGCCGCCGATGATGACCACAGGGTGGAGAGATCCGGTTGCGGGAAGTGTGTTCACGGCATTCTCCATGGAGTGCTGGGTGGTTTTTTGGCTCGTCGGGGCGGACTCGCAGCCCCTTCGGTCATCACGGCCCGACCGGTGACGCCTTCGTCGTCGGAGATTTCCCGCGTCACTCACCTGTGGGGACCTCACGTCCCGCCGGGTTTGGAGCTGATCCGGGCAGTGGTCGAGCAGCCCACGCACATGGTGCGCGGTATGTGGGCTGTGCCGGAGCGGGTCGGCGACGCGGTGTCGTGGGACGCCGATGAAGGGTGTCTTGCGCGCGTGGGGGATGGGGGTTCGAAGAAGCCTGCCCGGTTCCCTTGTTCGTCGGGCGGCAGGACTGTTGCGCTGTGGCCTCCGGGACATGCCGGGACCAGGGCGGCGAGAACGAGGAGGCCGGCGGTGGGAGCCGTTCCTTGCGCGGTTCATGGCGGGGCGCGATCCGGCGCGCCGACTGCGCTCTGAGTATTGAAGTCCCCGCGCGACAGTGTCAAGAGATGAAGATCAACCATTCCATGATGTCTGTCGCATAGATCCGATTCATCTGAGGCCTGCGGTTCCGGATGCGGCGACGCGATCGGGAACCGAGGGGCTCACACCGCCCACCGGCCTTCTCAGCGATCACCACGCACGCTCCGGCTGCTGTGCGGCCTAGGGGATCGCCCCCCACCGGACGAATGTGGCGCTCACCCGTCAGCCGACCGGCGTCGGCAAGCGCCGGAATTCGAACAGTTCACCCACGAAAGCCGGGCGGTCGACAGGAACGGGTGGCACATGCCGGACCGGCGCCCTCGCTTCTCGGACGTGGCGAGGCTTCCCTCTTCCACGAAGAGCCCCCGCAGATCCTTCCGTTCTGGTGGTCGTCGTAACACCCCAGCTCAGGTGACGCGATGGACTTCGCGATTCGGGAAGAACGGAAGCCCCAGGGGCCGCAGGTTGGTCGCCGAGCGGGCCGCATACTTCCAGCTCATGGAGCAGGGTTACAGCACCCGGGAAGCCGCCCGCATCGTCGGCACGAAGCCGGTACCTTCCATCCATCCGGTCCCCGCACAGCAGCCGGAGCGTGCGCGGCGATCGCTGAGAAGGCCGGTGGGCGGTGTGAGCCCCTCGGTTCCCGATCGCGTCGCCGCATCCAGAACCACAGGCATCTGATGTATGGGATCTATGGGACAGACAGGATGGATGGTTAGGTTCTATCTCTTGACACTGTCGCGGGGGGACTTCGATACTCGGAGCGCAGTCGGCGCGCCGGATCGCGCTCAACCATGAACCGCGCAAGGAACGGCTCCTTGTCGCCGGCCTCCTCGTTCTCGTCGTCCTGGTCCCGGCATGTCCCGGAGGTCGCAGTGCAGCAGTCCTGCCGCCGAGTGCGGCGCACCGCTCGTGCAGTACGTCCATGAACCCCACCTCCTGGAACGGCAGTTGTGCACAGGTGCCGTCCGGAGGAGCCACGTAGGCATCGGTGGAGCGGACGCCGGCATGCCCGAGCCAGAGCGCGATGACGGTGGTGTCGACACCCGACTGGAGCAAGGACATCGCGCAACTGTGTCGTAGAACGTGCGGATGAACGCTTTTGCTCAGCAAGGACGGGCAGCGTTGAGCCGCGGTCGCGGTGTGGACGCCCAGACGTTGTGCGACGGCGTCGCGGCTGAGACGGCGGCCGGTGCGGGTCGGAAACAGTGGGTCGCCGCCGCGTCCGGCGCGTTCGTTCAGCCAGGTGCGCAGTAGCGCCTGGACGGGACGGTCGATCGGAACGAAACGGGGCGCCGACTGTCCATGTCGATCAGGATCGTTCCATAGTTGTGGCCACGCTTGAGTGCGAAGTCGTCGACGCCCAGGGCTCGCACCAGCTGCGGCTCCGGGTCGGGCAGCGCGCGGATGAGCCGCAGCAACGCGTCCCTGCCGACGCCGATCGCCTGCAGTTCGGCGAGCCGGGCACCCGCCCGGCCGCCGAGTGCCAGGGCGATTGCCTCACGAATCGTGCGCAACGACAGGGTGCTGCGGCCGTGGCGGAAGGTCAGGTCGGGGATCTGCTCGGCGAAGGTCTCCTTCACGCAGCCCGTGCTGTCGCAGAAGAAGCGGCGGACCCGCAGGTGAAGAACGCACTGCTGGTTCGAGACCGCAGTATCGGAGATCCTGCGCTCGTACCGGCTGTGCACTCGTATCGACTCCGTGCCGCAGCCCGGGCAGATCGCCGACGGCTCCCGGCCTCGCGCCTGGATCCGGACCGTACGGCCCGTGACCCGGACGAACTCGACATGCAGGCGCACGAAGTGCGGGAACAGGACGGCGAGGAGATCGGCAACGGACACTCGGAATCATCACGAGCCGCCAAGATCCACATCTCGAGTTTCACCAAGCTCGCGACAGAGCCGCATCTCAATGGCCGTTGACAATCGGTCGTACGGATGGCCCCACCCTGATTACCCTTCGATCAGGCCCCACCACGAAGCCCCATGAAATTGTGAGGAATGTTGTAAGTTCCATAGGGGCCGGCGCGCTGCCGGCCTGCGACTTCTTCTCCGCGGACCGCATCGAGCGCCCGGAGAACGGGGGCGGGGACGCGCACGGCCGGCACGAACCGGATCGCGGGTCCCCGAATGGTCGTTCAGGACCGGGATCGGTTCGTCTCGGGCAGGGCGTAGCCGGCGGCGGTGCAGTGCAGGGGGCCCCACGGGCGCGTCGAGGCGGGTTCGAGGAAGTAGATGTCGACCTCGGTGGCGGGTCGACCGCCCGGGACGAGCGCGTTGGCCGCGGTGCACGCGAGTTGACTGATCGATTCCGTAGGCAGTTTGGCGACGTTGACGGGAAGGGTGAACGTGACCTGGCCGTCCCCGGTGTCGACGCCGACGCGGCCGGCGAGATCCGGTAGGGCGGTCGTGAGCCCCTGTCGGCGTTCGGCCTCGGTAGGTCCCTCCAACAGCAGTGCGATCGCCTGGTCGGGGTCGACGGTTCGGTCGGCGGGTCGGGTGACCGGTCGGATACCGAAGGGGGTCAGGAAGAACAGGCGGGCCCGGTGGGCGGCGGTACCGGGCTGGGGAACGCCGGCGGCCGGGGGCCCGGCTCCGTGTGGCGCCGTGCTGGGGATGCCGCATCCGGCGGCGGGTACGGCCGCAGCCAGGGCCACCAAGGCGGCGACCACGACGGTGCGGATCTTCATTCGTCCTCCGGGCGTTCGTGTCCGCCCGCTCCCGATGGCGCGGACTCGCCACGGTGGTCGGCGCGGTGTGCGTCGATGGCGCCGACGAGGCCGGGGCTCGCCACGGTGGTCGGTGCGGTGTGCGCCGATGTCGCCGACGCGGCCGGGGCGCGGCGCGGCGGCCGGCGGTGCGAGGGGGAGCTCGATGGTGAAGACGGCGCCCGCGCCCGCGGCGTTCGCCGCGCGGAGGGTGCCGCCGTGCAGGTGGATGTTTTCTCGCGCGATGGCAAGTCCCAGGCCGCTGCCCTGGGATCGGGGCCGGGCCGAGTCGGCTTTGTAGAAGCGGTCGAAGATGTGCGGGAGCACGGCCGGATCCAGCCCCGGGCCGTGGTCGACGACGTCGAGGACGACCAGGTCGCCGGCGCGACACAGGACGACGCGGACGGGGCTGCCGCCGTGTCGCAGAGCGTTGCCGACCAGGTTGGCCAGGGCCACGTCGAAGCGCCGAGGGTCGAGGACGACACGGATGCCGTCGGGGAGTTCGGTGTCGACCCGGTCGGTCCATCCGCGTGCCCGCAGGGTCCGGCGTACCGAGGCGGCGACGTCGACCTCGTCGGTGTGCAGGGCGGCGGCCCCGGCGTCGAAGCGGGAGATCTCCATGAGGTCGTCGACCATGCGGGCGAGCTTGCGGGTCTCCTCGGCCACCAGTCCAAGGGCTTCGGAGACGTCGGGGTCCAAGTGGGTGGTGTCCTCGTCGAGGACCTCGGTGACGGCGACCATCGCGGCGAGGGGGGTTCGCAGTTCGTGGGAGACGTCGGCGGCGAACCGGCGGGCGTCGGCCTCCAAGCGGCGCAGTTCGGTTTGGTCGCGCTCGATGGTGTCGGCCATGGTGTTGAACGTCGCGGTCAGGTCCGCGAGTTCGTCGGTGCCGCAGACGGGGATGCGGGTGTCGAGTCCGCCCTCGGTGATGCGGCGGGCTCCCGCGCGCAGCCGCCGTACCGGGCGAAGGACCTGCGCGGCGGCGAACAGCGCCGGGACAATGGCGAGCCCGACGGCGGGGATCGCGCCGTAGCGGGCCGCGGTGACCAGGGCGTGGATGTCGGCCTGTTCGCCGCTCAGCGACATTTCGGCGTACACCACGATCCGGGTCGGGCCCCCGCCCTGCCCCGCATGGACGATCGGCATGCCGATCACCAGCCACGGCCCGTCGGCCCGCGCCACGCGTTGGGACACCGCGCCGTTCGCCCGCAACACCGCGGATCGCAGGGCCGCGGTGACCGCGCCGGGATCGCCGGGAGGCCGAGCGGGGATGAGCGGGCCGTCCTGATACGAGACGTGGGTGCGCCAGTTGCGCGGGCTGCCCGCGCGGTCGAGCAGGATGGTCAGCTCCAGCAGGTTCTCGGTGCTGGGCGGATACGGCAGGTCGGGTGCGCGCGAGTCGAGTTGGGCGCGCAGTTCATCGGTCGCGGCCTCCCGGGTGCGGTCCAGGATCGCGTCGCGGGCCCGGTCGAACGTCAGCGCCGAAGTGATCAGCGCGCCGAAGGCGGAGACCAGGAGGAAGGCGACGATCAGTCGGGGGCGCAGACCACGCAGCGACAACCGGCGGCCCGGCCTCGACGACCGGGGCGTGGAATGGGGGACGGGCGTGGTCACAGCGGACCGAATCGGTATCCGAATCCGCGGACCGTCTGCACGTAGCGGGGGTGGCGCGGGTCGTTCTCGACCTTCCCGCGCAGGCGCAGCACGCACGCGTCGACCAGCCGGGCGTCTCCGGCGAAGCTGCACTCCCAGACGCGTTCGAGGAGGATGTCGCGGCTGTACACGCATCCGGCGGACGCGGACAGGTACAGCAGCAGCTTGAGTTCGGAGGGCGCGAGCGCGAGTTCGGTTCCGTTCCTGGACACGATGAGCGCGGCCCGGTCGATCGTCAACTCGCCGTACCGGTCGACCCGGGACGCCGGTGAGTCCTCGACGCCGTCCTCGGTGTCGGCGGGGACGGCGCGGCGCAGGGCGGCCTTGATCCGGGCGCCCAGGACCTCGCCGCCGGCCGGCTTGACGACGTAGTCGTCCGCGCCCGCCTCCAGACCGACCACGATGTCGATGTCGTCGCCGCGCGCGGTGAGGATGATGATCGGGAGTTGGTGTCGCTCCCGGATCCGGCGGCACACCTCCAGGCCGTTGATGCCCGGCAACATCAGGTCCAGCAGGACGAGATCGGGGCGGAAGTCCTCCAGCGTGGCGAGTCCGGCCTCCCCCGTGGGCGCGACGGCCACTTCGTGTCCGCGCCGCCGCAGCGCAATACCGACGCCTCTTTGGATCGCGGGATCGTCTTCGATAAGCAATATGCGTGGCATGTGGTGACAATTCCCTGCCGAGTCGTCACGGGTAGATTCTGTGGGACTGTGTCCAGGCTTGTCCGAAAATGTTTTGGTGGGGCGGAGGGCAGCCTTCCGGCACCCTTCGACTTTTACGACGAATTCGCCGTGCCGATCCCGCCCCGGGCCTCCCCGCAGGCGTGTTGCCGCCCGCCTGCACGGCTCGGAGCCCGGTTGACCATCCTATGGTCCCCGGATGACGGTTTCATGCGCGATATGTGACGAGACGATGACAGCCTCCGGTTTCGATACCCGAACGTGTTTGGCTCGTCGAGCAGTCGGACGACGATCCGGGATTATCGAGACAGGAATATCGATGACGATTCGTGGAATACGTCGCAACGGTATTGCCAGGGGCGCGGGCGCGGCAATCGTCCTCTCGGTGACTGCGGCGGCCCTCGTGAGTTGCGGCGGCTCCTCCCCCTCACCGGCGGACCCGACCGTCGGCGCCACCCAACCGGCGGCCCGCCCGGTGCCGACCGCGGCCGGCGTCGATCCGTCGATCTCCCGGGACTCGGAGGACGGCGGCAAGACCGTCAACCTCACCCTCGACGACGGCCCGGACCCCGTCTGGACCCCCCGCTTCCTGGATCTGCTCGCGAAGCACCACGCCAAGGCCGTGTTCTGCGTCCTGGGGCCGAACGCCAAGGCCCATCCGGATCTGCTGGGCAGGATCGTCGACGCCGGCCACCGCCTGTGCGACCACACGGTGCATCACGACACCGCGATGGACAAGAAGCCCGCCGACTACCAGGCGCGGGAGATCCTCGACGCCAAGGACATGATCGACCAGGCTTCGGGAGGCCGACCGATCCAGTACTACCGCGCACCCGGCGGCGCGTTCACCCCGGAAAGCCGCCAGATCGCCGCCGCACACGGCATGCGCCCCCTCGGTTGGAACGTCGACCCGAGCGACTACCAGCGCCCCGGAGTCGACACCATCGTCACCCGCGTCCAACAGCAACTGGCCAAAGGCCCCACCGTTTTGCTGCACGACGGGGGCGGCAACCGCGAACAGACCTTCCAGGCCCTCGAAAAGCTGCTGACCTGGTTCGACGCGCAGGGCTACCACTACAGCTTCCCGAAAGCGTGAACCGGCGCCGAACGCCGACTGCCGACCGTCGACGCGGATCGCCGACCGGGCTCGGCCCGTGGCGTGTCGGCCGCGTTCGGCCTCGGGACCACAAGAACATGGTCCCGGAGCCGCCGGCCGAACCCGTGGACCGACCGGCAACCTCCGACCGAACTCTCACTCCCCGGGGGCGAGTCGGGTGATGTCCACGGAGGGACCCCCGCTCCGGGGTTCCGGTATGACGGCCCAGAGGCCCCCCATCACGGCGATCGTGGCCAGCAGGGCGACCGCCCCGGTCCAACCCTTCGCCCAACGGGCCCGGAAGCGGATCGGATCCTCCACCAGGAACTTGGAAAGCACGGCTGCGGCAACGGAAACGGCGACGATCACAGCCGTCCGGCCCCAGCCCGAGAAGCCGAGGCGTTCCTTGTCCAGCAGTAGATAAATGGGCCAGTGCCACAGATAGAGGCTGTACGAGATCAAGCCGGTCCAGCGGAACGGTGTGCTGCCCAGGACCCGGCCGAGGGGGCTGCCCGGGGCTCGGGTGAGGCAGAGGATCAGCAGGGCGACGGCCAGCGCGTGCAGGAACATTCCCCCCTGGAACAGTGAGGGGGAATCCTCTCCGTCGGCCATGACCCAGTACGCGCCGATGCCGCCCGCGAGGGCAAGACCGAACCACCCGGCCAGGTGCTCGCCCAGCCGGGTCGACGCGCGGGTGGCCGGCGGGGTGGCCATCAGAGCACCCAGGAGCAGGGAGAAGGCACGCGTGTCGGTGCCCTCGTACACCCGGGTGCTGTCGATCGGATCGGCGAGATCGATCATCAGCGCCAGCGAGACCGCGGCCCCGATCACCGCCACGGCGGCCACATTCCGGCCCGCGTTCCTGCCCCGGGCCACCAGGACCAGGAGCAGCGGCCAGAACAGGTAGAACTGCTCCTCGACGGCGATGCTCCACAGATGGCTGAAGACCCGGGTGTCGGCGGACTTCCAGTAGCCCATCCGATCCCCGATGAAGTGCCAGTTGGCGAGGTTCGCCGCCACCCACGGACTGTCGTCGAGCGCGGTGCGGATCAGCGTGATCGAGCCGAAGGCCCACACCAGCAGCAATGTGCCGGACACCATCACGGCGAGTGCGGGCAACAGGCGGCGGGCGCGCCGTCCCCAGAACGCGACGAGGTTGATGCGACCGTTGCCGGCCGCCGTCTCCTTGAGCAGCAGTCCGGTGATCAGAAACCCGGAGAGTACGAAGAACAGGTCGACGCCCAGGAAGCCACCGCCGAAGTGTCCGGCGTGGAAGAGCAGTACCGCCGCGACGGCCACACCGCGCAAACCGTCCAGCGGTCCGATGTGGCGTTTGGCCGAGGCGGGCGTGCTTGCGGGCGTCGCGGAGGACGTGGGTGCCCGTCGATGGGTACGCGGGGGGGAATTCTGCGCAGGCATGGGGTTGGTCTCCGGAGGACGCGGGGCGGAACGAGCCCGAACCCGCCCCGCCCCTCGGTCGCTTGTGCCGTGGGAAAGGAGGACGACCATGTCGCCCGGGCCTCTACTTGCAGTCGAGTTTCAGGTACACCTTGTCGCCGGTCCACGACCCGGTGGCCCACTGGTCGACCGGCGCCGGCGTGTAGCCGTACTTCTTGGCGAGGTCCGTGGCCAGCCACTGGGCGAACGCGGCCGAACCCTGCGGGCAGGAGTGGATGTGGTCCTTGCTCCGCTGCGCCTTGTCGGCGGCATTGTCGGTGCCCCACAGGGCTGCGGCGTCGAGGAAGCGCACCTTGCCCGGGTGTTTGTCCGCCACTTCCTTGGCCGACTTCGGGGCGGTCTTGATGTCGGCCTCGTGGGGCTTGTAGAAGCCGTCGATCAGGAAGGGCGGCGCGGACACGATGAGGAGTTCGGCGCCCGCGTCGTTCACCGTCTTGACCAGTCGCTCGTAGCCCACGCGCTGTTCCTCCGGCTTGCCCCAGTCGTACGACGTGATTTGGTAGACGACGACGTTCGGCTTGAAGGAACCCAGTTCGTTCGGCAACTGGTCCCACGTGGATTGGGCCAACTCGGGTGGGCCGAGGACGCCGCCGCCGCCGGCGGCCGCCATCGACTTGAACTCCGTACCGCCGGCCTTCATCGCCGCCCCGATCGCGGGGGCCTCGGCCTCGGCGATGGAGTCACCCATCCACAGCAGCTTGCCGAGCTTTTGGTTCTTGGTCCCGGTCCCGGTGCCGGACGCTTTCGAATCGGCGGAGGGGGCCGAGGCGGGAGGGGCACCCACATCGGACCGGTCGCCGCCGGCTGCGCTCTTGTTGTCCGAGTCGTCGCAGGCGGTGAGTCCGAGGACCGCCGTCGCTGCGGCGAGGGCGATTGCGGTGGCGCGGCGGACGGTGCGCCGACGGCGGGGGGAAGTGTTGGTCTGCCTTTTCATGTCGCCCATGGAACACCGGGAATTTCCTGCTCAGCGGCGTCGTCATCGATTCATCACACGCTGCGAGAAGAACGGTCATCCGCTGCGGAGCCCCATGCCGGACATACTCCACGGAACACCCCGAAGGGAACACCTGCCCGGCGCACGGCGATCGCGCCACCGATCGGGCGCCACCCTCGGCGGGCTTCGAGGGCGCCCATGACCAGGTAGCAGCAAGTGCCGGTCCCGTCCGCGCCGTTGCAGTTCCGATCTCCGCTGGACGCCCACGCGGTACGACGGGGACACGCGCGACTTCCGAGTCTTCGGCGACCGTGTCGGCGGTGCGGGAACCTTGCCGCAGTCACGTTCGCATGTACGCCGACGTCACTCCTTGGCGCGTGTCCGCCGCCGCTCTCGACGAGGGCGAGGCCTTCGCCCGCCTGGAGCAGGTGTGTCTGCATGGCCTGTGCCGCCGCCTCCGGGTCGTGTTCGCTGATCCCGTCGAGGATTACGGCATGGGCCTCGATGATCGGTTCGATCCCCTTGCCCGATTCTGGCAGCCGTGGTCGGCGTGGTGGACCAGGGTGTCAGGCGGGACGTCCCGTCCGCGCAGGGCGTATTCGAGGACGGTCAGGACCAGGTCGGCGTCGGCGCGTGCGGACGTCTCCCGGGCCACCACCCGGCGGGAGAACGCGTCGCGGATCGCCGCGAGCCACCGCGGCCCCTCGCCGGTCGGGATCATGGTCAGGTCGGTGACCCACAGCCTGTTCGGGGTCTCGGCGGTGAAGTCGCGCTGCACGAGGTCGGGTGCGAGCCCGGCGTTCGGGTCGCGGCGGGTGAAGCCTTTGGGCCGTCTGTTCGGGCTGATTCCTTGCAGTCCGGCCTCGCGCATGAGACGTTCCACCCGTTTGCGGCCCACGCGCACGCCTTCGCGGGCGAGGGTGGCGTGGACGCGCGGGGAGCCGTAGGTGTGGTCGGATTCGGCGTGGACCGTGGTGATCCGCGCGATGAGTTCGCCATCGAACCTGCGGCGTTCACAGGGGACTTCGGCGGCGCGGCGCCAGCGGTAGTAGGTGGACGCGGGGATGTCGAGTTCGCGCAGGACAAGCTCGGCCCCCGGGTTCGGGTTCTCGTCGAGGAGCCTCAGAACCTGTGATGGGTGGGGTCGAGCGAGCGAAGGAATGAACCAGGCGCGAATGTGCGAAGGTGTTGTCGGTTGAGCAATGCAAGCGACCGAAGCGACCCAACTCCGGAAGAGGAACCACGTTCTCCGTCTGCGAGGTACGTCCCTGTCCCGCCGGGGCCTCTGCGGGACAGGGACGACGTGACCCGGAGATCACCGAACCGGGCCTTGACGTGTCGTCACGTCAAGGCCCGGTTCGGTGTCGTCACCACACGGTCCGCCCGGTCGTCGGCAGCGCCCGGTTCGCCGTCGCGCACAGCACACCGGACACGGCCTGCTCGCGCACGCTGTACCCGATCATGAACTGGTTCGGCCCGCACTGGTACTTGGTGTAGCCGCCCGCCCAGTCGCCCTGCTGGACGTAACGCTCGTCGTGGACCACCGTCAGCGGTACGGGGGTCACGGCGAGCCCCGACCCACCCGCGTCGGTGCACAGACCCCGGCCGTCCTTGTGGGACACGCCGATCAGCCGCTGCCCGTCCGGACACACGCCCTTGCGCGCGCCCCAGTCCCAGTCCGGCAGCGCCCGCACCCGCGCCGACGCGACCTGGTCGCTGTGGTCGAGGTCGAGCATGTCCCAGATGCCCCTATGGTTCGTCAAGCGGCAGAAGGTATCTCGGTGTCCGCCTTGACTCTGTCGGTGATCTTGGATGGTTGGGCTCAGCTGCCGAGAGTTCGCCAGGACTTCGACCGGGGGATCTCGTTCTCGTCCAGGAAGGTCTGGAAGGCGGTCGGGGGTCTCGGTGTAGAGGGTTCCTCGGTCGCTGACTGACTGCTGAGTCGTTCGATGTTCACGGCGATGGCCGTAAGGACGTGTTGCAGGTGGGTCTTCGGCTGTCCTCGATAGCGGCAGTGGCGCATTCCGTGTCCGTGGGCGAACTCGTTGATGGTGCCCTCGACTCCGGAGCGGACCGCGTAGCGCGTCTTCCAATCGGGTGTCTGTTGCTCGGCGCGGACGCGGACTTGCAGGTCGCGGGGCTCCCGCGAGGGAAAGCCCACGTTGCGGGTGCTCTCGCGGGAGTTGGTGCACCGGGGGCGGTCCGGACACGGCCGGCACTGGCCCATGGTGAACCGCGCCACGATCAGGGGTGCCGCNGTGGGCGAGGAGGTCGGGTAGGGGCCGTGCCAACCCTTGCTGACCTGGCCTTGGGGGCAGGTGACCTGTCGGCGGTCGAAGTCGATGTGGAAGTCGTCGCGGTCGAAGCCTTCGTTCCNGCGGTGCCGGCGGGTGGGGTTGCCCGGCAGCGGCCCGCTGACGGTGACCTGGTGTTCGCGCATCGCGCGTTCCAGGTGGACCAGGGAGGTGTAGCCGCCGTCGACCGGGTGCTCGTCGGGCAACAGGCTGCGACGCGCCAGGCGGGTGTGAATGCCGGGCAGGGCCTGGGCGTCGTTGGTGGCGGCCGAGGTGGTCGCCACATCCGTGATCACTTTGACGCTGTCGGAGGCGCACGTCTCGGTGACATGCGCGGCGAATCCCTTCCAGCGGATGACGTGCCCGTGGCGGACGTAGCGCGCCGCGGTGTCGTAGGGCGAGACGAGCGCCGAGGAGGAAGGCGGCAGTCCGCCGTCGTCGGCGGTGCGCCGGCGCAGGCGGCCCGCCGCGTCGCGGTAGTAGTTCTGCAGGACGATCTGCCGCAGGGCCTCGGCCCGAGGGCCGGGACGGTAGCCCGATTCGTGCCGGTAAAGATGCTCCAACAGCCGGTGGGCGTCGTCGCCGGTGGCGAGGATCCTGGTCTTGGGCCGGGTGGGGTTCTTGCCCAGGCGGACGGGACGACCGTAGCGGCGCCCCCATTCCTCGTCGACCAAGCCGACCAGCAGGTGCGAAGCGGTACGGGCGACTTCTTCCAGCGCGGCACGGACGGCCTCGGTGACCAGTTCCAGCCGGGTCAGGTCGCGCACCGCAGCCAGGACGTGGGTGGAATCGGTGCGCTGCGTGGTGCGCTCGCGTACCAGTCCGGCTTCCTTCAGGCGCGCGAGCGCGAGGTCGAGAAGACGGTCGGCGCGGTCGTCCTGGGCGATGCGCTCGCGGAAGTCGGCCGGCACACTGTGGTGGAAGCCGGGATCATCGAGCTCCAGCGCGAGGGCGTGTGAAGTAGGCCGCCGACGAGGTGCCCCTGGCTGGGGTCCTTTTCCGACGGCCCCTTCCCGAACCGGGCGTGCGGCTTGTCACCGCACCCGGCTCTCCGGTGCCGTTCTTCGTGAGTCGCTGCCTGTGGGACGTCCGGCGTGGATGTCCTGGTGGCAGCGTCGGCAGACGACCAGGGTCTTGCGACGGCGTGCGGCCATCGTCCTGGCCCATGCCGAACGCTTGGGCCTCCCCTTGACGTTCAGGTCCTTCAGGTGCCCGATGTGGTGCACTTCCACATCCGTCCGCGAACCGCACGGTTCGCAGACATCGGCCAGGAGCCTTTGCAGCAGCTCCGTCCGATCACCGTTCCAGACCTTGCGGGGCTGGTCGTCGAGACGGGCGACCCTGATCCTTCGCTTCAGCGAGATCCCGCCCCACACGGTCGCCAACGGCGGTCGTCCGTCGCCGCGTTTCACGGTGACCCGCAGCCCCTTGCGAGGGCCTTGGTCGGTCTGGAGCACGGCGCGGTAGCGTCGGTAGACCTTCGGGACGGTGGTGCGGTGTTTCTGCGCCGGCGTCTTGGTCAGCGACATCTCCATGGCGTACTTCAGTCGTCGGAAGCGATGGCGGTTGAAAGCCAGTTGGTAGTACTCCGCGATCCCGCAGAACTCGGCCTGGTACTGGGCGACGATCGAAAAGTCGCTGTCGACCATGCGTCCGGCGATCCTGGCCGGTCGACCGTGGTGGAGGTAGGGCCTGCACTTGGCGTGGACGACGTCGGCCGGCACTTTCAATCCGATCTGCCCGTTGATGCTGCGGCGACCGCGTCGATCGTGTTTGTCGTCGTTGTCCAGGATCACGATCTCGTAGCCGAGGAATCGGGCGGCTTGCGACCGCCCGTGCGTGATCACGGTCTTGGTCTCGGACAGTTGCAGTTTGAGTTCGTCACGCAGGAACCGACCGACCTCCTCCTTGATCTCCTCGGCCTCCCGTCGGGGGCCGGTGAACCCGAGAATCCAGTCGTCGAGCAGGTCTGTCGAGGGGCTTGTTTGTCGTGACGACGACGTTGTCGCTCCGTCCCCGTTCCGGTGAGCAAGTCCCGTCTCTGACCGCGCAGATCGCGCGGGCAAGCAACCCGGGCGGGACGACGGCAATATGGGTGCGGGACCGGTTGGACGGGCTGTGGTGCGACGAGGACTTCGCCGACTGGTACCCGCGCGACGGCCGTCCCGGTCTCTCGCCCTCCCAGTTGGCCACCGTTTGCGTACTGCAGTTCCTGCTGGGCCTGTCGGACCGGCAAGCGACAGAAGCGGTCCGCTGCCGCATCGATTTCAAATGTGCGCCGTTTCACTCGGCGTCGGATCGCTCCCGCAGGGAGCCGAGGTTCGGAAGGAGCCACCTCGGGGCCGCCCGTCTTACCCGGACGCGAAAGCGCGAGGGGACCACAGCATGGCGGGAAAGCGCGGAGTGTGGCCGGGCCGGGTGCGGGACGGCCATCTCCGCCAACAGCAATGCCGCCGCGACCGCCGCACCGGCCAGGAACACCCGCCGCCGCACACGGCCTGCGATCGGTACAGGCCTCTGCGGGTCCGTAGGACCACCGTCCATGGGATTTCACCGTTGACCGAGGGCGATCGGGTGGTCGTTGGTGTCGCCCGCAAGGGCGACAAGGGTGGTCCGGGCAGCGTTCCGCAGAGCGGTTCGCAGTCGTGACGCGGGAGCGACAGGGGGAGCCCGTGGTGGAGTTCACCGGGGTGGGCCTGACCTATCCGGGTCCGCCGCCGGTGCCCGCGCTGCGCCCGTGCGACCTGGTCGTGGAGCGTGGCGATTACGTGACGATCACCGGCCCGTCCGGCTCCGGCAAGTCGACGTTCTTCAACGTCGCCGGTCTGCTGGACCGGCCCATGTCGGGGACGTACCGCCTGGACGGCATCGACACCGGCCCTCTCAAGGAACGCGACCGCACCGCGCTGCGCGGCTCACGGATCGGTTTCGTCTTCCAGCCCTTCAACCTGCTGCCGTACGGGACTCCTCCTTCTCCGCCCTCGACTCATTGATTTGTGAAGATTACCTGACTCGTCCACGTTTGACAGAGAGATTTGGCCGTGCGCTCGGACGACAGAGGTGTGCGCTTAGCCGTGTGCCGCGGTCAAGCGCGCTACTTAGGCTCAGCTTGCGGGACTACGCGAATTCATTGTGATGAGGGCACCTGTTTGCGACCGCATCAGATTGCCGGATCTCGCACCGTCGCCGCCTTGCCCAAGGATCTCACCGTGCTGCCTGAAGCCTGGGCAACGCCCTTACGGGGCACCGCCGTAGCAGAGCGGGAGATCACAGAGAAAGGATCCGTCTGTGGCTACCGTTGTCGATCTACCGTCATTGGATGACGCTGGGTTGTTGGACCAGCGCGACCCCTTGGCGCCGTTCCGGGAGCGATTTCTGCCCATCGAGGACCCCACTGTCGTTGCCTATCTCGATGGCAACTCTCTCGGTCGTCCGCTGTACCGTACGTTGGAAATCATCCAGGACCTGGTGACCTCACAGTGGTCATCTCGGATGATTCGTGGTTGGCAGGAGGGCTGGCTGGAACTGCCTGAACGCATCGGTGATCGTCTTGGGGCGGTTGCACTTGGTGCGAATCCCGGCCAAGTGATCCTCGCCGACTCCACCTCCGTTTGTCTGTACAAGACGTTGCATGCAGCTCTGAGCCTGCGGCCGGACCGGGAGGAGATCGTCACTGACACGGACAACTTTCCCACCGACCGCTACATCGTCGAGTCCATCGCTCGTGACCGGGGCTTGACGGTGCGGTGGATCGAATCGGACCCCGCTTCCGGTGTCACTGCGCAACAGGTCGCGGACGCCGTCAGCGACCGCACTGCTGCCGTGACCCTCTCCCACGTCTCATACCGCTCCGCCCATATCGCCGATATGCCGGCGATCAACAAGGCCGCGCATGCGGTGGACGCCCTGGTGGTGTGGGACCTGTGCCACACGGTGGGCTCCGTACCCGTGCAACTGGATGCCACCGGCAGCGACTTCGCCGTTGGCTGTACCTACAAGTTTCTCAGCGCCGGCCCTGGGGCGCCCGCCTTCATCTACGCGCGCTCCGAGCATCAGTTCGGGCTCATCCAGCCTGTCCCAGGCTGGATGAGCGCGGCCGACCTCTACGCCATGGCGCCCGAATACCAGGCCGCCGCAGGCATCCGCGCCATGCTGTCGGGCACTCCCGCCGTCACCGGACTTGCGGGTGTCGCGGCTGGGATCGAGCTGCTCGCCGAGGCAGGCATCGAACGGGTTCGCAGCAAATCCATCGACCTGACCCGGCTGGCCATCGTGCTGAGCGACGCCTGGCTGGCGCCTTTGGGCTTCACTCTCGCCTCCCCTCGCAACGACGCACGGCGCGGCGGACACGTCACCCTGTCGCACCCGCAGGCAAAGAAGCTCGCCGACATCCTGATCGACAACGGTGTGATCGTCGACTTCCGTGCTCCCGACGGCATCCGCATCGGCCTGTCCCCACTATCGACGAGCTTCACCGAACTGTGGACTGCTCTGGATCGAGTCCGTGAGCTCGCCACGGAGGTGCTGTCGTGAGTACTCAGACCTCGACAGAGGTCAAGGAAGACCTGGTTGCGAATGGACTGCATCGGGGCCTTGGAAGACGGCAGATGGCAATGCTGGGGCTGGGATCGGCTCTGGGCACGGGCCTGTTCCTCGGAGCGGGCGGGGCCATCTCGCTCGTGGGCCCGGGCGTACTGATCAGCTATGCGATCGGCGCCCTCATCGCGGTGACCGTTGCCTTCGCGTTGGGGGAAATGGTCAGTGCACTGCCGGTACAGGGATCCTTCGGAACGATCGCAGCAAGGTATTTGGGGTCACTGGCCGGCTTCGCGGTGCGGTGGATCTATTGGCTGGCGCTGATCGTGGGAATCGGCGGCGAACTGGTGGCGGCGAGCATGTACCTACGCCTTTGGTGGCCGCAAATTTCCTTGTGGCTGGTGGTCACGGTGTTCGCCGCCGCGGTAACCGGCGTGAACGTGGTGGGGGTTGGCGGGTTCGGCGCAGCCGAGTCGGTCCTGAGCATGATCAAGGCTTGTGCGGTGACGGCCTTCGTCCTGATCGGTGGAGTGCTCATAGTTTTCGGGCTTCCTCACCGGCCTGCCACGGGAATCGGCAATTGGACAGCGCACGGTGGATTCCTTCCCCAGGGCACCATGGCGATCTGGCTGGCGATGTCCATCGTGGTGTTCAGCTTCGCGGGCATCGAGCTCGTCGCAATCTCTGCCCCGGAAGCCAAGGAGCCGGGGCCGGCGCTGCGCAGCGCCCTGCGTTCGTTGATCATCCGTCTGACGCTTTTCTACCTGGGCGCCATCGCCGTTATGCTCGCCGTGACTCCCTGGCCTGACTTGGCCACAAGCCACTCCAGCGAGAACAGCCCCTTCGTGGTGATGTTCGATGCCGCAGGTGTGCCCGCCGCTGCCGCGGTCACCAACTTCGTCGTCCTGGTCACCGCCCTGTCCGCCGCCAACGCCAACCTCTACGCCGGCGCCCGCATGCTGCACTCCCTTGGCAACGACGGTTACGCCCCGCGTGCCCTGGCCGTGACGACCGGCCGCGGGGTGCCGTGCAGGGCGATTCTGCTCTCCGCAGTGGCGGTCCTGGCCGTCACCGCGCTGGCCGCGTCACGCGGCAATCGTATCTTCTCCCTACTGCTGGCCCTCGGTACGTTCGGGGTGATCGCCGTCTGGATCATCATCCTGTGCACTTTGCTGGCCTTCCGCACGGACCCGAGCAGGCCACCATCGGCTATGCATCTGCCGGGTGGCAAGGTCATTCCGCTGCTGGGTATCGCGGCGCTCCTGTCGGTCTACGCAACAGGCCTCTACGTGTCCGACATGCGCTTGGCCTGCTATGTCGGGGTCCCCGTGCTCATCGTGCTGGCTGTTGCCCACCGTCTGCTGCTGAGTGTGCGATCAGAACTCGATTCCACCCAAGGTGACCTCGACGCCTCCTGAAGAACCTCATCCTGGCGTCTGTACAGTGCGGCGGCTCGCCCCCGCACTGTCCTGCTGTGGCTGAGCCGGGATTAGCACAGCGTGTCCGTCACTGCAGCGAGCCGAGCTCGGCCTCTACCGAACGAGCCGCCTGTATCAGTGACGCGCCCACTTCGTGCCTGCGCTCGGGGCCCAACCGTTGAGCCGGCGCCGACACCGCCAGCGCAGCGATGGCCCGCCCGGCATGATCGTGCACGGCCGCACCCACCGCATGCAGGCCGGTCTCCGTGCCTTCCAGATTGACCGCGTATCCGCGTGCCCTCACCTGCGCCAGCTCCTGCTCCAGCGCCTCGAAATCCCCAGGCGTATGGCTGGTTAGTTTCACCAGGCCACGAGGGTAGAGCGCGCGCACCTCGGCGGTGTTCAACTCCGCCAGGTATGCCTTGCCGCCTGACACGGCGTACGCCGGCATCTTGGCGCCGGTGCGCAGGCCTGCTTTCAGTACCCGCTCGGCCTCGACCCCGTCGACGAACACCACATCGGGCCCCTGGAACACCTGGGCGCTGATCGTCTCGCCCAGCCGTGCACACAGTTCCACCAGATGGGGTCGCAACAGACCCAGCAGATCGGGCCGGCGGCTCAGGGCGTGGGCGAGATCGACCAGCGTCCTGCCAGGGACGTAGGCGCGGGTGCGGCCGTCCTGCACGGCGAGCCCACGGCCGCACAGTGTTGTCAGCAGCCGGTGGGCCGTGGAGCGGGACACACCCAGCCGCCGGGCAACATCCGTGACGCGCAGCTCGGGTGTCTGCTGAAACATCAGCAGGATCCGCAACGCATTGTCCACCGACGCCAGACCCTGAACTCTCTCTGTGTTCCGCATAGAGGAATCTTCGCATGATTCTGTTTCCTCAGAGCGGGATACCATTCTATTCTTCTTCTAGAGAGCGGATCTGGGAGACACCATGCGCACCAGTGACCAACCATTGACTGTCGGAATCGACTGGCGTCGTTACACCGTGTTGCAGTCCCGGGACCAGGAAGAGATCGTCACCGGAGTGAGCCAGGTGTTGCGCCCACATAGCCTCCATTGCATGGACGTCCTCGATGCCTCGTGTCTGCTGCAGCGAGTGACCGCCGGGCACGTGTCGGCGATCCGGCTCCGGTACGGCCGTAGCGTTGTCGTCGACTCCGGGCCGCTGTATTCCTGCTACCTGGTCAGCCTGCCGCTGGCGGGAAACGCCATCTATGAGCACGGTGGCGAGACGGTCACGGCGACTCCGCGGACGGCCACCGTGCTCAGCCCTCACCAGCCCTTTCGCATCGTTATGGACGCCGGCTACGACCAGCTCATCGTGCGGATCGACCAGCGCGTCATGGAACGCGCCCGAGACGCCCGAGCCGGGGGATCGGACGATCAGCCCCTGCAGTTCAAACTCGCCTTCGAAACCGGCTCAGCGCCATGGGCCGTATGGGCGGCAGCCGCACAAGCCTTGCTGAGCAGCGACGACTTCCTCACCCAGGTTCAGCACTCACCCCGGCTGGGCGTCCACTTGGAACAGCTCCTGGCCTCCTCGCTGTTGGAGGCGCAACCCAGCACCGCCGCCGCCCCACCCGGAGGGGCGGCCGCCCCGCTGTATGTGCGCAAGGCAGAGGAGTACATCCATGCCCATCTCACCGACCCGATCACTGTCACCGACCTGGCTGTGCACGCACGGGTGAGCACCCGCAGCCTGTACGCAGGCTTCAAACAGCACCGCGACATCGCCCCCATGGCGTTGGTCCGGCGGCTGCGGCTGGAATATGTGCGGCACGAACTGCTCGCGTCCACGGCCGGATCGGCGACCGTCACCGAGATCGCATTCCGCTGGGGGTTCGGACACCTGGGCGAGTTCGCGGCGGCCTACCGCCAACGCTTTGGTGAAACCCCCTCCGCCACGCTGGCCCGCGCCGGAGACGGCACGACAGGCTACCAGTAACGTGCCAAGCCCTCTGCGCACATCCGATTTCGGGCCGCGCCAAGTCGATAGATGCAGCGATGCGCTGTTCATAGATTGAGGGCATGGCACTCGCAAATAATTCCTGCAAGGGGTCACTTATCGACCTCGATAATCCGCCTCGTTTCACCGCCGCTGCAGTCCAGGCCGCCCCGGTCTTTCTCGACACCGCCGCGACCACCAGCAAAGCGGTTGCGCTGATCGCGGAGGCGGCCCGCAACGGCGCCTCGCTGGTGGTCTTCCCCGAAGTCTTCATCCCTGGATACCCGTACTGGAACTGGACGATGAACCCGGTGCAGGGGTCGGCCTGGTACGAACGGCTGTACCGATCCGCCATCAACATCCCCGGGCCCGAGGTGGACACCCTGCGCGACGCCGCCCGCGCCCACGGCGTCGTACTCGTCATCGGCGTCAACGAGCGCCACAGCCACAGTCTCGGCGCGCTTTACAACTCGCTCGTCACCATCGGCCCCGAGGGCGATCTCCTGGGTGTGCACCGCAAACTTGTGCCCACCTGGGCCGAGAAGCTCACGTGGACCGGCGGTGACGCCAGCACCCTGCGCGTGCATTCCACCCCCATCGGTCCCCTCGGCGCGCTGGCCTGCGGCGAGAACACCAACACTCTGGCCCGCTTCACGCTGCTCGCCCAAGGCGAACTCATACACACAGCGAACTACATCTCCCTGCCCGTGGCGCCGGCCGACTACGACATGGCCGAGGCAATCGCCGTGCGCACTGCCGCCCACAGTTTCGAGGGCAAGGTGTTCTCCGTCGTCTCCTGCTCGGCGATCTCACAGGAGATCGTGGACACCGTCGCGGGCGGCGACGAGGAGATGCGCCGGCTGTTCGCCCGGCCGCGCAGCGCACTGTCGGGCATCTTCGGTCCCGACGGCCGGCCGGTGAGCGAGCCGCTCGTCGATGACGAGGGCATCGTCTACGGCGAGATCGACCTGGCACGCTGCATCCAGCCCAAGCAGATGCACGACATCACCGGGCACTACAACCGGTTCGACATTTTCCGCCTCCACGTCGACAACCGCCCCCAACAGCCCATCATTTTCGCTGCCGACTTTCCCTCCCGCCCCACATCAGCCCAGGAGGACAGCCACACCCAGGACCCCTGGGTTTCCTGATCTTACGAATGACCGGAACAGACCCAGGAAGGAAGGTATGGACGCATGACCACCGCATACGACGACACCCAGATCGGACGCGCACGCGTCACCGAGACTCCCGAACTCGCCGCTTATTACAAGGAACTCGCCGAGCAGGAAGCGGGCGCGCTGTGGACCGTCGCCAACGACATCGAGCCTTGGTACCCGCAGCCGAGGTCGGTCCCGACCCATTGGCCTTACGCCAAGTTGCGCCCGCTTGTCCGCAAGGCGCTGTCCCTGGTGGCAGCAGATGACGCCGGACGTCGGGTCGTCATGCTCACCAATCCGGGCCGGCGAGACGTCAGTGCCGCCGTCGGCCTGTTGTATACCGGACTGCAGATCATGGGGCCGGGTGAGGCCATGACCGCACACCGCCACCAGGCGGCGGCCCTGCGCTTCGTCCTCGAAGGATCGGGCGCCTGGACCATCGTCGAAGGGCAGAAAATCAAGGTCGGACCACGCGACTTCGCCATCACCCCCAACGGCACCTGGCACGAGCACGGCAACGAGTCCTCCACCACCCCGTGCATCTGGCAGGACGGCCTGGACATCCCGTTGGTCAACGCGCTCGACGCACCTTTCTACGAGGTCCACCCCAATCTGCGACAAGGGTCCGGAAGGATAGTCAATTCCTCGCTACCGACCTATGGAGCCCCGCTGCTGCCCTACGGCACCGAACGTTGGACCAGGCCGTGCCCACCACTCCTTGCCTTCCCGTGGGAGTCGACCTACGAGTCGCTCCTGAACCTGGCCGAGGCGAGCGAAGGCTCCCCCTTCGATGGCTTGATCATGGAGTACACCAATCCGCTCACCGGCGGCTCGGTGATGCCGACGATGAGCGCGCACATCCAGCTCCTGCGCCCCGACCAGCGCACCCAGGCACACCGGCACACCGGCTCGGTCATCTACACCGTCGCCAAGGGAAACGGCTACTCCATCATCGATGGACGCCGCCACGACTGGAACGACGGCGACATCTTCTGCGTGCCTTCCTGGTCCTGGCACGAGCACGGCAATATCTCGCAGTCCGACGACGCCGTCCTGTTCTCCTTCAACGACTTCCCCGTGATGCGCGCTCTGGCGTTCCACCGCGAAGAGGCCTACACGGACAACGACGGCCATCAGCTGCTGACTTAGGGCCTGTACGGCGGATCTCGGTGGATCGGGCCGCGTCGTCCGGTGTCGTGCCTCGGCGTGCCGGAGATGCAGCCGCATAGTTGCTTCTATGCGGCTGCATCTCCGGTGCGCCGAGGCACGGTACCGGGCGGTATGGCGTCGCCAAGATCCGCCGGACAGGGCCCAGTCCAACCCGGCCGTCTCATCTTTCAAGCACTGGAGCACGCCTTGCGTTTCCTCACCTTCTCCGAGCGAGACTCCGCACCTCGGCTCGGCGCCGAGACGGGAGACCACATCATCGACCTGACCGGCCTGGCCGCCGCGGAAGGCATCGACCTGCCCGACGATCTCCTGACCCTGATCGGATCCTCCGCAGCAGGTATCGACGCGGTAAGGGACCTGCTCACCGAGCGGGACTCCCAGACGCTGCGGCATCACACCCGCTCCCGCGCGGAAGTGTCCCTGCACGCGCCGTTCCGGCCCGGAAAGATCATCGGTGTCGGCCTCAACTACCGCAAGCACGTGGAGGAATCCAGCCGCACTCTCGACACGGACAGCAGCCTGCCGTCGCGGCCCGTACTCTTCAGCAAGCCCGGCACCGCCGTCACCGGGCCGGGCAGCCCCATCCTGCACGACAGCCGTCTGACCGAACAGCTCGACTGGGAATGCGAACTCGCCGTCGTCATCGGCCGCACCGCCCGCCACGTAGCCGCGGAAGACGCCTGGAACCACATCTTCGGCTACAGCATCATCAACGACATCAGCGCCCGTGACCAGCGCCGCTCCGGGCAGTGGTTCTTCTCCAAGGGCCAGGACAGCTACGCCCCCTTCGGTCCGGTTGTCGTCACCCGGGACGAAATCGCCCGCCCCATGGCACTGAACCTGTCGCTGCGGGTCAACGGCGAACTCAAGCAGAACTCCAACACCCGAAACATGCTCTTCACCATTCCGCGCCTCATCGCAGACATCACCTCCGGGATCACCCTCGAGCCGGGCGACGTGATCGCCACCGGCTCTCCCGCAGGCGTCGGCGCCGGCTTCGACCCGCCGCAGTTCCTTCAGCCAGGTGACCTGGTCGAAGCAACGATTGAATCCATCGGCACGCTGTCCAACCCGGTCATCGCCGCCGGCAATACGGACGCGGCAGCGGGCCTGCGCGAAGGAGCGACCCTGTGAGTCGCACCTACCGAGTCGGGCAGATCGTCCCCAGCTCCAACGTGACCATGGAGACAGAGATCCCGGCGATTCTGCAGGCCCGTCAGCACATCGAACCAGAGCGCTTCACGTTCCACTCCAGCCGTATGCGGATGACCCATGTCACCCCCGAGCAGCTGAAGTCGATGGATGCCGACTCCGACCGCTGCGCCGTGGAACTGTCCGACGCCCACGTGGACGTCCTTGGCTACGCCTGCCTCGTAGCGATCATGAGCATGGGCCTCGGCTACCACCGGATCTCCGAAGAACGCCTGCATGCGCTCACCGTCGACAACGGCGCCCCCGCCCCCGTGGTGACCAGCGCCGGAGCCCTCGTCCATGGGCTGAAGACCCTCAGGGCCTCCAAAGTCGCGCTGATCGCCCCGTACATGCTGCCTCTGACTCAAACCGTGGTCGCATACCTGGAGCACGAGGGGATCGAGGTCATCGACTACCGGGCTTTGGAGATCCCTGACAACCTCGATGTGGCCGCCCACGATCCCAAGCGGCTACCGGGAATCGCCAGACGCCTGGACTACGCCCAGGCCGACGCCGTTGTCCTGTCCGCCTGCGTTCAAATGCCCTCCCTCGGAGCCATAGACGAGGCCGAACAGCTCTTGGGCCGCCCCGTGGTCTCCTCCGCGGTATGCACCGCCCATCAGATGCTGCGCTCCCTCGACCTGGCTGCGGTCGCCCCGGGCGCAGGCCACCTACTATCCGGCGTCTACGCAGAAAGCCCGACACCGTCCAAGGCCTGACGGCGGAGTTGGACACAGCACACCCGGCTCACCGCCGAACTGACGAGCCGGATACCAACTACCGGCCTCTAGGCTGCAGCAACCAGTCCCATCGGCATCGACTGACCTGGAAGTTCTTATGCACCGCACCCACATCACTCCGCAGGTTCGCGCTGAAGACCTCGAGCTGTCACTGATTCGCGACATCTCGACGGCCAGCAAATCCTCCCGCCGCGAGATGGTCACCCAGACATCGGGCGAACCGATCACCCGCTTCGACGGCACCAGTAACCCCTACGTCGACTACCACCGCAACGATGTACTGCTGAGCCTGCAGCACATGCGCAGCGACGGCGCGGACGAGATGACCTTCATCATCGAAACCGAGGTCACCGAGCTCCTGCTCAAGGCCGTGCACTTCGAGCTGGCGAACGTGGCTCACTCGGTGCGCAACGACGATGTGCGTGCCGCCTTGGTGCGCCTGCCGCGCGTCACCCTGCTCATCGAGCAGATCCGCGACACCTGGCGTGTGCTGTCAACCATCACACCGCATGGGTTCAACGAGTTCCGCGACCATCTCGGGATATCGTCGGGGCAGCAGTCCTACATGTACCGCCACGTCGAGCTCATCCTGGGAAACAAGAACGAAGCACTCACTCGGGCTCACGAGAACAACCCCGACGTCTGGCCGGCGCTTGAGGCGGCGCTGAACGGACCGAGCCTGTGGGACGAGGTGTCCGCACTCCTCACACGCCGTGGTCTGCTCGAGGACTCCGACGGCCAGGGCCAGGACTACGCGGCGCCATACCAGGAGAGGCCGGACGTAAAGCGCGCCTGGCGCGAGATCTACCAGCAGGCTGACATCGACAACGACCTCTACCTGCTCGGCGAGGCGCTCGTCACCGCGGCCATGGCATTTACCCAGTACCGGTGGAACCACTTCGTCGGAGTGCAGCGCATCCTGGGGCTCAAGCCGGGCTCGGGCGGCTCAGCGGGAGTCGGGTGGCTGCGAGGCATCACAGAACACCGCTTCTTCCCCGAACTGTGGACCATCCGGACCGACCTCGGATGAAGCCGACCGGTGGCAGCCCGGCGCATGGAGCGCGCGCGGCGACGTCCTCAGCGGAGTGCGATGAATATGCCGGGGCGCCCCGGTCGGGACAGTGGCATGCCTACGGCTCCGACCCCGCCCAGTACGGCGAGCTCTACCGCCCTGAAGGGCACCCACGGGGCGTGGCCGTAGTGATCCACGGCGGATTCTGGAGAGCGAAGTACACCGCCACCCTGGGCCGCCCACTGGCCCACGACCTTGCCGCGCACGGCTGGGCAGCTTGGAACCTCGAATACCGACGAGTCGGCAATCCCGGCGGATACCTCGCAACCCTGGACGACATATCGGCCGGGATCAACCACCTCGCTGTCCTTGACGACCTCGACCTGTCCACGGTAGTCACCATCGGCCACTCCGCAGGCGGACACCTTGCAGCATTCTCCGCCGGACGACAGCGCTACCCGCGCTGGTCCGCCAGCAAGGTGCCGGTGACCGCAGTAATCGCACAAGCCGGTGTACTCGACCTTGTCGCGGCGCGGCGAGCCAATCTCGGCGACGGCGCGGTAGACGACTTTCTCGGGGGACCCGACATGCCGGTCAACGCCGCCATAGACCCCTACCAGCAAATCCCGCTGCACACCCCCCTGTGGTGCATCCACGGGTGGAGCGACGACACCGTGCCGATCACCCAGTCCCAAAACTATGTACAACAAGCGCGCCTGCGAGGAGCACAGGCCAGCCTCCTCGCTCTCGACGGCGACCACTTCACGGTGATCGATCCGGAATCCCTGGCATGGAACCTCACTCGCCAAATCCTCGACTCACTGGGTGCGGAGCAGATGACCTGATTCTCGATCAGACGAATGAGCGCGCGGGGCTCAGTCGATGAGAACTGGCAGGGAGCGCTACGCAGTTGGCGGGCCTCCGACAGCAAGGGGGTTTGGGTGTGATTTCGCAGTGGTGGTTGGTGTGTAGGCGGTGGTGTGGGTTGGGGTTTTGAACCGCCCCGGGTTTGATGCAAGGCCGCGTAGTTAAGGCTTGTCGGCGCAGTCAAGGGACTGGTGAAGGGCAGGTGTCCGGGATCGTGTATCGGCCGCGGGCGGGTTTGCCGAGCAGTCCTCGACGAGCCCAGGTGGCCAGCTGGACGCTGAAGCTGTTGATGTTGGTGATGCCGAGGACCTGTGCGAGTTCGCTCGGGGTGAAGGAGCGGTCCGGGGTGGCTCCGAGGAATGCGAAGACGCGGTCGACGCGGGAGCCGGGTTTCATAATTTTCGTTTGGGCGGCTGGTGAGGGCTCGGGGCGGGGTGCGGTTCCCGGGCTCTCCACGTCGATGTCGATGCCGGTGATCAGAGTGCTGGTCAGAGGGCGTTCCTCGAGCGGGCGGCCGGCGTAGCGCGAGATCGGTGACTTGACCTTGCGAGCCGAGAGCCGGGCCCGGCGGGCGGGGAGCGGGTGTGCGAGGACGGCGGTGGCGACGGCCCAGGGCGGGGCCGGATCGTGCTGGTCGGCGATTCCAGCGGCGTGGACCACGGTGGCCTGGGCGGTGGCGGCGGCAGCGGTGAAGCTGACCCGGTCGGGATCCAGATCTGGTCGGGACCGGGCGGCATCGACCATCGCGTGGCGCAGTATCTGGTACAGCGTGAGCAGGGACCACAGTTCCTGTTCCAGTCCTGCCGGGTCCATTGAGCGCAGTACCCGTCCACGTAGCTCCGGAGCGGGCGCGGTGGAATACTGGAACGGCAAGGGGACCTCTGAACCTTGAGATGTCTTGGCGGACTCCCGAGGTATACCAGGGGCCCCCTCGCCTTATCTCGGGATCTTCAAAGCCCTCTTGACCTGCGCCGACAAACCTTAACTACGCGGCCTTGGATCAAACCCGGAGCGGTTCACCAGACTCCAGCCCAGGAAACCGCGGTTGGCCACCAGCGCGGGGGCGAGTATGGGCGCCGCGCTCGTGCGCTGGACCCGGACGAAGGCCAACAGCGAGACCACGCCGGCGCCCGTCGTTCCCAGGACGAAGGGGGCTCGTCCAGCCGAGTGTGGGGGCCTCGATGACGGCGAACATCACGAGGGTGAGCGAGAGGATGAACGTGATGTCGCCCGGCCAGTCGACCCGTCCGCCGCCGATGGCACGCGACTCGGGCAACCGCAGGCCCCGCTGCGATGGCCAGGCCGCCCACCGCGTACATGAGGAAGCTCGCCCGCTGGCCCGTCGCACCGATCGTGATACCGGAGAAGATCGAGCCGACCGCGAGGCCGATGCCGGCCATGGTTGCCCATGAGCGCGAAGGCCCACGTGCGGGAGGCGCCGTGGTAGGAGTTCGCCAGGATCGCACCGCCGGCCGCCATGACTCCGGCGCCCCCGATTCCGGAGACGATCCTGGAGGCATCGGTCGGCACGATCGACGAACTCGCCGACGTCGTCACGAATCCCGCGGTGAACACCAGTGCCGCGACGACGAAGACGAGCCGGCGGCCGATACGGTCGGCTGTCGAGCCCGCCACGAGCGTCATCGCCGCGAACGCGAGGTTGTATTCCGCGACGACCCAGTTCAGCGCGGCCCCCGACGAGTCGAGATCCTCGCCCATGTCGGGAAGGGCGACCGCCGTTCCCGAAATCGACATCCCGACGAGGACCACTCCCACGAGGACGACCGGCAGCGTGAGTGCCGAGTGGGTTCTCACCACGGTCGCCGCGTTCGGACTCCTCGGCTCGGTGACATCCAATGGTGGCGTCGATGCCATGCCTATCGCCCGCTCATTCATGTCATGTGCGGGCCGCCATTGCATAAGTTCAAGTACGCTTCAAATCAAGGAGGTTCGTGCCCACGCAGGTGCGAGTGGGCGGTGCGGTGGCGGTGTGTTGGTCGGCATCGCTCGGGGCGGGGTGGATGCACGCGGAAACGAGCCGCCGTACTGCGAGCCCGGCGCCCTCAACCGGCACCACGGATCACGGCTTCCCGCAGTCGAGCGTGGACCGTCGGGGAGCGCGCCGTCCCAGTCGGCGTGCGGGACGTCGTACCAGTCCCGGTAGTGCTCGCCGGGCGGACGCAGGCGGCTCGGGTCACAACCCCCGGCCCGGGTTCGCACGGGAGGTCGCGGGAAACGTGTGGAAGTCCCATGCGGCTTGGGCGTCTTCTTGGGCTTGCGTGGCCGTCCTGTGGAGCGAAGGTCTCGGGAGTGGACGGGCGGGTCGGCCCGGTGGGTCACGGCCTCGGCGGCGGTGGGGTTGCCTATGCGTGCGTGGAGATGCGTCGCCGGTTCGGCGGCTCCGGTCGCATCGGCCGCCTCGGATGCGCTCGCGGTCGGCGCGCGCAAAGAAACTCCCAACTCACTTTGTCTACTTGTTTCCTGGGTGTCGGACACTCAACAATGCGCATGCACGACACAATCGCGCTCCTTCATCGTCCCCACCCTCAAAAGGGGAACCTCACATGAAGAAGTCCTTCGTCGGCGCACTCGGCGTCGTCTGCGCCCTGCTGTTCGCGGCTGCGGGCACGGCACCGGCCGTCGGCGCCCCGCCGACCACTGGCAAGACCACCGTTAAGGCGGTCGACTTCGCCGGCACGGTGGCGCTGAGCAACTGTTCGGGATCCGTGATCCGGATGCCCGGCTCGCAGCCGGACGACCCCGCGCTCGTCCTCTCCAACGGCCACTGCCTCGAAACCGGATTCCCCGGCGCCGGCGAGGTCATCACCGACCGGCCGTCGTCCCGCACCTTCTCCCTGCTCGGCGCCTCCGGTTCCAGGGTCGCCACCCTGCGGGCCGACAAGGTCTCGTACGCCACGATGACCGACACGGACATCTCGATCTACCAGCTCACCCGGACCTACGCGCAGATCCAGAGGTCGTATGGGATCAGCGCGCTGACCCTCAACGACCGGCACCCGGTGGCCGGTTCGGCGATCAAGGTGGTTTCCGGGTATTGGAAGCGGATCTACGGCTGCAACGTGGACGGCTTCGTCTATCGCCTGAAGGAGGCCGACTGGACCTGGAAGGACTCGGTCCGCTACACGTCGTCCTGCAACACCATCGGCGGTACGTCCGGCTCCCCGGTGATCGACACGACGACGGGCAAGGTCGTCGCCGTCAACAACACCGGAAACGAGGATGGTGCCACCTGCTCGGAGAACAACCCGTGTGAGGTCGACGAGAACGGCAGCGTCACCATCCGTCAGGGCATCAACTACGCCCAGGAGACGTACATCATCGTGCCCTGCATAGGTATCGGCAACAAGGTCGACCTGAGTCTGCCGGGCTGCACCCTGCCCAAGCCCTGACGCCCACCCACGGAGACGGCAGCGCCCCGGCAAAGCCAGGCGCTGCCGTCCACCCCGCCGCGACAGGGCACACGGCCGACCGGAATCCCGTACTGCCGGAGCGCTGTTCGCACCCGGCGATCTCGGCTACCTGTGCATCCTGGTACCCGACATCCAGGGCGCCGCCGAGGCGATCCTCACCCACCAGGGCCGAGGACCCTGGCCTCGCGGCGGCCCCGTCGGCGACCCGCTCCAACGCGGCCATGAACTCGGTCACCTCGCCGACACGATCCTTGGCTCGTCCTTGCCCGCGTCCCCTGGAATGGATGATCCCCGGCGGCGCGAGGGGCAGGTGGCGCGTAGCCGGCGACAGGCCCAAAACGACCGTGATCCCCTCCGTCCCCTGCGGTGCCCGCCGATCGGCGTGTGTGTGCCTCGTGCGGCATCCACCGCCCCCGGTACGTCGTTTCAGCCGGGTTGTGCGGGTGTGGCGCTCTGATCCCGGGTGCAGCACGGATTGAGTACCTCGCCAAGATCGTCAGCCGTAGTGACGTCCTCGCCACACTGGAGGCGAACCAGCGGGAGGCCGGGCTCGACGCCAACGACATGTTCGTCGTGCTCACGCGGGACGGCAAGATCCATTCCTGGATGGGCGACGGACACACCGGCCCGGGCACATTCGAGTGGCGGGCGGTTGGAAGGCCAAGGTCACGAAGATCGGCGAACTCCGGTACCGCGCGCGGATCATCGGCAACGAGGGTTCGGTGGACGACGCCTTGGAGACGAACCAGCACGATGTCGGGCTCGACGCCAACGGCGTATAGATGGGCGGATCGCCGCCTTGGTGTCCGACCCGGAACTCGCGCCCACGATCGCGCGGCATGGCGTCGATGAGGACGCTTCCGCGGGGCGGGTATTCCGCCGTTCCGAAGATGTACGGCAGGCCGCGGGCAGGCGAGGTCTGCCGGTCGCGCATCGCGATCGAGAGTAGGCGGGCACCGAGCGGGGACGTCTCTTGGGGTTCGGTCGGCCGTAGGGGACGGCGATCGATGTCTCCCCGGTCCCGGTCTCGGATTGCGGAGTAGTGGCCGTAGTCGCCCACCGCGATGGTGACATCGGTGCAACAGCGGGGGCAGTGGACGGCGAGGAACGCGTCGGTGAGGTCGTCGAGCACCCAGGACCGGGGGCGAGGTGTCCTTCGAGCGCGAGCATGTCGCAGAGCAGGAAGCTGTGGTGCGCCTCGTGCGCGTGATCGGGGAGGTGCGCGTCCGCGAGAGTTGCCGTCTCAGCGATTCGGGAGACGTGGGGCTCGAGGGCGCAGCCGTGGTCGCGGAGGGTGGTTACGGGTCGAGGCCGTCGAGGTCGAGCGGGATGGTCGGGACGGGTTCGGGCGGGTGCCGCCACGAGATCCGCGTCCAGATCGTTTTCCCTTGCTCTGCGTGTCGTGCGCCCCAATGGCCTCCGGTGAGTTGGGCGACGATGAGCAGGCCCCGGCCGCCCTCGTCGCGTGGCCGTGCGTGTCTGAGGCGGGGGGATGTCGAGGCGTCGTCCGACATCTCGATGACGAGTTCCTCGGCGTCGCGGATCAGCCGCAGTCCCATACGCGGTCCGGAGCCGTAGCGAACAGCGTTCGTGGCGAGTTCGGAGACGATCAACTTGGCGGTGGCGACGAGGTCGTCAGAGGCGCCCAGTCCCGTCAGCCACCGGGTGGCGTGCGCCCGTGCGGAGGAGACCTGCGCCTCCTCGGCCGGGAATTCCCATGCCGAGGTGTCTTCGGTGGGTATCTCCCGGAGACGGGCGATCAGGAGCGTCGCATCGTCCTCCCGGTCGCGGGCCGAGGCGAAGGTCGTCAGGCGGTTCGCCAGGTCGCCGAGATCGTCGCCGGGCCGCAGGCCGGTTGCCTGTGCTCTCAGTGCGTCCATCCCGGCGCCGATGTCCCGGGTGCGACTCTCGACCAGTCCGTCGGTGAAGAAGATCAGAGTGGCGTCGGGTGGGAGAGCGATCTCGGTCACCTCGAACGGCAGCCAGCCGACGCCCAGCGGCGGGCCCGGGTCCAGACGGACGAAGGCTGCCGAGCCGTCCGGTTGGACCAGCAGGGGCGGGGGGTGACCGGCGGTGGCGACGGAGAGGCGATGCCTCACCGGGTCGTAGACGGCCACACAGCAGGTGGTGGCCGTGGGTCCGTCGGTTGCCTGCGGGGGTTCCCCGGTGGCCTTGGCCGCGATGCCGACGAGGCGGCCGAGGACTTCGTCCGGGGCGTCCGGGGGCTGGTCCTCGGCGAGTTCGACCACGATGTCGTCCAGGTGGGTGAGGACCTCGTCGGGGGCCTGGTCCAGGGTGGCGAGGGTTCGTCCGGCAGTGCGCAGGCGCCCCATCATGGCCGCGGCGTCGACGCCGTGCCCGACCGCGTCACCCACGACGAATGCCACGCGGCAGCCCGACAGCGGGATCACGTCGTACCAGTCGCCGGACGCGCGGTCGGACGGGAGGTAGCGGGCGACCGTCTCCGCCGCGGTGGTGCGGGCGTGGCCCGGCAGCATCGAGCGGTGCAGGCGGTAGACCAGTTCGATTTCACGCGTGTGTCGGCGGGCGTTGTCGATCGCCAGCGCCGTGCGCGCCGCGATCTCGCCGAAAACCTGCCGGTCGTGGGCGTCGAAGGGCCGGGCGCCGTGCCGCCGCCAGACCTCCATACTGCCGAGGGGGACCCCGCGGGCGAACAGGGCGATCCCCAGGTAGTCCGCGCCTGCCGACGGGACGAGGCGGGCCATCAGCGCCGGATCGTGGTCAAGTTCGCGGGCCATGGACTCCGGGTCGGGGATGGGCACGACATCGCCGCGCCGGTACATCTCCACGATCGGCACAGGCGGCATCGGGGGCATGGCCTCGCCGGGCTGCGCATACGGGGGCGGGCACGGGCAGCCGGGGGAGTCCGTCACCGCGGCGCGGTGCAGCCCCAACTCCGGTCCGCCGCGCCGTGGCGGTTCCCGACCCAGGAAAACCTCGTCGGCCAGGGTGACGGCCGCCGCGTCACCCAGGGCCGGGACCAGCAGATCCGTGATCTGCTGGGCGGTGACCACCACGTCCAGGCTCTCCCCGACGCTCTCCGTGGCCCGGAACAGCAGGTCGCGGCTGCGCCGCGCCCAGTGCTCGTCGGTCCGGTCGGCCAGCGTGACGAGGAGTGCGTCGGGGCCCGCCCGCAGCGCGGCGAGGGATACCACCAGCCCTGACGGTGGTCGGTTCGGCCGTTCCGGCATCGGCTGGGTCCGGTCGAGCAGGGGCTGACCGGTGGCCAGCACCCGGAGCAACTCCTGCTCCAGACCCGGGGCATCTTCCGGGGGCACGAGGGCGGGCAGTGAACCCCCCACTTTCAGGACCAGGCCGCGGAACGCGTCCGGGGCCATCCAGGCGCGACGAATCCGCAGGTCGGCGTCCGTGACGACGACGCCTACGTCCCGCTGGCTCGTGAGCGCCCGCCACAGGAGATCGCGGTCGCTCATCGGCAGCGCCTCGTACCGTGCCACCGAATCTGTCATGCGAACATACTAGAACTTTGTTCTCTTTTTTGGCGAAAGGGGAATTATATGACTCTTTGGGTTGTGGGCCTCTGTCGGGTAGCTCCGGCGCGTTGCCGCGCCGGAGCCCCCTATCGGAGTCTTCCGGTCGGCGCCTGCCGCTTCTCAACGGCCAGTCCTTGACCCCGCTCAAACGACCCATCCGCAGGGCTTCCGATGACGAGGCATCACCAGGGGTTCACCCTGTCGGCCTTCCCCGCGACCTGTAACTCCCGGATGGAACAGGAGCCTTTGGGCCTGGAGACCTGAGCTTCGCACCCCGCCGCTACCACGACGTACGTCAGGCCGGGGACAGATCCTCGAACGCTGATCCGTAACCACACCTTCGGCAAGAACACAGCGGGTCTTGATCCCGCACCTCACGCAAAGACCCCGGGTATGCGACGTGCGTCCGAGTCCTGGTCCGTTTGGCAAGGCGCCTCGGACGCTCCGGCGGCGGCGCGTCCGGTCGCTACCTTTGCCGACTTCGATGTCGAACTCGAGGTGCCGGCCCCCGACGGTTCGGGATTCCCGGAAGGTAGTGGGCGGGAGCGAGCGCCGGCGATGGTCGAACAGGCCCCTGACCTCGGGTTCCGCTCACCGGAACGCGCGGGGCCCTCAACCGCCCAGATCGAGGACCTCCACCGCACGCCATGGCGATGACGATTCGGTGCCATCCGGAAAGCGGATTGCGAATCGCCGGAAATCGAGCAGCTCCGGCCTGGGGCTGGAACCGTCCGCCTGATATTTTTTGACGGGCTCCCGAAAAGACGCCGAGAGCGTCTTCAAAGAAGAGGGACAGTTCATGCATCCGAACGAGTACGACCTCACGTCCGAGGACGCCATCGCTCATCCCGAGCCCGTATTCGAAGAAATGCGGAAACGCTGCCCGGTGTCCTACGTGGAAGCGATGGACACTTACATGCTGGCCCGCTATGACGATGTCAAGGCGGCCATGCGTGACCCGCTGACATTCTCAAGCGATCGCCCGTTCTTTGGGGCCGGTGATTCCGAACTCGAGGAGATCCAGGCGTCCGGCTACCCGCAGGTCCCCACTCTCACGATGACGGACCCGCCGATCCACACCCGGTACCGCAAGCTCGTGAACCAGGCCTTCAGCCCCAAGGCGGTCCGAGCGCTGGAGCCGAGCATGAGGCGGATCGTCCACGACCTGATCGACGGGTTCGTCGAGCGCGGCAGCGTGGAGTTCGTCAGCGAGTTCGCCAGCCTGGTGCCCGGATACATCATCGCAGACGCCTTGGGTCTGGCACGCGGCGAACAGGATCGATTCATGGGGTGGGCGGACGACTTCGTGGACTCCATCCAGGGAAGAGAAATCCTCTCCCGGGAGCGGATGCTGGAAATCCAGCACCATGTGATCGACTTCCAGAAGTTCTTCGCGAACGAGATCGAGAAGCGGGAGCAGGCGCCCGGCGACGACCTGATTTCGGCGCTGCTGGCAGCCCGGGTCGGTGGCGAGCGGCCTTTGGACCGGCCGGAGATTCTCGATCTCATCCGAGTCTTCCTCACTGCCGGCAACGAGACGACTGCGAGCTGGATCTCGGGCACGATGAGGTTGCTGCTGAGTCACCGAAGCCAGTTCGAGGAGGTGCTCGCCGATCGAAACCTGATCCCGGCCATGCTCGAGGAGTCGGTACGGCTGGTCTCACCGGCGCGCTGGACTCGACGTACGATCGTCGGTCGGCCTGTGGAGATGAGCGGCACGGTGATTCCGGTCGGTGCGACGGTGCGCCCGCTGTGGACATCGGCCAACCGAGACGAAGCCTACTTCCCGGAATCGGCGACCTTCGACATCCATCGCGACACTTCCGCCCACATGGCATTCGGCCACGGCGTCCACTTCTGTCTCGGGGTAAACCTCGCCCGTGCCGAGGCCAGGATAGCATTCGAGGTATTGTTCGAGCGGCTGCGCGACATTCGTTCCGCTATTCCTCTGGACGATGTGCGTACGCTGCCTTTCGTTGGTGTCAACAGATTGTCCGCCCTTCCGCTTCGATTCGCAGCGACATGATTCCGCATCTGCAGCCAAATGGGAGAGCGAATGAGAATCGAAGTCGACCTCAAGAGATGCAACAATCACGGGCAATGCATGTTTTCCGCTCCCGAGGTGTTCAGCCTGGATGACCAGGGACTGCTTGCCTTTCGCTCCGAATCCACGGACCGCTATGTGTCGCCGGCCCTGGACGAATCGCAGCGCGAGCAGCTCCAGGAAGCGTCTGACATGTGCCCGACGCTGGCGATCACCCTGGTAGAGGCTGCGCCCTGACCGACTCCGCGTCCGCGTCAGCCGATCATCAGCAGTCCGCCGCGCCATGTTTTCGCCGGCACACTCGAAAGGAGCGGAGGACTTGTCGTTCGACTTCACGGTGCCCGACCGGGTACGACACTGGCAGGAAGCCATTCGCGACTTCGTCGACTGCACGGTCATTCCGATCGAGCAAGAGGTATTCGCCAACGGTCTCACCGACGACGTGCGCATCACGCTTCAGGCGGCGGCCAAGGCAGCCGGTGTGTGGGCCCCCCAAGCGGACGCCGCAGTCGGCGGTGGCGGATTCGGTTTCGACGAGGCCGCGGTGCTGCTCGAGGAGGCCGGCCGTTCGCTGCTCGGCCCGCTGGCCATCAACTGCGCGGCACCGGACGAGGGCAACATCCACCTGTTGAATGTCGTCGCGACCGAGGCGCAGAAGGAGCGCTACCTCGTCCCGCTTGTCGCCGGTGACATGCGCTCCTGCTTCGCGATGACGGAACCGCTCCCGGGGGCCGGGTCCGACCCGACCGCCCTGCGCACATCCGCGACTCGAGTCGACGGCGGTTGGTCGATCTCGGGCGTCAAGCACCTGATCACCGGAGCCGAAGGCGCGGGATTCTGCATCGTCATGGCCGCCAATACCGACGGCAGTGGAGCCACGATGTTCCTGATCGATTCCGATACGCCCGGCTATCGGATCACCGGCCACGCCCGCACCATCGACCGCACCATGGTCGGCGGCCATTGCCGGGTCACGTTCGATGACGTTCGCGTCGACGACGCGGCCGTCCTCGGTGCGCCGGGCGAAGGATTCCGTTACGCCCAGGTCCGCTTGGCCCCGGCGCGGCTCACGCACTGCATGCGCTGGCTCGGCGCCGCGCGCCGGGCGCACGAGATCGCGCTGGCCCGCAGTGTCACCCGCGAGCTGTTCGGCGAACCGCTCGCGCAACACGGCATGGCGCAGCAAATGATCGCGGACAATGAGATCGACCTCGCGGCCGCCCGCGCGCTGACGTGGCAGGCCAGTTGGACGATCGCCGAGGGCGACCGAAGCACGGAGTCCTCGTCCATCGCCAAGGTCTTCGTCAGCGAGGCAGCCGGCCGGATCGTCGACCGCAGCGTGCAGCTCTGCGGCGGTCTCGGCATGAGCGAGGAACTGGTCGTCGGCCGGATCTACGCCGACATCCGGGCGTTCCGTATCTACGACGGCGCCTCGGAGGTGCACCGGATGTCCTTGGCCAAGCGCGCGGCACGGCGGGCGAGGGCGGAGACCCGATGAGCCTCACCCGGAAAGACCTGCCCGGCCTGCCGCGGGAATCGGCCGCCACCTACCTGCGGAGGGAACTCGGTCTCGATTCCGACTGGTCCGCCGAGGTCATCTCCGGCGGCCTTTCCAATCTGACCTTTCGGATCGAAGCCGGTGACCAGCGTCTGGTACTGCGCCGGCCGCCGCTGGGACATGCGTTGCGTGGTGCGCACGACATGCGACGCGAGCACCGGGCGCTGGTGGCGCTCGGCCCGACCCCGGTCCCCGTTCCCGAGGTGCTCGCCTTCTGCGACGACGAGAAGGTATTGGGCGCTCCGTTCTATGTCATGCGCGAGGTTCGCGGGCTGGTGGTAAGAGGCGCCGCGGAGGCCGGCGAGCTGACGCCGGAACAGCGGGCCGCGCTCAGCGACGGCCTCGTCGATGCGCTGGGTGACCTGCACTCGGTGGACGTCGACGCGGTCGGCCTGGGCGACTTCGGCAAGCGGGGCGGCTATGCGGCCCGCCAGGTGCACACCTGGGGCAAGCAGTGGCAGAACTCGAGGACCCGTGAACTCCCGGACATGGACCGGTTGCTCGCCAGGCTGGAAGAAGCCGTGCCGGCCGACGAGGAGACCACGGTCGTGCACGGCGACTATCGACTCGACAACACCATCGTCAACACCGCCCCGCCACGGGTACTCGCCATCCTCGACTGGGAACTGGCCACCCTCGGGCACCCGGTGGTCGACCTCGCGTCCATGCTTACCTACTGGCACGACCGAGACGACGTTGAGCGGGACTCCATTTCGGTGGCTGCCGGGTTGACGACCCTGCCCGGGTTCCGCACGACCACCGAGTTGGCCGAGCGCTACGCGGCCCGGACCGGACGTGATCTGTCCCAGCTGCCGATCTACCTGGCCCTCGCGGCGATGAAGCTCGCAGCAATCCTCGAAGGAGTGCATGCGCGCCACCTTGGCGGGCTCGCCGTGGGCGAGGGCTACGACAAGGTCGGGACGGCCGTGCCCGTTCTCGCGGCCCGTGGCCTCAGGCTGCTCGATGGCGCATAGCGCCCGGCTCGGCGCCGCCCCCTTCCAGAAGGCAGGTCTTCGTATGAGCGTCCTGGATTCGTTTCGACTGGACGGCAAGGTCGCGGTCATCAGCGGCGCATCCTCTGGACTGGGGGTGCAGTTCGCCGTGAGCCTGGCCGAGGCCGGTGCGGATGTCCTGCTCGCCGCCCGCCGCGGAGACCGACTGGCCGAGACCGCGGAACTGGTCCGCGCGGCCGGCCGGGAGGCCCTCGCGGTGCCGGCCGACGTGACCAGGCCGGAGGACTGCCAGGCAGTTGTCGATGCGGCGATGAACCACTTCGGTCATGTCGACGTCCTGGTCAACAACGCCGGATTGGGAACTGCGGTACCGGCTCTTCGGGAAACGCCGGAACAGTTCCGGCAGGTCGTCGACATCAATCTCATGGGTGCCTATTGGCTCGCGCAGGCGTGCGCGCGAGTGATGCAACCCGGTAGCGCCATCGTCAACCTTTCGAGCGTGCTCGCGTACACCACGGCCGGGCTGCCGCAGGCCGCCTACTCGGCGAGCAAGGCGGCGTTGGTCGGTCTGACCCGTGACCTCGCCCAGCAGTGGGCGCAGCGATTCGGCATCCGGGTCAACGCAATCGCCCCCGGCTACGTCGCATCGGAGATGACCGCCGTCTACGACGACGACCGACTCGCCAAGCTCACCAGCCGCACTCTGCTCGGCCGGTTCGGATCAGCGCAGGAGATCGCGGCGACCATCATCTGGCTGGTCTCGGCCGCCGGTGGCTACATGTGTGGTCAGACGGTCATCGTCGACGGCGGTTTCAGTGTCACCTGATCGATGCAGATGACGCGGTGTGACTGCACTGATCGCCGATTCGATGCGGTTGGCTGCTCCCGCAGTGGCCACCCGCGGCCGACGGTCGGGGTGGTTGCCCGTGAGTCATCGACTTCACAGCCGGCGCCGGTCGTCGGCGATGGCGAGTTGTCTGTGCGCAGCACGCCGGCGACGGCGCGCGGGCCAGTCGGAATTTCGGAGGAGACATGGGATACCGCGTGTTCGACGCAGCCGGCGGTGCCGAGCTTTCCATTCCGGTCATCGACTGTCATCACCACGTGGGGAACATCGAGCCCGACGAGTGGATGCAACCCGAGTGGCGGCAGCAGGATCAAGCCGACCGGCAGGACTTCATGGCAGCGAACGACATCGATCGCTGCGTCATCATGCCGATGCCGCTGATGACCCTCACGCACGACAATCAGAGGTACGCGACCGCCCACGACGTGCTCGCCCGGTACCGCGACGAGCGGCCGGATCTCGTCGCGGCCGCCTGCGCCACGGTCAACCCTGCCGAGCCGCAGTCTGCGGAAGCCGAACTCGTCCGATGCTTCGACGAGTTGGACTTCCGCGGTGTGTCCTACCACCACCGCTACCTCGGCCTGACCGTCAACGACGAACGCATGTCGGTGGTGCTCGAGACGGCGAGGGCGTTCGACCGCGCGGTGCTCGTCCACATCCTCGCCGAGTCCTCCGACATGGAGTCACCCTGGCGGCTCTTCGCGCTGGCACGCCGATATCCCGACGTGCGGTTCCTCGCGCTCGACGGCTTCTCCAGCCCGCAGCAGGCGGCCCAACTCGTCGAGGTCGCCGGCGACTTCCCCAACGTCTGGTTCGACACCGGCGTCGCGACGGCCGTGGCGCATGGATTCGCGCACTTCGTCGAGCGCTGGGGACCGGACCGGCTCGTACTCGGCACCGACCACTACTCCGGGCCGCGCAACTTCTACACGGCGTTCCCTGTCCGGGAGATGCACGCAATCGGCTTCCCTCCCGATGTTCTCGCGCGGATCGCGTACCGCAACGCCGGCGAGCTACTGGGACTCGACTTCGACGGGTCGACCTGACCTGCGGCGCCTGAGCCTCGTGCTGAGAAGTGCCGCGGCGGCGAAAAGGCCCGCCGATAGCGCGAACACGATGACGAACGGCTGCGGCGTGGTCGCGTCGGCGGCGATCGCGGTCCCGGCGCCTATGCCGACCACGCCGCCGATCTGATTCGCGGTCTGCTGCAGCGAGACGACGAGGCCGACTTCGTCCGGGGGCGTGGTGCGAATCGTGGCGGACACGAGCGGGGGTTGGACGAGCCCCAGGGCCAGGCCGCTCGCCGCCAGCAGGACCGCCATCGGCGCGAGCTCGCGAAGATGGCTCGCGACGCTCAGGCCACCGCTTACGGCTGCGAGCACGATGGCCGCACCCGTGACCACGCGTCGCTCACCCCGTCGCTCGCTCAAGGCGGCCGACGCGGGTGCGGCCGCCAGGATGAGCGAGGTCCGTGGGGCGCTCACGAGAGAGGTCGCGGTCGTGGAGAGACCGAACACCGACTGCAGGAGCAGGGGGGCCGTCACGAAGTTCCCCATCCATGCGATGTTGACCACGAAGGAGACACCGCATCCCACCGCCGTGTCCCGGTCGGTCAGCAGGTGCAGCGGAAGCAGCGGATGCCGCGCTCGACGCTCGACGCCCACCAGGGCGAGGAGGGAGACGGGTGCGACGGCGAGGATCGGCAGCGCGAGGGCGGGGGAGCCGGAGAGCAGTCGGTTCAGTCCGAACGTGACGGAGAACGTGGTGACGCCGAGCAGGCAGGCGCCCGGCAGGTCGAGGGACGGGGACGGCCCGGGTCTCCTGGTCGCGGGCAACACGCCCGCACCTGCGACGAGGGCCGCAGCGGCGGCGCCGGCCTGAGCCAGGAAGAGCGCTCGCCACCCGATCAGGTCGACCAGGGGTCCGCCGACGACCAGGCCGCCGGCCGCTGCTGCGGCCTGGGTCGCGCCGGCGAGCGAGGATGCACGAACCCTCTTCTCCTCGGTGAACGTGGCGAACAGGGTCGCGTAGGTGCTCGGCACCATGGCCGCCGCGCCGGTCTGCGACAGGGTGCGGAACGCGATGAGACTCGGCGCATCCCAGGCGAACGCCGTGGCTCCGGCGAACAACGTCGCGGTGGCCAGTCCGAGGAGATAGATCTGCCGATGACCGTGAATGTCGCCGAGGCGACCGAACAACGGCATCGCAGTTGCAGCCGCCAGCATGGGAGCCGTGGTGGTCCACGAGACGACGGACGGCACGGAGTGGACGTCCCGCGCTATCCGACCGACCGAGATCGTCAAGAGGGTGACGGGCAGCGTGGTGACGAAGACGCCGAGAAGACAGGTGGCGAGGATCCAGGTGGATCGTGGACCGTGCATCCTCAATCACGGTCCGGACGGGCGGCTCGCAGTCGTGCGGGCGGCGCATGGCGATTCCGCCTGGCTATCGGACCCGGCGGGTTCCCGTCTTCACATCTGCGGGTTGGGCCGGCATCTCGGAAGTGAGCATCCGGGTTCCGGCGAACGCCAGCCGTTCCTCGACGTACTCCGCAGTCATGGCACCATCGAGCCAACTGAGCACGCTGCTGTTGAGCAACGACTCGAGCACGTGCAGGGCGAGGTACTCGTCGGCCGTGGTCTCGTGGTCCGGTCCCCAGGCTGCGAGCGCCGCGATGTCGACGAAGGAGTTCCGCAGTGGCTCCGCGACCGGGCCGCGGCCGAGCCCGAGCGGGCGCGGCGAGTGGTGAATGCTCATCGCGGCCTGCGCGAAACCGCGATCGCGGGTCATCGCGCGGAAGGCCCGGATGAACACCGTCGCCGCCCGCGCGTTGGGCGTCGAGTCGTGCGGCGGCCGCGCGATGACGTCGTCGCGCAGCAGCTGCACGTCCGTGTCGACGAAGGCCCGGATGAGATCGTCCTTCGAGGGGTAGTAGCGATAGAGCGTGGCGAGCGCGACGCGAGCGCGCTTGGCGACCTCGCGCATCTGGACCGCCTCGTAGCCGCCTTCGGACGCGAGCTGACGTGCCGTCTCGATCACCTGGTTGGCGCGGAAGGCTTGCGCCGCAGGTGTGCGCCCGGTGGTTCGAATCGCTGACATCGTCACTCCGAAGTCCTTCGCCACGCACTGTCGGTGCATGGTATCCGTGGCGACCGGTGTTTCTTGCTCGGCGGCCCGCCGACTGTCGCCCGAACCCGGCACATTCACGATAGCGGAGCCGTACACCCCGCCGACCCGATCTTCCCAGGCAGCGCAGTCGATCCTGCGGCGCTGCCATGTCAGGCCGGGTGGCGCGCGAGCACCAGGCTGCCGGCGGCCGCGAAGAACATGCCCACGCCGAGTACGAAGCTGACATCCACGCCCGGAACCTGTGCGTGTGCCTCGCCGCGGAGCTGTCGAACCGCCTCCTGGATGGCGTACATGCCGTACATGCCGGAGTGCGTGTAGGAGAGCCCGCCGCCGTTGGTGTTCACCGGCAGGCGTCCGCCCTTGACGGTGTTCCCCTCGGCGACGAAGTCACCGGACTCACCGCGTCCGACGAACCCGGCGTCCTCGAGCGCGTACAGCGGGAGGTGCGCGAACGCGTCGTAGGCCATGAAGTGATCGATGTCCGCGTGCGTGAGTCCCGCTGTTCGGAAGGCCTCCGCGCTCGCGTGCCGAAATGCCGCGAACGACCCCGGATCGGCCATCTGTGAGACGATCGACGATTCCGCGGACTCGCCCGATCCGAGGAGGTACACGGCTCGGTTCGTCGACGGCAGGTCACGTGCTCGTTCGGCGCTGGTGAGTACGAGCGCTCCGCCGCCGTCGGTGACCACGCAGCACATGTCGCGGGTGAACGGGTAGGCGATGGTCGGACCGCCCAGGACGTCGGCGACGGTGACCGGGTCGCGCCGAGCCGCGCGGGGATTGTCGACGGCCCAGGTGCGCTGGGCGACCGCGACGTGGGCCAGGTGTTCGACGGTCATTCCCCGGTCGTGCAGGAAGCGGAGCGCCGGAACGGTGAACGTCGAGTACGGGGCCTGGGCGCCGTAAGGCTGTTCGAACTGGCCGCTGATTGCCGCCGGGTTGCGGATCCACGGGTCCGCACCGACGCCGGATCGACCGGACTCGCCGTGCGTCACCAGCACGACGTCGGCCGCACCGGCGGCGATCGCCGCCGCCGCGTGCCGGACGTGCAGGAGGAAACTGCAACCGCCGACAAGCGTGCCGTCGAGCCATCGCGGGGTGATGCCGAGGTAGTGGGAGATGTCTTGCGGATAGATGCCGGCGGTGGCGATCCCGTCGACGTCGGAAATCGTCAGGCCCGCGTCGCGCAGCGCGTTGCGCGCGGCCTCCGCGTGCAGGCCGAGCACCGAGGCGTCGGGGCGCTTCCCGATGGTGTCGGTCTCCGAAGCGCCGACGATCGCCACCCGGCCACCGTGCATCGAGGTCGCGCTCATGCCGCGACCGCCATCGGCTTGAACACGGGGAGCCGGACGTCGCCGCAGTCGACGAACGCCACCTCGAGCGCAAGATCCAGAGGCAAATGCTCGGGTGCGGGCTCGACGCCGACGATGGCGGTCATCATGCGCGGCCCCTCGTCCAACTCGACGAGCGCGACGATCTGCGGCACCGTCGCGTCGAACGGCGGCAGGGGGCGATGGTTGATGACGTAGGAGACGAGCCTCGCGCGCCCGGCGACGGTTCGCCATTCCACACTTTCGCCGCCGCACCGGGGGCACGCGGGTCGGGGGTAGAAGTAGTGGCGCGCGCACTGCAAACAGAACTGCACCGACAGATCGCCGCGCGCGGCGGCGTCCCAATACGGCGCCGTCTCCGGCGTCGGGGTCGGCTCGAAGCCAGACATCAAGGTTCCTCTCGACGACTCACGCTCGGGTCAGTCCACCGCCGAGGGTCGTTCCTGGTTCAGCCGGCGCGGACTGTCGGTGCGAATTTCACGGATCACGACTTCAAGGTCAACGTCATCCACCGAATGTGGCATCGCACTATCCGGAGAACGGTTGATCGATTGCCCAGGTGGGGGGCGCGTGGTCGGATTTCGGTGCCGGCGGGTGGTCGGTGGTGCGGTGCCGACGAGGTGCACAGCCGGGAGGACGAGACGATGCCGATTGACGAATCGCTGGTGGGCCGTAGTGGTCCCGCCGTGCGACGGAGCTGGACCGCCGACGACGCGATGCTCTACGCGATCTCGGTCGGAGCCGGACAGATCAATCCGTTGAGCGAGCTCGCGTTCACGACCGAGAACACCTGCGGCCACGAGCAGTTGGTCCTGCCGACATTCGCGAACGTGGCCCTGGGTGTCGAGCTCCCGCTGCCCGACGACGTCGACATGACCAAGATGCTGCACGCCGAGCAGGCCTTCGAACTCGCGGGCACCTTGGCGACGAGCGGGGCTGTCAACTCCCGGTGCGAGATCGCGGGCGTGTACGACAAGGGATCGGGTGCGCTCGTCGAGACGGTCACCACTGCGCACGATGACGCCGGTTCACTGGCGGCGACGCTGCGCACGTCGGTGTTCTTCCGCGGGTACGGGGGCTTCGGCGGGGACCGAGGACCGTCGTCGTCGTGGGAATTGCCGACCCGGGCACCCGACCACGTCGTCATCTATGCGACCCGGTCCGACCAGGCGCTGCTGTACCGCCTCACCGGCGACCGCAACCCGCTGCACACCGACCCGTCGTTCAGCTCGCGCGGTGGGTTCGAGCGGCCGATCCTGCACGGCATGTGCACCTACGGGTACACGGGACGAGCCCTGCTGCACACGGCGGCCGACTCCGATCCGAAGAGGTTCCGGTCGATGTCGGGACGCTTCACCAAGCCCATCGTGCCGGGGGAGACCCTCACGGTCAGCATCTGGGTCGACGGCGAGACGGCGCGGTTCCGGACGACGGACTCGGCCGGGAACGCCGTGATCGATCGAGGACGGGCGCTCATCGGCTGAGTGCTCGGCACGTACGACCGAACAACACGCTCGCCGATCCACGCGGGCGCGATCAACCCTGGAACGTGGAGGAGAAGATGGGAAACCTCGAGGGGCGAGTAGCGATCATCACCGGTGCCGGACGAGGGATCGGCGCGTCGGTCGCCCGGTTGTTCGCCGCAGAGGGAGCCCGGCTCGTCCTCAACGACCTCGGCGCCGAGTCGGACGGGCGCGGGGCGGACCTCGGCCCGGCCCGCGAGGTCGCCGAGGAGATCATCGCCAGGGGTGGCGAGGCGATCGTCGACGGTGGCGACATCGCCGACTCCGAGACCGGCCGGCGGTTGGTCGACTCCGCGGTGGAGAAGTACGGCCGGCTCGACGTCCTGGTCAATGCCGCCGGCATCCTGCGTGACCGGATGATCTTCAACCTCAGCGAGGAGGATTGGGACGCCGTCATCCGGGTCCACCTCCGCGGCCACTACAGCACGATCCGCCCGGCGTCCGCGTACTGGCGCACCCAGCGCAAGCCCGACGGGCACTTCCGCATCATCAATTTCACCTCGGACTCCGGCCTGCAAGGTTCTCCTGGTCAGCCGAACTACGCAGCGGCGAAGATGGGCGTGGTGGGACTCACGATGTCGCTCGCCAACGCGCTGGGGCGCCTCGGCGTGACCGCCAACGCCATCGCCCCCGGTGCCACGACCCGCCTCACCGCGGCCGTCGACCCGGACAAGGCTGCGGGTGCCGACCCGGCGACCGTCGCCGACATGACACCCGAGAACGTCGCACCGCTGGTCGCCTATATCGCCGGCACCGGCTCGGACTGGCTGTCCGGCCGGGTGTTGGGCGCGGTGGGGCGGCAGATCACGTTGTGGAACACGCCCGAGGTGGTCCGGTCCCTCGAGTCCGACGGCCCGTGGGGCGTCGCCGACCTCATGGACCGCGTCGAAAAGGAGTTCCGGCCGGTCGCCGACGGTCCGGCGCCGTCCATCTTCACGTCCCGGATACCGAGGTGAGCACGATGTCGTCGACCGCCGCACCCGGAGCCCTGCACGGGCGGCGGGTGCTGGAACTCGGGGTCAGCACCGCAGCCGCCGTCACCGGCATGCTGTTCTCCGACTTCGGCGCAGACGTGGTGCTCGTTGAGCGGCCCGAGCGCGGGCAACGGCGCCGTGACGTGCCGGGATACGCCGTATGGGACCGGGGCAAACGTTCGGTATGCCACCCGGCCCGCGACCGGCGCGGGCGGGCGTGGCTCGCCCGGGCGCTGGCCGCAGCGGACGTCTGCATCCTCGCGCCGAACGAGTCGCTCGCGGCGTACGGGGACCGGGTGGTGAATGCCGCGGAGGCCAACCATCGGCTGGTCGTGCTGGAGATGCCGGCCTACCTCGCCGAGGGGAGCCCCTGGCTCGGGGACGAGGAGTCCGAGGCGATGCTGAGCGCGCACACCGGTGTGTCCTGGCGCCAGGCCTCGCAGGACGGCGCACCGGTCGACTTCGTCGTGCCGTACCTCAGCCACATCCAGGGCGTCTGGGCGGCCGCCTGCGCGCTGGCCGCCCTCGTCGAACGGGAGCGATCCGGGCGCGGCCAACACGTGACCGTCACCGGTGTCAACGCGGTGATGGAGGCGAGCTCGTACACGCTGGCCGTCTCTCCCGACGCACCCGACCTCGACACCGCGGTCGGCGTGCTCGGACGCCACCCGACCTATCGGGCGGTGCGCGCCGCGGACGCCTGGCTCGCCTGCGGCGCCCTCGGCCCGAAGTTCGAGCGAGCCGTCCTGGAGGTGCTCGGGATCGCGGACATCCTCGACGACCCACGGCTGGCCGGGACGACGACGAACATGGTGCTGCCCGAGAACGTCGAGTGGGTCATGGAACGGGTGTCCGCCGCGTTCCGCTGCCGCCCACGCGACGTCTGGCTGCGCGAACTGGAGCAGCGCGGTGTCCCGGCGGGCCCGGTTGGGTCGCGCGACGACTGGCTCGATCACCCACAGGTCGCGGCCAACGATCTTCGGGTCGACGTGCAGGACGCCGACCGCGGCACCGTCGCCATGCCCGGCGTGCCACTGCGCTTCGGCAGGTCGCCCGCGCGGGTCGCCGGTGCCGCGCCACCCCTCGGCGAGCACAACGACCACCCGTCCTGGCCGCCGCGGGAGTCGGCGGCGCCGGCCGGACCATCGGCGCCGAGTCCGGGCCCACTGCACGGGATGCGGATCCTCGACATGGGAACCTTCGTCGCCACGCCGTACGCGGGTTTCCTCCTCGCGGAACTCGGCGCGGACGTGGTCAAGATCGAGCCGACGACCGGTGATCCGTTCCGCGACGCCGGATTCGTCTTCAACCGTGGCATGCGCAGTCTTGCCGTCGACCTGCGCGCCGAGGCGGGTCGCCGCCTCGTGCAGCGGGTGTGCGACGGCGCGGACGCGCTGATCGGCGGGATGCGCCCCGGCGTGATGGCCGCGTTGGGTCTGGACCACGCCCACCTGAGCACGTCGAACCCCGACCTCGTGTCGGTCTCGTTGTCCGCCTACGGCGTCTGTGGGCCGATGGCCGACCGGGGCGGTGTCGACATGGTCGTGCAGGCCATGAGCGGCATGATGAGCGCCCAGGGCGACCTCGAGCTGCCGATCGCCACGACGATTGCCATCATCGACGTCACGGCGGCGGCGTTGTGCGCCCTCGGGGTCGTCGCCGCCTTGCTGCACCGGGAGTGCAGCGGAGCCGGACAGCAGGTCTCGGCGTCCCTCGTCGGTGCCGCGTCGCTGCTCGAGTCGGGTGACCTCGTCCGGTTCCCGGGCCGAGCCCCGACAGTCCGGAGCGGCCCGGACTTCAAGGGGCCCGGCCCGCTCGATCGCTACTACCCGGTGTCGGACGGTTGGGTGCGCCTGCAGTCGCGCGATCCGCGACTGACGGTCGACGACGTGCTCGGCTCGGCCCCAGGCGACCCCGTCGACCGCATGCGGACCTCGCTCGCCGACCTCGACGCGCGGGAGGCGATCGCCTTGCTGGCCCGGTTCGGGATCCCCGCCGTCCGCGCCCGCCGGATCTCGGAGGCGGTCTCCGACCCCCGCTTGCGGTCGGCCGAGTTCGTGCACCTCAGGACCGCGACCGACGGGTCCACCTTCGCCACCACCGGTCGACATGCCACCTTCTCCCGCACGCAACGCAGCGGACCGATGAGCCCGCCGGGCATCGGCGAGCACACGACCGCGGTCCTGAGCGAGGCGGGAGTGGACGAATCAGACATCCGTGCCGCACTCGCGGACGGTGTCGTGGCCGAGGGCGGACCCGTCGCGATGCAGCTCCGGGCCGTCTACCGCTGAGCCGCGTGGCCTGCGCGGACCGGGCCGACCTTGTCGGCTCCGGATGCTTGACACGTGACACCACGAACCGCACACTCATCCACAATTAGAACCGAGTTCTACATAATCGCCGGCCGACGACTCGCCCCGACAGCGCGCAAGCGCACTCGGCGGAGCCGGCTTCCCCCCACCGTCGAGGGAGCATCCAATGATCCGCCGACTCTTCGCGACCGACCACCCGGTGACATCCGGGCAGGACATCTCGAGCATGGCGTTCTGGCGCCGGTCATTCGTCGAGCGTGACCAGACCTTCGCCTGGCTGCGCGAGCACTGCCCCGTCAGCTGGCAGCAGCCGCTCGAGGACGCAGACGTCCCGCCGGACGTGCACGGCGAGGCCGGCTTCTGGGCGGTGACCCGCGCGGAGGACATCTCCTACATCAGCCAGAACAACAGGCTGTTCTCCACCTCGCAGGGCAGCATCATGGTTCGGCCCCGACACCCCGACACCATCATGACGCCGAACTTCCTCGAGATGGATCCGCCACAGCACACGCGGTACCGCCAAATCATGAGCGCGGCGTTCACGCCCAAGGCGGTGGCGCGTCTGAACGCGCAGATCGAGAAGCGTGCACACGACATCGTCAACGATGTCGTGGGGGCGGGCGACATCGACTTCGTCTCCTCGGTCTCGGCGAAGCTCCCGATGCTGACCATCGCGGACATGGTCGGCGTACCGGAGAGCCTCGTGACGACGTTCGCCCAGGCGGGCGACAACTTCGTCGGCGGTCACGACGAGTCGATGCTTCCGCCCGGGATGACCCAGGTCGACTTCATGGTCCGTCAACTCACCGTGCTGCGGGACATCGGCGTCGACCTCGTCCACTACCGGCGCGAGCACCCGTCCGACGACATCGCGACCGCGCTCGGCAGTGCTCGTATGGACGGCAAACCCCTGTCCGACGACGAGATCGCGTCGACGATGTTGCTGCTCAGCGTCGCGGGCAACGACACCACCAAGCAGACGACCAGCTGGACCGTGCTCAACCTCGACCGCAATCCCGACGAACGGACGTGGCTTCTGGAGGACTTCACCGGCCGGATCGCCGGGTCCATAGAGGAGTTCGTCCGGCACGCGACCCCGGTCATGTGCTTCGGCCGCGTCGCCTTGGAGGACGTCGAACTCCGCGGCGTCCGGATCCAGGCCGGTGACAAGGTCGGGATCTTCTACTGCTCCGGCAACCGTGACGAGCACGTGTTCGAGGATCCGCACCGCTTCAGCCTCGGCCGTCCCCGCACCCCGCACGTCGGCTTCGGCGGCGGCGGGATCCACTACTGCCTGGGCAACGGCATCGCCCGAGCCCAGCTGCGCGCGCTGTTCGCCGAGATCCTCACACAGTTGCCGCGCCTCGAGGTCGGGGAGCCGGAAATGCTCAACAGCGAGTTCATCAACGGGATCCGGCGCCTTCCGGTGCGGACCAACTGACGGCGAGAGAGCGGACAGAGCACATGAGGATCGTGGTGGACCGAGAGCGCTGCTCCGGTATCGGCATCTGCGAGTCGTTGGACCCCGAGCACTTCGAGATCGATGACAACGGCGCGCTCGTGCTCGTGTCCGAGACGGCCGACGACGGCGACGACACCGTCATGAAGGCCGTCCGAGCGTGTCCCGCTGTGGCGTTGTCCGTGGTGTCGGAATGACGACGAACAGCGGACACCCGAAGGCGGACGACTCGCCTTTCGGCTGCCCCGAGGCCCGTCGGCTCGTGGTGGTCGGCGCGTCGCTCGCCGGGCTCCGGGCCGTCGAGGCAGCCAGGCGATCCGGGTACCAGGGGCGCATCACCCTGATCGGTGACGAGATGCACCTACCGTACGATCGCCCGCCGCTGTCGAAGTCCTTCCTCGCCGGTGGCGACCCGACTGCGCTCGCCACCGAGCAGAGACTGCTCCACGACCTGCGCGTCGATCTCCGGCTGGGGAAGCGGGCGATCGGGTTGCGTCCGGGTGAGGGCGTCGTCGTCGGCGGCGAGGTCGTCCCGTACGACCGGCTCCTGATCGCGACCGGTTCCGCCCCGCGCGACGTCGGCGAGTGGGCTGCGCATCCTGCGGTCCACAGTCTGCGCACGCTCGACGACGCACACCACGTGCGGACCGTGCTCGATCGGGTCGGACGGGGCGGGCGCGTGGTCGTGGTCGGTGGAGGGTTCATCGGCTCCGAGGTCGCGTGCGTCGCACTCGATGCCGGTGCCTCGGTCACCGTGCTCGAGGGTGCGAGCGTCCCGCTGGTACGCGCGGTGGGTGGCGTCGTAGGGGCGGCGCTCGCCGGGCTGCACGGTCGCCACGGTGTGGAGTTGCGGTGCGGGGTTCGCGTGATAGGAGTCCGTTCGGACGATCGCGCGACCCAGGTGCTCCTGGCCGACGGTGACTTCGTCCCCGCGGACCTCGTCGTCGTCGGCGTGGGCGCAGTCCCGGCCACCCAGTGGCTGGTCGGCTCCGGCGTCGATCTCGATCCGATCGACTCCGCGGTGGTCTGCGACGAGTACCTGCGCACGTCGCTTCCCGGGGTCTACGCCGCCGGCGACGTGGCCAACTGGCCGAACCCGGTCTTCGGCGCGCGCATGCGGCTCGAGAACTGGACGAACGCCGCCGAGCAGGGCGCGCGTGCCGTGCTGAACGCCCTGCGGCCGGCGAGCCGGCAGGCGTACGGCACGGTCCCCTACTTCTGGAGCGACTGGTACGGGCACCGCATCCAGTTCGTCGGGACGGCCGACGCCGACAGCGTCGCCTTCGTCTCCGGAGGGCCGGACGAGGACCGGTTCGTCGCACTGTTCGAGCGTGCCGGCCACCTCGTGGGCGCCGCGACGCTCAACGAGCCCGGCAAGATCATGAAGCTACGGCGGATGGTTGCGACCGAGGACGGCTGGGACGCCGCCGTCTCGCTCTGCGCCCGCTCCAGCCGCGAACCGGTGACCTGACCCCGCTGTTGACGAGAAACGGAACAGTGATGACGACCTTCCAGGCCGCAGTCCTGCGATCATCGGACAAGCCCTACGAGCTGACGAGCGTGACGCTCGACGAGTTGCAGCCGCACGAGGTGCTGGTGCGGGTCGTCGGCTCCGGACTGTGCCACACCGACCTGCAAGCGCGCATCCCCGGCCAGCAGATGGTCCGCCTCCCGGTGATCCTGGGACACGAGGGGAGCGGCGTCGTCGAGCGGATCGGCGCGGGCGTGCGCGCGATCAAGCCCGGCGACCACGTCGTCATGAGCTTCGCCTCCTGCGGAGCCTGCCCGGCGTGCCACTCGGGGTCGCCCGCGTACTGCGCCCGGTTCGAGATCGCCAACCTGACCGGTGCGGACTCCGACGGACGAATCTCCGCTCGCGACCAGGCCGGGACACCGATCGCGAATCGATGGTTCGCGCAGTCCTCGTTCGCGCAGTACGCCGTGGCGACCGAGGCGAGTGCCGTCGTGATCGACCGTGACGTGCCGTTGGAGATCATGGGCCCGCTCGGCTGCAGCCTGCAGACGGGGGCAGGCGCGGTCCTCAACGAGATGCGCCTCGCCCCCGGCCAATCCATCGTGGTGTTCGGCGTGGGCGCGGTCGGACTCGGGGCCATCATGGCCGCGAAGGCCGCCGGCGCGGGCCGGATCATCGCCGTCGACCTCAAGCCCGGCAGGCTGCAGACGGCGCTGGAGTCGGGCGCCACGCACGCGGTCGACGCGAGCACGGACGACCTGGTCGCCGCGGTGCGGGATCACGGCGGGAGCGTCGACTTCAGCTTCGACACGACGTCGATCACCGAGGTGATCTCGGCCGCGATCCGCGTTCTGGCCCGTCCCGGCTCAGCAGTCCTCGTCGGCGGCGGGAGCGGCGAGGTGCGCGTCACGGCATACGAACTGGCCGGGAAGCACGTCACCTTCGTCTACGAGGGCAGCGCCGTTCCGCAGGTCTTCGTGCCTCGCCTCATCGACCTCTGGCGGCGGGGACTGTTCCCCTTCGACCGTCTCATCCGCACATACCCACTCAGTGACATCGACGCCGCCGAGGCCGACGCGATCTCCGGCGCCGTGATCAAGCCGGTCCTCATCCCTGCCGGCCTCGACACGGAGCGCCCGGCCCCACCAGAGAAGGAGCGAACATGACGTCCAGCGACGACCTGGCACCGGCTTTCCCCACGGTCGACGGAGCCGACTTCGCGACCTCCGACAGCTTCGACGTCGTGAATCCGGCGACCGGCGAGATCCTCGGCGCCGCTCCGGCCATCCGGGCCGAGGACCTGGACCACGTCTTCGGCTCGGCGGCGGACGCGTTCCGGACCTGGTCGCGGAACGACGGCGCTCGCCGCCGGCACCTGCGCGCCGCAGCCGATGCGCTGGACGCCGACCAGGCTCGGCTCAGCCGTCTGCTCACCCTCGAGCAGGGCAAGCCGCTGCACGACTCGGTGATCGAGTTGCAGGCGTCGTCCGCGTGGCTGCGCTACTACGCGGATCTCGCGTGGCCGGACGAGGTGCTGCGTGACGACAGCGAGGGCTACGAGGCGGTGCGCCGGCGGCCGATCGGTGTGGTCGCGGCGATCACGCCGTGGAACTTCCCGATCCTGCTCGCCGTCTGGAAGATCGCACCCGCGCTGCGGGCAGGGAACACGGTTGTGGTCAAGCCGTCGCCGTACACACCGCTCACGACCTTGGCCGTCGGTGCCGTGCTCCGGAAAGTTCTCCCGCCGGGCGTTCTCAATGTCGTCAGCGGCCCGGACCCGCTGGGTGCGGCGATGGTGGCGCACCCTGTTCCCCGCAAGATCAGCTTCACCGGCTCGACGGCGACCGGCATGCGGGTGGCCGCCGCCGCCGGTGAGGACCTCAAGCGGACGACGCTCGAACTCGGGGGCAACGACCCGGCCATCGTGCTGGCCGATGCCGACGTCGACGCCATCGCCCGCGACCTGTTCTGGGGCGCGTTCGGGAACAACGGACAGATCTGCCTCGCGGTGAAGCGGGTCTACGCGCACGAGGACATCCATGACCGACTGGTCGAGGCTCTCGCGAGCATCGCGCGCGACACCAAGGTCGACGACGGCCTGGTGCCGGGAGCCGAGCTTGGACCGATCAACAACGCCCCACAGTTCGATCGAGTGTCGGACTTGGTCGCCGACGCGCTGGGGAGGGGTGCGCGCGCCGCCTGTGGAGGCGCGGCCCTCGATCGGCCGGGCTACTTTTATGCTCCGACGATTCTCGACAACCTCGACGACGGCGTGCGGGTCGTCGACGAGGAGCAGTTCGGACCGGTGCTGCCGATCGTCGCCTTCCGCGACGAGCGGGACGCGGTTGAGCGCGCCAACCGCTCGAACTACGGCCTGACCGCGTCCGTCTGGTCGGGGGACCCCGACCACGCCTATGCGATCGCCGAGCGCGTCGACGGCGGGCAGGTCTCGGTCAACACGCACGGGGGCGGCGTGCGGATGCACCTGCCCTTCGGCGGACACAAGTGGAGCGGTGTCGGGGTTGAGAACGGGCCCTGGGGGCTGTTCGGTTTCACCGAGTTGCAGGTCGTGACCGGGCCCGCGCGCGGCAATCCGAGTTGATTCTTGGTGCCTGCGGAGGAATCAGCGGGACCATTGCTGAACCGGGGAGTGAAAAGCAACTTCTCGACTGCATCCTGGCCGTCGGCGGCTCCTGTGACACCGACGGCGCGCTATTTCGGCCGGATCGGATTCTCTTTCCGGCCGCTCCCGATCGGAAATGTCCGCGCGGCCGAATCGACGTGGTCCGCCACGTGGGGTCCGTGCGCATGCGCGCCCACGGCGGGTTGATAGACCTGACGCTTGCCGATCCTGCTGTCTCTGCGGCCACGGATGGCGTCACGCTGTCCGTGGTCGCTCGAGGCCCCGGGATGCAAGGAGCCGATCGCGTCGACGTCACGCTGCTCGGCTGCGCTCCCGGCGGGCTCTTCGACGCGATGCGCTCCGGCCGAAGCCTGTCGTCGACGCTGTTGTTGACCGGGTCGTGGATTTTCGACCACCGTTATCCGGTGGGAATCGAACTCCCGCCGGTGAGTTGGTCAGCGACGGCCTGACGCTTTTCTTCCGGACCGTTTCGCACCCCTTTTCCTTTAGGGCGGTCCCCGTGTCCGGCAGTTTGCGCGCGCGCCTCTTGACAGGAGCCGGTTGCGGTGTATCTTCGCTAAGTAGAACCTAGTTCTTATTAGTGAGGTAAGGGCAATACCCGTCGTGCGCAGACCCGACGAGGACATCCGGCGTCGCAGCAGCACGCGCGTCTGTGCGAACCCATCGAGACCGCGACCGTTCCGACCGTATTTGTCGAGCCGGCGGTTCGCGTCCCACTCCCGTCGGCACCAGGAGTCAAGATGCGAAGAGGGATACGGCTCGTGGCCCCGCCGCCGGCAGCCGTCGTGCCGGGCACTCCGGCTTCCTACAGCAGCAAGTCGGGCTCGACCTTCCCGAGTGCGAGCGATCCGGGCTCGGCCGTTGCCGACGGCCCGGCGGGACGCTCGGGGTATGACCGACTCCAACGAGCCGCCGGTGGTGATCGGCGTCTCGGTGAGCAGTCCGGGTCCCGAGGACGAACTGCCGTGGTTGCAGGCGACGGCGAAGTGAACTCGCGGGCGGAGAGGAACAGTCGTGCAGGTTGATTGGTTGGTGAGCTTCACGGCAGTCGTCGACCACGGCGGGTTCGCCGCCGCCGCGAACGGAACGTTCCGGGCCCAGTCGCGAGTGTCCGCGCACATCAGCGCGCTCGAGCGCGAACTCAGGGTGCAACTGTTCGACCGGCGGTCACGCCCTGTCGCGCTGACCCCGGCCGGCGAAGCCTACCTGACCCACGCGCGGGCGATGCTGGGCCAGCTCGAGCTCGGACGCAATGCCGTCGCGGAGGTCAACCAGCTCGCGCGCGGACACGTTGCCGTGGCGGCCGACCCGTGCGCTGCCGCGACCTTCCTCCCGCAGGTCATCCAGGAGTTCGGACGCCGCTACCCGGGCATCCACATCGATCTGATCGAGGAGCTGGCCCAGGTCGACGACGCGCTGCTCACCGGTCGGGTGCAGGTGGGGCTGAGGCCGCTGTACCCGTTGTCCGGCGATCGCCGTCTGCACCGCGTGGCGCTGTGGCGCGAGCCGATGCGTGTGGTCGTCCATCCGCAGCATCCGCTCGCCCTGCGGGGTTCGGCGGTCGACGCCGCGGACCTGGCGAATTACGACCTGGTCGTCCCGGGCTCGGGCGCGGGTCAGACAGAGGCCGAGCAACTGCTCGCGCAGCGCGGGATCACCGCACGGATCACCTATCTGACGAACGTTCCGCAGACGCTGATCGCTCTCGTGCGCAGCGACCTCGGAGTCGGGCTCACCAACGAGCTCGCCGTGGCGAACGGCACCACCGAAGGGGTTCGCGTCCTGCCGCTCGGGGACGCCACGATGATCCGGGAGGTGTCGGTGGTCTGCGAGGCCAGCCAGGTCGCCCTGATCACCCCGAACCCGTTCTGGAAGGTTTTGATGCGCTGCCGACTGCCGCGGGGAACCGTCGATGTGCGGAGGCCGATGTCGTCCACGGAGGGTGACGGTACGGCGGCCACGCCAACGCCCACTCCCCGGCTCGTCGACGGCGGGGGAGACCGCGACCGGGTGGCGCAGCGGACCCGGACTGCCCAAGAGTTCCGCCCCGTCCGCCTGCCGGCGTGCGATGCACCGAGCGCTGTACTCGCCTCCGGCTGAGCTGCCGTTCGCCGTCGATCGGCCGCTGACTCGGTGGAGACCGAAGACGATCTCGTCGTCCGGCCGGAGACCCGGCCCGAACCGTGCCGTGTCCTGGATCCCTCGCACGCGTGTCTCGGCCCGCCCGAGCCGGAGCCGCCGGTCCTGCCATGTGCGGCGCCTAGCGCAGCCGACGCGAGTCCTCGGCGGTCTTGGCCGAGCCGGCCCCGATGTGCGGGCGGACCGTGAATGCGGCATCGCAGATCAGGGCGGACGCGACCCGGGACCATCCGCGGCGGCGTTCTCGATTACCGCTTGGTGGACAAGGCGCAGGACCGCGCTCACGATCTCCGAGATCGCCAGGGCTAACTCCGCCCAGCCACGCGACGTGGCCTGCGTAGTGCGGGGCTGCGCGAACAGGGTCTGCCTGGTTGTGGGGGTTGACCCCGGCACCTGATGACGAGGTCGGCACGCCCACGCTCTCCGCAGTGCTGAGCCCCGTTTTGGGTGGGCAAGTGGCGGCCAAACAGTGCCGGGGGACGGCGGGTGTGCCGGGGACGCGGACGGTGTAGCCCCGGCCGCGCAGTACGGCCACGCGCTGGTCGAGTGCGGCGCGCACGACGGGCTCCAGTTCGGCGGCGCGGAGGAAGCCGCGACCATGCCTGGCATGTAGAGGGTGATCGGCAGTTCCGGGGGCGCGAGATCCTCGTGGGGTCGGCCGCGGGGTGTGCTTGGGCATCAGGTCGGCGACGGCCGTGCGGACGGCGCTGCGGCTGACGCCGTGTTCGCCGACCAGGGCGGCGATCGACCGACCTTCCGGATAGGCGGCGCGTACGTCGCTGATGTCCTCGGACGTGATGGCTGGGCGGCGTCCGCCCTTGTTGCCCTTGGCCACGGCGGCCCGCAGCCCGTCGTACGTCAGCTCCTGCCGGAGGTCGCGCCGCAGGTCGCCGGCTGCGGCAAGGGTCTGTGCCATGAACTTCACGGTGGACAGCGGTTCTCCGGAGCGTGGGTGGTGGGCGGTGAGGTCCATGGCGGGGAACGCGCCGTCGCGGCTACGCGGGGGAGGCGGCCCTGGCGCAGGACGTCGAGCACGTCGAGGAGGTGTCGGGTGCTTCGTACGAGGCGGAACATCTCGGAGATGTGCACAATGCCGCCGGGCCGTGCGTAAGCGAGCAGTTCGCCGAACTTCGGCCGCTGGAACGGGTGGAGGCGTCTGGAGGTGCCGGTCTCCTCCTCGAACGTCACCGGGCCCTCGATCCGGGCCTCGGTGAGGACGAGGGTTCTGCCGGGCGGGCACGAAGATGTCCCCCGAGCGCAGGTCGTCGAGCAGCGTGCACAGCTCCAGGTAGTGCCGGTAGGCGGTCGCGTCCCCCTTGGCGCGGCCTCGTCGAGGTAGCCCTGCCAGCGGTTTGGGACGAACAGCGTCGGGGCGCCGTCGGCGACGTTGCCGGCGCCGATGGCGTTCAGCTCCCGCAGGATCTCCAGAGCCTCGACCAGCGGCTGTGCCTCGGTGCCGCCCTTCTTGCAGCGCCTTCGGAGCGAACTGGCGGATGTAGCGTAGGAGCCTTCCAACAGCCGCAGATGTGAGCGCTCGCGCGGGAGCCGCACCGTGGCCCGGCGCCTGCGGCGATCAACCGGGACCTGCCGATCTTCCCGCGCGGCAGCGTGCTCACCGCCTCGTCCTGGATCCCGGCGTCGGCCGGGACGGGCAGGATCTCGTCCAGTAGGGCAAGCCGCTCCCCGGAGAGCTTGAGCCCGCTCGGCGAACTCGTCGCGCAGCTTGATCCGGTCCCGCGACTCCGAGCCCGACAGCGTCTGGTCGAAGAGCTGCACCACGGAGTCCATGACGTCGACCGAGAACTGGGCTGGCAGCGTGAGCAGGATCACGTGGCGCCGGGTGTGCTCGCGCCGCACGAGCGCCTGCCCAGGTCGGACGCCGCCCGACCTGGGCCAGGAAACGGCGCCGTTCGGCGGCAGCGCGGACAGGTCCGGGGTGTGCGCGCGTCCAGGTCGCGCAGGAACAACAGCTTCTCCACCTCGCCGCCCACACTGTTGGGCGACGCCTGCACTGACCCGGTCCCCAACCGGCGAGCCTCGACGAGCGCAGTTGCGCGTCGAAGTCCAGCAGTCCGTCCAGACCGCCGGCGCGCTCGCCGGTCAGCGGCGCGGCATCGGTGAGTGAACGACAACCTTCCGGCGATCACAGGTAGAGGCGGCGTACCTCGTCCATCCGACCGCGTAGAGATGCGGCGGTGTCGGTCAGTTCGAGTCGACCGCGACGCAGGACCACACCGCGGTCGGCTATGCCGATCACCTTGGTGACCTGCTGTTCGACCAGCAGGACGCCGAGGTTCTCGTTCCGGCATGCCTCGACGAGCGCCTCCAGGATCCGGTCGACCAGCATCGGCGCGAGCCCCAGCGACAACTCGTCGGCCAGCAGGACTTTGGGGTGACGAGCGATCGCCCGCGCTACTGCCAGCATCTGCTGCTGGCCACCCGAGAGCAGACCGACGGTCCGGGAGTAGTGCGGCTTCAGCTCGGGGAAGTAGTCCAGGGCGCTCTCGTCGCATCCGCCGACCCGCAGATTGTCCCGCACGGTGAGGCTCATGAAGACGCAACGCTCCTGCGTGACGAAGGACAACCCATCGCGCGCGCGGGAGTGGAGAGGCGTGGCTACGGTCTCGCCGTCCAACTCGACCGTGCCCTCCTGAGCTGTGAGGAGCCCGGCGAGCCCCATGAGCGTGGTCGTCTTGCCGGCGCCGTTGGCGCCAAGCAACGCGACGATCTCACCCTGTCCGACCTCCAGATCGAGCTTTTGCACGTAGGCGACCGAGCCACCGTGACCGACGCTCAGTCCGCGGGCGGCGAGTACGACCTTGCCACTCGGTATCGGTACGTTCTTCTCGACCGCTTCGACTATTGGGCTCACAGGACACCTCCGTGCGTGCCGGCTGTCAGATCCGCACTGCCTACGCTCTCGATCTCTTCGCCGAGATAGGACGCGATGACCTCCGGGGCTTTCCGGACCTCGCTCGGTGCACCGCTGGCTATCACCTCGCCGAAGTTGAGGGCGGTCACGACATCGCTGACATCCATGACCAGTTCCACGTCGTGCTCGATCAGCAGGACACCAACGCCGCTCTGCTCGGCGATCCGGCGGATGAGCGTACGCAGTTCCGCAGTCTCGACCTCGTCCAGACCCGCGGCCGGTTCGTCGAGCAGCACGATGTCCGAGTCGGTGGCGAGTGCCCGGGCGATCGCCACGAGATGCCGTTTGCCGTAGGAGAGCTCCTCAATGCGGCGGTCGAGAACACCGTCGAGTTCGAGGAGGCGCACGGCCTCCCAGCCGGCTGGGCTCAAGGAAACCTCCTGCGGCCGGATCAGTTCGCGGACCACACGGTCTCGACGGTTGATCTCCGACGCCGCCCGGATGTTGTCGTAGACGTCGAGGTCATCGAACAGCTCAAGGCTCTGGAACGACCGGCCGATCCCGAGTCGCGACCGCTTCCAGGTTGGCATCCGCCGCAGTGAGTCGTTGCCGAGGCAGACCTGCCCGCTCTGCGGGTGCGCAAAGCCGCTGATGACGTCGAGGAGCGTCGTCTTGCCCGCCCCATTCGGCCCGATCAGCCCGTGCACCGTGCCGGGCTCGACCGTGAGCGACACGCCTTTGAGTACGTGCACCGCGCCGAACGACATCCTGACGTCGGTCAGGGTCAGGGCCCGACGTGTCCGTGTGCCGCGCTGCAATCGTGGTGTCGCCGGCTCGGGGATCCGCGCCGGCGCATTGCGCCGGCGACGAGTGGCCAGACGGCGGACCAGCGAGACGTTGACCGACACGATTCCATCAGGGTTGAGCAGGATCGTGACGAGCAGCACCACGCCACCGACCATCGGCAGCCACGCGAACTGGTCGTTGTAGGCCGAGGCGACGACCTGGTTGCCGACACCTCCACTCGCGAACGTCATGCCGACGAGCGGACCGATGATCCAGCCGAGCCCACCGATGACCGTCCAGCCAAGCTGGCTGATCGACGACAACGGGTCGAAGTTGCCGTAGACGACGGCGGTGGACCGGAAGGCCAGCAACACTCCGCCGACAGCCGCGATGAAGGCCGAGATCACGAATGCCGTGGTCTTGGCACCGTTGACGTTGATACCGATCGACGCTGCCGCACGCTCGTTGCCTCGCACCGCGATCAACCGGCGTCCACCTTGGGAACGACGGAGGTTGGCTACGAGCAGACCGAAGATCACGAACACCAAGATGACAACCGTCAGATAGCGACGGGGATCGATGATCGGCGTGAGATCCAGGCCGAGGATCGTCGGGCTCGGCACCGTCACGAGATCGCTGCGGCTGAAGACCGTCGCATAGAGCAGGACGCTGAACCCCAGCGTGATGATCCCGAGACTTGCCCCTCGCATACGTCTCGCGGTGAAGGCGAGGACGAAGCCGAACGGGATCGCGCAGATTCCGCCGATCAGCAGCAGCAGCAGGAACGGGATCCCGGGGTGGTCGTGGGCGAGTTCGGACGCGACGACCGCGCCGACACCCGCGAGTGCGAACGGGGCGAGCGAAACCTGTCCCGCATATCCGGTGACGACCACGACAGACAGCATCGGGATCGCCACGAGCAGGCTCGTCAGCAAGGCGAAGTTCCACTCCACGGGCAGGACGACCCACACAAGCAGGATCGTGACCGCGAGGGTCGGCAGGACCAGCGCCCAACGGATCCGGCCGTCTCCCAAGGAGGGCATCCGGGTGCCGACGAAGCCACGCGAGGGGATCGCGCGGCCGCGCAACAGCATCAGGAGGACCAGGAGTGCGAACGTCGCGATCGTTCCGGCGCCGCGGACGTCGGTGTGCACCGTCGCCTCGGACTGCGCGACACCGATCCCGATGCCGCCGACGATCGTCAGCGGGAAGGACACGAGACCGCCGCCCAGTGCGGCGGCGAGCACCGGGACGAGGAGGCTGAGGAAGGCCACGAGATTCAGACCACTCAGAGGTGCGAGGAGAGATCCGGCCAAGCCTGCCAACGCACCGCCGAGGAACCAGCTGCCGATCGCGATACGTCCAGGGTCGTGCCCGAGCGTCTGCCCAGCGATCGGATTCTCGGCCACCGCGGCGGTGATCGCCCCGTACCTGCTGTAGCGGAAGATCGCCCACAAGATCGTCGTCACAACGATCGCGACGACTACGAGCAGCAGGCGGTCCCGACCGATCGATCGGCCGTCCCACAGATCGAGAGGGGCCGTCGGCAGGAGGGACTTGACGCTCTGCGCGTCGCTCGTGAAGGCGAGCAGCAGTCCCGCCTGGATCACGAGGAGCACTCCCGTTGATGCGATGAGCTGTGTCAACGGTGAGGCCAGGCGCAGCGGGCGCATGACCAGTAGCTGGATAAGGACACCGGACAGGCCGGCACAGAGGACGGCGGCGAGCAGGGAGAGTGCCAGGGGGATCCCCATCGAGTTGCTGAAGTACGCATACATGTAGGCTCCGAGCGCGGCCTGCGAGGTGTGCGCCAGGTTGAGGACACCCGTTCCGCGATAGACCAACACGAGCCCGAGCGCCAGCAGGCCGAGCATGGCACCAGGGCCGAGCCCGATAAGGCCGTAGTACGCGATGTCCTCCACGTGAGCTCCTCCATCTGGTGGGTGGCCGCGTGGCCGAAAGAGAGTGCGCCGACCAACCGTTCGACGTCGTCTTGGTCGGCTGCGATGCGTCCGGGGCACTGGTGGCGCACATGATCGTCACACCCACCCGGCGGCCGTTCAACGCCGTTTCTGCGCACTCGACATACGGAAAACGGATCAACGGATGTGCGGGCTCAGCCGTCGTCGAGGCCGAGCAACGAGCGGAGGCCGCAATGCGCGATCTGCTCCGGAGCGTCGTGCGCGAAGCCGATCGCGCGGCTCTCCGCGACGGGGAGGGCCCTGATGTCCTTGCCCGGCTCCGGGTCCGGGAAGCCGCAGATCCGCAACCCGGGCCGGCTCGCCCGCAGGGTGCCACTCGCTGCCGGTGTTCTTGTAGTTGCCGACCACTTCCTCCTTTTTCGTGTCGACGCCGACCACCGGGTCCCCGGCGGCTTGGTGGTCCCGGGCCCGCTCGTTGATGTAGCGGAACTGGCCTTCACAGTCCGGGTGTTGCCTGCCCTCGGCGGTTTTGGCGTTGCCCTGAAGGCTAAAGCCTTCCTCACGCAGCAGGTCGGCCACGGTCTCCGCCGAGACGCGGTGGCCCTGTCCGGTCGGCTCGCCGGGCAGATGACGGGTCGACTTCGTCGTCCAGCGCAGCGGCGACTTCGGGTCGCCGCGCATATCCGGCTCCACGGGGGCCGGCAGAGCGGACCGCAGTCCAGGATCGAGATTCACCGTGCGCTTGCGGCCTCCGCCTTCCCTATGTACACGGCCCCACGGAGCCGCACCGGATTCCGGTTCAGCGACCCTGTGGGAGACGGTGCCCTCGTGTACCCCGGCCGCACGGTCACCTTCCTGATCCGCCATGACCCGGCGGCCGGGCCTGCGCTCCTGTGGCCAACCGGCGCCGGTGCTCGTCCGGATGCGGAAAACAACGCCTCGAACTTTGCCGCCGCACCGCCTCGGTTTCTTCCGACATCCCATGACGCAACAACGACCAGCCACGACGGAAGCTACGATTTGTTTCTCCGCAGGCCCTAACCGAACGACGTTTATTCTGGATCTGGTTTCTCTCACTACTCAGTCAACTCGTTGTCGAGTATCCAGAACGGGCTCTACTTATCTGCCCGGTTGCCGAGTGTGGGCCGGTCGCCGCCGTCGTCAAGATGACGTCAGGCTCGATTTTGCCTGCTCTGGCCGCATCCGCCGCGACACCCCGCACCATCGGTGCGCTGTGTGCGTCGCTTACGCGGCGGATCTACCGCCGCGCTCGAAGTGAGCGCCTGTCGACAGCTTTCACGACGTGTTCTGCCTATCCGGTTTCCGGATCAGCGAGGTCGCCTTTTCGGCATGGACCGACCGGCCCGTCTTGAGACACGCTTTCGTGGACGTCGCCGTGATCTGAGTCACACGATCCCAGGGATCGAGTTCGGGCTCGTTCGGATTCCACAAGGAGACAGCATGAAGCGATTGTTGGTATTTTTTGTCGTGGTCACGATGGCGCTGAGCGCGTGCGGCTCGAGCGATAAGAAGGCAGGGTCCGATGCGGGGCCGATCAAGCTTTATCAGATTTCGGAGCTGCAGTCCCCTGCGACGTCGCTACCGTTCATGAAGACCTCGGCCGAGGCGGCCGTCAAGGAAATCAATGCGTCCGGCGGCATCAAGGGGCGCCGGCTCGAACTCGCCTCGTGCAACGAGAGGAACGATCCGAACGCGGCGGTGAAATGTGCGCAGACCGCGACCCAGGACAAGGACTATGTCGCTCTGGTCGGCGGGCTCAGCCTCTTCGGCGACCAGATCAATCCCATCATCGAGGCGGCCAAACTCGCCAACGTGGGTGTCTCCCTGGTGTCCGACTCCGACGCCAGGAGTCCGATGAGCTTCGCGACGTCTGCCGGTGTCCCTGGCTTCGCCGCCATGCCGGCGGTCGCCAAGAAGTACCTCAATGCGAGCAGGATCGGCGTCATGAACATCTCGACGCCGGCCGTCGGGACGCTCAACTCCTACTTCGAGGCCGGTGCCAAGACGTCCGACGTCAAGATCGTCAAGAAGATCGAGGTCCCAGCCGACGCGACCGATTTCACGCAGTACGTCTCGCAGCTCGACGATGCCGGTGCGCAGGTCGTCGTCTCGAGCATGACTCCGCAGGCCAACCTAGCCCTGTGGCAGGCCATCAGCTCCAGCAAGTCGGCCCTCAAGACAGTCATGAGCGATGCCACGGTTTCCGCCGACCTGATCAAGCAGGCCGGCAACAAGATCACCGAGGGCAACTACGTCTGCGTCGGTACACCGTCCAGCAACGCGACCAATCCGACCGGCAAGGCGTACTCGGAGTCGATGGCCCAGTACGCGCCGGACGAGAAGGTCATCACGGGTGTCGGCCTGAACGCCTGGCTCGCGGTCAAGCTCTTTGCGCAGGTCGCCCAGGACATCAAGGGGCCAATCACTCGTGCCAGCGTGCTCGGTGCCATGAACAAGGTCGAGAACATGAAGTTCTACTGGCTCGAATCGCTGTCGTTCGACCAGGCCGGCCCGCTCAAGGACTATCCGAGGATCGTCAACCCGATCACGTTCACGAACGAGATCGTGAACGGCCAGTACGTCGAGAGACCGGCCTTCAACCCGTTCGTCAAGAGGTAGGCGGCGCGTTCGCGAAACCCGGTCGGGAAAGTGCCGCGTGACGTGCTCGATCCGTTTGGAACGTGACACTGCGGCGGTCCGACAAGGCGCCCAGGACCTCGGTGCCGACGCGTGCGCGTGGGGTCGGCAGTCCTGGCAGGTGCTCGGTGAGTCTGCGGATGGGCCGGCGGGTTGACGGCAGGCCGAGTCTCGTCGGGCGTGTGGTGTCCGTCGCCACGACGAAGTCCTCGTCGTCAGGCGTCGACAGGCGGGGACGGCCTCCCGTCGACCGTGGGTGCAGGCTTCCATCCCGAGTTGTTGAACCGGTGGATCACATCCCGCACGGTGCCATCGTCCGCCTGGAGGAGGCGGACGATGGCACGGACACTGGTCGGTCCCGGCGCACGATCGCCTGCACGCGGCGCCCGATGTTGTTACTCGACCGCCGTACCACGACTCCCTCGGCCACCCGCACCCTCCCGCTCGAACGACCCGAACAACCCCGAAGGACCCTCCAACCGAGACTCCGGCCGACAGCGCCGAACACCAACGCCACGAACCAATCCGGTCAGGGCACCACTGGCGCCCCCGGATCCAAAGGCGTTGGGTCACTATCCGGGATCCGGATCGATCACCTGCGAGGTTCGAGATCCGGTTCGGTTCGCCGGGCCGATTCCCGGTGTTACGGTCTCGCAGAATTCGAGCTCCCGAGTGGATCACCACCCCGGACGGGCGGCGTGTCGCGACCGTTCATCGGTTGCCCACAACTCCTGTTTGTCACCCGAACCGTGATCGGAGGAATGTCATGCCCTCAGACGACGACCGGACGGTCTACCGAGGGGCCCGACCGAGCCCCGTCCGCCGCCCGTTCCGCCGCGGCCACATCGACGCGTCGATGATGCCGCTCGGGCCGGAGGTGTTCGCGGCGGTGTCGGAGGCTGCCCCGGTCCTCCATACCTCGGCACAGTCTTTCGTCGGGGTCACCGAAGACGGCGTACCGCGGCCCGACCTCTTCGGGCTGCGTGACGAGGGGCTCTCCACGGCTGTCATCGCCGGGGCGGCCCGCGCCTGGCTCGACTGTCTCGACGCGGATCACAGGCGGAAGGCCGTCCTGTCCGTCGAAGCAGTGGAGTGGCAGCACTGGATCAACGCGTTTCTGACTTTCCCGGAGCACGGGGTGTTGCTCGACGAACTCGGCGCCGACCGGCGTGGGTTGGCGATGGACCTCGTCCGCGCCACGGTGTCGGCAGCCGGAATGGACGACATCCGGACGGCGATGCGGCTGAACGCCCGCCTCGGCGAGCTGTGTGCGGGCTACGAGGACACGCTCAAGGAGTACATGTACTGGTTGACCATCTTCGGCGAACCGTCGGAGACGGAGCCGTGGGGCTGGCAGCTGATGGGGCATCACCTCGACCTCAATTGCTTGATCGTGGGCGGTCAGGTCGTGCTGACCCCCAGCTTCCTCGGGACCGAGTTCGACGGCCACGAACTGTTCGCCGAACACATCAAGGCGGGCGTGCGCTTCATGGACGCCCTGAACGGAGCACAGCGCGACCGAGCGGTCGCGTACCGGTCGATCCGCAACGCGGATCTGCCACCGCATCTGGCCGGACCCATCAACGGTCGACACGTCGCCGGCGCCGGCCAGGACAACCTGGTGCTGCCCTACGAGGGGCTCTCCGGCGACAGCCTCGACCGCGAGCAGCGGACGTTGCTGCGCAACCTCGTCCGGCCCTACCTGCGAGTGCTCCCGGACGGTTCACGCCTGGCGCGGCAGGCCGAGATCGATCGCCATCTCGACGTGACACACGTTCTGTGGATGGGCGGCTGGGGTGATGGTGAGCCGTTCTACTACCGGGTCCACAGCCCCGTGATCCTGATCGAGTACGACAACCACTCAGGGGTGTTCCTCGACAACCCCGAGCCGCAGCCGTACCACGTCCACACGATCGTGCGGACGCCCAACGGCAACGACTACGGCAAGGACCTTCTCGCCCGGCACTACGCCGCGGCGCATCACCGCTGAGTTGGAGCCTCGATCGGGGCCGGGCGCAGGTCGACGGTGCCGGCCGGCAGCGGGGCGTCGAGGATCGCCTGCCAGAACGGGCTGCGGATGACGGCGAACTCCTGACTCGTCTCGAACACGGCAGCGACCTCGCGCACGAGCGCCGGGTCCGCCAAGGGCAGGACGCACACACCGTCGTGCCCGCAGCCGTCGACGGCGAGCGAGTTCGTGAACCCGACGCCGAGGTCGTTGCGGACCAGCGCGATCAGCGTCTGGGGGATGTTGGTCAGGTATGCGACGGTCGGCGTGACGTCGTGCTGGAGCAGCATCTGATACGCCTCCGTCTGGCCGAGGTTGTGGCCCGGGACGACGAGGTCGTACAGCCCCAGGTCCTCGGTGCGGACGGGCTCGCCGACGCGCGCCAGCTCGTGATGCGCGGGAACGACGACGCGCATCGGTTCGCTCCACAGAGGGACCCCCCGCAGGCGTCCGTCCTGGGTCGCGGGGTAGCGCGGGCGCAGCCCCAACTGCACCCGGCCGGTCAGCAACGCTTCGTCGACGTGGACGAACTCCTCGACGAGTTCGACGTGGATGCCCGGGAACCGGCGGCGGAAGTCCCGGATCACCCGCGGCAGGAAGCTCGCGGCTGCGCTCGGGTGCGCCGCGACCGCGAGCTGGCCGCGGATCAGGCCGTTGACCTCGGCGACCGCATTGCGTCCGAGGTCCAGCTGTGTCAGCGTGCCGCGGGCATAGGCCAGGTACGCCTCGCCGGAGGGCGTCAGGGCCACCGGCCGCGCACGGCGGTCGAACAGTTGCACACCCAACTCCCGTTCGAGAGATCCGACGTGCGCCGATACCCGCGACTGTGCACGGAAGATCGCTTCCGCCGCCGCCGCGAAGCCTCCGTGGTCGACGACGGCAACGAAGCTGGTCAGCCAGTCAACCTGCACGGTCATACCCCCCTCTTCGTCGTCCGCGCCGGGACGGCCGCCGTGCGGTCCGCAGCCGGCGACGACGGCGCTTCGGCACGGAGAGTCGGCCGGGTCCACGGATCTGTGCGGAACCCGGAATGTGTCGGGTCCTTCCTACGGCACCGCAGTGGATCCGACCCCGACCGATCCACTTTGCGGATAGCGGACTCCAGTTCTTCGATCTGGTGTGCCCCAGGCGAACTCAACAGGATGAATGCATGGATCGGACCAAGCGTGCGAGTGATCAGCAACGGGTCGTACTGGTGACGGGCGGCGCGTCGGGCATCGGGCGCGCCACCGCACTCCGGCTGGCGAACGACGGGTACGCCGTCGTGGTCGCCGATCGGAACGTGGACGCCGCCGCGGAGCTCGCGGACGAGATGGCCGGCTCCGGATCGACCGCACGGGCGGTACGCGTGGACGTCAGTGACGGCGAGGAGTGCGCCGCAGTGGTGCGGTATGCCGTCGACGCTCTCGGACGACTGGATGCCTTGGTGCACTGCGCTGGCATCCCGGGGGCGAACGACCCGGTCGCCGACACGTCCGACGCCGAGTGGGACTCGGTCGTCGGGGTCAATCTGGGCGGCACCTTCCGCATGTGTCGCGCCGCGGCACCGGCGCTGAGCCGGTCCGACGCGGGCCGGATCGCCCTCCTCGCGTCCGTCGCCGGCAAGGAGGGCAATCCGCGGGCCGCGGCCTACTCCGCGTCGAAGGGCGGCGTCATCGCGTTCGCCAAGGCATTCGCGAAAGAATTGGTCGCCACGCGCGTGCTCGTCAACGTGGTGACGCCCGCGCTCATCGCAACCCCGATGGTCGGGCAGTCCACGCCCGAGCACGTCGCCTACATGACCTCCAAGATCCCGATGGGCCGGCTCGGTCGCCCCGAGGAGGTCGCAGCTCTGCTCGCCTGGCTGAGCTCACCCGAATGTTCCTTTGCGACCGGGGCCGTCTTCGACATCTCCGGCGGCCGCTCAACGTACTGATGAGGAGCACCAGCATGTCTGCGGGCCTGGTTGAGCACGACAACACCCACAACGCCGCCGTACATCGCGCGACCGCGCAGCGACTAAGCCGCGCCTACGAGCGTCGCGAGGCCACCGACCCCGTCATCGACGGTCATCCGCACCTGGGTGTCGACGACGCCTACGCGATCCAGAAGCAGCAGGTCGCCGGCTGGATCGAGAGCGGTGACGAGATCGTCGGCTACAAGGTCGGTCTCACGTCGCGCGCGATGCAGATCCAGACCGGCGTCGACCAGCCCGACTACGGACACCTCATGCGCAGCATGTTCGAGCTCGGGCACTTCCCGATCCCCTCGACGAGGTTCATACAGCCGCGCATCGAGCCCGAGATCGCATTCATCCTCGCGCGACCCCTCTCGGGGCCGGGCGTCACCATGGCCGACGCCGTCCGAGCGATCGACTGCCTCCTGCCGGCGATCGAGATCATCGATTCCCGGATCCGTGACTGGCAGTTGACGATCGTCGACACCATCGCCGACAACGCCTCGTCGGGGGGCGTGGTGCTGGGAGGTCACCCCGTCTCACCGCGGTCGATCGACCCGCGGCTCGCGGGGTGCGTGCTGCACCTCAACGGAGAGGTCGTTGCCACAGGTGCGGGAGGGGCCGTGCTCGGGTCGCCGCTGAACTCGCTGGTCTGGTTGGCCAACGCCCTCGGATCGCTCGGCGTGACGCTGGAGGCCGGGCACGTCATTCTTTCCGGGGCGATGACGCGTGCCCAGTCCGTCCGCCCGGGCGACACCGTGAGCGCGCACCTCGCCGGGCTGGGGTCGGTCGGCGCCGTCTTCGCCACGGACACCCAGGAAGCCGCCTGATGGCCGGCCCCGAGCGTTCGTGGACATCGGAGATCGTGGCCGAACTGCTTCTCGACGCCGAGGCCCGGCGAACCCCGACCGAGGGCATCGCGTCGCGCTGGCCGGAATTCGACCTGGACGCCGCCTACCGTGCCCAGGACCTGGCGGTCCGGCTCCGGGTCGCTCGCGGGGAGCGGATCGTCGGGGTCAAGCTCGGACTCACGTCGGTGGCCAAGCAGCGGCAGATGCACGTCGACACCCCGTCGATCGCCTGGCTGACGGACACGATGGAACTCGCCCCGGGGACGGCGGTGCCGACCGACCGGCTGATCCATCCGCGGGCCGAACCCGAGATCGTCTTCGTGCTGGGCAGCGAACTCTGCGGCCCGGGCGTGACCGCCGCGCGCGCGATGCAGTCCGTCGCGAGCGTCGTGGGCGGCATCGAGATCATCGACAGCCGATTTACGGGGTTCTCCTTCACACTCCCCGACGTCGTCGCCGACAACAACTCGTCGAGTCGCTACATCACCGGCTCGCTGCAACTCCCGCCCGACGGGCTCGACCTCGCGCTCGAGGGCTGCCTGCTCGAGGTCGACGGGCAGGTCGTCGACAGCGCGACCGGCGCAGCGATCCTCGGCAACCCGGCACACGCTCTCGCCTTCGCCGCGAACGAACTCGCCAAGCGCGGGCAGGCGCTGGAGGCCGGATGGGTCGTGTTGACCGGCGGCCTCACCGAGGCGGTGCCGCTGCACCCCGGGTCGCGGGTGGCGGCGCACTTCACGCACCTCGGTTCCATCGTGATCAAGGCGGAGTGACCCATGCCGATCCTGATGCTGTACCTCGGTGACGACATCGCCGACCGCCGGCGGTACGAGCAACTGCTGACGCGGGCGAGCCGGGTCATCGCCGACACGCTCGAGACGCCGATCGACCGCACGCGCGTCTTCATCCACACCCATCCGGGACGAGCAGCCGTCGGAGGCCGACCGCTGGCGCCGGGGGAGATCGGTGCGCCGTTCTTCGTCTGCCACGTCAGTTCCCATCGCCCCCCGGAACAACGCACCGCGCTGCTGGCACGCCTGACCGACGTGATCGAGGAGTCCCTCGACGTCGACCGGTCGGTCATCCGCGGCTGGGCCCAGCCGACGGAACCCGACTCGTGGGCCGTGGCCGGCGTACCACTGAGCATCGCGCGCGCCGACGAGGTCGGCCGCGCGGAGAAAGGTGACTAGGACATGCGGCTGATGCGAATCGGACCGGCCGGCGCAGAGCGCCCCGTCGTGCGTGTCGCCCAGAGTGGCTACGTCGATGTGTCCGACGTGGTCGGCGACTTCGACGAGTGGTTCTTCGCCGCGGGCGAGACGGACCGTCTGCGGTCGATCGTGGACGAACGCAGTGCCCGCGGGCAGGTCGACACCTTCGGCAACGTGCGCATCGGTGCCCCGATCGCACGGCCGCACCAGATTCTGTGCGTCGGCCTGAACTACGCGGACCACGCTGCCGAGACCGGGGCAGCGGTGCCGGAAGAACCGCTCGTGTTCACGAAGGCACCGAACTCGATCACCGGCCCCAACGACGGCATCCGCACCCCCCGCGGAGCCACCAAGCTCGACTGGGAGGTCGAGCTCGGCATCGTGATCGGAACCCGCGCCAGGTACCTGTCCGACCTGACCGAGGCGCGCGCGGCCGTCGCCGGCTTCGTGGTCGTCAACGACGTGAGCGAGCGCGCCTTCCAATCCGAGCGCGGCGGGCAGTGGTCCAAGGGCAAGTCCGCGGAGACCTTCAACCCGGTCGGCCCGTGGCTGGCGACCCCCGACGAGATCGACGACGTGCAGAACCTCGACCTGTGGCTGACCGTGAACGGCGTGCAGCGGCAGAGCAGCACGACGGCGCAGATGATCTTCGACCCCTGGGTCATCGTGCACTACCTCAGCCAGTTCTTCGTGCTCGAGCCCGGCGACCTCATCAACACCGGGACCCCACCGGGCGTCGGCCTCGGACACCACCCCCCGGTCTGGCTCCGGTCCGGCGACGTGGTCGAGCTCGGCATCACCGGGCTCGGCGTGCAACGCCAGATCGTGCTCCCGCCCGACGGACCACCACCGACCCTGTCCCTGACCGCTACGACTTCGAGAGGGCAGCAATGAGCGAGATCCTGCAAGTGATCAAGGAGCCCGGGTGGCGGCACTTCGTGCTGAACCGCCCGGAGAAGCGCAACGCGCTGTCGATGCCGTTGCTCGAGGAGCTGCGCGACGCCCTGGCGGAGGCCGATGCGGACGACGACGTCAGCGCGGTCCTCATCACCGCCAACGGCCCCGACTTCTGCAGTGGCATGGACGTCGGCAGCGATGACGCGGCCGAACCGAACGCGCGCAACACCGACCTCGACATGAGCAAGCACGTGGAGACCGTCGAGGCCCCCCGGCGTCTCCTGCGCTCGCTGTGGACGTTCCGGAAGCCGGTGGTCGTGCTCGTGCACGGCCACTGCCTGGCGGCGGGCACCGAACTGGTGGCGCTCTGCGACATCGCGATCGTCACCGACGACGCCCAACTCGGATTCCCCCCGATCCGGGACATGGGGACCACGGCCGCGCCGATGTGGACCTACTACGCGGGACCGCAGTGGTCCAGGCGCCTGCTCTACACCGGCGACAGCATCTCCGGTGCCGACGCGGCGCGGATCGGCCTCGTCCTGAAGGCCCTGCCCGCGGACCAGGCGCGTGCGGAGGCCCTCGGTCTCGTCCGGCGACTGAGCAAGATCGACTGGCAGTTGCTGGCCAGCCAGAAGCGCATCGAGAACACGACGCTCGAACTCATGGGGCTCCACATGCTCCACAAGATGGCGGCCATGACCGACGGCAGCGCCATGACCTCACCCACGGCCCGTCAGCTCGCGAACACCCCTCGCGAGGAGTACATCGCGGTGCTCAAGCGGCGGCGCACCGACCTGTTCGGGCCCGGGATCGTCAACGTCACCGGGCCGGACCCGTTCGACGACGACGGCCGCCTGCTCGACGGGACGAGTGGATCACTCCCACCGACAGACCGAGGGAGGAACGCCCGTGTCACCGACGGAGAGCCGCAGGCCTGACGGCGCCGATGCCTCGGCGCGGGTCGCGGGGTTGTTCAGCCCGCGGCGGGTGGCGCTGGTCGGCGCGAGCGACCGCTCCGCGTGGTCGCGCCTCGTGTACCAAGCACTCATCCGCTCCGGTATCGACGTCGAGCTGGTGAATCCGCGCGCAGAGACCGTCCACGGCGTCGCCGCCGTCCCGTCGCTGTCCGCGATCGACGCTCAGGTCGACCTCGCCTACGTCATGACGCCTGCGGCAGCGGTACTCGACACGGTGCTCGAATCGGGCAGGGTGGGCATCCCCAGCCTCATCGTCCTGTCCTCCGGGTTCGGCGAGTCCGGTGCGTCCGGCCGGCGGATCGAGCAGGGGATCGGCGAGACGGTCCGCGCTCAAGGACAGGTGCTCCTCGGCCCGAACACCCTCGGGTACCTGAACTTCACCACCAACACACTCCTGTACCCCGCAGGCAAGGGGCTCGGCGACGTCACGCCCGGATCGATCGCCCTCGTCACCCAAAGCGGTGCTCTCGGCGGCATGATGACCGGCTACGCCGCAGCGCACGACATCGGCATCAACTTCCTGTGTGCCACCGGCAACGAGGCGGACCTCACGGTCAGCGACGTCATCGAGTTCGCGATCGACGATCCCGCCACCAAGGCGATCGGGGTCTTCGCCGAGTCGATCCGGAACCCGGCCGGGCTGCGCCGCGCAGCACAGCGAGCGCTCGCCGTCGGCAAGCCGATCGTCATGCTCAAGGTCGGACGGTCCGAACTCGCCGCGCAGACGGCGGCCACCCACACCGGCTCGATCGTCGGCGACGACGCCGTCGTCGACGCGGCGCTCGCCCAGGACGGGATCATCCGCGTCGACAGTCTCGAGGACCTGGTCGTCACCACGGGAGTGCTGGCCAAGGTCGGCGTCGAACCGCTGCGCGGGGTGGCCGTCGCCGCGATCTCCGGGGGAGTGTGCGATCTTGTCGCGGACGGCTGCGATCGACTCGACATCCCCCTTCCGCAGTTCGCCGAATCGACCCGCCGGCGGCTCGCGGATCTGCTCCCCGACTTCGCCGGCGCACACAACCCGCTCGACCTCACCGGCGCCGTCGTGCGCCACCCGCAACTGCTCGCGGACGTCCTGACCGCGGTCGCGGACGACGGGCAGGCGGATGTCGTGCTGTGCCAAGAGAACCTCGGCAAGCGCAGTCGGCCCACCGACTCGATCATCAACGGAGCGAAGGCGATGCGCGAGGCACGCATCCCGACCTACCTCATCTCGTCCACCGGCGAAGGCCTCACCGATCGGCAGAAGCAGAGTCTGACCGAGTTCGACATCCCCTACCTCGGGGGCGGTCTCGACATCACGCTGTCCGCGCTGGCCCGGCAGCGATGGTGGGCGCACCAGCGACTGAACGCGTCACAGCGCACGCCGGGCGACGCGGAGAACCCCCACACATCCACCCCCGAGCCGGGACGTGGCACGTGGTCGGAGGTCCGTACCGGCGAGATGCTCTCCGACTGGGGCGTCCCGGTGGTCCCGCGTCGGCTCGTGCATTCGCCGGAGGAGGCGATCGCCGTGGCCGCGGAGTTCGCGGGACCGGTCGCGATGAAGATCGCGTCCCCGGACATCGCCCACAAGACCGAGGTCGGGGGCGTCCGTCTCGGCGTGGCCGGTCCGGGCGAGGTGGGCCGGGCGTTCACGGCCATCATGGACAGTGTCGGCCGGGCTCGCCCCGAGGCCAGACTCGAAGGCGTTCTCGTGAGCCCGATGAGGTCGTCGGCTCTCGAACTGCTCGTCGGAATCACGACGGACGCCCAGTGGGGCAAGGTGCTCACCGTCGGCCTCGGCGGGACGTGGACCGAGGTCCTCAGCGACGTCAGCGCTCGTCTGCTTCCGGTGGTTCCCTCGGACGTCAAGCCGATGCTGATGAGCCTGAAGAGCGCACCCCTGTTGCTCGGCGCCCGCAACTCGCAGGCTGCCGACCTGGACGTCCTCGGTGCGGTCATCGCGCGGATCGCGGATCTCGCGACCGCGTGCGGGCCCGCACTGTCCGCGATGGAGATCAACCCCCTGCGCGTCCACGGGGCGCAGGTCGAGGTCATCGACGCCCTGGCGATCTGGAGTGACAACGACATGGCCACCACATCATGACGGCATCCATCCACCTGCCCCGACGGTTGCTGATCGGCGGAGGCGCCGGCGCGGAACTCGGTTCGATCCTCTCGTCGCTCGAGTGTCGCCGCGCGCTCGTCGTCACCGACACCTACCTGCACGACAGCGGGGTCGTGGACCGTGTCCTTGGATCGTTGGGCTCCGGGATCGAGGCGGTCGTGTTCGCCGACACGGTTCCCGATCCGACCGACCACTGCGTGGAGGCCGCGGCCGACGTCCTGCGGTCGGGCGATTTCGACTGCGTCGTCGGACTCGGCGGCGGAAGCCCGATGGACACCGCGAAGGCGGCCGCGATCCTCGCCGCGTCGGGCGGGCGGATGCGTGACTACCGAACGCCGACGCTGACCGACACGCCCGGCCTTCCGATCATCGCCATCCCGACGACCGCGGGCAGCGGGTCCGAGTGCACGCGCTTCACCGTCGTCACCGACACCGAGACGAACGACAAGATGCTGTGCGCCGGGCTCGCGTTCCTGCCCGTCGCCGCGCTCGTCGACTACCGGCTGACACTGACGATGCCACCCCGACTGAGCGCCGACGCCGGGGTCGACGCGCTGACACACGCCATCGAGGCATACGTCAGCCGGCGCGCGAATCCGTTCGCCGACTCCCTGGCGCTGCCCGCGATGCGCACGATCTACGCCAACGTGCGCCGCGTCTACGAGGACCCGGACAACCACGACGCACGCTCGGCCATGATGCTCGCCGCGACCCAGGCCGGGATGGCGTTCTCGAACTCGAGCGTGGCGCTGATCCACGGCATGAGCCGCCCGATCGGCGCGCACTTCCACCTCGCGCACGGATTGTCGAACGCCATGCTTCTGCCGGTGGTAACCGAGTTCTCCGTCGACGGCGCCCCGGACCGGTACGCAACCTGCGCCCGGGTACTCGGCGTCGCGTCGGACGACGACTCGGACGCGGCCGCCTGCCTCGCGCTGGTCACGGCACTGACCAGGCTCAACGAGGCCCTGGAGGTGCCGAACCCGCAGGCATGCGGCATTCCGGCGGCCGAGTGGTCGGCCCTGACATCGCTCATGGCCGAGCAGGCACTCGCCTCCGGATCACCGGCCAACAACCCGCGGATCCCGAGCGCGCCCGAGATCGAGCAGCTGTACACCGACGTATTCGCCCAGTAACACGGGCCGACGACCACGGCCGGACCAGACGAGGAGACTTCCATGATTTGTCACGTGTGGAGCATGCGGATGAAGCCGGAAAGCACCCCCGAACAGCGCCAGGCGGTGCTCGACGCACTCGCCACCCTGCCCGAGCAGATCCCGGGAATCCTCTCCTTCACGTTCGGCGGGGATCTCGGCATGGGCCGGGACAACGCCGACGTCGTCGTGATCGCCAGGTTCGCCGACGAGGCCGACTGGCGTGCGTACCTCGCGCACCCCGCGCACGACCGCTTCGCCGAGGACGTCGTCACACCGGTCTACGGCTCGGGTGCGGCGATCCAGTTCCCAGTCGACGAGTCGTCGTGATCGTCGAACTCGCCGCCCTGCGCGTGGCGGCTGCCGACGGGGCCGCGTTCGAGTCCGCGTTCGCCGAGGCAGACGGCATCTACCGGCGGGCAAGGGGCTGGCACTCGGCCCGCTTGCTCCGCTGCGTCGAGGACGAGACCCGCTACGTCATCGAGGCGACATGGGACCACATCGAGGACCAGACCGTCACGTTCGCGAAGGACGGACTGCTGGACGAATTCCTCGCTCTCGTAGGCTCGCTGTTCGTCGGTCGACCGGAGCTGCTGCACTACGAGCCCGTGGGTTCGGAGCTACGCCGTGCCAAAGTGGCGGACGCGCCGTGAGCCCGGAACCCAGCGGCACGGACCGGCCGGCCGTGGGAGGGGGGGCAGAGCTGCCGCTCGCCGGCTTCCTCGTGCTCGACCTCTCGATGTTCTGGGCCGGCCCCTTCGCGACGAAGCACCTCGCGGATCTCGGCGCCGAGGTCATCAAGGTCGAGGGCCCGACGCGGATCGACCACGTCCGCACCGTGTCGGTCCCGGACCGATCGGTCGCCGAGCCCTACAACACCAGCCGCTACTTCAACGAGTACAACCGGAACAAATACGGCCTCGCGATCGACCTGCAGACCGACGCCGGCCGCAGGATCGTCCAGGAACTGGCCGCGATGTCGGACGTCGTGGTCGAGAACTTCCGACCGGGAGCGATCGATCGCCTCGGGCTCGGATACGAGCAACTCCGCCGCGCCAACCCGCGCGTCATCATGGTGTCCCTCCCGGCGTACTCGGGCCTCGAACCCGAACGCCGGCTGCCCGGGTACGGGCCGAACGTCGAGCAGATGAGCGGCATCTCCCACCTGAGCGGCTATATCGACGGACCACCCCAGAAGTTCGGGATCTCCTACGGCGACCCGGTGGCCGGGCTGGGCGGTGCGGCCGCAGTTCTCATGGCGCTCGTCGCCCGCGAACGGACCGGGGTCGGGCGGCGCATCGAGGTCAGCCAGCGCAACCTTCTGCTCACCTTCATCGGCGACGCCCTCGTCGCCCATCAGTTCGGGGCGCACGTCGAACGGCAGGGCAACCGGAGCCCCGTGCACGCACCACAGGGCGTCTACCCCAGCCAGGGTGCGGACGGGACACCCGCGGAGCAGGCGGACTCCTGGGTCGCGGTCTCGGTCACGACCGACGAGCAGTGGACCCGGCTGGCCGAGGCCATGGGCCGCCCGGACCTCGCCGCCGACGCACGGCTGCTCGACGCCCGCGCCCGCCGCGCCACTCACGACGACCTCGACCGGGAAATCGCGGCGTGGACCCGGACGATGCCTGCGGCGACCGTCGCCGACAAGCTCCAGACCGTCGGCGTGCCGGCGTCGCCGGTGCTCACGCCGGACGATCTCCGTGACGACCCGCAGCTGACCGCGCGAGCGTTCCTGCGCACCGTCGACCACGCCACCATGACGCCCATGAAGCTGACCGCACCCACGTGGCACTTCCACGGGCTGGACGTCGAACTCCGCGCCGCGCCAGGCCTTGGCGAGCACAATCGCGACATCCTCCGCGGCCGGCTCGGCCTGTCCGACGACTACGTCGACGAACTCGAGGCGCAGGGCGTCATCGCGAAGGAACCGCAGGAGAAGCCGGGAAGGAGCCGTCATGCTTGAGGGTCTGGTCGTCGTCGAGCTTGGAAGCGGCGTGACGACCGCGCTCGCCACCCGCACGATGGCCGGCTTCGGCGCGGAGGTCGTGAAGGTCGAGCCGCCCGAGGGTGACTGCCTGCGCCACGTCGGAGCATTCCCGGACGGGCGGACGGACGGCGAGTCCAGCGCCGCCCATCTGTACTTCAACGGCGGCAAGTCGTCGGTCGTGCTCGACCTGCGGCAGCAGGCCGCCCGTTCGGCGCTCACCGCCATCGTGTCGGCGGCCGACCTGCTCGTCACGGACCGTCGCCGCGGCGAGCTCGAGGCACTCGGCCTCGACGAACCAAGGCTTGCGGCCGGGTTCCCGAAGCTGTCGGTCGTCGCCGTCACGCCGTACGGGGAGGACGGACCGAAGGCGGACCATCTCGTCACCGAGCTGACGACGTTCGCCGCCGGCGGTCAGCTGTCGCTGATGGGCTCGCCGGATCGCGAGCCGGTCAAGCCGTACGGTGACCAGGCAGGCTGCCAGGCCGCGCTGTCGGTGCTCGGTGCGGCGATGACCGCGGTGCTCAGGCAGCTGCGGACCGGCCGGTCGTCCTACGTCGAGCTCGCGCTGCAGGAACTGCAGGCGAGTGCCATGGACATGCAAGGGCCGATGGCCTACAACGGCGACCCGCCCTACCCGGGCTACGGCAAACGCATAGGCAACTCGACCCACTCGCTGTGGTCGTACTACCCGAGCCGCGACGGAGACGTCGGCATCTTCGTCAATCCGACCAACATCGACTCCTTCCTCGCCGCGATCGGGCGGCCGGACCTCCGGGACCGCATGTCCGACAAGACGTTCCTGGCCGGCGAGATGCGCGACCTCGTGGGCCGCTGGTGCGCCGAGAGGACCAACGCGGAGGTCCACGCGGCGGCCGTCGAACACGGCGCGCCGTTCTCCTACGTCGCGCGGCCCGCCGACCTGCTCGCCGACCCGACGCTCGCCGAGACCGGAATCTGGCACGACATCGACGCACCGGGACTGGGGCGACTGCGCGTGCCCGGCGCCCCGTTCGCCGGTTCGGAGCCCTTCGAACTCGCGCCCGCGCCGCAGCTCGGTCAGCACACAACGGCCGTGTTGGCCCGCTACGCCGGGGCCATCGGCGAGGACACTCGGGCCATTGTCGGCGGGTGGCGGGGGCGGTGAAGGGCGACGCGGGACGCCCTGGAGATCTACGTGACGATCTCCTCGGCATCCATCGGCACGAAATGGTCGGCGCCTTCGATCTCCGGCCGGCGGCGCGGTACCAAGGGGCGAGTGATGTCCAGTGGAGTCCCCTCCGGGGAGAAAGGCTCCGGCCGCGCGTTGCCGCGGCCGGAGCCTTTCCCTGTCGACCCGCGCGGCGCACAGCCCGCACGCACGCCACCAGGCGAGTATGTGTGGACCCCGCGAAGGGCACCCGCCCACCCTTGCACCGACCCGGCCACCGTCGCGGGAGGTTCACCGGAACGACCTGGTGGTGTCGCGGTGGATGAACGTGGCGATGGTCAGGGCCGAGGTCAGGTGGAAGAGCCGCAGCGCGAGGTAGGTCGGATCGGCGTCGAGGTCGGCGTCGGGGGCCGCGTGCAGTCGCAGGAGGCAGCCCGCCGCGAGTGCCGCTCCCGCGTAGCCCGCCAGCCGCGTGCGCACGCCGGAGCCCGGGACGAGCACCGCCGTCGCCACCAGGGTCGTCGCCAGTCCGGCGAAGACGCCGACGCTCGTGAGGCCGTCGCCGGCGACGGCCTCCATGACGCTCCAATAGCCTTTCGAGTCCAGGTAGGCGGGCTGGAACAGGGTGATGGCGAACAGCGTGAGCAGCATCGCCGGGGCGGCGAGCCGTTCGCGTGGCAGTGCGGTCCCGCTGCGGGTACGGACGTCGCGGTGGATGTACGTGGCGACGCCGGCGGCCGTCGTCAGGTAGAAGAGCCACATTCCGGAGCGGATCGCTTTTTGCTCCTCGTCGTCGAGGTCGTAGTAGGGAGGGTTGGACGAGCCCAGCCACAGGAGGCAGCCCACGGCGAGTGCCGCTCCCGCGTAGCCCGCCAGCCGCGTGCGCACGCCGGAGCCCGGGACGAGCACCACTGTCGTGACCAGGGTCGTCGCCAGTCCGACGAAGGCGCCGATCTTGACGAGGCCGCCGCCGCCGAAGGCCTCCTTGACCGTCCATTGCCCGTCCTGGTCGTCGATCCAGGCCTCACCCGTCCCCGAGAACGTGTAGGCGGGCAGGAACAGGGAGATCGCGAACAGCGTGAGCAGTACCGCCGGCGGGAGGAAGCGTCCCAACGCGTCGTGTCGCACCGGCCCGCGCGACCTCGCCGGCTCTACGGGCGTCCGCAGCAGTTCGGCGCACTCGGCGGCGGTGGGTCGCTGGTCGGGACGGGGCGAGGTCATGCGGGTGAGCAGGGGCAGCAGATGCCCGGGGACGACGGCTTGGACCTGCGCGGTGAGTTGTTCGGCGGGCAGGCGGTGGCCGGTGAGTTTCTCGACCAGGACCAGACCGAGCGAGTACACGTCCGAGGACGGCGTGGCGGGGTGGCCCTGAAGCTGTTCGGGGGCCATGTAGGCGGGGGTGCCGAATGCCCTGCCCGGGGCGGTGACGGTGCGGGTGAGGGAGGCGTCGTCGCGGGCGATGCCGAAGTCCATCAGCACCACGCGCCCGTCCGGGCAGATCATGATGTTGGCGGGCTTGATGTCGCGGTGCAGGATCCGCGCCTCGTGGACGTGCGCGAGTGCGTCGGCCAGGCGGGCGCCGGTCTCGACGACCGAGTCCACCTGTGCGGTCTCCCAGGTCGAGCCGTGCAGCTTCTCCAGCACGAGGTAGGGCAGGGGCCCGCCGTCGTGGTCGATCGTCCCGGCGTCGTGGACGGTGACGATGCCCGCGTGGTGGAGCGAGGCGAGGGTCCGGGCCTCGCGGGCGAACCGCGTGGCCGCTTCCGGGTACTGCATCACGCCGGTGACGAACTTGACGGCGACCCGCCGGTCGAGCGTCAGATCCAGCGCCTCCCAGACTTCCCCCAACCCACCTCTTCCCAGGACGTGTTCCACGCGATAGCGGCCCCCGATGATCGTGCCCCCGTACACCCGATCTCCTCACACGACGTCGCGCTGCCTGCCCAACCGATATGCGAGCCAACCTAGTTGAGGCGCCCGCGGCAGGTGGCCGCCCTCGACGTCCGGTGACCGACACCTGCGGCGGCGAAGCAGCCCGGTGCATGCTTTTCCGGGCAAGGCGGCAGGAACCGGTGCCGGCCCCGACGATCGTGCCGAGTGCTTCGCCGGCCGCGGCGGAAAGCAATGCACAAGGCGGCTTGTCGGGCTGACCGGGTGACGGTGACGGGAGGGTCGGCCGAATGGCGACGCCCGGCCCTTGCCGGCCCGCTCGATCGTCAACCGCGGTCGAGCAGCCACGGCCTCCACAATGCCCCGGGCAGACGAGCCGGGACGGGTCGAATCTGCTCGATCCGACTCTCCGCCCAACCGCCGGCCCATGACGGCACCCCTCGAACCGGGCGTTGGTGGCAGAGGTCTGGGCGCCGACGCCGAGGACTCCCGCGCCGCTGCGCGGACTTCCGGCCAAGGGGGCGCCCGGCCTCCCACCCGCTGCGGGATCACGCCTGGCGGCCACCGCATCGCGCTGCATCGAGGCCCGGCGCGCGTCGAAGTCATCCGTGGTCGAGAACGCGCGCGGCGCATCGGACGCCGACAGGCGCCGTCCGGTCCGTCGTGTGGTCGGGGTCCGGTGCGCAACCGTCGCACCAGGTGCGTACCAGCACCCGCGCACCGTTGCGGTCGGCACCCACCGCAGCGCAGGTGACGACGCCCGTACGGGCCGCGACGTGCGAGCCGCAGGCAACGCATACGGCGTCGTAGGAGTTGACCGCGCTCACCGATCTCCCCTTCGTTCCGGCGGACCCCGGGCACCTGTGCGGAGCGGTTCCCGCCCACGCCCCTTGCCGACCACGACGGTTGAGTTCACCCACGGGAGTCGCGGTCCCCGGCAACCGGGTTCCTCATCCCGGCACGCACCGGCGGCAGGATCCGGCAGAGCACAGCCGTGGCCTCCGGCCGTGTCGGAAAGGACGAAGGAGCCCGGGACGACCCGGGGGCGGTGGCCACCCAAAGCGCCACGTCCCGCCGTGCGATCCGGCCCGCCGGAGCGGACCACCGGAGTCGGGGTGCCCGATCGGCTCAGGCGCGTCACACGTTCGAGACACGAATGCTCCGTTTGCAGGATGACCGCCGCGCGAAGAACGCCCCGCCGGCGCCATCGTGTCGGGCCACGGGTCATCACCGGCGAGGCCGGGGCGACGAAAGAGGTCCCATCGATGTCCGACGCTTGCGTGAACACCACCGGACGGCTGTGGACCGTACGGATTGTCGCCCACGGCCGCCCCGCGCTGAAACGGTCGAGGATCCAGTGCGCCCGACACGGATGCCCGGCCGACCCCGCCGGACACGGCAACCCGGCGGCTGCCCCGCCGCGGCCCTGGAACACCTCGCCTTCCACGCCCGCACCGAAGGCCCCGCCCGCCCCGACGCCAAGTGCCGCTGCCACAGTGAGGGCTGCGCCTGGCACGGGCGCACCCCGCGCCGCTGCGCCGGCACCATCCGCTTCGTGGTCGTGCCCAACCGGCTCGGCTGCGTATGGCGGTTGGCCGAGATGTGCGCCACCTGCGCGACGGCCACCCCGCGCGCCCGGGTGGTCGGCCCACCCCCGGCACCCGCACCCGCACCACCGAAAGTTCCGGCCGGTGCCGACCGCCACGCGCAGGCCACGGCGTCGCCCTTCGTCGCGCCCCTCGTCCGGGGACCGGCCCCCGAAAGACGTCGCGGGCGCGCGTCGAACGCCGGGCAGCGGCCGTGACCGAGGGCGCGGCCCACCGCAGAAAACCGGCCCGCCTCGAACGAGCCCCGGCACGCGGGCAGTGCGCTGCCCACGTCCACGACGACCTCGGGCCCGCACCGGTCGACGAGCGCGTGACCCATGCGGGGCAACCCTCGGGCGGCGTCGGTCACGCCGGGCCGGGCGCGGGTGGCTGCTCCATGGCCGCCGCCTCGATGCGGGAGGCCGTGGCTTCGGCGTTCTCGACGCCTCGATCGATCGCGGACATGCAGGGAGGACACAGCAGGTCGGTCAGGGATCCGTCGGGTGTGGGGCCGGCCTCGCCCGGGAGGGCGACTCCACACAGGGCGATGTCCCTGCGGGCCATCGCGTGCCACCAGCGGGTCCGTTCGCTCTCCACCGCGCGCAGAATGTGCATGTCGACCTCCGTGGTCTCGGGCACGGTCGTCGTCCATGCAACTACCGCCGCCCTCGGAGCGCACCTCCACGCGGGCGTGTCACGGGTCGTTCCGGCTCGGGGCCCGGGTGGGGCGCCGAGCCCCTGCGGCGGCGGTTGGGCCGAGTGGGTGCGCAGCCCGCGTCCGCGCGCCCGCCGACGGTCACGGGTTCGAGCGGCGCACCGCAGGATCGGCGGTCGGCCCGCCGCACCGCGGGTCGAGTTGCGTCCTTCGAGAAGGTCGGAAGCGGCCTGCGGTGGCGGCGCGAAGGCCCGACCGCCCCCGTGTGGGGCTGCTGTTCCTGGCGTCGTGACCCAGGGCGGGTTTGTTGTGTGTCGGGGGCTCCGGCAGCCGGCGCTGCCGATCCGGCCCGGTGCCGGGCGATGCCGGACACCCGATCGTGGTCCGCCACATCCGCCTCGCCCTTCGGCGGACCCCGATGTCGTGGCGAGCGGGATCGGACGTAGCCTGCCTCCATGATCGACGTCGCCGCTTTGACCCCGTCCGAAGCCGTCGAACTGCTGCTGGCCGGCAACCGGCGCTTCGTGGACGGCACTCCGCAGCATCCCAACCAGGATGCCGCACGTCGCGCGCAGACCGCACCCGGCCAGCGCCCGTTCGCGGTGCTCTTCGGCTGTTCCGACTCGCGCCTGGCCGCCGAGATCATCTTCGACCGGGGCCTGGGCGACCTGTTCGTCGTACGCACCGCCGGCCACGTGGCCGGTCCGGAGGTCCTGGGCAGCATCGAATACGGCGTGAGCGTCCTGGACTGCCCGCTGGTCGTAGTGCTCGGGCACGACTCGTGCGGCGCGGTCGCCGCCGCCCGTGCCGCCGTGACCGACGGTGTCGCCGCCACCGGGTACGTACGCGACGTCATCGAACGCGTCACCCCCAGCATCCTGGCCGCCCGCGCGGCCGGGCTCACCCACGACGACGACATCATCGCCGAGCACATACGGCACAGCGTCGACCTCCTCATGGACCGATCCCGGGAACTCGCCGAGCGCGTCGCCGCAGGACGGACCGCCGTGGTGGGCCTGTCCTACCGCCTGGCCGACGGCAGCGCCCGACTCGTCACCGCCCACGGCCTGCCCACCCAACCGACGGTCCCGAGCCCGAGCGCCTGAAAACGGCGGCCCCACAGGTGGCGGGCGCCGACCTTTCCCCCTTCGCCCGGGAACGAGAGCCGACCGCCTGCGAGTTGTGACCAACGTGTGTCGGACGACGACCACCCACGGTGTCGGCGATGTCGTCCTCGACGAGCGGGACGGCGAACGGGCGGGCGGCGTCGACGACGGTCCTGCGTCCCGCACCGTCGAGTGTTCGTCGCCCGGCCTGTTGTTCCGTCCGGCCTTGATTCGGCGCCGGCGCCGTCGAGGAGGAGAATGGCTCCGGCAGCAGGTACCGGGAGAGGGGCCACGAGGGTGACGGCGGGAACCGGCGAGATCGAGAAGGCGGCCGACGTACTGCGCGCGGGGGGCCTGGTGGCGCTCCCCACCGAAACCGTCTACGGTCTCGGCGCCAACGCCGAGGACCCCGCCGCCGTCGCACGCGTCTTCCAGGTGAAGGGCCGTCCGCCCTCGCACCCGCTGATCATCCACATCGCCGGCGCGGAGCATCTGGACGCATGGGTCGACGACGTGCCGGCCGCGGCGCGCCTGCCGGCCGAGCGTTTCTGGCCGGGCCCGCTCACGCTGGTCCTGCGGCGCGGGCGCCGCGTGCCGCCGGAGGTGACGGGCGGCCTGGAGACGGTGGCCGTGCGGGTGCCCGACCATCCCGTGGCGCTCGCGCTGCTCTCCACCTTCGGCGGTGCCGTCGCGGCCCCGTCCGCCAACCGCTTCGGCTCGGTCAGCCCCACCACGGCGGACCACGTGCGCACGGAACTCGGCGATGCCGTCGACGTCGTACTGGACGGCGGCCCGTGCCGGGTCGGCGTCGAGTCGACGATCGTCGACGCCACAAGCGAAACCCTCGGCATCCTTCGACCCGGCGGTGTGACCCGCGAGGACCTCGAAGCAGTGCTCGGCCGTGCCCTGCCGGTTCCGGAGACCAGCCGTGTCCGAGTACCGGGCCAACATCCCTCCCACTACGCTCCGCGAGCCCCGGTGGTTCTCGTCGCGCCCGACCGCATTGCCGCCGAAGCGGCGCTCGCGCAGGACCGGGGCCGGCGCGTGGGCATCCTCCTTCCTCCCTCCGTTCCCGAGGAGGCGGTCAAGGCACACGCGATCGTGGCGGTGCCCGCCTCGACGACCGCATACGCGCGCGGCCTGTTCGGATTCCTGCGCGAACTCGACGAGCACGACTGCGACGTCATCCTCGCGTCACTGCCACCGGAAGAGCGGCTGGGCGCAGCGGTCGCCAACCGGCTGCGCCGCGCCGCCGGGCCCCGCCCCTCCCACTGACCGTGAGGACATCCCGGCTACCCGGTGATGTATCCGACGGTGGATCGACATCCCGAGCTCCCCGGCGCGAGCGGCTCACCCCAGGAGACGAACGCGCTCGGGCGACATGCACCTGGGCTCCGCCTCCGGAACGAGGGGAGGTGACGAGTCCCGGCGAGGCGGCCTCACGGGCGGCTGCGGTGGTCCTACGGTGTCGGTGGTTGTCCGTGGGTGTCGACGGCCGGCGGCAACTCCCTCAGGCGTTCGCGGAGTTCGTAGCCTGCTTGCAGGTCCCGGGGCAGTGCCGACGTCAGGCGGTCGAGCCGTTCGCGGGTGGTGCCGCGCAGGTGTTGCACGGGGACGCGATCGAGGAGGTCGTGGGCGCGTGCGGCGGCATCGCCCGGTGTGGTGGGGGCCTCGGCAAGGGCCTGGACGGCTGTGGCGGCCGCCCAGCCCGGCGACGCGTACGATGCCGCGGCCAGTGATTCGCGGACGTGTGCGCCCGCCCGATCGCTGCCTGGTGGGTGCGGGTCCCGCAGGTCGAGCACGCCCGACGCGGCACCGACGGCATCCCGCATGTCCTCGAACCGCTGCGCCGCCACCTGGCCACCGAACTGCCCGCGGGCCTGGAATGGGAGATCACCCCGGACCGGGAACAGACCATCGACCATGAAGGGGGTCCGCATCTTTCGCCTCCGGGAGCGAGAACGGTTCGCGAGTCGAGTGGGTCCGGGAGCATCCCCGTCCGCCGACCGGCGTGTCCGGGCCGGTCAGGCGGGCCAGGAGCGCAGGAGGGCGGTGACGGAGTGGGCGCTGCAGTCTTCGCGGCGCAGCTCGTCGACGAGCCGGGTGATCTCCTCGGGCCCGGGTTTGACCGACCTGCCGGATGCCTGGAGGTAGGCGACGGCGACCGCGACGGCGACCGTCATGTTCGAGCGCTCGAGCCAGTTCAGGCGGCCCAGGGTGTGCGCGAGGGCGGCGGCGCGCGCGTGGACGCCGTCGTAGACGTCACGATCGAACAGGACGGCCTTGTGGCGCTCGACCGCGGCCAGGGGCACCCCGAAGTCGTCGGGGGAAGGATCCTGTTCGCCTGCGAGGCGCGCGATCTCCAGGATCCAGGTCAGGTCAACCGCGAGGTGCACGCGCGCGCTCCTCGATGAGATCGCCGTACTCCGTGATCACATCGCGCGCGGACGCCACGAACGCCGCCCGCAGCGGATCGGTGTCGCTGCGCACGAGGTGTTCGATGTATTGCTGCAGGGTCATGTGCCTGGTCTCGGCGGCCTGGCGGGCGGCGTCGGCCGCGTCCTCGTCCAGGCGCACGTTGAGTTGTGTTTTCGCCATAAGTCGATGCTAGCAAATGCTAGCAGGCGTGTCGTGGGCACCGACGGTCACCCGCGTGGCGAGCCTGCGGACGGTGGTGTGTCGCCGGCGTCGTAACGTGCCCGCCACCTCGTTGGTTGAAAGCGCGGTGGACTGTCGCTGCGTGAGGTGTCGGCCGCCGGCTCCGAGGC
>NZ_KB889677.1:22498-113583 GCF_000372745.1 Embleya scabrispora DSM 41855 | reverse complement strand
CCCCGCGACCCGACCCCGTCTCACCACCCCTCGACCCGACCCCGACTCACCACCCCGCGACCCGACCCCGACTCACCACCCCGCGACCCGACCCCGACTCACCACACCCCCGACCCCCGACCCGCCCACCCCCCGCTCCTCCCCCACCCCACCCCCCGTGCCGCTCCAGCGGCCCCGTGGTGCGATGGAGGCTCCGGTCGTCCGGTCGTCGTCGAAGAGGAGTGTGTCCGTGGGTGGCGTGGTCGGGTTGTTGCTGGCGGCCGGGGGCGGCCGGCGGCTCGGAGGGCAGGCCAAGGCTCGGCTGAAGCATCGGGGGCGGCCGCTGGTCGAGTTCGGGGTCGGCGAGCTGTTGCGCGGCGGGTGCGACCGGGTCGTGGTGGTGCTCGGGGCCGAGGTCGACGCCGTGCTGGCCGAGGCGGACCTGGCCGACGTCGTCGTGGTGCGCAACGACGACTGGGCGAGCGGCATGGGTTCCTCGCTCGCCGCCGGAGTCGCCGCCCTGCCCACCGACGCCGAGGCCGTCGTGGTCACCCTCGTGGACATGCCCGGCGTGGGCGCCCCGGCCGTCGCGCGCCTGATCGCCGCATCCGGCGCGCGCGAGGACCTGATCGCGGCGGGCTACGCCGGCAAACGCGGCCATCCGGTCCTGTTCGGCCGCGCCTGGTGGACCGAACTGGCCCGTACGGCCGAGGGCGACGCCGGCGCCCGGGCCCTGCTCGCCGCACAACGCGCCCGGGTGCGGCTGATCGAGTGCGCCGACATCGCCGACCCGTTCGACATCGATACACCCGCCGACCTGGACCGACTCGACCCCTGAACGGCGTACGGACCCGGCCCACCCGAGCCCGGGTCCGTACGAAGTCCCGTGCGCGGCGCACTCACGCCCGGTTGCCTGCCACACAGTCACGCGGCCACGAACCGTCGACACATTCGACCCGGCGCAAATCGCGGCACCGTCGACGTGCCGAGCGCGGTGCGCGCGGCAAGGTGGCCAAGCCAAACGATCACGGCATGCCGATCCCGGGCCGAGGCCGCCTCACCCGACCCGCCCCAGCCGGATCCCGTCATCGGCCACGCCCCATCGCCGGCCGCATCCCGCCACCGGCCACGCCCCGTCGCCCGCTACGCCTGGTTGAAGAACCCGTCGTGGTTCTGCTGGGACGGGTCGCCCGTCAGCAGCCGGGCGTCGGCCGGCATCAGCAGGAAGACCCGCTTCGCCAGCCGCTCGATCGCACCGCGGCGGCCGAAGGTGAGCCCCGAGGCGAAGTCGACGACCCGCTTGGCATCCGACTCGTCCATCGCCGTCAGGTCGATCACCACCGGAATGTCCTGCCGGAAGTACTCGCCGATCGCTCTGGCCTCGTGGTAGCTCTTCGGGTGCACGACGGCGATCCGCGTGCTCGGCCGGGCCGGTGTCTCCGAGGCGGCCGCCCGCGCGGCGAACACCTCCGACGCCGGCACCACGCTGCCCTCCAGGGCACGCGAACGCGACTCCTCGGGCTCGTCGTCGTAGACCCAGCGCGACCCCGTGTCGTCGTCGTCTGCGTCGTATGTACCGGTCTCGTAGGCACCCGCGCCGGTGCGGTACAGGTCGTCGTCCACGTCCCCCGAACCGATCCCGAGCCACGAGCCGGCCTTGCGCAATGCGCCCATGGGCACCTCCGCGTCCGCTCGTCCCGGCCCCGTCCGGGCTATCTCGTCGTCCTCCACTCGACCGAACTGTATGCGAGTGCCGGGTCTGGCGCGTCGAACGACGCGCCTATAAACGGACAGATCATCCAACCAACCTCGAACGGGCGTACCCAGTGCGGCTTCTGACGTCATTTGAGATCTTTATCCGCGCATTTCGAATCGAACCACATCGAATGCCCGAGCACGCCGTCCGAACACAAGAACTCGAACTGGCGTACGAATACGTCGATTTTCTCCAACCTCCACCGCGGAACACGCGCCCGACCTCGGAATCGTCCGCCGATCCCCCGATCCCCCGATCCCCCGAGTCGCCGATCCGCCCATGCGCCGAGTAGCCGGGACGAACGTGAACGGACACACCCCTACCGACAACGCAGCGGCAGGTCGCACACTCGGATGCGACATCTTCGGAGGTGAGCATGGATTCGCCTTTCCGCATCGTGCGGCCCCCTCGTCCGCTCGAAGAGCCGTACCCCTCCCGTGTCCGCATCAACGAACAGGTGGGCGCCGTCTGGGAGTGGGGGATGCGCGAGGATCCCGCGGCGGCCATCCGGCTCTACCACCAACTCGGCGAGGTCGCGAGCCGGGTGCTGGGCAGCACCGATCGCGACACGCTCAACATCCGCCGGGCATACGCCCACTTCGTCGGCCAGGACGGCGATCCGCGGCGCGCCGCCCAGTTGCTGGGCGGCCTGATCCCGGTCGCCGCGCAGCATCTGGGTCCCGGCGACTGGGTCACCTTGGACATGCGGCTGTGCCACGCCAGGTTCACCGGCGAGGGCGGCGAACCGCCGCGTGCGGTCGCCCTGTTCACCCAGCTCGTGGCGGACATGACCCGCGCGCTGGGCGCCGAGGCGGAGAGCACACTGACCGCGCGCAGCTTCCAGGCCCGATTCACCGGCGAATCCGGCGATCCGCTCCGGGCCGCCGCGATGTACGGCGCACTCGCCCTGGATTCGATTCGGATCCTGGGCACCGACTGCCTGGAATCGCTGGTCGCGCGGGCGGGTCACGCGGTCAATCGCGGCCTCGCGGGATATCGCGGCGAGGCACTGGCTCTGTACGACCCGCTGATCGCCGACTTCGCCCGAGTGCTGGGTCCGGATCACGCGGAGACCCGGCAAACCCAGGTCTGGCAACAGTATTTCCGCGGGGGAAGCACCTGATTGCCCTTTCCGGGCGGCGGCTAAAGTGGCCACTCCTGTACGACCGGAACGGGGAACGGTGGTCATGGAAGCACTGCGCGACGGGGATCCGACACGGCTCGGGCCGTATCGGTTGCGCGGCCGGTTGGGCGAGGGCGGGATGGGCGAGGTGTTCCTCGGCACGTCCCCGAGCGGGGTTCGGGTCGCGGTCAAGACCGTGCGCGCGGAGTTCGCGACGGATCACGGCTTCCGGGACCGCTTCCGGCGCGAGGTAGACCTGGCCCGGCGGGTGGACAGCGCGTGGACCGCGCCGATCGCCGAGGCCGACCCGGACGCGCAACCGCCGTGGCTGGCCACCGAATACCTGACCGGACTGTCGCTGTCCGAGGCGATCACCCGGTACGGCCCGCTGCCCGAGGGCGCGCTTCGCGTCCTGGGCGCGCAGTTGGCCGAGGCACTGATGGCGATCCACCGCGCGGGCCTGATCCATCGCGACCTCAAACCGTCCAACGTCATGCTGAGCCGGGACCGGCTGCGGGTGATCGACTTCGGCATCTCACGCGCGGTGGACGAGGGTGGCCGGGGACCGACCGGAACGGGCCGGGTCGTCGGGTCGCCGGCATTCATGTCACCGGAGCAGGCGGACGGGCGAACCCTCGGGCCGGCGAGCGACGTGTTCTCGCTCGGCTCGGTACTGGTGTTCGCGGCCACCGGGCGCGGGCCGTTCCATCAGGATCCGCCGGTGCCGCAGTTGCAGATGATGTTGCGGGTGCTGCGGGACAAACCGTTGTTAGCCGATGTGCCGGACGGAGTGCGGGACTTGCTCGCCGAGTGCCTGGACAAGGACCCGACCCGGCGGCCCGAGCCGGTCACCGTGCTGGAGCGCTGCTTGGGCGACGACGAACCGCCGCCCGTGACTTCGTGGTTGCCGGCCGGACTCGCGGCCGAGTTGGAGCGGCGGCACCTGCGCGATCCGGCGGCGCCGGCCGAGGCGACGAACGAGGCCCCGGAGCCGCCGACTCGGGCACTGGGCATCGGAGCGGACAACGGCGCACCCACCGCGACGACCCGGGCGGCGCCGGCCGGCTCGGGCGGCCCAGGCACCTCGGGCGAACCCACCGGCCCGACCGGCCCCACCGGCCCGCCACCGCAGCCGAGCCTGCCGCCGACCGTCGGCATGCCGGAGCCGCCGGTCGGGAAGAGGGCGTTGGCCCGCCGATCCCTCCTGCTCGGCGGGGGCGCGCTCGTCGTGGCCGCGGCCGGCGGTGGCATCGGATGGCTGCTGGCGAGCGACGAGACGAATCCGGGCAAGCAGGTGTGGTCGTATCCGGCAGGCCCCGCCGCCGGTTCCTCGTTGAGCGTGCAGGGCGATCTCGTCTACCACGTCGCGGAGGGCGTGGGCGGCGGCAAGGGCCAGGTCACCGCGATCGACGCGGAGTCCGGCAAGCAGGTCTGGCGCAAGGCCACCACCGGCAGTTCGGTGTCCGCACCGCTGACCACGAAGAGCCACGTGTTCGTCGTCTCCTGGACGGTGGACACCTCGGCGTTGGTCCCGGAGCCGTCCCAGCCCTCGACCTGCACCGTGCACGCCTTCGACCCGTTCAACGGCGAACAACGCTGGGTCCTGGAGTACGCGGCCCGCTGGGTCAACCTGCCGGCGGGCCTGGACGGCGAACTGTTGTATCTGGGCGTCGCCGAGGAGAACTCGTCCTCCACCGGCCCCGGGCGGATCGTCGCGATCAACGCGACCACGCACCGGGAGGTATGGAAGGCGGACATGTCCAAGGACACCGGTCTGCCGGCGACGCCGGTCTTCGCCGGCGGCCTGGTCTACGTGCTCGCCGAGCCCAGGTACTCCTCGTACCCGGCGGTTATCCGCGCGTACGACCGCGGCGGGAGTCCGAAGTGGGAGATCCCGTTCAAGGACTGCCCATGGGGACGCAACGTGGTGCCGGCCGGCAACCAGGTGCTCGCGCTGGTGACCTCCGGCCGGAGCGGCGGCGCGTACACCTGGCAGCGCTACGCACGCGACGCGACCACCGGCGCCGCGCTCTGGGGCCCGATCCCGGTCGAGGGCGGACCCAGCAACGGCCTCACCCTCGCCGGCGACACCGCGTTCCTCGTCTACGATGCCGCCGACGACGAGGCCGAGTCGGGCGTGGTGGCGGTGGATCCGCTCACCGGCGCGCAGGTGTGGAAGTACGAGATGGAGACCCGCAACGTCAGCGGGATCGCCCGGGTGGACGACGTCGTGTACGTGGCGAGCCACCCCTCCGAGCCGCAGGCCGGCGTACTGCCCTCCACGACCGGCGGCGCGTCGCCCACGAACGGGCCGGCCGGCTCGGTGAACAAGGGCGCGGTCCACGCGTTGGAGGCGAAGACCGGCAATGTGGTCTGGAAGCGCGAGATGCCGTCCCACGGCGCGTTGGAGACACCGGTCGTGGCCGACGGCAAGGTCTACGTCTCGATGGATGCGACGTCGACCGGCGCGACCGGCGACGACGCCGCCCACCTGATCGCGCTGAGGGCGAAGACCGGCGAACCGGCCTGGCAGGTCGCGCTGCCGGCGCCGGTGTCGTCACGAGTGGTGTCGGCGAAGGGCAACGTGTACCTCGGGCAGTGGCAGCGCCCGGACGCCCCGAAACCGGCGGCGTCGGTGGTCGCGTACGAGGGGTGAGCCCGGGTCGGCGGAGGCGGGTCGTGCGGCGACACATGAATGCGCGCGAAGCGGGAACGGGCACGAAGTTGCGAGCACGCTCCACTTCGCCACCGCACTACTTCCGTCGCCGTACCCGGCTCCGGCACCGCACCTGCTCTTCACCGCCGCACCTACTCCCCGAGACGAGGAAGCATGGCCGAGTTGGGACCCGTCGACGCCATCGTGTTGGGCTTTCCGGGCCAGCGGCTGACCCCGGCCGTGCTGGACGCGTTCGAGTCGGTCGAGGAGCGCGGCGACGTGCGATTGATCGACGCGCTGATCGTGGTCAAGGACATGGCGGGCGAGGTGAGCAGCCACGAGGTCAGCGAGTTCGAGGGACTGCGCGACATGGCGGCGGAGTTGGCCGCACGGGAGCTGCTGGGTCTGGCCGGGGACGAGGACGTCGACCAGATCGGGCAGGTCATGCCACACGACTCGCTGGTGGTGGTGCTGTTCGTGGAGAACATCTGGGCTCGCGAAGTGGCGGCCCGGATCCGCGATTCGGGCGGCCGGTTGCTCTCCTACACCCGGTTGCCGCAGTCCGTGTTGGACGATGCGGAAGAAACGCTGACGGGGACGCCCGACGCCACCTGAAGGGAACGAATCGATTCCCGAACGGTAAAGCCGGGCAAAGTCACGCAACCCGTCCCACTGGTTGGACGTCTCCACCGATGCAAGGGCACATCCCCAAGCAAGCGGAGGTCGACATGACCGCCAGGATTCGCCGTACGGCCGCCGTCACAGTGGCCGCCGGACTCCTCCTCTCCGCCGGCGCCGCCGCTCCGGCACTCGCCGCAACCGGCGGAGCACCGCCCGGCGTACATCAGGCCCGACAAATCGGCGTCGTGGCAAAGGTGACCGCCTTCTACGACCAGTACCTGTCCGCCGTCAACGGCACCAACCCGAACATGGACCCGACCGAGGTCCGCAACGAGTTCCTCACCCCCGAACTCAACGCCCGCCTGGACGCGTGGGCCGAAGAGAACGGCGCCGACCCGGTCTTCCGCGCGCAGAACACACCACAGAGCCGCGAGGTCCACTACGAGGGCAGCGGCGCGGGCAGCGCAACGGTGATCGTCACCGAACACTTCGGCGACTCCACGATCGACGTCCGGTACCGCGTCCCACTGGCCGGCGGCCGAATCACCGACCTGAAGGACGCACCCTGATCAGTCGCCGCGCAACGGCCGCCCATGCCGCCGGGAGCACACCGCGACCCCGGGTTGGCCCGATCCGAATCCGGTGATCCCGATCGGGGAGGGACGTGGCGGACTCGCCTCGGCCCTCCCCGTCCCCGACGCCGTGGACTCACGCCGATTCGGTCGGGAGGCCCGCGTTCGTCCAGTCCTCGATGCCCTCGGCGTACTTGCGGACGTTGGTGTAGCCGAGGTGGGTGAGGCGGTCGGCGACTTGGCCGCTGTTCGGGCAGGCGGGGTTGGAGCAGTACGTGACGATCGCCGCGTCGTGATCGGGCAGCAGGGTCGGGGCGAGCGTGTCGACCTCGTCCCGGACCAGGGCGAGCGCGCCGGGCAGGTGCTGCTTGGCCCAGTACTCGCCGCCGAGCGCGTCGACGACGGTCACGGTGCCGGCGGCGATCTCGGTGCGCAGTTCGTCTCGGGTGATGAGTGCGGTCATGGCGGTGCCTCCACCTCGCAGGGAATCGGACTATAGTCCGCTTGTGGCTCACGACGAGATTAACGGACCGCAGTCCGCTTCTGCAATCCCCCTGGACCTGCTCCGCACTCCACCCCCCAGGGAACGCGCGGACGCGGCCCGCAACCGAGCCGCCGTCCTGGAGGCCGCCGCGCGGCTGTTCGCCGAACAGGGCGTCGCGGCGGTATCGATGGACCAGGTGGCGGCGGCTGCCGGAGTCGGCAAGGGCACGCTCTTCCGCCGCTTCGGCGACAAGTCGGGCCTGGCGGCGGCGCTCCTGGACGCGCGGGAGCGGGTCTTGCAGGAGGCGATCCTGCACGGCCCCCCGCCCCTGGGCCCGGGCGCTCCGGCGGCCGAACGCCTCGGCGCATTCGTCGACGCGTACGTCGACTACCTACTCGAACACCTCGACCTGATCCGCATGTCGGAAACCTCGTCCCCCGGCGCCCGCTACCGCATCGGCGCCTACCGCTTCTGGCACCGCCACGTGACGATCCTGCTGGACGCGACGGCGACGGATCCGGATCACGCGGCGCACGCACTCCTGGCGCCCCTGGCCGCCGAACACGTCACGGCCCTGCTGCCGGAACTGGGTCCGGAACGCATCCGCGCGGGTGTACTCCGCTTGGCCCGCGCCGCGGTGCACCCCGAGCGCGACTGACGGGCCCCACCGGCGGCCGTGCCTCGGGCACCGTCCCTCGGGCTTCGGCCCGGGCCCGAGGGGCGATACGTCAGCGGCCGGCCGCCGTCGCGGAGCGCACCCGCCAACTCTCCTCGTACGGAATCCGCGTGCCCGGCGTGTGACCCGCGTCGAGGTGCGCGAGTAGAGCCTCGACGTACAGGTTCTTACCGTCCGTACGCATCGGGGCGATCTTCGCGCCGGAGAACTTGCGGACGACGCTCGCGTCGGCGTCCGTCCACAGCCGGTCGGCGGCGAGCGCCAACCGATCGAGAAGGTACTCGAACGTGCCGTGGGAGAACTGGAGTTCCGACCCGGCGGGCGGTTCGAGGGTGGGGTGAGCCGTGAAACCGCGCAGCTTGACCAGGGCGTCGACCTCGGGGACGAGCTCACCCTCCTCGGCCGTTTCCAGGTTCTCCAGGTAGGCCAGCCCGTTGCGCAACCGCTGGGTGACACCCTGCTCGGTGCGCTCCGAAACACACCGCCCCACGAGTTCGGCACCGTTGAGCGACAGCGACGCGGCGGCGAGATACTGCCCATGGCTCACCAACAAACCCGCCGACGCGATGAATTCGCGCAACGCACCGGCGGTGTACAGATACTTGCAGCCGTACGGCGGTATCCCGTACCGCGCGGAGACCGGCGCCCAGACCTCGGCCTCACCTCGCGGCAACGCGTGCCGGGTACGACGAATCGATGACTTCATGGCCACATGGGTACCGGTGCGCGCAATCCCCGGACAACCGGATTTCCCCACCGGGCCACCACCGAGACGCCCCTTCGGCCCTGCCCCGACAGAGCCGGCTCAGGCCCCACCGAGGGCCGCCACTTCCGCCGTTGCCTCGGGAGTCGGCAACATCTCGGGGGTCAGGAGGCACTCGTCGCGAATGCCGCTCGCCGCCATGAGTGCGTTGCCGATCGAGCCGGTCACGAGGTGCGGGTCCAGGTCGGTGGCAAGGAACCACGAGGTGGGACCGGCAGGCCCCGGGACCCAGCCGCAACGGCCGCCGGCCCAGTCGTGGTGGACCAATTCGGCGACGAGCCCGAGCCCCCGACCACGGTCGAAGCGGCGTGCGGGGGTGAGCTGGGCGCCGTAGCCGTAGGGGGTCCAGGTCGGTCGCGGAACCACCTCACGCACACCCAGATAGACGACGGGCGCGAACTCCCATTCGGCGTGGTCGAGTTGCACCAGTTGCGTGTTGATCCCGACGATCAGCCACGGCACTTCCGAGCGGAGCGCGGCATCGGCGACCAGTTCGGAGGCCATCAACACCACGCTCTCCCGGGCCTCGTCGACCAGCCCGAGTTCATCGCCCACCCGCCCCACGGTCACCCGCACCTCGCGAGCCGAGGCGGCGGCGACAGGAACCGGCTTGGCGATCGACATCTCGGTCATCGCGCACCCCGGGGTGCGTCGACTGCGCTCGGCGTCCGGTCGAGGTAGGCGTACATCGACTCCGCCCCGATCCCGTCGAGCACCGACTCGGTCTCCCCGACAGGCGCTCCGCGCTCATCACGCACCACGAGCGGCATCGCGATCAGGCCGGTGTCCTTGTCCCGAACGGGACAGCAGTCGGGCTTGACGGTGGTGAATCCGATTTCGAGTCGGTCAGGGTCGCGAATCATTGGTCCCCTCCTTGGGACGTGGTGCGCGGGCCGCCAAGCGTTCCGTCGCGATGGATGATCGGGCCGGGTAGGGTTCGGACGAGCGTGGCCTGAAGAGCGAGCATCACGTGCCGACCCTGGCTGCGGGTGAGATGGAAACTCGACCGGTTCCCGGCGAACCCGCGCCCCTGGTGCAACGCGAGTTCGATGGAGCGCCCGGGATCGCCGGACAATCGCACGCGCACCGATTCGGGCTCCTGCTGGTTCACGTGCGCTCCCACAGTTCGGACTTCACCGATCGGGCTTCACCGATCGGACAGCGCCGGCCGGGCGCGACCGATTGCCACGCCGCAATCCCTCTGTCGCTGAGGGGCGCCTCGATTTATAGTGTTCTAGAACACCTCGTTGCGTCAACAACCGCTCTAAAGCGCACTAGAACAGAAAGGTGTGACCGTGGCCGGCCCACAGGGATTGCCGCCGTACCGGCGGATCGCGACTGAGATTCGCGCTCGGATCGATCGAGGCGAGTTGCGGCCCGGTGATCGCGTACCGTCCGTGCGCGAGATCGTGGAGGCCGAGGGAGTCTCGATCGCCACCGCCACCCGAGTCGCTGCGGTGCTTCGGGCGGACGGCTATGCCGAATCGATTCCAGGCGTCGGGACCATCGTGACGACGCCGCGACGGTTGACCACCGGGCCGGATCGCTTGGCGTTGGTGCGGGCCACCGGGAGTGGGTTTCGGGGTGGGGAGCGGGTCGAGATTCTGGGGGCGGAGCTGATCGAGGGGGACGAGCATGTGACCGACGCGCTCGGTCTGGCGGATGGCGCGGAGGTGGTGCGCAGGCGGCGGTTGTACCGTGACGATGACGGCGTGGTTGCCCTGTCGACCTCCTGGCTGTCGGGCCGACTGGCCGATATGGCGCCTGAGTTGTTGGTCGCGGAGCCGTTGCCGACGATGACCTTCGGGCTGGTCGAGGAGCGCTCCGGGCGACGGGCCGTGCGGCGGCGTGACGTCGTCACGGTGCGCCCGGTCTCGGAGGAGGTCGCGCGGATCATGGGCGTCGAGGCCGGCGCGCCTGCGCTGACCATGACCAATCTGTACTGGGACCAGCACGGTGTGCCGACCGAGTACGCGATGGACGTCCTCGGTGCCGGACGCGAGTTGTCCGCCGAATACGCGCTCGACTGAAGCTCCGGGTTCAATCGACCGTCGGCTCGGTGGATTGGCTCACCGGTGGGGTCGGGTGCGTGGTCGGCTCTGCCGGCTGTGGCCGAAAGAGGACCGATGCGGCGGCCAGGGAGACCAACAACGTGCCCGCGCCCGCCAATTGGAGCGCGCCCGCGCCGCCGAGCGAGGTCGCGGCCGGGCCGGCGAGGGCCGTGCCGGTCAGGTTCGCGCCGTTGAGGGCCGCGCTGGAGGAGGCGAAGGCGCGGCCTCGGGTCTCGGGTGGGACACGGGCGTGGATGAGGTTGCGGATGGCGAGACTCTGCAGCGCGTTGGCCACGCCCGCAGGAACACCCCGGCCACCACCGCGAACGTCCCCGCGTTACCCAGCAGAACGGCCCGATCACCGACCCCGGCAACGAGCACCCCGGCCAGAGCCGGCCCCGCGACATTGCCGACCGAACGAAACGTCTCCAAGCGCGCGAACCCTCGTGTCGTGTCCGCGTCGCCCACGATCTCCGGTACGGGCAACGGACCCGCCAACGGACCGACCACCACGATCGGCGGAACGCTCGCGATCACCAACGCCGAAATGACCGCCCCGGACCGCCCCTGATCGTGTAATCGCAGGGTCAACGCGATCATCGCCATCCGGTCGCCCATCGAGGACAACCCGTAGGCGGCGGCCACCACGGAGAGCACGACATCCGGCTTTCGACGCCTTCGGCGATGCTGCCGGCCATGAGCGGGGTCTGCGACAGTCGCCGGCGTGTTGTGGGTGGGGGATTAACTCCGGGCGCGGACGATGTTGTCGCAGTGATCGCACATGCCGATCACGGATCGGGTTCGCGGTCTCGTCGGTCGTCCCGGTCCCTCCCTCCGGACGCCCGGACAGACAGCAGGAGTTGACGAAGATGGCGGAGCGAGCTCGTATCGGTGTTACCGGACTGGCCGTGATGGGGCGCAACCTGGCCCGCAACTTCGCGCGGCACGGGCACACCGTCGCCGTGCACAACCGGACCTCGGCCAAGACCCGCGCCCTGGTCGAGGAATTCGGTGGCGAGGGTACCTTCCTACCCGCCGACACGGCCGAGGAGTTCGTCGCCCTGCTGGAGCCGCCCCGGCGCCTGGTGATCATGGTCAAGGCCGGTGCGCCCACCGACGCGGTGATCGACGAGTTCGCCGCGCTCCTCGAACCCGGCGACATGATCGTCGACGGCGGCAACGCGCACTTCGCCGACACCCGCCGCCGCGAGGTCGCACTGCGCGAGCGCGGCATCCACTTCGTCGGTACCGGGATCTCCGGCGGCGAGGAGGGCGCCCTGCTCGGCCCGAGCATCATGCCCGGCGGCTCCCCCGAGTCGTACGCCGCGCTCGGCCCGATCCTGGAGGACATCGCCGCCAAGGTCGACGGCGTGCCGTGTTGCGCGCACATGGGTCCGGACGGCGCCGGTCACTTCGTCAAGATGGTGCACAACGGCATCGAGTACGCCGACATGCAGCTGATCGCCGAGGCGTACGACCTGCTCAACCGTGCACTGGGCATGCAACCGGTACAGATCGCCGAGGTGTTCAAGACCTGGAACCTGGGCCGGTTGGAGTCCTACCTGATCGAGATCACCGCCGAGGTGCTCGCGCACACCGACGCGGCCGGCGGCAAGGCGTTCGTCGATGTGGTCCAGGACCGCGCCGAGCAGAAGGGCACCGGCCGCTGGACCGTCCAGACCGCCCTCGACCTGGGGGTTCCGGTCAGCGGCATCGCCGAGGCGGTGTTCGCGCGGTCCTTGTCCGGCCACGCCGAGTTGCGCGCGGCGGCACAGGGGCTGCCCGGACCGACCCGCGGCACGCTCGACGGGGACGACGCGGACCGCTTCGCCGACGACGTCGAGCAGGCGCTGTACGCGTCGAAGATCGTGGCGTACGCGCAGGGCATCCACCAGATTCAGGCAGGCAGTGCCGAATACGACTGGTCGATCGATCCCGGTACGGTCGCCGAGATCTGGCGTGGCGGCTGCATCATCCGAGCCCGCTTCCTCGATCGCATCCGCGAGGCGTACGAGGCCGAGCAGAAGCCCGACTCGTTGCTGACCGCCGACTACTTCCGCAACGCGATCGCCGGCGCCCAGGACGCCTGGCGCCGGGTGGTGGCCACCGCCGCGGAACTGGGCGTCCCCACCCCGGGCTTCGCCGCCGCGCTGTCCTACTACGACGGCCTGCGCTCACCGCGGCTGCCCGCCGCGCTGATCCAGGGACAGCGCGACTTCTTCGGCGCGCACACCTACCGCCGGGTGGACCGCGAGGGCCCCTTCCACACCGACTGGTCCGGCGACCGTACGGAGCACGCGGTCTGATCGAGGGCCACGGGCCGTAGCCCGCCGTCGGGCAGAGCACATCGCGCGATCGAGGGCCCGGACCACAACAAGGCCGCACGCCGCCGTCCGGCAGGGACCCCAGCCACGTCCCTGCCGGGCCGCCCCGTCTCACTCCCAGCGCCCCGCCAACAACCGCGTCATCGCCCCCGTCAGCGACCCGCGCAACTGCCGGCGCACCGGCGGGGCCAGGTGCCGCAACCACAGATGCGCCGCCCGATCTCCCATCAACCCCACGCACAGCAGCGGATCCTCGAACAAGAACGCCGGGGCATGCCAGTTCATACACGCGTTCGGGTCGGGGTCCACGGCCGGCACACGCCGGATGCCCACCGCGGCCAGTCCGGTCGCGCACACCAGACAGCAGCCGCTCGCGGCCTCGGTGCCGGCCTCGGCGAACTCGCCGGTCTCCAAGGGCAGTCCGAGCATCCGGGCTTGTTGAAGGCAATCCATCTCGGCGTGCAGCCCGCGCTTGGGCGAGCCCTCGAAGATCCGGCGGCCGAAGCTCATCACGCGGTCCGCGTCGGGTTTGGCCGGCGCCGGCCGCGCGAACGTCTCGACCCGTCCCTCGGCGACCCGCACCCACCCGACCCAGTCACCGGCGATCTTCGGCACGATCATCTCCGCGGGGGGCGTCTGCACCCGGCCGCCGGAAACCTTCGGACAGTACTCGCAGTGCATGGCGCCTCCCCAGGGACGACATGCCGCAAGCTAGCGTGCGCGGGGTCGGCGCCGCCAGCACAAGTCCGGCCGACAACCACCGAAAATCACCACTTGTGCGGCCGAAGGGACTCGAACCCTCATATCCTCTCGGACGGCAGGACCTAAACCTGCTGCGTCAACCAATTGCGCCACGGCCGCGCGCGACCGACCCGCGCGACAACGCCCCGAGGTCGACCACGCCTCATGCTAGTGCCCGTCGCACCGAGCGGCCGGCACATATCCCTCCGCGACCAACCATCCGGCCGAACCCGAGCCGACATCGAGGCGGCCCGCGACACCCATCGCTCAGCGGATCAGTCGCCCGGTCGCCCGCCGCGCCATCGCCAACGCGCTCTCCCTGGTCGTCCCGCCGAGCCCGAGCACGGTGCGCGTACTCAACCCCTCCAGCAGCGCGAGCAACTCCGACGCGACCGCGTCCGGGTCGTCGATCAGCAGTACGTCCTTGTCCGCACCCCGGATCAGGATCGTGACCAGGTCGGCCTGCCAGCCGAGGTCGATCTCGTCCTGCGCCACCCGCAGTTCCGCGTTGCCGGCCGTCCTGGCCCACAGCTCCAGCCACAACATCCAGCGCGGATCACGCGGGCCGACCGGCAGGTACAGGCCCAGGAACAGGTCCAGCTTGCGATCGGCCGCGACCCGGCGCGCGAGCAGCCGGGCACGCTCCTCGGCCAGCCGGTCCTCGCTCCAGCGCAGCGCGGCCAGCAGCAGCTGATCCTTGCTGCCGAAGTAGTACAGGATGTGCCCGCCGCTGGTGCCCAGGCGCTCGGCGAGGCCGGACATCGTCAGCTTGGCCAGGCCGTGCTCGGCGATCGCCGCCACGGCCTCTTCGAGCATCCGGTCCTGGGCGATCCGACCGTCGCTCCGCCTCGTGGCCACCACCGACACCCGCCTTTCGACCGCGCGGCCGACCCGCTCGCGCAAGAGCTCGACCCTATCCCGCCGCCGACGTCGACCTTGAACGACAGTCAAATTCTGGTCGGGTTCGTCACGAACTCTTGACACCTTCCCGGCGCGCAGCGCACCTTGAGTGGCGTTCAAACTTCTTGAATGTCATTCAAGGTCTCGGTGCGGTCCCCACGCCCGTGCAGCCGAGCCGCACACCACGAAGAGGAGGTCCGGTGACCCAGCCCCGCACGGACTCCGCAGGCGACACCGCGAGCACCGCCCCGAGCGCCACCCCGCCCGGCTTCGGTACGGGGGTCGCCTCCGACGAGCTCTTCCAGGTGGAGACCCACGGCATCGACCCGATCCCGGACGACGAACGGCACGGCAGCGCCAAGGACGTCTTCTGGCTGTGGTTCGGCTCGAACCTGTCGTTCACGTTCGTCATCAACGGCACCCTCGCGGTGATGTTCGGCCTGTCCTTCCGGGCCGCCATCGCCGTGGTCGTGGTCACCGGCCTGTCCTTCTTCGCGGTCGGCGCGCTCGGCCTCGCCGGAGTCCGCACCGGCACCGCGACCCTGGTCGTCTCGCGCGCCGCGTTCGGCGTACACGGCAACTTCCCGGCCGGCCTGCTCAACTGGATCGTCGGGATCGGCTACACGATCCTCAACACCGTGGTCGGCACGTTCGCGCTGGAGGGGCTGTTCGCCAAGCTCGGCTGGGCCGGCGGCGACCTCGCCCGGGTGGTCGCGCTCGCGATCACCCTCTCGCTCACCTTCGCCGTCGCGATGTGGGGTCACGCCACCGTGCAGGCGGCCGAACGCTGGATGGCCTACGTCCTGGGCATCGGCTTCGGCCTGCTGATCCTGTTCGTGGTCCCGGGCCTGGAGACCGGAGCCGCGCCGGAGACCTCGAACACCTTCCACGCGATCTCGCTCGCCGTGCTCGTCCTGGTCGCCGGACCCATCTCCTACCTGCCGATGCCCTCGGACTACACCCGCTACCTGCCCCGGGACACCTCGCTGCGCTCGATCACCCTGTGGGGCGCGGCCGGCGGGATGCTCTCCTCGGTGCTGCTCGGCGTGGTCGGGGTGGCCGCGGCCACCCAGGCGGACATGACCGACCCGGTGGCCGGTGTCGCCGACCTGGTGCCGAACTGGTTCGAGGCGCTTTTCCTGCTGCTCGTGGTCGGCGGCTCGATCACCAACTCGATCCTGACCCTGTACTCCTCCAGCCTGAACCTCCAGGTGCTCGGCATCCCCTGGTCGCGCTCCAAGGGCATCCTGGTCAGCACCGCGTTCATCCTGGTCGGCTCGCTGTGGGCGCTGTTCAACGGCAACTTCACCGACAACCTGACCAGCTTCCTGTCCGTGCTCGTGGTGGTGTTCGCGCCGTGGGGCGGGGTGTTCATCGCGGACACCCTGATGCGCCGCTGCCGCTACGACGCCGACGGCCTGCACGACATGCGCGGCGGCGCCTACTGGTACCGCAACGGCTTCCATCCCGCCGGGATGATCGCGCTCGGCGTCGGCATCGTCTTCGCGTGCCTGACCGCCGAGTCCGCGCTGTGGACCGGCGCGCTGGTGGAGACCTTCGACGGGGACTTCACCCTGCTCGGCGCGGTCGTCTCCGGCGTCCTGTACTGGGCGCTCGCCCGCCGCGAACCACAGTTCGCCGAGCACTGACCCGGCCCACGACCCACCCACGGACCCAGCACGCCCAACCCCCCGAACCCTCACGACCCACCCCGCACCACGTTTCCGCACCACCCCTGGAGTCACCGTGTCCCACACCGCCGATCTGGTCCTGCGCAACGCTCGCATCCACACCGTCGACCCCGACCTGCCCGAGGCCGAGGCGCTCGCCGTACGCGCGGGCCGGATCGCCTGGGTGGGCGCGGACGCCGACGCGGCGACCTGGATCGGCCCGGACACCACCGTGCTCGACGGCGCCGGGCGGCGCGTGTTGCCCGGCTTCATCGACGCGCACAACCACGTGCGGCTCGGCTCGGACGACGCGTGTGTGCAGTTGGCGGGCGTTCGCACACTGGCCGGCATCCACGAGCGGATCGGCGCCTGGCTGGCGGCCAACCCGGACGCCGAGTGGATCGAGGCCGAGGCGTTCGACTACTCGGCGATCCCGGACGGCCGGATGCCGCGCGCGAGCGACCTGGACCCGATCACCGGCGGGGTGCCGGCCTTCGTGCTCAGCTACGACGTGCACACCGCGTGGCTCAACAGCGCCGCGATCAAGCGGCTCGGCATCACCCGGGACAGCGACATCCTGCCGTTCGGCCGGGTGGACAAGGACCCGGAGACGGGCGAGCCGACCGGCTTCATCAAGGACTTCGCGGTCCGCGGCCTCTCCCGCGACGGGCACCGGGCGCTGCGCGAACTGGGCCTGCCGTGGGCCTCGGCCGACCGGCAGTACGGCCGACTGGCCAAGAGCCTGGACGACGCGATCCGGTTCGGCATCACCACGGTGGTCGAGCCGCAGAACTCGCTGGACGACCTGGCCCTGTACACCCGCGCCCGGCACGAGGGCCGGCTGCGCTCGCGCATCGTCGCGGCACTGTTCCACCCGCGCGGCACCACTGCGGCGGACCTGGACGAGTTCGCCGAGGCGGCGCGCGCCTACGCCGACGACCGGCTGCGGGTGGGCCCGCTCAAGCTGTACATCGACGACGTGGTCGAACCGCGCACGGCCGCGCTCCTGGAGCCGTACTGCGGTTGTGCGCACCACCGGGGCGAGACGTTCTACCCGGCGGAGGAGTTCGCCGACCTGCTGGCCGAGTTGGACGGTCGCGGATTCCAGTGCTTCGTGCACGCCACCGGCGATCGGGGCATCCGCACCGTCCTGGACGCGGTCGAGCACGCGCGCACGGTCAACGGCGAGCGGGACGCACGACACCAGGTCGTGCACGTGGAGTGCCTGGACCCGGCGGACGTGTCGCGCTTCGCCGAGTTGGGCGTGGTCGCGTGCATGCAACCGCGGCACTGCGCGCCGGAGATCGCCGGGCCGGGCCAGGACTGGGCGGAGAACGTCGGCGAGGAGCGCTGGCACAAGGCGTGGCCGATGCGCAGCCTGCACGCGGCCGGCGCGGTGTTGGCGCTGTCCAGCGACTGGAACGTGGCCGAGATGGACCCGATGGTCGGCGTGTACACCGCGCTCACCCGGGCGCCGCTGGCCGGCGGGCCGTCCTGGATCCCGGCCGAGACGCTCGACGTCGAGACCACCGTGCACGGCTACACGATGGGCTCGGCGTACGCCAACTTCCTGGAGCACGAGCGCGGTTCGCTCACCGTCGGCAAGCTCGCCGACTTCGTGGTGCTCTCCCGCGACATCATGACCATCGCCCCGGCCGACATCCCCGGCACGGTCTGCGAGGTCGTCGCGGTCGGCGGCGAGATCGTGCACACCGCCTAGCGGCGAGGCCGGCGGGTGCGCCTGCCTGCTTGGACCTCAAGGGCCGGCCGGGCCGCGGGGTACCCGGCCTACGGCCGAGGTGGCCGCAGACGCCGGCCGGGCTGAGATGCGCTCGGCCGGCGTTCCGGGTCGCGGAGGGGTCGGCGCGGCCTGTGGAGGACGGAGCGGAATCCGCCCCGCAGGCGCGCCAAGGCGCACGGCGGGTTCGGCTCGGCCGGCGTTCGAGGCCACCCGCGCGGCGACCGCCCGAGTTCAGGCCGTCTCGAGCTTGAGGTCCTTGATCAGCTTGGCGACGTGGCCGGTCGCGCGCACGTTGTACAGCGCCCGTTCGACCTTGCCGCTCTCGTCGACGACGAACGTCGAGCGGATCACACCCTTGACCGTCTTGCCGTACATGGTCTTCTCGCCGAACGCGCCGTACGCCTGGAGCGTGCTCTTGTCCGGGTCGGCGAGGAGCGTCACCGTCAGGCTCTCCTTCTCCCGGAACTTGCCGAGCTTCTCCGGCTTGTCCGGCGAGATGCCGACCACGTCGTAGCCCGCGCCCGCGAGCAGGTCCAGGTTGTCGGTGAAGTCGCACGCCTGCTTGGTGCAGCCCGGGGTCAGTGCGGCCGGGTAGAAGTACACGATGACCTTGCGGCCCGCGTAGTCGGACAGCGAGACGTCCTTGCCGTCGGCGTCGGACAGGGTGAAGGCGGGGGCGGTGTCGCCCGCCTGGAGGCGGTCGCTCACGAAGAACTCCTCGGATCGCTCGGCACGTACGCCGCAACGCTAGCGCTGCCGTCCGACCGATCCGGATCCCGAGCCCTTCGGCGCGGTCGCGCGTCCCGGGGGCGCCCCATTCGTCAAGGCCGGGCAAAGAACGATGCGCGCGCACCACTGTTGCCACGATCACCCAATTGCGAGGCTTTTGCAATTGCGGGCGGAAGCCATAAAATCCCACAGCCGAATCCGGCATTTCGGGAGGGCCACATGCACATACCCAACGGGTTCATCGACGGCCCCGTATCCGCGGGAGCAGCAGTCGTCGCGGTCGCCGGGATCGCCGTCGGCCTGCGCGGCGCGCGTCGGGAGCTGGACGAGCGCACCGCGCCGCTGGCCGGCCTGGTCGCGGCCTTCGTCTTCGCCGTCCAGATGCTCAACTTCCCGGTCGCCGGCGGCACCAGTGGCCATCTCCTGGGCGGCACGCTCGCGGCGATCCTGGTCGGCCCGTACACCGGCGTCCTGTGCGTGGCGGTGGTGCTGCTGATGCAGGGCCTGTTCTTCGCCGACGGCGGCCTGACCGCCCTCGGCCTGAACATCACCATCATGGGCATCGTGACCGTCGTGGTCGGCTACGGGCTGTTCCGCCTGGCACTGGGCCTGCTGCCGGCTCGACACTCCTCCGTGCCGATCGCCGCGTTCGTCGGCGCGCTCGTCTCGGTACCCGCGGCGGCCTGCGTGTTCACCGGCTTCTACGCCATCGGCGGGACCACCGACGTGTCGATCGGCAAGGTGGCCGGCGCGATGATCGGCGTGCACGTCCTGATCGGCATCGGCGAGGCGATCATCACCGCGGCCACCGTCTCCAGCGTGCTCGCGGTCCGGCCCGACCTCGTCCACGGCGCGCGCGGCCTCGCGCGCCCGCTCGAACTGCGCTCCGCAGGGGGAACCCGATGACCCGCGTCCGTACCCGCACGCTGCTGATCGCGGGTGTCCTGCTCGCCCTGGTCCTGGCGGGCTTCGTGAGCTACTACGCGAGCCAGAGTCCGGACGGCCTGGAGAAGGTGTCCGCCGACAAGGGCATCGACGCCAAGGAGCAGGACCACCAGCTGAAGGACGGCCCGCTGGCCGACTACAGCGTCAAGGGTGTGCACAACGAGCGGCTCTCCGGCGGCCTGGCCGGCGTGATCGGCGTGGGCGCCACCCTGCTGGTCGGCACCGGCGTGTTTTGGCTCGTCCGCAAGCGCTCCCCCGGCACCGACCCGGCCGGCGCACGCACCGCGGACTCCGGCGCGGGCACCGGCGCCTGATCGTGTCGGCAGGCCACGGGCATCGGCTGTATCGGCCCGGCGACTCGCCGGTCCATCGGCTGCCGCCGCACTGCAAGCTCCTGGCGCTGGTCGGCTTCGTGCTCGCCACGGTGTCCACGCCGCGTGAGGTCTACTGGGCGTTCGGCGCGTACGCCGTGCTGCTCGTCGGGGTCGCCGTGCTCGCCCGGGTGCCCGCCGGCTTCCTGCTGCGTCGCATGCTCGTCGAGCTGCCGTTCGTGGGCTTCGCGCTGTTGCTGCCGTTCGTCGCGAACGGGCCGGACGTCCAGGTGCTGGGCCTGTCGGTCAGCCGTGACGGCCTGCTCGGTGCCTGGAACATCATGGCCAAGGGCACCCTGGGGGTGGTCGCGGGTGTCCTGCTCGCGGCCACCACCGAACTGCGTGCCCTGCTGCTGGGCCTGCAGAAGTTGCGGATGCCGCCGCTGCTGGTCCAGATCATGTCGTTCATGCTGCGCTACGGCGGGGTGATCACCGCCGAGATGGGCCGCATGCGAATCGCCCGCGAATCCCGCGGCTTCGTGGCGCGCGACCTGCGGCAGACCCCGGCGGTGGCCAAGTCCGCCGGCGCGCTGTTCATCCGCTCCTACGAGCGCGGCGAGCGGGTGCACCTGGCGATGCTCAGTCGGGGCTACACCGGGACCATGCCGGTGATCCTGGACACGCGGGCCACCGGTGCGCAATGGGCCGCCGCCGCGGCGCTGCCGGTGGCGGCGCTCGTGGTGTGGGCGGGCGCGCTGACCCTATGAACGGAGTACCCCACGTGAGTGAAGCAACCGGCGACGCCGCCCCCTCGCTGGCCGTCCGCGGCCTCGCCTACGCCTACCCCGACGGCCACCAGGCGCTGTACGGCGTCGACCTGACCATCGCCCGCGGCGAACGGGTCGCACTGCTCGGCCCCAACGGCGCGGGCAAGACCACCCTGGTGCTGCACCTCAACGGCATCCTGACCGCGGGCGCCGGCACCGTCGAGGTGGCGGGTCTGCCGGTGGCGAAGGAGCACCTGCGCGAGATCCGCCGCCGGGTCGGCATCGTCTTCCAGGACCCGGACGACCAGCTGTTCATGCCCACGGTCCGTGAGGACGTCGCGTTCGGACCGGCCAACCTGGGCCTGCGCGGCGCCGCGCTGGAGGAGCGGGTGCGGCACGCCCTGGCCCGGGTGGACATGGCCGGCTTCGCCGATCGTCCGCCGCACCACCTCAGCTACGGCCAGCGCCGCCGGGTCGCGGTGGCGACCGTGCTCGCGATGGAGCCGGAGATCCTGGTCCTGGACGAGCCGTCCTCGAACCTGGACCCGGCGAGCCGGCGCGAGCTGGCCGAGGTACTCCGTTCGCTCGACGTCACCGTGCTGATGGTGACCCACGATCTGCCCTACGCGTTGGAGTTGTGTCCGCGCGCGCTGGTGCTCGCCGGCGGCGTCGTGGTCGCCGACGGGGGCACCCGCGACCTGCTCCTGGATCGCGACCTGATGGCCGCCCACCGGTTGGAACTGCCGTACGGATTCGACCCCTCGTCGGTCCCGGCCTGACCACTTCGACGCCGGCCGCCGCCGCCACGAGACCCGGTTGACACGGGTGCGGGGATGTACCTGACAGACTTGGGGAACACACGAGCACAGGGGCCGGAGAGGACGGGTTGTGAGCGACCACGGGCGGGAACTGTCTCCGGCGGAGTTGGAGCGGCAAGGCCGGGCGGCGTTGGGCCGTCCGGTGACGGCACACGCTGAGCGGAGTCGGGTGGAGTCGGTGAACGGTGCGCACAGGGCCGACGTTGCGAACGTCGGGCACAAGGACGGGAAAGCCGTCGACAAGCACACGAACGGCGACCAGCCGGACCGACGCTCGCCGCAGCAGATCGAGCGGGACATCGAGGCGGCCCGGGCCAACCTGGCCGTGACGCTGGACGAGATCGTCGACCGGGTGAAGCCGGCCAATGTCGCGGCTCGCGCGAAGGACAAGGTCCGGGCGCAGTTCATCGACAGCGACACGGGCGCACCGCGCAAGGAGCGGATCGTGCCGCTGGCGGGCGGCGTGGCGGGGCTGATCCTGCTGGTCGTACTGGTGAAGAGCCGGGGCAAGGGCGACAAGAACGTCAAGACCGGCAGGACGGGCAAGGCCGGCAAGAAGCGCTGAGACGGCCGCGGCGACGCCCAACGGACCCCGTGGGGCCCGGCCGAGGCGGAATCCGATCGGGACATCACACCTCCCGGTGACGCACGTCGGGCGTCGGGCGGGTAGCTTGTCGAAGCGTGAGTTCCGACAGGTCCCAGTCTTCGAGCAACACCGCCCACGACCTCGGCGAGAAGCTGCCCATCCGCATGCTGCACGACCGTGTCCTGGTCCGCCAGGACGCGGCGGAGGGTGAGCGCCGTTCCGGCGGTGGCATCCTCATCCCCGCGACCGCGCAGGTCGGCAAGCGGCTGGCATGGGCCGAGGTGGTCGCGGTCGGCCAGAACGTCCGCACCGTCGAACCGGGCGATCGTGTCCTGTACGACCCCGAGGAGCGCGCCGAGGTCGAGGTGCGCGGTGTTCCGTACGTCCTGCTCCGCGAGCGCGACCTGCACGCGGTCGCCGCCGAACGGATCGAGGTCTCGGGCGAGGCCACCGGCCTCTACCTCTGACCTCGGACCGACCGCCGAGAGATCCTCCTATCGCCGTCAACGCCGGGTGGTGAGCCGTTCACCACCCGGCGGCTTCGCGTGCGCACGGCCGGATCGGCGGGCCCGGACGGGCCGGGGCGGCCGACTCACCCCTGCGGGTGAACTCTTCTGCCAGGATGACCCGATCCGCACGAAGAGCCGGCCAAGAGGAGAGGGACAGATGCCGCGACGTCGGATCTGGATAGCGGCGCTGTGCGCGGTCGCGTTGATGGGTTTCCTGGGCGGCGGCCTGGTCGGGGTGTTCGGCGGCGACGGCGACGGCAAGTCCGCCGCGGCGACGTCGCCCGGGCCGAGCAGCCCCACCCCCACCCGGTCTCAGGTGGTGGCCGCGCAGGTCAGCTCGCCGCCGACCACCGTCCCGCCCACGTCGGCGTCCCCGTCCGCGTCCAAGAGCCCGCCGGCCAAGCCGGTCCTGACCGTGGGCGCCCGTTACGTGCTGACCCTGGGGGACGGCCGGGCGATGGACGTGAGCGGTGCCAGCGACCGGGATCGGGCGGCGGTGATCGCGTACCCGGCGGGAGCGGGCAAGGCGAACCAGCAGTGGATGGTGCGCGACGCGGGCGGCGGCTTCGTCCGGCTGGAGTCGGTGCTCTCGCACAAGTGCCTGGAGGTGTCGGGCGGCCGGGACTCGCGGGCGTATCAGGACGACTGTGGGCGCGCCGAGAACCAGTTGTGGAAGCCGCAGGCCAGCGGCTCCGGGGTGGTACTGCTCGCCCGCAACGGCTCGGCGCTCGGGCTCGGCGACCAGATCAAGGGCCTGCAGGGTCTGGGCCTGGTGCCGGCGGGCTCGGGCGCGGTGTGGCAGGCCGGCGGCGCCTGAGCGGGATCTCGCCGGGCACGCGTCCACGCCCGCCCGCCGGAACAGCGCACGACGTCTTGCGGTTGCACCTCAAGGCGATCGCGAAGCACGAGCACGGTTTCGGGTGCGGGTGCGCGGTCGGGCGGGCGAGAACCGGGCGAGGAAGAGGGACGCGGAGTGGACGCTGTGAAGCTGTCGGTACTGGACGTGGCGCCGGTGGGAACCGGATATTCGGCGACCGAGGCACTGCGCACGAGCACCGAGTTGGCCAAGCGGGCCGAGCAATGGGGCTTCCATCGGTTCTGGGTGGCGGAGCACCACAACATGCCCGGCATCGCCAGCTCGTCGCCGCCGGTACTGCTCGCCCACCTGGCCGCGCACACCTCCACCCTGCGGTTGGGCTCGGGTGGCGTGATGTTGCCCAATCACGCACCGCTGGTGGTCGCCGAGCAGTTCGGCACGCTCCAGGCGCTGCACCCCGGGCGGATCGACATCGGCATCGGCCGGGCTCCGGGCACCGACCAGGTCACCATGCGCGCGCTGCGGCGCGGCGGCGGCGCCGAGTCGGTCGAGGAGTTCCCGCAGGCGCTCGGCGAGCTGATCGGGTTCGTCACCGGGTCGTTCGCCCAGGACCACCCGTACTCGCGGATGCACGCGGTGCCCGGCCCCGCGTCCGGAATCGAGCCGGGCGGCGAGTTCGCGGCCGCCGAGGCGCCGGTGTGGCTGCTCGGGTCCAGCGGCTACAGCGCCCAGCTGGCCGGGATCCTGGGCCTGCCGTTCGCGTTCGCGCACCACTTCAGCGGGCAGCACACGCTGCCCGCGTTGGAGTTGTACCGCGAGTCGTTCCAGCCGTCCGAGTCGCTCAAGGAGCCGTACTCGATGATCGCCGCCGGGGTGATCGCGGCCGACACGCACGAGCAGGCCGAGCGGCTCGCGCTGTCCCAGGCGTTGTCGATGTTGCGGCTGCGCAGCGGCAACCCGGGCCGGATGCCCTCGCCGGAGGAGGCCGAGGCATACCCGTGGACGCCCGCCGAGCGGGAGTTCGTGTCGAACTACCGACGCCAACACATCAGCGGCGACCCGGCCGAGGTGCGGGCCGGCATGCGCGAATTGCGCGAGCGCACCCAGGTGGACGAGCTGATGGTGATCAGCAACGTGTACGGGCACGACGCGCGGATCCGCTCGTACGAGTTGATCGCGAAGGCGTGGGGGCTGATCGAGGAGTGATCCCGCCGCGTCCTTCCCCGAAACGGGGCGGTCCGGCACCTCGAAAACCCACCGCCTGAACCGGCTCGGTGGATGGGTCTCAGCGCACCGTGACCTCGATGTGGTGGTAACCGGTGGCGCCGTCCGGCACCACGTCCGCGTTCTTGGCGGTCTGCACCGCGCCGGTGCCGTCCGTGGCCCGAACCCGCAGCGTGTGCCGGCCCGGCGTGGCGTCCCACATCCACCGGTACTGCCGCCACGTGTCGGTGGTGGTCCGCGGCGCGAGTTCGGCGGGCTGCCACGGGCCGTCGTCGACCTGGATCTCGACCGCGGCGATGCCTCGGTGCTGGGCCCAGGCGACGCCGGCGACCGGGACGCGGCCGGCCTTGACGGTGCCCGCGTCCCTGGGGGTGTCCAGGCGCGACTGGGTCTTGATCGGGGCCTGTTGGGCCCAGCCGAGCCTGACCCAGTAGGCGCTGAACGCGTCGAACCGGGTCACCTCCAGGTCCACGATCCACTTGCACGCGGACACGTATCCGTACAGGCCCGGCACCACCATCCGGACCGGGAAGCCGTGCTTGATCGGCAGCGGTTCGCCGTTCATCGCGTACGCCAGCATCGCGTCACGCCCGTCCAGCACCTCGCTCAGCGGCGTGCCGATGCTCATCCCGTCCGGTGACCTGGAGACCAGCTGATCGGCGCCGGGCCGGATGCCGGCCTCGCGCAGCAGGTCGGCCAGCGGGGTGCCCAGCCAGCGGGCGTTGCCGATCAGGTCGCCACCGACGTCGTTGGACACACAGGCCAGCGTGATGTCCCGCTCGATCGCGAAGCGCTCCCGCAACTTCCGGTAGTCCAGCCGGATTTCCCGATCGACCAGGCCGTGGATTCGCAGCTCCCAGTCCTCGGCCCGCAGTTGCGGCACGGTGAACGCGGTGTCGATCCGGTAGAAGTCGGCGTTCGTGGTCAGGTACGGGGTCAGGCCGGGTTCGACCAGGCCGGGGCCGGCCGGCGCGGCTGCGCTGATCGGTGCGGGCAGGTTGCCGGCAACGGCGGCGCGAGACCTCTCCGCGTTGAACCGGGCGTGCTGGAGCATCCGACCGCCGAAGCCGGCCACCGCGGCCACCGCGGCGGCGCCGACCAGGAGCACCGTGCGGCGCGAGGTGTCCGGGGCCGGTTCGCTCACGTCGTCCTCGGGCGCGCCCGGCAGCGGACGGGCGAGCGGCCGGCGGTCGACCAGGTCGGGTCGGGTGAGCAGGACCAGCGTCAGCACCCCGAACAGCGTGCCGACCGACACCGGCGCCAGGTCGGCGGCTTCGAACGAGGGCCGATCGGCGGCCGTCCACGCGGCGAACCCGCCGAGTGCGAGCACCCCGATGATCCCGTAGCCGAGCCGGCGCGCGGCGAGCACGCCCAGCCCGGCGGCGAACAGCGCGAGCAGCACGGTGATCACGGTCAGCAGGAACGCCTTGTCGCCGGTCCCGAAGGTGCGGATCGCCCACTCGCGCGGCCCCTGCGGCGCACGATCGGTGACCGCACCGCTGATCGTCACGAACGGGGTGGCCTCCGGCCGCACGAATGCCGCGACCGCCTCGGTCACCCCGAGTGCGACCGCGGCCGAGACCACACCGATCAACGCGGCACCGGACCGACCAGAACGCCGCACGGCGCCACCTCACGCTCGGAAAAACGACTCGGGAACAGCTCGGAGAACATCGGAGAACAGGTGCGTCCATCGTGACTCCGGTACGGCTCGTACGGGGAAATCCGCTGCTTACCGTTGTGTGACGAAGCACCGCGGCTTATTGCGAACACCTTGCAATAACCTTTGCGAGTCGAGTCGTCGAGCCACCGGGGGAAGTCATGACCACCGTCGTCCGCGAGCACCATCCGTTCTCCGCCGCCGAGCTGATCCGAGCCTGGGTCACCGGCTGGGCGCCCGCCCGCGAGGTGCCGCCGCCGGTCGAGGTGGCCGGCGGCTTCCGGTTGCGGGTGGGCCTGCCGGGCCATCGGGTGCGGTACGTGCTCTTCGACATCGATCGGGTGGCCGAGCTCGCCCGGACCCGGACCGCTCCCGGGACCTGGATCAAGGTGCTCGCCCCGGTCGAGCGGGTGCGGGCCGAACTGACGTCCGCGTGGACCGTGGGCGTGCCGGAGTATGCGATGAGCGGGCCGCTGCGGCGGGCGACGGCGAGCGCGCCGAGCGGCTACACGATCGAGGTCGAGTCGATGGACGAGGTGGTCCTGGTCCGAGTACGCGCCACCGATGGCGCCGTCGCCGCCCAGGGTCGGATCGCGGTGACCGGGGAGACCGCGGTCGCGGACCGCATCGGTACCGATGCGGCGCACCGCCGTCGGGGCCTGGGCAGCGTGGTGATGACCACCCTCGGCGACGCCGCCGCCGCGCGGGGCGCCCGAACCGGGGTTCTGGTGGCGAGTGCGGACGGGTTGGCCCTGTACAGCACGCTGGGCTGGACGCGGCACGGCGTACTCACCGCGGCATGGATCCCGGAGCCGGAGTCGGAGTCGGCCTCGGTACCGGCTCAGCCCCGGCCCGCCAGGTAGGCCCGCTTCACCTGCGCCCAGCGCAGTTCCCGGGCGGGGGTCAACCGGCCGCGCAGTTCGGCCAGCTTGAGCAGGTTGGCCTCCGCGTCGCCGGTCAGCGTCTGCGCCTCCGCCGCGTAGTGGTCGTCCACCAGCGTCTCGACCTCGGCCTCGTCCAGCACCGGCAGGAGCCGCTCGGCCAGCCTGTTGGTGTCCCGGTAGGAGCCCTGGAGCCGGAACGGCGGTTCGGTGCGGGCCGCCTCGGACTGCGCCGCCGAGGCGATGTAGGCCCGATTGACCGCCAGGACCGTGTCGCACACATGCAGCAGTCGGCGCAGCACGGCCAGGATGCGGTCCAGCTCGGTCGGATCGTACGGGTGGGCGAGTCGCTCCGGACGTGCGGCGCCGTCGCCGCGGGCGAGCCGGACCAGCAGTTCCAGATCGCCGCGCTCGCGACCGGCGATCGGGGCCAGGATCGGGTTCGCGGTCAGCGCGTTCTCGATGTGACTCAGCGCGAAGAGCTCCTGCCTGCCGCCGAGCACGTCGCCGAGGTTCCATACGTCGGCCCGGTTGGCGAGCATGTCCGGGATCCGGAAGCGGGCGCCCGACTCGGTGTACGGGTTGCCCGCCATGCACATCGCGAACCGCTTGCCGCGCAGGTCGTAGCTGCGCGCCCGGCCCGCTCGGACTCCCTCGATCCGGCGTTGCGCATCGCACAGCGAGACGAATTTCTGCAGGAGTTCGGGCGAGACGTGCTGGATGTCGTCCAGGTGCAGCAACACGTTGTTGCCCAACTCCAGTGCGAAGCCGATCTTCTCGATCTCGCGCCGCGCGGCGGCGTCCGGCGCGGCGGCCGGGTCCAGGGACGTGGTGCCCTGTCCCAGGGCCGGGCCGTCGATCCGGACGAACGCCAGGCCCAGGCGGGCCGCGACGTACTCCAGGAGCGTGGTCTTGCCGTAGCCGGGCGGCGACAGCAGGAGCAGCAGGCCCTGGCTGTCGGTGCGCCGTTCGTCGCCGGCCGCACCCAGTTGCCTGGCCAGGTTGTCGCCGATCAGCGGCAGGTACAGCTCGTCGATCAGCCGATTGCGGACGAAGGTCGGCAACACTCGGGGCGTGTGCGCGTCCAGTCGCAGCCGCTCACGCTCCGCGGCGAGCAATCGCGCGCGAGTGCGCTCGTAGGCCCGATACGCGGGCACCCTGACCTTGCGGAACTCGTCGGTGCGCAGCAGGAATTCGTCCAGTCGCAGGCCCAGCGTGCCGCCTTGGGCCAGACGCGGGTGGGTACCGAGCAGGCCGGTCACGGTGGTCGCGAGGGGCGCGTCCACAGGGTGTCGGTCCAGCGCCTTGCCGCACACCTCGATCGCGATCGCCTCGGGCAGGTCCGCGGGCGGGCCGCCGTCGAGTCGCTCGGCGTAGGCGCCGAGCCATCCGGAGACCAGTTGGTGGCGGGCGGCCGGGTCGTCGCCGAGCATGCGCAGGTCCTCGGCGAAGTCCTCGGCCGCGGGTGAGTCCTCGCCGCCGAGCGCCGCGCGGAAGTCGGCCAGCAGGGTCCGGGCCGCGGCACCGGTGGCGAAACGCGGTCCGCCGGCCGCGAGTTCCTCGACGAGGTAGGCGCCGATCGCATCGCCGGACACGGTCGGCGCGGCAAACGTCGTGGTCAGGAACTCCACGGCTCGATCGCCGAGTTCACCGGCCAGGTCGCGCACGGCCGGCACCGGGCCGAAGGTCTCCCGGGCCCGGGCCAGCGATTGTGCCCGGGTGGTCCACGGCCCTCGGACATCCACGCCGGCGCCGTAGGCCCAGAACAACTGGGCCGCCGCCCGGACGGCCGGCGCGAAGCGCAGCAGCCCGGCACCGGCACGCAACCGCAGTACGGCCGCCATCAGCGCCGCCGCGTCGTGGTCGTGCACTCCCCGGTCGTAGCCCTCGCCGTGCCGGGACAACGCGATCCGGCGCACCTCGGCGAGCAGTTCCTCGGCCGACGGGCCGGCCGACGGCGGGAGGTGGGTCTCGGCCAGCACCACCGCCGCGAGGTATTCGGCCCGGTAGACCTGTGGCGACTCGGAGCCGAGCGGCTGGTCCACGAAGGCCCGGTGTGCGGCGGGCAGCGGCTCGGGCAGCGGCGCGCGGTAGTCGGTGCCGGTGATCGCGAAGGCCAGGCCGTCCACATCCGGCACCAGGGTCAACTCCATCGGCCGCTCGTGCACCGCGAACCGGTGCCGACCCAGCCGCACGGTGCCCGCCGCGTCGTAGAGTTCGGCCCGGTCGCGCAGGGCCCGGGCGGCCTCCTGGCGGGCGGCCTTGAGCCGACCCTCCAACTCGCCCGCCCGGACCGGGTCGCCCAGTCGGCGCAGTTCCTCGGCGGTCGAGCGGACCTTGCCGACCAGCGCGTCGGAGGCGAACCAGGTGTTGATCTCGTCGGTGCTCGCCAGGCCGGCGACCCGGCGGCCGATCGTGGTCAGGATGCGCTGCGCCGAGTCGATCAACCGGGCGCCGTGCCGGGCGCGTTCGTCCAGCCGCGCCTGTTTGCGTGCGGAGAACGCGTCGTGGATGCGCTCGCGCTCGGTGTCGAGCCGGGCCAGGTGCTCGTCGAAGGTGCCGAATCGGGCCTCCAGGTTCTCGATCCGGGCGAGCAGCCGGCCGAGTTGTTCGTCGCAGTCCTCGGGATCGACGGCGGCGGACAGCGCGCCGACCACGGTCTGTTCCAAAAGCGCGATCTCGGCGATGAATTCCGCGCGTTGCTCGGCGTCGAGCAGCTCGCGCCGGCGGGCCCGGAGCGTCGCGCGAGCCCGGTTGATCCCGCCGAGCACCTCGCCGATGCGAGTCAGGATCGCGGTGCGCACGGTGGCGTCGGTGCCCTCCAGGGTGCCGACCACCTCGGTGACGACCCGCAGGCCGTCGGCCTGTTCGTCGATCCGCTCGGTCAACGCGGCGGATGCGGCGACGGTGCTCGACGCGGCTGCCTCGGCGGCCAGGTCGTCGACGGCCCGGTGGGTGTCGGCGAACGCGTCGTCGGCGGCGAGGAAGGTGACCGCACGCCGCCCGGTCGCGGCAAGCTCCTCGACCAAGCTCGCGTCGAGCTCGTCCAGCGCGGCGGCGTCCACGTAGCGGATGTCCCGCAGAGTGGCCAACCGGCCCTGGGCACGTCGAAGATCGGTGAGCTGTCGGACGCATGCCGAGGCGCTGTCCGGGTGTTCGCCACGCACCCGCCGGGTCACCGCGGTGATGCTCGTGGCGGCCTCCTCGACCGCGTCGGCGGCGATCCGCCTCAGGTCGAGCACCCGACGGAACTCCTCGACCACAGCGCCCGCGGTACTCCGGACCACGGCCAACGGTTCCGCGAGCAGCCCGAGTTCGGCATCGGTGAGCCAGTGATGGGTGTCCTCGACCCGGGCCGCGGCTGCGGTGATCGCGGCGAAGACCGCCGTGGTGGGTGCCATCTCCTCGGCCATCGCGGCGATCGAGAGGCAGTCGGCGATGCCGCGCACCAGCTCGGGGTTGCCGATCCGGGCCAGCGGGCCGGTACCGACGGGTCGGGCCGCCGCGTACGCGTCGGAGATGTACGGCGTACGCCACATCTGAAGCGGGTGCGTCCGGCCGGGCTCGGCGCTCGCCGCGCGCAGCACCGCCATCGTGCCGTCCGAAAAGAGCGCCCGACCGTGTCCGACGATCGGGGCGGCGGCCTCCTCGCGGATCACGTTGTAGGACAGCAGCACCGTGCGGCCCTCGGCGCGGGCGTGGAACACGTACAGCACGTCCTCGCCGTTGGGCGAGCGCACCGTCGACTCGAACTCCAGGTCGGTGGTGTCGATGTCGAACGTGCGCGCGGTGCCGTTGCTCAGGTAGTAGCCGCCGGGAAAGACGATGCCCTGCTCGTCGGGCAGTCGCCGGCAGGCCGCCCCGATGCCGTCCAGGCGCAACACCTCACCGGTGCGGGTGTTGTGCACCAGATGCCGCCACGCCTGCTCGTGGTACGGGCGCACCCGCACCAGCAGCAGCGGGCCGACCCGGGCGTACTCGACGTCCGCGTCGGCCAGCGACTGGAGCGGATCCTCGACCGGTTCGGCGTACACGCCCTCGGCGGTCCCGGTGTCGTCGACCACCTTGACGGTGAGCCGGCCGTCGAGGGTGGCCACGTACAGCGTGCCCGCGATCGCGATGTGCGGATGCCGGCCCGGCACGTGATCGGCGCGGGTGCTCGCGGTCCAGGCGAAGTCGTACGCCGGCGGGAGGACGTGCTCGCGCTCGCCCCGGGCGTCCAGGTAGCTCGGGCTGCCGTCGGGTCCGAGCCGCCAGCGCAGCACCCGGATGTCGGTCAGGCGTTCGCCGACCCGGAAGACCGCGAGCAGGTGCGTGCCGATGTCGCGCAGTCGCAGCAGTCGGGCGTCGCGGAAGTAGCGGAAGAGTTCGGTGAAGTCCTGCCGGAAGCGGGCGTCGTCGAGCAGTCCCGGCACCGCGTCCGAAGGCGCCGGGGCGAAACCGTCGGGTGTGCGCCGGTGCAGCGCGAACACGTCGGCGGGGCGGACCGGTTCGCCCACATCGCCGCCGGCCCGGTAGCCGACCAGGAGCAGGCCGCCGACCTGGACGATGTCCCGGGCCGAGGTGGCGCTTTCGGTGTGCACCCGGTGGGTGTCGGTCAGGTCGAGCGCGCCGGCGCCGTAGGTGTGCACCCGGCGCTCGTTCAGCGCCCCGGCCCGCACCCCCAGGTCGCGGGCCGCGCCCAGGAGCCGGTCGCGCAGGATCTCGTACGTCCCGGATTCGGCCTCGGGGCCGCCCACGACCGGGGCGGAGCTGCTCACGTTCGGGTCAACTCCTTTGTCGTCAGGGCTGGTCGGTGGCGTCGCGGTTACTTGCCGGCGCCGTTGAGCCGCGCGGGGGCCACCAGATCGGCGAGTCGGGTGTCGCCGAGTCCGCCGGCCCGCACCGATTCGAGCAGGCCCGTGAGCACGGCGGTCTGCGGGCCGCCGCCGGCGATCAACGCGCCGAGCGCGCCGGCCAGGGTGAGGTCGCGCACGCCGCCCGCACCCAGGCCGGTGACCATCGCACCGAGGTCGGCGGCGAAGGTGGAGGCGTTCGGGTCCAGCCAGGTACCGGCCATCGTGCGTACCGTGTCCGAGCGGCCGACGAACGCGTCCACACTCTTCCCGGCCGCCATCGCGCCCATGATCTTGTCGAAGAACATGCTGTCCCCGCCGACGATGTCGATCCTGGCGTTCTCCAGACCGGTCGCCAGCACCGTCGCCTGTGCCTCGGCGATCTGCCGGTCCACGTCCAGACCGGCCAATCGGATCTCCTTCTCCGCCTCCAGACGCAGCCGGTATTCCTCGTGCACTCGGCTGGACTCGTCCAGGGCGGCCATCGCGGCGGCCTTCTCGGTCAGACCCTCGGCCTCGCCCTTGAGTCGCTCGCGCAGCCCCTCGGCGCTCGCGAGCGCCTTCCTGCGGGTCACCTCCGCCTCGGCGTGGCCCAGCTTGGACACCGCCTCGGCCATCCGCTCCTGCACCTCGGCCTCGGCCAGGCCGACCGCCGCCGCCTCGGCGCGCTTGCCCTCGGCGCCGCGGATCGCGGCCTGGGTGTCCAGTTCGGCGGCCTTGCGCCGGGCCTCGGCCAGGGTGAGCTGCTCGGCCGCCCGGTGTCCGGCCGCCTGCTCGGCGGCCTCGGCGGCCTTGATGTCCTTGACCAGCCGCTCCTGCGCCTCGGCCTCGGCGTGGATGACCAGCGCCTGGCGCTCGCGCTCGGCCTCCTCGACCAGCCGCAGCTTCTTGATCTCCTCCTCCTGCGCGGCGACGGTGCGCTCGACCGCGATCCGCTCGCGGATCACCTCGGCGATGTCGCGCTTTTCCGCCTCGACCTCCTTGTCGCCGGCGATCCGGCGCAGCTGGGTCTCCCGCTCCCGGGCGATCACCTCCAGGAGGCGGTCCTTCTCGATCCGTTCGTTCTCCACCGCGATCACCCGCTCGCGGTTCTTCTGCGCGACGGCCACCTCACGCTCGCGGTTCTCGTTCTGGATCCCGATCGCCTCCTCCGTCTTCAGGTGTGCGCTTTGCGCGCGCAGGCGCTCCTCGGCCTGCACCCGAGCGGTCTCGGCCTCCTCCCGGGCCCGGCTGATCTCGATCTCCCGGCGCTGCTTGATCTCCGCGTCGGCCTGCCGGCGCTCGAGTTCGAGCACCGTCTCCCGGGCCTCGACGTTCTGCCGGGTCATCTCCTTCTCCTCGGTGCGCTGGTACTCGTTGGTGCGCACGTGCTCGATCGCGGTCAGCTCGGTGATCTTGCGAATGCCCTGGGCGTCCAGGATGTTGGCGCCGTCGAGCTGGCTCATCGGGGTCTGTTCGAGGAAGTCGATCGCGGCGTCGTCGAGGTGGTAGCCGTTGAGGTCGGTGCCGATCACCGCGAGGATGCGGTCCCGGAACTCCTCGCGCTTGGTGTACAGGTCGACGAAGTCGAGTTGCTTGCCCACCGTCTTGAGCGCCTCGGCGAACTTGGCGGCGAAGAAGTCCTGGATGGCGGCCCGGTCGCTGGCCCGGTCCGCGCCGATCGCCTGGGCGACCTTGATCACGTCCTCGACAGTCTTGTTGACCCGCACGAAGAAGTAGATGTGGATGTCGGCCCGGATGTTGTCCTGACAGATCAGGCCCTCGCGGCCGGTCCGGCGGATCTCGATGGTCTTCACCGAGATGTCCATGGTCTCGGCCCGATGCAGTACGGGCAGCACCACGGCGCCGGTGAAGGTGACGTCGACCGTGTCGGCCTTGGAGATGATCAGGGCCTGACCCTGTGACACCTTGCGGTACAGCCGGGTCACGGCCAGGCACACGACGAGCAGGACGAGCAGGACGACGGCGACGAGCACACCGATGCCCACGGTGATGGCATCCATCAGTGAAATCCCTTGGTCGAACGGGACGTTGGTTGGCAAGCAGGCGGTTTTGACGCCGCGACGCTCGTCACCCGGCGAAGAGTGGCGAAGGGGCGGGCGCGAGGATTCGTGCGGGTCCGGGGCCGCGACCGGATGCCGGGCCCGAGCCGATCAGCGCGCCGTGCGGTCCGGGTCCAGGGCGCTGTCGTAGCGGGTGACCCGGAAGAACTCGCCGGCCGCGTCGTAGTCGAAGATCAGCGCGGTGCTGCCGGAGGCCAACCCGCTTTCGTCCGTGCGCACCTGGAGGATCGCGGTCGAGCCGTCCTCGGCCCGGACCTCGGCCTGACCGAAGTCCAGGCCCACCCGACCGGTCCGGATCAGGCAGGTCCGGCCGACGAAGTCGGCGCGCACGGACGGGCGTTCGAGTGGCATGAAGCGCCGACCCAGGGCCCGCACGAGACGCGCGGTGAGCAGGCCGAGACCGAGCGCCGCGGGGAGCGCCGCGGCGCGCAGCCACCAGCGGTCGGTCAGCGCGGTCCCGACCAGACAGACGAACCAGGTCACCGCGATCGCGAACGAGACGGTCACGGTGATCGGTACGCCGGCGGTGTCGCGTGGGTCGTGGTCCCCATGACCGGCGTGACCACCGTGACCGTCATGGCCCCCGTGGGCCCGGGGCCCGCCATGATGACCACCCCCGTGGTCCCCGTGGCCCCCATGGCCCACGGCGACACCGCCGAGCAGCACCAGCAGCCAATAGGCCGCCACCACAACGAGCGCGAAGCTGAACAAAACGGCGGGAAACGCCAGTGCCGCCCGCACGAAATCCCCCACCGTTCCACCCCCTCGGCCCGCCGTGCGCCGACATCGTGGCACCGGTGGCAGGACGCGCGCATTGCCGGATGCCGGCAGTGTTGACGCCTGCTTGATATCCGGTACCGGGCCCCGGGCGACCACGCCCCAGCGGGCGCGGTCACAGCGGGGCGCAAGCGGCGAGGCACGATCAAAGCGGGGTATCCGGCCAGCCCAGGAGCCGGGCGCCCAGGGCGGCGGTCTCCAGGGTGTACCGCTGGAGCGCGTCGCCGGGGTCGTATCCGGTCAGCGTGCGAATCCGCTCCAGCCGGTAGGACAGCGTGCGCACACTGATCCGCAACCGGCGGGCGGCCTCGGCATTGACGTAACCGGCCGCCGCACACGCGGTGATCGTCTCCAGGAGCGGGCCCGCGCCGCCGCGCGCGTGCGTCAGCGGACCCAGCGCGCTGCGGACCAGATCGGCCATCGCCGCCCGGTCGCGCATCAGCACCGGGAAGACCAGCAGGTCGCCGGCGTCCAGCACGCCGGCCGGCAGATCCAGCCGCACGGCCAGGTCGAGCGCGCCCAGCGCCTCCTCGTAGGACAACACCACGCCACTCGCGCCGGCGTGCGGTCGGCCCAGCGCGACCCGACGCGCGACCTCGCGGCCGGCGTCGGTCCGGGTCGCGTACCGGGCGAACGCGGTGAGCACCGACTGCTCGTTGTCCGCCGCGATGCACACGAGCCGGCCGTCCTTGGTGGTCAGCAACACGTCGCGCTCGCCGAACCGACCGATCAACTCGCGCTCGACCCGGCGGACCAGCGGATGCACCTCGTCGTAGTCGCTCGCGCCCACGGCCACCGCGACCGCGTGCGCCCGGGCCAGGCGCAGCCCGAACCGCTCGGCGCGCTCGGCCAACCGTCCCGGGTCGCTTCGGCCGTAGAGCAGGTCGTCGACGAACTCGCGCCGTGCGGCCTCCTCCCGGCGAACCGCGAGCCGCCGCGCGTGCTCGTACCCGGCACCGAGAGCGGCGATCGCCGCATCCAGCGCGGCCAGCACCGCGTCCCCGCCCCGGGCCGCGTCGCTCACACTCGCCGCGCGCCCGATGCCCGGCAACGTGCCCCACGCGCGGCGCGTCTCGCGCACGTACAACCCGACCAGGGGACGCCAATCGTGCCCGGCCTCCGCCGCCCGCTCACCCGACTCCGCCAGCGCGTGCAACTCGGCCCGCCGCAACAGCCGCCCGGTCCCGGAGACCTCCCCGAGCACCTCGGCCCACCCGGCCACGAATTCGACGGGTATCTCGTCGTCGCTCTCCACTCCCGGTCCCCCCGAAGCCCTGCCACGTCGCCGAACCCGGCGCCGAAACGCTACCAACATTGCCGATTCCCGGCAGGAACCGCCGCCGGCAGAATCGGGAGTTGTGACGATCTCGGTGTTGCTGGCGGACGATCAGGAGATGGTGCGGCGAGGGATGCGGCGCATTCTGGAGCGGCAGGCGGGCATCGAGGTGGTCGGCGAGGCCGCCGACGGGGTGGCCGCGCTGGAGGCGGCACGGCGGCTGCGGCCGGATGTGGCGCTCGTGGACATCCGGATGCCTCGGATGGACGGGCTCGAACTGACCCGGCTTCTGGCCGGACCGACCGCCGAGGTGCCGGTCAAGGTGGTCGTGGTGACCACGTTCGACCTGGACGAGTACGTCTACCCGGCACTGCGCAACGGCGCGTCGGGCTTCCTGCTCAAACGCTCGGGCCCGGCCCTGCTGGTGGAGGCGATTCGCGCGGCGGTGGCCGGTGACAGTCTGATCAGCCCCTCGATCACGGTCCGCCTGCTCAAGCACGTCACCCGACCCAAGCCGGCGCCGACGCGTCCCGCGCCGATCGAGGCGCTGACCGAGCGCGAGGTGGAGATCGCCGGCCATGTCGCCGAGGGCAAGACCAACGCCGACATCGCGAGCGATCTGTTCATCTCGCCCGGCACGGTCAAGACCCACGTGGCCGCCATCGGGCGCAAGCTCGGCGTCCGCAACCGGGTCGGCATCGCGGTGCACGCCTGGGAGATGGGCTACGCACCGACCGGATCACGATGACCACCGCTCCGCCCGGGCAACGGCGCCGGATCGGCTGGACCGTCGCAGCCGTGTCCCTGGTACTGCTGCCGCTTCCGCTCGCCGCACCCGTCGGCGTCCTCGCCGCGCTCCCGGCCGCCCTCGCCGTCGGCGGCGCGCTGCCCCGGTGGCCGATCGGGCGGGTGTCCCTGACGGGCGCCGCGTGGGCGGCGGTGGCAACCTCGCTGCTGATCGACATCTGCTATCCCGGGCCACACCAACTCGCGGGCTTCTGGATGCCGTTCGAGTTCGTCGGCCTGTGGTTGACGGTCGAGCGGGTGGTCCGCCGGCTGCCGGGGCGCGCCGCCGTGTGGCTCGGCTCGGCGCTCGGCCTGGCCATCGCGGCGCTCCCGCTGCGCTTCACGCTGCGCGCCCCCGCGGTGACCTGGGAGGCGTCGGTCGCGATGTGCGCGGTCGCTTTGCTGCCGGCCGCGGCCACCGCGGGCGTGGGCCTGTACCTGCGCTCGCTGGACGACCGCCGCACCCGCGCGGTCGCCCTGGCCCGTCGACTCCAGCGCCTGGAGGTGGCCCGTGACCTGCACGACTTCGTCGCCCACGAGGTGACCGGGATCGTCCTGGAGGCCCAGGCGGGACAGCTCGACGAGCCGACCGGGGCGGATGCCGAGCACACCCGCGCCCTGCTCGCCCGGATCGAGCAGGCCGGACTGCGTGCGCTGGAGTCGATGGATCGCACGGTACGGACCCTGCGCGAGAGCGCCGGCGAGGACGACGCGGCGGAGCTGCCCGAGCCGCCGACCCGGGTGTACGGGATGGCCGATCTACCGGTCCTGGTCGAGCGCTTCGCCGGCTCGGGCCGGGTACGCGCCGAACTCGACCTGGCTCCGGACCTGGCCGGCGCGCTGCCCGGCCCGCTGGACGAGGCGGCCTACTTCGTGGTCCTGGAGGCCCTCACCAACGTCCGCCGACACGCCCCGGACACGGCCGGCGTCACAGTCGCGGTCGGCCCGGCTCGCACCCGAGGGATCGAGGTATCGGTGACCGACCTCGGCGGCGCCTCCCGTCCCGCGCCGGCCGAACGGGACGGCGGCGGCACCGGGTTGGCCGCACTCGGAGCGCGCCTCGAAGCACTGGGCGGCAGCCTCACGGCCGGACCGCACCAGGGCGGCTGGCGCGTGGTCGGCCTCCTGCCCACCACGCGACAGCACCGACCGGCCCGCACTCCCGGGCACCCGACCCGACGGCCCGCGCCCGAGGAACCGCACGACCCGGCGGGCCCGTCCCGGCGGCTTACCCGAGCACCGAGGTACCCCGGCTGATCGCCCGAGCACCGAGGCCCCCGGGCGGCACGGACCCACCGGATATCTCCCGAACGGCAGATGTCCGCGCCCGCGCGAACGCGCAGGCTGGCCCGGTGCCGCGGACCACCTCGCGGCGCGGCGCGACCCGCGCGCCATCGCGAAGGGCAGACCGACATGCTCGAACTGATCGACGTCACCAAGGACTACCCCGGCGGCAAACGCGCCGTCGACGGCGTCACGCTGTGCCTGGAACCGGGCCTGCTCGGGCTGTTGGGCCCCAACGGCGCGGGCAAATCCTCGCTGATGCGGATCATCGCCACCGTCACCCGCCCGACCTCCGGACACATCCGCTTCGGTGGCGTCGACGTACTCGCCGACCCGGACGCGCTGCGCCGCTCGCTGGGCTACCTCCCGCAGGACTTCGGGGTCTACCCGAACCTCGGCGCCCGGGAGTTCCTCGCCTACCTCGCCGCCGCCAAGGGTCTGACCGCGCGCTCCGCCAAGGCCCGAATCGAGGAACTGCTCGAAGCGGTCAACCTCGCCGACGTCGGCAAGCGCCCGCTGGGCAAGTTCTCCGGTGGCATGTTGCGCCGGGTGGGCATCGCACAGGCGCTGCTCGCCGACCCGCGCGTGCTGGTCGTGGACGAGCCGACCGCCGGTCTGGATCCCGAGGAGCGGGTCCGCTTCCGTCACCTGTTGGCCGAACTCGCGGTGGATCGTGTGGTGTTGTTGTCCACGCACATCGTCTCGGACGTCGAGTCGGTCGCCTCCGACATCGCGGTGCTCGCCCGCGGCAGCCTGCTGCGCCGCGCGAGCCCGGAGCAGTTGCTGCACGAAGTGGCAAACGTGGTCTGGGAGATGACGGTGCCTCAGGCCGAGGTGTCGGCCGCCCGAGGACGCTGGGTGGTGAGCCGGATGGTGCGCACCACGGCCGGCGTACGACTGCGCGTGCTCGCGCCGCACCAACCGGCCGGGACCGCCGTACCGGTCGTGCCCGACCTGGAGGACGCCTATCTCGCGATCGTCTCCGGCCTGGTCGCCAACGCCGACGCGGCGGTGCGGCCGTGACCGCGGGCATCGTGGTGCGCCTGGCCGGCGCCGACTTCCGCGAGCGCGTCCGCCGCCCGGCGTACCTGGTCACCCTCGCCGCGGCGGTGGCGCTGGCCTACGTGGCCATCCCCGGCCCGGACGCGCACTGGACGATCATGAACGTCGGCGACTACCGGGGCCGGTACGACAGCGCCTACGTGGGCACGGCCACCGCGCTGGCGGGTGCGCTGTGGCTGACGCTGGGCGGTTTCCACGTGGTGCGCGACGCGATCGGCCGGGACGAGCGCACCCGGGTCGGCCGGTTGCTGGCCGCGACGCCGTTGCGCACGTGGGCCTACCTCGCGGCCAAGCTCCTCGGCAACGTGCTGGTGCTCGCCTCCATGGTGGGCGTGCTGGCACTGACCGCCGCCGGTATGCAGTTGCTGCGTGGCGAGGACCGGCGGATCGAACCGGTCGCGCTGCTCCTGCCGTTCGTCACCATCACGCTGCCCCTGGTGGTGGTGACCGCCGCGGCGGCGCTGCTGTTCGAGACCATTCCCCGGCTGCGCGGCGCCCTGGGCAACGTGGTGTGGTTCTTCGTCTCGCTCACCGTCGCGCTCGGCGGACAGTCCGGGTCCGCGCCTCTGGGCGGCCTGGGCGTACATGCGGCGGTCGCCTCGATGCGCGATGAACTCGTCTCGCAACACGGCGACTTGGCCGGCCAGGAGTTCAGTCTCGGGCTGACCTGGCGGGACGAGCCGCTGCGGACCTTCGACTGGACCGGCTTCACCCCGAGCGGCATCTTCCTGCTTCAGCGGACGGCCCTGATGCTCCTGGCCGTCGCCGTCGCGATCCTGCCCGCGCTGTGGTTCGCCCGTTTCGACCCGGCCCGGGGCGGCACCCGCGGCGCCGCTCAAAACGAGCCGCCGGCCGCGGCGGCCCGGGCGTACCCGCCGAGCACGCCCCCCGTCCTGCCGCACACCCCGGCCCGCGTCGGCTTCACCTTGCCGCGCCTGCTCGCCGGCGAACTGCGCGTCCTGGTCCAGGGCGTGTCCCGCCGCTGGTGGGCGGTGACCGCGCTGCTGTCCGCGCTCGGCCTGGCCGCGACCGGGGACGTGGTGACCTCGGCGGTGCTGCCCGCCCTGTGGATCTGGCCGCTCATGGTGTGGTCGCGGCTGGGCACCCAGCGCGTCGAACACGACATGGCCGGCCTGCTCGGCGCCTATCCGACGCCCCGTCGACGGCTGTTCGCCGAGTGGACGGCCGGACTGCTGCTGACCGCGCTGGTCGGACTCGCCCCGGCCATCCGCATGGTGGTCGCGGGTGACACCCCGGGCCTGGCCGCGTGGGCCGCCGGTGCGCTGCTGATCCCGTCCTTCGCGCTGTGCATCGGGTTGGCGAGTCGCACGCACCGGCTCTTCCAGGCGCTCTACCTGCCGTTGTGGTGGGGCATCCTGAACAACATCACCGGCCTGGACTTCATGGGCGCGATCCGCCGACACGGCGAACCGGCCGGACCGCCGTGGCTCGCGGTCGCGACGCTGGCGGCCGTACTCCTCGCGGTGGCGATGGGTATCGGCGCGGCGCGCCGGCCGGACCGCCGGTGAGTACGGGCGGCCCGCGGCCGAGCGGTCGCTTCCAAGCGGGTGGGGGTGTCAGCCGATCAGTTCGGAAACGATCGGCGCGAGGGCGCGAAATGCCTTGCCCCGGTGGCTGATCGCGTTCTTCTCGGCGGCGCTCAGCTCGGCGGCGGTGCGGGTGTCGTCGGCGACCTGGAGGATCGGGTCGTAGCCGAAGCCACCGGTGCCGCGCGGTTCGCGGGTCAAGGTGCCCTCGAACCGGCCCTCGACCACCCGCTCGGTGCCGTCCGGCAGGGCGAGCGCCGCCGCGCAGGCGAACCACGCGGCGCGGTGCTCGTCGCCGATGTCGGACAACTGCGCGAGCAGCAGCCGCAGGTTGGCCGCGTCGTCGCCGTGCGTGCCGGCCCAGCGCGCGGAGAAGATGCCGGGCATCCCGTTGAGCGCGGCCACGCACAGGCCGGAGTCGTCGGCGATCGCCGCAAGTCCCGTGGCCCGCGCGATGGCGTGCGCCTTGAGCAGGGCGTTGGCCGCGAAGGTGAGGCCGGTCTCGGGCACGTCGGGGACATCCGGATACGCGTCCATGCCGACGAGTTCCACGTCCAGCCCGGCGTCCAGGAGGATCTGCCGGAGCTCGAGGACCTTGTTGGCGTTGCGTGTGGCGAGTACGAGGCGGCTCATGCGGCAAGCCTAGTGTCGCCGTGCGGCACGAGGGTTGCGGCGGCCACGGATCGGATCCGGACCGCCTCGCGGACCTGCTACTTCACACAGATCGCGGCCAGGTTCTTCGCGCCGTTGATCAGCGGTTGCACGTCGCCGGCACTCAGGCTTCCGCCGTTGGCGGCCTTGGTGCTGAGCTGGGTGATCACGTCGCCGAGGCCGTTCGCGGCGTTCTTGGCGTCGTTCGAGTCCAGGTCCTTGGTCTTGTCGTCCAAGGTCTTCTGCAGGTTGTCGAGCGCCTTGCGAGCCGCGGCCGGGTCGTTCAGCACATTGCTCAGCGTGGCGATGTCGTTGGTGAGGTTGGTGGCCAGTTCGGCACACGAGATGGCCTGCTGCGCCTGCTCGCACGCGGCGGTGGCGAACAACGCGCCCGCCATGACGGTGGCCGCGATCGTGGTGCGCAGGACCCGGCGGGAACGGTACGTGGCGCGGAACATGGAGCTCCTCGTCAGGGACGGGCCGATCGGCCCGGTCGTGGCTGCCGCTGATCGGGATGACCAGGTGCCACGACCGTACTGGTGTCCGGCCCCGCGACGGGCCGACGGTGGCATACCCGGCACGTGCCGGTTGCGTGTACGTGACACTCGCAACCGGCACGTGACCACCGTTTGCGGTGGTATGCGGGGAAAGCACCCACCGGGGCCGCTCCCGACGCCTCGGCGACTTCGTCACCCGCTCGGCGGTGGGGCGCTCAGGACTCCAGGGCGAGCTGCTGAAGCATCGTCAGTTCCTCGCAGCCCCGCGCGCCCAGGTCGAGCAGACCGTTCAGCAGCGCGCGGTCGAACGGCTCCTTCTCCGCGGTGCCCTGCACCTCGACGAAGCGCCCGTCGCCGGTGCACACGATGTTCATGTCGGTCTCGGCACGAACGTCCTCCTCGTAGGGGAGGTCGAGCATCGGCACGCCGTCGATGATGCCGACGCTGACCGCCGCCACCGAGCCGATCAGCGGATTGGCGCCCTTGCGGGTGAGCTTGCGCTCACGCGCCCAGGTCACCGCGTCGGCGAGCGCGACATAGGCGCCGGTGATCGCCGCGGTCCGGGTGCCGCCGTCGGCCTGGAGCACGTCGCAGTCGAGGTGGATCGTGGTCTCGCCGAGCGCCTTGGTGTCGATCACCGCACGCAGCGAACGACCGATCAGCCGCGAGATCTCGTGCGTACGCCCGCCGATCCGGCCCTTGACCGACTCGCGGTCGCCGCGCGTGTGGGTGGCGCGCGGCAACATCGAGTACTCGGCGGTGACCCAGCCCTCTCCACTGCCCTTGCGCCAGCGCGGCACACCTTCGGTGACGCTCGCGGCGACCAGGACGCGCGTACGGCCGAACTCGACGAGGACCGAGCCCTCGGCGTGGTCGAGCCACTTGCGCTGGAACGTGACCGGGCGGAGCTGGTCGGGGGTACGGCCGTCTACTCGTGACATGGACCCAGCCTAAGCGGTGCCACGCACGGTTTCGGACCGGCCGCCCGGCGCGCCTCAGACCGTGTGCGAGGCGTCCGGCAGGGCCAGCTCGACGGCGCCGGAGAAGGTCTTGCGGGCGTCCTCCAGATTGCGCCCGCGACTCGTCCACGGCGGGATGTGGGTGAGCAACAGCCTTCCCACTCCTGCCCGTTCGGCATGCTCGCCGGCCTGCCGGCCGTTCAGGTGCACGTGTGGCAGATCCTCCCGGCCGTACTCGAAGGACGCCTCGCACAGCAGCAGGTCGGCGCCGCGTGAGATCCGCACCAGGTCATCACTGACACCGGTGTCGCCGGAGTACACGAGCGATCGGCCGCCGACCTCGATCCGGTAGGCGTACGACTCGACGGGGTGCGGCATGCGGTCCGCGGTGATCCGGAACGGGCCGACCTCGAACGTGCCGGTGACCACCGTGCGGAAGTCGAACACGTCGGCCATCCGCCCGTTGTCGATCGCGCCTTCGACGTCGTACGCGCGCGCGATCCGCTCGTGCGTGTCGGCCGGTCCGTACACCGGCAGCCGAGGCAGTTCGCCGGCCGGGCAGTACTTGCGGGCCACGAAGTAGCAGGCGAGGTCGAGGCAGTGGTCGGCGTGCAGGTGGCTGAGCAGCACCGCGTCCACCGAGGCGAGCGTGGTGTGCCGTTGCAGGGCGCCGAGCGCGCCGTTGCCGAGGTCGATCAGGATCCGGACCCCGTCGGCTTCCAGGAGGTAACACGAGCAGGGGCCGTCCGGCCCGGGGAAGCTGCCGGAGCAGCCGACGACGGTGAGTTTCACGTGAGGGCTCCGAGCGCGTCGACGTGCGCGAGTTCGGGGCCGAGGAACCGGCGACCCACGTCGCGGAACCGGGCGGGATCGCCCGTGGTGAGGAATCGGTGGTCGGGCGCGGCCCGCAGGGTGGCCGGCGTGATCACGTCGATCACCGGGACGGCGTACCGCTCGCGCGCGTCCCGGCGCACCTCCGCGCTCGGCCTCGGCCCGTAGGGCTGCCGCGCGGTGTCGCCGAGACAGCGGATCGGCTCGTTCGAAAGCCGGTCGAGCACGGCCCTGGCCACGGTCTGGCCGGCAAAGCCGGAGTCGAGGGTTCCGACCGGCGCGTCGTTGGATGCGAATGCCACTCCCCGAGAGTACGCAGTGGAGGGGTACGTCCCGGTGCACAACGGGCATGGGGGTGACCGACGTCATACAGAACCGCGCTCCGCGCGAGGCGGCGGCTCCGCCGCTCTCCTCGCAGGCTCGTCGATCACCGGTCGACGACTCGTTCACCGCCCCGGACGGCACCCACCCCGCCCCCGCCTACGGCACCATCACCACCCGCCCCGACTGCTCCCGTGCCTCCAGCACCCGGTGCGCCTCCGCCGCCTCGGTGAGCGGCAGCCGCGCGTGGACCGCAACGCGCAACCGGCCCGAACCCAGGTGGTCGGCCGACTCGGCCAGGTCCCGACGCGCCTCCGGCGGACTCGCCGCCCGCCAGGCGAGCAGCGAGAACCCGGCCACCGACCGCAACGCGAACAGGTCCGTGACGGGAATCGCGGCCATCTCGCCACTCGCCGCGCCGTACACCGCGATCCGACCCGACGGAGCCAACAGATCGAAGCTCTGCCGCAGGATCTCGCCACCCACCGAGTCGAGCACGACGTCCACCCCCTGCGGCGCCACCTCGCGCACCCGCGCCGGCCAGTCGGGGTCGGTGTAGTCGAACGCGAAGTCGGCGCCGTACTCCTTGGCGAAGGCGAACTTGTCCGCCGACCCGACCGTGGCGATGACCGTACCGGCGCCGAGCAACTTGGCGAGTTGCATCGCGAGATGGCCGATACCGCCCGCCGCGGCATGGATCAACACCGTTTCCCCGGGCGCGAGTCGACCGGTGCGCAGAGCCCGTAGCGCCACCGGTGCGGCCATCGGCAACGCGCCCGCAGCGCCGGCGTCCAGCCCGTCGGGCACCTCGACGAGCCACTCGGCGTCCGCGACGACGAAGTCGGCGAACGCGTCCTCCGCCAGTCCCGCGACCCGCCGACCGATCCGCCACCGCGTCACATCCGGACCGACGGCCTCGATCACGCCCACCACATCACCCGTGAGCACTCCCGGCAACGGCCGCCGGAACAGTGGCCCGGCCGCCGGCCCGCGCCGGAACCTGGTGTCCACGAAGTTGGCGCCGATCGCCTCGGTGCGAACGAGCACCTGCCCCGGCCCGGGTTCGGGGCGGTCGACCTCCTCGACGGTCAGTACATCCGGGTCGCCGTACTGGTGATAGCGGACTCGCCGCATCCGATCCTCCTGGGCAACTGGGAGCATGGGGGAATCCCGACCCGACCGAACTGGACCATTAGTCAAGTTATTTCGAACGTACTGGACCGCTGGTCCAGTTGTCCATCGACTCGACGAGGAACGCGATGACGCAAGACCGCCCCGAACGCGCCGACGCGGCCCGCAATCGGCGCGCGATCCTGTTGGCCACCGAGGAACTGCTGGCCCGGTACCGGCCCGAGCAGATCTCGATGGAGCAGGTCGCCGCAGCGGCGGGCGTCGGCAAGGGCACGGTGTTCCACCGCTTCGGCAGCCGCATGGGCCTGATGCACGCGCTGATGGCGGAGCGCGCGCTCGCCCTGACCGAGGCCGTCTCCGTCGGGCCGCCCCCGCTGGGTCCGGGCGCCCCGGCCGCCGAGCGGCTGCTTGCCTTCCTGGACGCCATCGTCGACGTGATCGCCCGCAACAAGGGCCTGCTGGCCGCGCTCGGCCACGCCGACACGACCACCGCGAAGTCGGATGAGGACCCGCGCACCGCGCACCCCGTCTACGGCTTCTGGCACGGGCATATCGCCGACCTGCTCACCGCCGAGCGCCCGGATCTGGACGCCGAACTCCAGGCGCACATCCTGCTGGCCGGCCTACAGAGTCGGTCGATCCTGCTCCTGCTCGAACAGGGCGAGGCGGAACGCCTGGCCGCCGCCCTGCGCTCCCTGGCCCGCGCCCTGCTGCACGCCCCGACCGAGGACACCACCGGCTGACGGTCCGCCGCATCGCGAGCGCACGGTATCGCCGGCCCCGAAAATCGATCGCCCCCGGCGCCGGGACGAATCGGCACTCGGGGGCGACGGGCGCTCGGGGCGGCGGGAGGGAACCCGCTCGAAGCTCAGGCCCGCAGGCCGGCGCCCCACGCGAGACTCAGGCCCACAACTGACCCTGCAGGCCCTCGACCGCCGCCTCGGTGGTCTCGGCCGTGTAGATCCCGGTGGACAGATACTTCCAACCCGCGTCCGCGATCACGAACGCGATGTCCGCGGACTCGCCCGCCTTGACCGCCTTGCGGGCGATCCCCAGAGCCGCGTGCAGCACCGCGCCGGTCGAGATGCCCGCGAAGATGCCTTCCTTCTCCAGCAGTTCCCGGGTACGACGCACCGCGTCGGCGGAGCCCACCGAGTAGCGCGTGGTCAGCACGTCGCCGTCGTACAGCTCCGGCACGAAGCCCTCGTCCAGGTTGCGCAGGCCGTACACGACGTCGTCGTAACGCGGTTCGGCCGCGACGATGGTCACGCCCGGAACCTTCTCCCGCAGGTAGCGGCCGACGCCCATCAGCGTGCCGGTGGTGCCCAGCCCGGCCACGAAGTGGCTGATCGTCGGCAGGTCCTCGAGCAACTCGGGGCCGGTCGTGGCGTAGTGCGCGTCCGGGTTGGCCGGGTTGCCGTACTGGTACAGCATCACCCAGTCGGGATTCTCGGCCGCGAGTTCCTTGGCCACCCGTACCGCGGTGTTGGAGCCGCCCGCCGCCGGCGATCCGATGATCCGCGCACCCCACATGCGCAGCAGCTCGCGGCGCTCCTGGGAGGTGTTCTCCGGCATCACGCAGACGATCCGGTAACCCTTGAGCTTGGCCGCCATCGCCAGCGCGATGCCGGTGTTGCCCGACGTCGGCTCCAGGATGGTGCAGCCGGGGGTGAGCAGCCCGTCCCGCTCGGCCGCCTCGATCATGTGCAGGGCCGGGCGGTCCTTGATCGAACCGGTCGGGTTGCGGTCCTCGAGCTTGGCCCACACCCGCACGGTCGGCGACGGCGACAGATTCGGCAGACCGACCAACGGGGTGCGGCCCACCGAGTCGAGCAGCGATTCGTAGCGCATCAGATCGAGCCGCCGGCGACCGCCGGAAGAATGGTGACGGTGTCGCCGTCGTCCAGCTTGGTGGTGAGCCCGCCGGTGAAGCGCACGTCCTCGTCGTTGAGGTAGACGTTGACGAAGCGGCGCAGTTCGCCGTTCTCCTCCACCAGGCGAGCGCGCACGCCCGGGTGCCGGGCCTCCAGGTCGACCAGCAGGTCGGCGAGCGTGTCGCCGGAGCCGGGTACGGCCTTGGCGCCGTCGGTGTAGGTGCGGAGGATGGTCGGGATGCGGACCTCGATGGCCATGGATGCGCTCCTCTGGTGGTGACTCGAACGGAGAGAACGCAGTCCGGACGCGGGCCGCACCCCGGACGCTCCAGCGGAGACGGTGGAGACCGTGGGGCGGGGGATCGTTCGCATGCGCCGGTGCTGCGGGACTTGCCTGCTGCCTGGGGTGCCTGATGAGCCGATCCGAAAGCGGGATCAGCCCACGCGCGCAGCGCGACAGAGGGCGCTGGAGAGTCGGCACAGATCGACGTGCAGGCGCGCGACGAGAAGCACGCCCGGGGCACCGCCCGGCACCGCTTCCGTCGTATTCACGCCCGCATAACGCATATGGTCATGCTAGCCATTCCCTCGTTCCGCTCCGATGTGATCTCGCATACCGGAACAGGCCATACCGACAGGTGAGACGCGGACGCCCGCGAACACTCACCATTTCCGTCACATCACCCCGAATCACCCGGCCCCGCGGAGCCACCGACCGGATCAATACGCATCCACCACGTTGACCTCCTCCTCGGTGATCACCCCGTCGACGATCCGGTACGACCGGAACTCGTACGTCTGCTCGTCCCGCGTCGACACCAGCACGTAGTGCGCGTTGGGCTCGGACGCGTACGACACATCCGTGCGCGACGGGTACGCCTCGGTCGCGGTGTGCGAGTGGTAGACGATCACGGGCTCCTCGTCCCGGTCGTCCATCTCCCGGTAGAGCTTGAACAGGTCGGCCGAGTCGAACTCGTAGAACGTGGGCGACCGTGCCGCGTTGAGCATCGGGATGAACCGCTCGGGGCGGTCGGTGCCCTCGGGCCCGGCGACGACGCCGCACGCCTCGTCGGGGTGGTCGGCACGGGCGTGGGCGACGATCCGATCGCGCAGGGCTGCGGTGATGGTGAGCATGCCCCGAGCGTACTGAGCGCCTCCGGGGCCCGCGCGACGCCTCGGCTCCGCCGCCCACGACCCGGGCGCCGATCAGACCTTCATCGGCTTCCCACGCCGCGCCGGGATGTACGCCGCCACCAGGAACACCACCCAGATCGGCACGACATACAACGCGATCCTGGTGTCCGCGGAGAACCCGAGCAGGATCACCACCATCGCCAGAAAGGCCAGCACCGCCCAGCCCGTGTACGGCGCGCCCGGCATCCGGAACCCGTGCCCTTCCAACCGACCCCGGTCCACCGCACGCCGGTAGCGCATCTGGCAGGCGACGATCATCCCCCACGTCCACAGCGCGCCCACGGTGGCCACCGAGGTGATGTACATGAACGCCTTGTCCGGCACCAGCGCGTTGATCAGTACGCCGACGCCCATCACGATCGCCGACACGATGATCGCCATCGCGGGCACCCGATGCGAGCTGAGCCTGCTCACCTGTGGCGGCGCCTGCCCCTCGACCGCGAGCGTGCGCAACATCCGGCCGGTCGAGTACAGGCCCGAGTTGCACGAGGACAGCGCGGCGGTGAGCACGACGAAATTGATGATCGCGGCCGCGGCCGGGATGCCCACCCGGTCGAAGACCAGCACGAACGGGCTCTCCTTGGCGTGGAAGTCGGTCCACGGCGCGAGCGAGAGGATGACCACCAGCGCGCCGATGTAGAACAGCCCGATCCGGAACGGAATGGTGTTGATCGCGCGCGGCAGCACCTTCTCCGGGTCCTGCGCCTCGCCGGCGGTGACCCCGACCAGTTCGACGCCCAGGAAGGCGAACATCACGATCTGGAGCACCATCAACGTCTCGCCGACGCCATGGGGCGCGAACCCGCCGTCCGACCACAGATGCGAGACGGACGCCTGGTCGCCGGCCTCACCGAAGCCGAACATCAGCACCCCGATGCCGACCAGGATCATCCCGATGATCGCGGTCACCTTGATCATCGAGAACCAGAACTCGAACTCGCCGAACAGCTTGACCGAGATCAGGTTGGCGGCGAACAGCACGAGCAGCACCACCAGCGCGGTCACCCACTGCGGAACCGCGGGCCACCAGTACTGCACGTAGACGCCCGCCGCGGTGATCTCGGCCATCCCGGTGACCACCCACATCACCCAGTACGTCCAGCCGGTCACGAAGCCGGCGAACGGCCCGAAGAATTCCCGGGCGTACTCGGCGAAGCTGCCCGCCACCGGGCGGTACATCAACAGTTCGCCCAGCGCGCGCATGACGAAGAAGATCAGTACGCCGGCCACCGCGTAGGCCGCGATCAGCGACGGTCCGGCCTTCTCGATCGCGCCACCCGCGCCCAGGAAGAGCCCGGTGCCGATCGCGCCGCCGATCGCGATCATCTGGATCTGGCGGCTGTTGAGTCCTCGTTCGTACCCTTCCGCGCCGACACTCGGTTCGGCCGCACTCGTGTTCGGTTCGGCCTCGGTGTCCGTCATGATCGCTCCCGTTCGTTGGTACGCAGGCCGTATTACCAACGAGAACGAGCGGAAACCCGGATTCCGATCGGTCCGGCGTATCCCTCTTTCGGCGGATAAGCCGCGATCACCGGTGCGCACCGCGCGGCACCGAGCGATCTGGCGCGGTGCGGCCCCGGGCAGGCCGCTGCGCCGCGTGCCCGATGCGCCGAACGCCTACAGCGCCCCGAGCAACGAGTCCTGCAACCCGCCCAGCCAGTGGAAGACCGCGAACAACCAGCGCCGCGGATCGTCGTCGGCCAGCTTGGCCTCGAACGCCTCCATGTCCTCGGTGACTTCGAGCCGGGTGCCGATCACCAGACGCAGGTCGTTGAGCGTGCCCAGCCAGGCTTGCACGCCCTGTGGGTCGAGCACCACGCGGTGTTCGCCGCCCTGCGCGCGCAGCTCCTCGGCGTCCGCCGGTTCGGTCAGATCGACCAACTCGGCCAGGTCGGCGAGCACGATCCGCGCGTTGTCCCGCTTGCGCAGCCGCAGGTCGGTCTCGGTGTAGCGGCGGAACTCGGCCGCCGCCTCGGCGTCCTCGGCGTAGGCGTCCGGCAGCAGTCGGGCCAGCGCCGGGTCGTCCGGAGTGACCGGCACGTCGGTCGAGCCGAGCCCGGTCAGGCCCAGCTCGGCGGCCAGCGGATCGGTCGCCTCGTCTTCGGGCGAGACCATCTCCACCAGTTGACCGCACAGATCGGCCAGCACTCGCACGTGCATGTCCTCCAGGACGATCTCGGGTCCACCCGAGCGTCCGCGCATGAAGAGGCCGTTCACAGGCTGTGCAACTCCCGGAGAGTGTGGGGCGGGAACCGGAGGGGTCGGCGGGCCGAGCGGGCGAACCGCGCGAGTGTCACTTGTCGTGCTGGATGGTGGCCCACAGGCCGAATCCGTGCATCGCGGTGGTGTCGCGCTCCATCTCCTCGCGCGTCCCCGACGAAACCACGGCCCGACCCTTGTTGTGCACGTCGTGCATGAGCTTCTCGGCCTTCTTCTTCGGATAGCCGAAGTAGGACTGGAAGACGTAGGTCACGTACGACATCAAGTTGATCGGGTCGTTCCAGACGATGCACACCCAAGGGGTCTCCGCCCGGACGTCCTCGTCGGGCTTGTGCTTCTCGACCTCGATGGGAGCGACACTCATGGGTCCCATGCTGCCATCCGGGCCGAGCCCGGGCGAACCGGCTCGACGAGAGCGATCGGGCCCGGATGTGACCCGGGGCGTACCCGTCACCCCTCCCGTACGGCAAAATCCCGCCCATGTCCTCTGCACCCGCACCGGGTTGGTACCCGGATCCGGAGATCACCGGCCACATCCGCTACTGGGACGGCGGTGCCTGGGTGCCCGACAGCAGTCGGCCGGCCGAGCAATCCGGCCGGCCCGCCGCCGAACAACCGGACCGGGACGCACAGTCCGACGCCCCCGAGGCGATCGAGCAGGGCGGCCGGGTGATCCGGGGCGAGGTGCTGTCCGTGCGTACCGGCGGGCTGTACGACATGTCCTCGACGGGCATGTACGCCCCGCCGACCACCACGCCCGGACCCGCCGGCCCGGCCGACCCGGGTGCGGCACGCTCCGGCCCGACCGGGCCCACCGCCCCCACCGGTCCGACGCCCGGCGCGACACCGTCGGACACCGGGGTGCCGCCGCAGCGCGCGGGCGAGGAGCCGGGGCCGTGGCGACCGGTCCAGGCCGACATCTTCGGCAGCAACGAACGGCGCCCGGCGCACCTGGGTCGGCGGCTGCTCGCCCGGATCGCCGACGCGCTGGTGCCGCTCGCGGCCGGTGTCGCGGTCGGCATCCCGCTCGTCCCGGACGCGGTCGAGCACATCCGCGACAAGATCGACCGGGCCCGCTACGAGGGCCGCGACACCACCGTCTGGCTGATCGACGGCACCACCGGCACCGCGCTCGCCGTGGTGCTCGGCACCGTGCTGGTGGCCGCGCTGCTGTACGAGGCGCTGCCCACCTGGAAGTGGGGCCGCTCACTCGGCAAGACCCTGTTCGGCCTGCGCGTCGCCGACCTGGACAGCCACGACACCCCGTCGCTGTGGCAATCGCTGCGACGGTGGTTGGTGCTCTATGTCCCGGGGGTGTTCGTGGTCGGGGTGTTCGGCGCACTGTGGGGGCTGTTCGACCGGCCGTGGCGACAGGGGTTGCACGACAAGGCGGCGCGCACGTTCGTCGCCCGGGACTGAGCGCGCCGGTCGCGTCCCCCCGCCCCCGTCACCCATCACCCGTACAGACGCGACACACCCGGGTTAATCGGATACGTCACGCTTACGCCAGCTTTTGTCCGCTTTACTCGGCCATATGACAGGTAGCGCGCCGCCTCCGCCGCCCGGCCCGTACGGTGACGACCCCTCGGGTCGCGACCCATTCGGGCAGCAACCTCCGCACGGGCAACCGCCGTCCGGCCAACCGCCGCACGGCGAGCAGCCACCGCGCGACCAGGGACCGGCCGGGCAGCAGCAGCCGTACGGGCAGGATCCTTCCGGGCAACCGCCCTACGGCCAGGACCCGACCGGACAGTACCCCTACGGTCAGGGCGGCCCCTACGGCCAGGACCCGTCGTACGGCACCGGCCCCGGGGGCGGCGGTTACGGCGCGGGGCCCACCCTCGGTGGTCCGTTGCGGCGATTGCTAGCCCGGATCATCGACAGCATCATCGTCGGCGTGGTCGCGGGCCTGATCTCGTGGCCGGTCATCGACAACGACTACGACGACGTGTCCTTCGGTGCGCAGTTCAGCTCGGGGCTGATCTTCTCGCTGCTGTATTTCGTCTACGACGGCTTCCAACTCGACCGGTACGGCCGCACGCTCGGCAAGCGGGCGTTGAACATCAAGGTGGTGCGAGTGGCCGACGGCGGGCCCATCGGTGCATCGGCCGCATGGACCCGCGCCGGCGTGTACACGCTGCCCCTGATCGTGCCCTGCCTGGGCACGCTCTTCTGGCTGGTCAACGTGTTGTGGCAACTCTGGGATCAGCCGTGGCACCAGTGTCTGCACGACAAGGCCGCCCGGACCACCGTCATCCGCGGGTCGTGACCCGGGACGGGTGATGCCGGGCGCGAATGCCGAGCACTGCCGTCGTCGTGCCCAGCGCGACCCCGATGCCCATGGCGACGGCAGCTCCCGCCACGGTGCGCGGCTCCCAGGCCGCCAATAGTGAGACCGTCAAGACGATCGTGACGAATACGCCGTAGCCGAGTCGGAAGAAATCTCCTCTTGCCACGACGCACCACCTCCCCTGCACCCCTTTGTGCACGCCCCCCGCTCTCACGCTACTGCTCGGCCGGCGCGATGTAACCATTCGATTGCGATCGGGATTTATCGGTTCCGACTCCGGGCACCCTCTCGCGACCGACCGAAGCGGTGATCTTCGGGCCAGGACCGCCCGAGACCCGGAGAGTCCACGTGAAACCCAGGCGCGTCACTCCCGCCGTCGTCGCCGCGTTGTGTGCGCTGCTCGTCCTGTCCGCCGCACCGGCCGCGCCCGGCAGCGCGGCCGAGGCCCCGGCCGAGCACACGGCCGACGCCGAATCCTTCGTCGAACGCGACGACGATCTGCCGCATCCGTTCACCGAGCGCCGCAGACAGCGGCGCGACGCGGCGGTGCGGGCGATCACCGAGAAACCCGGACTCGCCGCGCGCACCGTGCCGGCGGGCAAGGTCGGCACCGCGGAGACCCGTCCGCCCGCCGAGGCGCGGGTGTTCGTGATCCTGGTCGAGTTCGGCGATCGCCTCGACGCGCCGAACGCGCAGCGGTACGGCAGCCGGCCGGGTCCTCGGCACGGTGCGATCCCGGCGCCGGACCGGGCCCGGGACACCACGACGATGTGGCGACCGAGCTACGAACGCGACCACTACCAGGACCTGTTCTTCGGGCCGGGCACGGCCGCTCCCTCGCTGGCGTCGTACTACCGCGGCCAGTCCGCGGGCCGCTACTCGATCGACGGCGAGGTCACCGACTGGGTCCGGGTGCCGTACAACGAGGCGCGTTACGGCAACGACGGGTGTGGCCGCAATGTCTGCCGGGACGTGTGGGACCTGGTCCAGGACGCGATGAAGGTCTGGTACGACGGCCGATTGGCCCAGGGGCTGACCCCCGCGCAGGTCCGCGAGCAGTTGGCCTCGTTCGATCGGTGGGATCGGGACGACTTCGACGGCGACGGCGACTTCGACGAGCCGGACGGCTACCTCGACAACGTGGAGATCGTGCACGCCGGCGTGGACAAGGCCCAGGGCGGCGGCGAACAGGGCCGGGGCGCGGTGTGGTCGCACCGGTGGTACGCGTACGCGGACCGGACCGGTCACACCGGGCCGGCGGCGAACCGCGCGGGCGGCACGCCGATCGGGGACTCCGGGATCTGGGTCGGTGACTACACGATCCAGTCGGAGAACGGCGGACTGGGCGTGATCGCCCACGAGTTCGGGCACAACCTGGGCCTGCCGGATCTGTACGACCGGGACGACTCGACGGACGGGCCGCCCGGATTCTGGTCGCTGATGGCGCTCGGCGGCTATCTGGGCGACGAGGACGGCGCGGGCTCGCTGCCGGGCTCGCTGTCCGCGTGGGACAAGCTGCAACTGGGCTGGTTGGACGTACGCGTCGTGGATCGCACCCGCAGGACCGTGGTCCAGCTCGCCCCGAACCAGTCCACCGGAGACCCCCAGGCACTGCTGATCCCGCTGCCGCCGCGGCGCGGCAGCGGCGGCAAACGCTGGTACCTCGTGGAGAACCGGCAATACGTCGGCGCCGACACCGCGCTCGTGGCCGGCCCGTACCAGATCACCTCCGGCAAACGGGTGGCGACCCACTTCCCGTACGGCGAGGGCGTGCTGATCTGGCTGTGGGACACCTCGTACACCGACAACGACGTGTCCCGGCATCCGGGCGAGGGCCTGATTCTGCCGGTCGACATCCACCCGACCCCGCTCCTGGACCCGAACGGCAAACCCCTGCCCGCCCGCTTCCAGACCGCCGACGCCGCGCTGACCGCCCCGGACGAACAAACCTCCGCGATCAACCTGGGGCGCCTGGGCAACTTCCCCTCCCGCCCCGGCGTCCCGACCTTCACCGACACCATCGAATACTGGTCCGCCACAGCCCCCGACATCGGAGTGAAAGTCCCCGCCACCGGCACCCGAATCACCGCGGAAGGCCCCACCCGCAACGGCAACGCCACAAGACTCACAGTAGGCCCAACCAACTGACCCACCCCACCTCACACCCCCACCCGAAGCCCGAGCCAACACACGTCCATCACGGGCACTCGGCGCCACTGGGCCCGGCCGGCGCATGAGGCCACCCGGCCTGCCCGGCGCATGAGGGCACCCAGCCCGGTCGGCGCATGAGGCCCGGCAGCCCGCCCGGCCTCAGGGCGAAGCCGGCTCCCCCACAAGAACCGCCCCCGCCCCCCGAAGCTCGGCGAGCGCCCCGGCGGTGGTCTCCTCCGCCACCCCCGCCGTCAACCCCAACAGCACCCGCGTCGCGAACCCCTCCCGCACCGCATCGAGCGCGGTGGCGCGCACACAGTGGTCCGTCGCGATCCCGACCACATCCACCTGGGTGACCCCACGCGCCCGCAGCCAGTCCGCCGGTGACGTACCGTCCGCGGACACCCCCTCGAACCCGCTGTAGGCGGCCGCGTGCGCGCCCTTGGAGAAGACCTCCTCGACCCGTCCCGACTCGACCACCGACGCGAACGCCGGGTGGAATCGGGCCCCCTCGGTGCCGGCCACACAGTGCACCGGCCAGGTCCCCACATAGTCCGGCGTCGCCGAGAAGTGCGCCCCGGGATCCACGTGGTAATCCCGCGTGGCCACGATGTGCGCGTACGCCGGCGTCTCCGCGTGCACCGGGTCCGGCGGCTGCTCGGCCGCATTGGCCGCGACGTGGTGCCGGATCGCCTCGGCGACCGCCGCCCCGCCGGCGACCGCGAGGCTGCCTCCCTCGCAGAAGTCGTTCTGTACGTCGACCACGATCAATGCCCGGGTCATCGCTTCGTGCCTCCTCGTGACCGGCCCGTCGAAGCCGACGGACCCGCTCCGCGTCTACTCGTAGATGGTCGGAAGTACCGGTTCCCCGCGGGAGAGCTGCGTAGCCGAAAGCGGCAACTCCTCACGCGAACGCGCGTGCCGCGCACGCGCCGCCGACAGCGGCTCGCGCCCCACGATCTCCCCGTCCACGACCAACGGAACCAACAATTCCCGCTCGCCCGGCACAGCCCCCGCATCGGCCCGAAAGGGCCGCAGCACCTCGGCCTCGGCCACCCCGTCCGCGTCGTAGCGCCGCACCGCGCTCTTGCGACCGCCGTGGCTCGGCTTGCCCGGCGACTTCTTGGCCACCGACACCAGCGGCGCGTCCGGCGCGTCGCTCATCGCCCGCGCGACCAGCTTGTAGACCAGCGACGCGGTCGGCTGCCCCGAGCCGGTGACCAGCTGGGTACCGATCCCGTACGCGTCCACGGGAGCCGCGCGCAGCGAGGCGATCGCGTACTCGTCCAGGTCGCTGGTGACCACGATCCGGGTCTTGACCGCGCCGAGTTCGTCGAGCTGGGCCCGCACCCGGTGCGCGAGCAGGAGCAGGTCACCCGAGTCGAGGCGGACCGCGCCGAGTTCGTTCCCGGCCACCTCCACCGCGGTGCGCACCGCACTCGCCACGTCGTAGGTGTCCACGAGCAGCGTCGTGTCCGCGCCGAGCGCGGCCACCTGTGCCGCGAACGCCTCGCGTTCCTCGTCGTGCAGCAGGGTGAACGCGTGCGCGCTGGTGCCCCGGGTCGGGATCCCGTACCGCTGCCCGGCACGCAGGTTCGAGGTGCTCGCGAAGCCACAGATGTACGCGGCCCGCGCCGCGGCCACCGCCGCTTGCTCGTGGGTGCGGCGCGAGCCCATCTCGATGCACGGCCGTCCGGCGGCGGCCGACGTCATCCGGGACGCGGCGGCGGCGACCGCGGCGTCGTGGTTGAGGATCGACAGGATCAGCGTCTCCAGCACCACCGCCTCGGCGAAGGTGCCCTCGACCACGACCAGCGGTGAACCGGGGAACCAGCACTCACCCTCGGCATAGCCCCAGATGTTGCCGGTGAACCGGTAGCCGGCGAGCCAATCCAGCGTCGCCGGACCGACCACGCCGGCGTCACCGAGGAAGCGCAGCGTCTCGTCGTCGAAGCGGAAGTTCTCGATGGCGTCGAGCAGCCGCCCGGTGCCGGCGGTCACGCCGTAGCGTCGACCGTCCGGCAGTCGGCGGGAGAAGGCCTCGAACACCGAACGGCGATGCGCCGCACCGCTGCGCAGTGCGGCTTCGAGCATCGTCAGCTCGTAGTGGTCCGTCAGCAAGGCCGTGGTTGCGGTGTTCATGTCGTCAGCATAACACGATTACTCGTCAGTTTGACGATTACTCGTAAGAGTGGTGCGCATCACGGGTATTCACCTGCCCAATGGCCTGATATTTCGCGCTTCTCCGGCCGGCCCGCGGCCGCCGTAGGGGACCCGGCCGGTGCCGTGACCGCAGACGTCCACCGGTTCTCGGCACCCGTCACCCGGCCTTCGGGCCTAACCGAGCCGGTCCTCCTCCGGCGTCGGCGCCCACGTCGAGCCGTTGATGTGCGTGCCGCCGCCGACGAACAGCGTGTTGCCGGTGACGTAGCGCGAGTCGTCACTGGCCAGGAACAGCGCGGCGCCGCCGATGTCGGTCTCCGGGTCGCCCATCCGGCCCATCGGATTGGCCGACTCGGCGACCGCGGCGGCCTCCGGGTTCGCCTTGGCATAGGCGGCGAACGCCTCGGTCTTCGCCCCGGGACAGATCACGTTGGCCCGGATCTGATGCGGTGCCCACTCGCGCGCGGCCGAGCGGGTCAGCGCCCGCAGCGCCTCCTTGCCGACGTTGTACTCGGCGGTGAACCGGTGCGCGTTGACACCGTTCAGACTGGCGATGTTGATCACGCTGCCGCCACCCGCGTCCCGCATCGGCTCGAACGCCGCGCGCATCGTCCACCAGCCGGCCCACAGGGCCATGTCCAGCCCGTGCCGGAACATCTCGTCGGTCTTGTTCTCCAGGCGATTGATCCGACCGCCGCCCCACGCGTTGTTCACCAGCGTGTCCAACCGGCCCCACCGGGCCAGCGCGGCCTCGACCAGGCCGACCGCGTCCGCCTTGACCGTGACGTCGGCGACGACCGCGAGCGTGTCGACGCCGAACGCGTCGGTGATCTCGGCGGCGACTCGATCCGCCGACTCGGCCCGGATGTCGTTGACCAGGATCCGACACCCCTCGGCCGCGAACCGTCGGGCGATCCCGCGCCCGATGCCCGCCCCGGAGCCGGTGATCACCGCGACGTGGTCCTGAAGACGTCCTGCCATGGCGCTGCCTCCCACGTTGATCGTTTGCGTCCGTGGGTATCCGCAACAGCCTTACAAAACAAGGGCTTCCCGGCGTAACCGCAGGTCAGCTGGGACGCCACTGGTGATCGCAGTCCCGACACTTGCGGTCCCCGTACGGCATCGAGGACACCTTGCCCGAGCCGCACTCGGGACACGTGGGACCGTCCGCCGCGGTCGGCGGACGCCAGCGCGCGGCACACGAGCCGCAGACGTAGTCGCCGACGATGTCGGTACTCACCTTGGTCGAGCCGCACTTGCCGCACTGCACCTCGACGTGCCGCCGCTTGCGCGGCGCGGCCCGGCCGATCGCGGCCTGGCGTTCACGCTGCGCGGAGAAGCCCCAGTAGGAGCGCAACCGGTCGGCCATGTCCGGCCGCAGATCGGCACCTTGGCCGTACGGCGCCTCGCTGCTCGACTGGTCGCTCATGACAGTCACGGTAGGCCATGCCCGCAGCCGGGGAGCGTCGGTGTGCGGCCGGGCGCCGCCCGGTGCGCGGCGCGATAATCCCGTCGACTCCGGCGGTTCCTCGGTTATCGTCGAGGCATGTGGATCAACGGGCGGCGAGCTACCGGCGTCGGGCCGGCGAACCGGGCGCGATAGCGCCGCTCGGCCCGGCTCGGCGTGTGTGTACTCCACCGCCCGTCGCTCTCGCAAAGGCCGATTCGCCATGCTCTCGCCACAGATCCGCTCCACCTTCCTCGACTTCTTCACCGCGCGCGGACACCGCCTCGTGCCGTCCGGGTCGCTGCTGCCGCCCGATCCGAGCCTGCTCGTGTCCAACGCGGGGATGAACCAGTTCAAGCCCTGGTTCCTGGGCGACGTCGAACCGGACTTCCCGCGCGCGACGTCGGTGCAAAAGTGCGTGCGCACCGTGGACATCGACAACATCGGACACACCCGCCGGCACTCGACCTTCTTCGAGATGCTCGGCAACTTCTCCTTCGGCGACTACTTCAGGACCGAGGCGATCGGGTACGCGTACGAGTTGCTGACCGGGTACTTCGACCTCTCCCCCGACCGATTGTGGATCACCGTCTACGAGGACGACGACGAGTCGGCGCGCGTCTGGCGCTCGGTCGGCGTGCCGCCGGAGCGGATCCAACGCCTGGGCGCGGCGGACAACTTCTGGTCGATGGGCGTACCGGGACCGTGCGGTCCGTGCTCGGACGTCGCCTACGACCGGGGCCCGGCGTACGGCCGCGACGGCGGACCCTCGGTCGACTCCGAGCGCTTCGTCGAGTTGTGGAGCCTGGTCTTCATGCGCAGCCTGCGCGGCGAGACCGAACCCGGCGGCGGCTTCCCGGTACTGGGCGACCTGCCGCGCACCGGCATCGACACGGGCCTGGGCCTGGATCGACTCGCGACCGTGCTCCAGGGGGTGGACAGCGCCGTACAGACCGACCTGCTGCGACCCACGCCGGCGACGGTGGAGGAACTGGCGGGCCGGGACTACTCCCCCGCCGACCGCGACGACCCTTGTCGGGTGTCCTTCGAGGTCCTCACCGACCACGCGCGGGCGATCGCGTTCCTGCTCGCGGACGGCATCCGGCCGGGCAAGGAGGGCACCGAGTACGTGCTGCGCAGGCTGATCCGACGGGCGATCCGACACGGCCGCCGCCTGGGCATCGAGGGCCCGGTCCTGCCGCCGGTCACCGCGAGCGTGGTCGCGAACCTGGGACCCGCGTGGCCGGAACTCACCCGCGCGGCGTCCCTGATCGAGGACCTGACCACCCGCGAGGAGGAGTCCTTCGACCGCACCCTCCGCCGAGGCACCCGCCTCCTCGACAGGGCAATCCGCCGCCGCCTCGAAGGAGGCCACCGCGACCTCCCCGCGGAAACCGTCCTCACCCTCTACGACTCGCACGGCTTCCCCCCGGACCTCACCATCGAAGCGGCCCACGAAGCGGGCCTGACCGTAGACGACCCCCATGTCCGATCCCTGCTCAGTCCGCATCACCACCCCTGATCGCACAGCCCCGCCATCACTCGAATCCGAGCCCCCCAACCGGGCCGGCACTCGAAACCGACTCCAACGCCCGGCGCCGGCCGCACACGTGCACCCCGGCCGGCGCCCGAGGCGGCTCGACCCGGCCGGCGCCCGAAGGCCACCCGGCCGAGCCGGCGCGCCGCGCGGTGGTGCCCGCCGCCGGGGCGTGTCTTCAATCCCCCGCCGAGCACCACGACGCCCGGCATCCGCCCTTCGGGCTCCTCGCCGCGCTCACCTCGCCGCCCCGGTGAAACACCCGAAGAGAACCACTGTGCGAGCGCTTCCCCGGCACGGCGACGCACGGCACCGAACGCCGCGGAGCCCGACGGGGGATTGAAGACGCGCCCTAGGCCGACATCGTTTGCGCCCCGACAACCCGCAGCAACGCCAACTGCCCCGCCGCCCGGCTCCCCGCAGGCGCGGTGTGGACGATCACCCGCTGCCCCGCCTCGACGGCCACGAGCACCTGACGCCGCACCGTGATCTCCCCGATCTCCGGATGCCGAACCGTCTCGCCCATCCCGCGCCGCCCGGTCCCCTCGCCCCCGGCCGCCTCTGCGTCCGCGTCCCACAGCGCGGCGAACTCGGCCGACCCCGCGCGCAACCGCGCCACCACCGCCGCGGGCCCGGGATCGTCCGGCCGCCCCACGAGCGTGGCCCGCAGATCGGCCACGTACGCCCGGGACATCCCATCCGCGTCCGCCGCGCGAAAGCGCAACCGCGAGGCCGGCTCGGTAAACCACCGCACCACGACGTTGCGCCCGACGTTCGGCCCCAGCAGCGCCACCGCCATCGCGTTCTGCGCGAGCACGTCGCCCGAATCCGACATCACCTGCGCCGGCACGTCGTGCAGGCGGTCCAGGATCAGCAATATCGCGGGCGACACGTGCTCGTCACCACCGGAGGACCGCCCCGGCGGAACGTGCCCGGCCAGGTGGAAGAGGTGATCGCGGTCGTCCTGCTCCAACCGCAACGCGCGGGCCAGCGCGGCCAGCAGTCGCGGCGACGGGTGCGGCCCCCGGTTCTGTTCCAGGCGTGCGTAGTAGTCGACCGACATCCCGGCCAGCCGCGCGACCTCCTCACGGCGCAGCCCGGCCGTACGCCGGCGGACCCCGTCGGGCAGCCCCACCTCCGCCGGGCACAGCCGTTCCCGGCAGCGCAGCAGAAAGCCGGCCAGTTCCTCTCGATCGCTCATGCCCTCAGGATCCGACGTCCCATGTCCGGTATCCAGGGACCATCCGTCCCTGGATCACCGGTCCCCGGTTGGGCATTTCGCAGGTGACCCGGATGCGCGGGCAATCGAAACGCACGGGCCCGCACCCGCCACGCGGGCGACCGAAGGGATCAGGCGGCCCGGCGGATCGCGGTGACGAGTCGGGCGGTGGCCTGTGCGCGTGCCTGTCGACGGCGGCGCAGCGCGATCGCCGCGACCCGTACCTCTCGACTGTCCCGCTTCTCCACGACCGCCACCTCCGAACGAACCCGTCCCGCCCGAGAAGGCGACACCGCGCGCCCCGGCAGGGGCGACATCCACAAACCTAGGTGTCGCACCCCCCGTGCGGCGTCGCCCGGGAGTGCCGATCGGCCCTACTACCGGAGGACGACCCGAACCCCGGGGTACCCCCGAGGCATGCCACCCCGGGAGTACGCGATGGGACTTCCGACGGAGTCCGGCCCCGGGTTCAGATCACCTTCCCCGGGTTGAGGATGCCCAGCGGGTCGAACGCGGCCTTCACGCCCCGGTGCACCCGCACACCCACCGGCCCCAGTTCCTCGGCGAGCCAGTCCCGCTTGAGCACGCCGACGCCGTGCTCGCCGGTGATCGTGCCGCCGAGGTCCAGCCCCAGGCGCATGATCGCGTCGAACGCGACCCCGGCCCGCTCGACCGCCGCCGGGTCGGTCGCGTCGAAGATCACGATCGGGTGGGTGTTCCCGTCCCCCGCATGCGCGCACACCCCGATCACCGTGTCGTGCCGCTCGGCGATCGCGGCCACCCCGTCGAGCATGTCGCCGAGCCGCGAGCGTGGCACCGCGACGTCGTCGATCATGCTCGTGCCCAACCGTTCCAGCGCGGGCAGCGCGAGCCGACGGGCCTGCATGAACAGCGCCGAGTCCTCGGCGTCCTCGGCGGTGAACGCCTCGAACGCGCCCGCCTCGGTACAGATCGCCTCGATCGCGGCCAACTCGGCGGCGGGCTCCGGAGTGTCCACCGCGACCAGGAGCAGCGCGGCGCTGTGCTCGGGCAGGCCCATGTTCGCCAGCGCGTTCACCGCACGCAGGGTGGTGCCGTCCATCAGCTCCATCAGCGACGGTGTGTGTCCGGCCGCCATGATCGCCGAGACCGCGCCGCCCGCCGCGGCGGTGCTCGCGAATTGGGCCACCGTCACCAGCGCGGGCGGCGGCGTGGGGCGCAGCGCGAGGGTGGCCCGGGTGACCACGCCGAGCGTGCCCTCCGCGCCGACGAACAGCCGGGTCAGGTCGTAGCCCGCGACGCCCTTGGCGGTCCGCCGCCCGGTGCGCAGCAGTTGCCCGTCGGCGAGCACGACCTCCAGGCCGAGCACGTACTCGGCGGTCACCCCGTACTTGACGCAACACAACCCGCCCGCGCCGGTGCCGATGTTGCCGCCGATCGTGCAGGTCTCCCAGCTGGACGGGTCCGGCGGGTAGACCAGGTCGTACTCGGCGGTCGCCTTGGACAGGTCGGCGTTGATCACCCCCGGCTCGACCACGGCCGTACGGTCGACGGGGTCGATGTGCAGGATGCGATTCATTCGTACGAGTGAGAGCACGATGCAGCCGTCGACCGCGTTGGCGCCGCCGGACAGACCGGTGCGCGCACCCTGCGGAACCACCGGTACCCGCATTCGGGTGGCCACCCGCATGACGTGTTGCACCTGCTCGGTGGTCTCGGCCAGGACCACCACCGCAGGGTCACCGGCCGCACACAGGCCGGCCATGTCGCGCGCGTACGATGCGGCGATGTCCGCGTCCGTCACCAGGGTGTGCGCGGGAAGCTCCTCCCGCAGTGCCGCGATCAGGTCGGTGGTCATGCTGCCTCCCGGTGTGGCCGTGAATGGCCCCAGGGTAGGCACCGGGAAACCAGTCCCCCGAGGGAGGGCACCTTGCAGATCGACCGGTTGGATGCCGCGCTGATCCGGCTGCTGGTGGAAACACCGCGGATCGGTGTCGTGGAGTGTTCGCGCCGGCTGGCGGTGGCGCGCGGAACGGTACAGGCGCGCCTGGATCGGCTGCGCGAGGCCGGGGTGATCAGGGGCTTCGGGCCGGACGTGGATCCCGCCACGCTCGGCTTCTCGGTGACCGCCTTCGCGACCCTGGAGATCCGCCAGGGTCAGGGGCGCGACCTGCGCAAACAGCTGGAGTGCGTGGCGCAGGTGCTCGAAGTGCACGCGATCACCGGCCGGGGCGACCTGCTGTGTCGGATCGTCGCGCGCTCGAACGCGGACCTGCAACGGGTGATCGAGCAGATCATCAATCTGGACGGCGTGGTCCGCGCGTCCACCACGATCGCGCTGGAGAACCCGGTGCCCTACCGGGTGCTGCCGCTGGTGGAGTGCGCGGTGACGGAGGGGTGAGGACGGCTCCGTCGCCTGCGGACCGCGGCGTCGGCGGGCACGGGGCCGATCCCGGCAGGCGGCTGCGGGCGGCGCGGCCGCGGCGGAGCCCGGCGGCCGGGTGACGGGTGACGGGTGACGGCGCACCCGAACGCATGACAGCGCACCTGGAACGGGTGACGAATGCGCACACTCGGCCCATCGTGCGTTTCCCGGTAGGGCGACGGCGGTAACCGTCTGCGGTCATCACCGGGATTGCGGGAAGGGCCGATTTGAGCTTCTGGGACTACGTCTCCAGCCGCCGCGAGCAGCTCTGGATCGAGACCTGGATGCACGCGAGCGCCGTGTTCCAGTGCATGGTGATCGCAACGCTGATCGGAGTCGTGGTCGCGATCGCGACCTATCGCAGCGCGCTCGCGTCCCGCATCGCGATCGGCACCACCGCGACCGTCCTGACCATCCCCTCGTTCGCGCTGCTGGGCCTGTTGATCCCGATGCTCGGCCTGGGCGTCGCCCCGACGGTGGTCGCGCTGGTGCTGTACGCGCTGCTGCCGATCGTGCGCAATGCGATCGTCGGACTGGCCGGCGTCGATCCACAGCTTGTGGACGCCGCGCGCGGGATCGGGATGAACCGGGTGATGATCCTGCTTCGGATCGAGCTGCCGCTCGCGTGGCCCGCGCTGCTCACCGGCATCCGGGTGTCCACCCAGATGATCATGGGCATCGCGGCGATCGCCGCCTACGTGTCCGGGCCGGGTCTGGGCAACGAGATCTTCACCGGCCTGGCCCGCCTGGGCAGCGCGAACGCGATCAACGCGGCCTGGGCGGGCACTTTGGGCGTGGTCGTGCTCGCCCTTCTCTTCGACGCCGCCTATGCGCTCCTCGGCCGGCTGACCGTACCCAGGGGGATCCGTGGCTGACGTCACCGGTGCGACGATTCGACTCGAAGAGCTCACCAAGCACTTCCCCGGTCAAAAGATCGCCGCGGTCGATCGGGTCACCCTGGAGATCCCGGCGGGCCAACTGGTGGTGTTCGTCGGCCCGTCCGGCAGTGGCAAGACCACCACGATGAAGATGATCAACCGGCTGATCGAGCCGACCTCGGGACTGATCTCGATCGACGATCGGGACGTGACCCACCTGGATCCGGTCAAGCTGCGCCGCAAGATCGGCTACGCGATCCAGAACAGCGGCCTGTTCCCGCACATGACGGTCGGTCAGAACATCGCCCTGGTGCCGAGGATGCTCGGCTGGAGTCGGTCCCGGGTGTCCACCCGGGTGGACGAACTCCTGGAGACCGTGGGCCTGGACAGCGTCGAGTTCCGCAACCGTTATCCGCGGCAGCTCTCCGGCGGTCAGCAGCAGCGAGTCGGCGTGGCCCGGGCGCTCGCGGGCGACCCGCCGGTGTTGTTGATGGACGAGCCGTTCGGCGCGGTGGACCCGATCACGCGCGGCCACCTCCAGGATGAACTGATCCGCATCCAGCACGAGTTGCACAAGACGATCGTGTTCGTCACGCACGACTTCGACGAGGCGGTCAAGCTCGGCGACAAGATCGTGGTGCTGCGTGAACAGTCGCACATCGCTCAGTACGACACCCCCGAGGCGATCCTGACCAACCCCGCCGACGAGTTCGTGGCCGGCTTCGTCGGGGCGGGCGCCGCGCTGAAGCGGCTGACCCTGTCCCGGGTGCGCGACGTCGAGGTCAAGCCGTTCGCCACGGCGGGCATGCGCGACGACATCGCGACGATCCGACGGGCCGCACGCGAGTACGGGGCCGACGAGGTGCTGCTGCTCGACGAACGACGCCGGCCCACCCGCTGGCTGCGTCGCGAGGAGGTCCGGCGCGGCGGGGCCGGGCTCGCGGTGACCGCGCACGAGGTGGGCGACACGGTCACCCGCGACGCGACGCTGCGTGACGCGCTGGACGCGATCCTGACCGAGGGCGGCGGCAAGGTCGCGGTCACCGGGCCGCGCGGCGAGTACATCGGGGTGGTCTCGATCGAGACGCTGATGGGTTCGATCCAGGAGATGCTCGAGGCCGACCGCGAGGCCGCGCGCGAGCATCTGGACGAATTGGAGGCGCAGCGCGAGGTGCAACGCGTCGAGGAGCAGGAGCGCGCCGGCCACGAGGACGGCGCGCACCCGGCCGAGAGCGACCAGCGGTGAGCGGCGGGCCGGTCCGGCCGGTCGGCTCCGCGGTGGACGCCGAGACCCGGGCCGCACGCCCCCCGGCGCTGCCCTCGCGCTTCGGGTGGACCGACTTCGTGGTGATGCCGGTCTTCCTCGGGCTGGTCCTGCTCGTGTTGTGGCAGTGGATCAGCCACCAGGACCTGGACCCGATCGAACGCGTCACGCTGGCTTGGCCCAACGTCCGGCGCCGGATCGTGGAGCACATTCAACTCACCGCGCTGTCCACGGTATTGGTGCTGATCATCGCGATTCCGCTGGGCATCCTGCTGACCCGCCGGCAGGCCCGGCGCTTCGCGCCGTTCGCCCTCGCGCTGGCCAACGTCGGCCAGGCCACCCCGGCGATCGGCCTGCTCGTACTGCTCACCCTGTGGCTGGGCGTGGGGGTGAAGGTGGCCATCATCGGCGCGGTCGCCTACGCGGTGCTGCCGGTGCTGAGCAACACCATCGCCGGACTCGAGGACGTGGACCGGCAACTGGTCGAGGCGGCTCGCGGGATCGGCATGTCCATGCCCGGGGTCCTGTTCAAGGTCGAATTCCCGCTCGCGGTACCGCTCGTGCTCGCCGGCGTACGCAACGCGCTGGTGCTGAACGTGGGTACCGCGACGCTGGCCACGTTCGTCAACGCGGGCGGACTCGGCGACATCATCCAGGACGGGATCCTGCTCCAGCGCACGGTCGTGCTGATCGTCGGCAGCGTGCTGACCGTCGTGCTCGCCCTGACCGTGGACTGGCTGGCGTCCCTCGCCGAACAGGGCCTGCGCCCGCGCGGGCTGCGGAACGGGGGTTGACGATGCGTCATGCGAGCTGGCGGGCAGGCGTACTGGCACTGACTCTGCTCGCGGCGTCGCCGACCGGCTGCGGGTTGACCAGCGGACTGCCGCTCACGGTGGACGCCGAGCCGGGCTCGATCCGCCCGCAACCCTCACTGGAGGGCAAGACCCTGACCGTCGGTTCGAAGGAGTTCAGCGAGCAACTCGTACTCGGCGAGATCGCGGGCATCGCGCTCAAGGTGGCCGGCGCGAAGGTGATCGACAAGACCAACATCAAGGGCTCGATCGGCGCGCGCGAGGCACTGAAGAAGGGCTCGCTGGACCTGTACTGGGAGTACACGGGCACCGCGTGGATCAACTACCTGGGCCACACCGAGCCGATCGTGGACCCGCAGGCGCAATGGGAGGCGGTGGCCGCGCAGGACCTGCGCAACGGCATCGTCTGGCTGCCGCCCGCGCCGCTGAACAACACGTACGCCTTCGCCGGCACCCAGGCGAACATGCGCAAATACGACCTGAACACGCTCAGCGACGTGGCCGCCCTCGCCGAACGGGACAGCGGCGCGGTCACCTTCTGCGTCGAGAACGAGTTCGCGGCCCGGGCCGACGGCCTGGGCGGCATGCTGGCGGCCTACGGCATCAAGGTCCCGGCCGGCAACATCCGCAAGATGCAGTCCGGCCTGATCTACACGGAAACCGCCAAGGGCGGCACGTGCCTCCTCGGCGAGGTATTCACCACCGACGGCCGCGTCGCCGCAATGAACCTGAAAGTCCTGGCCGACGACAAACACTTCTTCCCGAACTACAACGCCGCCGTCACCATCAACGCCAAAACCTACAAAAAATACCCGGCCATCCGCGAGGTCATGGCCCCCATCAGCACAAAACTCACCACCGACGTAATGCGCACCCTCAACGCGGAGGTCGACGTAGCCGGCCGCGAACCCAAAGACGTAGCCGAGGACTGGTTGAAACAGGAAGGCTTCATCCGCTGAACCCAACCGATCCCCTCCACACCCCGACGACACTCGACGGCCGAGAAGTCGCGCCGGCGCTCGACGCCACTCGGCCCGGCCGGCGTTCGAGGCCGATTCGGCCCGGCCGGCGCATGAGGCCGAAAGCCGGCATCAGCACGAGGCCACCTTGCCCCCGGCGTTCAACGCCGTAAGCGCCTCGACCGCCCCCGAGAGCGTCTCGACCGGAACCAACCGAAGCCCCCCGGACCCCACCCGCCCGGCCTCCCCGCACTCCCCCTTGGGCAGGATGAAAACCGTCGCCCCCGCCTTCTCCGCAGCCCGCAGCTTCATCGGCAGCCCACCGATCTCGCCGACCTTGCCGTCCGCGTCGATCGCCCCCGTGCCGGCTATCGTCCGCCCGCCGGTGAGTTGGCCCTCGGTCAGCTTGTCCACGATGCCGAGCGCGAAGAACAACCCCGCACTCGGCCCGCCGACGTCGTTCAGGTGCAGCGTGACCTTGACCTGGTCGGGCGACTTGCCGAGGTACTTGAGCGCCGCGACGGTCGCGGCGTCCTGCGACTTGACCATGTCCTTGACGTTGGTCTCGACGACCTGCTCGACCGACTTGCCTTCCGGGTAGACGGACTCGCGCGGCACGACCGCCTCGTCCGTGTCCCACCACGAATCGATCAACGACGCCAGCCGATGCTTCTCGTCGCGTCCGCTCGCGTGGATCGTGGTCAGGAGCAGGTGTCCGGTCGTCGGGTACACCGCGGCGGGACCGGAGATCTCGACCACCGGCCGCCCCCCGTCCTCGCCGAGCGTGTCGGCCACCGATCCCGGCGTGATCAGGACGTACGGCATCGGCACCAGGAACGCGAACCCGAACAGGATCGCGACGAGGAGCAGGGACACCGGGAGGGTGAGCTTGGTACGGGCCACGCCTGGCATTAAACACGGCGCGGCCCCGTACGCCGTACCGGACTCGCCTCATCGTGACGCGGTCGACGATCCGCGGCTCGCCGCGACACCCGGCACTACGCGGCGGAGACCCGCACTCCGCCCAGTTCGTCGGACAGTTCGGCCGCCGCCTCGGCCACCCGGCGGCCCAGCCGCTCGGTGTCCAGGTTGCCGAGCGAGACGATCCCGACGCTCGACTCGACCGCCGCGAGATCCGGCACCGAGGCCGCGATCCCGGGCACCGTGTGCCGACCGTCGCCGGGGGCGTACACGTAGGACCTGGGCCCGTCCAGGCCCGCCATCACCCGGCGTGCGGCCAGGATGGCCAGACCCGCGGCACCCGCGTCCAGCGCGTGCCGCGAACCGACCCGGTAGGCCACGTGGTAGTCGGTCCAGGTGGGCTCGGCCACCGCGACCACCAGGGCCTCCATGCCGTCCACGATGGTCAGGTGCGCGGTGGCGCCGGTCTCCTCGGCGAGTCGACGCAGACAGGGCACCGCCGCGTCGCGGACCAGCGGGTGTGCCCGACGGGCCAGTTGCAGCGCGCCCAGGCCGAGTTTGGTGCGTCCGCTCTCGTCGCGCCGGACGAGGCCGTGCTGTTCCAGCGTGGCGAGGATGCGATAGACGACGGTGCGGTTGACGCCGAGCGCGGCGGCCAGGTCGTGTACCGACAAGCCGTCCGTGGCATCGGCGAGCAGTTCGAGGACCTTGAGCCCTCGATCCAGGGTCTGTGACGTTTCGGCGACCACCGGCCCCCCTCCCTTCGCGTGACGTTGCATTACGTCCAGCGGCGTTCGATCCCCGAACGAAACACCACATTCGCGAGGCTGTGCGGCGCCAGGTCATGGGGCCAGGACACGTACTCGTCACCACTCGGCGGGCAGGCCGAACGGATTTCCCACGCCCGCGAAGGACGGTTTCTCCTTCGCGCCGCGTCGGAAGATCACGCTAACCAGAGAGGGCAGTTTTGGCACTGGATATCCGGGATACGGACAGGAAAAATATCCGCCGAATCGGGATGTACAGTACATATGCCACAAATCACCGAGCGCGATCCCGGACACGTGGCTCCGAGAGCGGATCGGGGCGGCCCCGTACTCACCAGTCGGACGCACCGTCCCAACCCATGAGATCGCCACCCGGATCGACACCCGAATCCGCGCTCGCGGCCGACTTCGCCGACACCCGGATTCGACGCCGCTCCCACGGCCCGGGCGTGGGTCCGCACCCACGCCCCGGCGGTGATCCGGACCGGCGGTGCGGGCTTCGAGCGGCGCCCGGAGCCGGGGCTGGGGTCGGGCCGAGGCCGCCGATCGCTGCCGGCTCCACGGCGGCCGCCCGGCTTCACCGCCTTGGCGCGCCTTCGGTTCGGCGCGGCCGGCTCGGCGCGCTCCCGACCCGGCGGCCCCACGACCGCGACGCGACCTCGCGTCACCGCCCGACCCGAGCCTCAACGCCCCGAGGTGGCCCACTCGCGGATCTTCCCGATTCGCGCCTCCAATTGCCCGGCGGACGCCTGAGCCACCGCCGGCCCACCACACACCCGGCGCAACTCGTTGTGGATCTGCCCGTGCGTCTGCCCGGTGCGGTGGTGCCACGCGGCCACCATCGTGTTGAGTTCCTTGCGCATCGCGGTCATCTGACGGTGCATCACCACGGGGCGCTGGTCCGCCGGTTTCTCCGACAGGTCGGCCTGGTGGTCGGGTTTGCGCCGGCTCTTGGCCACCTGCTTGGCCTGGCGCGACTGAAGCAGCATCTGCACCTGATCGGGTTCGAGCAGACCGGGCAGGCCGAGGTACTCCTCTTCCTCCTCGCTGCCCACGTGCGCCTGAAGCCCGAACTCCGCGCCGTCGAACAGCACCCGGTCGAACCGCGCCTCGCTCTCCAGCGCCTCGAACGCGAACTCCTCCTGCTGCCCCGGCTCGTCCTTCTGCGCATTGGCCTGCGCGAGGAGGGCGTCCTCCTCGTCGTACATCCCGCCCTCCTTCTTCGGGCGGTCCAACACGTGATCGCGCTCGATCTCCATCTCGTTCGCGTGCTGGAGCAGCGTCGGCACCGAGGGCAGGAACACCGACGCCGTCTCGCCCCGGCGCCGGGCCCGGACGAAGCGGCCCACGGCCTGGGCGAAGAACAGCGGCGTGGAGATCGTGGTGGCGAACACGCCCACCGACAGCCTCGGTACGTCCACACCCTCGGAGACCATCCGCACCGCGACCATCCAGCGGTCCTCGGACGCGGAGAAGTCCTCGATCTTCTTGGACGCACCGGTGTCGTCGGACAGCACCAGGGTGGCGCCCTGCCCGGTGATCTCGCGGATCATCCGCGCGTACGCCCGGGCCGACTCGTGGTCGGTGGCGATCACCAGGCCACCGGCGTCCGGGATGGCCTTGCGTACCTCGCCCAGTCGCTTGTCGGCGGCGCGCAACACCTGCGGCATCCAAAGGCCCTGCGGATCCAGCGCGGTACGCCATGCCTGGCTGATCGCGTCCTTGGTCATCGGCTCGCCGAGCGAGGCGGCGATCTCGTCGCCGGCCTTGGTTCGCCAGCGCAGGTCGCCCGAGTAGGACAGGAAGATCACCGGGCGCACCACGCCGTCCGCGAGCGCGTGGCCGTAGCCGTAGGTGTAGTCGGCGGACGAGCGGCGGATGCCGTCCTTGCCCTCCTCGTACGCGACGAACGGGATCGGATTGATGTCCGAGCGGAACGGGGTGCCGGTCAGCGCGAGTCGGCGGGTGGCCGGTTCGAACGCCTCCATGCACGCCTCGCCCCACGACTTGCTGTCGCCCGCGTGGTGGATCTCGTCCAGGATCACCAGCGTCTTGCGGTTCTCCACCCGGCGCCGGTGCAGCATCGGGTGCACGCCGACGCCCGCGTAGGTGACCGCGATGCCGTGGTACTCCCGCGACACCGGGCCCGAGGCGCTGGAGTAGTTCGGGTCGATCCGCAGACCTATCCTCGCGGCGGCCTCGGCCCACTGCTTCTTGAGGTGCTCGGTCGGCGCGACGATGGTGATCTGGTGGATCACGTGCGCGTCCAGCAACTCCGAGGCGATCCGCAGCGCGAACGTGGTCTTGCCGGCACCCGGCGTGGCCACCGCGAGGAAGTCGCGCGGCTGCCGTTCGAGATAGGTGTCGAGGGCCCCCTGCTGCCACGCGCGCAGCTTGTTCGCGGTGCCCCAGGAGGCACGATTCGGGAAGGCCGGGGACAGATGGGACGCGGCTGCGGTACTCACTGCGACGGGTCTGCTCCAAGCCGAGGGGGCGATCGAGGGCAAGCGATCAGGCTACCCGAGCACCAACGCGATCCCCGCGCACACGACCCCACCCGCCGCCAATCCCGCCCCGCCCGCCGCCCCTTGACCCACAACGCCGACCACTCCCGCCCCGTCCCGGGCGCGTCGCGACAAACCCCCCGCCATGACCCGAACACCCCACGGAACGGCGCCGCTCGGGAGGCCCGCGGAACGGCCACAGCCGTGGGCACCCACGAGGCGGAATCGGCTCAGGGTTGCGCGGGCCGGGCCGTGGGCCCCGCACACCCCACGAAGCGGCGCCGGCCGGGTCAACCGATGCGGCGAGTCCGGCCCCGGACGCCGACAGGACGCACCCGCCCCCGGGCACACGACGGGTCGAATCCGGTCCCGGATATGCACCGGAGGCGAACCCTCCCCCGGGATGACCCAGGACGCGGGACCCGCAGACCCGAAGCCCCCAATCCGCCGAGGCCGCCGAGGCCGCCGAGACCCAAGCCCGCAAGCCCCAAGCCCCGAACCCCGACCCCACCGACCGCATTTCGCGGATAGCTGAAGAAATCCTCCGAGAGCGGAATGCCAGACGCCGGACAAACCTCCTCCCGCCGGCCGCCGATCCATTCCAACAAATCGCTGAGCTGCACATTCACCGCCGAAGGCAATTCCCCCGCAGCCTCCCGCAACCCCAGATCAGCCATTCCCGCCCCCACCCCGAAGCCATTTATCTCCATTACGCCGGACACGGAAAGCGACACTCCGCCCCCATTCCCGGGAAATCATCGTCCAGCGGCCTCGACGGCTCCCGTCCGGGCGTTTCGACGACTCGGCACCTCGGAGGCGCAGATGGCACGCACCTTGTCGCGGGCAATCCGGCAGTCCCCCTACCGGCCCGTGCTCGCCCATCCCGTGCTCCGCCGGCTGCTGCCCGGCTACGCGGTCTCGGCCCTCGGCGACGGCATGGCCGTGGTCGCGGTCGGCTGGTTGGCGGTCGACCTCGCACCCGCCGACGGTCGCGGCCTGTGGGTGGCACTCGCCGCCGCGGCCTACACGCTGCCCGGGGCCTTGGGCGCGATCGTCCTCGGCCGCCTGCTGCGCGGTCGCGACCCCGCCCGACTGGCCACGTGGGACGCGCTCCTGCGGGCCGGCGCACTCGGCGCGATCCCGTTGGCCCAGAGCATCGGCGCACTGACGATCGGCCTGTACATCGCCCTGCTCGCGACATCCTCGGTACTGCACTCATGGGGCCAGGCCGGCACCTACACGCTGCTCGCCCGCCAACTCGACGAGAGCGACCACCTCGCCGGCAACGCGGTGTTGTCCACGATCGGATCGGGCTCCACCATCGCCGGCCCCCTGCTCGCCGCACCCCTGGTGATGTGGGGCGGCGCGGCCTGCGTACTCGCCGTCGACGCCGCGTCCTTCGCGATCCTGGCCGGCACCCTGCTGTGCGCCGCCCCCACCGCCACACCGGATCCCGCCGACCAGCCGCCCGGCCCGCAGGCCGGCTCCCGCACCGGCGGCCTCACCGTGATCCGCCGCGACCGCGCGCTGCGCAACCTGCTCATGCTCAGCGTCGGCTTCTTCTTCCTCTTCGGCCCGGTCTACGTCGCCCTCCCGCTGCACGTGACCCAGGACCTGCACGCCTCCGCCGGCCCCCTCGCCGCCTTCTACAGCCTCTTCGGCGCCGGAGCCGTCCTCGGCTCCCTCCTCACCGGCTACCTCCGCCGGCTCCCCCCGGCCCCCACCACCGCAGCCATCGTCGCCCTCTCCGGCCTCGCCCTGCTCCCCCTGGGCCTCGGCGCCCCCACCCCCGCGGCCCTGGCCGGCTTCGCCCTGGTCGGCCTCATGTGGCCGCCGTACTCCTCCATGTCCACCACCCTCTTCCAACACACGACGCCCTCGGCCGACCTCCCCGCCGTCCTGGCCGTCCTCTCCGCGACCCGCACCCTCCCGGTCCCCCTGGGCACCGCCCTCGGCGGCCCCGCAACCNCCACCCTCGGCCCCACCCCCACCCTCCTCATCACCGCCGCAGCCACCCTCACCCTCGGCCTCACCACCCTCGCCCTACTCCCCCGATCCACCCGCCGACCGGCATCTCGACTGGAGAGCCGCCAGGATCCGCGGGAAGCAGACTGATGTCGGTCCTCTGGTGCTTCCAGGCCACACCGGGAAGCGGTCGAGAGACACCGAACGCGTTCACCGACTCCACCCGACAGTCCGTCGTCGCCTCCCCGACGACGTGGAAGACAAGACCCACCGCAGCGAACTCGGCCCGACACACCTGGAGATGCCCCGGTGCGATCGTGAAGGCTGACCGGAAACCGCTTCGCAATCGGTCGACGACGCCGTGAGGCACGCGTAGGGGTCCCGGTCTGCCGGGTCCGGTCGCCCGCCACCTTCTCCAGCCTGTCGTCCTGATCCGAATCCGGATCCGCTCGGACACGCCACGAGCCGCCGCATGCCGCCGAAATCGGGAAGCCGAGTCGGAGCAGGCTGTCGAGCCCATGGCAGCCGGGGGATTCGGTGTGTGTAGTGGAATCGCCGGTGGCCGGGTCCCGAAGGGGTCAGGGGTTCGGGTCGGGGCGGCGGACTCTGGGGGCGAGGAGGGCGCCGAGGAGGGCCACGCCGAGCATGATGGCGAAGATCAGGGTGAAGACGCCGGCGTCCTTGCCGGTGCCCTCGTGGAGGGCGGCGAAGATGGCGCCGGCCAGGCCGACCATGACGATCGTGCCGAGCGAGTCGGCGACCTGGAGGGAGGAGGAGTTGGTGCCGGACTCCTCCGGGGTGGACAGGTCGAGGGTGAGCACGCTCACCGACGAGACGGCCATGCCCATGCCGGCGCCGCCGAAGAACCAGCCGACCGTGACCGCGTACGGCGAGACCCCGGGGATCAGCGCGAGCAGCGCCCCGCCGATCGCGATCGCCACGAAGAGGAAGCCCACCTGCACCAGGCGCGGCCGCCGCTCGTGCGGCGAGCGGCCCTGATACCAGGACCCGACCGCCCAGGACAGCGCGCCCACGGTCAGCGTCAGCCCCGCCTCGGTCGGCGACAGGCCGTGCTCGCTGATCAGCATCAGCGGTACGAAGGATTCGACCGCGAAGAACGCACCCGCGAGCACACCTCGGGACAGGATCACCGTCGGCAGCCCGCGCACCGCGCGCAACGTGCCCACCGGCAACAGTCGAGGCACCGTCACCGCCATCAGCGCCAGGCCGGCGACCAGCAGCAGTACGCCCACCACGCTCAGGTGTTGCCCGCCGTACTGCAACATGCCCGCGCCCACCGAGGCGCCGAGCGCCGCGCCGATCCGGTTCCGGTTCATCCGCGCGTCCGGGTCCGGCTCGCCCGCCATCCGCTTGAGTTGCGGCAGCATCATCACGATCGGCAACACCACGAGGACCGGAATGGCCAGGAACACCCAGCGCCACCCCAGGTGATCGGTGACCAGACCGGACACCGGCGGCCCGACGATCGAGGGCAGCACCCACGCCGCGGAGAACGCGGAGAACACCCGCGGGCGCAGCGCGGACGGGTATGCCTTGCCGACCACCACGTACAGCGACACGATCACCAGCCCGCCGCCGAGGCCCTGCACGGCCCGGCCCACGATGAACGGCCACATCGACTGCGCGGTGCCGGCCAGCACGAGTCCGACCGCGAACGCCCCGATCCCGCCGAACAGCGGCAGCCGGGGTCCACGCGCGTCACACCATTCGCCGGAGACCACCATGGCGAGCAGGCTCGTGGTGAAGAACGCGGAGAAGGCCAGGGCGTACAGCGGCACGCCGTCGAGTTCCTTGACCGCCACCGGCATGGCGGTGCCCACCGCCATCGCCTCGAAGGCGATCAGCAGGACGACCGACACGATCCCGAGCGTGAGCTGAAGATAGGGCCGGGTCAGTACGCCGGGCTCCCCGTCGGACTTCTCGGCGCCCCGTCGCGCGGCCTTCGACTCCCCTACGACTGTCACCGAGACAGCCTAGACCCTGCAATATCAACCTACTTATCAATGCAATCACCCCACGCTGTCAGTCAAGACGGCACAACGGCCAGGCGAACGGCGGCCGGGCGTAAGGGCCGGCGGACGGGCGAAGGGGCCGGCGGGAGGGCAGCTGAGTCGCGGCCCGCGAGGGGACCGGCCGGAAGACAAGAGACCGGCGGCCGGCCCGGCGGCCACAAGCGCCCTGCCGGCAGCGCCGCGGCACAGCGCCGCCGGGCGGTCCGCCGCCAAGCGGGCCGCCGGGACGGACGAACGAACCGGCGACCTGGCATGCCCACCAAATCAACCCACCGGGCCACCCAGCCGCCAACCCCCACCCCCTAATCCACCACCACATCCCGAGGCCGCAGCGGCAGCCGTGGCAGTTCCAGACCCGTCGCATCCCGCACCGCCGCCGCGACCGCCGCCGGCACCGGCACGACGGCCGCGTCACCCAGGCCCTTCGCGCCGAACGGTGCGCCCGGTTGCGGCTCCTCGATCCACGCGGCGACCCGCACCGACGGCACGTCCCACGTCCCGGGCGGCGACCAGGCCGACTCGATGTCCTCGGTCAGCGCGAGCCCGACCCCCATCGCCACCGAGCTCTCCACCCGCACCCGGGCCTGCGCGGGATCCAGCACGCGACCCGCGTCGTAGGCCCCGGTCACGTCCACCACCCGGATCGTGCCCAACTCCGGGTCCAGATCGACCACGACCCGACAGGCCGAGAAGGCCACCGCCGGATACGCGTTGCCCTGCCCCGCGTCGTCCAGCGGCTCGGTGCCCGGCGCCCGGCACGCGCCCGCCGTGGTCACCGTCGCGGTGTCCGCGTACATCACGTCCACCGGCAGATCGATCAGCCCGTCGTAGGACTTGATCCGCCCGTCCCGCACGTCCAACAACCGCGCCGTCATCCCGTAGCGCGCCGCCACCGGCGCCAACAACCGCTCGCGAATCTCCCGCGCCGCCTGCTCCACCGCGCCGGCCGTCAGCCACGTGTGCCGCCCCACCCCCGGCGCCCCCGCCGTCGGCAACGCGGTGCCCGCCTGGAGCACGATCGCGTCCGACACCCCCAGCACCTCGTCCACGATCTGCCGGACCAGCGTCACGAAGCCCTGCCCCACCTCGACCGCCGCGCAGGTCACCGTCACCACGCCGCCGTCGAGCCGCACGGTCGCCGTCGAGGACTCGTCGGCCCCCTCGATCCCCAGCAGCGGCATCAGCCCGAGCGCGTACCCCGTCCCGCGCAACGTTCCGGGCGCGGGCGGCGCGGCCGGCGGCACCGCCTCCGCCACCGCCCGCAACGCGGCTCCCACCGGCACCGGCCCGTCCAGTACCTGACCCGTCGTCAGCATCGTTTCGGAGCTCAGCGCGTTGCGCAGCCGCAGTTCCACCGGGTCCATCCCGAGCGCGTCCGCGAGCTTGTCCATCTGTGCCTCGTGTGCGAAGCACACCTGCACCGCGCCGGACCCGCGCATCGCCCCCGCCGGCGGATTGTTGGTACGCACCGCCCACGCGTCGACCGCCGCGTACGGCACCATGTACGGTCCGGCCGCGCAGCCGATCAGCCGCCCGACCACCTCCGCCGAAACGCCCGCGTACGCGCCGCCGTCCAGGATGATCTGCGCCTCCACCCCGAGCAGCCGACCGTCCCGGTCCGCCCGGTGGGTGTACTTCATCCGCGCCGCGTGCCGATGCCCGCCCACCCGCAACGATTCGTCGCGCTCGAGCACCGCCTTGACCGGCCGCCCGGTGCGCAGCGCCAGCAGCCCGACCACGGCGGTCAGCCCGACGTCCTCGCGCGTGCCGGAGGAGCCGCCCGCGCCGGTGGGCATCAGCCGGACCATCCCGGCGGGCAGTCCCAGACATTCGGCGACCTGGTCCCGGTCCGCGTGCGGATACGGCGAGGCCACGTGCAGTTCGACGCCGCCGTCCGGCGAGGGCAGCGCGAGCGCGGCGTCGGTGGCCGGGTTGGCCTGGTACTGCGCGGGCACCTCGTACAGCCCCTCGACCACCACCTCGTCCACCGGCGTACCGTCCCGGCGCACCCTGACCGGCTTCCCGTGGCGCAGCGCGACGTGCCGCAGCACGTTGCCGTCCGGATGCAACGGCGGCCCGGCGAAGGCGTGTTCCGGATCGGAGGCGGCATCCAACGGCTGGTACGACACGAGCACCGCCGCGGCGCCGGCCCGCGCCGCGTGCAGGGTCTCCGCGGCGACCGCCGCGACCGCCTCCCCGGCGAAGCGCACCACACCGTCCGCGAGCACCGGCCGGTCCGCCACGATCACGCCGTGGTACGCGCCCGGCGGCAGATCCGCCGCGGTGACCACGCCGCGCACGCCCGGCACCGCGTATGCCGGGGCCGCGTCCACGCCCAGGATCCGCGCGTGTCGGTGCGGCGAGCGCACCAGCACGCACCACAGCAGGCCCGGTGCCCACAGGTCGCCGGTGTAGGAGAACCTCCCCCGCGCCTTGGCGTCCCCGTCGGGGCGCGGTGCGGACTCGCCGATCACCGGTTCGTGCCGATCACTTGGTCTCGCCGATCACTCGGTGCCACCGGCCACCGGTGGCGCGATCACGTTGAACATCATCGTCGAGTGCGTCTCGCGCGGCGCACGCCTGCGCGCCGCGGCGCGCACGGCGTCCACCATCGGATGCGGCCCGGCGCACCGGCAGGGGTGCCCGTCCAGCGCACGCCGGATCTCCACCTCGCCCGGCTCCGACTCGCGGGCCAGCAGCGCGCACGCGGACGCGACCACTCCCGGCACGCAGTATCCGCACTGGACCGCGCCGGACTCCACCAGCGCGCGCTGCACCTCGGCGGTCTCCGGGTCGTTGTCCAGGTCCTCGATGGTGCGCACCTCGCGATCGCCGAGGGTGGCCGCCGCGACCAGACACGCCGACACCGCGACCCCGTCCAGGTGCACCGTGCAGGTCCCGCACACGCCCTGCCCGCAGCCGTCCTTGGCGCCGGGCAGGCCGAGTCGCTCGCGCAGCACGTACAGCAGGTTCTCGCCGATCCAGGCGTTCTCGATCAGCCGCGCCTCGCCGTTGACGCGCAGCACGTACGACGTCGTGGGGGCCGCGTCGAAGTCGAACCCGGGGCCGCTCATCCGCCGAACGCCCGTTGTACCGCGCGCCGCGCGCACACCGCGACCACGTGCCGCAGGTGCGCCCGGGCGGCCCGCTGTTCCGCGTCCGGCCGGACCTCGTCCGCGACCAGCCGGCCGAAGTCGGCCGCGTCGCGCGCGTCCGAAAGCCGACCCGTACGCGGGTCCATCCGTCCCGCCAGCCACTGTTCGGCCTCGAACGCGCGCACCGGACCGGGATGCGCCCCACCGACCGCACAGCGCACGTCGCCGACCACGGGGCCGGCCACCAGCGCCAGCGTCAGGTCACGCCCACCACCGACCGGCGCCTTGACGAACTCCTGCACGCCACGCAGCAACGGCACCCGCACCCCGGTGATCAACTCCCCCGGGCGCAAAAGCTGTTCGGCGATCACACCGGCCTTGGGCGCGAGCAGGTGCGGGGCCACCTCACGCACCCCGCCCGGCGAACGGCACGACACGGTGGCCTCCAGGGCCGCGAGTACGGGCAGCGAGTCGGCGGCTCGAGCGCGGCTGAGGATGTTGCCGCCCAGGGTGCCCATCGCGCGCACCTGCGCGGTGCCCACCTCGTTGGCGGCGGCGGCCAGCGCCGGGACGAGCGAGGCCAGGTCGGCGTCCGCGAGCCGGGCCCAGGTGAGTCCGGCTCCGAGCATGACGAAGTCACCCTCGTAACCCCACCGCCGCAGGTCGGCGACCTTCGCCAGGCCCACCAGGGCCGGCGGTCGCACCGTGCCGGCGTTGACGCGGGGCATGAGGTCGGTCCCCCCGGCCACCGGCAGTGCCCGGGGATCGCGCGCGAGGGCATCCACGGCCTCGTCGAGCGACAGCGGCATCAAGATCGTCGCGTCCACAGCGCCGCCCACCCTATTGCCACGCGCGCTCCAACGGGCCGTCCCGACCGAGATTTGAGCCAACCCGAAGCTTCACCACGCCCGCACTCCACCAGGTGCGCACAGACCCACCCCGAAGCGGTGAAACCCGAGCCTTCGACCAAAACGAAACGGGTGGGCCGGCGGGCGAACGAACCCCGACCCCATCGAGACACCCACGCGGGAGGCCGAGACGCAACGCGAGAGGCGCCGGTCGAAGCGACCGACGCCCCCGGCGAACCTCAGCGACTAACGACTACTGCCTACCGCCGCTCTTGCCACCGCTCTTGTCCTTGTCCCCGCCGCCACCACCGGCCGGCATCGTCTCGTAGATCTCCTTGCACATCGGGCAGACCGGGTACTTCTTCGGGTCGCGACCCGGTACCCAGACCTTGCCGCAAAGGGCGATGACCGGGCTCCCGGACATCGCGCTTTCCATGATCTTGTCGCGCTGGACGTAGTGCGCGAAGCGCTCGTGGTCACCGTCGCCGTGGGAGAGCTTCGGCGTCTCCTCGATCAGCGTGCCGGTGCCCGTCCCGTGCTCCGGCTCCGGGAAGCTCTGGGGAGTGGTCATACCCACCAGGATAGCCAGACACCGGCGGCACCGAACGGCGCGTTGGATCATGCGCGCGTCCCGCGTCCCGCCGGCCGGCGCACACCCCGCTCGCGGCCCCGATCGGGCCCGGACCCGAGGTCAGTTCAGGGTCGGATCCTCCGGGTACGTGGCGACCATGGCCAACTCGCCCACCTGCCGCCGCAGTACCGCCCGCCAGAGCCGGTCCGGCGTGGGCGTGAACGCGTCGCCGGGCTCGGAGTCGACCACGTACCACGCGCCGGACTTGAGTTCGGTCTCCAACTGCCCTGGGCCCCAGCCCGCGTAGCCGGCGAACACTCGCATCGAGCCGAAGTCGGCGGCGACCAGTTCGGGCGGCACGTCCAGGTCGACCAACCCCAGGCCGCCGTGCACGCGACGCCAGCCCAACGGCTCGGCACCGCCCGGCACCGACGCGATGGCCAGCGCCGAATCCATCGCGACGGGGCCGCCCTGGAAGACCACGGGCGGCTCGCTGACGATCTTGGACCACGGCACGAGCACGTCGTTGACGTCCACCGGGCTGGGCCGGTTGATCACCACGCCGAGGGTGCCGTCCTCGTCGTGCTCCAGGAGGAAGACCACACACCGGTCGAAGTTGGGATCGGCCAGCGCGGGCGTGGCCACGAGCAGGCGTCCGGTGAGCGATACCTCGGTCATGCGCTCATGATCTCGCAACCGCCGCGTCGCGGTGTGCCACCCCGCGAGGAAGTCGGCCGGCGAGCACGAGCGCGCCGGTGGTACCGAGCAGGTCCGCGACCACGTCCCACGGGTCTCCACTGCGATGCGCCAGCACGAAGTGCTGGATGGATTCGCTCTCCACCGCGTGTGCGGCGAGCACCGCGCCCAGCACGAGCGGACCGATTCCGACACGCCGACCCGTCCAGGCAATGGCCGCGAACGAGAGAAAGTGCACGATCTTGTCACGATGCGGAACAAACGGCGCCGGGTCTCCCGGACTGCCCGGATTGAACAGGAGGACCAGATTCACCAGCACCGCTCCCGCGAATGCCCAGTACGCAAGCTTGCCGCCGACCATCCCACTCCTTCGGTCACGGGCCGAACGACCCTTTTTTCCGGGCCCTTCGGCTCCGCGAGCCGACACGGGAGCGGTACGTATCCGACTACCGTGTAGCGCTGTCGGCCCATCTCCCCTGTCGGCTTCGGTACCCACAGAAGTGCGAGGATTCATGCAAGACGACGTGCTCTTGGTTCACGGCGGTTCCCCGCTTGAGGGCGAGGTTCGCGTCAAGGGCGCCAAGAACCTGGTGCCGAAGGCGATGGTGGCCGCACTCCTGGGCGAGGCGCCGAGCCGACTGCGCAACGTCCCGGAGATCAGCGACGTGCGCATCGTCAAGGGCCTGCTGCAACTGCACGGCGTGGCGGTGCGCGAGGGCGAGGAGCCCGGCGAGCTGCTGATGGACCCGACCCAGGTCGAACAGGCCAACGTCGCGGACATCGACGCGCACGCGGGTTCCAGCCGGATCCCGATCCTGTTCTGCGGACCGCTGCTGCACCGACTGGGTCGCGCGTTCATCCCGGACCTGGGCGGCTGCATGATCGGCGACCGGCCGATCGACTTCCACCTCAGCGTGTTGCGCGAATTCGGCGCGGTGATCACCAAGCGCCCCGAGGGGCTCTACATCGAGGCGCCCAACGGCCTCAAGGGCACCAAGGTCAGCCTGCCGTTCCCCAGCGTGGGCGCCACCGAGCAGGTGCTGCTCGCGGCGGTGCGGGCGGAGGGCAGCACCGAGTTGTCCAACGCGGCGGTGGAGCCGGAGATCATAGACCTCATCTGCGTGCTCCAGAAGATGGGCGCGATCATCTCGGTGACCACGGACCGGGTGATCCGGATCACCGGCGTGTCCAAGCTGGTCGGCTACGACCACCGCGCCCTGCCGGACCGCCTGGAGGCTGCCTCCTGGGCCTGCGCGGCGCTGGCCACCCACGGGGACATCTACGTCCGCGGCGCCCGTCAGCTGGACATGATGACCTTCCTGAACGTTTTCCGTCAGGTCGGCGGCGCGTTCTCGATCGAGGACGAGGGCATCCGCTTCTGGCACCCGGGCGGCCCGCTGAACGCGATCGCGCTGGAGACCGACGTGCACCCCGGATTCCAGACCGACTGGCAGCAGCCGCTGGTGGTCGCGCTGACCCAGGCCACCGGGCTGTCCATCGTGCACGAGACGGTCTACGAGCGGCGGCTGGGCTTCACCTCCGCGCTCAACCAGATGGGCGCCACGATCCAGCTGTACAGCGAGTGCCTGGGCGGCACGCCGTGCCGCTTCGGCCAGCGCAACTTCCAGCACTCCGCGGTCATCTCCGGACCGGCCAAGCTGCACGCGACCGACCTGGACATCCCGGACCTGCGCGCGGGCTTCTCGTACCTGATCGCCGCCCTCGCCGCGGAGGGCACCTCGCGGGTCACCGGCATCGACCTGATCGAGCGCGGCTACGAGGACTTCCAGGCCAAGCTGGAGGCCCTGGGCGCCCGCGTGGAGCTGCCGATGCGGATCGCCGAGAGCGTCGCCTAGCGATTCCCGCCGGCCGCCCGGGCCCCGGTAGGCCCTTCCCGGGGCCACAGGGGCCCGGGAAGGGCCGGAAACGGCCCGGGTGGGCCCGAATACGCCGGAAGGGCGGCTTCCCCGAGGGGAAGCCGCCCTTCCGGTTTTCCACCGGGGCGCTACGGACCTACTTGCCCGAGGCCGCGGCCTTGAGCTTCGAGCCCGCCGAAACCTTGACGCCGTAGCCGGCCGGGATGTCGATCGGGTCACCGGTCTGCGGGTTCCGCGCGGTGCGGGCAGCGCGGTGGGTGCGCTCGAAGGTGAGGAAGCCCGGGATCGAGACCTTCTCGTCGCCCTTGGCGACGATCTCGCCGACGACGTCGGCGAGCGCGCTCAGTACGGCGTCCGCGTCCTTGCGGGTCACGTCGGCGCGCTCCGCGAGGGCGGCCACCAGCTCACTGCGGTTCATGTGTCACTCCCGTGTCTTGCTGACCTCCGCCGACGACCACGAACGTGGTCGCAAACGTGGTTCAGTCCAACTCGCTGTTCTTGCCCCGGGGACGAATCCTGCACTCATCCATGCCCGGAAGCTAATCAAGGACACGCGAAATCACTGGGAAAGCCCCGTGATTTCGCGGTTCCGGCAGATTACGGGGCCGTTCGGGGGCCTCTGCAACCGGGATCCGTACGGACAGTACGACGATCATCCCGCAGGGTTCTGACGCTCCGCCAACACCGCGTCCCGCACCGCCGCCGCCACCACGGCGGACACCTCCGGGTGGAAAACACTCGGAATGATGTAGTTCGGGTTCACTTCGTCGTCGGAGACCACCGACGCCAGCGCCCGCGCGGCGGCGAGCAGCATGTCGTTGGTGATGTGCCGGCTCTGCGCGTCCACCAGACCTCGGAAGACACCCGGGAAGACGAGCACGTTGTTGATCTGGTTCGGGAAGTCGCTGCGGCCCGTGGCGACCACCGCGGCGTGCTCCAGGGCCGTCGCCGGGTCCACCTCGGGATCCGGGTTGGCCAGCGCGAACACGATCGAGTCGGGGGCCATCGCGGCGATGTCGGACCCGGCGAGTACGTTCGGCGCCGACACGCCGATGAACACGTCCGCGCCGACCACGGCCTCCTTGAGGGTGCCGGTCAGAGCCTGCTCGTTGGTGTGCTCGGCGATCCAGCGCAGGTCCTCGCCCAGGTCAGCCCGACCCGTGTGCACGACGCCGCGCACGTCCGCGACCACCACATGGCCGGCGCCCGCGGACAGCAGCAGTTTGAGGATCGCCGTGCCCGCCGCGCCCGCGCCGGACATGACAATGCGCACATCCTCGATCTTCTTGCCGACCACCCGCAGCGCGTTGGTGAGCGCCGCCAGCACCACGATCGCGGTGCCGTGCTGGTCGTCGTGGAAGACCGGGATGTCCAGCGTCTCGCGCAGCCGACGCTCGATCTCGAAGCAGCGCGGCGCGGAGATGTCCTCCAGGTTGATCCCGGCGAAGCCCGGCGCCATCACCTGTACGGCCCGGACGATCTCGTCGGGGTCCTGGGTGTCCAGGCAGATCGGCCACGCGTCGATCCCGGCGAACCGCTTGAACAGCGCCGCCTTGCCCTCCATCACCGGCAGCGCGGCCTTGGGGCCGATGTTGCCCAGGCCGAGCACCGCGGAGCCGTCGGTGACCACCGCGACGGTGTTGCGCTTGATGGTCAGCCGGCGCGCGTCGTCCGGGTTCTCCGCGATGGCCAGACACACCCGCGCCACGCCGGGGGTGTAGATCATCGAGAGGTCGTCACGGTTGCGGATCGGATGCTTGGACTGCATCTCGATCTTGCCGCCGAGGTGCATCAGGAAGGTTCGGTCCGAGACCTTGCCGAGGGTGACGCCCTCGATCTCCCGGATCGCCTCGACGAGCCGGTCGGCGTGGTCCGTCGAGGTCGCGGCGATCGTGACGTCGATCCGCAGGCGCTCGTGGCCGGACGCGGTGACGTCGAGCGCGGTGATCGACCCCCCGGCGGATTCGACCGTGTTGGTGAGTCGACTGACCGATCGGCCCCCCGCGGGGACCTCCAGTCGAGCCGTGATCGAGTACGAGGCGCTGGGCGCTGCGGGCATGAACTCTTTCTCCTCCGATCGCTGCGGCGCCCGTTTCCCACGGCGCCGCATCGCTCCCGATGGTCTCATTTCGTGGACACGGGCGGGGCCGGGGGCTGCGCCGCGGCCCGCCTTACCCGGAACGGGCGGCACCGCAAACTGTGATCCTCGTCCTTCGCCGATCATTCCGGCCCCGGGCGGGTGGTCGGTTACGCTGGTCGACGACACCGGCTCGATCCAAGCCCCCGGGCCCAACCATTAGTCCCTACGAGGGACCACTTGCCGAGAGGCGAGCATTGGCGGGTCGGTGTCCTCGACTTCACGAACCGGCGGTCCCCCAGGGACCGCCGGTTCGTCGCGTTTGTGGGCCGGGCCGCGATCGTGGCGCGGAACCCGAACGAGGACGCGAAAAGGCCCGGTGTGCGAACACACCGGGCCTTCTCGTCAACAGGGGTGGAGGTGGCGGGAATTGAACCCGCGTCCTACGGTGCGGAACCAGAGCTTCTCCGAGCGCAGTCCACAACGATTTTCTCGGCCCCGGTGTTCACGTGGACAAGACACCGACGGGCCCAGTTACTGTTTTTTGTCCCGTACGACCCCGTAACCGGGTCGTACGGTGGAGTCCCCTAGATTATGCCAGGGTCCGGGGCGGGGACGCACCCGGTCTGACACCTTCGGATACTCGCTTAGGCAGCGAGGGCGAAGGAATCGCGCTTGGTATCGGCGATTATTTGTTTGCGACATATGGTTAACGAGATCATTGTCGCTTCCTCGGCTCGCTTCCTCTGCTTCGACAGCCGCAGTCGAAACCGATCACCCCCTATTGAATTTTCAAGCAACCACCGAGGCTCCGAGGAACCCTGGTGTCCTGCTCGACGGCCCGACCCGCCACACTTGCTCGGCCCGAACCAGGCACATCGTACGGTCCAACGTCGGACCGGTCCACTTCATTCCCGTCGGTGCGCGCCGCGAACGGTCGTCGCCCGCCGATCACTGCCGGCGGCCGCGCACGTACTTCGACATCACGCGGTCCGTCTCGCGCTTGTCCTGCTGTTCGCGCAGGGTCTGTCGTTTGTCGTAGTTCTTCTTGCCCTTGGCCAACGCCAGTTCGAGTTTGGCCCGACCGTCCTTGAAGTACAGGCTGAGCGGCACCAGGGTGTGACCCGTTTCCTGGGTCGCCTGGACCAGTTTGTCGATCTCGTGTCGATGCAGCAGCAGCTTGCGCTTGCGCCGCGCCGCGTGATTCGTCCACGTGCCCTGCGAGTACTCCGAGATGTGCACGTTGTGCAGCCACACCTCGCCGCCGTCGATGCTCGCGTAGCCGTCCACCAGGGACGCCTTGCCGGCCCGCAACGACTTGACCTCGGTGCCGGTCAGGACGAGGCCGACTTCGAGGGTGTCCTCGATGAGGTAGTCGTGCCGCGCCTTCTTGTTCTGCGCGATGAGCTTGCGCCCGGTCTCTTTCGCCATGATCCCTGCATTCTCGCGCATGGCCGCAAGCCCATTACCCGGCCGGGTGGGTGCTCTTCGGCCGCCGAATCCCGGGCCGCCGCGGGTCCGGCCTCACATCCACAGGGTCGGGTCGACGAAGTCGCCGTCCACGAGCACCTCGAAATGCAGGTGCGCACCGGTGGACCAGCCGGTGCGGCCCGAGCGCCCGACCCGACCGCCGCGGGAGACCCGCTGTCCCTCACGCACGGTGATTCGGGACAGGTGGTTGTACGTCGTGGTCAGCGCGACCCCGCCGACGTGCCCGTGCGAGAGCACCACGCGGTAGCCGTACGCCGCGTTGTAGCCGGTCTGCACGACCGTGCCCTCGCGGGCCGCGGCCACCGAGGTGCCCTCGGGGACCGCGAAGTCGATACCCGTGTGCAGCTTCGTGTACTCCAGGATCGGGTGGTAGCGCATCCCGAAGCCCGAGTTGACCGACCCGGGCACCGGGTAGGACAGCGCGCCGCCCTGCGTCGAGACCCCCGGTCGACCGGCGCCGCCCGCCGCGTTGCGCCGGTTCACCAACTCGGTCAGCCGCTTCTGCTCGATCCGGATCGCCTCGTAGCGCTGCTGGTCGGCGGCCTTCTCCTGGCGCGCGATGCGCAGCGCGGCCTCGCGCTGCGCCGCCAGCGCGGCCACCTTCGCCGCCGCGTCGGCCGCGGTCTTCTCCAGCGCGACCACCTCGGCCAGTTGCCGGCCGGCCTGCGCGTGCCGGACCCGGGCCTCCTCGCGGCGCCGCTCCAGCTCGGCCCGCCGGAGATCGATCGCGTCGCGGGTGCGCTCCAGCCGCGCGATCGTCTCGTGGTCCGCTTGAAGCATCTCCCGATAGCCCTGGAGGCTGCTCAGCAGCTCCGCCGGGGTCTGCGCGCGCAGGATCATCGACAACTGCGCCATGCCGCCGTTGCGGTACGCCCGACCCACCAACCGCGTGACGTCGTCGCGCACCGCCTGGGTCGACGCCACCACGTCGTGCAGCTCGGACGTCGCGGTGCGCACCGCGGCGTCCGCCAGCTCCACGTCGTGCCCGAGGTCGGCGGTCCGGGCCTGCGCCTCGGCCACCCGCGCCCGGGCCGCGTCCAAGGCGGCACGCGCACCCGGCCCGGCGGCCTCGGCCTCGGCGTACGCGGTCTCCGCGGACGCCAGGCGGGCCGGCGAGGCGTCCAGGTCGGCCCGCATGTCCTCGGCCGCGACGTCGGCGCGCTGCTTGCGGGCGGGCGCGTCGCCGTCGTCGCCGTCGGCGCGCGCGGGCACGAAGCCCACCGCGGCAAGCGTGATCACCACGAGCACCGGGAGTCCGAGTCGTCTGGTCCGAATTCTGCGCATGATCATAAGAAAAGCCGAGTTGCCGGAAATTGCCACGACCCACACCGATATGGAAGTAATACGAACCCATCCGGCCGCGCACGAACGTTCGACGGCCCCGTCCCGCCGAGGCGGAACGGGGCCGTCGGGTCGATCCCGAGGTCGGCTACCCAGGTCAGACCTTGAGGTACTTCAGCAGCGTGAAGAACGACGCGATCGCCGACATCAGCACCCCGAAGACGACCAGGAGCGGCAGGGTCGCCAGAACCGGGCCCCAACCGATCAATTCGAATGCGTTGAACTGCCGGCCGAGCCCCTTCTTGACGCCGAAGAAGAACCCGGTGCTCAACAGGCCGGAGGCCAACGCGCCGCCCAACAGGCCGGCGATGGCGGATTCCATGATGAACGGCAGCTGGATGTAGAGATTCGACGCCCCGACGAGCCGCATGATGCCGGTTTCCCGCCTTCGGCTGAACGCGGAGACCCGGGCTGTGTTGACAATGAGCAGGATCGCCACCAGGAGCATGAAGCCCATCACGCCGATGGCGGCCCATTGCGCGTTGTTCAGCAGCTTGAAGAACGGTTCCAGGATCTTGCGCTGGTCCTGCACGGACTGCACGCCCGGTCTGCCGGCGAACGCGCTCGCCACCACCGAGTACTTGGTCGGATCCTTGAGCTTGACTCGGAAGGATTCCGGCAACTGGTCGGCGGTCACGCTGCCGGAGAGCGGGGATTCCTTGTTCTGGTCCTTGAAGTGTTGGAAGGCTTCCTGCTTGGTCTCGTAATAGGTCTTCTCCACGAGCGGCATCCGGCTGAGTTCGGCCTTGATCGCCTCGCGCTGCTCGTTGGACACCTCGCCGCCCGCGCAGCCGGCGTCCTTGTCGCTCTTGCCGCACAGGAAGATCGAGACCTCGACCCGGTCGTACCAGAAGTCCTTCATCTCGTTCACCTGAACGCGCAGCAGCAGACCCGCTCCGGCCAGCGTGAGGGACAGCGCGACACTGACGATCACCGCGATCGTCATGGTCAGGTTCCGGCGGAGACCGACTCCGATCTCCGAGAGGACGAACTGGGCGCGCATGATGTCCTAGTCGCTAAGGGCGCGGCCGGACTGCCGCGCCGTGGTGGTCCGGTGGATCAGTGCTGGTAGCCGTACACGCCGCGCGACTGGTCGCGGACCAGTCGGCCCTGCTCCAGCTCGATGACGCGCTTGCGCATCTGGTCCACGATCGCCTGGTCGTGCGTGGCCATCAAAATCGTCGTGCCCGTCCGGTTGATCCGGTCGAGCAACTTCATGATGCCGACGCTGTTCTGCGGGTCGAGGTTGCCGGTGGGCTCGTCGGCGATGAGGATCATCGGCCGGTTCACGAAGGCACGGGCGATCGCCACGCGCTGCTGTTCACCACCGGACAGCTCGCCGGGCATGCGGTCTTCCTTGCCGCCCAGGCCCACCAGGTCCAAAACCTCCGGTACCACCTTGCGGATCGTGCCTCGGGGCTTGCCGATCACCTCGAGCGCGAACGCGACGTTCTGGTACACCGTCTTGTTCGGAAGCAGACGGAAGTCCTGGAAGACGGTGCCCACTTGGCGGCGCAGTGCGGGCACCTTCCAGTTGGACAACCGGCCGAGGTCCTTGCCGGCCACGAAGATGTTGCCCAGCGACGGTCGCTCCTCTTTGAGGACGAGCCGCAGGAAGGTGGACTTACCCGAGCCCGAGGACCCGACGAGGAAGACGAACTCACCCTTCTCCACTTCGAGGGAGACGTCGTGCAACGCGGGGCGCGGCTGCTTCGGGTAGGTCTTGCTGACGTTGTCGAATCGGATCACGGTTGCATCACGGTGCGCCAGTGTAGGGGGCAGGGCATACGGCCGGGGGAACAGCGGGGCCCAAGGGACCACACTGCCCGGAGCCGGGCGCCCAGGCTCGAACAGAGTGGTCGTCGGGCATGGCCATTCCGTGAGTGTAAGCGGCACAGTGGAAGGCCATGGGAACTTCGCACCGCGTCGTGAGCGTTATGGGTGTCGATGCGTGATAGCGGAGCAATCGAGGCGGAGGAGTCGAGATGACCTTGGACCGCCTGGTGTGCGCGAACTGTGCCGGCCTGGTCGCGGAGGGTCGCTGCCCGACGTGCCGGGCCAGCCGTGAACGGCTCCAACGCTCCGGTGGACTCAATCCCGCGATGCTCGCGGCGATCGCACTGCTGGTCCTGGTGTGCGCACTGCTGCTGGCCCGCGTGGGCGGCTGATTCCGCCGCGGCCGAGCCGCCGGTGAATCGGGGGCGGCGCGGGTGGTCCACCCGTGCGTGACCCCTTCGGGACGATACGAAGTCGAGACGACACGAAGGCCCTGGGTGCCCCCAGGGCCTTCGTGCGGTACAGCGGCGCTCCGCAGCTTCCGGAACCCGGATCGGGCGTTGTCGGCAGCTGTCCGACGCGGACCGAACCGAGCGGGCGCCCCGTTGTCGACGCCGGGCCTCGGCCCGGCGTCGCACTGCGGTGCCGCCCACCGTCCGTGGTTTCGAGCCGACCGTTTCACAGACGCACTCGCGATGACACGGTGCGCCCGGCTCGGAACGTCGGGACGGCGGATTCAGTGCCCCGGAACCGCCGCACCGGGGCACAAGTCTTCGACTCAGGCCGCGGAGGCCTGCTGACGGCGCTTGAGCCGCGCCGGCAGCACGGTGAAGGTGAAGCCACCGGCCGCCATCGCGGCGCCGCCGACGATCAGGAACGCCATGTTGGCGCCGGAGCCGGTTTCGGCCAGTTCCTTGTTTGCGTTCTGCTGCGCGGCCGGAGCGGTGTCGCCGCCACCGAAGTCGCGAACGGGCGCGTTCTGCTGGTCGCCGTTGCCGCTGGTGGTGCGGGTGTTCCCGTCGCCACCGCAGTTCAGGTCGAGGCCGCCGGAGGCGTGCGTGGCGTCACACGTGTTGCCGCCACCGGTCGAGGAGCCCTTGGTGCTCCCCTTGGACGTGCCCGCCGAGTTTCCGCTGGAGGTCCCGGCGGAGTTACCCGTCGAGGTCCCGGCGGACGTGCCCTTGGACGTGCCCGAGGACGTACCGGTCGAGGTACCCGCGGAGGTGCCCGTGGACGTACCCGTCGAGGTGCCCGTGGACGTACCCGTCGAAGTACCCGTCGAGGTCCCGGTCGAGGTGCCCGTGGACGTACCCGTCGAGGTCCCGGTGGACGTGCCCGTCGAAGTACCCGAGGACGTGCCCGTCGAGGTCCCGGTGGACGTGCCCGT
>NZ_KB889677.1:0-22473 GCF_000372745.1 Embleya scabrispora DSM 41855 | reverse complement strand
CCCGTCGAGGTCCCGGTGGACGTGCCCGTCGAGGTGCCCGTCGAAGTACCCGAGGACGTGCCCGTCGAGGTCCCGGTCGAGGTACCCGAGGACGTACCCGTCGAGGTACCCGAGGACGTGCCCGTGGACGTACCCGTCGAGGTCCCGGTCGAGGTGCCCGTGGACGTACCCGTCGAGGTCCCGGTGGACGTACCGGTGGAGGTGCCCGGCGGGCAGGTGTGCGTCTGCTCGCACCCGTCGTCCGGACCGCCGTCCGTAGCGCTCGCGACGCCCGCGACGGCGAAGGACGCGCCCGCCGCGAACAGCGCGGCGGCGGCTATCCGAGCCGTCCGGACGCGCATTTTGGTTGTCATCAATTAACCCCCAGTTGGATGAGATCCCCGTGTCCGCGCCGGCGCGGGTGGGGTCCCAAACGCCGTTGGGCATCACCTCGGCGCGCGTCCGTGCCATCTGTCGATGCGCCCCGGACTCCCGATCGGATGCGTCGCGGTAATGCCGCTGTTCAGACTGGTAACCGGGTGGATGCCGCGTCAAGGGCGTTCGGAGAGGGTTGCGGGGTTAATTCCGATTCGCCGAGAAAATCGGCACGAAAGCGCAACGCGGCATAGCACGAGGGCCTCCACGAAATACGCGGAGGCCCTCATGATCACAAACCGGGATATCGACCGGCTTTTGTCGAGGCGGGTGTCGCCCGTCGATCCGCTACGCGGCGGCGGTCTGCTGCTGCTTGCGCCAGCGGATACCGGCCTCGATGAAACCGTCGATTTCGCCGTCCAGCACCGACTGCGGGTTGCCCACCTCGAATTCGGTGCGCAGGTCCTTGACCATCTGGTACGGGTGCAGGACGTACGAGCGCATCTGGTTGCCCCAGGACGAGCCCTCGCCCTTGAGCGCGTTCATCCGGGCCTGCTCCTCCTGGCGCTGCCGCTCCAGCAGCTTGGCGGACAGGACCGCCATCGCGGACGCGCGGTTTTGGATCTGCGAGCGCTCGTTCTGGCAGGACACCACGATGCCGGTCGGGATGTGCGTGATGCGCACCGCCGAGTCGGTGGTATTGACGCCCTGGCCGCCGGGACCGGACGAGCGGTAGACGTCCACCCGCAGCTCGGACTCGTCGATGTCGACCCGGTCGCTCTGCTCCACGACCGGCAGCACCTCGACGCCCGCGAACGAGGTCTGTCGACGACCCTGGTTGTCGAAGGGGGAGATCCGCACCAGGCGGTGCGTGCCCTGCTCGACGGACAGCGTGCCGTACGCGTACGGCACCTTGATCGCGAAGGTGGCCGACTTGATGCCGGCCTCCTCGGCGTAGGAGGTGTCGTAGACCTCGGTCGGGTAGCCGTGCCGCTCGGCCCAGCGGGTGTACATCCGCAGGAGCATCTCGGCGAAGTCGGCGGCGTCCACGCCACCGGCCTCGGAGCGGATGGTCACCAGTGCCTCGCGCGAGTCGTACTCGCCGGAGAGCAGCGTGCGCACCTCGAGCTCGCCGACCGCCTTGTGCACCGCGGCGAGCTCGTTCTCGGCCTCGGTACGGGTGTCCGCGTCGTCCTCGGCCTCGGCCAGTTCGAACAGGACGTTGACGTCGTCCAGACGTCGGCGCAGGTCTTCGACCCGGCGCAGCTCGCCCTGCAGGAACGAGAGACGACTCGTCACCTTCTGGGCGGCTTCGGGGTCGTCCCACAGGTCGGGAGCGGCCGCCTTTTCGTTGAGCGCGGCCACATCGGCCCGCATCTTGTCGAGGTCGAGGACGGCCTCGATCGACGTCATGGTCGACTCGACGGACTTGAGCTCTTCGGAAGGATCAACGGCAGCCACGCCACCATCCTAAGTGGATCGCGGGCCGGGCTCGGACTCAGCCCGCGTCGGGACTCGACGAGGCGGCCTGAAGCCGACCGTTGTCGGCCCGGATGTAGACGTCCACCCGGTCGGGTCCGGCGGCCACCGCGGCGGGGGCGTCGGCGGTGGCGGTGTTCGGGTCGACCGGTCGCCAGCCGCCCTCGCCGGGCACCGCGCCGAGCAGCCGGCCATTGCCGTCGCGGGCCAGTACGACCAGGCCCCGGCCCTGGCTGTAGGCGGCGGCCGGGCGCGCGGAGGCGGCCAGGCCGACCCGTTCCGGCTCGCGCCAACCGCCGTCGAGGAAGGGGATGTGCAGCACCGCGTGGTCGCCGGCGCGCACCACGAACGCGTCCAGTGTGCCGGGGGCGCCGGCGGTCAGCGCGGGCGCGGCCTCGATCCGACCCGCGCTGGGCACCGTGGTGAAGCCGCTCCAGCCCGCCCCGGTGAGCGATCCGGCGGCCAGGCCGTCGGTGCCGGTGCGCGCGATGATGTCGATGCGATCGCCGGTGGCGACCGCGGCGGGCGCGCCACTGAGCCTGGTCTTGGTGTCCGTCCTGGTCCACTCGCCGAATCGGCCGTCGGCCAGGGTCACGCGATAGAGCAGTTTGTCGGCGGAACCGACCGCGAACACGTCCATCCGACCGGGTGCGGCACTGACCACGGCGGGATCGTCGCCGGTGCGGAAGGTGGGCAGCCTGCGCCACTCGCCCCAGCGGGACCCGTCGCTGCCCAGGTACCACAGGGCGCCCTCGCCGTCGCGTTGCACCACATGGCTGTGCTCGGCGTCGGTACGGGTCACCGCCGGGCCGCCCTGGAGCAGCACCGGGGCAGCGGGCAGCGGCGCGAACGCGGCCCACGTGTAGCCGCCGGCGGCAGGCCCCGCGGTCGGCCCCGCGGAGCCGCCGGAGGGGCCGGGCGCGGTCGGCCGCGGGGTGCCGGAGGTCTGGCCTGCCGGTCGGGTCGGGGTGCCCTCGTCCCGGGTGAACCACACCGTGCCCGCGCCGACCGCCGCGATGGCGAGCACGCCGCAGATCACCGGGATCAGTCGCCGGCGCGCGCCGCCCTCGCGTCGGGCCGGTTTGCCGCGCCGGTGCGACTGCACCGGCGCGGCTCCGTCGAACACCGGGCGGGTCAGGTTGGTGTGCGTGTCCCGGCTGCCGTCGGCGACCTCCGAGGTGCCGGAGACGAGGGGGACCACGCCGGCCGGGCGCGGCACCGGGGTGTCCTGGCGACCGACGTTCCCGTTGGGGTCGGGCACGTCGAACGCGGGCAGGCCGATCAGCGCGGGCAGTGCCGAGCGCAGCCGTTCGCCGAACTCGCGGGCGGTCAGCCGGGCGGCGGGTGCCTTGGACAGGCAGGACGCGAGCACCGCGGCGAGCGGGTCGGGCAGGCCGGGAATGCCCGGCACCGGTTCGGTCACATGCCGGCGCAGCACCGCGCCGGGGTGTCCGCCGCCGAACGGGGTCCATCCGGTGAGCAGTTCGTACAACACGGTGGCCAGCGCGTACACGTCCACGGCGGCGGTCGGCTGCAAGCCCTCGATGATCTCGGGGGCCAGGTAGTCGGGTGTGCCGATGATTCGGGTGGCCCGGGTGCGGCGCGGCGCGTCGACCAGTCGGGCGATGCCGAAGTCGGTGAGTCGGGCCCGGGAGACCCCGGCCGAGTTGTCGATCAGGATGTTCTCGGGTTTGACGTCGCGGTGGATCACGCCCTCGGCGTGCGCGGCGGACAGGCCGTCCGCGACGTCGGCCACGATCGCGGCGGCCAGCCGGGGGGTGAGCACCCGCTCGCGCTCCAGCCGGGCGCGCAGGTCGGGACCGATCACCAGGTCCATCACCAGCGCGAGGTCGGTGCCGTCGACGACCAGGTCGTGCACGCCCACGATGTTGGGGTGGTCCAGGCTGGTCAGCGCGGTGCGCTCCTGGACGAAGCGCGCGACCAACACCTGGTCGGACGCGAGGTCTTCGCGCAGCAGCTTGATCGCGACGGGTCCCTCGGGGCCCTCGCCCTGCCAGACGGTCCCGCTGGCGCCGCGCCCGAGCACCTTCAGGGCGACGTATCGGCTACCGATCTTGCGTGCCAAAGCAGCTCCGTGGACCCAGCGAGCGTGGTGCTCACAGCGGACTTCCCCGACCGCACCCTACGTGGCCGGGCCCCGGATGCGGGGACCGTCGGGTAGGACGGCGTGTACGAGGTCGTCCTCGACACGGGCGGTGGGGGATGACTATGCGTCAATTGTTGGTGTCGCCCCCGCTGTCGCTGCCGGTGACGAAGTCTTTGACGCTGTGGTACCAGCCTCGAACGGTATCGAACCCGTCGATAGCGGTGTTCACCCAGTCGCGCAGCGGGCTGAACCAGTAGATGGCGAACAGGATCGCAGCCATGATCACCAGTCGCAGCAGGCAGCCGATGGTGCAGCCCACGCCCGGGATGCTGGTGAGTCGGAAGCCGCGCCGCCGGCGCGGCTCGCGTTCGCGGGGCTCGTGCGGCTCGCGCTCCCTGGGCTCGCGCGGTTCGCGTACGGCGCGTTCGCGGCGCCGCGGCTCGCGCTCGGGCGCCTCCTCGCGTCGGTAGCGCGGCGGCGGTGGTGGAGGCGGCGGTCCCGGGTCGGCCGGCGGCGGCGCGGCGGCCGGGCGGGCATGCTGCTGCGCCGGCTCGGCGTAGGCCGGCTGCGGCGGGTAGTGCTGCGGCGGTTGCGGATAGCCGGGCGGCTGCGTGCTCATCACCCGGGTCGCGTTGGGTGCGCTCGGCGGCGCGGGCGGTGGCGTGGTCGGCGGCGTCGGATACCCGACCTGCGTCTGTGGAAGGGCACGGGTGGGTTCGGCGACGTCGGCCCGCGCGCCGAACGCGCTCGCGGCCAGTACCTGCGCGAGCGAGCCGTCGTCGGGCCGGACGCCGGCCACGATGTCGGCGGCCAGCCGCAGCGCCCGGCCCAGGCCCGCCGCGTCCGGTCGGGTTTCGGGTCGCTTGGCCAGGCAGCGCTCGGTGATCAGCCAGTAGGCGTCGGGCATGCCGGCCGGCCGGGTGGGCACCTCGGTCAGGTGGTGGTGCAGCAGCGCGATCGGGTTGGTGTCCCGGAACGGCGGGTGTCCGGCCACCAGTTCGTAGAGCACCACACCCGCCGCGTAGACGTCCACCGCGGGAGTGAGCGGGCGACCCTCGGCGGTCTCGGGCGCGACGTAGCTGGGCGTGCCGACGAGTTCGTGGGTACGGGTGAGCGCGGGCGAGTCGGCGAGGCGGGCGATACCGAAGTCGGTCAGCATCGGGTACAGCGAGTCGCCGTTGCGGGCGAGCATGATGTTGGCCGGTTTCAGGTCCCGGTGTATCACCCCGTCCGCGTGCGTCACGCTGAGCGCGTCGCAGATCTGAGCCATCGTCAAGGCGGCGGCGGCCGGCGGCAAGGGGCCGTTCTCGCGCAGATAGGTGCGCAGGTCGGGCCCGTCGATCAGGTCCATCACCAGGGCGAGCGTCTCGCCCTCGACGACGAGGTCGCGCACATGCACGAGGTTGGGGTGGCGCAGATTGAGCAGCAGCGAGCGCTCGCGCAGGAAGCGGGTGACCACGTCCGGGTCGGTGCTCAACTCCTCGCGCAGCACCTTGACCGCGACGATCTCGCCGGAATCGCGCACGCTCGCGCGCCAGACGGTGCCACTGGCTCCGCGCCCCAGGGTCTCCTGGAGCAGATACTTGCTGCCGACCGGCCGGTCCACGACGCTCCCCACTGTCCTGTCCGCCACCTGGGCGGTGGTGCCGGGTTGCCTTCCACCCTAGGCGGTACTCAGCTACGGACGCATCGACCCCGGGTACGGTTCGGTTCCCGTGTTCCGACGTTGTCCGATCGATACTCGGCGATACGGGCGGCTCGATGTCGGCACCGCGTTCGGGCGATTCGCCGGCGACTCGGTCCTTTACGGTCGAAATTCGGACAAGATCCGTCGTCTGTCCGGCTGTAGGCGACATGACGGTCGCGGGTGCGAGGATGCCTCTTGTTTTCTGCTCGGAGGAGGGAGGCGCGCATGCAGATCCGGCTCACCGTGCACGGACCGCAGCGGACCGGGCCGGGCGCCGACGTGCTCGTCACCGCGCCGTCCGGGACGACCTTCGCGGGGATCGCGGGCGCGCTGCGGACCGCCTCCGGGACCGACGGCCAACGTTTTTGGGTGGGCGACATCCGACTGCGCGACGACACCCCCGTGGGCCGGCCGCCCCTGGTGGACGGCGCGCTGATCACCGTCGACGCGCTCGGCTCGCCCTCGCCCTCGGCCGGCTCCCCGCAGTTGCGCGTGGTCGGCGGGCCGGACGCGGGCGGCGTGCACCTGCTGCACCAGGGCGGGGTACGGATCGGCCGCGCGCCCGAGGCCGAGGTGCGACTCGGCGACCCCGACCTGTCCCGACTGCACGCCGAATTGTGGATAGAGCCCGGGCGGATCCGGATCGCCGACCTCGGGTCGACCAACGGCACCACCGTGGACGGGATGCCGATCGGCCGCGAACCGGTCGACCTGCCACCGGGCTCGCTGCTGCGGGTCGGCGAATCCACCCTGCAGACGTTCCTGCCCCTGCCCTACGGCTCCCCCGACGACGCCTCGGGCGCCTGTGCCCGGGCCGACGGCACCGGACACATCGAGGTCCGCCGCAGCGTCCGCGCGCAACTCCCGGTGCCCGCCCGGGCCCGCTTCGAACTGCCCGAGGAGAGCGCCGGCCGGCGCCGCCCGTTCGCGCTGCGCCGCAAGGCCGCCGGGACCGAGCGCGAGACGATCGAGGCGGCCGCGCGCTCGGCGTTGCTCGAAGAGGTCCGCTGGCGCCGCGACCAGTCGCCCGACCCGGCGACGCTGCTGCTGGACGCGCTGGCCACCGGCGAGCCGGGTCCGTCGGGCCGGCTGTGGGAACGCACAGCCGGCCATCCGGAGGCGCTCGGCGTGCGCCTGGGGGTCGGTGACCTGCCCTCGCGGGTGACCCTGGTGGAGCCCTCGCTCGTCGCGGGCACCGACGGCGAGGAGCGCAGGCTGACCGCGTTCTCGGTCCCGGTCACCGTCTCGCTCAAGGACACCGTGCTGGGCCTGACCGGACACCGGCCCCGGCTGCTGGGCCTGGCCCGCTCGGTGGTCGCCCAACTCGCCGGACTGCACGGACCGCAGGACGTGGAGCTGGTCGTGCTGTGCGCGGATCCCGGCACCGCCGCCGACTGGTCCTGGGCCCGCTGGTTGCCGCATCTGCGGCCGGGCGAGGGCCAGGACTGCCGGCTCCTGGTCGGCCTGGGACCGGATCAGGTGCGGGCGCGCGCGGGCGAGTTGCTCGATCGCATCGACACGGCCGAGCGGGTCCCGGTCCGACGCACGGTGGTGGTTCTGGACGGCGCGGGCCGGCTGGCCGCCCGCCCGGAGATCGTCCGGCTCCTGGTCGAGGGCCCGGCGGCGGGCGTACACGCGCTGTGCCTGGACGAGCGGGCCGAGGAGTTGCCGCCGCAGTGCTCGGCGGTCGCGCACGTCACCGGCGAGGTCGGCACCCGGATCGACCTGATCGGGCCGGGCACCCGGCGCGTGGAGGACGTGGTCGCGGACGCGGTGTCGTCCGCGTGGGCGGACCGCTTCGCCCGCGCCCTGGCACCGTTGCGCGAGGCCACCCGCCGGGTCACCTCGCCGCTGCCGGAGTCGGTCCGGTTGCTCGACCTGCTCAACCTGGACCTGCTCACCCCCGCCAAGCTGCTCGCCGGCTGGCGCGAGGCGGGCCGCTCGCCGCGCGCGGTGCTCGGCTCGGACGCACGCGGCGCGGTCACCGTGGACCTGTCCACGGACGGCCCACACGTGGTGATCGGCGGGGCCGCCGGCTCCGGCCGCTCCGAGTTGCTGGCGTCCGTGTTGTGCTCGCTCGCGGTGGCCAATCGGCCGGACGAGCTCGCCATCGCGCTGGTTCGCGGCCCCCTGGGGCTTTCCGAACTGCCGCACGTGGTGGGCTTTCTCGCCGACGCGGAGATCCCGGCCACCGGTGATGCGATCGCGGCCGTGCGGGACGAGTTGGACCGCCGGGAGGGGCTGCTGCGCGGCACCTCGTTCGAGACGTACCGACCGGGCCCGGACCGGCCGCTGCCCCGGCTGGTGGTGGCGGTGGACGACATCGACCTGCTGGCCGAGGCGTACCCCGGCTTCGTCAAGGGCCTCGCCGACGTGGCCCATCGCGGCGGCGCGCACGGCGTGCACCTGCTGGTGACCACCGGCCGGCCCGCCCGGACCCCGGAGATCGAGGCCGCCGCCGGCGCCGAACTGCGGATCGCCCTGCGGGTGGACGACCCGCAGGCGTCACGGGTGCTGATCGACGTCGAGGACGCGGCGGGCGTGGACGAGGACTATCCCGGCCGCGGCTTCGTGCGCGGGCGGGACGGCGCCGTCGTCCCGTTCCAGGGCGGCAGGGTGACCGGCCGGATGCCGCGCACGGCCACCCTGCGCCCCACCGTGGTGCGCCAGGAGTGGCAGGAGATGGGCAACCGCCTGGCCCGCCGCCCCACGCCCGTGGGCGGCGGCAAGGGCCCCACCGACCTGGCCCTGCTCACCGGCGCGGTCCGCCGAGCGGCCGAACAACTGGGCACCCCGCTCCAAGCCCCGTTGTGGCCCGCGGCCCCTCTGGAACACCTGGCCCGCAAAGCCCGGTAGCCCACCCGCGCCCCCGGCCACGGGCCCGATCAGGCGCCCTTGCCGCCGTGGATCCGCGGCCTTGGAACTTGAAGCAACGGATGGAGCGGGCAGGCGACCCCTGCCGACGCAACCGACTACACCGGCAACCCGGGCGCCGGAAACCCGGCCAAGAACTCCCGCACCTCGACCCGCACCGTCGCGATCTCGTCCTCCGACCCCACCGCCGCTCCCGTCACGATCCGATCCATCCATCGCGCGATCAGTGGCATGTGCGACTCGTCCAGCCCACGCGACGTGAGCGCGGGCGTTCCGATCCGAATCCCGGAGGGATCGAACGGCGACCGGGTATCGAAGGGCACCGTGTTGTGATTCACCACGATTCCGGCCCGGTCCAGCGCCTTCGCCGCGACCTTCCCGGTCACCTCCCGCCGGGTCAGGTCCACCAGCAGCAGGTGGTTGTCCGTCCCACCCGAGACCAACTCGAAGCCGCGCCCGGCGAGTTCTTCCCCGAGTCGCTTCGCGTTCGCGACCACTTGACGCGCATAGGTGCGGAAGTCGTCCGTTCCGGCCTCCCGCAGCGCCACCGCGATGGCCGCCGTGGTGTGGTTGTGCGGCCCGCCCTGCAGGCCCGGGAAGACCGCCTTGTCGATCGCCTTGGCGTGTTCGGCGCGGCACATCAACATCGCCCCGCGCGGCCCCCGCAGCGTCTTGTGCGTGGTCGTGGAGACCACATCCACGTGTTCGACCGGCGAGGGATGCACCCCGCCCGCGATCAGCCCGGCGATATGCGACACGTCGGCGACCAGGATCGCGTCCACCTCGCGAGCGATCGCCGCGAAGCCGGCGAAGTCCACCGTGCGCGGCACCGCGGTACCGCCGCAGAAGATGATCCGGGGCCGCTCGCGCAGCGCGAGATCGCGCACCTCGTCCAGATCGGTTCGCCCGGTGTCGGCCCGCACGCCGTAGCGAACACCGCGAAACCAGGTCCCGGTCGCGGACACGCCCCACCCGTGGGTGAGGTGCCCGCCCATCGGCAGCGCCATGCCCAGCACCGTGTCGCCGGGCCGGGCGAAGGCGAGGTAGACCGCGAGATTGGCCGGCGAGCCCGAATACGGCTGTACGTTGGCGTGATCCACGCCGAACAGCGCCTGCGCCCGTTCGCGAGCGATGATCTCGATCGGGTCGACGTTCTGCTGGCCCTCGTAGTACCGACGGCCCGGATAGCCCTCCGAGTACTTGTTGGTGAGCACCGTCCCGGTCGCCGCCAATACCGCGGCGGAGACGTAGTTCTCGCTCGGGATCAGCCGCAGCGTGTCCTGTTGGAGCAGTTCCTCGGCGCATACCAGCGCGGCGATCTCCGGGTCGGTTCGGCCCAGATCGTGGTGGCGATCGGTCATGTGCCTGTGCGTGTCCATGAGTTCTCCGGCTCGGTTCACAGGGAATGTGATCCGGGTGCCCAGGCGGACGACACCTCGTCGGTGGAACCGCCGCTTCCTCGTGGTCGATCCCACGCGTACGCCAGTCGCGGCCCGCTCAGCATACGGAGCGCGACCGGCCTGCGCCGGGTCATTACGCAGCGATGATCGAAAGTCACGAATAAGGCTCGTTGCACCGGGCAGGGGTTGTGGTCGACGCCACACCAGGCGTACCACAGGACATCAGAAGGCGGCATCTGTCCACCCTCGGGGGATTTTCGTGGCGGAAGTGGTTCTGGATGGAGTCGGAAAGCTGTATACGGACGGCACTCGGGCGGTCACCTCGCTCGATCTGGCCGTCGCGGACGGGGAGTTCCTGGTTCTGGTAGGCCCATCGGGGTGCGGAAAGACCACCGCGTTGCGGATGGTCGCCGGTCTGGAGGAGATCAGCGAGGGCACCATCAGCATCGGCGACCGGGTCGTCAATCGCATTCCCTCGCGCGACCGGGACGTGGCGATGGTGTTCCAGAGCTACGCCCTGTATCCGCATCTGAATGTGCGGGACAACATCGGATTCGGGCTTCGATTGCGGAAGTTGCCCAAGAACGAGATTCGCGAGCGGGTCGACAGAGCGGCCCGGACCCTGGGTCTGGAGGATCACCTCAGCCGAAAACCGCGGCAACTCTCCGGCGGCCAGCGGCAACGGGTGGCGATGGGCCGGGCGATCGTGCGCGAGCCGCAGGCGTTCCTGATGGACGAACCACTGTCCAATCTCGACGCGAAGCTACGCGTGCAGATGCGCGCCCAAATCGCCCGACTGACCCGCGAACTCGGAGTCACCACGCTGTATGTGACGCACGATCAGACCGAGGCGATGACCCTCGGCGATCGGGTCGCGGTGATGAAGAAGGGGGTTCTACAACAGGTCGCACCGCCGCAGGAGCTGTACGACCACCCGGTCAACCTGTTCGTGGCCGGCTTCATCGGTTCGCCCGCGATGAACCTGATGACCGGCACCCTCAACCGCGACGACGCGGGCGGCACCACGGTGGACATCGGCAGCCGGCGGCTGACCGTGCACCCCGACGTGCTCGCCGCGCGCCCGGCATTGGCCGGCTACCACGCTCGCCCACTGATCGTCGGCATCCGTCCCGAGGACCTGTACGACACCGCCCTGGAGGGCGCCGAGCCCGCCGAGGGCACGGTCCTGCGCGCCGAGGCCGACCTGGTCGAGGCGATGGGCTCGGAGGTGCTCGTACACGTGCGCGTGGACGCGCCTCCGGCGGTCACCGAGGACGTCCGGGAACTGGCGCGCGATGTCGGCGCGGAGGACACGGTGCCGGACGCCGACGCGGCGCATTCCGAGCTCGTGGCCCGCTTCGGGCCGCGTACCCGGGCCCGCGAGGGCGCCGACGTGGTGATGCGAGTGGCAACCGACCGGCTGCACTTCTTCGACCCGGGTACGGGTCTGTCCATAACGGAGGATGCGTGAAGCGGTTCGTGGGCGCCTTGGCGGTCGCCTCGATGCTCGCCATGGGTCTCGCGGCCTGTAGCGACGACGGTGACGACAAGGACAACAAGAGCAACTCGACGCCCGGCGGGAGCGGCGCGCCGGCCGTACCCCGGCTCGACGGCACCACGGTGAGCGTGGCCGCGGTATGGACCGGCGACGAGCAGGCGGCGTTCAAGAAGGTGCTCGCCGACTTCGAGAAGCGCACCGGGGCCAAGACCGAGTTCATTCCCACCGGTGACAGCGCCTCCACCTTCCTCGGCCAGCGGGTCGAGGGCAACGCACCGCCGGACGTCGCGTTCCTGGCCCAGCCGGGCGTACTCCAGCAGTTCGCCCAGAAGGGCTGGATCAAGCCACTCGCGCCCGACGTGCAGCAGGCCGTGCAGGCCAACTTCGCGTCCCAGTGGCAAAAGCTCGGCTCATACCAGGACAAGCTGTACGGCGTCTACTACAAGGGCGCCAACAAGTCGCTGATCTGGTACAACGCCAAGGTCTACGAGAACGCGGGCGCGAGTGAGGCCAAGACCTGGGAGGACCTGCTCAAGAACGCGGGTCTGATCTCCGACTCCGGCACTCCGCCGTTCGCCATCGGCGGCGCCGACGGGTGGGTGCTCACCGACTGGTTCGAGAACATCTACCTGAGCCAGGCCGGCCCGGAGAAGTACGACCTGCTGGCCAAGCACAAGATCCCCTGGACCGACCCCTCGGTCAAGACCGCGCTGGAGACGCTGGCCCAGGTCTTCGGCAAGGGCGACTGGTTCCCCGGCGGCAGCGGCGGCGTGCTGCAGACCGAGTTCCCCGCGTCCGTACCGCAGGTGTTCGGCGACCCGCCGAAGGCCGGGATGATCTCGGGCGGCGACTTCATCGGGACCAACATCATCAAGGACACCAAGGCCAAGATCGGCACCGACGCGAAGTTCTTCGGGTTCCCCGCGGTCGGCACCGGCAAGGCACCGGTGGTCACCGGCGGCGATGTGGCCGTGGCGATGAAGGACTCCCCCGGCGCGCAGGCGCTGCTGAAGTACCTGGCCTCGCCGGACGCCGCCAAGGTGTGGGCCGAGCAGGGCGGTTACCTCTCGCCGAACAAGAACCTGGGCATGGCGTCCTACCGCGACAACGCCACGCGCAAGATCGCCGAGAACCTGATCACGGCCGGCGACGACTTCCGCTTCGACCTCTCCGACCAGGCTCCCGCCGCGTTCGGCGGCACCAAGGGCGAGGGCGAGTGGCGCGATCTCCAGGACTTCCTGCGCAACCCCTCGGACGTGGCCGGGGCGCAGAGCAAACTCGAAGCGGACGCCGCCAAGGCATACGCGGGCGGGTGATCCGCTGCCATGAGTGACAAGGCACCCGTACCGGTCGTGGTGCCCGAGAAGACGAAGCCGACGCCCGCGCGCGAGTCGCGCGGGCTCGGTTCGGGCACCCTGTTGGGCTGGCTGTTCCTGCTGCCGGCCATCGTCATGCTTGCCGTCCTGGTCGCCTATCCGATCGTGTGGTCGCTGCTGCGCAGCCTGTTCGGCGCGGACGGCTGGTCGGATTTCGTGGGGATCGACAACTACAAGGAACTGTTCACCGACGACGACACCTTCACCGCGCTCAAGAACAACCTGATCTGGGTCCTGGTGGTGCCGGCCGCGGTCACCTCGCTCGGTCTGATCTTCGCGGTGCTCACCGAGCGGGTCAGGTTCGCCACGGCGTTCAAGCTGATCGTCTTCATGCCGATGGCCGTGTCCATGTTGGCCGCGGGCATCACCTTCCGGCTCGTCTACGATCGCGAGCCCGACCAGGGCGTGGCCAACGCGGTGGTCACCAGCGTGCACGACATGTTCAGCGAGGGCGCGCCGTATCCGGGTGCCCGCCCACGCAACGACACCGTGCTCACGCCGCAGGCCGGCGGTTTCATCACCAAGGCCGGCACCGAGCCCGGCGGCACGGCGCTGCTGCCGCTGGTCTCACTGCCGGCGGAGAAGATCCCCGGCGACGCGCGGCCCGCCAAGCCGGGCGTGCCGCCCGCCGGCGGACTCGGCGGTGTGGTGTGGGTCGACTTCACCAAGGGCAACGCGGGCAAGCCAGGCGCGGTCGATCCCGGCGAGAAGGGTCTGCCCGGGGTCGAGGTCGAGGCGGTACGCGGCGGGAAGACGGTCGCGAGCGCGACCACCGGCAAGGACGGCTCGTTCACGATGCCCGCCTCCGTCGCCCGCGGGGGCCCGGTGCAATTGCGGCTGACCGAGGCCAACTTCGCCAAGTCCTTCGGCGGCTACGACTGGCTCGGGCCGAACCTGATCACCGCCGCGATCATCGGCGCCTACATCTGGATGTGGGCGGGCTTCGCGATGGTGCTGATCGCGGCGGGCCTGGCCGCGATCCCACGGGACGCGCTGGAGGCCGCGCGGGTGGACGGCGCGACCGAGTGGCAGGTCTTCCGTCGGGTCACCATCCCGCTGCTGGCCCCGGTGCTGGTCGTGGTGATGGTCACCCTCGTGATCAACGTGCTCAAGATCTTCGACCTGGTGTTCATCATCTCGCTGGGCTCGTCGCAGAAGGAGGCCAACGTCCTGGCCCTGCAGATGTACATCGCCTCCTTCGGCGGCGGCAACAACCAGGGGCTGGGCAGTGCCATCGGCATCCTGCTCTTCCTGCTGGTGCTGCCGGCGATGTTGTTCAACATCCGTCGCTTCCGAAGGGAGAACCGGTGAGCGCGTCCGCAGCCCCCGACCTGACGAAGCCTCGACAACCGCCGGCGGGCCGTGAGGGAGCCATCAAGCGGGGCCTCGCCTCCCGCATCGTGGGCCGTACCGGCGGCGGCCTGGCGGCGATCGCACTCGTGCTGATCGCGCTGTTCTGGCTGATGCCCACGTTCGGCCTCCTGGTCTCCTCGCTGCGCGACCCGCAGGAGATGAGCAAGTCCGGCTGGTGGAAGGTGCTGGGCAGGCCGAGCGACCTGACCTTCTCGAACTACGACAAGCTGCTCGACAACAAGGACATGACCCGGGCGTTCTTCAACACGATCTGGATCACCGTGCCCAGCACGCTGTTGGTGATCCTGATCGGCTCGCTCGCGGCCTACGCCTTCGCGTGGCTGGAATTCCCCGGTCGGGACTGGCTGTTCCTGGTCGTGGTCGGTCTGCTGGTGGTGCCGGTACAGGTCGCGCTGATCCCGATCTCCAAGTTGTACGGCAATACCGGCCTGTTCGGCACCATCCTGGGCGTGGTGTTGTTCCACGTCGCCTTCGGCCTACCGTTCGCGGTGTTCCTGCTGCGCAACTACTTCGCGGGCATCCCCCGCGATCTGCTCGAAGCCGCCCGAATGGACGGCGGCACCGACCTGACCATCTTCTTCCGGGTCATCCTGCCGCTGGGCCTGCCGGCGATCGCGTCGCTGGGCATCTTCCAGTTCCTGTGGGTGTGGAACGACATGCTGATCGCGCTGATCTACGCGGACACCGAATCGGCGCCGCTGACCGTCGCGTTGCAGTCCCAATCCCGGGCGTTCGGCGCCAATATCGACGTACTGGCGCCCGGCGCCTTCCTGTCGCTGATCGTCCCGGTGATCGTCTTCTTCAGCTTCCAGCGCTACTTCGTCCAGGGCGTGATGGCGGGCGCCGTCAAGTAGTCGAGCACACGATCGACGCCGAAGGGGCGTCGTGGGCAACGGCCGCGGGGCCGTCCGGCAACACCCGGGCGACCGCCCCGCGGCCGTTGTGTTTCGTACCGCCATCGTTACGGATCCGACTTCGGGAACGGGATTCCGTGTGGCATCGTCCGAAGGCGTAGGGTGCTCCCCGCCGCTTCGGAACCGGCTCGGGGGTGCACCGAACGGGGGGCAAACGTCATTTCGGGGGAACAATGAGGGGAAATCGTCGCATCGGTTTTCTGCGGACCCTGCTGATCGCACTGGCCATCGAGACCGTGCTGATGAGCACGACCGCCGTCACGTTGGCGATCATGTCGTTCGCGGTGCGCGACGATCGCAAGAGCCTGGAAGGGCTCGGCGACCTGCTGCTGATCGCGTCGGTGTTGTGCGCGGGCGTCGCGGTGGTCTGCGGCATGGGTGTCGCCGGCGTGCGCGACGCGATGCGGCGCGGCACCGGGGCACTGGCGCGGGCGGCCGCGGTGGGCCTGATCCACTTGTTCGTCGCGCTGGTGGCGGCACTGATGAATTGCCCGACGTGGTCGATCCTGGTGGCCGGTCTGCCCGCGGTGATCTACCTGCCGTGTTGGTGGGCGGTGCGCGAGCGCAGCCACCACGAGTTGCTGATGCTCGAACCGTAGTCGGGCCCGAACAGGCCGCCGGCCCGGAACCCCAGCGGGTTCCGGGCCGGCGGCATTTCGGCACCGGTCAGCTCTTGCTGCCGGTCCGCAGCAGCGTACGGATCGTCCGCATCGCGACCGAGAGCGTCGCGAGGTCGTAGTTCTCCGCCTCCTGCAACTCGTCCAGCGTGGACCGAGCCCGGGTGAGCACCGGCGCGTTCTTGTGCTCCCACGCCTTGAACCGCAGCTCCGGGCTGTCGTCCGGCTCGCCGGAGCCGAGCACCTCCGCGGTGAGCCCGGCCTGTGCGGCGTACAGATCCTCGCGCAGCGAGGCCCGGGCCATCGACTTCCACCGGTCGCTGCGCGGCAGTTCGATGATCCGGTCGAGCAGGTGCGCGATCGGCAGCCGGTCGGCGATGTCGAAGTACACCTGCGCGACGTCGAGCACCGCGCGCTCGGACTCGCGCGCCACCTCGACGATGTCCAGCGCCGCGTACGCCGAGGACATCCCGGCCACCGCGGTGGCCAACTCGGTCGGCACGCCGGCCTCGGTGAACTCCTCGTACAGCCCGTCCATCCAGGCCAGGTCCGAGCCGCGCAGCACCTTCGGCAGGTGTGCGATCACCTCGACCACGCCGTCCCGGAAGAACTCCACCTGCGCGGCGATGTCGATCTCGCGCCGGCTGCCCAGGAACCAACGGGTGGCCCGCTCGATCAGCCGCCGACTGTGCAGCCGCAGCGTGGTCTGCGTCTCGGCCGGGACCTTGTTGTCCAGCGCCGCGACCGCGCCCATGATCCGGTCGATGCCGAAGATCTCCCGCGCGGTGATGTGCGCCCGCGCGACCTCCTCCGCCGACGCGCCGGTCTCCTCGCGCATGCGGAACATGAACGAGAGGCCGGCCAGGTTGACCACATCGTTCACCACCACGGTGGTGATGATGTCCCGGCGCAGCGGGTGCCGGTCCATCTGTTCGACGAACTTCGCCCGCAGCGCGCTGGGGAAGTAGCGGTGCAACTCCCGGGCCAGGAACGGGTCGTCCGGCAGATCCGAGGCGATCAGGTCCTGGGCCATCACGATCTTGGTGTACGCGAGCAGCACGGCCAGCTCGGGCTGGGTCATCGCCTGCCCGTTCTGCTGCCGCTCGCGCAACTGCCGGTCGGTCGGCAGGAACTCGATCTCCCGGTTGAGGTGTCCGTCGCGCACCATCCGGCGCATGTACCGCATGTGCACGTGCAGCAGGCTGCCGGCCTGGGCGACCGCGTTGGCCAGCGCGCCGTTCTGGCCGTAGTTGGCGGCCAGCACCAGGTGGCCGACCTCGTCCGTCATGGCCGCGAGCAGCTCGTTGCGCTGCTTGAGGGTCATGTCGCCGGCGGCGGTGACCTGGTTGAGCAGGATCTTGATGTTCACCTCGTGGTCCGAGGTGTCCACGCCCGCCGAGTTGTCGATCGCGTCGGTGTTGATCCGCCCGCCCGCGAGCGCGAACTCGACCCGACCCAGCTGGGTGCAACCCAGGTTGCCGCCCTCGCCGACGACCTTGACCCGCAGGTCGGCGCCGTTGACCCGGATCGCGTCGTTGGCCTTGTCGCCGACGTCGGCGTGCGATTCGCCGCTCGACTTGATGTAGGTGCCGATTCCGCCGTTCCAGAACAGGTCCGCGGGGGCCTGCAGGATCGCCCTCATCAGATCGGCCGGGGTGAGCCGGATCAGCCCGTCCGGCAGTCCCAGCGCCTGGCGCACCTGGGCGTTGATCGGCACCGACTTGGCGGTGCGCGGGTACACCCCGCCGCCCGTCGAGATCAGCTCCTTGTCGTAGTCCGCCCACGAGCTGCGCGGCAGGTCGAACAACCGGCGCCGCTCGGCGAAGGAGACCGCCGCGTCCGGATTCGGGTCCAGGAAGATGTGCCGGTGGTCGAAGGCGGCGAGCAGCCGGATGTGCTCGGACAACAGCATGCCGTTGCCGAACACGTCACCGGACATGTCGCCGATGCCGACCACGGTGAAGTCCTCGGTCTGGGTGTCGTGACCCAGCTCGCGGAAGTGCCGCTTGACCGACTCCCACGCACCGCGCGCGGTGATGCCCATGCCCTTGTGGTCGTAACCCGCCGAGCCGCCGGAGGCGAACGCGTCGCCCAGCCAGAAGCCGTACGACTGGGCCACCTCGTTGGCGATGTCGGAGAACGTCGCGGTGCCCTTGTCCGCGGCCACCACCAGGTAGGTGTCGTCCGCGTCGTGGCGCACCACGTCCGCCGGCGGCACGACCGCGCCGTCGACGAGGTTGTCGGTGATGTCGAGCAGCGCGCCGATGAAGGTGCGGTAGCAGGCGATGCCCTCGGCCAGCCATGCCTCGCGGTCCGCGGGGTCCGGCAGTTGCTTGCAGAAGAAGCCGCCCTTCGCGCCGACCGGCACGATCACGGTGTTCTTCACCATCTGCGCCTTGACCAGGCCCAGGATCTCGGTGCGGAAGTCCTCGCGCCGGTCCGACCAGCGCAGCCCGCCGCGCGCGACCGCGCCGAAGCGCAGGTGCACACCCTCGACCCGGGGCGAGTAGACGAAGATCTCGAACTTGGGCCGCGGCGCGGGCAGGTCCGGGATCTCCTGCGGGTCGAACTTGAGCGAGAGGTAGGTGTGCGCCTCGCCGTCCTCGCGGTGCTGGAAGAAGTTGGTCCGCAGGGTCGCCTTGATCATCGCCAGGAAGGAGCGCAGGATGCGGTCCTCGTCCAGGCTGGCCACCTGGTCCAGCGCACCCTCGATGGCCTCGACGATGCCGTCCACCAGCTCGGTGCCGGCCTGCTGGTGCCCCGGCGAGAAGCGGGCCTCGAACAGGTTCACCAACAGCCGCGTGGTGTGCGGGTTGGAGACCAGGACGCCTTCGATGTACTCCTGCCCGAAGGTGGTCCCGGCCTGCCGCTGGTACTTGGCGTACGCGCGCAGCACCATCGCCTGGCGCCAGGTCAGCCCGGCCCGAAAGACCAGCGCGTTGAACCCGTCGTTCTCCGCGCGCCCGGTCCAGGTCGCCGAGAACGCGTCCTGGAACAGCTCCTTGACGTCCTCGGGCTGCCCGTACATCGCCGACGCGTCGTAGCGCAGGCCGAAGTCGTACACCCACGCCACGGTCCCGTCGGCGCGGCGCAGCTCGTAGGGCCGCTCGTCGACGACCTCCAGACCCATGCGCTGCAGGATCGGCAGCACCTCGGAGAGCGACACGTGCCCACCGGAGCGATAGATCTTGAACCGCCGCTCGCCCGGCAGTGCTCCTATCGGCTCGTACAGGTGCAGCCTGAAGTCCCCCTCGGGGGTCAACTCCTCGATCCGCCTGAGGTCGGCCACCGCGGTCCGGGGCGGGAAGTCGGACTTGTAGCCCTCGCTGAACGCGTGCGCGTAGCGGCGGGACAGTTCGGCCGCGCTCTCCTCGCCGCATTCGGCGACGAGGGCCTCGCCGAAGTCGTCGATCCACGAGCGGGTGGCCTCGGACAGCAGTCGTTCGATGTAGTCCACGTCCGGGTCGCCGAGTTCGGCGCCGGTGGGCACACGCACGGTGAAGTGCAGGCGCGCGAGCACGGACTCGGTGTTGCGCGCGGTGTAGTCGACCACCGAACCGGCCAGCTCGGCGAGCAGGATGTCCTGCATCTTGAGCCGGACCTCGGTGGTGTACCGGTCGCGCGGCAGGTAGACCAGGGCCGAGTAGAACCGGCCGTATTCGTCCTTGCGCAGGAACAGCCGCAACCGGCGGCGCTCCTGGAGGTAGAGCACGTTGATGACGATGTCGTGCAGCTCGTCCACGGCGATCTGGAACAGGTCGTCGCGCGGGTAGGTCTCCAGGATCTGCAGCAGGTCCCGGCCGTCGTGGCTGACCGGCGGGAAGCCGGCCTTGTCCAACACCGCGTGCACCTTGCGGCGCACCACCGGAATGCGCTGGACGCTGTCGGTGTACGCGGCGGAGCTGAACAGCCCCAGGAAACGACGCTCGCCGATCACGTTGCCGGCCGCGTCGAACTTCTTCACGCCGATGTAGTCGAGGTAGGCCGAGCGGTGCACGGTCGCCCGCGAGTTGGCCTTGGTCAGGATCAGCAGCTGTTTTTCCCGGGCCTTGGCGCGTGCCCGGGTGGAGAGCCGGCTGAAGGAGGCGGACAGGTCCTGGTCGGCGCGCAGGATACCGAGACCGGTACCGGGCACCGCGCGCAGCACGTCCTCGTCGTCCTCGCACACCAGGTCGTACTCGCGGTACCCGAGGAAGGTGAAGTGGTCCTCGGAGAGCCAGCGCAGCAGCTCCCACGCCTCGCCGATCTCCTCCTCCGGCAGCGTCGCCGGCGGGTCGTTGGCGAGCTCGTCGGCCAGCCGCAGCGAGGTGTCGCGCATCTTGGCCCAGTCCTCGACCACCTCGCGCACATCGCTGATGATGCGCTGCAGCCCCGCCTCGACCGAGCGCAGGTCCTCGCGGTCGCTCTCCCGGTCGATCTCGATGTGCATCCAGGACTCGATGATCGCGTCCTCGGGCACGCCGTGTGCGTCCGTGGTGTCCACGATCTCCAGCAGCTCGCCGGCGATGGTGCGCCGCACGATGAGCTGGGGGTGGATCACCACGTGGATGCTGCGTTCCTGGCGGGAGAGTTCGTTGGTGACCGAGTCCACCAGGAAGGGCATGTCGTCGGTGACCACCTCGACCACGGTGTGCCCCGAGGCCCAACCGTTCTCCTCCACCGTGGGCGTGTACGCCCGGACCCGCGCGGTGCCCTGGGGGCGCTCCGCCGCGAGTCGACAATGCGAGATCGCCGCGCCGTACACGTCGACCGGATCGCGATCGATCAGGTCGTCGGGTGCGGTGTGCCGGTAATAGCGGGCCAGGAGGACGTCGAGGTCCACCCGGTTCGGGCCCTCGGGCCCGCCGCCTCCGTGCTGTGACGATGCCGCTCGTGCCGCTTCCGCCGCTCGGGCGAGAAGCTCCGCCTTCGCCTCGTCCAGCTTGCTCTGCATGATGCTGCCGCTCCTGTCGCGCGCCGTTGCGTGACCATTGCCGTCCCCGGGCGTGCCCGGCTGTGTACTGCGAGTACCCGCTTTGTCGCGAGTACCTGTTTCAGGCGACGTCGTCCGGCCGGCGGTGGTTCCGGGACTCCGTCGTCCCGGCCCGCGGCCGCGCGGCGTCGCCGCATCGTCAGGCTACTCGCGTGTCTCTCGGCCGCCGAGAGGGGATCTCGGATCACCCTGTAAGCAATTTCCGGGTCGCTCCGGACACCTCGTACCCATTGCCCCGAAGGCGGCGTCCGGGGCACCGTGGACGGGCGAGGCGGGACACGACGCAAGGCGGGACGAATCCGGTGGGGAGACGATCGTCATGGCCAAGAAGGTGCTGCTGATCACCGGCGACGCGGCGGAATCGCTGGAGGTGCTCTACCCGTACCAACGTCTGCGCGAGGAGGGGTACGACGTGCACGTGGCCGGCCCCTCGCGCAAGAAGCTCACCTTCGTCGTGCACGACTTCGTCGAGGGCTTCGACACCTTCACCGAGAAGCCCGGCTACACCTGGCCGGCCGACTTCGCGTTCGTGGAGGTGCGGCCGGAGAACTACGTCGCACTGGTGCTGCCGGGCGGTCGGGCTCCGGAGTACCTGCGCAACAATCCGGTCGTGCAGCGCGTGGTGCGGCACTTCTTCGAGGCGGACAAGCCGATCGCGCAGATCTGTCACGGCCCGCTGATCGCCGCCGCCGCGGGCGTGCTGGCCGGGCGCCGGACCGCCGCCTACCCGGCGATCGCCTCGGACATCAAGGCCGCGGGCGGCACCTGGGTGGACGGCGAGGCGGTCGTCGACGGCACCCTGGTCTCCGCCCGCAGCTGGGTCGACCACCCGGCCTGGATGCGCGAGTTCGTCCGGGTCCTGCGGGCCGAGGTGCCGGCCTGAGCGATCAACCCATGTGCGGATAGCGGTAGTCGGTCGGCGGGTCGAACGTCTCCTTGATCGTGCGGGTGCTGGTCCAGCGCATCAGGTTCTGCATCGCGCCCGCCTTGTCGTTGGTCCCGGACGCCCGCCCACCGCCGAACGGCTGTTGGCCCACCACCGCGCCGGTGGGCTTGTCGTTGAGGTAGAAGTTGCCGGCCGCGAACCGCAGAAAGTTCGTGGTCTCGGCCAAGGCGCGCCGATCGCGGGCGATCACCGAACCGGTGAGCGCGTACGGCGCCGCCGACTCCATCTGCCGCAACATCGCGTCCCAGTCGCCGTCCTCGTACACGTGCACGCCCAGGAACGGCCCGAAGTACTCGGTGGTGAACACCTCGTCCCACGGGTCCTCGGCGAGCACCACGGTGGGCCGCACGAACCAGCCGATGCTCTCGTCGTAGGTCCCACCCGCCAGCACCAGCAGGCCGTCGTCGGCGTGTGCCCGGTCGATCGCCGCCTTGAGCTTGGCGAAGGCGCGCTCGTCGATCACCGCGCCCATGAAGTGCCGCAGATCGGTCACGTCGCCCATGGACAGGCCGTCCACCTCGGCCAGGAACGCGTCCCGGAACTCGCTCTCCCAGATGGAGCGCGGAATGTAGGCGCGCGAGGCGGCCGAGCACTTCTGGCCCTGATAGTCGAACGCGCCGCGCACCAGCGCGGTCCGCAGCACGTCGTGGTCGGCGCTGGGGTGCGCGACCACGAAGTCCTTGCCGCCGGTCTCGCCGACGATCCGCGGATAACCCCGGTAGACGTCCAGATTCGCGCCGATGCCGCGCCACAGGTGTTTGAAGGTCGCGGCCGACCCGGTGAAGTGCAGCCCGGCGAAATCCGGGTCGGCCAGCGCGATGTCGGAGACCGCGATGCCGTCGCCGTGCAGCAGGTTGATCACTCCCGGCGGCAGA
>NZ_KB889676.1 GCF_000372745.1 Embleya scabrispora DSM 41855 | reverse complement strand
CCCCGCTCGCCGCGCCCCCGACCCCGGCCAGCGCGCTCCCTGCTCGCGACCCGGGCCGGTCGGACCGGCCGCCCACGCGACTTCGGCCGCTCATGCTTGCCGTGTTCGCGACTCCGGCCGCCCCGCTCGCCCCGCCCTCGACTCCGGCCGCCCCGCTCGCCCCGCCCTCGACTCCGGCCGCCCCGCTCGCCCCGCCCTCGACTCCGGCCGCCCCGCTCGCCGCGCCCCCGACCCCGGCCAGCACGCTCCCCGCTCGCGACCCGGGCCGGTCGGACCGGCCGCACCCCCGACCCAGGCCACCCCCCGACCCCGGCCGCCGCCGTCTCGCCCCGCCCCCGCCCCGGCGGCGAAGTCGCCCAACAAGGCGCAACCCTTGAGGCGTCGGGTGCGTGTGGACCGTACCGGGCGTGTCGCATGGGCCGGTGTGGTGAGTGACGGGGGATGCGCGGTCATGACGGATGAGGACGTGCTCGCCGTTGTGTTCGGCATGCTCGAACGTGATGTCGGTCGCGTCCTTGTCGGGCGTCCGGGCGGTGGGCGGATGCCGATTCGGGTGTTGATCGCCCGGCGTCGGCGGCGGCGTGTGCTGGTCGGGGTCGGTCTCGCGCTCTCGTTGGCGTTGTTCTCGGCCGAACGGTTGGCCGCTACACGGAACCGATCACCCATTCGTGTGCGTGGGTGGGGGAGAGACGCCCAAGGCGGGTATTCCGCGACCCGAACCGACATCGGGGGTGCGTCTTCGGCCGGATAAGGTACCGGGTCACGGCAGGACGAACACGCCGCGACGGGACGCGGGGGAACGATGAGACGGGACACGGGCGGTCGCGCCGACTTCGACGTGTTCTACGCGGAGAGCCACGGCGCCCTCGTCGCACACCTGTACGCGCTGACCGGTGATCTCGGCGAGGCCCAGGAGGCCGCGCAGGAGACGTACATCCGGGCCTGGAAGGACTGGGACCGGATCAGCGACTACGAGAACCCCGTCGCGTGGATCCGCCTGGTCGGCCAACGCATCGCCGTCAGCCGCTGGCGGCGCACCCGTACCGCGCTCAAGAGCTGGATCCGGCACGGTCCGGACGGCGACCTGCCCGCACCCGGACCCGAATCCGTCGCCCTGGTCACCGCGTTGCGGCAGATCCCCGAGGCGCAGCGGCGCGCCGTGGTGATGCACCACATGGGTGGCCTGTCGGTCGCCGAGATCGCCGCGCACGAGGGTGCGCCGGAGGGGACCATCAAGGCTCGCCTCTCCCGGGGACGCAGCGCGCTCGCCGGCCTGCTCGCGGACGGTTCGGAGGCGGTCCGGACCGGACGCGGTTAGGCTCCGGCGCGATCGATGCGCGTTCGCCTCCGCGGCGTGCGCCGAGAAAACCCGAAGGAATTGGCCTTCGGGTTCACATGCCAGGGCCGCATCCGAGGCAGCATGCTTGAACGAGGCAGTGCTATCGCCGCACCGGACTTGCCGTTCCGGTCCGACATCGTGGAGCGTGAGACACATGAGGGGCAGAGGGGACTCGGGTCGGGAGACGACCGTGCCGGCTCGCGGTGGCTTCCCGGAACGAACGCTGCGGCAGGACGAATTGCGCGCCGAACGGCCACCGGCGGCGGACGACGACATCTTCGGTGACCTCTATCTCGACTTCGAGGACACGCCGACCCGCGAGCCGGTGGAGCGGATCGAACCGGCGCAGCCGCGGCCCACCTACACGCCGACACCCGCGTCGACCACCTTCGACGACGAGTACGACGAACCCGAACCCGAACCCGAGCGGCCCCACGAGCCGGACACCGACCACGCCGCCGATCGGGTGCCCTTGCCGGCGGCCGAGGCGGATCCCGGCCCGGGGCCGGAGGCGGCTGCCGCGGCGCCCGAGGTCGCGCCGCGATCGTTGTGGGATCAGGCCCCCCGGCCCGCCGAGACCTTCGCCACCGAGCCGGAGCCGGAGCCGGCCGATCGTGTGCCCGACCCGGTTCCGCACACGGTGACCCCGCGCGCGGTCCGCCCGGACGCCCGGACTCCCGCACCGCCGCCGCCGGTTCCCGCGCCGCCCACGGTCGCCGGCGGCTCCGCCGACACCACGCTCGCCGCCGGGCACGCGGTGCCGCCGCCCCCCACGGTCCCGCCGATGCCCACGTCGCCGCCGCCGGTGCCCGAGCCGCAGACCGAACTGCTGCCGGCCGCCGTGCCGACGGCTGAGCCGGTGCCCGAGCCGGCCGAGGACGCGGACGAGTTGGACGTACCCACCACCTCGCGCAGCGACAGCCTGCGCCGGGCCGAGGCGGCCGGGGAGGACTCGGCCCGAAGCGGCCCCCCGCTGGGCGTCCAGGCGTCCGCGTGGTCGACGTCCTCGCACCCCGGCCGACGGCGCGCGGCCCGGCGTGAACGGCGCGGCCTGGGCCCGGAGCTGACCGCCCGGGACAACGACGACCGGTACGCCGCCACGGGCGAGGTGTTCATCGTCGCCGACGGCCTCGGCGGCCACCCCGCCGGTTGGTACGCGGCCGACGTGGCGGTGCGCACGCTGGTGGCCGAACTGGCCGCCGCCGACCTGTCCGCGGGCTGGAGCGACCGGCTCAGCGCCGCGATCGCGGTGGCCGACCTCGCGGTGCGCCGGCACGGTGTCGCGCAGTACGAGGGCATGCGCACCACCGTGGTGGCGGCCGTCCTGCAACACGGCAGGCTGCATCTGGCCGGTTGCGGCGACAGCGTGTGCTGGCTGGTGCGCGGCGGACGGGCGTTCCGGCTGACCGAACAGGGCAACGCCGCCGAGTTCGGCCGACCGTGGTTGCTCACCTCCACCCCGTTGGGCGGCTCGCAGGCACCCGAACCCGAACTGCAACGGATCGAACTGCACGAGGGCGACCGTGTGGTTCTCGCCACGGACGGCGTCGGCCATCTGCCCGACGAGACGGTGGCCGACCTGGTGCACGGCGACCCCTTCCACGCGGCAACGACCTTGACCAGAACGGCTGTCGAGAGTGGTGACGACGACGCGACGGCGGTCGTGGTCGAATGCGACGCACTGCCCGTACCCGAGGGGCATCGCTCCGGCGCCGACCCCCGGGAACGACCGGAGGATGCGTCGGGTGCCCCCGGGGCCCTACGGTCGGACGGCGGAACGGCCTGGTGACGGTTCACCGGGCGAAGATGGGCGATGCCCCAGGGCGGGGCACGAGACCGGACGGATGGCGATGCTCGAACTGATCCTCACCGTGGCGACGTCGGACGACGCCGACCAGCAGGAGTCGGACCTGGCCCGGCCGCGCACGGTGAAGGTGCAAAGCGAGCCCGGCAAGAAGATCGCGATCGGCCGGGACCCGTCGCGATGTGGCCTGGTCACACCGAAGGACTGGCGCTTCGTATCGCGCGTGCACCTGGAGTTCGTCTACTCCCTGGAGCGCGGCTGGAGCGTGGAGTGGCTCCAGGGCTCGCACCCGCGCCCGGTCGCGCTGGTGCAGATCGATCGCGAGGGCGTGTCCGAACCGGTGCCCTACGGCGCCACGTTGCCGCTGGGCTCGCTGCGCCCGGGCCGGGTCGTGGTCACCGACCTGGCCCGACGCCGACGGGTCCTGGTCGAGTGGCGGGTGTCGCTGCCGCAACGCCCGGGCGAGGAGCCCACCGAGCCGGACGTGGGTGTGCCCGAGACCCAGGACGTCGCGCCGTTCGTGCTGCAGAACCGCCTCTCCGAGACGGAGATGGAGGTGCTGGCCGCGCTGTCCTGCGACTGGGTGCACGGCCGCCCGGTCAAGCGCGCCAAGTCCACCAAGGAACTGTGCGAGTTGTTGCACCTGTCGGCGGCCACGGTCGAGCGGTACAAGACCAAGCTGCGTCGCGAGTTCTACAGTTCGGGCCTGTGCCCGGAGCTGAACGCCCTGCTCGGTCCGAACTACCTCGACACCGTGCGGCATGTGCACGGCGGCTGGGACCTGATAGCGCAGACCGCGGTCACCCACGGGATAACGGGGCGCGGCCCCTGCCCGTGTGGTGCGGATGCGCCGCACGCGGGTACCAGGTGAGCGGTAGGACCGGGGAGGGGGCGAGGGGATCATGCTCGAACTGAACATGTCGTTCGTCGCGATGGAGGATGGCCGCGAAGCGGAACGGGACCCGCTGCCGAGCCCCAAGAGCGTGCGTACACCGGGCGTGGTGGGCACGCGGCTGTTCGTCGGCCGCGATCCCAGCGCGTGCCGCCCGCTGTTGACGCCGCACGACTGGCTGTTCGTCTCGCGCAAGCACCTGGTGTTCGAGTACAGCGAGGACCGGGGTTGGACGGTGGAGTGGCCGCGCGGGCAGCGGGACACCCCGGTGGCGATCGTGCGGATCAAGCGCGGCGAGACCTCGCAGGACATGCCGTACGGCGCGATCCTGCCGCTGCCCGCGCGCACCAGCGGCAACATCCTGGTCAGCGACCTGGCCCGACGACGCAGCGTGGTGCTCGCGTGGCGGGCGATGCAGCCGATCCGGCCCAGCACGTCCTCCTCGCCGGACGGGAACGCGCCGCCGACCGTGGACGTCGGACCGGAGGAATTGCGCAACAAGCTGCGCGGGGTGCGCCTGGAGGTGCTCGCGGCGATGTCCTGCGACTGGATCCACGGCCGCGCCACCAAGCGGCCCAGGACCACCGACGAGTTGTGCGAGATGCTCTACATGGCCAAGGCCACCGTCGAGCGCTGCAAGACCGAACTGCGTCGCGACTTCTACAGCTCGCTGCTTTGCCCGGAATTGAATCATCTGCTGGGGCCCGACTACCTGGACACGACCCCGCATGTCCACGGAGGCTGGGACCTGATCGCCCAGACGGCGGTCACCTGCGGCATCGTGGGACGCGAACCGTGCCCGTGTGCCCGTCGCGGTGGATCGATCGACTGAGGCGACGCGAACCACAGGGCCGCAGGGCCGCAGGGTGCGGTCGGGGGCGGTATTCGACTGACGACCAGGAGCGTGGGGGAGGAAACCGGTGCTCGATCTCAACATGGCGTCGACTTCGGGGGCGAACGACGCGGCGACGGTTGCCATGCTGATGGCAAGCGCGCCGAGTCGGCCGGGGGCGACGTTGGCGGTCGGTCGCGACGCGACCCGCTGTCATCTCGTGACACCGGCCGACTGGCTGTTCGTCTCCCGGGTGCACCTGGAATTCCAGTGCGGCGACGACGCGATCTGGTGGGTCACCTGGCGGCGCGGCTCGCAGGACGCGCCGGTGGCCGAGGTCCGGATCGACGACGGCGAAACGCGCACGCTGCCCTACGGGGGCACCGCGCCGTTGCCCAGTCCGGGCTCCGGCGAGGTGGTCATCCTCGACCTGAACGGGCAGCGTCGGGTCACCATCGGGTGGTTCCTGGCCGCCGACTGATCGCCGGATCGACCCCGCCCGATCCACCGCTGACCTGACGATGAGTCAGAAGCGCTGCCCCGCGCGTTCGGAGTCCACACATCGGACATCTGTGAAGTCCTTCACAAGGGCGGCGGTAGGATCGGCCACGCGTCAGGCCACCCCGTCGTGCGTCTTCCACGCGGCCACCCGTCATCGCAGCACGCGAAGGAAAACCGTGAGCAAGCCCGTCGTTCTCATCGCCGAAGAGCTGTCCCCGGCCACCGTCGATGCCCTCGGACCCGATTTCGAGATCCGCCACTGCGATGGTGCGAACCGCGGTGAGTTGTTGTCCGCGATCGCCGACGTCGACGCCATCCTGATCCGCAGCGCGACCAAGGTGGACGCCGAGGCGATCGCCGCGGCCGGCCGCCTCAAGGTGGTCGCGCGCGCCGGGGTGGGGCTGGACAACGTCGACGTCCCCGCCGCCACCAAGGCCGGCGTCATGGTCGTCAACGCGCCGACCTCGAACATCGTCACCGCCGCCGAACTCGCCTGCGGCCTGCTCATCTCGGTCGCGCGCAACATCCCGCAGGGCAGCGCCGCGCTCAAGAACGGCGAGTGGAAGCGCAGCAAGTACACCGGTGTCGAGCTCTCCGAGAAGACCCTCGGCGTGGTCGGCCTGGGCCGGATCGGCGTCCTGGTCGCGCAGCGGATGTCCGCGTTCGGGATGAACATCGTGGCCTACGACCCCTACGTGCAGCCGGCCCGCGCCGCGCAGATGGGCGTGCGCCTGCTCAGCCTGGACGAGGTGCTGGAGCAGTCCGACTTCATCACCGTGCACCTGCCGAAGACGCCGGAGACGCTGGGCCTGATCGGCGACGAGGCGCTGCGCAAGGTCAAGCCGACGGTGCGCATCGTCAACGCCGCGCGCGGCGGGATCGTCGACGAGGTCGCGCTCGCGTCCGCGCTCAAGGAGGGCCGGGTCGCCGGCGCCGGCCTGGACGTGTTCTCCAAGGAGCCGTGCACGGACAGTCCGCTGTTCGAGTTCGACAGCGTCGTGGCCACGCCGCACCTGGGCGCGAGCACCGACGAGGCGCAGGAGAAGGCCGGCGTCGCGGTGGCCAGGTCGGTGCGGCTGGCGCTCGCCGGCGAACTGGTGCCGGACGCGGTCAACGTGCAGGGCGGCGTGATCGCCGAGGACGTGCGTCCGGGCCTGCCGCTGGCCGAGAAGCTGGGTCGGATCTTCACCGCGCTCGCGGGCGGCGTCGCGGTTCGACTGGACGTCGAGGTGCGTGGCGAGATCACCCAGCACGACGTCAAGGTGCTCGAACTCGCGGCGCTCAAGGGCGTGTTCGCGGACGTCGTGGAGGAGTCGGTCTCCTACGTGAACGCTCCGCTGCTGGCCCAGGAGCGCGGCGTGGAGATCCGGCTGACCACGAGCTCGGAGAGCCCGGACCACCGCAACCTGGTCACCGTGCGCGGCACGCTCGCCGACGGTGACGAGATCTCGGTCTCCGGCACCCTCGCCGGCCCCAAGCACATCGAGAAGATCGTCGAGGTGGACGGCTTCGACGTGGACCTGGTGCTCACCGCGCACATGGTCTTCCTGCGTTACGCGGACAAGCCGGGCGTGGTCGGCGTGATCGGCCGCCACCTCGGCGAGGCGGGCGTCAACATCGCCGGCATGCAGGTCGCCCGCGCGGCCAAGGGCGGCGAGGCGCTGGTCGCCCTCACCGTCGACACGACGGTCGAGCCGCAAACCCTCAACGCCATCGCCGAGGAAATCGGCGCGGCCTTCGTGCGCTCGGTGAACCTGGACGACTGACCGCGCTTCGCGCGGCCGACCCCGCCCACGACGGCCCAAGGCCCGGGAACCCCACGGCTCCCGGGCCTTCGGCATGCCCGCCGCCGGCCGCCGCTCGTCCCCGTTCGGGGGCTCCCCGGCGGGGCTCGCTGGGCCGGTTGGTGGACTGCCGGTCTCAGATAGTAGGAACTCCGAGTAAATTGCAGACAGCGGCGCGAACCGTCGCCTACCGTGAAGGAAGACGGCCCCTTCCGTACCCGGAAATCCCGTACGGTAGGAAATCTCCGCACGCCCACAAGGCCCCTGCACGTTGTCCGTCGCACACCGTGTAGACACCCCGCCTTGTGAAGGAAGTGCAGTCATGGACGAAACCACGCGCCGCAACGCCGCTCGTGCCCTTCAGCGCGCCCTCGACCGTCGCGACAACGGCGGCCCCGCCGACGAGGACCGCTGACAGCCCCGATTCGCACCACTGCGTCCCACCATCCGGACGGCATGTGATCAGTCCCTGGGACGGAAGGTAGGGTCCCCCCTATGTCTCGCAGCATTCGTCTCGCAGTAGTTCCCGGTGACGGCATCGGCCAGGAAGTGGTCGCGGAGGGTCTGAAGGTCCTCGGCGCCGTACTTCCCGCCGACGCCAAGGTCGAGACCACCGAGTACGACCTCGGTGCCCGCCTGTACCACCGCACCGGAGAGACGCTGCCCGACAGTGTGCTCGACGAGCTGCGCGGCCAGGACGCGATCCTGCTCGGCGCCATCGGCGACCCCAGCGTGCCCTCGGGGGTGCTGGAGCGCGGCCTGCTGCTCAAGCTCCGCTTCGCGTTCGACCACCACGTCAACCTGCGTCCGGCCAAGCTCGCGCCGGGTGTGGTCTCGCCGCTGGGCGCGGACGCGAAGATCGACTTCGTGGTGGTCCGCGAGGGCACCGAAGGCCCGTACACCGGCAACGGCGGCACGCTGCGCACCGGCACCGAGCACGAGGTGGCCACCGAGGTCAGCGTCAACACCGCGTTCGGCATCGAGCGGGTCGTGCGCGACGCGTTCGCCCGGGCCCAGGCCCGGCCGCGCAAGAAGCTGACCCTGGTGCACAAGAACAACGTGCTGGTGTACGCGGGCCACCTGTGGACCCGGGTGTTCAACGCGGTCGCGGCCGAGTTCCCCGACGTCAGCACCGACTACCTGCACGTGGACGCGGCGACCATCTTCATGGTCACCCAGCCCGAGCGCTTCGACGTGATCGTCACCGACAACCTGTTCGGCGACATCATCACCGACCTCGCCGCCGCCATCGCGGGCGGCATCGGTCTCGCGGCCAGCGGCAACATCAACCCGTCCCGCGAGTTCCCGTCCATGTTCGAGCCGGTGCACGGCTCGGCGCCGGACATCGCCGGCCAGGGCAAGGCCGACCCCACCGCCACCGTGCTCTCGGTCGCGATGCTCCTGGAGCACCTGGGCCTGACCGCCGAGGCCCGCCGGGTCGAGGCCGCGGTCTACGCCGACCTCGCCGAGCGCGGCACCCTCGGTGTGCGCGGCACGTCGCAGATCGGCGACGCGCTCGCGGCCCGAGTAGCCGGCTGATTCGCCGGCATCACCACGTCCGTCGACCGGGACCGTCGACGCGTGCCCCCTGCCGGACCGGCGAGTCGGTCGTTCGGCGGTTCAGGGGCCGCGCCTGTCGGGATCCCGGTCGACTGCGTTAACGTCTCACCGGGTGGAACGCGGGTGCGGTTCCCGGGGAACACTTCCAGTACGTCCAGGTACGGGAAACCGGGTCCCAGCAGCACCCATCCCCGCCATACTCCACGGTGAAGGACGAGAACAGCCATGACGACTGCCGCCCCGCAGGAGCCCGCCCTCCAGGCTTCCCTGACGATCGACCTCAAGCCCACCGCACACCCGCTGAGCGATGCCGAGCGCGCCACGCGCCTGGAGAACCCGGGCTTCGGCCGCGTGTTCACCGAGCACATGGTCGCCATCAAGTGGAGTGCGGGACGCGGCTGGTACGACGCGCAGCTCACGCCCTACGCGTCGCTCGACATCGACCCCGCGAACATGACGCTGCACTACGCGCAGTCGATCTTCGAGGGTCTCAAGGCATACCGCCGCCCCGACGGCAGCGTGGCCACCTTCCGGCCCTACGCGAACGCCGCCCGCTTCCAGAACTCCGCCCGCCGGCTCGCCATGCCGGAGCTGCCGCAGGACCTGTTCGTGGCCGCGGTGGACGCGCTGATCCGCCAGGACGCCGCCTGGGTGCCCAGCGCGCCCGAGGAGAGTCTGTACATCCGGCCGTTCATGTTCGCCACCGAGGTCGGCCTCGGCGTGCGCCCCGCGAACGAGTTCCTCTTCCTGGTCATCGCGTCGCCGGCCGGCCCCTACTTCGCGGGCGGCGTGCGGCCGGTCTCGGTGTGGTTGTCCCAGGAGTACGTGCGCGCGGTGCCCGGCGGTACCGGCGAGGCCAAGTGCGCCGGCAACTACGCCGCCTCGCTGGTCGCCCAGGCCCAGGCCATCGAGCAGGGCTGCGACCAGGTGGTCTGGCTGGACGCGGTCGAGCGTCGCTGGATCGAGGAGATGGGCGGCATGAACCTGTACTTCGTGTACGGGGAGGGCAAGGACGCGCGGATCGTCACGCCCCGACTGACCGGCTCGCTGCTGCCCGGCATCACCCGCGACTCGCTGCTGCGACTGGCGGCGGATCGTGGTTACGCCACAGAGGAGGCGCTGATCTCGGTCGACGACTGGCGCGAGGGCAACGCGAACGGCACCCTCACCGAGGTCTTCGCGTGCGGTACCGCTGCGGTGATCACCCCCGTCGGCTCGGTCAAGTCCAGCACCGCGGACTGGACGGTCGGCTCCGGCGAGGCGGGCCCGATCACGATGGAGCTCCGCAAGGCCCTGGTCGACATCCAGACCGGCCGAGCGGAAGACGTCCACGGCTGGACGCACACGATCGGATAATCCACGCTTCGCACGGTGACAGCGGCCTCCGGCCGCTCTCCTCGCTCGCTCGTCGATCACCGGTCGACGATCAAGTCGTGGGCGCTGACGCGCCGGGGGAGCGGCCGGAGCCGCAGCGGTCTTCACCGCGCCGCCGAGGTGCCCCGGCCTGGGGGTGAACCGCAGCTCGTTCACCCGGCGGAGCGGGTCGGCGCACAAAAGTTCGCTCGTCCCGCCCACATTGTGAGACCACACGACCACGGGCAAGCGGATGTGCCAGACTCCGAAGCATGCAGCAGTGGCTCATTATTAGCCGCAGCGTGCCGGCAACGGGTTGATCCCCCCACAAGGGGTGCACACCGCCCACCGCCCGCACGCAGACCTCTCGCGACCGCGAGGGGTCTTTTTGTTTGCCGCCCGACCCCGGCGGTGATCGTGCGCGTGGGCCCGCCATTTGTTGATCGACGGGAGAACCGAGGCCAATGCACCCCACGACGACCGAACCGAGCGCCTTCCACGTCTTCGACACCACCCTCCGGGACGGTTCGCAGCGCGAGGGCATCAACCTGACGGTGTCCGACAAGCTCACCGTGGCCCGCCACCTGGACGACTTCGGTGTCGGCTTCATCGAGGGCGGCTGGCCGGGCGCCGTACCGCGCGACACCGAGTTCTTCCGCCGGGCCAAGGACGAGCTGCACCTGGCCCACGCCGTCCTGGTCGCGTTCGGCTCGACCCGCAAGGCCGGCACCACGGCCGCCGCGGATCCGCAGGTCCAGGCCCTGCTCGACGCCGAGGCGCCGGTGGTGTGCCTGGTGGCCAAGTCGCACGACAAGCATGTCGCGCTCGCGCTGCGCACCACGTTGGACGAGAACCTGGAGATGGTCCGGGACACCGTCGCCCACCTGCGAGCGCAGGGCCGTCGGGTGTTCGTCGACTGTGAGCACTTCTTCGACGGCTACCGGGCCAACCCCGAGTACGCGCTGAGCGTGGTCGCCGCCGCGCACGACGCGGGCGCCGAGGTGGTCGTGCTGTGCGACACCAACGGCGGGATGTTGCCCAGCGGGGTCCGCGAGATCGTCACCGCCGTGCACGCGGGCACCGGTGCCCGCCTGGGCATCCACGCGCAGGACGACACCGGCTGCGCGGTGGCCAACACCATCGCGGCCGTCGAGGGCGGCGCCACGCACGTCCAGTGCACCGCCAACGGCTACGGCGAACGCGTGGGCAACGCCAACCTGTTCCAGGTGGTGGGCAACCTCGAACTCAAGCAGGACATGCGCGTGCTGCCCGAGGGCAAGCTGCGCGAGATGACCCGGATCTCGCACGCGATCGCCGAGGTGGTCAACCTCGCCCCCTCCACCCACCTGCCCTACGTCGGCGTGTCCGCCTTCGCGCACAAGGCCGGCCTGCACGCGTCCGCGATCAAGGTCGACCCCGACCTGTACCAGCACATCGACCCCGCACTGGTCGGCAACGACATGCGGATGCTGATCTCGGACATGGCCGGCCGCGCCTCGATCGAACTCAAGGGCAAGGAGCTGGGCTACGACCTCTCGGGCGACAAGGACCTGGTCGGCCGGGTGGTCAACCAGGTCAAGGAGCGCGAGGCCGCCGGGTACACGTACGAGGCCGCGGACGCGTCCTTCGAGCTGCTGTTGCGGGACGAGAGCCTGGGCCGCGCACGGTTCTTCACGCTGGAGTCGTGGCGTGCGATCAGCGAACAGCGCGGCGACGGCGTACCGGTGAACGAGGCCACCGTGAAGCTGCGCGCCAAGGGGGAGCGGATCGTCGCGACCGGCGAGGGCAACGGCCCGGTCAACGCGCTCGACCGCGCGCTGCGGCTGGCCCTGGAGCGGATCTACCCGCAGCTCGCGGCGTTCGAGCTGGTGGACTACAAGGTACGGCTGTTGGAGGGCCGACACGGGACGGACGCGATCACGCGCGTGCTGGTGGAGACCACCGACGGCAAGCAGGAGTGGAGCACCGTCGGGGTCGCGGAGAACGTGATCGCGGCGTCGTGGCAGGCCCTGGAGGACGCGTACACCTACGGTCTGCTCAAGGCGGGCCTGTCCCCCGGTGCCCAGGACATCGAGGGAACGGACCGCGCGTAGACCGAATGTGATGAACCGTCAGGGGCGGCCGGGGCGGAACGACCGCCACCCGTCGCCCCACGGTTCGTCCCAACCCGCCGGCAGCGGTGACAGGGACCCCGGCGGCGGCGACGGCAGCGTGGGTTGCACGGGACCGCCGGCCCGCGGTTGCGGCGGCGTCGGTGGGGCGGCGGGTGCCGGGGCGGGTGGGCGCACGGGCGCGGAGGCCAGCGGGCTGGCCGCGGTCATCGGGTTGGGCGGCAGCAGCGGTTCGCTCTCTTCAAGACGTGCCAACTCGCGTCCGACGGCGAAACGTTCGAGCCGCCCTCGGACCTCTTCCGGTTCCCGCGACACGGGTAGTTCCCGGTCGAGGCCGAACTCCTCGGCCGCCGCACCCGGCAGCAGATTGGCCTGCGGGGGCCTTCGCGGCAGCCCCGACTCGGTCGTGCCGTCGACCATCGGAAGGCGGGCCGCTTGCGCTGCGCGCCTGCTGTTGTCGTCCACCGAACCCCACCTCGGTTCGTTGTTGGGCCTGCGCCTCAAAACGTTCTGATATCAATTGGGCAACAGATGACTATGGGATGACCTTAGCAATGTGCGGGTCGAGGCGAGCACTCGGCCGGGCATGTCGCCGAGTCCTGTCACACATTTGTCGAATTTCTCGAACGCCCTTGGGAAACCGGCCACTCGGGCTTCGCGGCCACAACACCTCAGGCGAACCCCGCAATGGGATTCGCCTGAGATGGAGTGGTGCGCAATACGAAAAACAGGTTCGAACAGTTACCGAAGGCCGGCGCGAGCAAGCCCGAAGGTCAGCGCAGGCGAGCCATCAGTGCGTGCTCGACCAGCGTGATCAGGGTCGACTTGGCCGATTCGCGGCGCCGTGCGTCACAGCTCACGATCGGGGTGTCGGGCCCTATCTGCAATGCCTCGCGGACATCCTCCGCGTGGTGGGTCTGCAATCCGTCGAAGCAGTTCAACGCGACGATGAACGGCAGCCCGCTGTTCTCGAAGTAGTCGATCGCGGGGAAGCAATCGGCGAGTCGGCGCGTGTCCACCAGAACCACGGCGCCGATCGCGCCGCGGACCAGGTCGTCCCACATGAACCAGAATCGGTGCTGACCCGGCGTACCGAAGAGGTACAGGATCAGATCCTCGTCCAGCGTGATGCGACCGAAGTCCATCGCGACCGTCGTCGTCTGCTTGTCCGGCGTCGCCGACAGGTCGTCGACACCGGCGCTGGCGGACGTCATGACCGCTTCGGTACGCAGCGGAGCGATCTCCGAAACGGCACCGACGAGCGTGGTCTTGCCCACGCCGAATCCGCNGGCGACGACGATTTTCGCCGACGTGGTGGAGGACCTGGCGGGAGCCGGGCCCGGGCTAGAGCTTGCGAAGTCCACTGAGCACCCTTTCGAGCAGCGTGACGTCCGGCTGCCCCTGGTCGTTCCCGGGCTGGTGAATGACCACCAGCCCGGCTTCGGCGAGGTCCGCGACGAGTACGCGGGCGACGCCGAGCGGGATGGTGAGCAGAGCCGAGATCTCGGCTACCGACTTGACCTCCCGACACAGCGCACAGATGCGCTGGTGCTCGGGCAACAGGCCGGGTGGGTTGGCCACCTGAGGTGTCGTGGTGACCAGGGCCTCCAGCGCGAGCTGATAGCGAGGCCGGGTGCGACCACCGGTCATGGCGTACGGGCGGACCAGGGTCTCGTGAAACTCCTGGTCCCCGTGATCGGACATATCCGGAGGTGTCATCGCGGCAGTGCACCTTGGAGTTCGGCGCGCAAGGCCGGCGTGAGCACGGCGCCCGCGCGGTCCACGAGCAGGGCCATCTCGTAGCCGATCAGGCCGATGTCACACTCCGGCGACGCCAGTACGGCCAGCGACGAGCCGTCCGAAATCGACATGATAAAGAGGAAACCCCGTTCCATTTCCACGACCGTCTGGGTCACGTGCCCGCCCTCGAAGATACGGGACGCACCCTGGGTCAGGCTGGTCAAACCCGATGCGACGGCGGCGAGCTGATCCGCCCGGTCGCGAGGGAAGCCCTCGGACAGGGCGAGCAGCAGGCCGTCCGCGGAGACCACGACCGTGTGCGACACCCCGGGGGTGTTGTCCACGAAGTTCGTGATCAGCCAGTTCAGGTTCTGCGCGGCCTGGCTCAACGACTTCTCAGTCATGCCTGCTCCTGGTTGTTCTCGTCACGAGGCCGAGGGGCGGATCCCCCGGACCCGGCGGTGCGACCCTGCTGGATGCCCCGGCGGAAGTTGGTCAGTCGCCCGCGAACCTCGTCGGGCGACCGGGACAGGCCCGGAGCGCCCGGCGTGGGCCGGCCCGACTGCTCCTGACGGGTGCCGGGTGCGGCAGGACCCGCACCCGGGTGGCCCGGGGCCTGAGCCCCGCCGGACTGCTCGACGCCGCCCGGCACCAGGTTGGCGCGGGGCACACGGCGAGGCAGGCCCGCTCCGGTGGTGCCACCCGAGGACGGCTCGCGAGCGGCCTCCGCCGCGCGCCAACCGTCGTCACCGGCCGAGTACCAGCCGGACTGCTGACCCTGAGGGCCGACGGCGGGTGCGACCGCGGGGGACTGCTCGACAAACTCGTCCGGTTCCGTCGGCGTCCCGAACATGTCGGTGACGGGCTGCTGACGCCCACCACCGAAGGCCGGGGCCTGCTCGACCGGTGCCGGTGCCTGCGGCGGGTTGGTCGCCATCGGCACCCGACGGTCGAGATCGCCGAGCGGACTCGGCTCGGCCGCCTGCTCGCGCGCCGGCGCGGCCTGCTCCTCGCCTCGCGGCGTGGAACGGACCTGCGCCGCTCGCATCCGGCCGCCACGGTTGCCCTGGCGGTGGAACCAGTCGGATTCGAGCGTGTCGAAGATCGGCAGCCTACCGTCGTCGCCGGTGCTCGGCGGCGCGCTCATGTCCAACTCGGACGGAGCGGGCAGTTGTTCGGCGTTTTCCGGCGCACCCACCGGCGCGAAGGGCGAGCCCTCCGAGCGGTCGGATCCCACCGGTGCGAACGGCGAGGCCGCCGGCCGCACATCGCCCTGCGGGCCGCGTACCTGCTCGGCCCGGGTGTGCTCGTCCCGCTCCTGCCGCGCGGGCTCGGGGCGAGCCTGCGGGGCGAGACCACGCAGCACCGGCAGCGAGTCCCCGGTCGGGGGCTGCTCGCCGTCGCGAGGAGTACGACCGCGCTGCGGCAGTTCCTCCCGACGGGTCAGTTCCTCGCGGCGCGGCGTGTCGTAGCCGGTCGGCACCTCGGCCGGCGGCGCGACGGGCTCGACCGGCAGCGGTGCCACCGGGGTGAGTTCGTCGTACTCGGTGCCCCACGGAGCGGGCGCGCGCTCGTCCTGCCGGGGCGCGAGCTCCGCGCCCGGGCGGCCGAACGGCTGCGCGGGCTGCTCGTAGCCGCCTCGGTCGATCTCGGCCCCGGGCCGCGGCTCGTCCGCGTACGGCGCACCGAACGGCGACGCGAACTGCGAGGTGTCACCCGCGCGTCCCAGCTCGTCCACGGGCTGCGGAGCGGCCGGGAACGCCCCGGTGTCCTGCCCGTACCGCGTCCGGCGCGACTCGGCCTCGCGGCCGTCGTCGCCGGTGCCGAACATCGGCGCCGAAGGCGCGGCCGGGAAGGCCCCGGTGCGCGGGTCGTCCGCGTGCGGCTGGTGCTGCGGCGGCTGCGGCAGCACCGGCGCGAACGGGTTGTCGTCCCGACCGGGCGTGGCCGGCGGCGGCGAACTCGGCGCGCGGTGCGCACCCGTGCTGGTGACACCCGGCTCGCTCGCGAACGGGTTCACCGTGCCCGGGTACGGCGTGTCCGTACCGGCCGAGCCGTCCTGGAAGGACGGGGCCGCGAAGGACTGCGTGCTGCCGTACGACGGCTCCTGCTGGACCGGGGCCTGCGCCGGCTGGTTGCCGGCGTTCTGGTTGTTCCGGTGGTCGGGAGCGTGGTTCGGCTGCGGAGCCTGGTTGACCGGCTGGGCCGGTGCCTCGGCGCCCCGCTGCGGCAGTTCGCGTCGCCGGTTGCGCTCCTGGGCCCGGCTGCCCACCCGGGGCCCGGGCAGAGCCTGCGCGGGCGGTGCGGCCGCGGGCAGTTCCTCGGTCCAGCCGGAGACGGCCGCCGCGGTCTTGTCGCCGCCCTTGCTCCACCCGTCGCCGCCACCGGGGCGGTCGCCCTGGATGAGTTCGATCGGGAGCATGACCAGCGCGGTGGTACCGCCACCCTCGCCCGGCCGGAGCTGGACGCGGATGCCGTGTCGGGTGGCCAGTCGGCCGACCACGAACAGACCCATGCGGCGCGAGATGGACACGTCCACCACCGGCGGGCGAGCCAGCCGCTGGTTGGCGTCGGCGAGGTCGTCGCCGGTGAGCCCGATGCCGTTGTCGTGGATCTCGATCAGCGCGCGACCGTCCGGCAGGATGTGGCCGGTGACGCGCACCTTGGTGTGCGGGCTGGAGAACGTGGTCGAGTTCTCCAGCAACTCGGCGAGCAGGTGCACGAGGTCGTTGACCGCGCGGCCGGCGATGTCGGTGGTGGGCAGTGCGCCCAACTCGACCCGCTCGTACTGCTCCACCTCGGAGGCCGCGGCGCGCAGCACGTCGACCAGCGGAACCGGTCGGGTCCAGCGGCGGCCGGGCTCCTCACCCGCGAGCACCAGGAGGTTCTCACCGTTGCGGCGCATACGCGTCGCGAGGTGGTCGAGCTTGAACAGGTTGGCCAGCTGGTCCGGGTCCGCCTCGCGGTTCTCCAGGTCGGAGATGAGCGCGAGCTGACGCTGGATCAGGCTCTGGCTGCGCCGCGAGAGGTTGACGAACATCGCGTTGACGTTGCCTCGCAGCAGGGCCTGCTCGGCCGCGAGTCGCACAGCCTCGGCGTGCACCGCGTCGAACGCGCGGGCCACCTGGCCGATTTCGTCCCGGGACAACACGCCGATCGGCTCGATCGCCAGATCCACGTCGCCGGGATCGGACTCGGAGAGTCGGCGCACCGTCTCGGGCAGTCGCTCCTCGGCGACCTCCAGCGCGGAGCGGCGCAGCGTGTTCAGCGACCGCACCAGCGACCGCGCCACGATCACACCGAGCAGGATGGTGATCAACAACGCGCCGACGACGAGGATCGTGTTGATCAACGCGTCGGTACGGGCCTCGTCGCGCAGATCCTTCGAGGTGGCGGTCAGCTTGAGCCCGAGTTGGGCCTCGACCTGGCCGAGCGCGCTGATCTTGTCCGTGGACAACGTCCACCACTCCTGCGTGGTGAAGTCGTTCGCGTTCTCCAGCCGGGCCAGGCCGTTCGGCTTGTTGTTGGAGGCCAAGGCGGCGTTGACCATGCTCTTGAAGAGCTGGAACCGCTCCTCGACCGCGGTGATCTTGTCCCGGCTGACACTGGCCTTGTAGACCGTGTTCCAGTCGGAGGGCGCGACGCTGGTGAAACCGCGAATCGCGTTCTGCTCGGACTCGTTCAGCCGGGCGAGCGTCTCGCTCGCCTCCAGCGGGATCTCGTTCGGCTTGAGGCCGTACGCGATCACTGCGGCGCGCTGCGCGGACGCGTACGCCTTCGACTCACCGAACGAACCGAGGGCGCGGGCGCCCTGGATCAGGTCGGGGTCGCGGGTGACCTCGGGCGCCTCCTGGTTGATCTGCAGCAACTGCAGAATCATCTTGTTGTAGGCGTCGACCGTGCTGCGGGTGCTCGTGCGGAAGGCGTCCTGACGGGTTCGGTTGAGCTCCGTCAGCGAGTGGCCGATGTCCTTGAGCGTGGCGCCGAGCACCGGCATCGAGTCGGTATTCATCTTCGCGACGGCCGCGTTGTAGACGGTGACCTGGTCGTCGGTGGTCTTCTTGGCCTTGTTGACCTCGGCCGTCAGATCCGACGAGGGAGCCACACTCGCCTGCGCGAGCAGGTCGCGTTCCTGCTCCAGCCACGTGGCCAGCGTCGAGGCCTGATCGATGATGGCAGCGGCCTTTTGCACCGTGTCCATCTCGCGGGTCTTGTCGATCGACGACTGGATACGCAGGCCACCGAGCAACGCGGCGACCACGACCGGGAGCAGGAGCAGCGCGGTGATCCGGGTACGGATGCGCCAGTTCCTGATCGAGAACAGCAACTTGAGCCGGGACGGTGCCGCCCCGGTGGGCCGGGCTGCCCCGGCGCCGGCTAGGGAGTCCCCGACGGAGTCGGAGGGCTCGTTGGCGTCCTGGGGTCCGCTGGCTTGCTGCGGGGCTCGCACCTCCGGCGTGGAGGGGCCGGCCGTGGCCGGGGCCCCTGCGGAGTCGTGCTGCTTCTTCCGACGTCCCTGCACTAGCGTCGCAACCTCTTGTGACCAGTCGTTAGACCCGCCGGTAAGGCGAGGCTCGTGTGCGTAAATCCCTGGATTCGCGTTCTTCCCAGGGCACCTCGGCCGCGTTCGCGCGCTGAGGTGAAGGAACTCCGCTTGTTGGGAACCACCCCCGTGGTCGCAGGCATTTCAGCACAGCCACGGGGCGGCAACAAGATAGCGGGGTCCGGACATAAGGACATTGCGACCGATCTTGGCGGTTAACCCGTTTCGTGGGGTAAGCAACCGGTATTAAGGGACGATCAAGGGCAAAATGCCACACGTTTGTCGAGGTTCCGGGGAGGTGAAAATCACATATTGATGTCCCGGTTCGAACACCTGGTGTAAACCGTGATGTGCAGTCGGTGATCGAGCCGTCGGGTGACCCGTGACCACCCCTGACGTAACCACGGGTAATCTTGGAGAACAAGGCTGCACCCTGCACGCAGTTGTGACTGCGCCCCGCATGCGGCGCGAACAAGGAAGAGCGAGAACCGGGAACCGTGGACAACATCAGTACGCACCGCCCCAGCACGGCCAACCCCAGGCGGACCCAGGTGGACGTGGTCCTGCCCGGCCCGCGAACGGCCCAGGCGGCAGTCGGACAGTCGGTCATCGCCGAGGTGCGGACCGCGAACCCGAGGCGCACCAACCTGATGGACGCCCCGCCGGTGGACGCGCACGCCTGACCCGCAGCACCATCCGCCGAAGCGCTCGGCGCCCGCGTAGCCTTGGGCACGTCTCGTTCGTGTCTCTTCGGCAAGGGTGACCCATCTTGCGCATCGCCAGGTTCTCCACCGACGATTCCGTCTCCTTCGGGGTGGTGACCGGCGACGCCGACCAGCCCGAGTCGCTGGTGGTGCACGCCCTCGCCGGCCACCCGTTCGGCGAACTGCGGCCCACCGGCGCCCAGTACCCGCTGTCCTCGGTTCGCCTGCTCGCGCCCGTGTTGCCGAGCAAGGTCGTCGCGATCGGCAAGAACTACGCCGCGCACGCCGCCGAGATGGGCTCGGTCGTCCCCGACGCGCCGATCACCTTCCTCAAGCCATCCACGTCGGTGATCGGCCACGGCGACGGCATCGCCTACCCGCAGATCTCCGACGACGTGCACCACGAGGCCGAACTGGCCGTGGTGATCGGCCGGATGTGCCGGGACGTGCCGGCCGAGCGCGCGGCCGAGGTGATCTTCGGCTTCACCTGCGCCAACGACGTGACCGCGCGCGACCTCCAGCGCAGCGAGGGCCAGTGGGGTCGGGCCAAGGGCATGGACACCTTCTGTCCGCTGGGCCCGTGGGTGGAGACCGACATCACCCTTGCCCAGGTCGGCGAGGGCGAGGGGCTGACCGTGGCGTGCACCGTCAACGGCGAGGTGCGCCAGGCGGGCAGTACCGGCCAGATGATCCGCACCGTCACCGAGTTGATCGTGCACGTGACCCAGGCGATGACGCTGTTGCCCGGCGACGTGCTGCTCACCGGCACCCCGGCCGGCGTCGGCCCGCTGCACGTGGGCGACCGGGTCTCGGTCACCGTCGGTGGTGTCGGCACCCTGACCAATACCGTGATCAAGCGCGGCTGACCGGGCGCGCGCGGGCAATCGTGGGCGCAACACCCGGACTTGTGGCGATTCGAACGAGGGTCCGGTAACCCGTTTTGGTCACGCGCGCCTCATCGGGTAAAGTTCTTCTCGTGCCGCCCCGCAAGGGAGCGGCGCGGAGCGAAGTCCTCGCAAAAGCCCCCGGGCACCGCGAAGGACCGAGCATTGGGGTATGGGGTAATTGGCAGCCCGACGGTTTCTGGTTCCGTTAGTCTAGGTTCGAGTCCTGGTACCCCAGCTGCATCGTCTTCGGGCGATGTCGCTGGAAGAAGTTCATGATTGATGATCTGGCCCCGTTGTGTAGTGGCCTAGCACGTCGCCCTCTCAAGGCGGTAGCGCGGGTTCGAATCCCGTCGGGGCTACCAGATCAGCCGTTCGCGGCTTCCACGGCACAGAGCATCATCCAGCAGTACGAGGCCCCGTTGTGTAGTGGCCTAGCACGCCGCCCTCTCAAGGCGGTAGCGCGGGTTCGAATCCCGTCGGGGCTACCTCGAAGAAGAAGACCTCTCGCAGGCGCGGGAGGTCTTCTTCGTTTTCCGATGCGAACGCCGCCGGGTGTGCGTGCGTCGTGCCCAACGGCCGTATGTGGCGCGGCTCCCCGGACGCCCGTAGGCGTCCGGGGGACCGGGGCGGTCAGACCTCCACCTGCGCCCGGCGCAGCGCGTCGGACAGCTTGGCGGCGGCCTCCATCACGGCCTGCGCGTGCAGTCGGCCCGGGTGCCGGGTCAGCCGCTCGATCGGGCCGGAGACGGACACGGCGGCCACCACGCGGTTGCTCGGGCCACGCACGGCAGCGGAGACGGACGCCACGCCCGGCTCGCGCTCGCCGATGCTCTGCGCCCAGCCGCGGCGGCGCACGCCGGAGAGCGTGGTCGCGGTGAACCGGGCGCCCTGCAGGCCCCGGTGCAGGCGCTCGGGCTCCTCCCACGCGAGCAGGCATTGCGCGGCGGAACCGGCCTTCATCGGCAGCGTGCTGCCCACCGGGACGGTGTCGCGCAGGCCGGAGAGCCGCTCGGCCGCGGCCACGCACACACGCATGTCGCCTTGGCGCCGGTACAGCTGCGCGCTCTCGCCGGTGATGTCGCGCATGTGCGCGAGTACCGGGTGCGCGGCGGCCAGCAACCGGTCCTCGCCGGCCGCGGCGGCCAGCTCGGCCAGGCGCGGGCCGAGTACGAAACGCCCCTGCATGTCGCGTGCGACCAGGCGGTGGTGTTCCAGGGCCACCGCGAGTCGATGCGCGGTGGGCCGGGCAAGACCGGTTATGGCGACGAGCCCCGCGAGCGTGGCAGGACCGGCTTCGAGCGCGGCCAGCACGACAGCGGCCTTGTCGAGAACGCCGACTCCGCTAGAATTGTCCATGCCTTGATATTGCCGTCTCGGATTACGAGACGCAAGTCCGCGACCGAGGGCGGTGCCGGCACAGTGGCGCAACGCGCCGCACCCGAGCACCGGACAAGACAGCCGGGGGCCGTCGGGATGCGGGGACGCGTCAGCGCGTCGACCGCGGATACGGAATCAGCCGCACCCGCGCGACAAGAGGACACACAGCGCCGGCAATGGCGCCGGCCGGAGGGACAGCGATGGGACGGACACTCGCGGAGAAGGTCTGGGACGCACATGTGGTGCGTCGCGCGGAGGGCGAGCCGGACCTGCTCTACATCGACCTGCACCTGCTGCACGAGGTGACCAGTCCGCAGGCGTTCGACGGTCTGCGTCAGGCCGGTCGCCGGGTTCGCCGCACCGATCTGACGATCGCGACCGAGGACCACAACACGCCGACGCTCGACGTCGACAAACCCATCGCGGACCCGGTTTCGCGCGCCCAGATCGAGACGCTCCGTAAGAACGCCGCCGAATTCGGGGTCCGGATCCACTCGCTGGGCGACGTCGAGCAGGGCATCGTGCACGTGGTCGGTCCGCAGTTGGGTCTGACCCAGCCCGGCATGACGGTGGTCTGCGGCGACAGCCACACCGCCACCCACGGCGCCTTCGGCGCGCTGGCCTTCGGGATCGGCACCAGCCAGGTCGAGCACGTGCTGGCCACCCAGACGCTGCCGATGGCGCCGTTCAAGACGATGGCGGTCACCGTCGAGGGCGACCTGCCCGAGGGCGTGGGCGCCAAGGACCTGATCCTCGCGGTGATCGCGCGGATCGGTACCGGCGGCGGTCAGGGCTACGTCATCGAGTACCGCGGTCAGGCGATCCGGAACCTCTCGATGGAGGGCCGGATGACCGTGTGCAACATGTCGATCGAGGCCGGCGCCCGGGCGGGCATGATCGCGCCCGACGAGACCACGTTCGCGTACCTGAACGGCCGCCCGCACGCGCCGCAGGGCGCGGACTGGGACGCGGCCGTGGCGTACTGGAAGGGTCTGGCGACCGAGGCGGACGCGGTGTTCGACAAGGAGGTCGTCATCGACGCGGCCGAACTGTCGCCGTTCGTCACATGGGGTACCAACCCCGGTCAGGGCGCGCCGCTGGGCGAGTCCGTGCCGGACCCGGTCGCGATCGAGGACCCGGTCGAGCGGGCCGCTGCCCGGAAGGCGATCGCCTACATGGGCCTGACGGCGGGCCAGAAGCTGCGCGACATCGCGGTGGACACCGTCTTCGTCGGCTCGTGCACCAACGGTCGGATCGAGGACCTGCGCGAGGTGGCCGGCATCATCAAGGGCCGCAAGGTCGCCGACGGCGTGCGGATGCTGGTCGTTCCCGGTTCGGTGCGGGTCTCGCTGCAGGCCGTGTCCGAGGGCTTGGACAAGGTGTTCACCGACTTCGGTGCCGAATGGCGCTACGCGGGCTGCTCGATGTGCCTGGGCATGAACCCCGACCAACTCGCCCCCGGCGAGCGCAGCGCGTCCACCTCCAACCGCAACTTCGAGGGGCGGCAGGGCAAGGGCGGCCGTACCCACCTGGTCTCGCCGCAGGTCGCGGCCGCGACCGCCGTGCTGGGCCACCTGGCCGCACCCGCCGACCTGAGCACCGCAGGAGTCTGAGCGATGGAAGCCTTCACCACCCACACCGGAACGGCCGTCCCGCTGCGCGAGAGCAACGTGGACACCGACCAGATCATCCCCGCGCACTGGCTCAAGAAGGTCACCCGCGACGGTTTCGAGGACGGACTGTTCGAAGCCTGGCGCAAGAACCCGGAGTTCGTGCTGAACCAGCCGGAGCGCGCGGGCGCCACCGTCCTGGTCGCGGGCCCCGACTTCGGTACCGGGTCCTCGCGCGAGCACGCGGTGTGGGCCCTACAGAACTACGGGTTCAAGACCGTCATCTCGGCCCGCTTCGCGGACATCTTCCGGGGCAACTCGCAAAAGGGCGGTCTGCTGACCGTCGTGCTGCCGCAGGAGACGGTCGAACGCCTGTGGGCTTTGACCGAAGCGGACCCGACCGCCGAGATCACCGTGGATCTGGTGGACCGTCAGGTTCGCGCGGGTGAGCTCGTCGCCGACTTCGAGATCGACGACTACACGCGTTGGCGGCTGCTCGAAGGGCTGGACGACATCGGTCTGACTCTGCGTCACGAAGAGGACATCACCTCGTTCGAGGCGACTCGACCGACCTGGCTGCCGCGCACCCAACCGGTGGGCTGACCGGCAACTCCCTTATACAGCAGGCAAATCTGCGAAGATCGAGCGGCGGGACGCGGTTGCGTCCCGCCGTTCGCGTGTTCGGTGTCCGCCCCCAATGGGCGCCCCGTTGTGCCCATAGCCGGATGAGCTGTCACAATTGCGGTGTGGAGCACCAAGGCCGACACGTGAACGAGTTCGAAGAAGTGGAACTCTTCGCCGAACTGGCCACCCGGTTGAAGGTCGCCCACGCCCGGGTGCGTAGGCTCCGACTACCGAACGAGGCTAAAGTGGCGCTAATACGCCGCTTGTTGGTCATCACCGACGCGGCAAAGCATGATTTGGCGGACGCCTCGCGGCGACTGACCAAGCTCATGGACGAGTTGGACGCGGGGCCCGCGAGTTCGCGGGACACCGCCGAAGCCTGAATCCGTTGCGACACAAGGGTGATTCGCCCGTTCGGTAATTGCTTCGGCACTTTTGGATGCTTAGCGTGCCCAATGCCGGCTGAACTGTCCCGGCATCGGTTTCCGAAGGGGAAGACGTGAACAAGGCGCAGCTCGTCGAGGCGGTCGCTGACCGACTGGGTGGCCGCAAGGCCGCCGCAGAGGCAGTCGATGCCGTCCTCGACACCATCGTTCGTGCGGTGACGGCGGGAGACCGGGTGTCCATCACGGGCTTCGGCTCGTTCGAGAAGGTGGACCGTCCGGCTCGATACGCCCGCAACCCGCAGACCGGTGAGCGGGTGCGCGTCAAGAAGACCTCGGTGCCGCGCTTCCGCGCGGGCCAGGGCTTCAAGGACTACACCAGCGGGACCAAGAAGCTCCCCAAGCCCAACGTGAAGAGCGCGGCCGCCAAGAGCAGCCCCACTCCCCGCGTGGTCGCGACGGACGCCACGGCGCCCGCCGCGAAGGCGACCACCCGCAAGGCAACTGCGGCGAAGAAGGCGCCGGCGAAGCCGGCCACCTCGCGCGCCGCGGCGGTCAAGACCCCGGCCGCCACGACGCGCAAGACCGCGGCCGCGGCCAAGACGACGACGGCCGCCAAGCCCGCCGCCAAGAAGGCGACCAAGGCACCCGCGACCAAGGCCGCGAGCAAGCCGGCCGTCGCGAAGAAGGTCACGGCCAAGGCCGCGACCACCACGACCAAGGCCACCACCACCAAGGCCGTCAAGAGCACGCCGGCGGCGGCCAAGGCTCCGGCGACCAAGGCGAAGGCGACCAAGGCCGCGCCGAAGGCCGCGACCGCCAAGCCGGCCGCGGCAAAGCCCGCCGCCGCGAAGCCCACCGCTGCCACCAAGGCGCCGGCGGCGAAGAAGCCCGCTGCCAAGCGCGCGACCAAGAAGGTCTGACGCAGCGGATTTCTCGAGCCGGCGACATGCCGGACCACGGCGACGGGCCGGTACCCACACGCGTGGGTGCCGGCCCGTCGCCGTGTCCCGGTCGCCGCGTTCCTGCCGCCGGGTGGGGATCGCCGGGGACGGATCGGCGGGTGTGTCGGTCGGGCCGACGTCGAGCTCAGCGCGGCGGATCCGGCAACGTGTACAGCGTCACCAGCACCACCCGATCACCCGTCGCGTCCATGGTCATCCGCACCCGTTGACCGGGCCGCAGAAAGCGCATCCCGCCGGCGTCGAACGCCGCCGCGTCGAAGGGCACGGGAGAGCCGTCGTCGAGCAGCACGACGCCCTCTCGCGAGTCGGTCTCGAAGGTGTACACGGTGCCCTGCATGCCCCCATTGTGACCGCAGGCGCGACCGTCGCCGATCCGACGCGGCGTCAGGAGGCGGCGGCGCGCGGCGAAAACGGTACGGACGGGAGCACCGCGGCGGTGGCCGCGCCGACCCCGAGTGCGATCGCGGCCCGCAGATCCTCGCCGGTGTCCACGTCCCGGCGCACCGAATCCACGTCGTAGGGCGCGAGTTCGAGCGCCCCCGAGGCCAGGTGCCGAGCCCGGGAGCGGCCCCCGAAGCCGGGCGCCAACGGCACTCCCGCCGCGGCGGCGAGCAGCGTGGTGCCCACGCCCGCCGCGTCCGCCAGGAAGGCCCGCCGCGCGAACGTCGCGGCGGCGAGTACCCGATCCAACTCCTCGGCCCGCAAAGCCGGAAGGTCGGCGGACAGCGCGGCCACCCCGGTCCGCGGCCGCTCGGCGCCGGCCGCCCGGGCCCCGTGCGCGAGCGCGGCGTTGAGACCGCCGCCGACGTCGGCGACCACGTCCGCACCGAGCGCCCGGATCGCCGTCGCGACCCGGACGTCGTCGGTGACCACGAGCACGCCGTGCACACGCGTACAGGTCAGCGCCGCCCGCACGGTGTCGAGCGCGAAGGCGAGAGCGAGTTCGGGGCGATGGCCGGGACCGATCGTGCCGGCGAGGCGACTCTTGGCGATCGACAACGGCTTCACCGGCACCACGAGCCGCCACGCGCGCGTGCCGGAGGGTGCGGTGCGACCATTTCCGGCGGGCCGGCGCCGGCCGGTGGAATCCGTGGCGGGGGACATCGGCAAGATCCTCGCATCCGTACCGTAAGCCCATATCCTCGTCGGTCGACGAGGACGTTTCTCGACAATGCGGAAGGCCCAGGGGAAACTGTGGGGTCCGCGTGTACAGAATCGATGTTCCGCCAGAATCGATGTTCCGCGCTTCTCGCGGGGAACGTGGATTGTGTGAGGAGCGACACGGCAGCGGAACACGCAGCGGGACTTCCGCGCCGATACGCACTGATCTGAAACACATGAACGGGAGGAACGCCGGTGGCCCGCCGAAGGATCGGTTTCTGGTACCGCCTGGCGGTCGTGGTGATCAAGCCCCTGCTGTTGCTGTTCACCAAACGTGACTGGCGGGGCACCGAGAACATCCCGACGTCGGGCGGGTTCGTCACGGCGGTGAACCACATCTCCTATGTCGACCCGCTGACCTACGCGCACTATCAGTACGACAGCGGCCGGGTGCCGCGCTTCCTGGCCAAATCCGGCCTGTTCAAGATCCCCTTCGTCGGCCGGGTGCTGGCCGGCGCCGGCCAGATCCCGGTCTACCGGGACTCCGCGGACGCCGCGCTGGCGTTCCGCGCGGCGGTGGCGGCGGTCGAGAAGGGCGAGTGCGTCGCGGTCTACCCGGAGGGCACCATCACCCGGGACAAGGACCTGTGGCCGATGCCGGGCAAGACCGGCGCGGCCCGGATCGCGCTGACCACCGGTGCCCCGGTGATTCCGGTCGCCCAGTGGGGTGCGCACGAGATGTTGCCGCCGTACGGGAAGCGCCCGCGCCTGCTGCCGCGCAAGACGATGCGCGTGTTGGCCGGGCCGCCGGTGGATCTGGACGAGTTCCGCGGTCGTGAACTGACCGCCGACGTGTTGCGCGGGGCGACCGACCGGATCATGGAGGCGGTGACCGAGTTGTTGGCCGAGCTGCGCGAGGAGGCCGCTCCGCCGGACGCCGGCGTGCGCCGGGTATCCGGCCGCGGGGCCGAGGCCGGGATCGAACCGAGCCGACCGGATTCGAGCGTGCCGGATCCGTTGAAGAAGGATCCGGTCGAGAAGGACGTGGTCGAGCGGGTTTCGGTCGAGAAGGCTTTGGTCGAGCCGGCTGCGGTCGAGCGGGAACCGGTCGGGAAGGCCCCGGTCGGCCAAGCCCCGGTCGAGCGGGTCGCCCGGCCGGAGCCGGTCCGCGCCGAGTGCGCGCGCACCGACGCCGCACAGGCCGAGACCGAGCACACCGAGGATGGCCGCGCATGACGCGTTGCGCGGTATTCGGCATGGGTTCCTGGGGCACCGCCTTCTCGATCGTGCTCGCCGAGGCGGGTTGCGACGTGGTGATGTGGGGCCGGCGCCCGGAAATGGCCGACGCGATCAACGCGCGGCACGAGAACGACGAGTATCTGCCCGGGATCGCCCTACCGACCGGGATCCAGGCCACCACGGATGCGGCGAAGGCGGCCGAGGGCGCGGAGTTCGTGGTGTTGTCGGTACCGTCGCAGACGCTGCGCGGCAACCTCACCACGTGGGCGCCACTGCTGTCCGACGACGCGATCCTGGTCAGCTTGATGAAGGGCGTCGAACTGGGCACCGCGAACCGGATGAGTGAGGTGATCCGCGAGGTCACCGGCGTGTCCGAGGGCCGGATCGCGGTGGTCAGCGGGCCCAACCTGGCCCCCGAGATCGCCCAGCGCCAGCCCGCCGCGAGCGTGGTGGCGTGCGTCGACGAAGAGGTCGCCCGGCGGCTCCAGGCGGCCTGCCACACGCCCTACTTCCGCCCGTACACCAACACCGACGTGGTCGGCGCGGAACTCGGCGGCGCGGTCAAGAACGTGATCGCACTCGCCGTCGGGATGGCCGACGGTATGGGCATGGGCGACAACACCAAGGCCACGCTGATCACCCGAGGGCTGGCCGAGACCGCCCGGCTGGGTGCCGCGATGGGTGCCGACGCGCACACCTTCGCGGGCCTGGCCGGCCTCGGCGACCTGGTGGCCACGTGCACCTCGCCGCTGTCGCGCAACCGCACGTTCGGCGAGAAGATCGGCCGCGGGATGCCGATCGAGGAGGCGGTACGGGACAGCCGACAGATCGCCGAGGGCTTCAAGTCCTGCGAATCCGTGCAACTGCTCGCGCGACGGTACGGCGTCGAGATGCCGATCACCGACGTCGTCGTGTCGATCATGCACGGCGGCAAGCCCCCGTCCGTCGGCATGGCCCTGCTGTCGCGCTCGGCCAAGCCCGAACGCTAGGGGCGAGCCGCGCTTCGCGCGGTGGGCGGCTGCGCCGCCGGCCGCTCTCCTCGCAAGCTCGTCGATCACCGGTCGACACGAACGAGTCGTGGGCGCTGACGCGCCGAGGGGGCGGCCGGGTGGCGTCGCGACGACCGGCGTGAGCGGTGTGCCCGACGCGCGGGGGCGTTTCCGATTGCGGAGGGTCCGAATGCCGTGCGTGTTCGGTGACTTGCACGTCCGCGCCGGACGGGCCCGAGCGCATTCGAACAACGATGGGGATAGGGTCGTCCGACCATGAACGACGTTTCCGGCACCCCCCACCCCACCTCGCGCCCCCGCGTCGCGGTCGTCTTCGGCGGCCGCAGCTCCGAGCACGCGATCTCCTGCGTCACCGCAGGGAGCGTGCTGGCCGCGATCGACCGCGCCAAGTACGACGTGCTGCCGATCGGCATCGGCACCGACGGGCGTTGGATGCTCGTCGGCGACGACCCGGAACGGCTGGCGATCCGCGGCGACCGGCTGCCCGCGGTGGCCGACGTCGCGGAGTCCTCCGCGGCCGTCGTGCTCGCCGCCGACCCCACCTCTCGCGAGATCACCGTGCTCGAACCCGGCGCGCTGCCCAAGCTGCTCGGCGAGATCGACGTTGTCTTCCCGCTCCTGCACGGCCCCTACGGCGAGGACGGCACGTTCCAGGGCTTCCTGGAACTGGCCCAGGTCCCCTATGTCGGGTCCGGCGTGCTCGCCAGCGCGGCGAGCATGGACAAGGAGTACATGAAGGCCCTGTTCACCGGATTCGGACTGCCCTCCGGCCCGTACGCCACGGTGCGCCCGCGCGAATGGGAGCGCGACCCGGCGGCCGTGCGCGAGGCGGTGTCCTCGCTCGGCTTCCCGGTGTTCGTCAAGCCGGCCCGCGCCGGCTCCAGCATGGGCATCACCAAGGTGCACCGGATCGAGGACCTGGACGCGGCGATCGAGGAAGCCCGCCGGCACGATCCCAAGGTGATCGTCGAAGGCATGCTGATCGGGCGTGAGATCGAGTGCGGCGTCCTGGAGTTCGAGGACGGACCGCGCGCGAGCCTGCCGGCCGAGGTACGCGTGGGCGGCGAGCACGAGTTCTACGACTTCGCCGCGAAGTACCTGCCGGACAACGGCACCGAGCTGGACGTGCCGGCGTCGCTGACCAAGGAGCAGACCGCCGAGGTGCAGCGCCTCGCGGTGACCGCCTTCGAGGCGCTGTCCTGCGAGGGCCTGGCCCGGGTGGACTTCTTCCTGCTGGAGAACGGCCACTTCGTGATCAACGAGGTCAACACGATGCCGGGCTTCACCCCGGTGTCGATGTTCCCGAGCATGTGGCAGGCGACCGGCGTCGACTACGCCGAACTGGTCGACCGGCTGATCCAGGCCGCGCTGCGCCGGCCCAACTCACTGCTGCGCTAGGGACGTTCCGCCGGGCCATGCCCGGCGGCCGGCACCTGCGCGAACGAGGGGCGGTCGACGCGTCGACCGCCCCTCACGCGTTGCTCAGATCCAGTGTGGCCGGCACCGTGCGGGCGACCGCGTCGGCGACGTCGACGAGCGGCGCGGCCGGCTCGGTGAACTTCCTCGGGACGCTCATCTCGACGTTGGCCCGGCGATAGACCGTGGTGAACCGCACGCCGTCGGCGTACTTGGCGAAGCTCCAGGTCACGCCGTTGACCTCGATCGAGTCGACCGGTTCGGAACCGGCCTTGGTCGGATCCACGACCCGCAACGAGGCGGGCAGCCCCACACCGCAGCGCAACACGATCGCCGGATCGCCCCACGCCGCGGTCAGCGTGGACTTGGGCGAGGTCTCGCGCACCCCGGCGTCCATCACCTTCGCCGGGAGCGCGTCGTGCAGCGCGTTGCACGCATCGGTGGCGGCGCCGCCGGGCGGGACCGGCGCCGCGACCTCGACATTCCCCGAACCGCTGTCGCACCCCACGGCCGCCAGCATGGTCACCGGAAGCAGCCAGGCGAGAACTCGAGTAGGTCGCACGGCCCCGATCCTAGATGTGCGACGCTCCGGGACGGTCACGCGGGTCAGCCCAGGTTGACCACCGGACAGGTCAGGGTGCGGGTGATGCCGTCGATGCGTTGCACCTCGGCGACCACCATGCGACCCAACTGGTCGACGTCGGCGGCCTCGGCCCGCACGATCACGTCGTAGGGACCCGTGACGTCGTCCGCCTGGGTCACCCCCGGCAGCTCGGCGACGCGTCGGGCCACCGAGGCCGAACGGCCGACCTCGGTCTGGATCAGGATGTATGCCTGTACCACCACGGCCTCCCGGCGCGCAGGATGATGGGATCTTGACGTGACCCCCGCTGCTGCGACCATTGTCGGCCCGGCGGGGGCTCGGCGACCACAGCGGGAGCCGATGGATCACAGGAACACGGTCGACGAGGCGGAATCAGGCTGATGGGCATGGCAGGAGAGCGGCGATGAGCGGGACGCTGGGCGATCTCGGCGAGTTCGGCCTGATCGGGGCACTGGTCGCCCGCGTGCCGACGGGGCCGCACGTGTCCCTGGGCCCGGGCGACGACGCCGCCGTGGTCGCCGCCGCCGACGGGCGTGTGGTGGCCACCATGGATCTGCTCGTCGAGGGGCGGCACTTCCGACGGGACTGGTCCACCGCGTACGACGTCGGCCGCAAGGCCGCCGCGCAGAACCTGGCCGACGTCGCGGCGATGGGCGCCGCGCCCACCGCGCTGCTGATCGGCCTGTGCGGCCCGCCGGACCTGCCCACGGGATGGGCGCTGGAGCTGTACGACGGCCTGCGCGACGAATGCGCGGTGGTCGGCGCGGGCGTCGCGGGCGGCGACGTGGTGGGCAGCGACACCGTCACCGTCGCGGTGACCGCGCTGGGCGACCTCCAGGGCCGGCCTCCGGTGGTCCGCTCCGGCGCCCGACCCGGCGACGTGCTCGCGGTCGCGGGCTGGCTGGGCTGGTCGGCCGCGGGACTGGCGATCCTGGGCCACGGGCACCGCGCGCCGCGCGCGTTCGTGGAGGCGCACCGCAGGCCCGAGCCGCCCTACGACGCCGGTCCCGGCGCGGCGATCCTCGGCGCGACCTCGATGATCGACGTCAGTGACGGCCTGCTCGCCGACATGGGCCACGTCTCGCGCGCCTCCGACGTACGCATCGACATCCTCTCCGCCCGGCTGGACGTGCCCGCCCAGATGCGCGACGTGGCCCGCGCGCTGGGCGCCGACCCGCTCAACTGGGTGCTCACCGGCGGCGAGGACCACGCCCTGGTCGCCACCTTCCCGGCGGGGACCGCGTTGCCCGCGCGCTGGCGCGTGATCGGCCGCGTGCACTCGGGCGCCGGCGTCACCGTGGACGGCCGGGACCCGGGCCTGGCGGGCGGATGGGACCACTTCGGCCGCGGCTGAGGGGCGCGCGGGCCGGGCGCGCGGGCGGCGTGGATAGGCTGCCGGCATGGTGCAGACTCCTCCGCGCGTGCTCACGGTGGCCGGCTCCGACTCCGGCGGCGGCGCCGGGATCCAGGCCGACCTCAAGACGATGCTGGCCCACGGCGTACACGGGATGAGCGTGATCGCGGCGGTGACCGCGCAGAACTCGCTCGGTGTGCAGGGCTACTGGGAACTGCCCGCGGAGGCCGTACGGGCGCAGTTCCGCAGTGTCGTGGACGACATCGGCGTGCAGGCGATCAAGACCGGCATGCTCGCGTCGCCGAACCTGGTGGCGGTGGTCGCCGCGCTGCTGGCCGAGGTGTCCGTACCGGTGGTGGTCGACCCGGTGGCCTCCTCCAAACACGGCGACACCCTGCTCGCGAACGAGGCACTGGAGACCCTGCGCACCCGGCTGCTGCCGGTCGCCACAGTGGTCACTCCCAACCTGTACGAGGTCGAGCTGCTCACCGGTCACAAGGTGCGCGAGCGGGCCGACATGCGCGTCGCGGCCGAGGCGGTGCTCGCCTTCGGTCCGCGCTGGGTGCTGATCAAGGGCGGTCACCTGGAGGGCGAGGCCGCCGACCTGCTCTTCGACGGCACGCGCGAGTACTGGTTCACCAGCCCGCGCTACGACAACCGGCACACCCACGGCACCGGCTGCACGCTGGCGAGTGCGATCGCCTCGCGCCTGGCCATCGGCGACACCGTCCCGGACGCGGTCGCCGCCGCCAAGGAGTACGTCACCGGCGCGATCCGGGCCGGCTTCCCGCTGGGCGAGGGGATCGGACCGGTCGACCACGCGTGGCGGTGGCGGGAAGAGTTGTGAACCGTGAGCGGGCCGAACCGCGCCCACGGCGCGCGGTTCGGCCCGCTCGGGAGAGACCCCGGACAAGCCGAAAGGCCGGTCCACCCTGGGGTGAACCGGCCCTTCGAAGTCGTGCGGTCGAGCAACTAGCGGGAAACCTTGCCCGCCTTGATGCAAGAGGTGCAGACATTGAGGCGCTTCGGCGTGGCACCAACCATCGCGCGCACCGTCTGGATGTTGGGGTTCCAGCGACGGGGCGTCCGGCGGTGAGAGTGCGAAATGCTGTTGCCGAAGCCCGGCCCCTTGCCGCAGACGTCGCAGTTGGCAGCCACGGGAACACTCCAAAGACGAATGGGAATTGCGTACGAACACGTGCCGGCCGAATGCCGGACAACCGCAGAAGAGTAACCGACGAACCATGCGGAGCGCGAACCCGGGATGATCCGGGCATACGCAATCAGCCGATCTCGTCATGCTTCCCGCCAAGCCTAACCCATCCGGGTGGGCCGCTTCACCGCTCCCCGTCTCGATAACGTGGCCGGCGCACGGGACGCGCAGAGACGGATTCGTACAGGAGGTGGGCGTGCAGGGCCTGCTGGGAGAGCTGGACGGTCCGGCGGTACGCCGCTGGGGTCGCGTCGCCTTGGAACTGATGGGGCGAGCGCGCGAGGAAATCGACGCCCTCAACGTGTATCCCGTACCCGACGGCGACACCGGCACGAACCTGTTCCTGACCCTGGAGTCGGGAATCGCCGAGGTCGACGCGCTGTTCGGCGGCGACCTGCCCGACCCCGACCCGTCGACCGTCTTGCGGGCACTCGCGCACGGCGCGTTGATGGGCGCGCGCGGCAACTCCGGGGTGATCCTCAGCCAACTCCTGCGCGGCATGGCGGAGCGTCTGGAGAGCGAACAGGCCGCCGCGATGCAGGCCGGCCGCGAGGTGCCCGCGGGGCTTGCCCTGGCGCACGCGCTGCGCACCGCCTCCGACGCCGCCTACGCGGCGGTGGCCCGGCCGGTCGAGGGGACCATGCTCACCGTGGCCCGAGCCGCCGCCGACGCCGCGGCCGGCGCGGGCGAGGAGTTGCGGCCGGTGGTGCGGGCCGCCGCGACCGCGGCGCGCGGCGCGCTGGCCCGAACCCCCGAGCAACTGGACGTACTGCGCCGGGCGGGCGTGGTGGACGCCGGCGGGCGCGGCCTGACCGTACTGCTGGACGCGCTGCTCGCGGTGGTCACCGGCGAGCGCTCGGCGTACCGGATCCACCCGCACCAGGCGCAGACCCCGGTCCCGGTCCCGTTCGCCGGACCGGTCGAGTCGGAAGCGTCGACCGAGGGTCCCGGGTTCGAGGTGATCTACCTGCTGGACGCGCCCGACGACGCGCTGCCCGCGCTGCGCGAGCGGCTCGGCGCGCTCGGCGACTCGCTCGTGGTGGTCGGCGGCGAGGGGCTGTGGAACGTGCACGTGCACGTGGACGACGCGGGCGCGGCCGTGGAGGCGGGCATCGAGGCGGGCCGGCCGTACCGGATCCGGATCACCCACCTGGAGCGCCCCCTCGCCGGCCTCGCCGCGCCCGAGCCCACCCCCACGCGCGGGATCGTCGCGGTCGCCCAGGGCGGCGGCCTGGCCACCCTGTTCGCCGAGAACGGAGCGCACGTGGTGCAGGCCGGTCCCGGCCGGCGGCCCTCCACCGGGGTGCTCGTCGACGCGATCCGGCGCACCGAGGCGCGCGAGGTGGTGCTGCTGCCCAACGACGCCGACTGCCACGCGGTGGCCGGGGTGGCCGCCCAGCAGGCCCAGGCACACGGCATCCGGGTCCAGGTGATCCCGACCAAGGCGGCCGTACAGGGACTGGCCGCGCTCGCCGTGCACGAGCCCGGCCGGCGCTTCGACCAGGACATCGTCGGGATGACCTCGGCCGCCGGCGCCACCCGCTACGGCGCGCTCACCGTCGCCGTCCGCGAGTCGTGGACGATGGCCGGTGTCTGCCAGGCGGGCGACGTGCTCGGGGTGATCGAGGGCGACATCGCGGTGATCGGCCACGACCAGCGCGAGACCGGCACCGTGCTGGTGGACCGCATGCTCGCGGGCGGCGGCGAACTGGTCACCCTGGTCACCGGCAGCGCCTGCCCGCCGGGCCTGGCCGCCGCGATCGAGCGACACCTGCGAGCCACCCGACTCGGCGTGGACGTGATGGTCTACGAGGGCGGCCAGGAGGTGTACCCGCTGCTCATCGGAGTCGAGTAGGGGCGACCCGGCGCTTCGAGCAGCCCCGATGACAGCGTCGACCAGTACCGTTGGGCGGCATGTCGCGCCTTGACGAACCGCTGAAGAAACTCGTCGGCGACCGCACGGCGACGGTGCTGGCCAAATCCCTCAAGCTGGACACCGTCGGAGATCTGCTGCGCCACTACCCCCGGCGCTATGCGGAGCGCGGGCGTCTGACCGACCTCTCCCGTCTGGAGCCCGAGGAACACGTCACCGTGATGGCGGAGATCGCCAAGGTGAACAAGCGTCAGTTCCGCAATCGGCGCGGCAACCTCCTGGAGGTCGAGGTCACCGACGGGCGTGGCAAGCTCACCCTGATCTTCTTCAACCAGGCATGGCGCGAGGAGGAACTGCGCCCGGGCCGGCGCGGCCTGTTCGCGGGCAAGGTGGGTCGGTTCAACAACGTGATCCAGCTCAGCCAGCCCGATTACCAACTCATCGGCGAGGACGACCGGGACGGCGTGGCCAACCTGTTCGCGGGCGCGCTGATCCCGGTCTATCCGGCCGCCGCCAACATGCCGTCCTGGAAGATCGCCCAATGCGTCGGCATGGCACTGGACACGCTGGGCGAGGTCGGCGACCCGCTGCCCGCCGAGATGCGCGAGCGGCGCGGCATGCCGGGATTGGCCGAGGCGCTGCTGCTGGTGCACCGCCCGACCTCGTGGGACGACGTCACCGCGGCCAGGGATCGGCTCAAGTGGGACGAGGCGTTCGTCCTGCAGATCGCCCTGGCCCGCCGCCGCCGAGACGCCCGGGCCCAGTCCGCGGTGGCCCGCCCGCGCCGCCCGAACGGCATCCTGGACGCCTTCGACGCCCGCCTCCCGTTCGAACTCACCGACGGCCAGAAAGAGGTCTGCGCCGAGATCGAGGCCGATTTGGCCACCGAACACCCGATGCACCGCCTCCTCCAGGGCGAAGTCGGAGCCGGGAAGACCCTGGTCGCGCTGCGGGGGATGTTGGCCGTGGTCGACGCCGGGGGGCAGACCGCGTTGTTGGCGCCGACGGAGGTGCTCGCGCAACAGCACTATCGGTCGATCGTGGAGATGCTCGGGCCGCTGGCCGAGGGGGCCGGGATGCTCGGCGGCTCGGAGGTCGGCACCAAGGTCACCCTGCTCACCGGCTCGATGGGGGTGCCCGCGCGTCGCGCCGCGCTCCTGGACCTGGTCACCGGTGAGGCCGGGATCGCGATCGGTACGCACGCGCTGATCGAGGACAAGGTGGAGTTCCACGACCTGGGCCTGGTCGTGGTCGACGAGCAGCACCGCTTCGGCGTCGAACAGCGCGACGCGCTGCGCGGCAAGGGCAAGCGCCCGCCGCACCTGCTGGTGATGACCGCGACGCCGATCCCGCGCACGGTGGCGATGACCGTGTTCGGCGACCTGGAGACCTCGATCCTGGCCCAGCTCCCCTCCGGTCGATCGCCGATCGCCACGCACGTGGTCCCGGCCAAGGAGAAGCCGCACTTCCTCGACCGCGCGTGGCAGCGGGTGCGCGAGGAGGTGGAGAACGGTCACCAGGCGTACGTGGTGTGCCCGCGGATCGGCGACGAGGAGGACGACCCGAAGGCCAGGAAAAAGGCCAAGCCGAAGGCGAAGGCGGCCGGGCGGGACGAGGACCTGCCCGCCGAGGCATACCTGGACGACCCCGAGGACATCGGCGCGGACGCCGCGGGCGGAGCCGAGGAGCGCCGCCCACCGTTGGCCGTCCTGGACGTCGCCGCGGCGCTGACCGCCGGACCGCTGGCCGGCCTGCGGATCGCGGTCCTGCACGGCCGGATGGCGCCGGACGACAAGGACGACGTGATGCGCCGCTTCACCGCCGGCGAACTGGACGTGCTGGTGGCGACCACGGTGATCGAGGTCGGCGTCAACGTGCCCAACGCGACCGCGATGGTGATCATGGACGCCGACCGGTTCGGCGTCTCGCAGCTGCACCAGTTGCGCGGCCGGGTCGGCCGCGGCAGCGCACCCGGGCTGACCCTGCTGGTCAGCGAGATGCCCGGCGGCACCTCCGCGCGCGAACGCCTGGACGCGGTGGCGGCGACCCTGGACGGTTTCGAACTGTCCCGGATCGACCTCGAACAACGCCGCGAGGGCGACGTGCTCGGCGACGCGCAATCCGGCTCGCGCTCGTCGCTGCGCATGCTGGAGGTGGTCCGGGACGAGGAACTGATCGTGGCGGCCCGCGAGGAGGCGAGCACGATCGTGGCGGACGACCCGGACCTGGTCGAGCACCACGACCTGCGCAGCGCGCTGGCCAGCATCCTGGACGACGAGCGCGCGGAATACCTCGACAAGGGCTGACCGCCCTCGCTCCACTCCCGCGCGCCCCCACGGCTCACCCGTTCGGAGCACGCGGAACAGCTCGTCGGTTGGCTACCAATGGGCCATGGACGCATGTACGGGGGACGAGGGCTTCGACGCGCTCTTCTGCGGGTTGCTCCCTCGCTTGTATCGACGGGCCGTGCTGCTCGCCGGCGAGGGCAGCGCCGAGGACGCGGTGCACGAGACGTATCTCAAGCTGGCCCGCAGACCCGACCGCCTGCTCGGTCACCCCGAGCCCTACGCCTACGCCTTCCGAGCCCTGGTCAGCGTCGCCCGCGACATGTGGCGCGCCCGCAGCCGCCAGGTCCTGCTGCCCGAACCGCCCGAGCCGGGGGAGCGGGCCCAGTCCGCCGCCGGCGATCCGATCGCCCGGCGCGAGGCCGAGTGGGAGGCGGTGCGGATGCTCGGCTCGCTGCCCGCCAAACAGGCCGCCGCCGTGCTCCTGGTCGACCTGGACGGATACACGATCGATCAGGCCGCCGAGATCCTCGGTGTGCACCGGGGGACGGTGTCCCGCTCGCGCGAGCGCGCCCTGGCCCGGCTGCGCGCCGGCCTGGGCGGCCCCGCCGGCCGGTTCCGCCGCCGGGATCGACACGAAGGAGTCACCCGGTGAACCCCTCGCCCCCCGATCTCGACGACCCCGACGACGCGGTCCACGAGCTGCGCACCCGGCTGCGGGAAGCGGACGCCGCGTGTGTCGAACCGCCGGGTCTGGCGCTGCGGGTGCTGCGCCGGCCGGCCCCGCGCCCGGTGTGGCGCGGCGCGTTCGCGATCGTGCTCGCGGCGGTGCTGGTGGTGGCCGTGGTCGGCCTGGGCGCCTTCCTGGTCGGCCGGCACGACCCGACCGACCCGCCGGCCCCCAGGCCGCCGGCCGCGCGTGCGGTCAGCGTGCAGACCGAGGTCTACAACTCCGAGGTGCCGTGTCGCGCGCTGCGCACGATCGAGTGCTCGCTCGGCGTCTTCAAGGAGGCGAGGTTGTCGTCGCGGACGGCCGACCTGGTGGATCGGGTCTGGCACGGTGACCGGCTGCTCCTGGTCTGTCTGCTCGCGGACGGCCCGCGGGTGACCGACGAGACCGGCGTCGGGTCTCGGCACTGGTATCGGGTGGTGGTGCTGGGCACCGGCGCCGAGGGCTGGCTGCCCGGCGTGCGCACCCGCAACGAGGCCGAGGTGCCGGACTGCGCCTTCTGAACGGAGCGGGCGCGACCGGCCCGGGCACGCGGCCGGCGGACGGGACGATCTCCGTCCGCCGACCGCGTGGGTCGGTGGGTCAGCAGTGGTACATGCCCGGCATCGGGTCCTGCGGCGTGAAGACGCGCTGCGCGGGCAGGAAGCCGTGCCCGCCGTCGTCGCCGTCGGTGTAGTACCAGATGTTGTTGCCGCCCGAGTGCGGGTCGCCCTCGGTCCAGCAGCTGAAGTAGCTGTAGGTGCTGTCCAGCCGGCTGACCACGGGGGCGCCGAAGTGGGGCTGCGAGCGCAGCTCGCTCGCGCCGTTGGCGCAGTGCAGGGTGCCGTTGCTGTCGACGTAACAGTGCGCCGCAGTCGTCTGCGGCGTGGCGGCCCCGGCGTCCGCCGGGGCGGAGCCGGTCGCGGCCAGCGCGGCGCCGGTGACGACGGTGGCGAGGAAGGTGCGGAGCTTCATCGGGATCTCCCGGATCGGGTATGGGATCGGTGTCGCGACGGCGAGCCGCTGTCGCTCGTGCCCGGCGTTGGCGCCGTCGCCGTGCACACCCCTCATACGATTCGGTGGCCCTGTGTGTATGACACGTCGCGCACCGTACTCGGGGCCGGATTCTCCCGGCCGCGACCAGTCGATAGCGTTGACCCCATGCAGGACACGTACGCCGGGCCCGCCCGCATCGCCGCCCGCGAGCCCGCCCCCCGCCCGCGAGCTCGCGCATGACCCGGGTGATCGCCGGGGCGGCAGGGGGCCGACGCCTGAGCACGCCGCCGGGCGAGGGCACCCGGCCGACCTCGGACCGGGCCCGCGAGGGGCTGTTCTCCACCCTCCAGTCGCTGCGCGGCAATCTGCACGGCGCGCGCGTGCTCGACCTGTTCGCGGGCTCCGGTGCGGTCGGCCTGGAGGCGCTGTCCCGCGGCGCGGCGCGGGTGCTGCTGGTGGAGTCCGACCCGCGCGCGGCGAACACGATCCGGACGAACATCCGCCTCGTCGCCCTGCCCGGCGCACAGTTGCGGCCGGCCCGCGCGGAGAAGACCGCCGCGGTGCCCTGCCCGGACGAGCCGTACGACGTGGTCTTCCTCGATCCGCCGTACGCGGTCACCGACGGTGACGTGCGCGCGCTGCTCGGCGCGCTGGCCGAGCACGGCTGGCTGGCGTCCGAGGCGCTGATCGTGGTCGAACGCGCAACGCGTGGCGGGCCATTCGCGTGGCCCGCCGATTTCGCCGAGATCAGATCCCGTCGCTACGGCGAGGGAACGCTCTGGTACGGTCGCGCCGCGCAAGCCTGATCAGGCGGGCGGACCATCGGGTCCGAACCCGCCGGCACCCGATTTCGAGGGGAACCTCCGTTGCGTCGAGTCGTCTGCCCCGGTTCGTTCGACCCGGTCACCAACGGTCATCTGGACATCATCGGACGGGCCGCGAGCCTGTACGACGAGGTCTATGTGGCGATCGGCTTCAATCGCGCCAAGCGCTCGGGTCTGTTCACCATCGAGGAGCGCATCGAGATGCTCCACGAGGTGGTCGAGCAGTACAAGAACGTCAAGGTCGAGGCCTTCGAGGGGTTGCTGGTCAACTTCTGCAAGGAGCGCGGGATCCCGGCCATCATCAAGGGCCTGCGTGCCGTCACCGACTTCGACTACGAGTTGCAGATGGCGCAGATGAACTACGGTCTTACCGAGGTGGAGACGTTGTTCGTCGCGACGAACCCCCTCTACAGCTTTCTGTCGTCGAGTCTCATCAAAGAGGTCGCGACGTACGGAGGCGACGTGTCCGGCCTGGTGCCGGAGACGGTGCTACGTCGGCTCACCGAGCGGCTCGCGCAGGGCTGACGCGGCACGCGCCTCGTCGCCGGGCCGACCGCCCGCGGCGAGTCGGTCCGTCACGCGATGCCGGCGAACACGACGGCTACCGTCGGTTTGAGGAGAGAGAGCAAGCCCGTGGACGTGCAGCCCAAGCTCGATGAACTGATCGCACTGGTCGAGAACGCGCGCTCGATGCCGATGTCGGCGTCGTGCGTGGTCAACCGCGCGGACGTGGTGGCCCGGCTCGAGGAACTGAAGAACCTGCTTCCCGAGGAGTTCAACCACGCGCGCCGGGTGCTCGGCGACCGCGAGTCGGTGATCGAGGAGGGGCGCCGCGAGGCCGAGCGGGTGCTGGCCAAGGCGCGCGAGGAGCGCGGTTCGCTGGTCGCCGACACCGAGGTGGCCCGCGAGGCGTACGGCGAGGCGGACCGGATCCTGTCCGAGGCCCGCCGCGAGGCCCAGCGCATCCGCGAGGAGGCCGACGACTACGTCGACCAGAAGCTGGCCAACTTCGAGGTCGTGCTGACCAAGACGCTCGGTGCGATCGGCCGGGGTCGGGACAAGATGCGCGGTCGCCGCCCGTCCGACGAGCTCGGCGAGTACATGCAGGCGCAGGAGCTGGCCGACGCGCAGGCCAAGGGTCGCCCGGGCAGCCTGCAGGCCCAGCTCGACGGCCACGAGGAGACGTTCGCCGCGCCCGCCCAACCCGACTACCCGGCCGCGCCGCCCGCCCCGCCGACGGTGCCCGCGCAGGCCGGCCCCTACGGCGGTCAGCACGGCTACGGTCAGGACGCCTACGGACAGCCCGCCTACGCGCAGGGCGCCGGAGCGGACACCGGATACGCCGGCGGTTACGAGGGCCAGTACGACATGGCACAGTACGACCAGCACGGGCAGCAGCAGCCGTACCCCACGCAGCACGACCCGGCGGGCACGGGGCAGCAGCCCGCCTACGACCCGCAGGCCCAGTACGCGCAGTCGCTGGACGAGACCAGCTTCTTCGACACGAGTCTGATCGACGTGCGCCAGTTCCAGGACGGCGGCAACCGCTAGGCCCCGCGCGCCCGTCGGCGGGCGTGGGGTGTCCCGCTCGAATGGCCCCGTTTGGGGCCTGGCGCGCGGGCTGCGATACTCTTACGGACCGACCCTGCCCGAGGCGTGCTTTCCGCGTGCCCCGAGGGTCGGCACCCTGACCATTCGAGCCCCTCGCGACCCGAGGGGTGGCACTGCATGAGGTAGGACATCCTGGACCGCTTGGATCACCGCAAACCACTCGTCGTCGACACACGCGAGCTGGGACGTCGGCCTGGATCCATGCTGAAGGTGTCCCGCTCCGTGCCGGCCCCGGTGGACATGGGCGTGGCAGATGTGATCGGCGCTCCCGAAGGTGCCCCCATCCAGCTGGGAGTCCGGCTGGAAGCGGTCATGGAGGGTGTGCTGGTCACCGGCATCGCGCAGGTGCCGCTGACCGGTGAGTGCGTCCGGTGCCTGGAACCGCTCGAGCGTGAGCTCACGGTGCGTTTCCAGGAGCTGTACGTCTACCCGGACGCGGACGCCGACGAGGACGCCTTCCGGCTCGAGGACGACTTGTTCGACCTGGAGCCGGTGCTGCGGGACGCGACGGTGCTCGCACTGCCGCTCTCGCCGCTGTGCCGGGAGGACTGCCCGGGTCTGTGCTCCGAATGCGGAGCACTGCTCGCGGAGGACCCCGACCACAGTCACGAGCTCGCCGACCCCCGGTGGGCGAAGTTGACCAACATCTTCGACGGACCTTCCGCCGAAGCCGACGTTGACGGCGCGTCCAGCGCCGACGAGAACCAGGAGAAGTAGCCGTGGCTGTTCCGAAGCGGAAGATGTCGCGCAGCAACACCCGGCACCGCCGGAGCCAGTGGAAGGCCACTGCCGCCAACCTGGTGACCTGCGAGCGCTGCCGTGAGCCGAAGCTGTCGCACATCGCGTGCCCGAGCTGCGGCACCTACAACCGCCGCCAGGTCCTCGACGTCTGATCAGGCCGGTGGTCGTTCCGGTGACGGAATCACTCGCGCAATACGCGGATCTGGAAGGGCGGCTGGGCTGGTCGCTCGACGCCGCCCTTCTGGAACGCGCCCTCACCCATCGCTCGTACGCGTACGAGCACGGCGGGCTCCCGACCAACGAGCGCCTGGAATTCCTGGGCGACTCGGTGCTCGGTCTCGTCGTCACCGACACGCTGTACCGCAGGCACCCCGACCTGCCCGAGGGTCAGCTCGCGAAACTGCGGGCCGCCGTCGTCAACTCGCGCGCCCTCGCGGGCGTCAGTCGGCGACTGGACCTGGGCGCCTTCATCCGGCTCGGCCGAGGTGAAGTGGGCACGGGTGGGCGAGACAAGTCCTCGATCCTCGCGGACACACTCGAAGCCATCCTCGGTGCGGTGTACCTGGACCAGGGTCTCGACGCGGCGACGGAGCTGATCCACCGGTTGTTCGATCCGCTGATCGAGCAGTCGGCGAATCTCGGCGCGGGCCTGGACTGGAAGACCAGTCTCCAGGAGCAGACCGCCGCGGCGGGTATCGGAGTCCCCGAGTACGTGGTCTCCGAGACCGGTCCCGATCACGAGAAGACCTTCACCGCGCTCGCCCGGGTCGCGGGTGTCGATTACGGCACCGGTGTCGGGCGGAGCAAGAAGGAGGCGGAGCAGCAGGCCGCCGAAAGCGCTTGGCACTCGATCCGCGCCAAGTACGGAGACGGTTCCGGCACGCCGCCGGCCACCGCGTAGTCTCCGAGCCAATGCCTGCCGATAGGTAAGTTCGAACCGGTCACCGACCTCACGGTCGCCCGGCACGATCTCACCTACCGGCAGGCATTTTCGCATTCCCGGCGCGCAGGCCCCGCCGCGCGAGGTGTCGCCGGTCGTGTCGTCTCCCGTCGTGTCGTCTCCGGTTGTGCCGTCCCCAGGGGGAGTGCAAGGTGCCCGAACTGCCCGAGGTCGAGGTCGTCCGTCGCGGACTGGAGAAGTGGGTGGTGGGTCGCACCATCGCGCACGTCGAGGTCACCCACGAGCGCGCGGTGCGGCGCCACGTGGCGGGCCTGGTGGACTTCGCCGACGCGCTCGCGGGTGCGCGGGTGTACGCCGCCCGCCGACGCGGGAAGTATCTGTGGCTGCCGCTGGTGGCGCCCGGCGCGACGGCTCCCGAGGACGCGCTGCTCGCGCACCTGGGCATGAGCGGCCAACTCCTGGTGCAGCCGCCCGAGGCGCCCCGCGAGAAGCACCTGCACGTGCGGTTCACCTTCACCGACGGCGGGCTCGAACTGCGCTTCGTCGACCAGCGCACGTTCGGCGGGCTCGCGGTCGAGCGCGGCGGCGCCGAACTGCCGCCCTCGATGGCGCACATCGCACGCGACCCGTTGGACCCCCTGTTCGACGACGCGCTCTTCCACGCGGCGCTGCGCCGGCGCAACACCGAACTCAAACGGGCGCTTCTGGACCAGTCTTTGGTCAGCGGGATCGGCAACATCTACGCCGACGAGGCACTGTGGCGCTCCCGGCTGCACGGCGCCCGGCCGACCGGAAAGCTCACGCTCGCGCAGACCACGCTGGTGCTCGCGTCCGCGCGGGACGTGATGACCGACGCACTGGCCGCGGGCGGCACCTCCTTCGACAGCCTGTACGTCAACGTGAACGGCGAGAGCGGCTACTTCTCCCGCGGCCTGGACGCCTATGGCCGCGAGGGCGAGCCATGCAACCGGTGTGCGACGCCGATCCGGCGGATCTCGTTCATGAATCGCAGCAGCTATTTCTGTCCGACCTGTCAGCGGGCGCCACGCAGGGCGACGGTCGGGGCGTAGGCAGCGGAATCCAGGGAGCGCGTGTCATGGGATTCAACGGGGACATCGTCGTCGTGCGCGGGGCGCGGCCGTTGTCCGAATTCGCGCCGCATGTGGACACGGCGGCGCACCCGGCCCGGACGATGTGGGAGTCGCCGGACGGCTGGACCACGACGCACGTGCGGCACGAGGACGACCCGTACGCCTTCGAGCGGCCGTGGCTGGAGGCGCTGGCGGCGAAGGCGGACTCGCCGGTGCTGGTGTGCTGGGTCTTCGAGACGCACGTGGCGCACGTCCAGGGGGTGAGCGAGGCGGGCGCCTGGGAGGCATGGCTCAATCCCGGCGAGGCGGCGGCGCACCTGGCGATGGGCCGGCTGGAACTGGAGGCGGCGCGCACCGGTGCGGACGTCTTCGACGCGAGCGGCGAGTTGCGTCGGCCGGAGCGCTACGCCCAACTGCGCGACGAGGTGGGCGAGGTGCTGGACCGGGCCCGGCCGAAGGTGGTCAACGCGGCGGTGCGCTGGGCACGGACGGCGGGCCGCGCGGCGGCGGCGGAGGCGGTCGACCTCGTGCTCGCCCGCAACCAGGGCGAATCCGGGCTGTACGTGTTCGGTCTGCTGGCGGATCGACTCGGCGTGGGGCCGCGCTGAGCGCGACGCTCGAAGCCCGCGTCGCGGACCCGGCGGGGCGCGAAACCACATGCCGTGGATCGGCCCCGCCGAGTCGCCGGGTCAGCGGCCGAACTCCTGGGTCCACCAGGGGCCGTTGGCGCCCTCCCGGATGCCGACGCCGAGCTTGGTCAGGCCGCAGTCGAGGATGTTGCGGCGGTGGCCGGGGCTGTTCATCCAGGCGCGCATCACCGCGTCGGCGGTCTTTTGGCCGCGCGCTATGTTCTCCGCGCCCAGATAGCTCACACCGGCCTTCTCGGCGCGGTCCCACGGGGTCAGGCCCTCGGGCGTGTTGTGGTCGAAGTAGTCGCGGTCGGCCATGTCCGCGCTGTGCGCGCGGGCCAGCGCGACCAGCTTGGCGTCGCTCTTGACCGGACCGCAGCCCGCGCTCGCGCGCTCCTCGTTGACCACCGCGAGCACCTTGTCCTCGGGGCCGCTCGGCGGGTTCGCCGCGCTCGTGGTCGGGGTGCCGGCGGGTTTGCTCGGCGTCGCGCTCCTGGTCGGGGTGGCGGCCGCGCTCGTGGTCGGCGCGTCGGGCGGCGTGCTCGCCGTGGGTGCGGCGCTCGCCGTGGGCAGCGGGGTCCGGCCGGTGGTCGCCGCGCCCGGGAGCAGGCTTCGGGACGCCTCGTCGCCGGTGCGGTCGCCCCCGGCGCCGCCGGGCGCGGCGGAGCCGTCGAGGGCGTGCCCGGGCAGCGGTCCGTCGGCGCCCGCGACCCGGTTGGCGGAGGACTCGCCGGCGCGGTCCGAGACGACCAGGCCGGCCACCGTGCCGCCCACCGCGAGCAGGGCCAACAGGGCGAGCAGGGGAGTGATGCGTCGGCGGTGCGACTTCGCGCGTCGTCGACGCGGATGGGCCGGGGCCGAGGTACGACTGTGCCGAGCCATGGAGGGTTGGGTCACCTTCCGGCAGGGGATATCAGTTCACCCGAACGGGTGTGGTGCCGGAGTGACTCTAGGGCACGGCCGTCCGGAGTTGGCGGACAACCGGAATCTTCTTGACTGGGGAGGTCGAAAGATGATCTCGTACACCCAGCACGACAGCCGTCACCCCAGTCCGCGGTCGAACCGCGTTTGATCGGGTGAAGGTCTCGTTATCGTGCCGTTATGATATTGACCTCCTGCGATTTTGGTGCGACGCTGGAAGCCCGCGCACCCTATCAGGAGCCTTGCGGCCGGGTGCCACATTTAGACCCGCGAATCTGCGTGGTCATTCATTTTCAGCGTGGAGGACCCTCTCATGGCGAAGGCGCTTCTCGGTTATGTCGGTGGCCCCGATCCCCGACTGCTCGCCGAGAATCGACGGCTCCAGCAGCGTGTTCGTGACCTGGAAACGGAACTTGTCCGTGCCCAGGAGCGTAACGACGCGCTCAACGCCGCCGCTTCGGACGAGCTGCTTGCCGGCTTCGACGTCTCCGCGGCGGAACCTGCACTTTCGCGAGCGTAGGTCCGCGTAAGCGATAACCAGGGACGCCTTCAGGCGTCCCTTTGTCGTTTCCGGGCCCGCGGCCGTGTCGCGGCCGTCGACCCGAGTTGCCTGCTGGTGACCCAAGCCGTTACCTGTCGGTGACTCTTGTTCCGTGGCCCTGTTCCGTGGCCCGCGCTCCGTGGGCCCGCTGCTCCGTGGCCCTTGTCGTTCAACCCCGGGTCCCGATCCCCGCGCGACCCCTGCGACGCGCGCCGAAGCGCGCCCGGTACCTCGATTTCCCGTTGCCCGTCCCGCCCTGCCCCCTTGTGCCCACCCGCTCGCTTCCAGCTGTTGATACCCCCATCCGGGGCGCTCGACACGCCCGCGATCGGACCGAGCGGGCGAATGGTCCGGGTCGTGCCGACTACTCTTTCGTCGCGTGCACCTGAAGAGTCTGACCCTGCGTGGCTTCAAGTCCTTCGCGTCGGCGACGACGCTGCGCTTCGAGCCGGGGATCACCTGTGTGGTCGGGCCCAACGGTTCCGGCAAGTCGAACGTGGTCGACGCACTGTCGTGGGTGATGGGCGAGCAGGGTGCCAAGACGCTGCGCGGCGGCAAGATGGAGGACGTCATCTTCGCCGGCACCTCCGGGCGACCGCCGCTCGGGCGGGCCGAGGTGAGCCTGACCATCGACAACGCCGACGGCGCGCTGCCCATCGACTACTCCGAAGTCACCATCACCCGGCGGATGTTCCGCAACGGCGGCTCGGAGTACGAGATCAACGGCAGCACCTGCCGGCTGCTGGACATCCAGGAACTGCTCTCCGACTCCGGCATCGGCCGGGAGATGCACGTGATCGTCGGCCAGGGCCGGCTCGACGCGGTGCTGCAGGCCGACCCGGCGGGGCGACGTGCGTTCATCGAGGAGGCCGCGGGCGTCCTCAAGCACCGCAAGCGCAAGGAGAAGGCGCTGCGCAAGCTGGACGCGATGCAGGCCAATCTGACTCGGGTGCAGGACCTGACCAACGAACTGCGCAGGCAACTCAAGCCGCTCGGACGCCAGGCCCAGGTGGCCCGCCGGGCCGCGGCGATCCAGGCCGACCTGCGGGACGCGCGGCTGCGGCTGCTCGCCGACGACCTGGTGCGGCTCGAGAGCGCGCTGGCCGAGGAGGTCGCGGACGAGGCCGCGCTGCGTGAGCGGCGCACCGCCGTGGAGCGCGACCTCGCACTGGTTCAGGCGCGTGAGGCACAACTGGAGACCGAGGCGCGGGTTATGGCGCCGCGGCTGGCCCGGGCGCAGGAGACCTGGTACGCGTTGTCCGCGCAGGCCGAGCGGGTGCGCGGCACGGCGGGGCTGGCCCGACAGCGGGTCCGGCACGCGAGCTCGGCGCCCGCCGACGAGCGGCGCGGACGCGACCCGCAGGACATGGAGCGCGAGGCCGAGCGGATCCGCGAGCAGGAGGCGGAACTGGCCGCCGCGCTCGAATCGGCGCAGGTCGAGCTGGCCGAGACGGTGGAGCGGCGCGGCGAGTTGGAACGGGCCCTGGTCGAGGAGGAGCGCCGGCTCAGGGAGGTCGCCCGGGCGCTGGCGGACCGTCGCGAGGGGCTGGCCCGCCTGGTCGGCCGGGTCGGCGCCGCGCGCAGTCGGGTGGCCGCGGCGGAGGCCGAGATCGGTCGGCTGGTCGGTGCGCGGGACCAGGCACAGGAGCGTGCGGTCGCGGCGCAGGAGGATTACGAGCAGCTCCGGCTCGGCGTCGAGGGCGCGCCACGGGACGCGGGCGCGTCACCGGACGACGGCAGTCGGGGGATCGCCGCGATCGAGGCCCGGTTGGACACGGCCCGGGAGGTGTTGGCCGAGGCCGAGGAGACGTTGGCGCTCACCCGCGACGCGGAGAAGGAGGCCGAGCGGGAGCGGTCGGCGGTGCTCGCGCGCAAGGAGGCCCTGGAGCCGGCGCTCCGGCGCAAGGACGGCAGCGGCGCGCTGCTCGCCGCGGGGGACCGGCTGTCCGGTGTGCTGGGCACGGTGGCCGCCCTGATCACCGTCGAGCACGGCGCCGAGCAGGCGATCGCGGCGGCGCTTGGGGCGGCCTCGGACGCGGTCGCGGTGACCGGTGTGCAGCCGGCCGTGGACGCGTTGCGGCTGCTGCGCAAGGACGACGCGGGCCGGGCCGCGCTGCTGCTCGGCGGGGTCGCGGCGCGGGAGGCGGCGGCCGGTGGGCCGGCGGATTGGCCGCGGCTGCCGGCGGGGGTGGTCTACGCGGCGCGCCTGGTGTCCGTACCGGAGGAGTTGCGCGGCGCGGTGTATCCGCTGCTCGATCGGGTCGCGGTGGTGGAGGATCTCACCGCCGCCGCCGACCTGGTCCGGACGCTGCCCGGGGTGCGCGCGGTCACCCGCGAGGGTGATCTGGTCGGCGAAGGCTTCGCGCACGGCGGGTCGGCGAGTGCGCCGAGCCTGCTGGAGGTGCAGGCGGCGGTGGACGAGGCGGCCGAGCGGGCGGCGGCGTTGACCGAGCGGTGTGCCCGGTTGGCCGAGGCGCTGGCCGGTGCGGTGGCGACCCGGCGGGAGGCGGCGGCCGCGGTCGAGCGGATCACCGCGCAGCGGCGCGAGGCGGAGCACAAGGCCGCCGCGGCGGCGCAGCAGTTGGGCCGGCTCGGCGGGCAGGCCCGGGCGGCGGCGGGCGAGGCCGAGCGGTTGGCGCGGGCGGTGGCCGAGGCCGAGGCGGCGCGCGCGCAGGAGGAGCTCAAGGTCGAGGAGCTCGCGGCTCGGCTGGAGGCGGCGCAGGAGTACAACGCGGCCGAGGGCGACGAGGACCCGGACACCGCCGAGCGGGACCGGCTCGCGGGCGCCGCGAGCGCAGCGCGGCAGGCCGAGATGGAGGCCCGCCTCGCGGTGCGTACGCACGAGGAGCGGGGCCGGTCGCTGGCCGGCCGGGCCGACGCGCTGGATCGGGGTGCGCGGGCCGAGCGCGAGGCGCGGGCGAGCGCGGCCCGGCGCCGGGAGCGGATGGCGGTGGAGGCGCGGATCGCGGGCGCGGTGCTCGCGGGCACCGAGGTGCTGCTGCGCCATGTCGAGGCGTCGTTGGCCCGGGCCGGCGTCGAACGCGACGCGGCGGAGCGGGCCCGGGCCGCGCACGAGGCGGAGCTGGCCCGCGAGCGCGGCCGGTCCCGCGGCTTCGCCGCCGAGTTGGAGAAGTTGACCGACTCGGTGCACCGGGACGAGATGTTGCGCGCGGAGAAGCGGCTGCGGGTGGAGCAGTTGCAGGCCAAGTCCCTGGAGGAGCACGGGATCGAGGCCGAGGGCCTGCTGGCCGAGTACGGCCCAGACCAACTCGTACCGCCGTCGCCGCCGGCCGAGGGCGAGGAGCGCGCCCCGGATTCGCCGCAGGCGCAGCCGCGTCCGTACGTGCGGGCCGAACAGGAGAAGCGGCTGCGCGCGGCGGAGAAGGCGCACGTGCAACTGGGCAAGGTCAATCCGCTCGCGTTGGAGGAGTTCGCCGCCCTGGAGGAGCGGCACAACTTCCTGACCGAGCAGTTGGAGGATCTGAAGAAGACCCGCCGGGACCTGATGACGGTGGTCAAGGAAGTGGACGAGCGGGTCGAGCAGGTGTTCACGGCGGCCTATCACGACACCGCGCGCGAGTTCGTGGGCGTGTTCGCGCGATTGTTTCCGGGCGGCGAGGGTCGGCTGATCCTGACCGATCCGGACGACATGCTGACCACCGGCATCGAGGTGGAGGCCCGCCCGCCGGGCAAGAAGGTCAAGCGGCTGTCGCTGCTCTCCGGCGGTGAGCGCTCGTTGACCGCGGTGGCCCTGTTGGTGGCGATCTTCAAGGCCCGGCCCAGTCCGTTCTACGTGATGGACGAGGTCGAGGCGGCGCTGGACGACATGAATCTGCAGCGGCTGATCGGGATCTTCGCGGAGCTGCGGGAGAGTTCGCAGCTGATCGTGATCACCCACCAAAAGCGCACGATGGAGGTGGCCGACGCGCTGTACGGCGTCTCGATGCGCGGTGACGGAGTCACCACGGTGATCAGTCAGCGGCTGCGTCAGGAGGACCGGCGGGTCGCGTCCGAGCATGTGGAGCCGATGAGCGGGGTGTCCGCGGGCGGGTGAACACGGACGGCGGTCACACCCCGGTCGAGTCGAGGGTGTGACCGCCGCCGCCGCCGCTCGCGAGCCGGCCGGGTCACCGGGCCGGCGGGTCACCGAGTCGTTGTGCCACTCGGTGCTGTGTCACCCCGCCGGCACGTTGCGCGGCATGACCTTGTCGTTGAACAGCTGCAGGCTGGCCCAGCCCGCGTCGATCGGCAGACCGCCGACCAGCGGGTGCAGGATCAGTGCGTCGGTCAGGCCGCCGTTTTGGCCGATCTCGACGCACTCGTCGGGGGTGAGGCAGCAGTAGATGCCCTCCTCGCGCAGCGCGGCGACGGTGGTGGCCGAGGACTCGACCACCGAGGCTATGTCGGGCGTCTGCCAGCCGGCGTACGTGGTGGCCTCGTGCAGGAAGTACTCGCCGTACTCGGCCCACGCCTTGTCCGGGTCCTCGGTGCAGAAGATCATCCGGGTCTTGACCGGCGGCAGGATCGCGAAGCCGCCCTCGAAACCTTCCTCGGCCGCGAGCTCGTAGTAGTACTGCTCCAGCTCCGGAATCGGGGCCGCGGCGTAGAACGGCAGCCGCAGGCGGACCGCGCGGCGCACGGACGCCTTGGCGGTGCCACCGACCATGACCATCGGGTGCGGGTCGGTGAACGGCTTGGGGGTGACCCGGACGGTGGTGCCGCGGTATTCGAACGGCTCGCCGGTCCACGCCTTGAGCAGCGTCTCCAGCACCTCGTCCTGGATCTTCCCGCGCCGCTTCCAGTCCTTGCCCAGCGCCGCGTACTCCTCGGGCCGGTAGCCCAGGCCCGCGACGAGGGAGAGTCGGCCGCCGCTGATGTTGTCCAGGACGGCGATGTCCTCGGCGAGCCGGATCGGGTCGTACAGCGGGGCGAGCAGTGCGCAGACGATCACGCCGATCCGCTCGGTGGCGCCGAAGATCGCGCCTGCGGTGCTCAGCGGGGAAGGGCTCCACGCGTTGTCCGCGCCGTGGTGCTCCTCCAGGCTGATCATGTCGAACCCGTTCTTGTCCGCGAAGGCCGCCATCTCGACGGTGGCCCGGTAGCGCGCGGACATCTCCTGCCGGTCGAGACCGGGGAGGACCTGGTTGAACCGCAGATTCGTGACAGCCATGGAGCGTGAGCACCTTCCGGGTCGGGCCGAAGCCGTCTCGGACACGTGTCATCTGCCGGACGGCCCTTGGCATGGGCAAGCTATCTGACGCAGTGTCAGGATTCAACGGTCTCCGGGTCACGGGCGGGCGGCCGGGTTCGGACCCGCCGAGAGCGGGCGGTCGAGGTTCGGCGCCGGGCCGTCTGGGAGACTGGAGGTCCTATGGAGACTGTGATCCTGATCGTCGTCATTGCCCTCGTCGCCCTCGGCGCCGCCGGCTGGTTCGTGGTCGGCTCGCGCCGCAAGGGCGTGCCGCCGGCGCCGCCGCGCACACCGGTCGAGCCGGGTGTCGGCGACGAGGCCGCCCCGCCCGTCGAAGCGCCCCGGCGCACCATCGACACGGTCGATCTGCCGGAAACGTCGGTCGTCGTGCCGGCCGAGCCGGAACTCGTCCCGCTGGAGGTCCCCGAGCCCACGGCCGGGCGGTTGGTCCGGCTGCGTGCCCGGCTGGCCCGGTCGCAGACCACGTTCGGCAAGGGCCTGTTGGCGCTGCTCGCGCGTGAGCACCTGGACGAGGACACCTGGGAGGAGATCGAGGACACCCTGCTGACCGCCGATGTCGGCGTCGCGTCCACGCAGGAGCTGGTCGACCGCCTCCGGACCCGGGTCAAGGTGCTGGGCACCCGTACTCCCGCCGAACTGCGGGCGCTGCTGCACGAAGAACTGCTCACCCTGATCGGCCCCGACCTGGACCGCACCCTCAAGACCGCCCGGCACACCGGCGGAGAGAACGGCGACCGACCGGCCGTGGTGCTCGTGGTCGGCGTCAACGGCACCGGCAAGACCACCACGACCGGCAAGCTCGCCCGGGTGCTCGTCGCCGACGGCCGCAGTGTGGTGCTGGGCGCCGCGGACACCTTCCGCGCCGCCGCCGCCGACCAGTTGCAGACGTGGGGCGAGCGGGTCGGCGCCCACACGGTGCGCGGGCCGGAGGCGGGCGACCCGGCCAGCGTCGCGTTCGACGCGGTCAAGGAGGGCATCGCCGAGGGCGTGGACACGGTGCTCGTGGACACCGCCGGCCGGCTGCACACCAAGACCGGCCTGATGGACGAGCTGGGCAAGGTCAAGCGGGTGGTGGAGAAGCACGGCCCGGTGGACGAGGTACTGCTCGTGCTCGACGCCACCACCGGTCAGAACGGCCTGGTCCAGGCCCGGGTGTTCGCCGAGGTGGTGGACATCACCGGCATCGTGCTGACCAAGCTCGACGGCACCGCCAAGGGCGGCATCGTGGTCTCGGTACAGCGCGAGCTGGGTGTGCCGGTCAAGCTGATCGGCCTCGGCGAGGGGCCGGACGACCTGGCGCCGTTCGAGCCGTCCGCGTTCGTGGACGCGCTGATCGGGGACTGAGGACTGATCGGGGACCGAAGGGTCGCTCTCGAACGCCGGACGGGCCGACACGGCCCGTCCGGCGTTTTTCAGCGTGCCGGCCGCGCCCGGCTCAGGAGGCCAGCCACAGTCCTCGGCCGGTCGAGGAGGCGCCCCTGCGATGGCACGCGTAGGCCAGGGTGCCCAGGAGCAGGCGGGCCTCCGGGAGCGCGGCGTCGCCGCTCTCGGGCGGGCGGATCCACTCCACCGGGCCGAGCAGGCCCATCGGCGACGGTGGCCCGAACACGTAGTCGCCCTCGCCGTGGCAGCGCAGGTCCAACTCGGCGTCGTCCCAACCCATCTGGTAGAGCAGATGGGGCAGTTCGGCCGCCGCGCCGGGCGCGACCAGGAACACGACCCGCCCGGTCGGCGTGGCCAGGACCGGGCCCAGCGGGGTGCCCATCCGCTCCAACCGGACGAGAGCCCGGGTGCCCGCCTGGCGCGGCACGCTGATCGCGTCGAAGACCCGACCGGTGGGCACCACGATCGTGCTGTCCGGCCATTGCGACCACAGGTAACGCACCGCGGCCGGCGACGCGGTGGCCCGCTCCGACCAGCGCGGGTCCGCCGGGTGCATGCCCGGCGCGGCACACGTGACACGGCCGCACGAGCAGTGGGTGCCGCGTCCGTCGCGTACCAGGTGCGCGCCCTGGGCCACCGGCCAGCCGCGTTCCTCCGCGAACTCGGCCACCGCCTGCCACAGTGCGGCCCGCGTACGCCGGCGCGATCCGAGCATGATGTCCATGTCCTCCCCAACGGTGCTCATCACGTTTGGTTACGCTGTGACCGCAGTGAGTAATATCGACGGCTGTGTGGTTCGCGCGATATGAACGGGACCGGCAGCCGTCGTCGGCACTGTGTCGCCGATCAGTCAAACGCGGCCTCCCCCGTGGCGCGTCCCGGGCGCGTGGGGTGGCGAAGCCTGGCGTTTGCCGCATCGACCGACGCCTGCGGGCGAGTCGGAATACGTTCGGCGAACGGGCCTGCGCGTACGGTTCCCATCGGGGCCCGACGCCTGACCGGCCGGACCGCTGAGGGCATGGGGGCGATGCGGTGGCTACGACGCGAGCGCGGGACGGCGGGTCCGCGGACGATCACGAGCCGGACGGCGGGCGGCAGCCCAATGACCGGCTCTCCGCGTGGTTCGCCCGCAGTGGATGGTCCAAGGGCGAGTTGGCCCGTCAGGTGAACCGGCACGCGCGGGCGATGTCCGCCCCGCACGTCAGCACCGACACCTCCCGGGTACGCCGCTGGCTGGACGGCGAGCAGCCGCGCGAGCCGATACCGCGAATCCTGGCCGAGTTGTTCACCCGACGGTTCGGTCGCGTGGTCAGCATCGACGAACTGGGCCTGCGTGAGCCGGACGAGCCGCACGGCGACTTCGGCGTGGACCTGCCCTGGACCTTCGAGACGGTGGTCGAGATCCTCGGCGAGTACACCCGCGGCGATCTGCTGCTCGGCCGACAGGAGTTCGTCGGCCCATCGCTGCGTCTGGCGGCCGGTCGCGACCTGGTCGAGCCGCTCCAGCGCTGGGCGTCGCCGCTGCCCGCGACGCCGGCTGGGTTGATCGCGCCCGGCACCGGCACGGGCATGGATATCGGCATCGGCTCCGACGTGCGCCGGTCGCGGCTGCCGGCGTCCGCGACCGGGCATCTGCACGAGTCGGTCCGGCTGTTCCGGCGTTGGGACATGCAGGGCGGCGGTGGGCTGCGACGCAAGGCGGTGATCGGTCAACTCAACGCGCTCACCGACCTGTTGCGCGAGACGCACGCACCCGCCGTGCGGGCCCGGCTGCTCGGGCTGACCGCCGAACTCGCGCTGCTCGCCGGGTGGATGTCCTACGACACCGGCCTGCAGCCGGGGGCGCAGAAGTACATGGTGCTCGCCCTGCACGCGGCGAAGGAGTGCGACGACGCGCCGTTCGGGGCCAACGTGCTCGGGGTGATGTCCCGGCAGATGATCCACTACGAGTTGGCCGAGGACGCACTGGAGTTGATCCACCTGGCCCAGTACGGCAGCCGGGACACCGGCGGGGCCGGGCTCCAGGCGATGTTGTACGCGCTGGAGGGACGCGCGTACGGCGCGCTGGGTGACGCGCATCGATGTCGACGCGCACTGGGACTGGCCGAACAGGCGTTGGCGGACAGCCGGCCGCAGGCCGAGCCGGATTGGATCCGCTACTTCAACCGGGCCGAACTACTCGCCGAGAGCGGCCACGCCTATCGCGATCTCGCCTATACCCGACCGGCGTTCGTGACGCCGGCGAAGGAGCGGCTGAGCGAGAGCGTACGGCTGTTGCTGGGCACCGGCGAGTTCGTGCGCAGTCTCGCGCTCGCGCACGTGGGGCTGGCCACGGTGTTCCTGATCGAGCACGACCCGGCCGGCGCGGTCGAGCAGGCCACGGCGGCCCTGGAGATCGCCTTCCGGGTGCGCTCGGAGCGGCTGATCGTGCGACTGCGGCGCACCGTCGAGGCGCTGGCCGGGCGTTTCCCGGACGATCCGGCGGTGGGCGAACTGGCCGCCCGGGTGGCCCGCGAGCTGCCCGAGGCGCCGTTCCCGACCGCGTGACGCGCGTCGGCCCCCGCCCGCGCGTGACGGGCGGGGGCCGAACGGCGCCGGCGGCGGGCTACTTCAGCCCGATCCGGTCCATGAAGAAGACGCCGGTGTTGTACTGCACGACGCCGGTGACCTTCTTGTTGAACAGCACCCCGATCGAGGACTCGGCGTACGTCCACAGCGGCAGATCGGCGACCATCGCCTTCATCAGGTCCGAATAGGCCGCCTTGCGGGCCGCCGGGTCGGTCGAGCTGCGGCCGGCCACCAGCGCGCCGTCCACGGCCGGGTTGTTCCAGCCGACGAAGTTGGTCGGGCTCTTGGAGAACCAGTTGTTGAAGGCCAGCGGTTCGGGGTCGACCAGCCACTGCTGGAAGAGCATCGCCTGGAAGTCCTTGCGCAGTGCGTACTTCTCGATGTACGCGCCGATCTCCAGCGGCTCCAGCTTCATCGAGACGTTCTTGTACTCGGCCAGCTGGGTCTGCATCCACTCGGCGACCTTGACCGAGGACGGGTTCTGCGGCAGGAGGTAGGTGAACTCGACCTTCTTGCCCTCGCGCTCCAAGTCGTCGAAGAGCTGCTTGGCCTTGGCCTTGTCGGGGTTCGCCTGCACGTTCGCCGGGTCGAAGAACGGCGACTTCTGGGCGAAGTAGCCCTTCGCGGGCACGTAGCCGTTGGACAGCGTCTTGGGGATGCCGGCCGGGTCGAGGGCGAGGGTGATCGCCTGGCGCGCCCGCAGGTCGTCGAACGGCGGCTTGGTCATGTTGAACTGGATCATCTGGCCGCCGTCGACCGAACGCTGGACGACGCCGATCGCCTTTTCCGCCTGCGAGATGGTGGCGTTGTCGGAGCTCAGGAAGACGTCCGCGCCACCGCTGTTGACGGTGTTGTACTGCTGCTTGACGTCCGGCACGTTCTTGATCGTCAGCTTGTCCAGCTTGGGCAGGCCCTTGTCCTTCTGCCAGTAGTTCTCGTTCTTGACGTAGACCTGTTGGCTGCCGCGCGTCCAGCTCTCCAGCTTGAACGGTCCCGCGCCCACCGGCTTGTTGCGGTACTCGTCCGGACCCTTGGCCAGCGAGGCGGGCGAGGCGATGTAGGTCAGGTCGATGGCGATCGCGCGGTCCAGTTGGGCGTTCGGCATGCCCAGCGGGGTGACCTCCAGGGTGGTCGGGTCGACCACCTTGCTGGTCAGTCCGGCGGCTATCTGGCGATGCTGGGACTGGGTCTCCGCCTTGGCGTGCATGTCCCAGTTGAACTTGACCGCTTGTGCGTCGAGCGGCGTGCCGTCGGAGAACTTGACCCCAGGACGGAGCTTGAGCTGCCAGGTCTTGCCGTTGTCCGCGGTGGCCAGGCTCTCACCGAGGTGGGCCTTGACCGAGTTGTCCGCGGCGTCGATGTAGAACAGCGGGTCGTACAGGGCGGCCAGACGCGGCTCGTCGGCCACCGCGACGGACGCGGCCTTGAACGGGTCGAGCGAGGCGGAGTCCTGTACGGCCAGCATGGTCATGCTGCCGCCGGCCTTGGCCTCGCCCTGGACGGTCGACTGTTTGCCGCCGCCCGTGGATCCGGAGTCGTCCGAACCGCCACACGCGGTGGCGGTGATGCCGAGAACCACCATCATCGAAACGAGGGTCGTGCGACGTGCGGTCGTGCGTCGTGCAGACAACGTTCTTGCCACCTCCGCCGGGGAACAACACAACTGGTGCCGGGAGCCATGAGCGTGGAGCGGGAACAGCGAATCGGTACTGCGTGCGGCACACCGTAGGACCACTCGGCGCAACTTGCACGTACTGTAAGCCGATCTGTTACATCGTTACAGACAGTCGTCGAATCGTGTCGGATGCCCGCGCCCCCGGCGGTCGCGGGCCGGCCGGGAAGCCCGTCCGCACCTGGCGAACGAGCCTCCCGAACACGGATGGTGACGGTGCGTCGGATCAGCCGGGGATGATCCGGACCCGGTGCCGGACTACTTCAGGCCGACCCGGTCCATCAACATGCCGCCGTCCTGGACGCCGACCACACCCACGGCCCGCGGGCCGGAGATGATGTTGGTGACCGCCTCCTGGTAGGCGAGCATCGGCAGATCCTTGACGAGCGCCTTCTGCAGGTCCGCGTACGCGGCCTTGCGCGCCGCCTCGTCGGTGGTGGAGCGGCCCTTGATCAGCGCCGCGTCCGCCTCCTGGCTCTTGTAGCCGGTGAAGTTCAACGGGGTCTGCGAGAACAGGCTGTTGAACAGCACCGGTTCCGGGTCGCTGGACCAGATCTGGTACAGCGCGGCGGTGAAGTTCTTCTGCACCGTCAGTCGCAGGTAGTAGCTGGCGACCTCGGCCTTGTCGAGCTTGACCTCGACGTTCTTGAACGCGTTGAGCGCGGTCATGGTGTACTCGGAGGTCGCGTTGGAGGTCGGGTTCTCCGGGACCAGGTAGTTGAACTTGACCGGCTTGCCCTCGGCTGCGAGTTCGTCGAACAGCTTCTGCGCCTCGACCTTGTTCGGGCTCGGCTGCACGGCGGTGGGGTCGGTGAAGGTCTTGCCGCTGTGGAAGATGCTCTTGGCCGGGGTCGCCGTGCCCGCGTACATCTTCTGGTTCAGGTCGGCCGGGTCGAGCGCGAGCGCCACCGCACGCCGGGCGCGCGGGTCGTCGAACGGCGCCGTCGAGGTGTTGAAGACGATCATCTGGCCGCCGTCGAGGGTGAACGGGGTGACGCCCAGGCCCCCTTCCTGCGCGGCCTTGGTCTTCTGCGGGTCGATCGTGAAGGTGATGTCGGCGCCGCCGGCCTTGATCGTGTCGACCTGCTGCTTGACGTCGTTGACCACCTTGATGGTCAGTGTGTCCAGGTACGGCTTGTCCGCGCCCTGCCAGTAGTTCGGGTTCTTCTCGAACACCATCTGGCTGTCCCGGGTCCAGGTCTTGAGCACGAACGGGCCCGCGCCGACCGGCTTTTCACCCTTCGGGTCGATCGCGTACTGCTTGGGCGACTCGATATAGGACAGCTCCGTGGCCACCGTGCGGTCGAAGTTCGCGTTCAGCATCGGCAGGGTGATCTTCAGCGTCAGCGGGTCGACCACCTCCAGGCCGAGGCCGCTCGCGGCCGGGCGGTGCTGGCTGAGCACCTCCGGCTTGGCGTGCATCTCCCAGTTGAACTTGACCGCGGCGGCGTCCAGCGCGGTGCCGTCGCTGAACTTGACGTTCGGCTTGACCTTGAGCGTCCAGACCTTGCCGCCGTCGTCACTCTTGAGACTCTCGCCGATCTGCGGCAGGACCTTGTTCTGCGTGTTGTCCACGTAGAACAACGCGTCGTAGACCGCGAGCATGCGGTTGAGGTCGGTGACCGCCGCGTACGACGCGTTGAACGGCGTCATGCTGCGGGCGTCGGACACCGTCAGAAGGGTCAGGTTGCCGCCCTTCTTGGCGCCCGCCGACGCGTTCGGGTCGGCCTTGCCGCCGGCGGCGTCGTCCCCGCCGCCACACGCGGCGAGGATCAGCGCCAGAGCCGATACGCCGGCGATGGCCGCCGCGCGCTTTCGTGCGTTGTTGCCGAGGTGCTTGCTCATGTGACTCCTCCGTTGTCACAAGGCACACCCGGTCCCCGTTCGGACCGGGTGTGGTGGTGCGGTGGTGCACGACCGGGCGGCGTTCGCGGCACAACGATCTCGACGCCGCGCACGCCACCCGGCCGGGTTTGTGGGGTCAGCCGCTCATCAGCGCCGCCCGATGGCGTCGAAGTGGATCAGGCCGTCGTTGTAGAGCTGGATCCCGACCAGATCGGTCCGATGCACCGCGCCGATCACCGCCGACGAGTAGACCCAGAACGGCAGATCGCGGTTGACCTGGTTCTGCAGCCGGGTGTAGGCATCGCGCCGCGAGCCGGCGTCGGTGGATCGCCGACCGTCCTCCAGGGCGGTGTCCACGACGTCGTTCGCGTAGCCGGTGATGTTGCTCAAACCGGCCTTGCTGTACAGGAATTGGTAGATCGTCGGCTCCACGTCGTCGGCCCACAGCTGACAGACGGTGGCGTCGAAGTCGTTGCCCGCCAATCGGGTCACCAGCGAGGCCATGTCGGTGACCTCGACGATCACGTTCACGCCCGGATATCCCTCCAGGGTCTGCCGGATGTAGTCGGCGGTGGCGCGCATCTTGGCGCTGTCCGGCACCAGATAGCGGAAGACGAACGGTTTCTTCCCGTTGTTGGTGACCTGCGCGAACAGCGCGCGAGCCTCCTCGGGCCGGTTCTCCGGCGCGGCCAGGTTGACGTTCGCGAGCGGGGACGTGCTGTCGAAGATGCCGCGCGGCGATTCGCCCCGACCGCCGTAGAAGCGCCGACTGATCTCGGTGCTGCTGAGCGCCAATGCCGTCGCCCGGCGGGCGTTCGGATTCTGGAAAGGTCCCTTGCGCACGTTGAAGGCGATCATCAATCCGCCGTTGAGCCGAGCGTCCTCGGCGACCAGTCCGTCCGCGCGGGCCTGCGCGATGCTCTGTGGGTCCGTGCTCAGGGTGAGGTCGGCCCGCTTGGCGTGGATCGCCTTGTTGCCGCCCTCGACGTCCTTGTCCACCCGGAAGACCACCTCGTCGAGGTAGGGCCGATTCCGCTGCCAGTACAGGGGGTTGCGCTCCAGCCGGAGTTCCCTGCCCGGTTCCCAGTTCTTCACCTTGAACGGGCCAGCGCCGACCGGCGCGTGCTTGAGCTCGAAGCGACCCTCGGGCGTTTCCACCAGCCGTCGGGGTGCGACGAAGGAGAGGTTGCGCGCGATGGTGTGGTCGAAGTTGGCGTTGGAGGCTGGGAGTTCGATGCGCAGCTGGAGCGGGCCGAGCTCGCTCAGCTGCACGCCGCGCAGCGGACCGCCGACCAGCGATCGCACCGTGGGGTCGCGATGCGCCTCCCAGTTGGCCTTGACCGTGCCCGCGTCCAGCGGACTCCCGTCGCTGAAGCGCACGTCGGGGCGCAGGGTCAGGGTCCAGATCCGCGCGCTCTGGTCGGAGACCAACGACTCGGCCAGCTTGGGGCGTACCCCGCCCGTGCTCGGATCGGTCCAGACCAGGACGTCGTACAGGGCGGACAACCGGTTCGAGTCGGCCACGCTGGAGTAGGACGCGGTGAACGGATCGAGTCCACGCTCCTCACCGGGCATCAGGATCGTCACCGAACCGCCGTGCTCGGGTTCGCCGGTCGAGCCGCCCGAGTCGGACGAGCCCAGGCCGCAGCCGGCCGTCGCCAGCACCGTGGCGGCGGCCAGCGCGAGGGCGAGGGAGAGTCGGCGGCGCACGCCGCGACACGGTGGTCGTCGTAGGGGTGACTTGGGGTGGAGTACCACTGCCGGCCTACCTACCTATCACTGTGGGGTTCGAACGTGCCTCGTGCGTCGGTGCAGTCGTGCAGTCGTTCCGGAAGTGCGGTAGCGCTGTGGAGCGATGGCCCGCGCGAGTCGCGCGGCGGAACCGAATGCGTTCGCTCGCCGGCCCCGGGTACGGCGGGGTGTCCCGCCCGGGATCACGGATCCCGGGCGGGACGAGTCGATCGACTAGCCGGTCGTGCCGATCCGGTCCCACAGGACGACACCGTCGTTGGCCAGTTGGATGCCGGTGATCCTGGGGCTGTAGACCGCGGCGGTGACCGCTTCCTGGTAGACCCAGAACGGCATGTCCTTGTTCACCTGCAGCTGTACACGCGTGTACGCGTCACGTCGCTGGGCGGGGTCGGTCGTCCTGCGCGCGTCCTCGAGCGCGGTGTCGACCGTCGCGTTCTCGTAACTGCTGTTGTTCGGCATGCTCTTGCTGTGCAGGAGATCGTAGATGCCCGGCTCCGGGTCGTCGATCCATTGCTGCCCGAGAGCCGCCGCCCATTCGGTGGTGCCGCCGCGGACGGTCCGGACATAGGTCGCGATGTCGACGACCTTGACCTCCATCTGGACGCCGGGGTAGGTGTTGAGTACCTGCTTCATGTACTCCGCGACCCGGATCGAGGCGGGGGCCTGGGGAACCCAGTAGGTGAACTTGATCGGCTTGGTGCCGCCCGCCGTCACGTCGTCGAAGAGCTCCTTGGCCCGCTTGGGATCGTTCTCCGACGCCGCGAGCTGGATGTTGGCCACCGGTGACGAGGCGGCGAAGATGCCCTTGGCGGGGGTGCCCTTGCCGCCGAAGAACTTCTGGTTGATGTCGATCCCGTTGAACGCGTAGACGAAGGCCCGACGCGCCCGCAGGTCCTTGAACGGCGCGACGTTCAGGTTGAACACGACCATCTGGCCACCGTTGAGGCCGATGCGCGTCACGCCCAGCTTCTTCTCCTCGGCCTGCGCCACGGCGAGCGGGTCCACCGCGACGGTGAGGTCGGTCTTGCCGTCGTCGACCGCGCCGACCGAGTGGTTGACATCGGTGTCCACCGTGATGGTCAGGTTGTCCAGATGCGGCAGACCCTTGTCCAGCTGCCAGTAGTCGGGGTTGCGGGTGTAGGTCTGCTTGACCCCGCGCTCCCACTTGACCAGCTTGTACGGGCCCGCGCCGACCGGCTTGTCGCCGATCCCGGTGGGGCTGGCCCGCAGCGCGGTGGGCGAGGCGATGTAGGAGAGGTTGCGGGTGACCAGGTGGTCGAAGTTCGCGTTCTCGCTGACCAGTTTGATGTCCAGGGTGAGCGGGTCGCTGACGCTGAGCGAGAGGATGACGCTCGCCGCACCCCGCTGGAAGGAACCGACCTTGGGGTCCTTGTGGCGGTCCCAGTTGAACCGGACGGCCTCGGCGTCGAACACCGTGCCGTCGCTGAATTTCACGTTCGGGCGGATCTTTAGTCGCCACGTGTCGGCTTTGGGGCCGTTGATCGCCAGCGACTCGGCGATCTGCGGGCGAATGCTGCCGGTGCTGGGATCCGTCCACACCAGCGAGTCGTAGAGCGCCGACATGCGACTGCCGTCGGCGACGTTGACATACGACGTGGAGAAGGGGTCCAGGCTGGTGGAGTCGCCCGGGAGGCTCATCGTGAGTGAGCCGCCCTGCTTGGGCGTACCCGCGGCGGACGGCTTGGTGTCGTCGTCTTTTCCGCAACCGGCGAGGACGGTGGCCAGTGCGGTCGCGACGACCAGCACGGCTATTCGGCGCCGGGGACGGGTGTGGCGCGTGGTTCGAAGGGACAACAGGGAAGTACGAGTCACTGCAGGGCCAACCTTCACCTGACGGACCGTCCGGGCGTCTGTGGCCGGGCGGCGGACGTGCTTGGTGCCGGGGTACGTCGGCCGACTCGGGGGGAGAGGGCGACGGCGCCCCGGGTGGAGCATGGTGGTGCGTCCGTGCGGCTGTGCTGTCGTGCGGTGGTGCGTGCTGCTCGAGTGTCTGCGACCCCTGGACGAGACACGTGAAGGCCGGGAATCACCACGGGTGATTCCCGGCCTCCACGAACCGACTGGTAAGGGTGCCGTCCCTTTCTACTGCCTTCCGGCGATCTGGTCCATCAAGATCGGGTCACCGTTGTACTTCTGATGACCAGTCAGCCCTTTTTGCCGATGCGATCGAAGAGGAAGATGCCGTCGTTGGACAGTTGCACACCGGTCACCCCGGAGTGGAACACGCCCGCCACGACCGCCTCCTGGTAGACCCACAGCGGCATGTCCCGGTCCAACTGGAGCTGGAGCTGGGTGTAGGCGGCCCGGCGGCGGGCCGGGTCGGTGGTGTTGCGGGCGTCGTCGAGCGCCCGGTCCACCACGTCGTCGCCGTAGAAGCAGCAGTTGCTCGGGCTGCCCTTGTGCAGGTACTGGTACAACACCGGCTCGGGGTCGTCGGCCAGCAACTGGCTGACCTTGACGTCGAACGCCTCGGCCAGGTTGGAGCGCTTGACGAACTCGGACAGGTCGGCGGTCTCCACGTCGACCCCGACTCCGGGATACTTCTCCAGCGTTTCCTTCATGTACCGGCCGAGCTCGTCGATCGCGCCGCTCTTGGGCGCGAAGAACTTGAGCCGCATCGGCTTGGCGCCGTTGTCGGTCACCTTGGCGAACAACTCCGCGGCCTGCTTCGGCTTGTTCTCCGGTGCGGACAACTGCGGGTTGGCCAACGCGGTGGCCTGGTTGAAGATGCCGCGCGCGGGGGTGCCCGCGCCGCCGAACACGCGCCTGTTGATCTCTTCGCTGCTCAGCGCCAGCACGATCGCGCGCCGCACCTCGGGGTTGGCGGTGGGGCCGCCGGAGGTGTCGAAGCTGAGCAACTGGCCGCCGGAGAGCGCGAGCGACTCGATGCCGATGCCCGCGTCGCGCGCCGCCTTGAGGGTGAACGCGTCGCTGACGTTGGCGACGTCGGCCTTGCCCTTCTTGACCTTGTCGACCGCCGCGCTGCCACTGGACTCGGAGCGGAAGGTGATGCTGTCCAGATACGGCTTGGCCGGGCCCTGCCAGTAGTTCGGGTTCTTCACCAGGGTCAGGTGGTCGCCCTTGACCCAGTCGCCCTGGCGCAGCATGAACGGGCCCGCGCCCACCGGGTGTTCGGTCAGCTTGTCGACGCCCTCGGCAATCGCCTTGGGCGAGGCGATGAAGGACAGGCTGCGCGCGACCAGGCGGTCGAAGTTGCCGTTCGGCTTGTCCAGGATGATCCGCAACTCCAGCGCGTCGGCGCCGATCTGGCTCTTCATGCCCACCGTCGCGTCCCGCTGTCGCGACTTGGTGGTGGGCACCGCGTGCGTGTCCCAGTTGATCTTGACCGCCGCGGCATCGAAGACCGTGCCGTCGGTGAACTTGAGGTTGGGCCGCAGCCGCAGGCTCCAGATCTTGTTGCCGCTGCCGTCCACCGGGCTCAGGCTCTCGGCCAATTGCGGCTGCACGGAGCCGGTGACGGGGTTCGTCCAGACCAGGCTGTCGTACAGGGCCGCCATCCGGTTTCCGTCCGCCTGAGCGGCGTAGGAGGGCAGGAAGGGGTCGAGGCTGCGGGCCTCGGCGGTGGCCAGGATGTCGAGCGAACCGCCGGCTCGGGGGGTGCCCACCGCGCTGGGGGCCTCACCGGACTCGGAGCCGCAGCCGGCCGCGGCCAGCAGACCGATCGCCGCGATGACGGCGGCGGTGCGACGGCGTGCCCGAAGGGCGAAAGGTCGTGCGTGTGCCACAGAAAACGTCCTCAAGCATGGAGCAGGCCGGCCGATGGCCGGATGCCGCGCGACGAGCGCGGTCAGCGCCGTGAGGCTACAACTCGACACGTGTCGCATCGTCGACGGGATGCCCGATTCGACCCCCATACGGCGGAGCCGGACACGTGCGTGTACGCACAGCGACGCGGTACGGCCGGGGTCGGCCGTACCGCGTCGCTGTCGGTGGTCAGCCCTGCTCGGTGGCCGCGGGCTTCGGCTCGGCGTCGGCCTTCGGCTCGGCCGCGGGTACCGGCTCGGATTCGACCTTCGGCTCGGCCTCGGCCGCCGGCTCGGTCTCGGCCTCGGCTGCGGCCTTCGATTCGGCGTCCGCCTCGGCTGTGGCCTTCGGTTCGGCGTCCGTCTCGGCCGCCGGTTCGGTGTCCGCCTCGGCTGTGGGCTTCGGTTCGGCGTCCGCCTCGACCTTCGACTCGACCGCGACGGCCGGGGTGGTCTGCTCGAACACCGCGGCCTCGCCCACCAGCGGGAAGTGGCACGCGACCCGGTGACCCGGCGCGATCTCGCGCAGCGTCGGCACGTGCGCCGCGCACTCCTCGCGCGCGATCGGGCAGCGGGTGCGGAACCGGCAGCCACTGGGCGGGTTCATCGGCGAGGGGATCTCGCCCTTGAGCGAGGGACCGGCCGGCGCCGCCGCGGGGTCGGGTGCGGGCACCGCGTCGAGCAGGGCCCGGGTGTACGGGTGCGCGGGCGTGTCGTAGATCGCCGCGGTGTCGCCGGTCTCGGCGATGGTGCCCAGGTACATCACCGCGACGTCGTCGCTGATGTTGCGCACCACCGCGAGGTCGTGCGCGACGAAGATCATCGACACGCCGGTGCGGGTCTTCATCTCGTCGAGCAGGTCCAGCACCTGCGCCTGCACCGACACGTCCAGGGACGCCACCGGCTCGTCGCAGATCAGCAGGTCGGGATCGACCACCATGGCCCGGGCGATGGCGATCCGCTGGCACTGGCCGCCGGAGAACTGGTGCGGACGCCGGTCCGAGACCAACTCCGGGTCCAGGCCCACCTGGCGCAGCACCGCCTCCACGCGCGGGCGGATCTCCTCGGCCGACATGCCGGAGATGACCAGCCCTTCGGCGACGATGTCGAAGATCTTCCGGCGCGGGTTCAGCGCCGAGATGGGGTCCTGGAACACCATCTGGATCCGCCGACGCATCGTGCGCAGACCGGCCTTGGGCAGGGTGGTCAGTTCCTGCCCGTCGAACCGGACCGAGCCCTCGGACGGCTTGGTCAACTGCAGGATGGCCCGGGCCAGCGTCGACTTGCCGCAGCCGGACTCGCCGACCAGACCCAGCGTGCGGCCGCGCCCGAGCTCGAAGCTCACGCCCGCGACCGCGTTCATCATTCCGCCGGGGACCCGGAAGCGCTGGACCAGGTCGGTGACCGTGAGCAGCGGGTCGGTGCCGGTCGAGGTCTCGGCGGCGGGCTTGTCGTCCAAGGCGAGCGCGCCCGGCGTGGTGCCGTCGGCGGTCATGCGGTGGCCTCCTTCATCAGGGACGGCTGCCCGCTTTCGACACCCTCGACGGCGGCGACGTCCTCGCCGACGGGGTGATGGCAGGCGAACCGATGTGCGCCGAGTTCGTCGCCGAGCTCGGGTCGCTCCTCGCGACACAGGTCGTCCGCCGCCGTGCAGCGGGCCGCGAACGCGCAGCCGGACTTGAGCGTGACCAGGTCCGGCGGTGCGCCCGGGATCGCCCGCGGGCGCTGGTCGCGCGGCACGTCCAGGCGCGGCACGGCGCCCAGCAGGGCCTCGGTGTAGCGGTGCCGACGGTGCGCGAACAGGTCGGCGGTGGGCGAGTGTTCGACCATCCGACCGGCGTACATCACGGCGATCTGGTCGGTCCGCCCGGCCACCACGCCCAGGTCGTGGCTGACCAGGATCATGCCCATGCCGCGTTCGGCCTGGATCTCCTGGAGCAGGTCGAGGATCTGCCGCTGTACGGTCACGTCCAGCGCGGTGGTGGCCTCGTCCGCGATCAGCACGTCGGGGTCGCACGCGAGCGCCATCGCGATGGTCACCCGCTGGCGCATGCCGCCGGAGAGCTGGTGCGGGTACTGCCGGGCGCGCTTGACCGGTTCGGGGATGCCGACCAGCGTGAGCAGTTCGATCGCGCGCTCGCCGGCCTCCTTCTTGCCCATGCCCAGGTGCAGTCGCATCGACTCGGTGAGTTGCCGGTCGATCCGCAGTACCGGGTTGAGCGAGGTCATCGGGTCCTGGAAGACCATCGCGATCCGGTTGCCCCAGATCGTGCGGGCCTCCTTGCGCGGTACGCCGACCAGTTCGCGGCCGTCCAGGCGCACGCTGCCGTGGATGTCGGCGATCGAGGGGCAGATGCCCATCAGCGAGCGCACGAGCATCGACTTGCCCGAGCCGGACTCGCCGACCAGGCCGAGTGTTTCGCCGCGTTCGATGCTGAAGGAGACCCCGTCCACCGCCTTGAGCAGCCCGCGCGGGGTGTCCAGGTGCACCCGCAGGTCGGTGGCCCGCAGCAGTGGTTCGTCCGGCGTCGGCGAGCCGGTCGTCTTCGGCTCCGCCATGGTCACCACGCCACCTTCGCGCCGCGCGGCTGTTGGATCCCGTCCATGTGTGCGGTCCCGTCTGTGTGAGGGGGTCGAAGAACGAGGCCGACGGCGGTCCTGTGGGAGGCAGGACCGCCGTCGATCCCTCGGCTACAGCTTGGTGTCGCGGACGTCGAACTTGGCACGCAGCCGGTCGCCGATGACGTTGAGCGAGAAGACCGTCAGGAACAGCACCCCGCAGGGCACGAACACCTGGGACGGATACAGCGAGAGGTCGTCCTTGGCGGCGTTGATCATGCCGCCCCAACTGGGCATCGGCGGCGGGATGCTCAAGCCGAGGAAGGACAGCGAGCCCTCCGCGACGATCAGCACGGCCATCACGATCACCGAGTACGACATCACCGCCGGGAACGTGTTGGGCAACAGTTCCTTGAAGATGATCCGACCCGGACCCGCGCCCATCGCCTTGGCCACCGTGACGTATTCGCGGTTGGACTGGGCGATCGCACTCGCCTTGGTCAGCCGGGTGAAGCCGGGAATGGTCAACACCGCCAGACCCGCGGTGATGCTGGTCTGCGACGGCTCGTACACCGAGGACAGCGCGAGCAGCAGGATCAGCGGCGGGAAGGCGAGCAGCGCGTCGGAGAACAGGTCGATGATCATCTCGGTGACGCCGCGGAAGTAGGCCGCGACCAGTCCGAGCAGGCCGCCGATCACGACGCCGACCACGACCGACACCAGCGCGACGATCATCGACACGCGCGCGCCGAAGGCGAGCCGGGTCAGGTGGCTGCGGCCGAGGCCGTCGGTGCCGAGGAACTCCGGCCAGGCCGCGAAGGGCTTCTGCTTCGCGTCGCCGAACGCCTTGCCGTACTCGTGTGGGAAGACGCCGGGGGCGATCAGGCTCAGCAGCGCGCCCAGCAGCACGATGCTCATCCACGCGATGGCGAACCAGAGCAGGATGCTGGGCCGCTTGCGGGCCTTGCCGCTCTTGGCCCGCTTGATCTGCGAGGGGCGCAACCCGGTGGGTTCGGCGGCGCCCAGGGCGGGTTCGGGCGCGGTTTCGAGTGTGCTCATCGGGCCCTCACTCTCGGGTCGATGAGGGAGTAGCCGATGTCCACGAGCGTGTTCAGCAGCACGTAGACGATCGCGATCACCACGACCGTGCCCTGTACGACGGGGATGTCCTTGCCGTTGATCGCCTGGTACATGCCCTGCCCCAACCCGGGGATGGCGAAGTAGGACTCGACGATCACGGTGCCGCCGATCAATCGGCCCAGGGTCAGGCCGGAGACGGTCAGCAGCGAGAACGACGAGGGCCGCAGCGCGTGCCGGAAGAGCACGTACGACGTGGACAGGCCCTTGGACCGCGCGGTCAGGATGAAGTCCTCCTGGAGCGTGGCGAGCATGTCGCTGCGCAGCAGGCGCTGGAACTGGGGGATCTCCGCGAGGGCCAGGGCCAGTGCGGGCAGGAACGCGAACTCGATGTTCTTGGCGAAGTCGACCGAGATGTACTCCCAGCCCGTCGGCTTGAACGCGAGCATCATGTTCGGGTTCGCGAAGAAGTACACGAGGATGAACACGCTGACGAAGGTGGGGATCGACAGCAGGCCCGAAGACAGGCCGCCGATCACGCGGTCGACGCGACCGCCCGCCTTCGCGGCCGTCCACACGCCCAGCGGCACGGCCACGATCAGGGCCATGAGGAGGGCGAAGACGGCGAGTTCCAAGGTCACCGGGAAACGCTCGGTGATGCCGTCCATGACGGGGGTTCGAGTCTTCAGCGACTCCCCGAGGTCGCCGGTGAGCGCGTGGCCCACCCAGGTCACGTATCGGACGGGCAGCGACTTGTCGTACCCGAACTCGTGCTCCAGGTCCTTGAGGTCCTGTGGCGTGGAGCCGGGGCCGAGCATCTGGGCGACCGGTGAGCCGTCCACCAGGTCGGGCAGGGCCGTGGTCGCGAACGTGACCAGGAACAGCACCGGAATCAGGGCCAGCAACTTGCGACCGAGCAGGCGCAACACGACGGTGTCACCCCCTCTCGCTGGTCTGGTCGGTTGACGAGGTCTGTTGACGTGCCGTGCGGTTGTGCGGTGATGCAGTGGTGCATGGTGCGCTCGCGCGAAACCGCCGAATCCCGGACAGGGCCGATCACCTGTGGTGACACGTGCCTTGACGGGTCGTCAGTTAAGCGCGGTGATTAATTACGGCAGTGGGCGCGATCAATGTCAATGGATTCAACGCAACCGTTAGCGGGTCGAAAACGTCCGGAGCGAACCGGGGCGCCGGCCTCCGGCGGCACGTGTCGACCTGCGGGAATAAGGTGCGAAGGACAACTAACTGACGGTGCGTCAGATGTTGTCGACGGGCTGTGCGTGGGTCACCCGCCGCTCACCCGCAGGACACCCGACACTCGCCTCGCGTGCGATCCGCGTGCATCCGCCGCGGTTCCCGGGACCGGCGCGATCCGGCCGGCCGCGGGCGTGAGCGGACGTTCATCCGCCGGAAACACATGTGCGGCAAGCGTCACGTCGGCGAAACACGTCGCGCCACGGCGTGAAACCTCACGCCCCGAAGCTCCTTTCCATGAGCTCCCGGAGGTCGGCCGGGGCCACGGAGAAGAGAGGCAGAGTATGGACACGGGTAACACCGCATTCGTACTCCTGAGCGCCGCACTGGTCATGCTCATGACGCCCGGGCTGGCGTTCTTCTACGGCGGCATGGTCCGCGTGAAGAGCGTCCTCAACATGCTGATGATGAGCTTCATCTGCCTGGCTGTCGTGACGGTGCTGTGGGTGCTCTACGGGTTTTCGATGACGTTCAGCACCGACGCCTTCGGCGGCCTGGTGGGGAACCTCGACTGGTACGGCATGCGCGACATCGGGGTCGCGGAGTTGTGGGACGGCTACACGATTCCGGTGACGGTGTTCGCGGCCTTCCAGCTGATGTTCGCGATCATCACCCCGGCGCTGATCAGCGGCGCCGTCGCGGACCGCACCAAGTTCACCGCCTGGGCCGTGTTCGTCGCGTTCTGGGTCACCCTGGTCTACTTCCCCATCGCGCACTGGGTCTGGGCCGCGGACGGCTGGTTGTTCGAGAAGGGCGTGATCGACTTCGCCGGCGGTACGGCGGTGCACATCAACGCCGGTATCGCGGCGCTGGCCCTGGTCCTGGTGATCGGCAAGCGGGTCGGCTTCAAGCGTGACCCGATGCGCCCGCACAACCTGCCGCTGGTGATGATCGGCGCCGGCCTGCTGTGGTTCGGCTGGTTCGGCTTCAACGCCGGGTCCTGGCTCGCCGCGGACGGCGTCACCGGCCGGGCGCTGATCAACACCCAGATCGCCACCGCCGCGGCCATGCTCGGCTGGCTGTTCCTGGAGAAGATCCGGGACGGACACCTGACCACCCTGGGCGCCGCGTCCGGCGCGGTGGCCGGCCTGGTCGCGATCACCCCCGCGTGCGGTGCGCTCAGCCCGCTCGGCTCGATCGCCCTGGGACTGGTCGCCGGCGCGGTGTGCGCCTGGGCGGTGGGCCTGAAGTACAAGCTCGGCTACGACGATTCGCTCGACGTGGTCGGTGTGCACCTGGTCGGCGGCATCATCGGTTCGCTCGCCCCCGGCTTCCTGGCCACCGGGCACGTCCAGAGCGACGCCGAGGGCCTGTTCTACGGTGGGGGCTTCGACCAGCTGGGCAAGCAGCTGATCGGTGTCGGTGCCGTCCTGGCCTACTCCTTCGTCGTCACGTTCATCCTGGGCACGGTCATTCACAAGACCATCGGCTTCCGGGTGTCCGAGGACGACGAGGTGGCCGGCATCGACCAGGTCGAGCACGCCGAGACCGGGTACGACTTCGCCACACTCGGCGGTTCCACCCGACCGTCGGCGGGCATCGGCACCTCTACGGGCGCGGGCGCCGCGGCGCCCGCCGACACGAAGGTGGATGCGTGAAGCTCATCACGGCGGTCATCAAGCCGCACCGGCTCGACGACGTGAAGAACGCCCTCCAGGCGTTCGGCGTCCACGGCCTCACCGTGACCGAGGCGAGCGGCTACGGCCGGCAGCGCGGCCACACCGAGGTCTACCGCGGCGCCGAGTACCAGGTCGACCTCGTGCCCAAGGTGCGCATCGAGGTCCTCGCGGACGACGAGGACGCGGAGGAACTGCTGGACGTCCTGGTCAAGGCCGCGCGCACCGGCAAGATCGGCGACGGCAAGGCGTGGATCGTCCCGGTGGACAGCGTGGTCCGGGTACGCACCGGCGAGCGCGGCCCGGAAGCCCTGTAGCACCCCCGATGGCCGGTCCCGCCCCGAAGGCAGTCTTCGGGGACGGGTCCGGCCATCGGCCTTTGTGTCGACCGCTCGCGGTGCTCGGCGGCCGGTGCCGCCGACGCGTGTGAACGAGGGAGCAGGCCCCATGAAACCGACCGCCACCTCGCGGTACACCCGAGCCAGGGACGACCTGTTGGCCGACCCCGCCGGCCCCACCGGCGCGGCCCGCCGACAGGCACTCGGCGCGCTGTCGGATCGCTGGCTGACCGAGCTGTACACCGGCGCGGACGCGCCGACCGAGGGCGTGTGTCTGGTCGCGGTCGGCGGCTACGGCAGGCGCGAACTGTCCCCGGGCAGCGACCTGGACCTGGTCCTGCTGCACGAGGGCCATGCCCGGATCACCGAACTCGCCGACGCGGTCTGGTACCCGGTGTGGGACGCGGGCATCGCCCTGGACCACTCGGTGCGCACCCCCGAGGAGGCCCGCCGGGCCGCCGCCGAGGACCTGCGGGTGCAGACCGGCCTGCTCGACATCCGCCACATCGCCGGCGATCGAGACCTGACCGCCGCGCTGCGCACGTCGATGTTCACCACGTGGCGTGCGGCCGCGGTCAAGCGGCTGCCCGAGCTGCTCGAGTCCTGCCACGAGCGCGCCCGGCGGCACGGCGAGGTCGCCTTCCTGCTCGAGCCCGACCTCAAGGAGGCCCGCGGCGGCCTGCGCGACGCGACCGCGCTGCGGGCGATCTCCTCCTCGTGGATCGCGGACGCGCCGCACGAGGAGGTGGACGCCGCGCGGGCCACGCTGCTCGACGTGCGCGACGCACTGCACCTGGTCACCGGGCGGGGCGTGGATCGACTGCTGCTCCAGGAGCAGGACGCGGTCGCCCGGCGACTGGGCCTGCTGGACGCGGACACCCTGCTGCGCCGGGTGTCCGAGGCGGCCCGGGCGCTGGCCTACGCATCCGACGTGACCTGGCGCGAGGTACGCCGGGTACTCGCGGCGCGCGAGGCGGGCGCGGGGGTACGCCGGCTGCGCCGGACCCGGGCGGGGGTGTCCGCACGCACCCCGCTGGCCGAGGGCGTGGTCGAGTACGCCGGCGAGGCGGTGCTCGCGCAGGCCGCGCAGCCGGCCCGGGACCCGGTGCTGTTGCTGCGCGCCGCCGCGGCCGCCGCGCAGGCCGGCCTGCCGCTGTCCCGGCACACCGTGGACCGGCTCGCGATCGAGTGCCCGCCGTTGGCCGATCCGTGGCCGCCGGCCGCCCGCGAGGCGTTCGTGTCGCTGCTCGGTGCCGGGCGGGACGTGTTGCCGGTGTGGGAGGCGTTGGAGTCCAAGCGGCTGATCACCGGGCTGTTGCCGGACTGGGAGCGGGTGCGCTGTCGTCCACAGCGCAACGCGGTACACCGCTTCACGGTCGACCGGCATCTGATCGAGACCGTGATCGAGGCCGCCGCGCACACCCGCCGGGTGGCCCGGCCGGACCTGCTCCTGGTGGCCGCGCTGCTGCACGACATCGGCAAGGGCTGGCCGGGCGATCACAGCGTGAGCGGCGAGGTGATCGCGCGCGAGGCCGCCCTGCGGATGGGCTTCGCCAAGAACGACGTGGACGTCCTGGGCACGCTGGTGCGCCACCACCTGCTCCTGGTGGACACCGCGACCCGGCGCGACCTGGACGATTCGACCACCGTGGCGGCGTTCGCCGAGGCGGTGGGCAGCGTGGAAACCCTCGATCTGCTCCACGCGCTCACCGAGGCCGACGCCGCCGCCACCGGACCCGCCGCGTGGAGCGAGTGGCGGGACGCCCTGGTCCGGGACCTCGTCGCCCGGACCAGGGCGGTGTTCGCCGGCCGACCCACCCCGGCGGTGTCCGAGCGGATCGTCACCGCCGACGTGTCCGGCGAACTTCCGGTGGTGCGGCTGGAAGCGCTGCCCTTCGGCGCCGAGGTGACCATCGCCGCGACGGACCGGGTGGGCCTGATGGCGCTGTCCGCGGGCGTCCTGGCGCTGCACCGCCTCACCGTGCGCTCGGCCGTCCTGGACGTGGTCGAGGATTTGGGCGTCACGGTGTGGACGGTGGAGACCGAGTTCGGCCGGCTGCCCGACCCGGCCGCGCTGCGCGAGGACATGCGCAAGGCGCTGGCCGGCGGCCTGGACGTGGCCGCCCGGCTGGCCAAGCGCGAGGCGGCCTACCCGCCCCGGCGCGGCACCACCCGGGCGCCCGCCCGGGTGGAGGTGATCGCGGACGCGTCGGAGAGCGCGACCGTCCTGGAGGTGCGTGCGCACGACAGCCCCGGGTTGTTGCACCGGATCGGCAAGGCGCTCGCCGCCGCCCGGGTGAGTGTGCGTCAGGCACGGGTCGGCACGCACGGCGCGGACGCGGTGGACGCCTTCTACGTGGTCGCCCCGAACGGGCGCCCGCTGACCGCCGCGGACGCCCGCAGCCTGGCCAGGACCCTGGAGAAGGCACTGGCGCCGTGATCCGCGACCCCGGCGCCGTGCTCCGCGGCCGAGGCTCGGACGCGGTGCCGCGAGGCACCCGCGCCGCGGTCCGCGATACTCGCGCCGGGATCGGCCACGGCACCCGCGCCGGGACCCGCGAGGGGGCGAACGGCGCCGGTCACGGCGCCGGCGGGCGAATCCCGCACGTGTGCCCCCGCCACGACCGCTCGGCGGGCGGTTAGGCTGGGGCCGACACCACCCGTATCTGACGAAGGACCTCTGCCGACGTGTTCGACACTCTCTCCGACCGCCTCGCAGCGACCTTCAAGAACCTTCGCGGCAAGGGGCGGCTTTCCGAAGCCGACATCGACGCCACCGCGCGCGAGATCCGCGTCGCCCTCCTGGAGGCCGACGTCGCTCTCCCGGTGGTCCGCGAGTTCATCGGACGCGTCAAGGAGCGCGCCCGAGGCGCCGAGGTGTCGGGTGCGCTCAACCCGGCCCAGCAGATCGTCAAGATCGTCAACGAGGAGCTCGTCGGGATCCTCGGCGGCGAGACCCGCCGGCTGCGCTTCGCCAAGACCGGCCCGACGGTGATCATGCTCGCCGGCCTCCAGGGCGCGGGCAAGACCACCCTGGCGGGCAAGCTGGGCAAGTGGCTCAAGGAGCAGAAGCACCAGCCGCTCCTGGTGGCCTGTGACCTCCAGCGCCCCAACGCGGTCAACCAGCTCTCCGTGGTCGCCCAGCGGGCCGGCGTCGCGGTCTACGCGCCCGAGCCCGGCAACGGCGTCGGCGACCCGGTCGAGGTCGCCCGCGACTCGATCGAGTTCGCCAAGACCAAGCAGTACGACGTGGTCGTGGTGGACACCGCCGGACGCCTGGGCATCGACGCCGAGATGATGCAGCAGGCCGCGGACATCCGGGACGCGGTCGAGCCGGACGAGATCCTGTTCGTCGTCGACGCGATGATCGGTCAGGACGCGGTGGTCACCGCGCAGGCATTCCTCGACGGTGTCGGCTTCGACGGCGTGGTGCTCTCCAAGCTCGACGGCGACGCGCGTGGTGGCGCGGCCCTGTCGGTCGCGTCGGTGACCGGCCGACAGATCATGTTCGCCTCCAGCGGCGAGAAGCTCGACGAGTTCGACGCCTTCCACCCGGACCGGATGGCCTCGCGCATCCTGGGCATGGGCGACATGCTCAGCCTGATCGAGATCGCCGAGGCCAAGTACGACCAGGACCTCGCGCTCAAGGCCGCCGAGAAGCTGCACGGCGGCGGCAACAACTTCACCCTGGAGGACTTCCTCCAGCAGATGGAGCAGGTCAAGAAGCTCGGCTCGATCTCGAAGCTGCTCGGCATGCTGCCCGGCATGGGCGCGATGAAGGAGCAGATCGACAACATCGACGACCGCGACCTGGACCGGGTCGCGGCGATCATCAAGTCGATGACGCCCGCCGAGCGGGCGGACGTGAAGATCCTCAACGGCTCGCGCCGGGCCCGGATCGCCAAGGGCGCCGGTACCGAGGTCAACGCGGTCAACAACCTGATCGAGCGGTTCGTCGAGGCCCGCAAGATGATGGGTCAGATGGCCAAGGGCGGTGGCATGCCGGGGATGCCCGGCATCCCGGGCATGGGCGGCGGCGCCGGGAAGAAGAAGGGCAAGGCGCCCAAGCAGGCCAAGGGCAAGCGCCAGTCGGGCAATCCGATGAAGCGCAAGCAGGAGGCGGCGGCCGAGGCGGCACGGCGCGAGGAGCGCGCGGCGAACCCGTTCGGCCTGCCGGCGGGCGGCGGCGCGGGTGGCGCGGCCGACTTCGAACTGCCCGAGGAGTTCAAGAACTTCCTGCCGCCGGGCCAGAAGTAGGCTCGGGCACGACGCGGGACGACCGCACCCGGGCGAGCCCCGGGGTGCGGTCGGATCACACGACGAAGGGACGCAGGCAGATGTCGGGGGTCGTGGACCTGTACACCGTGCCCGGCGCCCGGGTGGGCATCCGCGCGCCGCGGGAGTCGGACGCGACGGCGTCCGCCGAGGCCATCCGCCGCTCGGACCACATCGCGCGCTGGAACCCGTCCGACCCGGACGACCTGCCGGACCTGATCCGTCGACAGAGCGACACCTTCCGCACGTTCCTGGTGGTGGATCTCGCCGACGCCGGCCTGGCCGGCCGGGTCAACGTCTCGAACATCGTGCGCTCGCGGTTTTGCAACGCCTCGCTCGGCTACGACGCGTACAAGCCGTACGCGGGCACCGGGCGGATGACCGAGGCGCTCGCCCTGGTGATCGACCGGGTGTTCGCGGCGGACGGCCTGGGACTGCACCGGCTGGAGATCAACGTGCAGCCGGGGAACGAGAGTTCGATCGCGCTCGCGCGCCGGATGGGCTTTCGGCACGAGGGATTCACGCCGCGCATGCTCTTCCTCAACGACGCGTGGCGCGACCACGAGCGGTTCGCGCTGACCGCGGAGGAGTGGCCCGGCGCGGAGAAGGCGATTCTTCCCTCGTAGCGCCGGACATGGCAGGCTGCCCGGCCATGACGTACGAGGTCGAGCCTGCCGTTCATCCCGAACTCGCCGCCCATACCGCGCACTTCACCAAGCGCGTGTACACCGTGGCCGAGCACGTACACGTCGCCGTGGGCTGGTCCTCGGCCAATGCGACGGTGATCGAGGGCCCCGACGGCCTGGTGGTGGTCGACACCGGCAGCGGCGCGGACCTGGCCGCGGTGATCGAGGCGGAGTTGCGTCCGCACCTGAGCGACCCGCGTGCGCCGGTCCGGGCCGTGGTGGTCACCCACCATCACCCCGATCACGTGAACGGTCTGAGCCACTGGGCCGCGACGCCGGATGTCGACGTGTACGCGCACCGGACCTTCCTGGCGAGTCTGACCGACCAGTCCGGTCCCGCGCTGCACATCATGGGCCTGCGCTCGGTGTACTCGCTCGGCAACCTGCTCGCCCCCACGGACACCGAGGGCGTCAACGACGCGGTCGGCCCGCACGCGGGGGTGGGCACGCCGTCGTTCGTGATGCCCACGGTGCTGGTGGGCGACGAGTTGGAGACCGAGGTCGCGGGCGTGCGGCTGCGCCTGTTCCACAATCCCGGCGAGACCGACGACGCGATCAGCGTGTACCTCCCGGACAGCGACGTGCTCCTGTGCGGCGACACCATCCAGGGCCCGACCCTGCCGAACATCCATACCCTGCGCGGTTGTCGCTACCGCGACCCGATGCAGTGGGTGCGCAGCATCGACGCGCTGCGCGCGCATCGGGCCACGCACCTGATCCCCAGTCACGGACAACCGGTGTCGGGAGCCGCGAAGGTGGCCGAGGTGCTGGCGGTGGAGCGGGACTGCATCCAGTACATCCACGACCAGACGGTGCGCCGGATGAACGAGGGGCTGACCCCGGACGAGTTGGCCGAGACCGTCGAACTGCCCGAACACCTGGCCTCGTACGCCCCCTACGCGCGCGAGTACTACGGCACGGTCAAGCACACCGTGCGGCAGATCTTCTTCGGCTACCTGGGCTGGTTCGGCGGCGACCCGGTGGACCTGGACCCGCTGCCCCGGGCCGAATACGCGCGCCGCACGGTGGAGTTGATGGGCGGCCGGGAACGGGTGCTGGACGCGGCGACGCAGGCGTACGCGGCGGGCGAGTACCAGTGGGCGGCCGAGTTGGCCACGCACCTGACCCGGATCGACCGCGAGGACGCGGACGCGCGCTCGGTCAAGGCCGCCGCGTTTCGCCGACTGGGCTACGCGCAGCTCAACATCAACTGGCGGAACTGGTACCTGACCAGCGCGGACGAGTTGGAGGACCGGATCCAGCCGATCCTGCCGCTGATCAACTTCGCGGCGATCTTCGCCCCCAGGGATCTGGTCGCCCGGATCCCGGCGGCGTGGCTGATCGAGTTGTACACGACCCGGCTGCGGGCCGAGGAGGCGTTGGACGTGGACGCCGTGCTGGGCTGGCGGGTGCTCGGTGGTGTGCACGGCGAGGAGGAGGTCGCGCTGCACATCCACCGCGGCGTCGCCCGGTTCCTGCGGGAGATCCCGTCTGACGCCGAGGTGATCCTCGAACTCCCGCGCGACACCGTGGAATCGCTCCACCTGGGCCGCACCGACCTGCGCGGCGCCCTGGCCGGCGAGGACGCCCGGACCGCGCGGGGCACCGCCGAACGGGCGGCGACCCTGCTGGATCTCTTCGACCCGGCACAACCGAAGAAACCCACCGAACTCACGCTGCGCTGAGATCGCCGACCGCCGGCCCGGCCGCCGGCCCGCGGCACCCGGGTCCCGGGTGCCGCCGTGTGGCTGCGGAGCGGGGCCGGATTCGGCAACGATTGGGTCCGGTCGGTCACGCGAGGCAGGCGTGCGAGCGATCCCGGCCTCGGCCGGACGGGATCGACGGCCGGAGTCGACGACGGGGGAACCCAGTGGAGCCATTACGGGCCGACGATCCGCGTCGGGTGGGACCGTTCCGCCTGTTGGGCCGGCTCGGGGCCGGCGGCATGGGTCAGGTGTACCTCGGCCGAGGTCCCGCCGGGCGGACGGTGGCGGTCAAGCGGGTACGGGTGGAACTGCTGGACGACGAGGAGGCGTTCCGGCAGCGGTTCGCCCGCGAGGTGGAGGCCGCGCGTCGGGTGCGGGGCCCGTTCACCGCACCGGTCGTGGCCGCGGACGCGTATGCCGAGGTGCCCTGGCTGGCCACCGCGTACATCCCCGGGATGGCGCTCGGCGAGGCGGTCGACACGTTCGGTCCGCTGCCCGCGCACACCCTGGGCGCGGTGGCCCGCGGCCTGGCCGACGCGCTGGTGGCCATGCACGCGGTGGGCCTGGTGCACCGGGACCTGAAACCGGCGAACGTGCTGCTCGCGGTCGACGGCCCGATCGTGATCGACTTCGGTATCGCGCTGCTGGACGGGGCGACCGCGCTGACCCGCACCGGGCACACCCTCGGCACGCTCGGGTTCATGTCGCCCGAGCAGTTCGAGCGGGCCGACGTCGGGCCGGCCAGCGACGTCTTCTCCTACGGCGCGGTGCTCGCCTACGCGGCCACCGGACGACTGCCGTTCGGATCCGGGCCCTGGCCGGTCCTGTTGGCCAACCTGACCGGCCGCGATCCGGACCTGGCCGACGCCCCGGAGGCGTTCCTGCCGTTGCTGCGGGCGTGTCTGGACAAGGATCCGAGCCGCCGGCCGACGCCGACCCGGGCCCGCGCACTGGTGCCGACCGGGACGGACGAGGATCTGCCCGGCGGCTGGCTGCCGGTGCCGCTCGCGCACGCGCTGCTGCGGATCGCGGGGCGCGCGCTGGACGCCGAGGGCATGCCGGATCCGCCGGCCGAGGACTTCGGCGATGCCCCGGGCCGGGCGGCGGGCGTGGTGCCGGACGACCCGGCGAACGAGGCGACCGACGACCCGCGGTTCGCGCCGATCGCCGGCCCCGCGGTCGAGGACACCGCCGACTCGCTCGGGTTCGGGCCGACCAGGGTCGGTGCCGAGCCCGCCCGGGACGCGATGCCGGGCGACCCGGACGATCTCCCGGACGGCGCGTCGAGCCCGGCCGCCGCGCCCGCCGCGCGCGTTGTGCGTGCGACCGGAGCGGGTCGGGGCGGGAGCCATCGGCTGCCCTCGACCCGCTCCCGGTACACGGTCGTGGTCGCGGTGGCCGTCGTGGTCGCGCTGACGGCCGGCCTGCTGGTGTGGCGCGGGTTCGGGGACGGCACCTCCAACGCCGCCCACTCGTCCACCGCGTTTCCGGTCGGCCTGCTGCTGCCCGATGAACGGGCCGAGCGCACGGTGCGACCGGCGTTCGAGGCCCGGATCCGACACCTGTGTCCCGACTGCACCGTGCGCTTCGCACAGGCCGACCGGCAGCCGGACGTACAGCGTGTGCAGGTCGACGCGATGATCTCGGCCGGGGTCCGGGCGCTGGTGCTGGGCCCGGTGGACCCCAAGGACGCGGCGCCGGCGGTGACCAGGGCCCGGGAGCACGACATCCCGGTGGTCTCCTTCGACAAACTCGCCGCCGGCCCGGTGGCCGGGCATGTCTCGTTCGACTTCCGGGCGGTGGGCCGGCTCCAGGCCCAGGCGCTGCTCGACGCGGTGCGCGCGGCGGGCGGACCGCACCGCGGCTCGATCGTGATGCTCAACGGCCGCGCGGGCGATCGGGCCGGAAACGAGGTCAAGCGCGGCGCCCACGCGGTGCTCGACGGTGAGGTGACGATCGGGCGCGAGTACGACGTCGAGGACGCCGGTGGGCCCAAGGCCCAGCAGGTGATCGGCGACGCGCTGACCGCGCTCGGCGGCCCACGGCAGTTGATCGGGGTCTACGCGGCGGACGACACGATGGCCGCGGGCGTGCTGCGGGGTTTGAGTGCCGCCGGTGTCGGCCAACCCGTGCCGCTGACCGGGCAGGACCCGGACTCGGCCGCGCTGCGCCGGATCATCGCGGGTACCCAGACCGTCTCGGTGCTCAAGCCCGGCGGGCCGGAGGCCGAGGCCGCCGCCGAGATGGCGATCACGCTGGGCCGGGGCGAACCGTTGGCGCGTGTGAACGCCGCCCGCGACAACGGGACGACCTCGGTGCCGACCGTGGCGCTCGCGCCGGTCGCGCTGACCCGGGCCAACGTCAAGGAACTGCTGCCCACGCTTCCCGGCCTGGACATGCGCGAGGTGTGCACGGCCGAACTCGCGTCCGCGTGCGCCCTGCTCGGGCTCGGCTGAGGGCGTCGCGGATCGTGGTCGCGGGGCACGGGTTGTGGGTCACGAGGACGCCGTCGAGATCGACGAGGAGAGCGCCGCGATGCGATCCGGACACGTGCCGGCCGCCCCGGCGAATCCGACCGACTTCGCGGTCACCGACACCTGCCCGAGCGGCCCGGTGTCCGTGGCCGGCGCGGTCGATGTCGGCGAACCGAGCCACGCCCTCGCCCCGGGCGCGTTCGGCACCGACCGAGTGCGGGCCGAGGAGATCGCCCATCGGGCGATCCCGGCCGGACCGGCCAGCCCATGCAGCAAAGACAGGTAATGGGACATCACGATAAAATTCGTGCATGGCGGCGACGGTGCGACAGCTCGAATACCTGGTGACCGTGGTCGACACGGGGTCGTTCACCCGGGCGGCCGAGCTGCTGCACGTCACCCAACCCGCGCTGTCGCACCAGATCCGTGCCCTGGAACGAGCCGTCGGCGGCGCGCTGCTCGAACGCCTGCCCCGCGCGGTGCGGCTCACCCCGATGGGCCGCGCCGTACTGCCGCATGCCCGGGCGACCCTCGCCGACACCGAACGCCTGCACAAGGCGGCGCGATGCGTGGCGGGGCTGGCCGGCGGCGAGTTGGAGATCGCCACGGTCTACTCGGTGAGCCTGGGCATCCTGCCGCCCGTGCTCCGTGCCTGGCGACGCCGGCAGCCGGGCGTGCGGATCCGGCTGCGCGAGTACGCGCACACCGACGAACTCCGGGCCGCGATGGCGGCGGGCCGGGCCGACCTGGCCATCGGCCCGACGCCCGAGTCCTGGCCCGGGCCGGTACGCGACCTGGGCGTCGAGGAGTTCGTCGTGGTGCTCGCCGCCGACGATCCGGCGGCGCTCGACGCCGACGGCACCATCGCGCCGGCGGCGCTCGCCGACCGCGCCTGGGTGCACTTCGCCCCGGACAACGGCCTGGCCGAGCTGCTCGACCGGGTCTGCGCCGCGGCCGGCTTCCACCCGACGGTCGCCGTCCGCGTCGAACAGACCGCGGCCGCACCACTGTTGGCCGCCGCCGGGCTGGGCCCGACGCTGGTTCCCGCGGACATCGTGCCCCCCGGCTTCGACGGCGTCCTGCTGCGCCCGGACCCACCCGTGCGCCGAGTCCTCACCGCCTACACCCGCACCCGCCCCGACCCGCTCACCACATCCTTCGCCGACCTCCTGGCCGAACACACCGCCGGCCGCCGGCCGCAACGGCCGGCGTGACGGGCGACCGAACGCGAGTGCCCCCGCCGATCGATTCGGCGGGGGCACTCGTCGGGTCGGCCGAAGCGAGGCTCAGCTCGCGTCGAGGACCAGCTTGCGCACGTACTCGACCGCCTCGGCGACCGGGACCAGTGCCTTCTCGCCGCTCGCGCGAGAGACGATCTCCACGTTGCCCTCGGCCAGGCTGCGGGCGCCGACGGTGACCCGGAACGGGATGCCGACCAGCTCGATGTCCTTGAACTTCACTCCGGGGCGCTCGGCGCGGTCGTCCAGGATCGTGTCCACCCGCTGCCGAAGCAGTTCGGCGTGGATCTCCTCGGCCGTGGTGCGCGACTTCTCGTCCTCCACGTCGAGGAGCGCGACCGCGACCTCGAACGGTGCCACCGCGATCGGCCAGACGATGCCGTTCTTGTCGTGGTGCGTCTCCACGACCGCGGCCATCGCGCGCTCGACGCCGATGCCGTAGCTGCCCATGATCGGGGTGACCCGCTCGCCGTCCGCGCCCAGCACGTTCACGCCGAGGGCCTCGGTGTACTTGTAGCCGAGCTTGAAGATGTGACCGATCTCGACGGTCTGCTCGACCTCCAGGCCGGTACCGCACGTGGGGCACGGCTCGCCGGCCACCACCTCGCGCAGGTCGGCCCAGGTGCCCACGGCGATGTCCCGCTCGACGTCCACGCCGCGCACGTGCACCTTGTCGACGTTGGCGCCGGTGACCATGTCCCGACGACCGCGCAGCGCCTGGTCGGCCAGGATCGGCAGGTCGTGCACGCCGACCCCGCCCAGGCTGCCCGGGTAGGCACCGAGCGCGGCCTTGATCTCGTCCGCGGTGGCCGGGCGCACGTCGGTGGAGCCGGTGGTGTCGATCAGCTTCTGCTCGACCAGCGCGTGGTCGCCGCGCAGCAGGGCCAGGGTGAGCTGCCCGCCGACCATGTAGACCAGCGTCTTGATCTGCCGGTCGGCCGGCACGCCGTGCGCCTTGGTCAGGTTCTCGATGGTCTTGATGCCGGGGGTGTCGAACCGCTCCGGCGCGTCGAGACCGGCGCCGTCCTCGATCGCCGCGAGCCGCGACGTGGCCTTCTCGACGTTGGCCGCGTAGTCGCAGTTCGGGCAGTGCACGACGAGGTCCTCGCCGGCGGCCGACGGGCACATGAACTCGGTCGAGCCACTGCCGCCCATGGTGCCGCTGGACGCCTGCACGGCGATCGCCGGGATGCCCAGGCGCTGGAAGATCCGCACGTACGCCTGCCGGTGCGCCTCGAACGAGCGGTCCAGGCCCTCGGCGTCCAGGTCGAAGCTGTACGAGTCCTTCATGGTGAACTCGCGCACCCGGATCAGGCCGCTCTTGGGCCGCGGCTCGTCGCGGAACTTGGTCTGGAACTGGTACCAGGTCTGCGGCAGGTCGCGGTAGGAGCTGAGCTCGTGCGCGAGAGTGGTGAAGATCTCCTCGTGCGTCATGCCCAGCGCGAGGTCCGAGCCCTTGCGGTCCTTGAGCCGGAACATCTCGTCGCCCATGACCTCCCAGCGACCGCTCTTCTGCCAGATCTCGGCCGGGTGCATGGTCGGCAGGATCATCTCCTGCGAGCCGATCCGGTTCATCTCCTCGCGAATGATCGCGACGACCTTCGCGCGTACCCGCACCGCGAGCGGCAGCAACGAGTAGTGGCCGGCCATCAGCTGCCGGATGTACCCCGCGCGCACGAGCAGACGATGGCTGACCGCGTCGGCGTCGGCGGGGTCCTGGCGGAGGGTGGGTACGTACAGTTCGGACCAACGCATGAGACCGTGGCGACCTAACTAGTGGAAGAGGGAGAAGGGCGATGCGGCTTGCATTCTAAAAGCCGCGCGGCCCTCGGCCGGCCGAGTTCGTGCCCGGCTTTGGCCGGGGCCGGGAAGTCTGGCAGAATGGCCAGCTGAGTACCCGGGGCATTGCCGGACCCTCTCTCCGCATGCTTACCGTGTCCACGATCAGCCGAGCCTCATGTCCCCACGTGATTGCCGGCTGTTCACCCACGTCAAGATGCAGGAGACACCACTCTCGTGGCAGTCAAGATCAAGCTGAAGCGCCTGGGCAAGATCCGTTCGCCCCACTACCGCATCGTCGTCGCCGACGCCCGCACCAAGCGTGACGGTCGGGCGATCGAGGAGATCGGTATCTACCACCCGATGGAGAACCCCTCGCGCATCGAGGTCGACTCCGAGCGGGCGCTCTACTGGCTGGGTGTCGGCGCGCAGCCGACCGAGCCGGTCGCGCACATCCTCAAGCTCACCGGCGACTGGCAGAAGTACAAGGGTCTGCCGGCCCCGGCCCCGCTGCTCGTCGCCGCGGAGAAGGCCGACAAGAAGTCGCTCTTCGAGGCCGCCGCCCGTGAGGCGATGGACGAGCCCAAGGACGGCGCCACCACGCCGAAGGCCAAGAAGGAGAAGAAGGTCGAGGCTGCCGCCGAGACCGAGACTCCGGCCGCCGAGGGCGAAGCCGCCGCCGAGACCGCCGCTAACGAGGGCTGACCGTGCTCGAGGAAGCCCTCGAACACTTGGTCAAGGGCATCGTCGAGCATCCGGACGAGGTCAAGGTACGGGCGCGTAATCTCCGCCGCGGCCGCATTCTCGAGGTTCGGGTCCACCCCGAAGACCTCGGGAAGGTCATCGGTCGAGGCGGTCGCACCGCGCGTGCGCTGCGCACCGTCGTGACCGCGCTCGGCGGCCGGGGAGTCCGCGTCGACCTCGTCGACGTCGACCAGGTTCGCTGACGTACCCGGACATCACCGTCCAACCGGGAGCTGCCCGGCGGAGTCATCCGCCGGGCAGCTTCTTGGCATATGCCGTCTCGGCACATGCCGTCTTGGCATTTTCAGCTTCGTGCACGTCCCCTCCTGCCCCGGGCACGAGGTCCCATCGGGGCAGAGATCGAGGAGTCGCAGGTGCAGCTTGTGGTCGGCCGTATCGGCAAGGCGCACGGCATCAAGGGCCAGGTGACCGTCGAGGTCCGTACCGACGAGCCCGAACTGCGGCTCGCACCCGGCGCGGTGCTGATGACGGATCCGCCGTCGGTCGGTCCGCTGACCATCGCCGACGGCCGGGTGCACAGCGGCCGGCTGCTGCTCACCATCGAGGGCGTGACCACCCGCAGCGGCGCCGAGGCGCTGCGCAACACGCTGCTGATCGCCGAGGTCGACCCCGAGGAACTGCCCGAGGACCCCGAGGAGTACTACGACCACCAGCTGATCGGGCTCGACGTGGTCACCGCGGACGGCGAGGCGGTCGGCGAACTGACCGAGGTCGTGCACCTGCCCTCGCAGGACCTGCTCCTGGTCCGCCGGTCGGACGGTCGCGAGGTGATGATCCCGTTCGTGCACCAGATCGTCCCGGAGATCGATCTGGAGAACCAGCGCGCGGTGATCACCCCGCCCCCGGGTCTGCTGGACGCGGAGAACGCGGTGCTCGCGGTGCCGGATCCGCAGGCGGGCGAGGCCGAGCCGCGCGAGCGCAAGCCGAAGAAGACCAAGCCGAAGAAGCTCACGGCCGCCGAACGGGCCGAGGCGAAGGCCGCCCGGGCCGCGACCGGGCCCGACGCGAAACCCGAGCCGAGGTCGACGCCGCAGCCCGAGGCGGAGCCCGAGCAGGACCCCTCGTGAGGATCGACGTCGTCACGATCTTCCCCGAGTACCTGGCGCCGCTGGACGTCTCCCTGGTCGGCAAGGCGTGCGCCAAGGGGCTCATCGACGTACACCTGCACCAACTGCGGGACTGGACGTACGACGTGCACAAAACCGTCGACGACACCCCGTACGGCGGCGGCCCCGGCATGGTGATGAAGCCCGAGCCGTGGGGCCTCGCGCTGGACGCGGTGCTGGAGCGGGGCGCGAGCGCGGCGGCGCCGGTGCCGCGGATGATCGTGCCGACCCCCTCCGGGCGGCCGTTCACCCAGGACCTCGCGGTCGAACTGGCCGACGAGCCGTGGCTGCTGTTCGCGCCGGCCCGGTACGAGGGCATCGACCGGCGGGTGCTCGACGAGGCGGCGACCCGGATGCGGGTGGACGAGGTCTCCATCGGCGACTACGTGCTCGCCGGCGGCGAGGTGGCCGTGCTGGTCATGGTCGAGGCGGTGGCCCGGCTGCTGCCCGGCGTGCTCGGCAATGCCGAATCGCACCGGGACGACTCGTTCGCGCCGGGTGCGATGGCCAACCTGCTGGAGGGGCCGGTGTACACCAAGCCCGCACAGTGGCGCGGCCGCGAGGTGCCGCCGATCACGGTGTCCGGGAACCACGGCGCGATCGCCCGCTGGCGGCGGGACGAGGCGCTGCGCCGCACCGCCGCGCACCGGCCGGACCTGATCGCCAGGATCGACCCGGCGGCCGTGGACAAGAAGGACCGGGCCACCCTCGCCGAGCTGGGCTGGATCGAGCGGGACGGCCGGTTTCAGCCGACCGATGCACCTGTGGCAGACTGAGACGCTGTTGCCATGTCCCGATCCGGACCGGGTTCCCCGGGAGCCGGACGGCACCCCTGCCACAGGGGGAGCGCCATTCGGGAGCGGCGACCCCACACCTGTGACCACGAAACCCGTGGGTGACCTGTGGCACCCACGAGAAAGCGACGCGAGATGAACAAGCTCGACCACATCGATGCCGCATCCCTGCGGGACGACGTCCCGGACTTCCGTCCCGGTGACACCCTCAAGGTGCACGTGCGAGTCATCGAAGGCAACAAGTCCCGCGTCCAGGTCTTCCAGGGCTTCGTCCTGCGTCGCCAGGGTGACGGCGTGCGCGAGACCTTCACGGTCCGCAAGGTCAGCTACGGCGTCGGCGTGGAGCGCACCTTCCCGGTGCACACCCCGGTGATCGAGAAGATCGAGCTGGTCACCCGCGGTGCGGTCCGTCGCGCGAAGCTGTACTACATGCGCGACCTGCGCGGCAAGGCTGCGAAGATCAAGGAGAAGCGCACGGACCGTCCGGGCCGCTGACCCGTACGTTCCACCCGGGGTGCCTCGGCCATGTCGAGGCGACCCGGACGCTAGTCTCGTTCGTGATGGACGACGCAGAGCAGAGCGAAGGCCGTGCCTCCACGGCGGAGGAATCCGCCGGTACCTCGTCCACCGAGGTCGTGGAGGCGCGGCCTTCGCGTGTCTCGGGACGAGTGCGGAGCGCGGACGGCGACGAGGGCGGCTCCGAGGGGGCCGTCGCGACGGTCACGGAGGCGGTGAAGTCTCCAATCCTGGCAAAGGATTCGACCGCGAACCGGACCTCGGCTTCGGCCGCGCACCCCGCGCCCGCCGCCGACCCGAAGCTCGCCGCGGGCGCGGACGTCACCGCGGACCCCGTCCTCGTCCCCGACTCCGACGGCGATCCGGCGGCGGAGCGGGACGAGCCCGTCGGGCCGGCGGACGCCGCCGCCGATCCCGCCGATCCCACCGACACCGATGACGACAAGGCCGACGACAAGGCCGACGACCCCGAGGACGCGCCCCCCGCGCCGCGTCGGCGGCGCATGCCCGCGTGGGTCGAACTGCCGCTCCTGGTCGCGGTGGCGATGGTGGTGGTGCTCGCGGTGAACTCGTGGGTGGCCCAGCCGTTCGTGATCCCCAGCGGTTCGATGGAGAATACGCTGCGGGTCGGCGACCGGGTCCTGGTCAACAAGGTCGCCTACCGATTCGGGGACATCCGCCGCGGCGACATGATCGTCTTCGACGGGCGCGGCTCGTTCACCCCCGAGGGCACCGACAAGCCCGACCCGGTGACCGGCGCCCTGCGCAAGCTCGGCGGGGTGTTCGGCTTCACGAACCCGGACGACAGCGACTTCGTCAAGCGGGTGATCGGGATCGGCGGCGACGTGGTCAAGTGTTGCGACGCGCAGGGTCGGGTCACCGTCAACGGTGTGCCGCTCGACGAGGGCGACTATCTGTATCCGGGCGACAAGCCCTCGGACTTCCCCTTCGAAGCCGAGGTGCCCAAGGGCAAGCTGTGGGTCATGGGCGACCACCGCAGCAACTCGGCCGACTCGCGCGACCACCTCGGCGACCCGGGCGGCGGCATGGTGCCCGAGAGCCGGGTGATCGGGCGGGCGCAGTGGATCATCTGGCCGTTCGGTCGGATCCAGGGCGCGGACCGGCCGAGGACGTTCGAGCGGTCGGACTTCGACCGTCGTGGGTAAGCGCGGCAAGCCCAAGGGCGCCCGCGCCGCCGACGCCGGCACGTCGAGGCCGGCCAGGCGCGCGGACGTGCCCGGCGCCGCGCCCGCGGGAACGGCCGCCGCGGTGGTGCTCGGCGATGCCGAACCGCCGATCGCGGCACCCTCGGTCGAGGTGGGCACCCCCACCCGGCGGCGGCGCGGCCGGCGTTCGCGGCGCAAGGACAAGGTGGTGCCGCTGTGGCGCGAGTTGCCGATGCTGGCGGTGATCGCGCTCGCGCTCGCGCTGCTCATCAAGACCTTCCTCGTGCAGGCGTTCTACATTCCGTCCGGTTCGATGGAGCACACCATCAACATCGGCGACCGGGTGCTGGTGGACAAGTTCTCGCCCTGGTTCGGGTGGACCCCCGAACGCGGCGAGGTGGTGGTCTTCCGGGACCCGGGCGGGTGGTTGGGCAAGAAGAAGTCGGACGACCCGCCGCCCGGGCTCAAACAGATCAAGCAGGGCCTGGTGTTCGTCGGCATGTTGCCCTCGGACGACGAACAGGACCTGATCAAGCGGGTGATCGGCGTCGGCGGCGACACGGTGGCCTGCTGCGACCCCTCCGGCCGGATCACCGTCAACGGTGTCCCGCTGGACGAGCCGTACCTGTACCGGGGCAACGCGCCCTCGGAGAAGAGATTCAGTGTGACGGTGCCCAAGGGGCGGTTGTGGGTGATGGGCGACCATCGCGGTGACTCGGCCGACTCGCGGGCACATATGGATCGGCCCTATCAGGGCACGATCCCGGAGGGTGATGTGGTCGGCCGGGCCTTCGTGGTGGCCTGGCCGTTCGGCCGGGTGCATCGCCTGCCCGTTCCACAAACGTTCGGGAACAAAGCCCTGTCGGTTGCGATTCCCCCGCCCACCCCGGTCGTTATGGGAATGGTGGGTGCGGTTCCGCTGGTCCTGCTACGCCGACGTGTACGCTCGCGCCGGCGCATGCCGGACCCCTGGGGCCGACATCGACCCGGCAACGTGCGCGGCACGGGTCGGAAATCATCAAGACAGAGCTGTGGGCAGCCGGTGGACAGCCCCGACCGGGTGCCGTCCGGCCTGCACGGGTACGAGGAGGCGCCGTGGGGGAAGTCGTGATCGGAGCGCGATCCGCTGGTGGAGACGACGATCGTGGGCGGGAGCCGCAGGAGCGGTACCCGACCGACGCGCCGCATGATCCCGGAGCGCCACCGACCCAACCACCGAGCGGGGACGGACCCGCGCAGTCGCCTGATCTGGTGAAACGACCAGGTGGTGTCGCCCCGGATGCGGCGCCGATCTTTCCGCCGGCGGGTCCGACCCCCACGCCCGGCGGCCCGGGCGGCGGTTCGCCGCCCGACGCGGACGAGCCCGGCGGGCCGGCCGGCTCCGGTGGATCGGACGACTCGCGGGACTCCGGCGACGACGAGGGTGCCTCCGACTCGGGCGAACGGCGCAAGAAGAAGGGGTCGTTCTGGAAGGAACTGCCGCTGCTCCTGCTGATCGCCATCGTCTTGGCGCTGCTCATCAAGACCTTCCTGGTCCAGGCGTTCTCGATTCCCTCGGAGTCGATGGAGAACACCATCAAGGTCGGCGACCGGGTGCTGGTGAACAAGTTCTCGCCGTGGTTCGGCGCGGAGCCCGAGCGCGGGCAGGTCGTGGTCTTCCACGACCCGGGCAACTGGCTCCAGGAGGCTCCGAAGCAGTCCGACAACGCGGTGGTGCGCGGGTTGCAAAAGGGCATGTCCTGGGTCGGCCTGATGCCGTCCGCGGACGAGAAGGACCTGATCAAGCGGGTGATCGGGGTGGGCGGCGACCGCGTGCAGTGTTGTGACGCGCAAGGTCGCCTGATGGTCAACGGCAAGCCGTTGGACGAGAGTTCGTACCTCAAGAAGGGTGTGGCCCCGTCGACGAAGGTGTTCGACGTGACCGTGCCCAAGGGCCGGATCTGGCTGATGGGCGACAACCGGGAGAACTCCTCCGACTCGCGCTACCACATGGACCAGCCGTTCAACGGGACGGTCGACAAGGACCAGGTGATCGGGCGCGCGTTCACCGTGGTGTGGCCGCTGAACCGGATCCACCGGCTCGGCGTGCCGGGCACGTTCGATCAGCCGGGCCTGGGGCTGGACGTGATCGGCGGCACGCCGATGGCGGCCGGGCTGATCGGTGCCGTGCCGCTGGTGCTGTGGCGGCGCCGGCGCCGGACCGGGGCGGACGGCGCACCCGAGGCGCGCGTGGCCACGCGCGACCCCTCGGGAGCGCCCCCGGCCTGACCGCAGGCCCTTCGGCACGGCCGGGGTGCTCGGGAATCCTTCTCCCGGGCGCCCCGGCCGTTCGTGTTCGGGGCACAATCCGTGGATGACGAGTCAACCCGTGTCATGGCCCGGAGACGTGCCGGAGCCGGTTCCGGACTACCCCGCGGACCTTGCTCCCGACCTGGAACGCCGCGCCGTGCGCGTGGTCCTGCTCGACCCGGACGACCGGGTGCTGCTGTTTCGCACCCGGGTCCCCGAATCCGAACCGTCGCAGTGGTACGACCTGCCGGGCGGCGGCATCGACCCCGGCGAGACCTACGTGGACGCGGCGGTCCGGGAGATCCTGGAGGAGACCGGCCTGCGGATCGCCCCCGCCGATGTGGGCCCGCCCACCTGGCGGCGGAGTGTGACCTGGGTGCGTCCGGGGCATCGGCGGGTGCAACACGAGTTCGTGGTCCTGGTCCGGATCACCGAGCGGGCGCCGAAGGTCGGCGAGGACCGGTCGCAGTGGACGGCCGAGGAGCTGGCCGAGTACCAGGAGGCGGTGTGGTGGTCGCCGGCCGAGATCGCGGCCGCCCCGGCGCGGTTCTATCCCGGCCGGCTGCCCGAGCTGCTCGACGCGTTCCTGGCCGGCGAGCTGATCGACGAGCCGTTCGAGTGGTGGAACAGCTGAGTGGTGGAACGGTTGAGGGACGGCCGCGACCCGGGATCCGCCCCGGCGATCCGGGCCGCCCGCGGGCTTTCGGGCGTCGGTGCCACGGTGCGCCGGTGACCGCGGGGGTCGCCGGTACACAATGGGGGACGACAGCGAAGCGCAGGAGCGAGGGGCGCGCATGAGTGCGGAAGATCTCGAAAAGTACGAGACCGAGATGGAGCTGCAGCTCTACCGCGAGTACCGCGACGTCGTGGGTCTCTTCAAGTACGTCATCGAGACGGAAAGGCGCTTCTACCTCACCAACCAGTACGAGCTGCACGTGAGGTCGGCCGACGGGGAGGTCTTCTTCGAGTTGTCCATGGCGGACGCGTGGGTGTGGGACATGTATCGACCCGCGCGATTCGTGAAGAATGTCCGAGTCCTCACCTTCAAGGACGTCAACGTCGAGGAATTGACCAAGAGCGAGTTCGAGATGCCCTCGGGCAACGAGGGGTTCGGCGGCTGAGCGGCTGAGCCGCCGAACCCGGTTTCGGACCCGCAAGGGCGGCATCCACAACGACCGGGTTTGTCCACAGCCGGTCGCACACGCGCCCTCGACCACCTCCGGTACCGGCAGTGTCGGTGCCGGAGGTGGTCGTCGTGCGAATCGGCGCGGGTGGCGGCGAAGGCCGGGGCAGCGGCCCCCGGGGTGTGCCGCGGGGCGGGGCCGACCCGGCCCGGCAGTCGCGGAACGCCGCCGTGGGGCGGTATGGCGAACGGGTCGCGGCCCGGTATCTGGTCGAGGCCGGGATGGCCGTTCTGGATCGGAACTGGCGCTGCCGCGACGGTGAGATCGACATCGTCGCCCGGGACGGGCCCACGCTCGTGGTGTGCGAGGTCAAGACCCGGCGGGCGGGGGGCTTCCAGCATCCGTTGGAGGCGGTCGGCGCGGTCAAGGCGCAGCGGCTGCGGGTGCTCGCGGAGCGCTGGCTGCCGGCCCACCCGCTCGGCGGCCCGCCGGGGCGCGAGGTGCGGATCGATCTGGTCGCCGTGATCGTGGCCGTGCGCGGGGCGGCCCGGGTCGAGCACATCCGGGGGGTGGGCTGACCGTGGGCTTCGCACGCACCCGCTCGGTCACCCTGCTGGGCGTGGACGGCGTGGTGGTCGAGGTCCAGGCCGACCTGGAGCCCGGCGTGACCACGTTCACCCTGGTGGGACTTCCGGACAAAACCCTGGTGGAGTCCAAGGAGCGAGTTCGCGCCGCGCTGGTCAACAGCGGCGAGGAGTGGCCGCAGCGGCGGCTCACGGTGGGTCTGTCGCCCGCGACCGTGCCCAAGACCGGATCGGGATTCGACCTGCCGATCGCGGCCGCCGTGCTGGCCGCGGCGGGTGTGCTCGACCCCCGCGTGATCGAGGACCTGGTGATGGTCGGCGAACTGGGCCTGGACGGGCGCCTGCGGCCGGTACGCGGGGTGCTGCCGGCGGTGATGGCCGCCGCCGCGGCGGGCTGCGCGCGGGTCGTGGTGCCCGCCGTGGTGGCCGGCGAGGCCGAACTGGTGCCCGGGATCACCGTGTGCGGGGTGACCTCGCTGCGCCACCTGCTCGCGCTGCTGCGCGGCGAACCGGTGCCCGTGCCCGAAAGCGCGGTGGCCGACATCGGCCTGGGGCCGGACCCCCTGGCCGTGGTCGGCACCCTGGCCGCCGGCCCCGCGCCGGCCGGTGCGGAGCCGGCCGACCTGGCCGACGTCGCCGGACAGGACCGGGCCCGACGGGCGCTGGAGGTGTGCGCGGCGGGTGGACATCACCTGTTCCTGCTCGGCAGCCCGGGGGCGGGCAAGACGATGCTGGCCGAGCGGCTGCCCGGGATCCTGCCCGCGCTCGACGGCCCGGCCTCGCTGGAGGTCAGCGCCGTGCACTCGATCGCCGGCACGCTGCGCCCGGACCTGCCGCTGGTGACCACGCCGCCGTTCTGCGCGCCGCACCACAGCGCCACGATGCCCGCGATCGTGGGCGGCGGCAACGGCCTGCCCCGCCCGGGCGCGGTCTCCCTGGCCCATCGGGGCGTGTTGTTCCTGGACGAGAGCCCGGAGTTCTCCGGGCGAGTCCTGGACGCGCTGCGGCAGCCGCTGGAGTCGGGTACGGTCACCGTCGCGCGCAGCGGTGGGATGTTGTGCTTCCCGGCGCGATTCCTGCTGGTGATGGCGGCCAACCCGTGTCCGTGCGGGCGGTTCTCCGGGCGCGGCCTGGACTGCACGTGCTCGGTGCTGATGCGGCACAAGTACCTCTCCCGACTGTCCGGGCCGTTGATGGACCGGATTGACGTGCGGGTCACCGTGGACGCGGTCTCGCGGGCCGAACTGTTCGCACCCGAGGGGTCGGGGGAGCGGTCGGCCGTGGTGGCCGCGCGGGTGCTCGCGGCCCGGGAGCGAGCCGCACGGCGGTTGGCCGGGACCGGGTGGGCGGTCAACGCCGAGGTGCCCGGGCGCGAGCTGCGCACCCGCTGGCGCGTCGACCCGGACGCGCTGGATCGGGCCGCCCGGGACCTGGAGCGCGGCCTGCTCACCGCCCGGGGCCTGGATCGGGTGTTGCGGGTCGCCTGGACCGTCGCCGACCTGCGCGGGCACGAGCGGCCCGGCCGGGCCGACGTGGACGCGGCCCTGGAGCTGCGGACCGGCATCGTCCGGGGCGACTCGGCCGGCGACGACGAGCCCGCGCCGTGACGGGGCCGGATCCGCTGCCCTGGGGCGAGTGGGACCCGCTCGCCCGGGACGCGGCGGCGGAGCGGGTGGCCCGGGCGGCGCTGACCCGCCTGGTGGAGCCGGGCGACGCGGTGTTCGGCCGCGCGGTGCGCGCCCACGGGGCCGCCGCGCTGCTGGCCGACCTGCGGGCGGGCGCCGCGTTGCCGGTCGAGCTGTCCCGGCGGGACCCGGCCGGCTACCGGGTCCGCCTGGGCGGGCACGACCCGGAGCGGGACCTGGCCCGGATCGCCGGGCTCGGCGGTGCCTTCGTGGTTCCCGGCGACCCGGGCTGGCCCACCCAGCTCGACGACCTCGGGGACGCCCGGCCGCTGGGCCTGTGGGCGCGCGGTGCGGCCCCGCTGCGGCTCGCCGCGCTGCGTTCGGTGGCGGTGGTGGGCGCGCGGGCGTGCACCGACTACGGCACGCACGTGGCCGCGACGCTGGCCGCCGACCTGGCCGAGGCGGGCTGGACGGTGGTCTCGGGCGGCGCCTACGGGGTGGACGCCGCCGCGCACCGAGGCGCGCTCGTGGTGGCCGGTCGCACCGTCGCGGTGCTCGCGTGCGGGATCGACGTGAACTATCCGCGCGGGCACGAGCGACTGCTCGCCCGGATCGCCGACGAGGGCACCCTGGTCACCGAGCTGCCGCCGGGGGCACACCCCACCCGATACCGCTTCGTCGAGCGCAATCGGGTGATCGCGGCGCTGACCCGCGGCACCGTGGTGGTCGAGGCGGCACTGCGCAGCGGTGCGCTGATCAGCGCGCGACGGGCGGCGCGGTTGGGCCGCCAGGTGATGGGCGTGCCGGGGCCGGTCGGCTCGCCGAGTTCGGCCGGCGTGCACGTGCTGCTGCGCGAGCCGGGCTCGGTGCTGGTCACCCGGGCGGCGGAGGTGATCGAACAGGTGGGGCTGATCGGCGACGACCTCGCGCCGGTGTTGTCCGGTCCGGTCCGGCCGGGCGACGATCTGGCGCCGGTGACGCGCCGGATCCTGGAGACGGTGCCGACCCGGGGCGTGTCGTCCACGGCGCGGATCGCCCGCGAGGCCGGCGTCGGGCCCGCCACCACCCGCCGCCATCTCGACGTCCTGGCTGCCCGCCAACTGGTCGATCGCACCTCGAAGGGGTGGCGTCGCCGTGGCGGTGCTTGACCTGGGGCGGCAGTGATCATCACCGTGAGGGGAGGCGCAATCGAGGAGGTGCCATACCCCGTGACCGACGAGAGCGCGGCCGCGGCCGAAGAAGGGCACACCGGCGACCGCGACCGGATCGCCCCGCCGCCGGCCGCGCCCGCCCGACCGGCGCAGCGCGACCGGTTACGGCGTCTTGGCCGGCGCCCGCGCGCCCGGTACGAGATCGCCCCCGGTTCGCTCGAACGCGCGTGCCCGGGTGGTGTCGGCCCGACGTTCGACGACACGCCCGTAGCGGCCCGCGACCTCGTGACCGCGTCGGCGTCCGGGCCGGCACCCGGTGCGGCGGGTACACCCGTTCGGGTCGGCGCGGCCGCCACGCGCGGGCGCGCCACGGCGCGGATGCCGAGCACGGTCGGGCACGCGCGCACGCCGCCCCGGGCCGACCGCCTCGCATGCCCCCCGGATCGGTGGATCAGTGCCGGTGGGCGGCATTTCGCAGGCCGAATCCGGCGCCCCGCCCGCCGTCCGGTCGAACCGCCGCCCCGGCCGCCCCGCCCGGCGTCCCCGGCCGTCGTCGAAGCCGCCTTCGCGAACGCGCCCGGATCCGCCGGAGACGATCCGCGCGGCCCCGGCCGCACCGCCGCGACCCGACCGATCCGACCCGGGCGAGACTTTCGTAGCGCTCGGGAGTCGTCAGGTCACGCTACGCTCGCGAAGACCCAGATCTGCACGCACGTCTCCGTGGAACGACACAAGGCCACGTATGCCCAAGCAAACCCCAGGGCGTAAGAGCGCCACCGCGGCCGCGTCCCAGGACGGACCGGCCGTCACCGTCGAGGACGGTGGCGCTTCCAACCGCGCGCTGGAGAACCTCTGGAGCGACTTCAAGCGCTCGGGGGATCCCACCCTGCGGGAACGCCTCATCCTGAATTACTCGCCGCTCGTGAAGTACGTCGCCGGGCGCGTCGGCGTCGGCCTTCCGGCCAACGTGGACCAGGCCGACTTCGTCTCGTACGGGATGTTCGGTCTGATCGACGCGATCGAGAAGTTCGACCTCGACCGCGCGATCAAGTTCGAGACGTACGCGATCAGCCGCATCCGAGGCGCGATCATCGACGAACTGCGCGCGCTGGACTGGATCCCCCGGTCCGTGCGGCAGAAGGCCCGCGCGGTCGAACTGGCCTACGCGGGCCTGGAGGCCAAGCTCAATCGCACGCCCTCGGAGGTCGAGGTCGCGCGCGAGATGGGCATCGCGCTGGAGGACCTGCACGCGATCTTCAGCCAGCTCTCGCTGATCAACGTGATGGCCCTGGACGAACTCCTGCACACCGGGCAGGACGGCGGCGACCGGCTCAGCCTGGTGGACACGCTGGAGGACACCACCGCGGACGACCCGGTCGAGGTGGCCGAGAGCCGAGAGATGCGGCACCTGCTCGCCCGGGCGGTCAACGCGCTGCCCGAACGGGAGAAGACCGTGGTGACGCTCTACTACTTCGAGGGCCTGACCCTGTCCCAGATCGGCCAGGTGCTCGGGGTGACCGAGAGCCGCACCTGCCAGATCCACACCAAGGCGGTGCTCCAACTGCGCGGCAAGTTGTCCGACGCGCGGTGAAGGCTTCCCCCGTTGTTCGCGGCCCGGACTTCGTCGAATGTCGGGGCGATTCCTTAATGTGGACAAGTGGACAGCAATTCGGCAGGCACGTCAGGACTCCCCGCGCCCGAGGCAAAAGATCGATCCGGGCGGGGCCACTACGGCTTCGAGGACCTCGCCCGCTGGGTCCCCGAACCCAACAAGCGGCCCGGGCGCACCGCGTTCGAGCGCGACCGGGCCCGGGTGCTGCACTCGGCCGCACTGCGCCGACTCGCGGGCAAGACCCAGGTCGTGGTCCCCGGCGAGACCGCCGCCGCAGGCCAGGACAGCCCGCGAACCCGGCTGACCCACTCGCTCGAATGCGCCCAGATCGGTCGTGAGCTGGGCCAGGCGCTGGGCTGCGATCCGGACCTGGTGGAGACCGCGTGCCTGGCCCACGACCTCGGTCACCCGCCGTTCGGCCACAACGGCGAGCGTGCCCTGGACGAGGCGGCCAAGAGCTGCGGCGGCTTCGAGGGCAACGCCCAGAGCCTGCGCCTGCTCACCCGGCTCGAACCCAAGACGTTCGGCCCCGACGGCCGCAGCGTGGGCCTGAACCTGACCCGCGCCGGGCTGGACGCGGTGCTCAAGTACCCGTGGCCGCGCAGCCGGGACACTCACTCCTATGGCGCCTACGAGGACGACCTGGCCGTGTTCGAGTGGGTGCGCGCCGACGCCGACCCGAGCCGCCGCTGTCTGGAGGCCCAGGTGATGGACTGGTCCGACGACGTCGCCTACTCGGTGCACGATCTGGAGGACGCGGTGCAATCGCACCGACTCGACCTGGTCCGGCTGCGCGACCTCGGTGAACGGCGCGAGCTGCTCGACCTCACCGTGCGCCGATACCGCCCCGACTGCGCGGCCGACGAACTCGGCGAGGCACTGGACCGACTGCTCGCGCTCGACTTCTGGCCGGTGGGCTACGACGGCTCGCGCCGGGCCCAGGCCCGGCTCAAGAACGCCACCAGCGGGCTGATCGGCCGCTTCTGCCTGGCCGCCGAACACGCCACCCGCGAGCTGTACGGCACCGACCCGGTCACCCGCTACGCCGCCGACCTGATCGTCCCGCGCGACATCCGGCTCGAATGCGCCGTGCTCAAGGCGGTCACCGCACGCTACGTGATGGCCCGCGAGGGCGCCGAGCGGCTGCGCGAGCGCCAGCGCGAGGTGATCACCGAACTGGTCGAACTGCTCGTGGCCGGCGGCCCCGAGGTCCTGGACGCGTCGCTGCGCGAGGACTGGGACGGAGCAGCCGACGACGCGGCCCGGCTGCGGGTGGTCGTCGACCAGGTGGCCTCGCTCACCGACCGCGCCGCGATCACCCTGCACGCCGCGCTGAGCTCGCGATGAGCCGCCCGGTCGCCGCCGACGCGCACCGCGCGAACCCGTAGACTCGACGATCGTGGCCGGCCGTATCCGTGAGGAAGACGTCAGGCGGGTCCGCGAGACGGCACGCATCGCGGAGATCGCCGAACAACACCTGCAACTGCGCAACGCGGGCGGAGGAAACTTCAAGGGGTTGTGCCCCTTCCACGACGAGAAGTCCCCGTCCTTCCAGGTCAGCCCGGCGAAGAACCTCTGGTACTGCTTCGGCTGCGGCGAAGGCGGCGACGTTCTCGACTTCGTCATGCGCCTGGACCACACCACGTTCTCGGAGACCGTGGAGCGGCTGGCACAGCAGTACGGCATCGAGCTGCGCTACGAGGAGGGCGGCTACACGCCGGGCCGCCAGCAGGGCCGGCGCACCCGCCTGGTCGAGGCGCACAAGATCGCCGCACGCTGGTTCGCCGATCAACTCGGCAGTCCCGAGGCGGAGACCGCCCGGCAATTCCTCGCCGACCGCGGCTTCGAACAGGACGCCGCCGAACGGTTCGCGCTCGGCTACGCGCCCAAGGGCTGGGAGAACCTGGTCCGCTTCCTGCGCGGCAAGGGCTTCACCCCGCAGGAGATGCTCGAGGGCGGCTTGGCCAGCGAGGGCCGCAACGGCCCGATGGACCGCTTCCGGGGCCGGTTGATCTGGCCCATCCGCGACATCACCGGCGACGTGATCGGCTTCGGCGCGCGCAAGCTCTACGACGACGACAACGGCCCCAAATACCTGAACACCCCCGAGACGCCGATCTACAAGAAGTCCCAGGTGCTCTACGGCCTGGACCTGGCCAAGAAGGAGATCGCCAAGTCCGGCCGGGCGGTCATCGTCGAGGGTTACACCGACGTGATGGCCTGCCACCTCGCCGGCGCGGGCACCGCGATCGCCACGTGCGGCACCTCCTTCGGCGACGAGCACATCAAGGTGCTGCGCCGGCTGCTGATGGACTCCGGCGAGTTCCGCGGCGAGGTGATCTTCACCTTCGACGGCGACGCGGCCGGCCAAAAGGCCGCGCTGCGGGCGTTCGAGGAGGACCAGAAGTTCGTCACCCGCACCTTCGTCGCGGTCGAACCGCGCGGCCTGGACCCGTGCGACCTGCGCCTGGCACACGGCGACGAGGCCGTGCTCGGCCTGATCGACGCGCGCGTCCCGCTCTTCGAGTTCGCCATCAAGTCCCGGATCGAGGGCCACGACCTGTCCACCGCCGAGGGCCGGGTGGCCGCCCTGGACGCGGCCGCGCCGGTCATCGCGGGCATCAAGGACCAGGCCCTGCGGCACACCTACGCGGTCCGACTCGACTCGATGCTCGGCTTCCTGGACGAGAGGTTCGTGGTCGCCCGGGTCGCCCAGGTCAACCGGTGGCAGCGCGAGCGCGCCGCGCGCGGCGAGCGGGGTACCCACCAGGGCCAAATCCCGGCGCAGCCGGGCCGGCAACCGCAGGCCCCGCAGCGACCGGCCGGCTTCCGGCCGGATCCGCGCGACATGTGCCAGGCCGTGCAACGCGAGGTGCTCAAGCTCGCGTTGCAGGCTCCCGCGCTGGTGGCACCGGCGTTCGACCACTACGAGGTCGACGAGTTCACCGCGCAGCCGTACGCGGCCGTGCGCGCGGCGATCGCCGTCGCCGGCGGTGTGTGCTGCGAACTCGCGCAGACTCCGAACTGGGTCGCCGAGGTGCGCACGGCCGCCCCCGACGACACCGTCCGGCACATGGTCACCGAACTCGCCGTGGAGAGCGTGCACCGCACCGCCGACCCGGACCGGGCCTACGCCGACGGCAACCTCGTTCGGCTGCGGGTGTTCTCCGCCGAACGCCGGATCGCGGACGCCAAGTCCCGCCTGCTGCGCATCGACCCGGTCCGTGACGCGGACGAATACGCGCTGGTCTGGCAGGAGTTGACCACCCTGGAGACGTACAAGCGCGCCCTGCTCGACCGAGGCGCCGAGGCGCTGTACGCCCCCGGCGGCTGACCCGACGGCGGGAAACCGACCCCGCCCGCCCCGTCCGGCCACGTCGGTGTGCCCCAACCACCGCCGGCCGGCGAGATTTCCGCGCCGGACTCTCGGCGACAGGCCCCCTCGTACAGCAGACTGGGGAAGGTGCATCGGCACACCAGAGGGGGGAAAACGCCCGGCGGCGACCCCGCCCACACGGATCGGACGGATGAGCCTGAACCGGGCCCGGCCACCGTCCTCACGGAGCACGCCACCCCAGGAACCGCGCCACCCGCAGCACCGGCGCCGGCCGCGTCACTCGCGCCGGCGGCACCACTCGCGCCACCCGTACCGGCCCCGGCCGAAGACGTCGAGCGACCGGCCGCCGACCGCGAACCCGAGGACGCCCCGCGCACGGCGGAGTCCGGCGGCTCGTCCGCCGACCTGCTGCGCCAGTACCTGCGCGAGATCGGCCGGGTGCCGCTGCTGAGCGCCGCGGACGAGGTCGACCTGGCGCGCCGGGTCGAGGCCGGCCTGTTCGCCGGGGAACGCCTGCTCGGCGACCCGCCCGCCGACCCTGCCGTCCGCGACGCGCTGGCCACCCTGGTCCGCGACGGCGAACGGGCCAAGCGCCGCCTGATCGAGGCCAACCTGCGCCTGGTGGTCTCGATCGCCAAGCGCTACATCGGGCGCGGCCTGGGCCTGCTCGACCTGGTCCAGGAGGGCAATCTGGGCCTGATCCGGGCGGTGGAGAAGTTCGACTACACCCGCGGCTACAAGTTCTCCACCTACGCCACCTGGTGGATCCGCCAGGCGATGAGCCGGGCGCTGGCCGACCAGGCCCGCACCATCCGGGTCCCGGTCCACGTGGTCGAACTGATCAACCGGGTCATCCGGGTGCAGCGCCGCCTGCTCCAGGAACGCGGCGAGGAGCCCACCGCCGAGGACGTCGGCGAGGTGCTCGACCTGACCGCCGAGCGGGTCACCGAGATCCTGCGGCTGGCCCAGGAGCCGGTGTCCCTGCACACCCCGGTCGGCGAGGACGAGGTACTGCTCGGCGACATCGTCGAGGACACCGACGCGACCTCCCCGGCCGAGGCCGCCGCCTCGCTGATGTTGCGCGAACACCTGGAGGCCCTGCTGTCCACCCTGGGCGACCGCGAGCGCCGGGTGGTGCAACTGCGCTACGGGCTCACCGACGGCGAACCGCACACCCTGGAGGAGATCGGCCGGGTCTTCGGGGTGACCCGCGAGCGCATACGCCAGATCGAGTCGCGCACCCTGTCCCGACTGCGCGAGCGGTCCTGCTCGGAGCAACTGCGGGGCTATCTCGACTGATCCCTACCGTAGCGGTGTCCTTCTGCTGTCAGAATTCGCCCATGCCGACAAGCCCGACACCCACCCTCGTCGCCGGGGTGCACTGCTCAGCGCGCCAGGTGCGCATCCTCGTCTGCGACGCCGCGACCGGTACGCCCCTGCGCCAGGGGCGCGCCGCGTACGCCGAGGGCGCCGCGACCACGCCCGGTGCGTGGCTGCGGGCCTTCGGCGAGGCCGCGGCGGGCGGCCTCCTCGACGGAGTGGCGGCGATCGCGGTGGCCGCGCAGAACCACGGCGCGGTCCCGCTGGACGCCCAGGGTGTGATCCTGGGGCATCCGCTGCCCGGGGACGACCCCGGCGCCTCCGGAGCCGCCGCAGACCTCGTGGACGCGCTCGGCGGGCCGGCCGCGTGGACCATGGCGACCGGCTCGGTGCCGGGCTCGTCGTCGGCGATCGCCCAACTGCGCCGATTCGCCCGCTTCGAACCGGACGCGGTGGCCCGGATCGCCTCCGTGCTGCTGCCGCACGACTGGGTCACCTGGCAACTGCTCGGCTGTCCGCCCGATCCGGTCACCGACCGCGCGGACGCCTCCACCACCGGCTACTACGCCACCACGGGAGAGTGGCGCGAGGACCTGCTCCACCTGGCCATCGGCCGGGTACCGCGCACGCCTACCGTGCTGGCTCCGGGCGGCATCGCCGGACGCACCCCCGAGGGGGTGCTGGTCTCGGCCGGTACCGGCGCCGAGGCCGCGCTGGCGCTGGGCGCGGGTTTGTCCGACGGCGACGTGGTGGTCGCGATCGGCACCACCGGTACCGCGTTCGCGCCGCACCCGGTGTCGGTGGCCGACCCCACCGGCGTGGTCGCCTCCTACGCCGACGCCACCGGACGCCACCTGCCGCTGACGCGCACCCTCAACGCGGCCCGGGTGCTGCGCGGCACCGCGTCGATGCTGGGGCTGGACGCCGACGAGTTCGACCGGGTCGCGCTGGAGTGCACGCCGGGCGCGAGCGGACTGGTCCTGCTGCCCTACCTCGACGGCGAGCAGATCCCCGACCTGCCGCACGCGGCGGGCACGCTCACCGGACTGCGCCCGGAGAGCATGACCCCGGCGGCGCTCGCGCGGGCCTCGGTGGAGGGGATGTTGTGCGGTATCTCGGACGCGCTGGACGTGCTGCGCGACCGGGACGTGGCGGTGCACCGGGTGATCCTGGTCGGCCCCGGCGCGCGCTCGGCCGCGGTGTCCACGATCGCGCCGGCCCTGCTCGGGCTGCCCACCGCGGTGCCCGCGGCGCCGCTCGCCGGACGCCATGTGGCCCAGGGCGCGGCCCGACAGGCCGCGTGGGCGCTGTTCGGGGCGCTGCCGGCGTGGTCCCCGGCAGTGGGCACCTTCGTGGAACCGGCCGAGGAGGAACTCGCGCTCGGCGACGCGGTCCGGGCGCAGTACCGCGAGGTGCGCGATCGGCTGCACCCGGGCGCGGTACCGCCGCCGCGCGAGGGCGCGGAAGTGGGTGGGCGTCACCGCAGGGGGTGACCGGGCGACGCATGCCGACGACGACGGGTGGGCCGATGCCCGGCCCACCCCGCCGACCGTGGGCAAGCGAGACCTCCACGGGCTGCCGGGGTTGCCGGCACCCGGGTTGCCGGCACTCTGGCCGCAGCCCGTCCGGATGCCGCCGCGGGCCCCTACAAGCCCTGTCCGTAGCGCGAGTTCGTCACCGACGTGCCGTTCGTGCCGTGCTTTGCGAACCGGTCCGGCAGGTGTCGACCCACCCGCTCGGGCAGGTGGTCGCCGATGGCCCGACCGGCCTTGACGCCGGCCTCGCGGCCGATTCCGGCCGCCGCGTGCCCGGCCTTGCGGGCGGGCGGGCTGCCCGCCACCGTGCCGGACAACTTCCGGATCTGCTCGTACCGCTCGCGCCCGGCCTTCGTCCCCAGGACGTAGCCGATCGCGAGGCCGGTGACGAAGGTGAGCTTGTTGATCATGATGTCCTCCGCGGTCGTGTGTCCCGCCCGTGCACGTCAGCGCCTACCCGGGCGCGGTGCGTGGGCAACCTGTGAGGTCCTACCGGAAAAACCCTGGTGCGGGCCACCCCCGGGAATGCGCTAATGTATTCCACGCAGCGACCGCCAGACGGTCCGACGCAATCCCGCATAGCTCAATTGGCAGAGCAGCCGGCTGTTAACCGGCAGGTTATTGGTTCGAGTCCAATTGCGGGAGCCACCACGAGCGCCCGCCGGGTACACCCGGCGGGCGCTCGCGCGTTGCGGAGGGTTGGCTCACTCGCTCCCGGTGCGGGCCCAGAACTCGCGCCACGACGCCCACGCCTGCGGCAGTTGGGCGTCCGTGATCATCGGATTGTTCGGGAAGTGGAACCGGTCGGGCACGGACAGCGGGTGCTCCAGGACGTCCGCCGCGTAGAACACCCGAGGCTTGCGGCTGCGGAAGTACCACCGCCCGTCCCGTCGTTCGTAGCGGTCCAGGTACTGCATCGGCATCACCACCCACAGGTCGCCCACCTCGTGTTCGGGGCGGCAGTAGACCACCCCGGTGGCGTGATCCTCGTCCACCTGATCGATCACGTGGTTCCCGATCAGGTGGAACGTGATCCCGTACGGGCGCAGCACCGGATCGAACCACCGGGCCAGCGCGTCCCGGCCGACGCCGCCGTCACCCGTGCGCACGTCGTCCACGAACAGCGCGGCCAGTGCCGGCACGTCCCGACTGTCCAGCGCGAGCGCGTAGCGGGCGGCGAGTTGGCGGATCTGCTCGTGCGCCTCCAGGCGATCGAGCCGGGCGGTGATCGGGTCGGACATGCTGCCTCCGTAAGCTGACGGTCAGTCAGATATCACCGTGTCAGATGGCCTGCCGAGGCGACGCCCCGGGTCGGCCCATCCGGGCACCCACCCGTGGGGAGCGTCGCATGGTCAATGTCGGCATCTACCTGGACCTGCGCAACCCGGTCGAGTGGCGCCAGGACTGGTCCCGCCTGTACGCCTTCACCCTGGAGCTGTGCGAGGAGGCCGACCGGCTCGGGGTGCACTCGATCTGGACCACCGAGCACCACGGCTTCGAGGACGGATACCTCAGCCAGCCGCTCACCCTGGCCGCCGCGATCGCCGCCCGGACCCGGCGGGCCCGGATCGGCACCGGCGTCACCATCGCGCCGCTGCGCCACCCGGCGCACCTGGCCGAGGAGGCCGCGATCGTGGACCTGATCGGCGGCGGCCGGCTGGAACTGGGCATCGGCACCGGATACCGGCAGCCCGAGTACGACCTCTTCGACCGGACCGAACTGCTCAGGACCCGGTTCGCGGCAACCGACGCCAGCGCCCGCGAGATCCGCCGGCTGTGGGAGAGCGGGACCATCACGCCGTCGCCGGTCCAGCCCCGGCCGCGGATCTGGCTCGGCTACCAGGGGCCGCAGGGCGCCCGCCGGGCCGGGCTGCTCGGCGAATCGCTGCTCACCGCGAACCCGGCGATGGCCGCGCCCTACCTGGACGGACTGCGCGAGGCGGGCCACGACCCGGCGCACGCCCGGATGGCCGGACTGCTGAACGGTTGGATCACCGACGACCCCGAACGGGACTGGCCGGTGGTCTCCCGGCACCTGGCGCACCAGTGGGACGGCTATCACCGGTACGCGGTCGAGGGGACCGGCGCCGCGCCGCCGCGCCCGATCGACCCGGACCGGTGGCGGGCGCGGGGACTGTCCGCCGCGCCCGGCCACTTCCTGCACGCGACGCCCGAGGAGGCGGCGCGGGAGATTCGGGCGTACGTGGCCGATACGCCGATCGAGACGGTGTGGTTCTTCGCCTCGCTCAGCGGCATGGGCGAGGAGATGGTGCGCACCCATGTGACGACGCTGTGCTCGCGGTTGGCGCCGCTGCTGGCCTGACCGGCGGTTCGGCCGGCGCCTTCGGGCGAGCGGCTACGGCAGGATCACCGTCTTGCCGCGGGCGCCGCCCAGCCGGCTGCGGGCGATGGCGCCGGCAGCGTCGGTCAGCGGCAGGCGCGCCTCGATCGGCACGGCGATCCGGTGCGCGCGCAGCTCGTCGGCCAGCTGCTCGTACAGCTGTGCCGTGGAGCGCTGATTGTGGTTGATCGCCTCGACTCCACGAGCGGCGAGTTCCTGCGGGTCGGCCACGAACTGGGTGGACAGCGCCACTCCGCCGTCGCGGATCAGCCGGGCGTACGCGGCGAAGTCGGCCGCGTCGGAGACCAGGTCGACCAGCGCGTCCACGCCGTCGGGATGGTCCGAGCGCACCTTGTCCGCGACGATGCCGCCGGTCGCGTCGTAGGTCTGGGCCGCGCCGAGCGCAGCCATCCCGGCGGCGCCGACGCCCCGGGTGACCGCGAGCACCCGGACGTCGCGGGCCGCCGCGAGCTGGGTCAAGAAGGTGCCCACGCCCCCGGCCGCGCCGATCACAAGGATGGTCTGACCGGCCCGGATGCCGCCGGCCTCCAGCAGACCGAGCGCGGTGCCGGCGGCGGTGGGCAACGCCGCGGCCTGGGCCGGGTCCAGGTCGGCGGCCGAGGCCACCAGGCCGGCCGCAGGCACGGTCAGGAATTCGGCGTACGCGCCCACCGCGCCCACCGGCGCGCGCAGCACCGAGCCGAACACCCGGTCGCCGACCGAGAATCGGGTCGCATCCGCACCGCGGTCGACCACGGTGCCGGCGAAGTCCATCCCGAGTACGAGCGGGAACGTATGTTCCATCGACCCGGCGAGCATGCCGTCCGCGACCTTCCAGTCGAACGGGTTGACGGCCGCCGCGGCGACCTCGACCAGCAGTTCATCCCTGCCGGGTGTCGGTTTCGCCACGTCGACGACCTTGGGGTCGCCTCCGAACTCGTTCACGGCGACGGCGCGCATGTTGTTCTCCTCGCACGAATGACGGATGACCGGGATCACCCGAGTGACCGCGCGCACCGCGTCGTAAACGACCGGCCGCGGCCGGCGCGATCGCGGCGGTGCGGCACTACGACACGGGGATCGGCACCGCGCTCGGCGCCCCGCCGGCCGGACGCCGGCGCCTGCGGTGGAGAGGGTCGGCACGATGGGACGAGCAAGCGCGCGAACCGCGACGATCGCCCCCGACCGCGGGCATGGCGCGCGCCGGCCACCGGTGAGACCCGGCGGCCGGATGCGAACACTTTCGGGCAGGAAGAGACCACGCTCGTGAGGATCCCCCCGGGCGATGGTCGTGCCTGACCGGTTATGCTGCCTCAGGTTGTCCGGCAGCGGACGGCGAGGGGCGGTAGCTCAGCTGGTTAGAGCAGGGGACTCATAATCCTCTGGCCGTGGGTTCGAGTCCCACCCGCCCCACCCATTTCAGGTCGGCGTCTCGCAGTGTGTTTCCCGCGTTATGTCTGGATCGGCTGCTTTCGTCATCGAGCTTCGTCGCTGTGTGTCGTCGAGCGACTCTTTTCCGTAGTTGAGTGAGAGCTTAGCGGGCTCCCTGGGGGTTCCGGGAGACAAATCACCCGTATGGGCTATCCCCAGCTATATCCCTGGCGGGATGTCACCTCCGCGAGCGTGCGCTGACCGGCCACGCTGGGGTGGAACCAGTCCCAGTGGCTGACGTCGTTCTTGCCGAATCGCTGGGTGTTCACCACGCCGCCGTCGTAGCGGCAGTTGGACCAGGTCGAGCACACCTCGCGCAGCTTCCCGTTGTAGGCGGTCACCCGATCGCGCACGCGCTGTCGGCGGTCCAGCGCGGCGGGCTTGGCCGACTGCGGATCCTCCAGGATCGACTGGCACACGTTCGCCACCGACCACACCGCGCGGGCCATCATCTCGTCGTGGCCCGTCTCCCACATCCGATGCAGGTCCGGCACGCTGACCACGAGCACGCGCGCGTGCGGCAGCCCCTCGCGCAACACCTGTAGCGCGTCGCGGAACTGGCTCTCGAACGTGCCCGGCGAGGTCATCTCCGCCTCGGTGCGGCGGCACGCGTCGTTGGCACCCATCAGGATCGTCACGTAGTCGGCCCGCTCCCGGACCGCCTCGCGGGCCTGGCCCGCCAGATCCGACATCCGGGCGCCCGTCTCGGCGTTGTTGAACACCGCGTCCGCGGGCAGCCCCAGCCGCTTGGCATGACTGTTCACATCGGCGGAGGTGCCGGTGGCCCACGACTTCTCCGGACAGTCCCGCAGCGGCGAGCACGAGTCGAAGCCGCGGGTGATCGAGTCGCCCAGGGCCGCCATCGAGCGTGGCCGAGGTGGTGTGGTCGCGGTCGCCGGCGCATCCGGAGTCGGGACGAGCGCCTTCGCGTTGGGCTGTTCGGCCGCGCTCGGGTTGCCGGGCCTCGCGGTTTGCCTCCCGCTCGGCTCGGCCGGCCGGCTGCCCCCGACCGCGGCCGGCGCGGCACTCTTTCCGCCGTCCGAGTCGTTACAGGAGGACAGCGTCAACAACGCTGCGACCATCGTTGCGGTTGCCGCCCCTACTCGTCGTTTCCCACCCACGCCGCCCCCTCCGACCCCTAGCATCGACACGACGATGTCCATCGACGGTACGTCACTCCTTCGTGTGAAGGCCGACATTGCCGGGAGTGGCGTCGTCGGCAGCCGGGCACGTTGAGTGCAGTGGCTCACCATTCCGAGACGGTGAGTAACGAATTGTTCCTTCGCATCGGACAATTGCCCACATGTGATTACGGACAGCAACTGGTGCCTGTGGTACATCCGTGGTCTGTGGGGCACAATGGAAGACCGGGATCCGAACAGGCAGCCCGAGACAAGGGTTGAGGCCGCTGGGGAAGGCGAACCTCGTCCTTGAAGCCTGGAGGTCCCGGTGACGACACGTGGAGTTCTGTACGTGCACTCCGCGCCGCGTGCGCTGTGCCCGCACGTCGAGTGGGCCGCAGCGGGCGTTCTTGGCGTGCGCGTGAGTCTTGACTGGGTCCGCCAGCCGGTGGCGCCCGGCATGTTGCGGGCCGAGCTGTCCTGGCAGGGCGCGCCCGGTACTGCGTCGCGCCTCGCCTCGGCGCTGCGCGGGTGGCACCTGCTGCGCTTCGAGGCCACCGAGGAGCCCTCGGCGAACGCCGAGGGGGAGCGCTACAGCAACACCCCCGACCTCGGCATCTTCCACGCGGTCACGGGGGCGCACGGCGACATCCTGATCCCCGAGGATCGGCTGCGCGCGGTGCTCGGTCGTGCGGCGCGCGGCGAGGTCGACCTGCGTTCGGAGGTGGAGAAGCTGCTCGGCAAGCCGTGGGACGACGAGTTGGAGCCCTTCCGCTACGCGGGGGAGGGCACGCCGGTGCGCTGGCTGCACCAGGTGGTCTGAGCGTGGCCGGCAAATCTGCGGGGGCGGCCGGAGCGGCCGCGAAAAAGACATACGTATAGACATACCGACGCGAGGGGCCCTGCCGGATCATCCGGAAGGGCCCCTCGCGTCTCCGCCTTCGGACCTAGCCGGGCCCGCGGGAGTACTGGTGTCGGCGCGTTCTAGAGCGGGATGTTGCCGTGTGCGCCGCGGGTCCGCGGGGCGGCGGCGATCGCCTCGGCGATCGCGATCCGGCTCTCGTCCGGGTCGATCACCTCGTCCACGACGCCGATTTCGATCGCCCGGTCCAGACCGCCCGCGACCTTCTCGTGCTCGGCCGCCAGCTCCAGTTCGACCTGTGGCTTCAGCTCGTCCGGAACCTCGGCGAGCCGGCGGCGGTGCAGGATGCGCACGGCGGCCACCGCGCCCATCACCGCGACCTCGGCGGTCGGCCAGGCCAACACCCGAGTCGCGCCCAGCGAGCGCGAGTTCATCGCGATGTACGCGCCGCCGTACGCCTTGCGCGTGACCATCGTCACGCGCGGCACGACGCACTCGCCGAACGCGTGCAGCAGCTTCGCGCCGCGGCGCACCACGCCGTCCCACTCCTGACCCACACCGGGCAGGTAGCCGGGCACGTCCACGACCACCACGAGCGGCACGCCGAACGCGTCGCACATGCGCACGAAGCGGGAAGCCTTCTCCGCCGATGCCGAGTCCAGGCAACCGCCCAGCCGCAGCGGGTTGTTCGCGACCAGGCCGACGGTGCGCCCGCCGAGCCGACCGAGCGTGGTGACGATGTTCGGCGCCCACTTGGGGTGCAGTTCCTGGCCGGGCTCGTCCAGCAGACCATCGACCACCGGGTGCACGTCGTAGGCACGCTTGGCCGACTCGGGCAGCAGGGCGGCCAGTTCGCGGCGGCCGACGGCGGCCGGGTCGATCTCGCCCTGGTTGGCCAGCAGGTCGGCCAGGCCGCGGGCCCGGTCGATCGCGTCCTGTTCGGACTCGGCGACCACGTGCACGACCCCGCTGCGCCGGCCGTGCGGCTCGGGGCCGCCCAGGCGCAGCGCGTCGACGTCCTCGCCGGTGACCGAGCGGACCACGTCCGGGCCGGTGACGAAGATCCGGCCCTCGGGCGCCAGGATCACGATGTCGGTCAGCGCGGGCCCGTAGGCCGCGCCGCCGGCGGCCGCGCCGAGCACGACCGAGATCTGCGGGATGCGACCCGAGGCCATGGTCATCGCGTGGAAGATCCGGCCCACCGCGTGCAGACTGGCCACGCCCTCCTGCAGGCGCGCGCCGCCGGAGTGGAACAGCGCGATGATCGGAGCCCGTTCGGCCATCGCGCGCTCGTACGCCCGGACCACGATGGCGCAGCCCTCTTCGCCCATCGCGCCGCCCTGGACGGTGGGGTCCGACGCGTAGGCGACCACCCGGGCGCCGTTGATCGTGCCGACACAGGCGAGCGTGCCCGAAGTGGACTCGTAGGCCGAGATCTCCTCGTACGAACCCGGGTCCACCAGCTTCTTCAGCCGCAGCCTCGGGTTGCGCGGGTCGTCGTCGCGGTGCGGACGGGTGGGCCTGGCGGCGGGCGCGGGTGCGGCCTCGGCGCCGGGTCGGTTGTCCATCACGGTCACGGCTGTCTGGTCCGTCCTGCCGACCGCGGCACGCGCGCCGGGCATGGTGCGGCCCGGCGGCACGCGTCGCGAGCCGGCGCAAGGAGGTCGGGTGTCACCCGAACCGGCGGAAGGCGACGACGACGTTGTGGCCGCCGAAGCCGAACGAGTTGTTGAGGGCGACGACGCTGCCGTCGGGCAGCGCGCGCGGCTCGTCTCGGATGATGTCCAGGTCGACCTCGTCGTCGAGGTCGTCCACGTTGATCGTGGGCGGTGCCGTGCGGTGGTACAGGGCGAGCACCGTGGCGACCGACTCGACCGCGCCGGTGCCTCCGAGCAGGTGGCCGGTCATCGACTTGGTGCTGGTGACGGTGATCTTGTCCGCCGCCGCGTCGCCCAGTGTGGCGCGGATCGCCTTGAGTTCGGTGACGTCGCCCGCCGGAGTCGAGGTGCCGTGCGCGTTCACGTGCACGACCTCCTGCGGCTCGATCGCGCCGTCCTCCAGGGCCAGGGCCATCGCCCGGGCGATGTCGCGGCCGGTCGGTTCGGGCTGGGCGATGTGGTGGCCGTCGGAGCTGAGTCCGGCGCCCGCGACCTCGGCGTACACACGGGCTCCGCGGGCGGCCGCGTATTCGGCGCTCTCCAGGACCAGGACGCCCGCGCCCTCGCCCATCACAAAGCCGTCGCGGCCCTTGTCGTACGGGCGCGACGCGCGCTGCGGCTCGTCGTTGCGCTTGGACATCGCCATCATGTTCGCGAAGGCGGCCATCGGCAGCGGGTGGATCGCCGCCTCGGTACCGCCGCAGACCACCACGTCGGCGCGGCCGGAGCGGATCATCTCCAGGCCGTACGCGACCGCCTCGGCGCCGGAGGCGCACGCGCTGACGGGGGTGTGCACACCGGCTCGCGCGCCCAGTTCGATGCCGACGTTGGCGGCCGGGCTGTTGGGCATGAGCATCGGGACGGTGAGCGGGCCGACCCGGCGGGGGCCCTTCTCGCGGAAGGTGTCCCACGCGTCGAGCAGGGTGGTGACGCCGCCGATGCCGGATGCGATGACCACGCCGAGGCGGACCGGGTCCACCACGAGCGCGTCCGGAGCGTCCTCGTGCGCGGTGTTCTTCGCCGCGTAGCCGGCGTCCAGCCATGCCTCGCGCGCGGCGATCATCGCGAACTGGCCGGATCGGTCCAGGCGACGCGCCTCGACCTTGGGCATGACCTCGAGCGGCTCGACGGCGATCCGCGCGGCGAAGGTCACCGGCAGTTGTGCGGCCCATTCCTCGGTCAGAGCCCGCGCGCCGGAGGTACCCGCGAGCAGCGCGGACCATGTGGTCGCGACATCGCCACCGACCGGCGTGGTCGCGCCCAGACCGGTGACGACCACGGTTCGCGCGGCGTCGTTGCGCTCGGTCGACTTCACTGTCTTCTCACTCTCACGCTGTTGTTTCGGGCGATCCGGCGGCTGAGCGGGCCGGGGCCCGGTGTGGCTGCGACGGACCGGGCCGGACTCGCGGGTGCGGGTCCGGCCCGGAAAACGGCCGGCGCTACATCCGAGCTAGGCGGCGGCCTTGACGATGTAGTCCACCGCGTCGCGAACGGTCTTGAGACCCTTGACGTCGTCGTCCGGGATCTTGACCTCGAACTTCTCCTCGGCCGCCACGACGACCTCGACCATCGACAGCGAGTCCACGTCCAGGTCGTCGATGAAGGACTTGTCCAACTCGACCTCGTCCTGCGGGACGCCGGCGATCTCGTTCACGATGTCGGCGAGGCCCGTGAGGACCTCTTCCTGGCTGGCAGCCATGTTGCTCCTTGATTCGAAATCTTCTGCGGTGAAGGGTGCTGCTTGTGTTGCTCGTCCGCCGGCGACGACCGACGGGGACTACGGAAGCGTAATGACCTGGCCCGCGTAGACGAGGCCGGCCCCGAATCCCATGATCAGAGCGGTTCCGCCGCTGACCGCTTCGCCGCTTTCGAGCATGCGCTCCATGGCGAGTGGGATGGACGCGGCGGAGGTGTTTCCGTTCTCGGCGATATCGCGGGCGACCGGCACCTCGGCGGGCAGCTTCAGCGCCTTGATCATCGCGTCGGTGATCCGCATGTTGGCCTGGTGCGGGATGAACGCGTCCAGGTCCGCGGCCTTGATGCCGGCGGCGTCCAACGCCTGCTCGCAGACCTTGGCCATCTCCCACACGGCCCATCGGAAGACCTTCTGGCCCTCCATCTTGAGCGTGGGGAAGTCCTGCTCGGGCCGATCGCGCAGGTCGTTCCAGTCGATGGTCTGGGTGATCGCCTCGGACTGCGAGCCGTCGGAACCCCACACGACCGGGCCGATGCCCGGCGTGCTCGAGGGACCGATCACCACGGCGCCCGCGCCGTCGCCGAAGATGAACGCGGTGCCGCGGTCCGCCAGGTTGGTCAGGTCGCTCAGTCGCTCGACCCCGATCACCAGAACGTACTCGGCGCTGCCGCCGCGGACCATGTCACTGGCCAGCGAGACGCCGTAGCAGAAGCCGGCGCAGGCCGCGGAGACGTCGAACGCCGCCGCTCGCCCGCCGCCCGCTCCCAGGCGGTGCGCGATCTCGGTCGCGATCGCCGGGGTCTGCTTGAGGTGGGTGACCGTCGAGACGATCACGCAGCCCACCTGCGAGGCGTCCAGACCGGCGTGCGCGAGGGCCTTGCCCGCCGCGGCGATGGACATCTCCGCGACGGTCTCCTCGGGGGAGGCCCAGCGCCGGGTCTTGATCCCGGAACGGGTCTGGATCCACTCGTCGGACGAGTCGATCCGGTCCACCAGCTCGGAGTTGGGCACGATCCGAGCCGGGCGGTAACCGCCGACGCCGAGGATGCGCGCGTGTGCGGCTCCGGCGCGGGGGGTGATGGAAGCGGTCACGCGTGGTCCTCCCGTACGGGTTGGAGGCCGGGTGGGTTCGCGGCCGGGTGCGGAGCGGGCGCCGCGGCGGGCGTCACAGCGAACTCCGCGGGTGGATGCGCAACAGCGGCATGCCGGGCGCGACCGGGTCGCCGTCCTCGACGAGCCACTCGACCACGGTGCCGCCGTGCGGAACGGTGATGCTCTGCTCGTCGCGGTGCGAGCGCACCGTGGCGACCTTGGCACCGGGCGAGAGAGCGTCGCCCGACTTGATGTCGGTGAGCTCGATGACGCCCTTGAACGGCGCGACCACCAGGCGCCACGTGGGCGAGGCGTCGATCGTGCTGGGGCTGCCGTGCCGCTCGACCAGCTCGCGGGCCGCCTCCAGGTCGTCCGGGGTCTTGAGGGCGACCGTCTCCACGCCGGGCAGGGCACGCTTGGCCAGACCGGTCAGGGTGCCGGCCGGGGCAACCTCGATCAGACCGGTGACCCCCAGGTCCTTCATGGTCTCCATGCACAGGTCCCAGCGCACCGGGTTGGAGACCTGGGTGACCAGTCGCTTGACCACGTCGCGGCCGTCGTGCAGCACCGCGCCGTCGGAGTTGGAGATGAACGGGGTGCGCGGGTCGCGCACGGTCACGCCCGGCACCAGCTCGGCGAGCCGGTCCACCGCGGACGCCATGTGCTCGGTGTGGAAGGCGCCGGCCACCGCCAGCGGACGTACGCGGGCCTTCTCCGGCGGGTCGGCGGCGAAGGCGGCGAGCTGTTCCAGGGTGCCGGCGGCGACGATCTGGCCCGCGCCGTTCATGTTCGCCGGGGTCAGCCCGTGTTCGGCGATCTTGGCGAGCACCGTCTCCGGGTCGCCGCCGAGCACCGCGCTCATGCCGGTCTGCGTGACGGCCGCCGCGGCGGCCATCGCCTTGCCGCGCTCGCGCACGATGGTCATCGCCGACTCGGCGGTGATCACGCCGGTGCCGGCGGCCGCGGTCAACTCGCCGACGCTGTGGCCGGCGGCGGCGCCGACCACGCGGTAGGCGTCGGAGGGGTGCGGGAACAGGGCCAGGGCGGCCACCAGACCCGAGGCGACGAGCAGCGGCTGGGCCACCGCCGTGTCCCGGATCTCGTCCGCGTCGGCCTTGGTGCCGTAATGGATCAGATCGAGGCCCGTGACGGCGGACCACCAGCGCAGCCGGTCGGCCACGCCGTCGAGGTCGAGCCAGGGAGCGAGGAATCCGGGCGTCTGGGCACCCTGTCCGGGAGCGACGAGTACGAGCACGAGGTCAAGCCTCTCTCCTGCCAGGGGTGTGAGCCCCTTATCGGCAGGGACGAAGATCCGATGGTGACTTTGTGGGTTTCCTACAAGAGTGTCTCGACTAGATCTCGATTGCGGCGAGCCGGCCGAGGATCAGCGAGACCTGGAGGGTGAAGGCGGAACGGGTCTCCGTCGGTACGAGTCCGGTCACGTCGACGACGCGTCGCAGCCGGTAGCGCACGGTATTCGGGTGAACGAAGAGCATCCGGGCGGCCCCCTCCAGGCTCGCCGCCTGCTCCAGGTACACGGAGAGTGTCTCCAGCAGCGCGGAGCCCGCAGCGTGCAGAGGTATGTAGATCTCCTCCACCAACTGCTCCCGGGCCTCCTCGTCACCCGCGAGTGCGCGCTCGGGCAGGAGATCGTCGGCGGACACCGGGCGCGGAGCATCCGGCCACGCGACGCACGCCCGGTGTCCCGACATCGCCGCCTGCGCCGAGCGCACCGCGGCCAGCAGGTCCGGCACCTCGGGGCCGACCACCACCGGGCCCGGGCCGAACTGGCCGATCAGCGAGCGGGTGGCCCGGATCGGGTCGTCGGTACCGCCCAGGATCACCACGAGTCGCTCGCCCTGGACGCCGGTGAGCACGTTCAGTCGGGCGTGCCGGCCCGCCCGGTGGATGCCGTCCACGACCGCCTGCGTGTCCGCGTCCGGCGCGTTGCCCACCACCACCATGACCGAGTCCGGCGAACCCCAGCCCAGCGCCGAGGCACGGGAGAGGATGCCCTCGTCCGCCTCGCCGCGCAGCAGCGAGTGCACGACCAGCGCCTCCAGCCGCGCGTCCCACGCGCCGCGGGTCTCGGCGGCGTGCGCGTACACCTGCGCGGTGGCGAAGGCGATCTCGCGGGAGTACAGCAGCAGTGATTCGCGCAGTTCCTGCTCGTAGCCGGGCGCGGCCAGGGTGGCGATCTCGGACTCGACCACCTCGATCGTGGTGCGGATCAGCTCCACCGTGTGCGGCAGCGTGATGGTGCGGGTCAGCTCGCGCGGCGCGGTGCCGAACACGTCGGCGCTGACCTTCTGCGGGGTCTCGGGATGCCGGAACCACTCGGTGAACGCGGAGATGCCGGCCTGGGCGACCAGGCCGATCCAGGACCGGTTGTCGGCGGGCATGTTCCGGTACCAGGGGAGTGCCTCGTCCATCCTGGCCAGGGCCGCTCCGGCCAGTGCGCCGGCGGACTTCTCCAGCCTGCGGACGGTCGCGGCGCGCAAATCGGGCTTGGAACTCACGGGGCCATCATCCACTGACTGTTGGGCGACTTCGTCGCCGGCTCGCGAGGGGCCGCCTTTTTCTCTCCTCCGCTTCGCTCCTCCGAGAAAAAGGCGGCCCCTCGC
>NZ_KB889675.1 GCF_000372745.1 Embleya scabrispora DSM 41855 | reverse complement strand
CCCCACACAAGATTGCCCCCCACCCCCCGCGGGCACCCGCCCCCGGTGACTGTCGGACTCGGCCTGGGCCTCGCCGTCGCGTGGTACGTCCTGCGTGGCCTCGCCCGCCGCTGGGCCTGGGCCCGGCGCTGCGTGCGTGTGTTGAGCCCGTGGACCGCCCAGCTGCACGTGTGGGTGTTGTCCGCGCCGATGACCTTCACCTACATCGCCATCTTCACCGCGTCCACGGTCGTGCAACGCACGTCGCCGCCCCGGCTGATCGACCTGCTCACCAAGTTGAACAGCACCAACCTGCTCCGACTCGGCGACGATCCGCTGGAGGCGCTGCTCACCAGCGCGTTCTGGGTCGCCGACCACGGTTCGGGACTGGCCGGCTACGTGGTCGTGTTCGGCACCGTGGTGGCCTGGGCGGAACGCCGCTACGGGTCGCCCAGGATGTTGCTGATCGGTGCGAGCGGGCACGTGTTCGGGTCGCTGCTGACCGCCGCGGTGGAGAAGGGCGCGATCGAGGCGGGCCGCCTCCCGGACAAGATCGCGTTCGCGACGGACGTCGGGGTGAGCTACGTAGAGGTCGGCTCGTGCGCCGCGGCGGTGCTGATCATGTCCGGTTGGATCCGACTCGCGGGCGCTGCGGTGATGTTCGTCTCGGTCGGCCTGCCGGTGATCGTGGACCACGGCATCTGGGACTTCGGGCACCTGTTCGCGGCGCTGTGCGGCCTCACCGCCGCGGTGCTGCTGCGCACGGTCGGGCCGCTGCGTACGCCCCCGCCGCTGCGGCCCCCCTTGGTCGTGAGCACTGCGGGCGACCCGGTAGACTTGTGACGTATTCCCGCGGGGCTGTAGCTCAGTTGGTAGAGCGCTTGCATGGCATGCAAGAGGTCCGGAGTTCAATTCTCCGTAGCTCCACCGCAATCCCGAAGGCCGCTTCCACCCGGAAGCGGCCTTCGGTCGTTTCGAGCCGCCCAACACGCACAAATTCGCAAGCGGCCGGACCACGCGCCCACGGCGGCCCGGTCGCCCCCGGGGCCGCTCGGCGGCGCGCTGTCGCCCGAATTCGCGCGCTGCTCCACCGGTCCAACCCCGCGCGCTGCCATCCCGGTCCAACCCCGCGCGCTGTGCCCTACCGGTCCAGACCCGCGAAGAACTCCCGGACATCGCCGATCAGCAGCTCCGGCTGTTCCAGCGACAGGAAGTTGCCACCGCGCTCGAACTCGGTCCAGCGCACCACGTTGTGGTCGCGTTCCGCGAACCGCCGGATCGCGACGTCCTGCGGGAGCGCGACGGCCACCGCCATCGGCACCGTGCCGCGCTCCTTGGGTGCCCACGCGCCCTGGTCGTGCGCCATCTCGTAGTAGAGGTTGGCGGAGGAGCCGGCCGTGCCGGTGAACCAGTACAGGCTGATGTTGGTGAGCAGGGTGTCCCGATCCACCGCGTCCTCGGGCAACTCGCTCGCGGTGTCCGTCCACTCCTTGAACTTCTCCACGATCCACGCGAGCTGACCGACCGGGGAGTCGTGCAGACCGTAGGCGAGCGTCTGCGGCCGGGTCGACTGGATCGCGTTGAAGCCCATTTTGTCGTCCCGGAACTCCTGGAGGCGGGCGAGCCTGCCCTGCTCGCCCTCGGTCAACCCGACGAAGTCGGCCGGGTCCTCGGACGGGAAGGTGACCAGGCCGTTGACGTGGATCCCGATGACGTTCCCCGGCGCGATCCGACCCATCTCCGCCGCGATCCACGCGCCGCCGCCGTTGCCCTGTACGCCGTAGCGCGCATAGCCCAGCCGCGCCATCAGCTCGGTGAACGCGCCCGCGATCCGGCCGGTGGTCCACCCGGGGCCGGACAGGGGGCCGGAGAAGCCGACCCCCGGGGTGTCGGTGACCACGACGTGGAAGTCACGCGACAGCGGCTCGATCACGTCGACGAACTGCACGAACGAGCCCGGCCAGTCGTGGATCAACAACAGTGCGGGAGCGTCCGCACGGGCCGAACGCACGTGCGCGAAGTGGATGTCCTGGCCGTCGACCTCGGTGACGAACTGCGGGAATTCGTTCAGTCGATCCTCCGCCTTGCGCCAGTCGAAGCCGTTCGCCCAGTAGTCGGCCAGGCCCCGCAGGTAGTCCGCGGGCACCCCGCGCGTCCAGCCGGCCACGCCCGGGACATCGACGGCCCATCGGGTGCGGGCCAGGCGGCCGCGCAGGTCGTCGACATCGGCCTGCGAAATCTCGACCCGGAAGGGGCGGATCGCGGTGTCGGCGACGGTCTCGGCTGCGGTGTTGCTGCTGTTCTCCATGAGAAGAAGACTAGGATCCCAATAGGAACACTACGTTCCCATTGAGGCGTCAGGCTGCGAACATGTTGGAAACCTCCGCGCGCTTGTTGCGCCTGCTGTCCCTGCTCCAGACACCGCGCGAGTGGCCCGGCTCGGAACTCGCCGAACGCCTGAGCGTGACCGGACGCACGATCCGCAAGGACGTCGAGCGGCTGCGCGAGCTCGGCTATCCGGTCGATGCCACGCGCGGCTCCACCGGCGGCTATCGGCTGGCCGCCGGCGCCGCGATGCCGCCGCTGCTGCTGACCGACGACGAGGCGGTCGCGGTCACCATCGGCCTGAACACGATTGCCCGAGGCGCGATGGCGGGCATGGAGGAGACCTCGATACAGGCACTGGCCAAGCTGGAACAGGTGCTGCCGGCGCGGCTGCGCCGACGGGTGCGCACATTGCAGCGGTACGCGGTGCCGGTGCCGGCGGACGGACCGAGCGCGAAGGTGGACACCGACGTGCTCACCGTCCTGGTCGCGGCCTGCCGGGACCGCGAGCGGCTGCGGCTGGACTACCTCGACCACGCGGGCGCGGCCACGCGGCGCACCGTCGAGCCGCAGCGCGTGGTCAACTGGGGCCGCCGCTGGTATCTGGTGGCATGGGACGTGGACCGCGACGACTGGCGCACCTTCCGGGTCGACCGGATCACCCCGCGCACCCCGACCGGCCCCAGGTTCGCGCCGCGCGAGGACCCGGACGGCGACGCGGCGACCTACGTGTCCGGCAAGGTCTCCGCGGCCGCCTGGCGACACCGCGCCCGGGTCGTCGTACACGCGCCCGCCGCCGAGGTCCTGGACCGGATCAACCCGGCCGTGGGCACGGTCGAGCCGATCGACGCCGGCACCTGCGTGCTGGACACCGGCGCCGACTCCCTCGACACCCTGGCCGTGCACCTGGGCATGCTCGGCCACGACTTCGACGTCACCGACCCCCCGGAACTGGTGGCCCACCTACGCATGTTGGCCGCCCGATACAGCCGCTCGACACGGCCTGCCGAGCCGCGGAGCCCCTGACCTCGGCGCAGCAACGAGGCCGGATCGATGCCGATCGCGAACGGCACGAGCAATTCGAGCCGCACCCGCTCGATCGCCGTCGCCACGTACGCGCCCGTGGCCGGCCCAACGGGGGGAAATCCCCCGCTGGGAGGGCCATGTGCGCTTGGATGGCCGGAATCGACGGGGAGGCGTGGATCGTGCTCGAAGTGAAGCGGTTGCGGGAACTGGTGCGGGCGCGCGAGGTGGATACCGTCGTGGTCGCGTTCACCGACATGCAGGGGCGGTTGCAGGGCAAGCGGTTGTCGGCCCGGTTCTTCCTGGAGGAGGTGCTGGAGCACCACACCGAGGCGTGCGACTACCTGCTCGCCGTGGACGTCGATCTGAACACCGTCGACGGCTTCGACATGAGTTCGTGGGACCGCGGCTACGGCGACTTCGTGCTGCACGCCGACCTGCGCACGCTGCGGTTGCTGCCGTGGAATCCGGGTGCGGCGCTGGTCCAGGCGGACCTGAAATGGGGCGACGAACGCCCGGTGGCCGCCTCGCCGCGACAGATCCTCAAGGCGCAGACCGAGCGGCTCGCCGAGCGCGGCTGGACCGCGATGGTCGGCACCGAGCTGGAGTTCTGCGTCTACCGGGACACCTACGAGGAGGCATGGCACCGCGCCTACCGCGATCTGACCCCGGCCAACCTCTACAACGTCGACTACTCGATCCTGGGCACCGGCCGGATCGAGCCGCTGCTGCGCCGGATCCGCAACGAGATGGCCGACGCCGGGATGTACGTGGAATCCGCGAAGGGCGAGTGCAACCTCGGCCAGCACGAGATCGCGTTTCGCTACGACGAGGCGTTGCGTACGTGCGACAACCACAGCGTCTACAAGACCGGGGCCAAGGAGATCGCCGCGCAGGAGGGGATGAGCCTGACCTTCATGGCCAAGCCCAACGCGCGCGAGGGCAACTCGTGCCACATCCACCTGTCGCTGCGCGAGGAGGCGGACGGCCGGCCGCTCCTCGCCGGGTCCGGCGCGCACGGACTGTCCCGGCTCGGCAGCCAGTTCCTGGCCGGGCAACTCGTCGCGCTGCGCGAGTTCACCCTCCTGTACGCGCCCAACATCAACTCCTACAAGCGCTACCAGTCCGGCACCTTCGCCCCGACCGCGGTCGAATGGGGGATCGACAACCGGACCTGCGCGCTGCGCATGGTCGGCCACGACGCGAGTCTGCGGGTGGAGAACCGGGTCCCCGGCGGCGACGTGAACCCCTATCTCGCGGTGGCCGCGATGATCGGCGCCGGTCTGTACGGCATGGACCACTGGCTGGAGCCGGCCGAGCCGTACGCGGGCAACGCGTACGCCTCGAACGGACAACACGTGCCCACGTCGCTGCGCGAGGCGCTGGCGCTGTGGGAGAAGAGCAAGCTCGCGCTCGAGGTGTTCGGGACCGAGGTCGTCGAGCACTACGCCAATGCCGCCCGGGTCGAACTCGCCGCCTACGACGCGGCGGTCACCGACTGGGAACTGTTCCGTGGCTTCGAGCGCATGTGAGGGTCGACCGACCGACCGGCCGACCAAGCAACCGGCCGACCGATACCGACCGCCGCGAGCCACGGCCGGCCGGCCGGCTTCGGGCGGGTGCGGTGTTCGGTCGCTGCCGGACTCGTGAGCGGGCGCGGATCGGTTCCGACGGCCCCGGGTGATCACGATTGAGGTCTTTCCCGTCACGGTTGCGTGACGGGTCGAACGAGTGGGCGAATGGTCCGGTTTCCGGCCAGTAGTGTCGCCGGACGTGACCCTCACCGCAGTACTCGTGCTGGTGCTCGCGAGCCTGCTCGCGGTCGCCGACTGGGTGGCCGTCGCCCGGGAACGTCTCCCGCTCGATCGGCTCCTGAAACCCGCGGTGATCTGTGCCCTCGTGGTCGTCGTCTGGTCGTTCGACGACATCGACGGGGCACTGCGCGCGCTGTTCAGCGTCGCGCTCGCGCTGTCGCTGCTGCGCGACGTGCTCGCCCCGCGCTGGTTCGCCGGTGCGGTCGCCGCCTCGCTGCTCGCCCACATCGGCTACGTCGCGGGCTTCCAACGCATGGGGTGGTCCTGGTTGTGGGCCGCCGCCGGCATCGTGGTCGTGTTGTTCGCGGCGGGTGCCTACGCGGTGCGCCTGGTCACCGGCGCGCGCGAGAGCGCGCCCACCTACATCGGCATGGTGCTGCTCTACGTCGGCGTGGTCTCGCTGATGGTGGTCGCCGCGGCGGCCACCGGTCGACCTAGCGCGGTGGCCGGCGCGTTCCTGTTCTACTACTCCGACACCCTGGTCGGCTGGAACCGGTTCCGCGCCCCGACGCCGTACGCGCCGGTGCTGATCGCGGTCGCCTACCACCTCGCCCAGATCCTGCTGGTGTTGTCGCTGTCCACCGGGCCCGCCCCGGGACTGTGACGGTCGCGGCCCCGGGGCGTTGCCGGACCGTGAGACTCGCGCCGCCCGGGAGACCGCCCCCGAGCCGCGACCGTATTGAAGTAACCTCGACCCGCCTGCGGTAACCTGAGGCCATGCGTGCCGTACTGCTGCTTACCGGGCCGCGCTGAGCAGGCCGGGTGGAGGACCGCTCCCACCCGACTCGGCGCGGCGACCCCTCCTGAGCGAGGGGTCTTTTCGTTTCCAGAAACGGTCGCTTCGCGCAAGCGACGAAACCGGAAGCAGCCGAAGGCTGCCCACACCCCGATGGTTGAGGACGATGACCGAGATGACGCAGGGTCCTGCCGGCAACACCGATGCCCCGACCGAGCCCTACCGCTACAACGCCGTCCTGGCCGGCGACATCGAGGCGCGGTGGCAGGACCGTTGGGAGACCGACGGCACGTTCGAGGCGCCGAACCCGGCCGGTCCGCTGGCCGAGCCGGACAAGGTCGCCGGGCGGCCCAAGATGATGGTGATGGACATGTTCCCCTACCCCTCGGGTGTGGGTCTGCATGTCGGACACCCGCTGGGCTTCATCGCGACCGACGTATACGCCCGGTTCAAGCGCATGACCGGCCACAACGTGCTGCACACCCTGGGCTACGACGCGTTCGGCCTGCCCGCCGAGCAGTACGCGGTCCAGACCGGCACGCATCCGCGGGTGACCACCGAGGCGAACATCGCCAACATGCGCCGCCAACTGCGTCGGCTGGGCCTGGGCCACGACCAGCGCCGGTCGGTGGCCACCACCGACCCGGCGTACTACCGCTGGACGCAGTGGATCTTCCTGCAGATCTTCAACTCCTGGTACGACCCCGAGGCACCCGGCGCGGACGGCGGCATCGGTCGCGCCCGCCCGATCACCGAACTGGTCGAGCAGTTCGAGAAGGGCGACCGGGCCACTCCGGACGGGCGCGCGTGGGCCGACCTGACCGGCACCGAGCGCTCGGCCGTGCTGGACGAGTACCGCCTGGCGTACGTATCGCAGGCCCCGGTCAACTGGGCGCCGGGCCTGGGCACCGTGCTGGCCAACGAGGAGGTCACCGCCGACGGCCGCAGCGAGCGCGGCAACTTCCCCGTGTTCAAGGCGAACCTGCGGCAGTGGATGATGCGGATCACCGCGTACTCCGACCGCCTGCTGGGCGACCTGGACAAGCTGGACTGGCCCGAGCCGATCAAGATCATGCAGCGCAACTGGATCGGCCGATCCGAGGGCGCCAAGGTCTCCTTCGCCACCGACGCCGCGCCGATCGAGGTGTTCACCACCCGGCCCGACACGCTGTTCGGCGCCACCTACATGGTGCTGGCGCCCGAGCACGAACTGGTCGACGCCATCGTCGCGGACGCCTGGCCGGAGGGCATTCCGGCGGTGTGGACGGGCGGCGCGGCCACACCGGCCGAGGCGGTCGCGGCGTACCGCCGATTCGCCGGGTCCAAGAGCGACGTCGAGCGGCAGAGCGAGGGCAAGGACAAGACCGGCGTCTTCACCGGCGCCTACGCGACCAACCCGGTCAACGGCGAGCGGGTGCCGGTCTTCGTCGCCGACTACGTGCTGATGGGCTACGGCACCGGCGCGATCATGGCGGTGCCCGCGCACGACCACCGCGACTTCGAGTTCGCGCGTGCCTTCGAACTGCCGATCCGCTGCGTGGTGCAGCCCACCGACGACCGCTCGATCGGCGACACCACCGACTGGGCCGACGCGTTCGTGTCCTACGACGCGAAGCTGGTGAACAGCTCCGGCGAGGGCATCGTGCTGGACGGCCTGGGTGTGGTCGACGCCAAGAAGGCGATCACCGAGTGGCTGGCCGAACGCGGCATCGGCGAGGGCACGATCAACTTCAAGCTGCGCGACTGGCTGTTCTCCCGCCAGCGTTACTGGGGCGAGCCGTTCCCGATCGTGTTCGACGAGGACGGCGTCGCGCACGCGCTGCCGGACTCGATGCTGCCGGTCGAACTGCCCGAGATCGACGACTACCGCCCGCGCACCTTCGACCCGGACGACGCGGACACCAAGCCCGAGACGCCGCTGTCGCGCAACGCGGACTGGGTGAACGTCACGCTGGACCTGGGCGACGGGCCCCGGCAGTACCGCCGCGAGACCAACACCATGCCCAACTGGGCGGGTTCGTGCTGGTACGAGCTGCGCTACCTGGACCCGACCAACAGCGAGGTGCTGGTCGACCCCGAGGTCGAGAAGTACTGGATGGGGCCGAAGCACGAGGGCCACACCGGCGGCGTGGACCTGTACGTCGGCGGCGTCGAGCACGCGGTGCTGCACCTGCTGTACTCGCGCTTTTGGCACAAGGTGCTGTTCGACCTGGGCCACGTGTCCTCGTGTGAGCCGTTCCACAAGCTGTTCAACCAGGGCTACATCCAGGCGTTCGCCTACAAGGACGAGCGCGGTGTCTACGTCGAGGCGAGCGAGGTCGAGGAGCGGGACGGGAAGTTCTTCCTGGGCGAGCAGGCGGTCAGCCGCGAGTACGGGAAGATGGGCAAGTCGCTGAAGAACTCGGTGACGCCCGACCAGATGGCCGAGGAGTACGGCGCGGACACGCTGCGCCTGTACGAGATGTCGATGGGCCCGCTGGAGATCTCCCGGCCGTGGGACACCCGCGCGGTGATCGGCTCGTACCGCTTCCTGCAGCGGCTGTGGCGCAACATCGTGGACGAGCGGACCGGCGCGCCGACCGTGGTCGACGAGCCGGCCGACGAGGCCACGCTGCGGGCCACCCACAAGGCGATCGACGGCATGCGGCGGGACATGGACGCGCTGCGCTTCAACACCGCCATCGCCAAGGCGATCGAGCTGAACAACGCGCTGGTCAAGCTGCCGGCCGTGCCGCGCGAGATCGCCGAGAAGCTGGTCCTGATGGTCGCGCCGCTGGTGCCGCACGTGGCCGAGGAGCTGTGGTCCCGGCTGGGGCACGGTGACACGGTCACCTACGAGGCGTTCCCGCAGGCGGACCCGGCCTACCTGGTCGAGGACACCGTCACGTGTGTCGTGCAGATCAAGGGCAAGGTGCGGGCTCGCCTGGAGGTGCCGCCGAGCATCGGCGAGGACGAGCTGAAGGCACTGGCGCTGGCCGATCCGACGGTGCTGGCCGCGCTGGACGGGGCCGGTGTGCGGATGACGATCGTCAAGCCGCCGAAGCTGGTGAACATCGTTCCGGCGTAGGCCGGTCGGTGTGGGTCGGCCGCTCGCCGGATGGGCGGCCGACCCTGCGCGGGCGGTGGGTTCGCGCGGTGGGCGGCGGCCTTGCGCGGAGGGCGGCCGGCCTTGCGCGGTGGGCGATTTCCGGCCCGTGTCCGGACGGTTTCCGGTCGGTGACGATCGGTCCCGAACGCGGTGTTTTCCGCCGCGTGGGTATCGGAGCCGTTCGGCGGCGTTAGTGTGAGGGGACACCTTCCGGCCCCGACCAGGCAGGAGACGCCTCGTGGCCCTCGCCGACGTTCCCGCGACCACCGACTCGTTGGCCGATGGCGCCGAGACCTTCGGCGTCGTGCTGGGCGCCGGTGCGCTCGCGTGTCTTGTGCTCGTGGGCGTCGTGGTGGGCCTGATCACGATGATGCGGAGGGCGGTGCGCCGCCGGATCGACCGGCACGCCCCTCGGGTCCGCGGCCTCGTGGAGGACGCCACGTCGAGGGCCCGGGCGTACACCCTGACCGGTGGCGCGGCCGAGGCGGCGCGCATGCGCGGGTCGGTGCGGCGCTCGCTGGACCAGACCCGGCGGGTGCTGGAGGCGGGCTACGCGCACGACGCGCAGCTCTCCGACGCGGTCGCGCTGTTGCGCCGGTTGGACGAGTTCGCCAAGGCGCTGGACACCGACCTCAAGCTGGTCGAGCGCGAGCCCGATCGGGACCGGGTCACCCGCGAGTTGCCCGGCCTCAAGGAGCGCGCGGACCGCATCGAGCACGCTGCGGCCTCGCTGCGGTGGGCCGTCCAGGACCGCGAACGTCACTTGGGCGAAGACGAGTTGGACCGGCTCGGCACGGACGTCGAGCGCGAGGCCGCGGCCCTGCGCGCACACGCTGACGAGAGCCGATCCGAGAGCAAGCGGCTGACCTAGTGCCGCGCCCGGCCATGTTCGCCCCGACGGGGTGAACGTCACCGGGCGGGGCACGCGGCAGCCGCCGGCGGCGGGCCCCGACGACGGGACGCGCCGGCCGCACCACGACGCGCGTCACCCGCGCGTCGGGGCGTGGCATGGTGACCGAATACTGATTGTGGTGCCTCGACTCAGCGACCCGACACGGGGTAGTCGAGACACCGACCCCGCCCCCCTGTCGTCTCACATCCGGGTGGTTGCCCGCTCATGCCGACGATGCCGACCGATCTCGCCGTGGTCACGGACTCCACGGCCTACCTGCCCGAGGAGCTCGTGGAGCGGCACCGCCTCGTGGTGGTCCCGCTCAAGGTCGTCCTGCGCGGACGGCCGCTGGACGACGGCATCGAGGCCACGCCGGCCCAACTCACCGACGCGCTGCGCGGGCGTCGGGTCGTGACCACGTCGCGCCCGGCGCCGGAGACGTTCGCGGAGGTCTATCGCGAACTCGCCGAGAAGGGCGCGACAAGCATCGTCTCGATCCACCTCTCGGGCGAGCTCTCCGGCACGTACGAGGCCGCGCTGCTCGCGGCACGGGACGCCGACGTGCCGGTGCGTGTGGTGGACTCGCGCACGCTGGGCATGGGGATGGGCTTCTCCGTGCTGGCCGCGGCGGAGGCGGCGGCCGACGGCGCGTCCCTGGAGGAGGCGGCGATCGCGGCGGAGAAGCGCGCGCAGACCACGTCGGCGCTGTTCTACGTGGACACGCTGGAATACCTGCGCCGGGGCGGGCGGATCGGGGCGGCGACGGCATTCATGGGTACGGCGCTGGCGGTCAAGCCGCTGTTGCATGTGAGCGACGGGTTGATCGGGCCGCTGGAGAAGGTCCGCACGGCGACGCGCGCGATCAGCCGACTGGAGGAGTTGGCGGTGGAGCGGGCGGGGGCCGGGCCGGTCGACGTCGCGGTGCATCACCTGGCCAGTCCGGAGCGCGCGGAGGCGCTGGCCGGGCGGTTGCGGGAGCGGTTGACCGGGCTGGGGGAACTGTACGTGAGCGAGGTGGGCGCGGTGATCGGGGCGCATGCGGGGCCGGGGCTGTTGGCGGTGGTGGTTTCGCCTCGGTGAGGGGTGCCTGGACCGGGGCGGGCGGGCGGGCCGGGCCGGGCCGGCCCCAGCTGCAGCGGCTCGACCTGAACCCCGCACGAGCGCCGGCCGCAGCGGCCCAACCGCAACCCGACGGAGCCCCGGTTCGAGCCGCGGCCCAACCTCAGCCGCGGCCCAACCGCGACCGGGCCCGGCCTCGACCCAGTCGCTGCCGCCCAACCTCACCCCAGTCCGAGCCGGAGTCCCACGCTCACCCCACCCTGTGGAGTTGGCGAGGCCGGCGTCGGGGTCGGGGCGCTGGGTCACCCACGTGGGTGGGTTCGGTTTCCACAGCCTGCGGGTTGTGCACAGGCGGATCCGGTGAGCGGGGACGGGTGAGCGGGGCGACCTAACTTCGACGCATGTCCGGATCGCCGCCCTGGTCCCCGTCGCCATCATCGTTCCCGCCGTCGCCGTCGCCGTCGCCGTCGCCGTCGCCGTCGCCGTCGCCGCCGCCGCCGTCCTCGTCCTCCGCCGATCTGCCTCCCGGCTATTTGCCTCCCGCCTCCGCGTCTCCCGGCTTTTCGCCCCTCGGCTTTTCGTCTCCGTCCCCTGCCTATTCGTCCTCCGGTCGTGAGTCCCCTGGTCGTGGGTCGCACGGTCGTCGGTCGCCCGGTCAGGAGACCTCGGCGCTGCCGCGGTCGGGCGCCGAGCGGGTTGCCGCGCTGCTCGGGTCGGACGAGTCGGACCCTCGTCGGGGGCCGGACCCCGCGCGGCGGATGGCCGAGGCGGTCGCGGATCGGCTGCCGACCCGCTTTCGGGTGGGTGTGGATCGGCGCGCGGTGGCCGCGGTCGCGGTGCTCGCGCTGGTGGCGGTTGCCCTCGCCGTGGGCGGATGGTGGCGGGCACGTCCGCAGAGCGTGGCGGCGCCGGCGGGGCAGGTGACGGGCGTTCCGGCGTCGGGCTTCGCGATGTCGGCCGGCGCGCCGGCTCCGTCGTCGTCGGCTGCCGGGCCGGCGCCCGCGGGCGGGCCGATCACGGTGCACGTGGCCGGGAAGGTGGCGCGTCCCGGGGTGGTGGTGCTGCCGCCGGGGGCGCGGGTGGCGGACGCGGTGCAGGCCGCCGGAGGTGCGCTGCCGGCGGCGGATCTGGCCACGCTGAACCTGGCCCGCCCACTGGCCGACGGCGAACAGATCCCGGTCGGCGTCCCGGGCGCCCCCGTACAGGCCGCTCCGACCCCGACGGGCGGCCCGACGGCTCCGGGCGCGCTCGTCGACATCAATACGGCCACGGCCGAACAACTGGAGCAACTCCCCGGCGTAGGGCCGGTCCTGGCCCGTCAGATCATCGAAAAGCGCACCCAACTCGGTCGCTTCGCCACGATCGACCAACTCCGCCAGATCCGCGGCATCGGTGACCGCAAGTACAGCGACCTGAAACCAAAGGTCCGAGTATGAGCGTTCCGCTCGCAGGCACGGGCGGCCCGCCCGTCCACCCGACAGCGCACCGCGACGGCTGCGAAGCGCGGTTGCTCCCGGGTGACGCCCACGTCGTGGCCAGGGATTGCCACCGACGACAGGTCGTCTGTGTCCGGCAGCGCGTCGGCGAGCGGCCGGTGGACCACCGCGCTGCCGCCGCCGTAGGGCACGCGGACCAGGGACACGCCGTCGGTGCGTTGCGATGTCCGACTGGGCCCGATGGTGGGATGTGGGTCCGGCCGGGCCCCGTCCGCGTCGGTGAAGCCCTGCCCGCCGTGTCGAAACGCAACGGGGGGTGTGGGGGCGAACGCTCCCGGCCCGGCCAGGACGCGGCTGCGCCTCATGGTCCATAGTCGTCCGACTCCCACCGGCCGGCGCGAGCGTCCGGCGGATGCCCGCCTGATTCCCGGCGCGAGCGCGACCTGGGCGGCGGCATGGGCCGCGCCCCTGGTTCCCCTCTGGGTCACCGCGATCACGAGCGCATGCGCAGTCTTCGGCGCCGCCGCACTCACACGTGTGCCCACCATCCGTCGCCGGGCGACCCTTGCCGTCGTCCTCGTCTGCCTCGCGGCCGGCGGCCTGGTAGCCGGCCTACGCACCGCCGCAGACCACGCCGGCCCCGTCGCCGCCGCGGCCCGCCATCGCACCGAGGCCACCGTCGACCTGACCGTACGCACCGACCCGGAACGCCCGGGCACCCGCGTCCGAGGCAGCGAACTCGGCCAACCACCCACGATTTTCACCGCGCGCATCAACCACCTGAGCACCGCCCCCAACCCATCAACCAAGGCCACCCCGCCCCACTCCACCCGCCCCAACCCCCGCAGCCCAGGCGGCACGAGCGACATCGGCGGTTCGAGCGGCCCGGGCGGTCCTGGTGGTCCGAGCGGCTTCGACGGCCGAAGCAGCCCGAGCGGTACGCGAGTTCGTACCCCCGTCACCGTTCTGGTCAGCGGTCCCGAGGCCGGCTCCTGGCTTGGTCTGTTGCCGAGTACGCATGTCCGCGCCCATGGCCGTCTTGTTCCGGGCCGAGATGGGCAGGCCCTGTTCCTGGTGCGATCCGCTCCGCAGCGAATCGGCGCTCCCGCGGCCCACCAGCGCTTTGCGGGCCGGCTCCGGGCCCGCCTCCGCGCAGCGTGCGCGGACCTGCCGCCCGCCGCCCGCGGCCTGCTTCCGGGGCTGGTCGTCGGCGATACCAGCATGCTTCCCGCCGACCTGGAAGCCGACTTCCGGACCACCGAACTCACCCACCTGACGGCGGTAAGCGGCACCAACGTCACGATCCTGCTGGGCTTCGTCCTCCTGGTACTTCGCCGCGGTGGTCTGCGGGGCCGCGCGCTACCGATCACGGGCGCGGTGGCCGTGGCGTGCTTCGTGGTCGTGGCCCGGCCCGAACCGAGCGTGCTGCGCGCCGCGGCGATGGGCCTGGTCACCGTGGTCGCGCTGTACACCGGCCGGACCCGGCGCGGCCTTCCCGCGCTGGCCGTCGCGGTGCTGGGCCTGGTGCTGTTCGACCCGACCCTGGCCCGCTCGTACGGATTCGCGTTGTCCGTCCTGGCCACGGGTGCGCTGCTGTTGCTCGCGCCGCACTGGGCGGCGCGGCTGTGCGCCCGAGGTTGGCCGAAGTGGGCCGCGGTCGTGGTCGCCGTGCCACTGGCCGCGCAGGCCGTGTGCGGACCGCTCGTGGTGACCTTCGCGGGCCGGGTCGCTCTGATGGCCGTACCGTGCAACCTGCTCGCCGAGTTCGCGGTTGCGCCGGCCACGATCCTCGGCTTCGTCGCCCTCGTGCTCGCGCCCGTATGCCTGCCACTCGCGCAGCTTGCGGCGTGGCTGGGCTCCTGGCCGATTCGGTGGATCGTGGCCGTGGCTCACACCGGCGCCGCGCTGCCCGGCGCGGCCGTCACCTGGCCGACCGGCCTCTTCGGCGGCGTGGCGCTCGCGGCGATCACCGTCGCGGCCGTGCCGACCCTGCGCGTACTCCGCCGTCCGCGGTCCACCCGACCCGGATGGCCGCGCGCCCTGACCGCCGCGTTGCTCGCGACCCTCGCGGTGGTGCTCCTGCTGCGCCCGCCGGTCGTGATCCGCCCGCTGACCGGCTGGCCGCCCCCGGACTGGCACCTGGTGATGTGCGACGTCGGCCAGGGCGATGCCATCGTGCTCAACGCGGGTGCCGGCACCGGTGTCCTGGTCGACGCCGGTCCCGACCCGCACGCGGTCGACCGTTGCCTGCGCGACCTCGGGATCCGTCGCCTGCCGCTGATTCTGCTCAGCCACTTCCACGCCGATCATGTCGAGGGCCTCCCGGGCGCGTTGCGCGGTCGCGCGGTCGGCCTGATCCAGGGCACCTCGGTCCTCGAACCGATGGCCGAGGTCACCCGGGTCCGCCGCTGGGCCGCTGCCGCCGGCATCCCGTTGTCCACTCCCACCGACGGCGAACTCCGCACCCGGGCCGCCCTGACCTGGCAAACCCTCACCCCACTCCCCAACACCACCCGCCCCCGCCCCGCACCCCCACCCGAACTCCCCACCCCGACTCGACCCAACGCCCCACACCCCGCAGGCACCCCGACCGCCACCACCTCGCCACGGGATGTCCCGACCACCCGGGTGGGTGACATCGATACCGGCAGTGCCCGGGGCGGGGGCGATGCACGGGAGTGGGCGGCGACGGGGAGTCTCCCGGTGGGGAGTGCGGTGGGTGGGTCGGTGGCCAACAACGCGAGTCTCGTGATGCTCGCGGAGCGGCACGGCGTTCGGATGTTGCTCACGGGGGATGCCGAGACCGAGGCGCAGGAGGCGTTGCGGGCGCGGCTGGCCGGGCTCCGGGTGGATGTGCTCAAGGTCGCTCATCACGGCTCGGCTCGCCAGGACCCCGGCCTCGTGCTCGGGTTGCGCCCGCGCCTCGCGCTCGTATCGGTGGGCAAGGGCAACCCGTACGGCCATCCGTCCCCCTCCGCCCGCGCCCTGGTCGCGGCCACCGGCGCCCGCCTCCTGCGTACCGACACCGACGGTCCGATCGCGGTGACCGGCACCGCGACCCACCTGAACGCGGTGGCCCGTGGCCCCGACAACCCCACCCGCGCCGACCGCCCACCCGCGTACACCCCCGCAGCCGCGCAGGCCCTCGCCCCTGCCCCGGCACGACCACGCCCACCCGCCGGTACCCGCACCGCGCCCGGCCATCGCTCCCGCAGATCTCGCCCCGATCGACGACGCCCACTCGCCATCGCCCACCCGCGCGCAGCGCACGGCTTGCGCCGCATCCGCGTTGCGCGGGTCCCATCCACATCGCCGGTGGCCGCCCCGCGTCGACCGGCCGCGTATAGCGCACCGCCTGCGTCGCACGCCGCCCCATGCGGGTGCTGCCCCGATGGACGGCGACCGGCCCGGCACCCGCCCGGCGCACGGCCCGCGTCACACCCACTGCCCGATCGACGGTGACCGGCCGCGCACGGCCTGCGGTTGCACACTCCCGATCGCGTAGGTCCCACCCGGATCGTGCCGCCGCCGCCCCGGCCGCTGCCCCCGGCCATCCCGGTCGCCGCCAAGCCACCGCCGCCGCCCCGGCCGCCACTCCGCCCCCGCCGCCGAGCGGCGTCGTGTGGATCGACGCGGCAGCGCCCGCGTCCGTCGTCCCTCGTGGGATGTGTGTCTGTTGGGCGTGGGATGCTTGCTCGGGTGGCCAGGAGAACGCAGGATGACCCGCTCGCGCCTGTGACGCTTGTCGTCGGGCCCGAGGAATTGCTGGTGGATCGGGCGATCGGCGAGGTGGTGCGCGCCGTGCGGGCGCAGGACCCCGATGCCGATGTGCGCGACCTCGCACCGGGCGCGCTGCAGGCGGGGATGTTGTCCGAGTTGGCCAGTCCGTCGTTGTTCGGCGAGCGCAAGGTCATCGTGATCCGGTCCGCGCAGGACCTCGGGGCGGACCTGGCCGGCGAGGTCAAGAAGCTGATCGCCGATCCCGCCGACGAAATCGTGCTCGTGCTCGCCCATCTGGGCGGGCCCAAGGGCAAGAACCTGCTGGACGCGGTCCGCAAGGTCGGTGTGCGAGAGGTCACGTGTCCCAAGGTGACCAAGGTCGGCGACCGGGTCGCGTTCGCCCGGTCCGAGTTCCGGGTCGCGGGCCGCTCGCTCACCGAGGACGCCTGCCGCGCGCTGGTCGAGGCGATCGGCAACGACCTGCGCGAATTGGCGTCCGCGTGCAGCCAGTTGATGGCGGACACCGACGGCGTGGTCGACGAGGAAGTGGTCGCGCGCTACTACAGCGGGGTCGCCGAGGCATCCAGCTTCACCGTCGCCGACAAGACCGTCGAGGGTCGTACCGCAGAGGCGCTGGAGCAGTTGCGCTGGGCGCTGTCGGTCGGCGTCGCGCCGGTCATGGTCACCAGCGCGCTCGCGCAGAGCGTGCGGCAGATCGCCCGGGTCGGGGCGGCGTCGCGCAATGCCCGGCCCAACGACCTGGCCCGCGACCTGGGCATGCCGCCGTGGAAGGTGGACCGGGTGCGGCAACAACTGCGCGGCTGGACCCCGGACGGCATCGTGCGGGCCTTGTGCGCCGTCGCCGACGCCGACGCGGCGGTCAAGGGCGGCGGTACGGACCCGGCCTACGCACTGGAGAAGGCCGTCGTGACGGTCTCCACGGTCCGCAACATCTGACCCGGAGCCCCCGGACGGCCCAATCCCCCCCACACGCGCGCCGCCCACCACAAAGGCGCCGCCCCCGGAATCCCGGGGACGGCGCCTTCGAAGTCACTACGAGCGCAAGCGCTCGGGTGTCACACGGTGCGGATGCGCGAATCAGGCCTTGGCCGTCGCGACACGCTTCTCCAGCGCCGACTTCTTGTTGGCGGCCTGGTTCTTGTGGATGACACCCTTGCTGACGGCCTTGTCGAGCTTGCGGGCCGCGAGGCGGGTGAGCGCCTCGGCCTGCTCGACGTTGCCGGCCTCGGCCGCCTCGCGCGCCTTGCGCACGAAGGTCTTGAGCTCCGACTTGACGGCCTTGTTGCGCTGACGCGCAATCTCGTTCGTCTTGTTGCGCTTGATCTGGGACTTGATGTTCGCCACGAAAGAGCCTTCTGAGTACTAGGTCGGGATCCGATCCAGGGAGAGGGCCCGTCCGGACGTTGACTTGCGTGGCAGAGACACGTACGCCACACGCGATCCATCAGATTACCAGTGATCAACGGGTCCACAAACACCCGGACGGCCCACCACCCCCCGAACCCCCTCGGGACGCGACTCGAACCGCCCTCGCCCGCTCCACCAACGCGGCTCACCCGTGCCGCATGGGACGATGTAGGGAACACCGGCGGTCCCACCCGGATCCCACGTGCCACCTGCGGGATCTTCGCGAGACCGCAGGGCCCCGCGAGACCGCAGGGTCTCCGCGAGACCGCAGGAGCCTCACGAGACCGCAGGACCGCAAAACCGCAAGCCCTTCGCAAGCCCTCGCCAGTCCACCCGATCGAGAATCTGGAAGCCCGCGTGCCCGCGACCCCGCCAGTGAACGTGCCGGAGCCCAGCCGTACCGACCCGGCGCTGATCCGGAACTTCTGCATCATCGCCCACATCGACCACGGCAAGTCGACGCTCGCCGACCGGATGCTTCAGATCACCGGTGTGGTCGATGCGCGACAGATGCGCGCGCAGTACCTCGACCGCATGGACATCGAGCGTGAGCGCGGAATCACCATCAAGTCGCAGGCGGTGCGGCTGCCGTGGACGGCCCCCGATGGCCAAATCCACATCCTCAACATGATCGACACCCCCGGACACGTGGACTTCACGTACGAGGTGTCCCGATCGCTGGCGGCCTGTGAGGGCGCGATCCTCCTGGTCGACGCGGCACAGGGGATCGAGGCGCAGACGCTTGCCAACCTCTATCTGGCCCTGGAGAACGACCTCCAGATCATCCCGGTGCTGAACAAGATCGACCTGCCGGCCGCCCAGCCCGAGAAGTACGCGGCCGAACTCGCGCACATCATCGGCTGCGACCCGGAGGATGTGCTCAGGGTCTCCGGCAAGACCGGCGTGGGTGTGCCGGAGCTGCTGGACGAGTGCGTACGCCTGGTCCCGCCGCCGATCGGCGTCAAGGACGCGCCCGCCCGCGCGATGATCTTCGACTCGGTCTACGACTCGTACCGGGGTGTGGTCACCTACGTCCGCGTGATCGACGGCGACCTGAAGAAGCGCGAGCGGATCCAGATGATGTCCACGGGGGTGACCCACGAGCTCCTGGAGATCGGGGTCATCTCGCCCGAGCCCAAGCCGTCCGACGGTCTGAGCGTCGGCGAGGTCGGCTACATCATCACCGGCGTGAAGGACGTTCGGCAGTCCCGGGTCGGTGACACGATCACCTCCCTGCACCACGGCGCGACCGAGGCGCTCGGGGGTTACAAGGACCCCAAGCCGATGGTGTTCTCCGGCCTGTATCCGCTGGACGGGTCGGACTACCCCGAGCTGCGCGACGCGCTCGACAAGCTCCAGCTCAACGACGCCGCGCTGGTGTACGAGCCGGAGACCTCGGTCGCGCTCGGATTCGGTTTCCGCTGCGGGTTCCTGGGCCTGCTGCACCTGGAGATCGTCCGGGAGCGGCTGGAGCGCGAGTTCAACCTGGAGCTGATCTCCACCGCGCCCAGCGTGGTGTACCGCGTCGTCATGGAGGACGGCACCGAGCACACCGTGACCAACCCGAGCGAATTCCCCGGCGGCAAGGTGGCCGAGGTGCACGAGCCGGTGGTGCGGGCCACGATCCTGGCGCCGAGCGAGTACATCGGCACGATCATGGATCTGTGCCAGACCCGGCGCGGGGTGCAGATCGGGATGGACTACCTCTCCGAGGACCGGGTCGAGCTGCGCTACACGCTGCCGCTCGCGGAGATCGTGTTCGACTTCTTCGACGCGCTCAAGTCCAAGACGCGCGGCTACGCGTCGCTCGACTACGAGACCACCGGCGAGCAGGAATCCGCGCTGGTAAAGGTCGACATCCTGCTCCAGGGCGAGGCCGTCGACGCGTTCAGCGCGATCGTGCACAAGGACAAGGCGTACAACTACGGCGTCGAGATGACCAAGAAGCTGCGCGAGTTGATTCCGCGTCAGCAGTTCGAGGTGCCGATCCAGGCCGCGGTCGGTGCGCGGGTGATCGCCCGCGAGAACATCCGCGCCATCCGTAAGGACGTGCTCGCCAAGTGCTACGGCGGTGACATCAGCCGCAAGCGCAAGCTGCTGGAAAAGCAGAAGGAAGGCAAGAAGCGGATGAAGATGGTCGGCCGCGTGGAGGTGCCGCAGGAGGCGTTCATCGCGGCGCTGTCCACCGACGACAGCGGCGGCAAGAAGTAGCCGGCGAACATGTAGGCGGCAGCGGCAGGCAGCAGCGAAGCAGGAAACAGCACGGCGGGATGTAGGACACGGCCGGCCGGGGCGCGGGTGGGCGCCGGGCCGGCGGCTGGGCACAGCGGGTGTGGCGACGCGATTCGCAGGCGGATCCGGGCGAAGCTACTACCGCGTAGCCCTGCGGCGGCGTACGTTGCGGGTGCATCGGGCACAACCGATGCACCCGCTTTGCTTTTACTCCCGCTATACCGAACGTTCCGCGCTCCGTCCGTCGGCGATATCCGGCCCTCGTCACCGTGGATACGGGTATCGACACGGGTACTCGGCATCGCCGCCACTTCCCGCATCCGCCCGAGCTGTCATTCCCCAGGCGGTGTCATTCCCCAGGCTGTGTCATCCCTCAGGACATGGAGGCCGCAGTGAGTCCAGAGCCCGTCGGCACCGACAATCGCCCGCCGTCCATCGCCGTGGACTTCCTGGAGCGTATTCGCGCGACGCCCGAGCGCGAGGCATACCGGCACCCGGTGCCGGTGGGTGACGGTGACCGTGAGGAATGGCGTTCGCTCACCTGGGGGCAGGCCGGCGACCGGGCGAAGGCGATTGCCGCCGGTCTGGTGATGCTGGGTGTCGAGCCCGAGGACCGGGTCGCGATCGTTGCCGAGACCAGGCTCGAATGGGTGCTCGCGGACCTGGGCATCATGTGCGCCGGCGCGGCCACGACCACCGTCTATCCGACCACCAACGCCGACGAGGCGGCCTTCATCCTGGCCGACTCCGGCAGTGTGGTGGCCTTCGTTGCCGACGACGCCCAACTCGCCAAGCTGCGCGGTGAGCGGGCCGCCCTGGGCGCGGTGCGCAAGGTGATCGTCTTCGACGACGGGTCCGACCGGGACGCCGACGACTGGGTGATCACCCTCGCCGCATTGGAGGAACTCGGCCGAGCCCGGCTGGACACGGAGCCCGACCTGATCGAGACCAGGGTCGCCGCGATCACCCGGGACCAGCTCGCGACGCTGATCTACACCTCCGGTACCACCGGTCGGCCCAAGGGTGTCCGGCTGGCGCACGACACGTGGGCCTATCAGGCCGCCGCGCAGGCGGCGATGAGGCTGACCGACACCGACGAATTGCAGTATCTGTGGCTGCCGCTCGCGCACTGCTACGGCAAGGTGATGATGTCCGGCCAGATCCGGATCGGCTACCCGACCGCGATCGACGGTCGGATACCAAAGTTGATCACCAACCTCCCGATCGTGCGGCCGACCTTCATGGCCGCCGCGCCGCGGGTGTTCGAGAAGGTGTACAACTCCGTGCACGTGCGGATGCGTGCCGAGGGCGGCCTCAAGTACAAGATCTTCCGGTGGGCGATCGGCGTCGGTCGGGAGATGTCGCAGACCCGCCAGGCGGGGCGTACTCCTTCCGCGCTGCTGAACGCCAAGTACCGGCTGGCCGACCGGCTCGTCTTCGCCAAGCTGCGCGACCTGTTCGGCGGCCGGCTCAAGGGTTGTATCTCCGGCAGTGTGGCGCTCTCGCCCGATGTCGCGGAGTTCTTCGACGCGATCGGCATTCCCATCCTGGAGGGCTACGGCCTGACCGAGGCCAGCGCGGGCAGCTCGGTCAACCGCTACGACGCGCACCGCATCGGCACCGTCGGCGTGGTGCTGCCCGGCTCGGAGCTGCGCATCGCCGAGGACGGCGAACTGCTCGTGCGCGGCCCGGCGGTGATGCAGGGCTATCACAACAATCCCGAGGCCACGGCCGAGGTGCTCACCGAGGACGGCTGGCTGCACACCGGCGACATCGCGGTGATCGAGGACGGCTTCCTGCGCATCACCGACCGCAAGAAGGACCTGATCAAGACGTCCGGCGGGAAGTACGTGGCGCCCAGCGAGATCGAGGGCCGGTTCAAGGGCATGTGCCCGTACGTCAGCAACATCCTCGTGCACGGCGAAGGCCGCAACTTCTGCTCCGCGCTGATCACCCTGGACCCGGACGCGATCCGAGGCTGGGCCGCCGAGCGACCGGCGCTGCGGGACAAGTCGTACGAGGAACTGGCCGCCGGCGCCGAGGCCCGTGCGCTCATCGCCGACTGTCTCGACGAGCTCAACGCCGGTCTCCAGCGCTGGCAGACGGTGAAGAAGTTCGCCATCCTGCCGCGCGATCTGAGCGTCGAGCACGGTGAGCTGACGCCCAGTCTGAAGGTCAAGCGGCGGGCGGTGGAGCAGCAGTACGCGGAGCTGCTGGAGGACATGTACAAGGGCACGCTGGTCACCTGAGCCCGGGGCCGGTCCGCGGGCATCGGGCAACCGCCGGGCCGGTCGCCGGCTCGTGGACAATGGGAGGATGCCCTCCGCACCCCCCGACGGTCTGCCCGTGCCCGAAGACGGTTCGCTGCCCGCGTCCGCACTGGCCGAGTTCGCGGGCGCGAGTCGCCCGTTCGGCTTCTACGTGCATGTGCCCTACTGCGCGTCGCGGTGCGGTTACTGCGACTTCAACACCTACACCGCGACCGAGCTGGGCGGATCGGCCTCGCAGGGGTCCTACGCGGACGACGCGATCGCCGAGATCCGGCTGGCCCGGCGGTTGCTGGGCGAGGTGGACCGGCCGGTGGAGACGGTGTTCTTCGGCGGCGGCACGCCCACCCTGCTGCCGGCCGCGGACCTGGCCCGGATCCTGGGTGCGATCCGGGACGAGTTCGGCCTGGCCGCCGGGGCCGAGGTGACCACCGAGGCCAACCCCGAGTCGGTGGATCCGGCCTATCTGGACACGCTGCTCGCGGGTGGCTTCAACCGGCTGTCGTTCGGCATGCAGAGCGCGCGCAGGCACGTGTTGCAGATCCTGGACCGCAGGCACACCCCGGGGCGGCCGGAGCAGTGCGTGGCCGACGCGCGGGCGGCCGGGTTCGAGCACGTCAACCTGGATCTGATCTACGGCACGCCGGGGGAGTCCGACGAGGACTGGCGGGCCTCGCTGGACGCGGTGCTCGGCGCTCGTCCCGACCACGTCTCGGCGTATGCGCTGATCGTCGAGGACGGTACGCGGCTGGCCGGCCGGGTGCGGCGCGGTGAACTGCCGATGCCGGACGACGACGTGCTCGCGGACCGATACCTGATGGCGGACGAGGCGTTCACCGCCGCGGGGCTCGGCTGGTACGAGGTGTCCAACTGGGCGACCGACGTCGCGGCACGCTGCCGGCACAACGAGCTGTACTGGACCGGCGCCGACTGGTGGGGCGCGGGGCCGGGCGCGCACAGCCACGTGGGCGGCGTGCGGTGGTGGAACGTCCGGCATCCGGCCGCGTACGCGCAGCGGCTGGCCGGGGACACCTCTCCCGCCCAGGCGCGTGAGGTGCTCACCGCGGAGGACCGGCGGGTCGAGCGGATCCTGCTCGAACTGCGGCTGTCCGATGGCGTCCCGCGCTCGCTCCTGACGGAGGTGGGGAGGAAGGCGGCGGACCGGGCCGTGGTCGACGGGCTGCTTTTGCCCCTTGCGGGGGATCGGGTTGTGCTTACGCTGCGCGGGCGGTTGTTGGCTGATGCGGTTGTGCGGGATTTGGTCGACTAGCGGGCTTGGCCTCAAGCGCCGGCCGGGCTGCTTCGCCTGCCGGGCCGAGTGGCCTTCGACGCCGGCCGGGCCGGTGTTTGCTCAGCCGGCGTCGGAGGGTGCGGACTGTTCCGGGGTGGAAGCCGGTTACATTGCCACGTCCATGATCAGGTCGGCCAGGGACTCGTCGACTCGGTTGAGTTCTTGGGCGTAGCGGCGCATTTCGGTGCTTTCGCGTTTCGCGTCGGACTCGCCCTGTTCCTTCGTGCGTAGGGCTGCGCCCACCTCGTCGCGGATCGACTTGATTTCCGCGTCCAGGCCCTGGGCGATCGCGTCGCGCATCTTGCGGAGTTGCTTGACCACCTCTTCGCCCAGGTTGGTCACGTCGGTGTCGGCCTGGTTGCGCAGTTCCACCTGGACCTGCTCGGCGACCTGTTCCTTGAGCCGGCGGTTGGCCTTGTTCAACTGCAGCGCGCCCTTGAACACGGTCGAGCCGAGCACCGCGCCGAGGATCACGAACGGGCCCAGGCCGACCAGGAAGGCCGCCGTGCCGACCGCGATCTGCGGCAGCAGGGCGGTGAGCATCGACCTGAGGTTGAACTTGCCGCCGGAGACCGCGGTCGCCGGGTCGAGCACGAAGCTGACCGCGTCCGCGAGCAGCCGCTCGATCGGCGTCGAGGGTTTGCCGTCCTCGTCGGTGCCGACCGGGCCGGCGGTGAGCGATGCGCGGATCTCGTCGATGCGGGTGACGAACTGCTTCACGTCGTCGTCGATCATCCGCTCCATGTCCTCGACGCGACGTGCGACGAGCGGCTTGAGCTCGTTCTCCTGCCACTGCGCGAACTCGACCTGGACCCGTCCGGAGAGGTGGTCGGTGATCTCCTTGACCGCCGCCTCCATCTTCTCCCGGGCGTTGAACGGATTGGCGCCGATGGTGTTGCTCGGGTCGTACTCCTGCGCCCAGTTCGGGATGTTCGCGGCGACCCGCTCCATGAACCGCCGGGTCGCGGCCTCCACCTCGCCGCGGGTCTCGCGCAGGTGCTCCTCCATCTGCGCGACGATCACCCGCCGATTCTGCTCCAGCCGGGTCAGCGGACCCTGGACCCGTTCGTAGGTGGCCCGCAGCTCCTCGACGTCCTGGGTCAGGAGCGCCTCCTTGCGGTCGATCTGCTCGCGCGCCTCGATCAGCAGGTACTTGAGTTCCCGCGCGGGCGACAGGATCTTGGCCCGACCGCGCTCGCGGGTCAGGAAGTCCTCCAGACCACGCTCGAGTTCGGGCATTCCGGAGCCCGCCAGCAGGTCCGGGTCGCCCTTCTGCCGGCCGGTCAGCGCGGCCCGGGCGTTGACGAAGAAGACCCGGTCCGGGCGGGAGAGGTAGGGCGAGAGGCGCTTGCGGATCTCCCGCTGCACGTCCTCGCGCTCCTCCTCCTCGACCAGGTTGATCTTGTTGCCGACGTAGAACACGTCCTCGTGCCCGCGCGCCTTGACGTGCACGTCCAGGAAGAGCTGTTCGCTGCGCGACATCGCGGCCTGGCAGTCCACCACGAACACCAGCACGTCGGCCTGTTCGAGGTAGTTCAGGGTGACCTTCTCACGCTCGGGAGCCTCGTTGAGGCCCGGCGAGTCGACCACCACGACGCCGTTGCGGCACAGTTCGAGCGGCCAGCGCACCACCGCCCGCTCGTACGGGTTCGGGGTGTTGTCGTCGTCCGCGCCGATCGTGACGTAGTCGGCGATCTCGTCCACGCCGACGGTCAGCGGATCGCCCGGCGTGCCGTCCGCTTCCAGCGGATAGATCAGCGCCGAGCGGGTGTCACCCCACGTCACCTCGTTGATGATCGCCGTACACGGACGCGCGAAGGAGGGCAGCACCTTCTCGCCGAGCATCGAGTTGATCACCGTGCTCTTGCCGCGCTTGAACTCGCCGACGATCATCACCTTGAACGCCTCGGACGCGGCCCGCTGCTTCAACGAGTCCAACTTCTTGACGCCCGCACCGATCCGCAGTCCGGCCACGATCGGCGTGAGCCGGTCGATCAGGCCGACCAGGGTCTCCTGCCGTGCGCGCCACGCGCCGTAACCCGCGTAGGCCCCATCGGCCGCCCCGTGACCCCTGTCCACCCTGAACGCTCCCCTCCTCGACGGCTGCTCAGCCTCTGGCGCCCAGCATGGTGTTGAGCTGGACCCCGAGCTGCTCGCTGCGCGAGATGAGATCCTGCCATGCGGGTCCATCGGTGCCGACCTTGGCCAGCGCGGTCTGCCGATCGGTCCGCCACGCCTTCTGGCCGCGCACCGCCTCGTCCATCACCCCGGCGTACAGCGTGTGCAGGCGCTTGGAGACCTCCTCGGAGAAGCCGCCGAGCACCTCCTCGACCATCGGCTCCAAAACCTTCATCGCCTGCGCGCGCTGACCCTCGGTCAGCGATGTCGACTTGACCTCGCCGAGCACCATGCCGCCCGCCGACGCGGCCATGCTCGCGCCCATCGGCAGCGCGGAGACGCCGCCGGTGAGCGGGATCAGCAGCGCGCCGAGCACGGCGAGGCCGGTCGGGCCGATCCGCCAGGCGAGCTTGCGGCTCTTGAGGTCCTTCAGGCCCAGCGACTCCGCCTCGCCGAGTTCGAACTCGGTGGACAACTGCTCGACCTTCTCCAGCCGGTATCCGCTGCCGCGTCCGAAGTGCAGCTTCATCTTCGCGTCCAGCCACTGCACGTCGGCCTGCACGCTGGAGTGCAGCTGGGCCTCGAACTTCTTGGCCAGCGCGGTGAGTTCGCGGCGCAGCCGGAACGGCAGATCGCGCTCCCACCAGGTCCGCGGGTCCGGCGCGCGCTCCATCTCGTAGCGCAGCGTGTCCAACAGGTCGCCGCGCGAGAGCTGGAGGTGCTCGCGGAACTTCTCCGCGGTCTGCGTGCGCCGCTGCTGGAGTTCGACCCGGACCTTGCCCCACTCGGCGGACATCCGGTCGATCTCCACCTCGGACTGCTCGACGGCGCGCCGCCGTTCGGCCGCACCGAGTTCGGCCGCGGCCAGGCCGTCCCGGCCCACCTGGGCCATCTCGTCGAGCAATGAGAGCAGTTGGCCCGCGGTCTGCCGTGAGCGCATGCTGCGCCGACCGCCGGAGGTGGTGTACTCGGTGATGCGCTCGAACACGCCGGCCACCGGCGAGACGTCCTCGCGATGCGGGCCGGCCAGCACCTGCAGGGTCGGCGAGATGCGACGCACCCGGCCGCCGAGGTAGTCGACGATGTCCTCGCGCTCGTCCTCGTCGACGGTGTCCAGCTTGGACACCACCACGGTGATCCGCGGCACGTGCCGGGCGATCACCTCCTCCTCCAGGAACGCGGTCTCGGACAGGCCGAGCGGCGCGCTCGCGGAAACCACCATCAGCACCGCGTCACTGGCCGCGACGGTGCGCCGGACCAGGTCCTCGGTCCTGCGGTCGTGCTCCTCGGCGTCCGTGCCCTTGCCGCGCCCGGCATTGACGCCGGGCGTGTCCACCAACTCGACGTCCAGCCGGGCCAGCTCGGAGTCGGCGACGAGCACGCGAACGCCGACCAACCGGGCCTGGTCCGCATCCTCACGCTCACTCAGCCGGTGTATCTCGTCCCACGACGCGGACACCGCCGGCCTGGGTTCGGCCCGCCCGTCGGCGAACTGCAACTCCAGGCGCGGCTCCGGCCCGGCGGCGATCACCAGGGGCACCGGGGTGTGCCGACCCTCGGGCAGCACCGGGGCGCCGAGCAGCCGGTTGATCAGCGACGACTTGCCGCGGCCGAACTCGCCGACCACCGCGATCCGCAGCCCGGGCCGGCGCATCCGGGCCCGCAACCGGTCCAGTTCGGCGGCGATGGCGTCCAGACCGAAGTCGCCGGCGATCGCCTGCGCGTCGTTGATCCGCCGGCCGAGCGTGGTCGCCGACGGCGCCTGCTTGACCAGGCTGGTCACCGATCCGGGCGGGGTCGGCGCGGACGAGGGGGCGGCCGGCGCGCCGGCGGGGGTGACGGACGGGGTGACAGGCGTACGCGGGGCCGGCGGCGCAGGCGCGGCGACCTGCGCCACCGGCGCGGCCTGCGGCACCCGCGCGGCCGGTGGCGACGCGACCGGCGTCGACCCACCCGACCCGCCGGACCCACCCGGGCCACCCGCGCCGGACGGGCCGCCCGCGAGGCGACCCGCCCAGCCCGGGTTCGGCCCCGGAACAGCCGAAGCGTCGCCCGCCGGGCGCGGACCCGGAGCCGGGGCCTGCCTCCGGTCCGCCGTCTGCCCCGACGGGCCGGGTCGGCCGGTGGGCGAGTCGCCCGAGTCGCGGCGCGCGGCCGCCTCACGCGGCGCACCGGCGCGCAGCCACGACGCCGTGCTCGGCACGAGGTGGTGGTACGCGGCCACCGCACCGCTGGGCATCACCCGCGCGTAGAGGCCGGCCAGGATCTTCGGGCCGCCCTTCGCGTCCGCGTCGGGGTCGGCCAGGAAGCGGCCGAGCGATTGGAAGAAGCGGGCCCGCTCGGCCAGCGCCTCCGGCTGCATGGACAGCGACCAGGCGGCCTCGTCCCCGATCGTGCTCTCGATCGACTTGGCGACCTCGGGCAGCTCGGTCAGCTTCACGTGCCGCAGCACGTCCTCGGACGGCCAGGCCCACTGGACCGCGCCCCACACGGGGTGGATCGGCAGTTCGCGGCGCCCCGGGGTGGCCTTGCCGACCCCGATCAGGCTCCACAGCGTCCAGCCGTTCGCGGTTCGCTCGGGCACCGGCGGCAGCGCCACCGATTCCATGGTGACCCAGCCGCGCAGCTCGTCGCTGCGGTGGATCCCGCTCAACAGGCCCGCGACGCCCGGGCGTCGGCGCGGCTGTACCTGTGCGGCCTGGCGCAGCACGTGTTCACGATCGAACGACATGTGTTCTCCCTACTCCCATCGAATCCGTTGTGATGTCGAACGATCAGGCGTGCGTCGGGTGGGCGACGATCATCGTGGTGTCCCGGTCCTGCCACGCGTTGACGAAGTCCGCCAGCGGAACCGGCTCGGTCTGGCCGAACGGCGCGCCCGGGTCGTTGAGCAGGACGTAGACCGAGCCGTCGGGCTGGGTGTCGATGCCGGTGACCCACACGGCGTGTCCCATCGTGGGGTCCTGCTCCATCGGCGCACCGGTGGCCGGGTCCTGCATCGGGGACCAGATCTCCTGCGCGTCCAGCGCGACGATGACCTGGTCGCCCTTCTCCAGCGCGTCGAGCATCTGCCGCATGTCGGCGCCCGGCACCATGTCGGTGTCCACGCCGTGCATCTCGAGCAGCTTGCCGATGTCGTCGGTTCTGGTGCCGTTCTCGGGGTCGTAGATGCCGGCCTGCTGGGCCTCGGTCATCAGCGCGTTCTCGTCCAGCGGCACGCCGGTGAGCTTCTCCAGGATCATGCCCTGGGAGACCACCGCGCAGCTGGTCGGGCTGACCTGCTGCTGCCAGTACTGCGCGTCGCCGACCGGGTCGCCGAAACCGTCGAACTGCGCCGGCGTCCAGTTGCCCGGCGCGTGGTACTCCCAGTTGCCCTGGTCGTCGGGGACCGCGCCCCACGCGGCCGGGACGCCGGGCTCGGTGTTGCCCGTGCCGGGGTGGCTCGCCGGGTCCGCGTACGGGTCGTTGCCCTGCGGCTCGTACGGGTCGGTGCCGTACGGGTCGCCGTAGGGGTCCGCGTACGGGTCGCCATAGGGATCGCCGTACGGGTCGTTGGCGACCTGGTCGTCGTACCACTGCTGACTGGGCGTGGCGACGGGCTCGTTGTTGTCGTTGGGGTCGAACATGTGCGGGTCGTACGCGTCGATCCGGCCGTCACCGTCGCTGTCCGCGTGGAACGGGTCGTAGTTCGGGTCGTTGAGCGGATCGAAGTTCGGGTCGGTGTACGGCAGAGTGGAGTTGGGGTAGGTACCGCCGTTGCTCTCGCCGCCCGCGTCGGTCTCCCACAGTGGTGCCGCGACAGTGCCCCCGTCGGCGGTGTCCAGCGTGTCGATGGTGTCGTCGGAGACCATCGCGAACAGGTCGTCGTCGTGCGTGTAGTCGCTCATCTGCCGAATTCCCCCCGGCGTGTGAGGCGCTCGCGCTGGTTGTTCACCGTGTCGCGGCGCCGTTCCGTCTGCCTGTCCGCGTCCTGCAACAGGCTTCTGCGAGCCGCGAGAATATCCTCACGGCGGTGATGCTCGGCCACCAGTTCGGCGACCGTCGCCTCGTACCTGGCCCGGTAGCGGTCCACGTGTTGCGAGACGTCCAGCGAATAGTGCGTCGTGGCCGTGCCGACGGCCTCGTCGATCTGTCGGGACAAACCGTCCGCGACGGTTCGCAGTGTCTGATGCATTTCGGCCCGTGCGCGGTTCCGCAGAGCCGTCATGTCAGTGGATGAGAGTGAATCGGCCACTTTGGCCATGAATCCGGCGAAGCCGGCCCGGCCGGAGGACGCCCCCGGGTCGCCGTTTCGGGCGCCGCCGAACCACTGGTCCAGCGCGCCGCCGATCCGCGCGCCGGGGGTGCGCGGGCCGGCCGGGTCGAGTCGGACGGCGCGGATCTGCTGGGTGACCCCGGTGACCGAATCCTGATAGGCGCGCATCGCCGCGTCCGCGAGTTGATGCCCGGTCAGCACGGTGACCCGGTCCGGTCCGGCCGGGCGATGGATCGCGCCGAGCTTGCGATACGCCGCCTCGAACGCGGTGTCCGCGGCCGCCCGTGCGCTCTCGGCGGCGGTGGCCAGCGCGCCGGTGACGGCCTGCTGCACGATGTCGCCGATCCGGGGCAGGCCCTGTCGGATCAGTTCGGGCGCGCGGACCGCGATCACCGCGCGCAGTTCGTCCGGGGTCTCCGCACCGTCCAGCGCGTGGTCGATCTCGGCCTGGGTGTAGCGCCACCACTGGGGGGCCATGCCGCCGACCGCCTGCTGCGCGCGCTGGGCGCCGGCGCCCAGCAGGCGCGCGGTCTCGCCGTGTTGGGCCCGGACGAATGCGGCCATGTCGGCGATCCGGGCGCCTGCGAGTTCGGCGTCCTCGGCGTCCAGCCGCTGCTCGGCGAGAGTCACCTCGCGGCGCAGTTCGTCGAGCAGGTCCTCCAGGAGCCGCAGCAGGTGGTCGGATACCGCGACGATGCGCTGACGCTGCATCAGGTCCCGAAGTCGGGCCAGCGTGCGGGGGAACTCCTCGGCCCAGTGGGCCTGTTCCGGCCCGCGCAGGGGCCGTCCGGAGGCGAGCCGGACCACCGGCTCGGCGGCGACCGGCTCGACCACCGGGTCGGTCACGCCCAACATCCGGGCGAAGCGCTGCCGTACGTGCGCGAGCAGGTCCTCCCGCTCGTCCTCGTCGATGTGGTCCATCTTGGTGACCAGGACGATGCAGCGGCGCAGTTGGCCGGGGTCGAGCGCGTCGGTCAGGAACTCGGCCAACGACACCGGCGAGGGCGACGTGGACGCGGTGAGCACCGCCGCGACGTCGGCGATGTCGCGCATCACCGCGCGGGTGATCTCGGTGTGTCCGACGCGGGCGTTGGTGCCGGGTGTGTCGATGATCACCAACCCGTCGCGCAGCGCGTCGGCGGGATGGCGGACCTCCAGGCTCTGTACGCGCGGCGCGATCGTGTCGTCGGCGGTGAGCAGCCGCAGGATGCCGGCCGTGTCGTCGGGAACGGCCACGTCCGGGGCGAGATGCGCGAGCATCCGGCCGAGCGGACTGGCCGCGCCGGTGTAGCGCCCGGAGGGGTAGACGTAGCGGATCCCGTCGCCGTGGAAGCGCACCTCGACGGCGAACTCGTCACCGTAGGTGATCCTGGTCGCGGCGCCCGTGGTGGGCAGCGCCGAGGTGGGCAACAGGTCCTCGGTCAGGAGCGCGTTGATGAACGTGCTCTTGCCTGCCGAGAATTCGCCGATCACGGCGAGGTAGTACCGGTCGTCGCGCAGTCGCGTCTCGATCTCGCGGATGCGTTCGGTCAGCTGTGTCAGTCGCTCCTGGTCGCCGACGATGCGGCGGACCATGGCGAGTGCGAAGTCGAGGTGGTCGGAGGTCTCGGTGAGTGCCTCGACCACGTCGCGTCGTTTCGAACGATCCCCGGCCATGCCGCGAGAATCCACCACCGCGCCCCCTCCCGACGGTGCCCTCCCCGATGTACGGGCGATCCTGCCACGCGGGCTCGAATCCCGTCTCGGTGCGTGTGCATGCCGGCCGGGCCGTTCGGCGGAACCGCTGTGGCCCTTGTGAGACGGCCGTCCAAATGATGCGATATAGGCGCCGAGGCGATCCCTCGCACCTGATCCACGCCATTGCCTCATTCAGCCCGATCGGCACGAATGGTATGTATTCGGCGCATACTGGTTGCGTGCGGGTTCCTCGGCTCGTTTGGCGAGTCGATTCCGATGCGATCAGGAGATGGCATGTTCGAGGAGGCCCAGTATCTGGCCCCGGTCACCCGTAGGGCCGACGGCGGAGTCGAGGTCGAGCTGTCCCGCAGCCACCCGGGGTTCGCGGACGCGGTGTACCGCGAGCGCCGGAATCGGATCGCGGAGCTGGCCCTGGACCACCGGCGCGGCGACCCGATCCCGGAGGTCGAGTACACCGAGGAGGAGCACGAGGTCTGGCGCCTCGTCTCGCACGAGTTGTCCGTCTCGCACGCGGAGTACGCGGTCGCGGACTACTTGGAGGGCACCGCGCGGCTGAAGCTGCCGACCGACCGGATCCCCCAGTTGGAGGAGGTCAGCGGCGCGCTGGAACCGCTCACCGGATTCCGTTACCTGCCCGCGGCCGGCCTGGTCCCGCTGCGCGACTTCTACGGATCACTGGCCGACTCGTACTTCCACTCCACGCAGTACATCCGCCACCACAGCGTGCCGCTGTACACCCCCGAGCCGGACGTCATCCACGAGGTGATCGGGCACGCCAACATGCTCGCCTCGGACCGGTTCGCCGCGCTGTACCGGGTGGCCGGTGAGGCGGCCCGCCGGGTGGAGAGCCGTGAGGCGCTGGAATTCGTCTCGAAGGTCTTCTGGTTCACCCTGGAATTCGGCGTCATGCACGAGGCTGGCGCACTCAAGGCCTACGGCGCGGGGATCCTGTCGTCCTACGGCGAGATCCGCGAGTTCCGCACCGTCGACATCCGCGACCTGGACCTGGTGGCGATGGGCACGATGCAGTACGACATCACCCACTACCAGGACATCCTGTTCGCGGCCCGCTCGATGACCCACCTGGAGGACCTCGTCGGCGCCTTCTGGGCCACCTGCACCGACGACTCGATCGCCACCTTGACGACCTCGGCGAAGACGCCGTAGGTCCCTCCTCCGTAGTCGTTCACTCGTGCGGGTGATCGGGTGTCGAACGCCCGGTCTCCCGCCCGAGTGGCTCCTTATGCTCGCGTCGACTACGGAAGGGGTTCAGAATGTCAGCTATGACACACGAGATCCCCACGCAGGAAGACGTCCTCCTGGACGGCTTCCTGGCGTTGGACACCCCCCTGGGCTTCCGCGCCGAGCTGATCGAGGGGGAGATCATCGTGACACCGCCGCCGCTGGGGGACCACGAGCACATCATTGCCGAGTTGGTGGATCAGATCGCGGCCGGCACCGCGACCCCGATGCACTTTTCCGGGAACAAGGGCCTCAGGGTCGATAGCGCCGGTGCCCTCCCGAGCAATCACGTCATTCCCGACGGCACGTTCGCGCCCAAGGGGCTGAGCCTGTTTCGCGGGGCCGAATCGTGGATGCCGTGTGCGGGCGTGGCCATGGTTGTCGAGGTCACCTCGCAACGAGCCGAGATCGACCGAGAGGCCAAGCGTCGTAGTTACGCACGCAGTGGTATCCCGCTGTACCTTCTCGTGGATCGAGAGCTGGGCAAGGTGACGCTGTTCTCGGAACTCGAAGGCGATGACTACACGGTGCTCCATACCGGACCATTCGGTAAGGAGGTCGAGCTGCCCGCCCCCTTCTCGACGACGTTGGACACCTCGAACTTCGCGTGAAGTACAGCGTGGGACTGTGTCCGGCGGGTACCTCACACTCGCCGGACGAACACCCGGCCGAAGTCGCCGCCCGTGGCGAGGAGCGTGCCGTCGGTGGAGAAGGCCAGGCGACGCACGCGTTGGTCGTCGTAGCCGGGGAGCCGGCCGGCGGAAGCCTCGCGCAGGTCCGCGTCGTACACATGCAGCGCACCCGTGCGGTGGCCGCCCACCGCGATGCGTCGGCCGTCCGGTGAGTAGGCCCACGCGTAGCACGTGGCCCAGCCGTTGGGGTGGTACGGGTTGGTGAAGTGCCAGGCCGGCTCGCCGGTGTCGATCGACAGCGCGAACGGCCCGTGCACCCGACCCCGGTTGACCAGGAGCAAGGTGTCGCTCGGATCGAAGCCGAGGTTGCCGATCTCCCACTCGAGCGGCACCCGCGCGGCCAAGCGGCCGGTCTCCACGTCCCACACCTCGACCTCGTTGGTCGGATCGTCGGTCGCGTCCCGGTGGCCGTAGACCAGTCCGCGACTGACCCGCCACACCCCCAACAACCGGCCCGAGGGAGACAACGCGGCCCCCCGGCACTCGGTGGTCGGCGACTGCGTCGACACCTCGCACACCTGCGCGCCGGCCGCGTCCAAGACGCGCACCCGGTCGCCGGCGTCGAAGACCACGAGCCGTTCGCGGGCCGCGTCCCAGGACGGCTGCACGGTGTGCGGATTGAACAGCGCGTCCTCGAACTGTCGGTAACAGGCCAGCTGTTCCTCGCGCAGTGTGGTCAGGTCGAGCCGCCGGGTGGTGCCGCCGACGGTGTAGACCACGGCCGACCCGGTGGCGTCGAACAGCGCGCTGTCGATGCCGGTCAGCCGCTCGGCCGCGGGCACCGCGTGCACCGTGCGCCGGGTCCCGCCGGCCACGTCCACGAGGCGGATCGCGCCGTCGTAGGCGATCAGCACCGTGTGCCCGTCCGGATGCAGGTCCATCGCCCGCGACGAGGTCTTGCCCGGCGGCATGAACTCCAGCACCACCGGATCCTCGGTCCCGCCCAGTCGGACGAACCCGGCCCGCAGCGCCTTGCCCGTCTCCCGACGCAGCGCGACCACCGCGGCGGCCGGATCCGCGAATTCCTTGCGCGTCTCCCGCGCCTTTCCGTTCCCGGACCACGAGGCCCGGACGAACTCGGCGCCGGACACGCCGAACATCCGATACTTGGGGCCGGCCGAGTCCGGCAAAACGAGTGTGACCTGTTCCTGTCGCATCGGAGCACGCTAGCGCGGAAGTCCGAGCGGGATTGCGGCCACGCCTCGGGTGGTGACCCCTCCCCGAGCCGGGAACGGTCACCGCGCGGCGGCTACTCGAACGTGGCCGCCGCCTCGCGCAGCGCGCGCACGACCGTCTCCGGGTCGTACGGCGCCGGTGGGCCCGGCGTGTAGGTGACCGCGGTCAGTTCGCCGGTGTAGCGGAAGGAGCCGTGGCGTTCCCAGAGCGGCCAGGACACCGGGGACTTGCGGTCGACGCCGACGCTGATCCCCTGGAGCGGGGCCATCCCGATCAGGATGTGCACGCCCTCCAGCCAGGCCACGTCCTCGCCGTCCACCCCGACCCGGAAGTCCCAGCGAAAGTGCGGGCGCGCGTGTGCGGTCAGCGTCACCACCCGGGCGTCCGGGGCCAGTTCGCCGGCGTCCACCTCGTGCAGTTCGCCGTACTCGTTGTAGGCGAAGTGCAACCGGCCGGCTTCGACATAGACGCTGTAACCGCCGCCCTGATCGCCGTGCGAGACGAGCACGCCCTGATCGGCGGCCCCGCGCCGGCCCAGTTCGATGAGCACCTCGAAGTCCCGGAACGTGATCAGCTTCGCCGAGCGATAGCGCTCCAGTTCCGGTGTGCCCGCGAGCAACCGCACCGGCCGGCGCAGCCGCTCCTCGGCCGGCCCGCGCAGCGCGAGCGCGCCGCCGTCGGCGAGCGGGAACACTCCGTTGCGCCACGCCGCCGCCTCCCACGCGGCGGCCAACTCCTCGACCACGTCCGGGTGCCGGTCGGCCAGGTCGTCGATCTCGGTCGGGTCCGTGGTGATGTCGTACAGCGCCCACTCCGCGTCGTCGTACGCGTCGCCGGCCCGGTGGTGCGTCACCAGCTTGTACGGGTGCCGGTAATAGCTGCGATTGCCGACCATCTCGCTGTACTGCTCGCCGTGCCGCGATGGGGCCGCCGGATCCGCGAGCACGTCGGTGAACGAGGTCCCGTCCAACTCCTGCGTCGGCGCGCCCGCCCGTTCCACCGGAACCGGCACGCCGGCCAGGTCGAGCAGCGTGGGCAGCACGTCGGTGACGTACTGGTACTGCTGCCGCACCCCGTGCTCGCGCAACCCGGCCGGCCACGAGATGACGAACGGCACCCGCACCCCGCCCGCGTAGGTCTGACCCTTGTACAGCCGAAACGGCGTGTTCGAGGCCATGCCCCAGCCGCGCGGGTAGTGGATCAGGCTGCGCGGGCCGCCGATCAGGTCCAGGTCCAGGTCGATGTCGCCGCGCCAGTCGGCGGGCTTGGCCGGGTGCTGATTGAACCGCTTGAAGTAGGCGCGGGTGCCCTCCGCGCCGCCCTCGCCGGTTCCGCCGTTGTCCGAGGTGAACACGATGACGGTGTTGTGCAACTCGCCGAGCGCCTCCAGGGTGTCCACCAGCCGGCCCAGGTTGTGGTCGATGCTGGCGACCATGCCCGCGTAGACCTCCATGTACCGCGCGTACAACCGCCGGGTCTGCGGATCCAGGTCGGCCCAGGCGCCCACCTCCTGCCCGGCCTCGAAGTTGCGCCGGGGCAGCCGGGTGCCCGGCTCGAACAGGCCGGCCGCCTTCTGCCGGGCGAAGCGCTCCTCGCGCAGCACGTCCCAGCCCCGGTCGTAGCGGCCCTGCTGCGCCGCGATGTCCGCGGCCTTCGCCTGCAACGGACCGTGCACCGCGTTGTGCGCGACATAGAGGAAGAACGGCTTGTCCTGGTCGTGTGCGCGCAGGCCCTTGATCATCCCGATCGCCTGATCGGTGATGTCGTCCGTGTAGTAGTAGTCCTTCGGTAGTTCGTCGATGTCCAACGGCGAGTTGTCGCGTACCAGTTGATGCGGATGGAACAGGCTGGTCAGGCCCTCCAGGACGCCGTAGTACTGGTCGAAGCCCTTTTGCAGCGGCCAGTTGCCGCGATGGTCGGCCGCGTTGGACGCCGAGTCGCGCACCAGGTGCCACTTGCCGACCGCGAAGGTCGCGTAGCCCGCGTCGTGCAGGGTCTGCGGCAGGGTCGGGATGTCGTCCGCGATCTCCATGCCGTAGCCCGGGAAGCCGGGATCGGCGTTGGCCACCATCGCGTAGCCGACCCGGTGCGGATTCAGCCCGGTCAACAGCGCCGCGCGGGCGGGCGAGCACAGCGGCATCGTGTGATAGTTCGTCAGCCGCAGGCCCCGCTCGGCGAGTCGGTCCAGGGTCGGGGTGGGGATCTCCGAGCCGAACGGGCCGATGTCGCTGTAGCCCATGTCGTCGATCAGCACCACGACCACGTTCGGCGCGCCCGGGCGGGCCGAACGCGGCTGTGGCCAGGCCGGCTCGGAGGCGGAGAAGGTGCGGCCGACCCGACCCCCGAAGCCCTCGTACGGATCCCGGTGTCGCTCGTCGGGGATGGACATGTGACGCTCCTTCAGGCTGCCTCGGCCGCGCGCATGGCGGCCGGAACGGGGGAGGGGACGGCGGCCAACAGGGCCTTCGTATAGGGGTCCTGCGGATGCGCGACCAGATCGTCGGCCGGGCCGGTCTCCACCACGCGGCCCTCGCGCAGCACCACGATCCGGTGGCTGATCGAGCGCACCACCGCGAGGTCGTGGGCGATGAACAGCAGCGCCAGGCCCAGATCGGCCTGGAGTTCGGCGAGCAGGTTGACCACCTGCGCCTGCACCGAGACGTCCAGCGCGGAGACCGCCTCGTCGCAGATCAGCACCGAGGGCGCCGGTGCCAACGCCCGGGCGATGCCGATCCGTTGCCGCTGCCCGCCGGAGAAGTCGCGGGGAAAGCGGGAGGCGACGGCCGGATCCAGGCCGACGCGCTCCAGCAACTCCAGTACTCGTGCCCGGCGTTCCAGCGGTGTGCCGATGTGTTGGGCGTGCAGCGGGTCGGCGACGATGTCGCCGACCGTCATCCTGGGGTTGAGCGAGGCGTACGGGTCCTGGAAGACCATCTGCACCTCGCGGGCGAGCCGGCCCTTGCCGGCCACCCGGATCACGCCGCGATCGGGTTTGTGGATGCCGACGATCGCCCGGGCCAGGGTGGACTTGCCCGAGCCCGACTCGCCGACGACGCCGAGCGTCTCGCCCGGATACAGCACCAGGTCCACGTCCGTCAGCGCGGAGACCGCCGGCCGCCCCCGGGAGCGGAACGTCTTGGACACGCCGCTCACTTCGAGCACCGGCGAGGTCGGATCCGGCGCCCTGCGCACGATCGGTTCGAGCGGGTGAGCCGATGCCTCGGTCGATGGCACCCAGCACGCGGTCCGCGCGGTGTCGGTGACCGGGGCCAGGTCCGGTTGCTCGGTTCGGCACCGGTCGACGGCCGCGGTGCACCGGTTTGCGAACGCGCAGCCGAGCACCGGCAGCGCCAGGTCCGGCGGTGTGCCGGGGATACCCGCGAGCCGGGTGCCGGCGGGCGTGTCCAGACGCGGCACCGCGCGCAACAGCCCGGCGGTGTACGGGTGTCGGGGCGCGCTGAGCACTTCGGCGACCGGACCCTGTTCGACCACCCGGCCGCCGTACATCACCGCGACCCGGTCGCAGCGCTCGGCGACCACGCCCATGTTGTGCGTGATCAGCAGCACTGCGGTGCCCAGTTCGCGGCGCAGCGTGTCCAGCAACTCCAGGATCTGCGCCTGCACGGTCGGATCCAGCGCGGTGGTCGGCTCGTCCGCGATCAGCACGTCGGGTCGGTTGGCCAGGGCCAGCGCGATCATCACCCGCTGACGCATGCCGCCGGAGAACTGGTGCGGGTAGCCGCGCAGCCGGGCACCCGGGATGCCGACCAGCTCCAACAGCTCGATCGAGCGGGCCCGGCGCGCCCCGCGGTCGCCGAACCCGTGCGCGCGCAGCGCCTCGTCCAGTTGTCGGCGCACTGTCAGCAGCGGGTTCAGCGACGTCATCGGGTCCTGGAAGACCATGCCGATCCGCCGCCCGCGTACCCCGGTGAGCGCCGCCTCGGAGGCCGCGACCAGGTCGGTGTCGCCGTCCAGCAGCACCGATCCGCCCGTGATCCGGCCCGCGGGCGGCAACATGCGGGCCAGTGCGAGCGCGGTCGTGGACTTGCCGGAGCCGGACTCGCCGACGATGCCGAGCATTTCGCCGGCGGCCAGGTCCAGGTCCACGCCGCGCACCGCGTGCACCGGGCCGCGGGCCGAGTCGAACACCACCCGCAGGTCGTGTGCCGCCAGCAGTGGGATGGCGGCGCGGACTTCGGCGGGCTTGTCGATCGTGACGGTCATCGCCGGACCCCCTTGTTGAGTGCTTCCGCGAGCAGGTTCAGACCCAGCACGAACGCGCTGATCGCGACGAGCGGGCCGATGGCGTAGATCGGATGGTCCTGGAGGTGCATCACCGAGCCGCTGACGATCGAGCCGAGCGAGGGCTCCGGCGGGCGCACGCCGATCCCGATGAAGCTCATCGCGCCCTCGACGATCACCGCGATCGACAACGACACCGCGATCTGCACGACCAGGGGGTCGGCCGCGTTGGGCAGGATGTGCCGAACCAGCAGCCGGGCCGGTCCGGCGCCGCCGACCCGGGCCGCCAACGCGTACTCGCGCTCGCGGTGGGACAGGATCGCGCCGCGCAACATGCGGCCGAACGCGGGGGCCTCGACCACCGCGATCACCACGATCACCGTGCTTGTGCCGGCGCCCAGGACGGCGGTCACGGTCAGGCCCAGGATCAGTCCGGGGAAGGCGAGCACCACGTCGAACAGGCGCTGGACGAGCACGTCGGCCCAGCGCGACGCCACCGACACCAGCGCGAGCAGGCAGCCCGCGAGCGCGCCCAGCGGTACCGCGCTCACCACCACGATCAGGTCGGTGCGGATTCCGAACAGCACCCGCGACCACAGGTCGCGGCCGATCTCGTCGGTGCCCAGCGGATGTTCCCCGCTCGGTTGCAGCAGCGCGTTCGAGGTCTGGAAGGTGGGTGCGTACGAGGTCAGCAGCGGCGCGGCCAAGCCGAGCAGGACCACCAGGCCGACCACGATCAGCCCGGTGATCCCGCGCGGCGTGAGCAGGCCCTGTACATAGGGGTTGCGAGCCCGCTTCGCGGGCGCGGCGACCACCGGCGCCTTGGTGACTACCGCGGCGGTCATCCCAGCCTCACCCTCGGGTCGAGCAGCGCGTAGGCGATGTCGGTCAGCAACTGGACGAGCACGTACACCCCGACGAGCAGCAACAACAGCGCCTGCACCACCGGGTAGTCACGGCGGGCGACGCCCTGTTCGGCGAGCTGGCCCAGGCCCGGCCAGGCGAACAGCGCCTCCACCACGACCGCGCCGCCCAGCAGCGCGCCGACCTGCATGCCGAGCACGGTCAGCACCGGTGGCAGGGCGTTGGGCAGCGCGTGTCGCCACAGGATCCGCCGCCGGGACACGCCCAGCGAGCGGGCGGTGCGCACGTAGTCCTCGCCGAGCGCCTGGAGCACTCCGTCCTTGATGTAGCGGGCGATCACCGCGGAGCCGGGCAGTGCCAGGCACAGCGCGGGCAGCACCAGGTACTGCAACCCGATCACCGGGTCGGCCACGATCGACTGGTGTCCACCCGGCGGCAGCAGCCGCCAGGTCACCGCGAACAGCAGCACCAGCAGCACCCCGGTGACGAACACCGGCACGGTCAGCGACACCGAGTTGACCGCGCCCAGCAGTGCCCGCGGGACACGGCCTCGGGCGGTGGCGCAGAGCACGCCCAGGATCGGGCCGAGCACCAGCATCAGCACCAGGGCGCCGATCGCCAGTGCGAGGGTGTTGCCGAACCGATCCCCGATCAGGTCGGTGATCTGCCCGCCGATCAGGTACGACCGGCCCGGATCGCCGGAGAGCAGATCGCCGATCCAGGAGAAGTACTGGGCCAGGAACGGCCGGTCGAGCCCGAGGTCGGCGCGGATCGCGGCGATCGTGTCGGGAGAGGGGTCGGAGCCCGCGAGCGTGGTCGCCGGATCGCCCGGGATCAGCCGCAGGATGGCGAAGATCGCGAACGAGGCGAGCACCAGGACGAGCAGTGCCGAGGGCAGTCGGCGCAGCAGATATCCGGTCATCGCTCAGCCCGCCAGGTACGCGTCGTCGAGGACGGTCGCGTTGTAGCGGTTCTGTCGCACATCGCGCAGATTCGCGGTGGCCGGCTGCACGTTGGTCAGCACCGCGAGGTCGATGATGAACTGCCGGTCCAGCAGTGCCTGACTCAGCTCGGCGTAGGCGGCCTTGGCCGCGGCCGAGCGTGCGTCGGTCTGGTTCCAGGCGCGTTGCACGATCTCGGTGTACTGCGGGTCGGTGAACTTCGAGGTGTTCTTGGCCTCGTTGAACGGGTACGCGCTGACCGCGAGCGTGGCGGGCTGGTTGGACGCGAAGCCGTGGGTGCCGGTCCACAGGGCCGGCATCGTCTGGGCGATCAACTGGGCCTGGAACTTGGCCGGGTCCAGCGGTTCGAGGGTGGTCTTGACGCCGACCTGGGCCAGGTCGAACTGCACCATCTGGGCCACCGCCGGGGCGGTGCTCAAGAACGCCAGCGGCAGGTCCAGGCCGCCGCCGTGGCCGGCCTCGGCCAGCAGCGCCTTGGCCCTGGTCGGGTCGTAGGGGTACCGATTCGCGTCCGCGTCGGTGTACACCGGCGAGGTCTTGGGCCAGGGCGCCGCCGAGGCGAGCCCGTAGCCGCCCAGGGCCTGCTTGACGATCCGATCGCGGTTGACCGCGAAGGACAGCGCCTGGCGCACCCGCTTGTCGTCCAGCGGTGCGACCGAGGTGTTCACGCCGAGGTAGATGTTGCCCGAACCCTGGTCGTACTCACGCAGGTTGAACGCCTTGTCCTCGCGCAGCGGCGCGATGTCGCGTCCGCCGAGGCCGGCGGCGAGGTGGCTCTGGCCGCTGCGCAGCGAGGCGATCAGCGCGTCCGGCTGCGGGACCACCCGGATCTCCACCGCGTCCAGATAGGGCCGCTCGGGCACCCAGTACCTCGGGTTGCGTTCCAGTACCAGCGAGGTGCCAGGGGTCCAGGTCTTCCATACGAACGGGCCGGTGCCGACCACGTTCCTGCCGAGCACCGCGTCCTCGACCGACTCCTTGGCGGAGATCACCATGAACTCGAACAGGTCGAAGATGTTCGTCACGGGATGGGCGAGTCGCAGCGTGATCCGATGCGGCGAGTCGATGTCGAAGCCGGTGACGGCCAGCGCGGTTGCCCGCAACTGGGCGCTGCGCTGCGGGTTCTGCAGGTTGCGCACCGCGAACACCACGTCCTCGGCGGTGAACGGGCGGCCGTTGTGGAAGGTGACGTCCTCGCGCAGGGTCAGTGTGATCGCCTTGCCGTCGGGCGCGATCTGCCACGCGGTGGCCAGTTCGGGTTGTGGATCGAGCCCGCCGGGGGCGTAGCGGGTCAGGGTGTTGAAGACCAGCCGATGGATGCTGAAGATCGGACCCTGGGTGAACAGCAGGGCGGGCGTCAGGTCGGCGAGGGTGGCGACCTTGAGCGTGCCGCCGCGCCTGGGCCCGGCCTGTGCCCCGGCCGGCGCCGCCTTGTCCTGATCCACTGCCGAACGGCATCCGGCGAGGCCGAGCAGGGCGGCGCCCGCGCCGATTCCCTGGACGAGCCGGCGGCGGGTCAACGTGTCGGCGAAGGCGGGTGAAACAGACATTCGTGCTCCTGGAAGGCAGGCGTACGCGCATGCCGAACCGCGGCCGGATCGGACGCGAGCGGCATGAGGGCGTGGCAAGGGAGACCGCCGGCGGACCCGGGCAGGGGTCGGCCGTACCCGGTCGGGTGCGGAAAACGGGGGGTATCGCGCGGCGCGGAGCGGGATCAGGTGCGCGTGGGCGCACCGATCGTGTGGGTCACGCGCGGTTCGGGGGTGGTCCTACCGGGAGTGCGGAACTCCGGTCAGCGGACGGGCCGGACGGCACAGATCGCGCTCGCCTGTCGACGAAGGTCGACGTGGCGGCGCGTCACGAGGCTGACGTCACGGTGGTTCACGAAATGGAGAGTCGCAGCCGGCTGCGGCGGCGGTCAACGAACAATTCGCCCGCGTCTCACATCTCGGACGGTGCTGTCACGAAATCGATCAGTTCCTCCACCTTTCCCAGCAGCGCCGGCTCCAGGTCGCGGTACGAATCCACCGCCGCGAGGATCCGACGCCATGCCCGCGGCGGGTCCACCGGCCAGCCGAGCGCCGCGCAGACCCCCTCCTTCCACGGCACTTCGCGCGGTACGTCCGGCCACGCCGCGATGCCCAGCGACGCCGGCCGCACCGCCTGCCACACGTCGATATAGGGGTGTCCCACCACGAGCACCTGATCGCCGGTGACCCGCGCGGCGATCCGGCTCTCCTTCGAGCCGGGCACCAGGTGGTCCACCAGCACGCCCAGCCGCCGACCCGGGCCCGGCGCGAACTCGCGCACCAGCGCCGGGAGATCGTCGACTCCCTCCAGATACTCCACGACCACGCCCTCGATCCGCAGGTCGTCGCCCCACACCCGCTCGACCAGTTCGGCGTCGTGCCGGCCCTCCACATAGATCCGGCCGGCCCGTGCCACCCTGGCCCGGGCGCCCCGGACCGCCACCGAACCCGACGCGGTGCGCCCGGGAGCGCGCGCGGGTCCCGGCGTACGCGGGCGGATCAGGGTGACGACCTCACCGTCGATCGAGAACCCGCGCGGATCCAGCGGGAAGACCCGGAGCCGGCCGTGCCGATCCTCCAGTGTGACGGTGAAGCCCTCGGGGGTCTTCTCCACCCGAACCACCGCGCCGCAGAAGCCGGTGGACACCTCCTCCACCACCAGATCGCGTTCGGCCTCGACCTCGGGGACGGGTTTGTCCTTCTTCCATCCCGGAATCAGCGACTCGGGTCCATAGCTGCGCATGGAAGTGACGCTAGCCGGGTGACGGTACGTCAGTCCGGTACGACGCGCCCTGCGGCGACCTCGGCCAGCCAGAGGTTCTGCCGGATCACGAACTCCTCGTCCACCACCGCGCCGTGCCCGGGCAGCCAGACGCTCGCGTCCAGTGCCCGCACCCGACCCAGCGAATCGCTCCACTCGGCGGCGAACGCGTCCGAGCCGAACACCGGCGGCCCGCTCTCCTCCACCATGTCGCCGGCGATCAGCACACCGCAGTCGGGCACGTGCACGACCACGTCGTGGTCGGTGTGGCCGCGGCCCGGCGCGTACAGCACCACCTCGCGCCCGCCCAGGTCCATGGTCACCGGCTGCTCTCGGGCCACCGCACGCGTCGGCGGCACGATCCGCGCGGCGTTCATCAGGTCCGGGTCGAAGCCGTGCGAGATGCCGCTCGCGCGACCGGCGTCGGCGTACCGCTCCAGGTAGTCCGGCAGGTCCGCGTGACCCCAGATCTCGGCGTCGGGGAAGGCGCGCAGTACCTCGGCGTTGCCGTAGCAGTGGTCGAAGTGACCGTGCGTGTTCACCACCGCGACCACCCGGTCGGGCAATCCGTGTGTGGGCAGCTCGCGGGCCAGCGAGGCCAACAACTCGGCGGCCTCGTGGTCGTGCGAACCGGTGTCCACGAGCAGGATCCCGTCGCGGCCCGTGACGACCGCCACATTCAGCTCCAAGCCGGGCAGCCGGCGGCGCAGGACGCCCGGTGCGATCGGCTCCCAGGTGGCGTGTTTCGGCTGTTCGGCGCGTAGCATGCGTCAACCTTGGCACGGACGCAGGGGTACGGTCCGGATCGGGTGACCCGTACACTGGCACTCGGCGGGACGGAGTGCCAACCAGCGGGACGAACCGCCGCCGACGGGACACGGCAACGGGTGGAAGAACGGGTCAGGGAGGTGCGCACCATGCTCGACGATCGTAAGCAGGACGTGCTGCGTGCCATCGTGCAGGACTATGTGGCGACCCAGGAACCGGTGGGTTCCAAGGCGCTCGCGGACCGACACAATCTCGGGGTCTCCCCGGCCACCATTCGCAACGACATGGCGGCGCTGGAGGAGGAGGGCTACATCACGCAGCCCCACACCAGCGCCGGTCGGGTGCCCACGGACAAGGGCTACCGGCTGTTCGTCGACCGGCTCGCGGGCGTCAAGCCGCTGTCCGGCGCCGAGCGCCGGGCGATCCAGACGTTCCTGGCCGGCGCGGTGGACCTGGACGACGTGGTGGGCCGGACGGTGCGGCTGCTGGCGCAGCTGACCCATCAGGTCGCGGTCGTGCAGTACCCCTCGCTGACCCGCTCGACGATCCGGCACGTCGAGTTGCTCACCCTCGCGCCCACGCGCGTGATGCTCGTGCTGATCACCAGCACCGGTCGGGTCGAGCAGCGGGTGATGGACACGCCGGGCCCGGTCGGCGAGAACCTGCTCGCCGATGTCCGCGCCCGACTCAACAGCCGGATCACCGGCAAGCGGTTCGCCGATGTGCCGTTGTTGGTCCAGGATCTCGCCGAGCCGTTCACCGCCGAGGAACGGCCGATCGTGGCGGGCATCCTGGCCACCCTGCTCGACACCCTGGTCGAGCACAAGGAAGAGAAGGTCGTCCTGGCCGGGACGGCCAACCTGACCCGTTTCGGCATGGACTTCCCGAACACGATCCGCCCGGTCCTGGAGGCACTCGAGGAACACGTCGTGCTGCTGCGCCTGTTGGGCGAGGCGACCGACCCGGGCATGGTCGTGCGGATCGGACACGAGAACATGCACGAAGGACTGGCCGCGACCTCGGTGGTCGCCGTCGGATACGGCAGTGGGCAGGAAACGCTGGCGAAGCTCGGGGTGCTCGGGCCGACCCGAATGGACTACCCCGGAACGATGGGAGCGGTGCGCGCCGTGGCACGGTACGTCGGACAGATCCTCGCGGAGTCGTAGAGTTGGCTACCGATTACTACGAGGTCCTCGGGGTGCGGCGGGACGCCACCCCGGAGGAAATCAAGAAGGCCTTCCGCCGGCTCGCTCGGGAGTTGCACCCGGACGTCAATCCGGACCCGAAGACGCAGGACCGGTTCAAGGAGATCAACAACGCCTACGAGGTCCTCTCGGACCCGCAGAAGCGACAGATGTACGACCTCGGCGGCGACCCGCTGTCCTCCGGGGGCGGCGCGGGCGGCGGCTTCGGCCAGGCCGGCTTCGGCTTCAGCGACATCATGGACGCGTTCTTCGGCCAGGCCAGCCAGCGCGGACCGCGCTCGCGCACGCGCCGCGGCCAGGACGCGATGATCCGCATCGAGATCACCCTCGAAGAGGCCGCGTTCGGCACCACCCGGGAGATCCAGGTGGACACCGCCGTCACGTGCAACACGTGCAACGGCGAGGGCGCGGCCCCGGGTACCTCGGCGCAGACCTGCGACATGTGTCGCGGGCGCGGCGAGGTCAGCCAGGTCACCAAGTCCTTCCTGGGCCAGGTCATGACGTCGCGGCCGTGTCCGCAGTGTCAGGGCTTCGGCACCGTGGTCCCGCACCCGTGCCCCGAGTGCGCGGGCGACGGTCGGATCCGCGCGCGGCGCACGCTCACCGTCAAGATCCCGGCGGGCGTGGACAGCGGCACCCGGATCCAGCTCGCGGGCGAGGGCGAGGTCGGCCCCGGCGGCGGACCGGCCGGTGACCTGTACGTGGAGATCGTCGAGGTTCCGCACACCACCTTCCAGCGGCGCGGCGACGACCTGCACTGCACGGTCACCATCCCGATGACGGCGGCGTCGCTGGGCACCAAGGTGCCGTTGCAGACGCTGGACGGCACCGAGGAGATCGACATCCGCCCGGGCACCCAGTCGGGCCAGTCGATCCCGCTGCACGGACGCGGCATCACCCACCTGCGCGGCGGCGGCCGAGGCGACCTGGTCGTGCACGTCGAGGTGCAGACGCCGAACAAGCTCGACCCCGAGCAGGAGGAGCTGCTGCGCCGGCTCGCCAAGCTGCGCGGCGAGGAACGGCCCTCCGGCCAGTTCACGCCGGGCCAGCAGGGCCTGTTCTCCCGGCTCAAGGACGCGTTCAACGGTCGCTGACCCATGCGCGGCGCGCGCGGGTGTGTCGGTGGGTGAGCCGTGATGTCCCCAGGCGCCGGACGGGCCGAAATCGGCCCGTCCGGCGCTCTGACGAATGTGACGCGGGTTCGGGCCGAGGACACACCCTAGGCTTGACCGGGTGACGCGAGCCGAGCCGTCTTCGAGCAACCGGGGAGCATGATGCCGACCACCACCGACCCCACCCGGCTGACCGCGCTGCCGATCGTGCAGGCGCCGATGGCCGGTGCGGCCGGCTCCGCCCTCGCGGCGGCGGTCACCCGCGCGGGCGGGCTCGGCTTCCTGGCGGCGGGATACCGCTCGGCCGACGCGCTGGCCGCCGAGATCGACGAACTGCGCGCGCTGATCGGCGACGCGCCGTTCGGGGTCAACGCGTTCATGCCGCACCCCGCGCCCACCCGGGCCCAGGACGAGCTCACCCGGCGCTACGCGACCTCGCTGGCCCGGGCCGCCGCGCACTACGGCGGCACCGTCGGCACGCCCGCCCCCGGCTGCGAACGCGACGACTGGGACGCCAAGCTCGCGCTGCTGCTGGCCCACCCGGTCCCGGTGGTGAGCTTCACCTTCGGCCTGCCCGACCCGGACGCGATCACCGCGCTGCGGGCCGCCGGCACGCTGACCGTGGCCACCGTCACCACGCCCGAGGAGGCCCGCGTCGCCGCCGACGCCGGGGTCGACGCGCTGTGCGTACAGGGCGCCGAGGCCGGCGGCCACCAGGGCGGCTTCGCCAACCCCGACGCCCCCGCCCCGTACGGCCTGCTCACCCTGCTCACCCTGGTCGCCGCCGGAACCGAGCTGCCGCTGATCGCCGCGGGCGGCCTGATGACCGGTCGGCAGATCGAGGCGGTGCGGCTCGCCGGCGCGAGCGCCGCCCAACTGGGCACCGCCTTCCTGCGCTGCCCGGAAGCCATCGCCCCCGCCGCGCACAAGGCCGCACTCGCCGATCCGGCCTTCGACCGCAGCGTGCTCACCCGCGCGTTCTCCGGCCGCTGGGCCAGGGGACTGCACAACGGCTTCGTGGCCCGCCACGAAGCCGAGGCCCCCGGGGTCTACCCCTACGTCCATCACCTGGTCTCGCCGATCCGCAAGGCCGCCGCCGCGCGGGGCCAGGCGCACGGCCTGGCCCTGTGGGCCGGTCAGGGCTGGCGCCTCGCCCGCGAGGAGCCCGCCGCCGAGGTGATCAGCCGGCTCGTCGAGGAGATGGCCGCCACCCGAAAGGCAAGTGCTTGAGCGCCCCCGTCTTCCTCGCCCCCGGCGAGGCCATCCGGCACGGCCGGCAGGTCGTCCTGGACGGCGCGGAGGGCCGACACGCCGTCACGGTGCGCCGCCTCGTCGCCGGTGAGCCGATCGTCCTGGCCGACGGCGCCGGACTGGCCGTGCACGGCACGGTCAACCGCACCGAGGGCAAGGACACGCTCTACGTCGACGTCGACTCGCGCACCGAGGAACCCGCCCCCGCGCCCCGGATCGTGGTGGTCCAGGCGCTGCCCAAGGGCGACCGCGGCGAACTCGCGGTGGAGACGATGACCGAGGTCGGCGTCGATGTGATCGTGCCCTGGGCCGCCGCCCGCTGCATCACCCAGTGGAAGGGCGAGCGCGGTGCCAAGGCGCTGGCCAAGTGGCGCTCGACCGCCCGCGAGGCGGGCAAGCAGGCCCGCCGGCTGCACCTGCCCGAGGTCACCGAGCCGATGAGCACCCGTCAGGTCGCGGCACTGCTGGGTGACGCCGCGTTCGCGGGCGTCCTGCACGAGTCGGCCCACGCGCCGATCGCGACCGCCGCCACGCCGACCGAGGGCGACCTGGTCCTGGTGGTCGGCCCCGAGGGCGGGGTGTCCCCGGAGGAACTGGCCGCCTTCGCCGCCGCCGGCGCGAGCGCGTACCGCCTGGGACCGACCGTGCTGCGCACCTCCACCGCCGGCGTCTCGGCCGCGTCCGTCCTGCTGGCCCGATCCGGCCGCTGGAGCTGACGCGTCGGCCGGTACACCTGACTACGATCGGGGGCGATTGCCCGTGATCGACTCGGACCCGATGGAGGCACCCATGGCTGCGGGGGAACCCCAGGCCGACTGCCTGTTCTGCAAGATCCTCGCCGGCGACGTCCCGGCCACGATCGTCCACGAGACCAAGGACGTGGTGGCCTTTCGGGACATCAACCCGCAGGCGCCCACGCACGTCCTGGTCATTCCGCGCGCGCACTACGCCAACGCGGGCGAGCTGGGCGCCGAGGCACCCGAACTGGCAGGTGTCCTGTTCGCCGAGGCGGCGGTCGTCGCAGCCGCGGAGGACCTCGCCGAGGCCGGCTACCGGATAGTCTTCAACACCGGCGCCGGCGCCGGCCAGACCGTCTTCCACGTGCACGCGCACCTGCTCGGCGGTCGCGGGCTGAGCTGGCCTCCCGGTTAGTCGTCGAGTGTCCACCAGGGAATTCGTCGTCCTCGGCACCGCGAGCCAGGCCCCGACACGGCAGCGCAACCACAACGGCTACCTGCTGCGTTGGGACGGCGAAGGGCTGCTGTTCGACCCCGGGGAGGGCACCCAGCGGCAGATGGCGCACGCCGGGGTGGCCGCGCACGACATCACCAGGATCTGCGTCACGCACTTCCACGGTGACCACTGCCTCGGCCTCCCCGGCGTGATCCAACGCATGTCGCTGGACCGGGTCCCGCACCCGGTGACCGCGCACTACCCGGCGAGCGGACAGCGGTGGTTCGACCGACTGCACCACGCGACCGCCTTCCACGAGACCGCCGTGCTGATCGAGCACCCGCTGGCGGGAGAGCACGTCGAACTGCCCGCCGGGCCGTTCACCCTGCAGGCGCGCCGGCTCTCCCACCCGGTCGAGTCGTACGGTTACCGCGTGGTCGAGCCGGACGGCCGTCGGATGGTGCCCGAGCGGCTCGCCGCACACGGCATATCCGGCCCCGACGTGGGCCGGATCCAGCGCGAGGGCCGCGTCGGCGAGGTCACCCTCGAACAGGTCAGCGCGCCTCGCCCCGGGCAGAAGTTCGCGTTCGTGATGGACACCCGGATGTGTCCGGCCGCGGTCGAGCTCGCGCGCGACGCGGACCTGCTCGTGTGCGAGTCCACGTTCGCCGACGGCGACGCCGCCCTCGCCCGTGAGGTCGGCCACCTCACCGCGCGCGAGGCGGCGGAAATCGCCGCCGAGGCGGGCGCGCGCCGGCTGGTGCTGACCCACTTCTCGCAGCGCTACACCGACGTGGCACCGCTCCTGGAGCAGGCCCGGGAGGTTTTCCCGGACACCGTCGCGGCGCACGACCTGGACCGGATCGAGGTCCCCGGGCGGCGGCAGGTGCCGGAATAATCCCCGGGTCCGCCGGGTCCGGAGAGTTACCATTGAGCAGCATCGAACCGCTTCCCGAGCACGGAAATGAGGCGTGATCAGGCCGCCAAGGCCGCCCATGGCTCCCACGACGAACGCGCGAGGCGCGAGCTCCGAGAACACCGCGCGCGAGAGCACGCGCGACACTCCGACCGCGCAGGCCCAGGCGAAGATCACGATCCCCGCCAAGCACCCCATGGTGGCGCTCCTCGGTTCCGGCGACTCGTTCCTGCGAGTGGTCGAGCAGGGGTTCCCCGACGCCGACATCCACGTCCGCGGCAACGAGGTCACCGTCTCCGGCACCGCCGCCGACGTGGCGCTGGTCCGCAGGCTCTTCGACGAACTCCTGGTCATCGTGCGCACCGGCCAGCCGCTCAACGAGGAGGCGGTCGAGCGCTCGGTGGCGATGGTGCGCTCGGGCGACGGGCACGGCCCCGCCGAGGTGATGACCCTCAACATCCTGTCCAACCGCGGCCGCACGATCCGTCCCAAGACGCTCAACCAGAAGAGCTACGTGGACGCGATCGACGAACACACCATCGTGTTCGGCCTGGGCCCGGCGGGCACCGGCAAGACCTACCTGGCGATGGCCAAGGCGGTCCAGGCCCTGCAGTCCAAGCAGGTCACCCGGATCATCCTGACCCGCCCGGCGGTCGAGGCGGGCGAGCGGCTCGGCTTTTTGCCCGGCACGCTCTACGAGAAGATCGACCCGTACCTGCGCCCGCTCTACGACGCGCTGCACGACATGATCGACCCCGACTCGATCCCGCGCCTGATGGCCGCCGGCACCATCGAGGTGGCCCCGCTCGCCTACATGCGCGGCCGTACGTTGAACGACGCGTTCATCATCCTGGACGAGGCGCAGAACACCTCGGCCGAGCAGATGAAGATGTTCCTGACCCGGCTGGGCTTCGGCTCGCGCATGGTGGTCACCGGCGACACGACCCAGGTCGACCTGCCCGGCGGCACCCAATCGGGGCTGCGCGTGGTGCAGGAGATCCTGCGTGGCGTGAACGACATCGCATTCTGCCGCCTCACCAGCGAGGATGTGGTCCGACACAAGCTCGTCGGCCGGATCGTGGACGCCTACGCGCGCTACGACATCCGGGTCGAGGCCGACGGTCACGCGAACGGCGACTCCGGCAACGGTGGCATGCCCGGGTCGCGTGGTCGGCGGCAGGCCGAGAAGAACGGTCGGGGCAAGCACACCGTGAACATGCAAACAGTGGAACGGGAAGTGAACTGAAGGCCATGTCCATCGACATCGCCAACGAGTCCGGCACGGGGGTGGACGAACACGCGATCGTGGACGTCGCCCGGTGGACGCTGGACCGTATGCGCATCCATCCACTGGCGGAACTGTCCGTGGTCATCGTGGACGAACCCGCGATGGAACAACTGCACATCCAATGGATGGACCTGCCCGGTCCGACCGACGTGATGTCCTTCCCGATGGACGAACTGCGTCCGGGCAAGGCCGACGAGGACCCCCCGCAGGGGTTGCTCGGCGACGTCGTGCTGTGTCCGACCGTCGCGCAGCGCCAGGGCGCGGCGGCCGGCCACTCCATGGACGACGAACTGCACCTGCTCACCGTGCACGGCGTGCTGCACCTGCTCGGCTACGACCACGCCGAGCCGGACGAGGAGCGCGAGATGTTCGCGATCCAGAAGGAGTTGCTGGAATCCTGGCGGGAGGCCCGTCGCGCCGCGGGAGACCGCGGATGATCCCGCCACCGGATACATCCGCCCCGAGCCGGAACCGGCACTGGGGCGGCAGTGCCCGCTGACAGCGTGCTGCAACTCGTGGTCGGCGCGGTCGTGCTGGTCGTCGTGGCCGGCCTCTTCGCCTGTCTGGAGACCGCCCTCTCGCGGATCTCGCGAGTCCGCGCCGAGGAACTGGTCCGCGAGCAACGCCGGGGCGCCAAGCGCCTGTTGACGGTGGTTCAGGACCCCGCCCGATATCTCAACCTGGCCCTGCTGGTGCGGGTCGCGTGCGAGGTGTCGGCGGCCGTCCTGGTCACCGTCGTGTGCGTGGACGACTTCGCCGAGACCTGGCAGGCGGTGCTGGTCACCATCGGCATCATGGTCGTGGTGTCCTACGTCGCGGTCGGGGTGTCCCCGCGCACCGTCGGCCGCCAACACCCGGTCAGCGTGGCCACCATCGGCGCGCCCGTGCTGTTCGGACTCGCCCGCGTGCTCGGGCCGCTGCCGAAACTGCTGATCCTGCTGGGCAACGCGCTCACGCCCGGCAAGGGCTTTCGGGAGGGGCCGTTCGCCTCCGAGGCCGAACTGCGCGCGTTCGTCGACCTGGCCGAGAAGGACTCGCTGATCGAGGACGACGAGCGCGAGATGTTGCACTCGGTGCTGCAACTGGGCGACACCATCGTGCGCGAGGTGATGGTGCCCCGACCGGACATGGTCTTCATCGAACGGCACAAGACGCTGCGCCAAGCGATGTCGCTGGCGCTGCGCAGCGGTTACTCGCGGATCCCGGTGATCGGCGAGAACGAGGACGACGTGGTGGGCATCGTCTTCCTCAAGGACCTGGCCCGGCGCAGCACGACGGGCGATCCCGGCTGGGCCAAGGAGCGAGTCGACTCGATCATGCGCGCCGCGACCTTCGTGCCGGACAGCAAGCCGGCCGACGACCTGTTGCGCGAGATGCAGGCCGACCGCACGCACATGGTCGTGGTGGTCGACGAGTACGGCGGCACCGCCGGGCTGGTCACCATCGAGGACATCCTCGAGGAGATCGTCGGCGAGATCACCGACGAGTACGACACCGAGACCGCGCCGGTGGAGCAATTGCCCGACGGCACCTTCCGGGTCACCGCCCGGCTGCCCGTGGACGAGCTGGGCGAGCTGTTCGGCCTGGAACTCGACGACGAGGACGTGGAGACCGTCGGCGGTCTGCTCGCCAAGGCGCTCGGCCGGGTGCCCATCCCGGGCGCGACGGCCGTGGTCGAGGGCCTGCGGCTGATCGCGGAGAGCCCGTCGGGCCGGCGCAACCGGGTCGGCACGATCGTGGTCGGCCGGGCCGAGGCGGGCCGGGACGACCCGTCGACCGCCGACGCACGTGCCGAGGCCGATCGCCACCGATGACGGGCCCTCGTGTGGGCCGCCGCCTCGGGTGCGGCCCCGGCACGTCGGCGAGTTAGGGTGTGCCGGCACCCGTACCGCGCCGAACAGGAGAGCCCCCGTGAGCGCCGAGACGCCCGAGTTCGCCGTCGACCCCGAGGACGCCAAGCTGGTCACCCTGGCCCGGGCCACCAGGGCCCGCAACGGGGCGAGCGAGGGCGCGGCCGTGCGCGACGAGACCGGACGCACCTACACGGCGTCCACGGTCGCGCTGCCCTCGCTGGAGCTGTCGGCGCTGCGCACGGCCGTCGCGATGGCGGTCGCGGGCGGCGCGCGTGGTCTGGAGGCGGCGGCGATCGTCGGGGCCGCGACCACCGGGGCCGCGGTGACCGAGGCCGACCGGGCCGCGGTGCGCGATCTCGGCGGCGCCGGTACGCCGATCCTGTCGGCCGGCCCGGACGCGGCCGTGCGCGCCGTCACGACCGTTTGAGGTCCGGTCCACCACCGCCCGAGGCCGGTTTCGGACGACGGCCACACCCGCGACGCAAGGAACGCTCGCGTCTTGAGCGACAATGTCACCCATGAGTGATCGCCCTAACCCCTCCGCGCCCGTCCACCGCTCGGGCTTCGCGTGCTTCGTGGGCCGCCCCAACGCCGGCAAGTCCACCCTGACGAACGCGCTGGTGGGCACGAAGGTGGCGATCACGTCGGGCCGCCCCCAGACCACCCGCCACACGGTGCGCGGCATCGTGCACCGGCCCGACGGCCAGCTCGTCCTGGTGGACACCCCCGGCCTGCACAAGCCGCGCACGCTGCTCGGTCAGCGGCTGAACGACCTGGTCCGGGCCACCTGGGCGGAGGTCGACGTGATCGGCTTCTGTATCCCGGCCGACCAGAAGGTCGGCCCCGGCGACCGGTTCATCGCGGCCGAACTGGCCGAGGCAAAGCGCACGCCCAAGGTCGCGATCGTGACCAAGACCGACCTGGTGGATCAGCAGACGCTGGTCCAGCAATTGCTCGCGGTGCAGAAGATGGGCGAGGACGTCGGCATCGAGTGGGCCGAGATCATCCCGGTCTCCGCCGTCGGCGACAGCCAGGTGACCCTGGTCGCCGACCTGCTGGTGCCGCTGCTGCCGGCGGGCCCGCCGCTGTACCCGGACGGCGAGCTCACCGACGAGCCGGAGATGGTGATGGCCGCGGAGCTGATCCGCGAGGCGGCCCTGGAGGGCGTGCGGGACGAGCTTCCGCACTCCCTCGCGGTGGTCATCGAGGAGATGATCCCGCGCGAGGACCGCCCCGCGGACAAGCCGTTGCTCGACGTGCACGCGAATCTCTACGTCGAACGGCCGAGCCAGAAGGCGATCGTGATCGGGCACAAGGGCGCGCGGCTCAAGGATGTGGGCACGCGCGCCCGCAAACACATCGAGGCGCTGCTTGGGACGCCCGTTTACCTGGACCTTCACGTGAAGGTGGCCAAGGACTGGCAGCGCGACCCCAAGCAGCTGCGCAAGCTCGGGTTCTGAGCGGAGCGGGTGGGTCAGCGGCCGTAGGGGCTCGGCTGGTTCCGCTTCGCCGTGAGCAGCACGAAGGCGGCTGCGGCCAGTGCGATCACGGCACCGGCGAGGACCATCCACAGGCCGAATCCGGTGCTGCCGAACTGTTCGACCACCTTCTCCACCTGGTCCTTGCGGCTGCTCGCAACGTCCTCCTTGTCCATGATCACTCGGGTTTTGTCGGCCACGTTCCAGATGGCGAAGCCCAACGCCACCAGCGCGGGCACTCCGGCGACAGCGGCCAACGGCGCCTTACGGAGCAGGACGCCCGCGGCGAACAAGGCGACCACGAGGATGCCCGCGATCAGCGTGAAGACACCGTCTCCGTCGAGCCCCTTGTAGGTCTCCGACTCGCCCCGGTTTTCCAGCTTGACCCAAACCAGGCACGACCCGATGACGACCAGCAGCGCACCGATCGCCCCGGCGATCGCCCCCGGCGCGAACGGCGCCAACCCGCCGCCCATGCCGCCTCCGCTCGGCGTGGGCGGCGGATATCCGCCCGGCTGCTGCCCGTATCCGGGCTGCGGGCCGTAGGGGTTGGGCTGCTGCCCGTACCCGGGCGGCGGCTGCTGGCCGTACTGCGGGGGCTGCTGTCCGTACTGCTGCGGCGGCTGCTGTCCGTAGCCCGGCCCGCCCTGCTGGGGGTATCCGCCGGGCTGGCCCTGACCCGGCTGTGGTCCGTATGGGCCCTGATTGTCGTAGCTCATGGTCAGTGAGCGTAGGAGGATCCCGGCCGGCGGGCGAGGGGCTTGGCCGAAAAGATCGTATGTGTTCGCATGCCGGATGCCGACCCGATCGGTGCGACCGGTCGGGTATGGTTGCCAAATCATGCGTCAGTGGCTGCTTCTCCTTAGCCGCCGCGCCGGGGGCTCATCCCTCTGACAGAGGTCAGACCGGCTCCCCCGTCGCGGGGATAGAGGCATGTCCGCACGTCGGAGCCTCCGGGATGTCGTTTCCTCCCGTCGCCGGCCTACCTGCCGTTGCAGCCCGTTCCTCGCATACAGGAGACCAGCCGCATGCCTTCCGTGAATCGCCCCACGCCGATCACCGCCTCGTCCGTGACGCAGCAGCCGTCCGGGATGCCGATCCACAAGTACAAGCCGTTCCGGGGCGTCGACCTGCCGGACCGCACCTGGCCGTCGAAGACGATCACGGTCGCACCGCGCTGGCTGTCCACCGACCTGCGGGACGGCAACCAGGCGCTGATCGACCCGATGAGCCCGGCTCGCAAGCGGACCATGTTCGATCTGCTGGTGCGGATGGGCTACAAGGAGATCGAGGTCGGCTTCCCGGCCGCGTCGCAGACCGACTTCGACTTCATCCGTTCGATCATCGAAGAGGGCGCGGTACCGGAGGACGTCACCATCTCGGTGCTGACCCAGGCCCGCGAGGAACTGATCGAGCGCACCGTCGAGTCGCTGATCGGCGCGCCCAAGGCCACGGTCCATCTGTACAACGCGACCGCGCCCGCCTTCCGTCGGGTCGTCTTCAACGTCGACCGTGACCAGTGCAAGGCGATCGCGGTGTCCGGCACCGAGCACGTGATGCGCTTCGCGGACAAGCACCTGGGCACGGAGACGGCGTTCGGCTACGAGTACTCGCCCGAGATCTTCATCGACACCGAGCTGGACTTCGCTCTGGAGGTCTGCGAGGCGGTCATGGACGTGTGGCAGCCCGAGGCCGGGCGTGAGATCACCCTGAACCTGCCCGCGACCATCGAGCGCTCGACGCCGAACGTGTACGCGGACCAGATCGAGTGGATGAGCCGCAACCTGACCCGCCGCGAGTTCATCGCGCTGTCGGTGCACCCGCACAACGACCGCGGCGCCGCGGTGGCCGCGTCCGAGCTGGCCGTGATGGCCGGCGCCGACCGGGTCGAGGGCTGCCTGTTCGGCCACGGCGAGCGCACCGGCAACGTGGACCTGGTCACGCTGGGGATGAACCTGTTCAGCCAGGGCGTCGACCCGATGATCGACTTCTCCGAGATCGACGAGATCCGGCGCACGGTCGAATACTGCACTCAGCTGCCCGTGCACCCGCGCCACCCGTACGCGGGCGACCTGGTCTACACCGCGTTCTCCGGCTCGCACCAGGACGCGATCAAGAAGGGCCTGGAGGTCCTGGAGCGGGACGCGGCCGAGGCCGGCAAGCCGGTCGAGGAGCTGGACTGGGCGGTGCCGTACCTGCCGATCGATCCCAAGGACGTGGGCCGCACCTACGAAGCGGTGATCCGGGTCAACAGCCAGTCCGGCAAGGGCGGCGTCGCGTACGTGCTCAAGGCCGACCACAGGATGGACCTGCCGCGCCGCGCGCAGATCGAGTTCTCCCGGATCATTCAGACCAAGACCGACGCCGAGGGCGGCGAGGTGACGCCGGCTCAGATCTGGGCCACCTTCCAGGACGAGTACCTGCCCACCCCGGACGCCCCGTGGGGGCGGCTGGAGCTGCGCGGTCACCGCACGGTCTCCGGCGAGGACGGCAAGGACGTGCTGACCGTCGAGATGAGCGTGGACGGCGCGGTGCAGACGCTGGAGGCGATCGGCAACGGCCCGATCGACGCGTTCGTCCGGGCCCTGGGCGACCTGGGCTTCGACGCGCGGGTGCTGGACTACAGCGAGCACGCGATGAGCGGTGGCGAGGACGCGCGTGCCGCGGCCTACGTCGAGTGCGCGGTCGACGGCCGGGTGCTGTGGGGTGTGGGCGTGGACGAGAACATCGTGCGCGCGTCGCTCAAGGCGATCGTGAGCGCGGTCAACCGCGCCGCGCGCGGGTGACCGAGAAGGTTTCACGAACGGCGGTTCCCGGCTCGGCCGGGGACCGCCGTTCCGCTTTTCGGCGTTCCTCGTCCGTCGAACGTGACTTCGCCGTACCCGACTTGGCCGGCCGACTCGGCCGACCCGACTCCGTTCCATATTTAACTCAGCTGAGTTAAAGTGCCGCTCTACTCTAGGGGGCGCTGCACATGACACAGTCCACGGCATCGACTCGCAGCCGGATCGCGGACCGTCGCCTGATGCCGGGGCCGCGTGTGCTCCGGCGATTGCCCGAAGGCGTCGAGTCGGCGCCGTACGCCTTGTTCGACCTCGTCCCGCAGGGCGACCTGATCGGGGCCGAGATCCGCGGCGTCTCGCTCGCCGAGCCGGTCGGTCCCGAACTGTTCGCCGAGCTCGACCGCGCGCTGCTGGAATGGAAGGTGCTCGTCTTCCGGGACCAGCCGATCACGCCCGCGCAGCACTGCGCGTTCGCCCGGCTGTGGGGCGAACTGGAGGTGCACCCGTTCCTGTCCCACGGGGATGTGCCCGAGGTGGTGCGCTTCGCCAAGGACGCCGCGTCCGTGGGTGTGGAGAACATCTGGCACACCGACGTCACCTGGCGCGAGCGGCCCGCGCTCGGTTCGGTGCTGCGCGCGGTCGAGGTGCCCGAGCGCGGCGGTGACACGGTGTGGGCGGACATGGCCGCCGCCCACGATGCGCTGCCGGCCGACCTGCGCGAGCGGGTGGCCGGGCTGACCGCCGTACACGACTTCACCCTGGCCTTCGGGCACGGCCTCGACGCCGAGCAACTCGCGGCCAAGCGGCGCGAGTTCCCGCCGGTCGAGCACCCCGTGGTACGCACCCACCCGGTCACCGGGCGACACACGCTGTTCGTCAACGGCATCTTCACCGACCACATCGTCGGGTTGCCTGACCCGGAGAGCGAGGAGTTGCTCGGACTGCTGTTCCGGCAGGCGATGACGCCCGAGTACCAGTTCCGGCTGCGCTGGACGCCGGACACCGTCGCGTTCTGGGACAACCGGGCGACCCAGCACTACGCGGTCAACGACTACCACCCGCACGTGCGAGTGATGGAGCGCGCGTCGATCCTGGGCGACCGTCCGTACTGATCGCGCGCGGACCCGCAGTCCCCGACGGATGTGTCCCGGCTGTCCCGCGAGAACAAAAGTGACCATCTGTCCGCTTTCGATGACGCTTGGTGAAAACCGTGGCAGCATCGGAGCAGGCGGAAATACTGCATTCCGCCGCGCGGGACGCAGGGGGCTGCACCATGTTCTTCGTCGTGGGCATCCGGACCATCCGATCGGCGATCGGGGACGGTGAGTTCCACTGTCCGGCGTGCGGTGGCGATCGGCGCTTTCGCAAGGGGGGCGGGCGACGCCGACTCGTGGTGTTCGGCGTCGCGCTGATCCCGCTCGGGCGGGCCGGCTCCGGCATCGAGTGCGCGGTGTGCTGCACGCGGCACGACGTCTCGGCGCTGGAGACACCGACCGCCCGGGCGCTGACGCTGCTGCTGCGCGAGGCGGTGCGCGCCTTGGTGGTGGCCGTCGTGGCGGCCGTGGAGGACGAGCCGCAGGCCGCGGAGGCGGTGCGCGAGGCGGCGGTGCAGGCGGTCCGGGCCGCGGGCATGCCCAGCTACGACGCGTGCACGCTCGCCGCCGATGTGGGGGCCCACGCGGCGCAGGACACCGCGTGGGCGCTCGCCCGGATCGCGCCCCACCTCGCGGTCGCCGGGCGTGAGCACCTGGTCGGTGTCGCGGCCCGGGTCGCCCTGGCCGGCGGGGCGTACGACCCGGCGCACCGGGTGATCCTCTACCACGCCGGCGACCGACTCGGGCTGGGCCGGGCCCGCGTCGACCACGTGCTCGCAGGTCCGTGAGCCGCGAGTGGTGAGCACGGACCCGGCGCGTCGGCCGAGCGCGGCACAATGGGAGCATGAGCCTCCTCCGTGACGAGGGTGTCGTCCTGCGCGCCCAGAAGTTGGGTGAGGCCGACCGGATCATCACCCTCCTGACCCGCGACCACGGGATCGTGCGCGCCGTCGCGCGCGGGGTGCGCAAGACGAAGTCGAAGTTCGGCGCCCGGGTCGAGCCGTTCGCGCACGTCGACGTCCAGTTCTTCACCCGGGGCAGCGAATTCCCCGGCCGGGGTCTGCCGATCATCACGCAGGCGGAGACCCTGGGCGCGTACGGCGGTCGACTCGCGCTGGACTACGCCGCGTACACCTCCGGGACGGCGATCCTGGAGACCGCCGAGCGGCTCACCGACCACGAGCGCGGCCAACCGGCGCTCCAGCAGTACCTCCTGCTGATCGGCGCGCTGCGTACCCTCGCGATGGGCGCCCACGAGCCCGGCCTGGTGCTGGACGCGTTCCTGCTCCGCTCGCTCGCGGTGGCGGGCTACGCGCCCAGTTTCGTCGACTGCGCCCGCTGCGGTCTGGACGGACCGAACCGGTTCTTCTCCGTCCAGGGCGGTGGGACGGTATGCGGCGACTGCCGCCCGGCCGGATCCGTCGTACCCTCACCCGAGACCCTTTCCCTGCTCGGTGCGTTGTTGACCGGCGACTGGGGCCGAGCCGACGCGAGCGAGCCGCGGCACCGGCGCGAGGGCAGTGGCCTGGTGGCCGCGTATCTGCAATGGCACCTGGAGCGGGGTATCCGCTCGTTGAGATTGGTGGAGAGATCGTGAGTCAGTCGCGTGGCCGCTTCGGCCTGTTCCCCCGCCGTCGGCGGGCCGAGTCGGCGCCCGCCCGGGCCGCTCGGGAGCAGCGGCACTACCGCGACCCCAAGCCGCACGCCGAGGGCGCGCTGCCGCCGGAGATCCCGGCCGACCTGGTGCCCCGGCACGTGGCGCTGGTGATGGACGGCAACGGCCGCTGGGCCAAGGAGCGCGGTCTGGCCCGCACCGACGGGCACACCGCGGGCGAGGCGTCGTTGTTCGACGTGGTCGAGGGCGCCGCGCAGATCGGCGTCAAGTACGTCTCCGCGTACGCCTTCTCCACCGAGAACTGGAAGCGGTCACCGGAGGAGGTGCGCTTCCTGATGGGCTTCAACATCGACACGATCCACCGGCGGATCGACGAGATGGACGAACTCGGCGTGCGGATCCGCTGGTGCGGTCGGCGACCCCGGTTGTGGGCGAGCGTGATCAAGGAGTTGGAGATCGCCGAGGAGCGGACCAGGAACAACACCAATCTCACCCTGGCGATGTGCATCAACTACGGCGGCCGAGCCGAGATCGCGGACGCCGCGGCGCTGATCGCCGAGGAGGTCAAGGCGGGCCGGCTCGACCCGAAGAAGGTCGACGAGAAGCTGTTCGCCAAGTACCTCGACGAGCCGGACATGCCCGACGTCGACCTGTTCATCCGCTCTTCCGGTGAGCAGCGCACCTCCAACTTCCTGCTGTGGCAGTCCGCGTACGCCGAGATGGTCTTCCTCGACGTGTTGTGGCCGGACTTCGACCGGCGGCACATGTGGCAGGCGTGCCAGACGTACGCCTCGCGCGATCGCCGCTACGGCGGCGCGCTGCCGAACGCCGTCGCGACGCCGGAGCCGGTGTCCTCGGGCTCGTCGCCCGCGTCGGGAGCCTGATCGGCCCCGGCGGGCCGGTGCCCGCCGGTGGTCGCCGGGGCCTGTCCGGCGCCGGTCGGTGGGTGCTCGCTCGCCCGAGTGGGCGAGGGTCGGCGGGTGAAAGCTTTGCAAAACGGGGTGTGCGCCCGGCGGCAGCCGCACGATCAATGCGAACATGACCATCATGTTCGAAAAGAGCGCGCCGCCGCGCCCCGCTGCCGCCGCACGGACGGCGCCACCGCCACCGCTCGGCGCCGAGTCGTCCGCGACCGTCGGACCCGTTTCGCACGGTCGCCCACCCGCCGAGCGGTGGCGGCCGGGTCAACTCGAATTCTTCGTCCTCGCGTTGGTCGGGCTGCTGTTCGCGCAGCCGTGGATCGTGGATCGGCTCGGCACGCCCGCGGTGCAGACCTGGGCCACCGTGTTCGTCGCGATCTCCGTGCAGGCGCTGCCGTTCCTGGTGCTCGGCACCCTGCTGTCCGCAGCGATCACCGCGTTCGTGCCGCCGTCGGTGTTCACCAAGGTGCTGCCCAAGCGGCAGTCCCTGGCGGTGCCGGTCGCGGGTGCGGCCGGGGCGATCCTGCCGGGCTGCGAGTGCGCGTCGGTGCCGGTGGCCAGTGGGTTGATGGCACGCGGGGTCGCACCCGCCGCGGCGCTGGCGTTCCTGTTGTCCTCGCCCGCGATCAACCCGATCGTGCTGACCGCGACCGCGGTGGCCTTCCCCAGGCAGCCCGAGATGGTGCTCGCCCGGTTCGTCGCCTCGCTCGGCACGGCGGTGCTGATGGGCTGGCTGTGGGCACGATTCGGTCGGCCCGAGTGGATCAAGGTGATGCGCCGCCCGCACGACCACGGCGGCAGCGGCAAGTGGGAGAACTTCCGGCTCGCGCTCCAGCACGACTTCCTGCACGCGGGCGGCTTCCTGGTGATCGGCGCGCTCACCGCCGCGACGCTGAACGTCACGGTGCCCAAGCACGTGATCGACGCGGTCTCCGGTTCGCCGTGGTTCGCGGTGCTCGCGCTGGCCTTCCTCGCGGTGGTGCTCGCGGTCTGTTCCGAGGCGGACGCGTTCGTGGCGGCGAGCCTGCTCGGCTTCTCGCCGACCGCGAAGCTGGCCTTCATGGTGGTCGGCCCGATGGTGGACGTGAAGCTGATCGCGCTCCAGTCGGGCACCTTCGGGCGCGGCTTCGCGGCCCGGTTCTCCTCGGCCACGTTCGTGGTCGCGATCGTGGCGAGCTACGGCGTCGGATGGTGGTTGTTGTGAGGCGGGACGTCCAGGCGGTGTTGTTGATCCTGATCGGTGGCGCGCTGCTGCGGATCTCGCTGACCGACATGTACCTGCGCTACGTCAAGGACGGGTTGCGTCCCGCGCTGGTCGCGGCGGGCGCGATCCTGCTCGCGGTCGGGCTGATCTCCGCGGTGCGCGACGGTATCCAGCGGCGCGCGGAGGAGCCGGCCGCGGCACACACGCACGCCCCCGCGACCGGGTCGGCCGACGAGCGGGCCGCCGAACCGGCGGACGAGGGCGGTCACGGGCACGACCACTCGGCCGGCCCGCGTGCGGCCTGGCTGCTGTGCCTGCCGGTGCTCGCGCTGTTCCTGATCGCGCCGCCCGCGCTCGGTTCGTACACCGCCTCGCGCTCGGACAACGTGGTGGCCAAGCCGGCCGCCGCCTCGAACGACGCGGGCTTTCCGGCACTGCCGCCGGGGGATCCGCTGCCGATGACCCTGGCGGACTTCTTGATCCGCTCGGTCTGGGACACCACCGCGCCGCTCAAGGACCGCAATGTCCGGCTCACCGGCTTCGTCACGCCCGGCAAGACACCCGGCACGTGGTACATCACCCGGATGGTGATCAGCTGCTGTGCCGCCGACGCCTTCGCCCGCAAGATCGAGGTTCACGGCGCCGAGGCGCCCGCGACCGACTCGTGGGTGACGGTCACCGGCCGCTGGCTGCCCAACGGCCAGATTCAGGCGGACGACGCGATGCCGGCCCTGACCGCGACCGGGGTCGAGCACATCCCGACCCCGCGTGAGCCGTACGAATAGCACGCTGTGACGATGTCACGGTCGCGTCACCGCCGCGTTCGCGTCCTGCGAGCGCGGCGGTGACGCGGCATCCCTTCTCCTACCGTGGGCTCGCGGACGGATCGCCTGGGGAGGACGATCCGCCGGTCGACCGGGGGGAATCACCATGGGGTGGGGAATGCGTCGTGCCGTCGTCGCGGCGGCTGTCGTGGCCGTATTGGGGTCGGGCGTGACCGCGTGTCAAAAGGACAAGGGCGGCACGGACACCGACCGGAAGCAGGGCACGAGCACCGAGCCGGCGAAGAGCTCGGGCCAGGACGGCAAGGCCGGCGACGGCGATCTCGAGGTCAAGGGAGTGTTCCTGACCGTCACGCCGGGCACGCTGGCCGGTGTCCGGTGCAAGACCGCGTTCATGGAGACCTTCATCGCCACGATCACCTTCGCCGACGGACACAAGGGTGGCCGGATCACCGTCAGCTACGGCGGATCCTCCGGCAGCATGAAGCAGGAGGAGATCGACGTGCCCGCGGGCAAGAAGTCGATCACCAAGACGTTCGCCTACTCGGAGTTCCTCTATGGCGGATCGATCGCGGCCGGGCAGCTCAACGTGCTGAAGCCGAATCGGGTCGGCTCGGCCACGGTCCGGCCCACCGGCTCGTGCACCGAGGGCGGGACGTGGGGCGGCAGCACGACCGGTACGACCGGCGGGGGTGGCTGGTAGTCGACCGGGCCCGGCTCAGTCGGCCGCGTTCGCGCACTGCGCGCAGGTGCCGAAGATCTCCAACTCGTGCGACACGTCGCCGAAACCGTGCTCGGCGGCGATCCGGTTCGCCCACCGCTCGACCGCCGGGCCCTCGACCTCGACGGTGCGGCCACAGGAGCGGCAGACGAGGTGGTGGTGGTGCCCACGGCTGCACCGACGGTAGACCGACTCGCCGTCCTGGGTGCGCAGCACGTCCACCTCGTCCGCGTCCGCCAGGGCCTGGAGCGTGCGGTAGACGGTGGTCAGCCCGACCGCCTCACCGCGCTGCTTGAGCAGGTCGTGCAGATCCTGCGCGCTACGAAAGTCCTCGATCTCGTCGAGGAGGGCGGAGACGGCGGCACGCTGCCGGGTGGACCGACCCCGAACCGGGCTCGCGCCGTGGGCGGTGGTCACCTGGGTGCCTCCTCGATCGCTACGGGCCGGACGGCGCGGTGTCCTCGTGCCGGCGCGATGTGTCCATGTCTAGGTCGCCATTGTGCCGGCGCCGGGTACCTCCGCGTCCACATGTACGTCGTCCACCCGAGTCGGACCCGCCTCGGCCGCGGCGGCCTCCGCGCGCCGGGCCCGGCGCCGGTTCAGCGGTGTCGCGAGCACACCCACCAGGACGAACAGCGCGATGGCGAGCAGCACGATGGTGGCCCCGGGCGGCGCGTCGACGTAGTACGTCAGCGCCGTGCCGGAGACCGAGACCAGCACGCCGACCACGATCGAGAGCGCGGCGGTCATCGAGAACGTGCGCGAGAGCTGCTGGGCGACCGCGACCGGGACCACCATCAGCGCGCTGACCAGGAGCAGTCCCACCACCCGCATGGCGACCGTCACGGTGACCGCGGCGGTGACCGCGAGCAGCAGGTTCAGCGCGCGCACCGGCAGCCCGGTCACCCGGGCGAAGTCCTCGTCCTGGCACACCGTGAACAGTGCGCGGCGCAGTCCGAGGGTCACCGCGAGCACCGCGACGGCCAGGACCGTGATGATCCTGATGTCCTCCGGCGAGACCGAGGTCAGCGAACCGAACAGGTACGACTGGAGATTGGCGTTGGAGCCCTCCGGGGCGAGGTTGATCAGCATCACGCCGCCCGCGATGCCGCCGTAGAAGAGCACCGACAGCGCGACGTCGCCGCTGACCCTGTTGCGCTCGCGGATCAGCTCGATCAGCACCGCGCCCACGGACGCGGTGAGCACGGCGGTCCATACGGGGGAGGTGCTGAGCAAAAAGCCCAGGCCCACGCCGGTCAGCGCGACGTGTCCGATGCCGTCGCCCATGAACGCCTGCCGGCGCTGCACCAGGTAGACGCCGACGGCGGGCGCGGCCATGCCCACGAGCAGGGCGGCGAGCAGCGCGCGCTGCATGAAGGGGAAGTCCAGGATCGTCACGAGAGCAGTCCCATTCCGGCGCGGTGCGCGGTGTGATCGTCGTGCGGGTGTACGTGGTCGTGGCCCGGCAGCGCGTGCTGGCCGACCGCCCTGGGCGGCGGGCCGTCGTGACACACGCAGCCCTCGCGCAGGACCACCGCGCGGTCGATCAGCGGCTCCAGCGGGCCGAGTTCGTGCAGGACGAGCAGGACCGCCCGGCCCTGCTCCTGCTGGGTGCGCAGGGTGCCCGCGAGCACCTCCTGGCTGCGCAGGTCCACGCCCGCCATCGGCTCGTCCATGATCAGCAGGTCGGGGCGGCGGGCCAGGGCGCGGGCGATCAGCACCCGCTGCTGCTGGCCGCCGGACAGGTGTGCGATGCCGTCGCTGGCGCGATCCAGCATGCCGACCGCGGCCAGCGCCTCGTCCACGGCGGCCCGGCCGCGCCGACCCGGGCCCAGCACACGGCGGCCGTCGAGCAGGCCCGAGGTGACCACTTCGCGCACGCTGGCCGGCACTCCCGCGGCGGCGGTGGTGCGCTGCGGCACGTAGCCGATCCGGGACCAGTCGCGGAATCGGGCGAACGGCGTGTCGAACAGTTCGATCGTGCCGCCGGTCAACGGGACCAGCCCGACCAGGGTGCGGACCAGCGTGGACTTGCCCGACCCGTTGGCGCCGAGCAGGGCGACCACCTCGCCGGGGTGCACACTCAGGTCCACTCCGCGCAGTACCGGCCGGCCGCCCAGGGACGCGGTGCCGCCGATCAGCCGGGCGACCGGTGCCTGAAGTCGTGTCATGAGCAGCCGAGTCCCTTCCGCAGCGCGCCCAGATTGGCGCGCATCACCGAGAAGTAATCGTTCTCGGCCTCGTCTTTTATGCCCTCCAGAGGATCCAGGACGGCGGTCTGTACGTTCAGGTCCTGGGCGAGCGTCCGGGCGGTCTTGGGCTCGGCCAGGGTCTCGAAGAAGATCGTGGTCACCCCGCGTTCGCGGGCGAGCTTTTGGATGTCGGCCCGGCGGGCGGGGGAGGGCTCCGATTCCGGGTTGACGCCGTTCACCGAGATCTGGTTCAGGTGGTAACGCTCCGCGAGATAGCCGAAGGCGGCGTGCGCGGTCACGAAGTCCCTGCGGGCGCACGTGGTCAGGCCGGCGGTGAACTCGCCGTCGAGGGTGTTCAGGCGGGCGGTCAGGTCGGCGGCGCGGGCGCGGTAGTCCTGCGCGTTGGCCGGGTCCGCGGCGGCGAGCGACTCGCCGACCCCGCCGGCGATCGCGGCGAGCCGGGTCGGGTCCAGCCACACGTGCGGGTCGCCGTGCTCGGCGTCCGCGTGATCGTGGCCCTCGTGCCCGTCCTCCTCGGCGCCGTGCACCTCGGTGCCGTGCTCCTCCAGCGGCGCGAATTTGCCCGCCTCCACCGTGTGCTTGGGCTTGTTCTGCGAGATCGCCTTGTCCACCGCGGGCTGCAGGCCCTTGAGGTAGACCACCAGATCGGCCTGCGAGACCGCGCCGACCTGCCTGGGGGTCAGCTCCAGATCGTGCGGCTCGGCGCCGGCCTTGGTCAGGTTCGTCACCCGCACATGCGGCCCGCCGACCTGCTGGGCAATGAATTTCATCGGGTAGAAGGCCGCGATCACCCGCAGCTTCGCGCCCGCCCCGGTATCCGCCTTCGCGTCGTCGGTGCCGGCGCATCCGGAGAGCAGCAGGGCGGATGCGGCGGCGGCCGCGAGCAGGGCAGCCGGGGCGGTGCGGCGTATCTTCATGACAATCATTCTCAACTAGAATGACAATCGTTGTCAATAATAGCGAGTTGGGCCAACCGTGGCACCATCGGGTGCGGGCATAAGGATTTACGGGGGTGACCGGCTCGCCGGTAGCCTGTGCCGACACTGTCACTGCCCGCATCGTCGCACCGAAGAGAGCATTGTGGCCGCCGACAAGATCGACACCATCGTCAGCCTGAGCAAGCGCCGAGGCTTCGTTTACCCCTGTAGTGAGATCTACGGCGGCCAGCGGGCCGCCTGGGACTACGGTCCCCTCGGCGTGGAGCTCAAGGAGAACATCAAGCGCCAGTGGTGGCGCACGATGGTCACCTCGCGTGACGACATCGTCGGTCTGGACTCCTCGGTCATCCTCGCCCGCGAGGTGTGGGAGGCGTCCGGTCACGTCGAGGCGTTCGTCGACCCGCTGACCGAGTGCACCTCGTGCCACAAGCGCTACCGCGCCGACCACCTCGAAGAGGCGTACGAGGCCAAGCGCGGCCGGCTGCCGGAGAACGGCCTCGCCGACATCACCTGTCCCAACTGTGGGAACAAGGGCACCTTCACCGAGCCCAAGATGTTCAACGGCCTGCTCCAGACCTTCCTGGGCCCCACCCAGGACGAGTCCGGCCGCGCGTTCCTGCGCCCGGAGACCGCCCAGGGCATCTTCGTCAACTACAAGGCCGTCGAGCAGACCTCGCGCAAGAAGCCGCCGTTCGGCATCGCCCAGACCGGCAAGAGCTTCCGCAACGAGATCACCCCCGGCAACTTCATCTTCCGCACGCGCGAGTTCGAGCAGATGGAGATGGAGTTCTTCGTCAAGCCGGGTGAGGACGAGACCTGGCAGGAGTACTGGATGCAGCAGCGCTGGGACTGGTACGTCGGTCTCGGCCTCAGCCCCGACAACATGCGCTTCTTCGAGCACCCGAAGGAGAAGTTGTCGCACTACTCCAAGCGCACGGTCGACATCGAGTACCGCTTCAACTTCGGCGGCACCGAGTTCTCCGAGCTGGAGGGCATCGCCAACCGCACGGACTACGACCTGCGCACCCACTCGGAGAAGTCCGGCACCGACCTGTCGTACTTCGACCAGGACGCCGGCGAGCGCTGGTTCCCGTACGTCATCGAGCCCGCCGCGGGCCTGAACCGGGCGATGCTCGCGTTCCTGCTCGACGCGTACTTCGAGGACGAGGCGCCCAACGCCAAGGGCAAGCTGGAAAAGCGCACCGTGCTGCGCCTTGACCCGCGCCTGGCGCCGGTCAAGGCCGCGATCCTGCCGCTGTCGCGCAACACCGACCTGTCGCCCAAGGCCCGCGGGTTGGCCGCGGACCTGCGCCAGTACTGGAACTGCGACTTCGACGACGCGGGCGCGATCGGCCGTCGCTACCGTCGCCAGGACGAGATCGGCACGCCGTTCTGCATCACCGTCGACTTCGACACGCTCGAGGACGACGCGGTGACCGTGCGCTCGCGCGACACCATGCAGCAGGAGCGGGTGTCGCTCGACCAGGTCGTGGGCTATCTCGCGGCGCGGCTGCCGGGCTGCTGACCCGGAGCCGGCCGTAGGCCGGGATGAACAACGTGAGGGGCGCCGTCGTGGACGGCGCCCCTCACGTTCGTCGCGGACCGGCCGTCGGCCGTCGCGCGGCTAACCCATCTTGAAGATGCCCGCCACGATCCGGTCGGTCATCCGGAAGCTCAGGTCGCTGAAGACGGTGCTCGCCGCCTTGGAGACCGCCTCGCCCTGACCCTTGAGCGGTGCGCCGTCGGCCCGGCCGATGTCGATCACCAGCACGTAGTGCCCGGTCGTGGTGGAGACCGCGATGTGCTCCGAGCCGTCCTTGAAGGTGATCCCGCTCGACGCGGGAGGCTTGAGCCACCCGGTCGGCGACGTCGCGAACGGAATCGGATCCAGCGCCTTGCGCAGCGCCTGCGCCGCGGGCTTGTCCGGTACCGAGATCACCGACAGGGTCGCCACGAACTTCCCGGCGGAGTCCTTGTACGACCCGCGCAGCACGCCCACGCAGCCGTTGGCGGCGAGCGCCGAGCCGGTCGCGGTGACCGCCTTCGAGCAGTCCGAGGCCGCCGTGCCGTCGGCGGCCAACTGCCGGTACTTGGCGCCGCTGCGCCCGTCGAACTCGGCGGTGTCCTTGAAGAAGTAGTCCGTGGTGAAGGCCAGCTTGTCGGTGGAGACCGCGTCGACGTCGGTCGTGTTCGGCGGCGGCGCGGACTGGAACCCCTTGGGCTCGTCGGGGGGTGCGTCGGTCGAGCCCTGCGGGGCGGGCAGCGAGCCGCCGTTGCCCGCCGGGTTCGGCGAGGAGTTCGCGGCCGGCTTCTTGTCGTCGCCGTCGTCTCGGGACACGAGGAAGAACGCCCCGCCGCCGATCACCGCGAGCGCGACCACCGCGGCCGCCGGCACAAGCCACTTCCGCCGCCTCGGCGGCGCAGGCGGCGGCGTGCCGTATCCCTGGCCGTACTGCTGCGGGTACGGCTGACCGTACGGCTGTTGTCCATGGGTCGGTTGCCCGTAGGACTGCGGCTGCCCATAGGGCTGCGGACCGTTGTTCGGCTGTCCGTACGGCTGTTGCCCGTGGCCGTAGCCGGGCCCGTTCGGGGGCTGCGGGGGCGGGAAGGCACTCATGGTGCGGAGATTAGTTCATCGGGCCGACCCGGCAGGGCCCGAACCACCGGCCCCGTCGGTCGAGGCGGCCAGTCAGGCCCGGGTCTCCATCAGCGCGAAGCCCAGCAGGTTCGACCCGCGCCACCGCTCGGGGTCGCCGGCCCGCTCGTCGTCCGCGGCCAACCCGATGCCCCAGATCCGATCCAGCGGACTGGCCTCGACCAGCACCCGCTGCCCGGTGCCCAGCAGGAACGCGCCCATCGCCGGGTGCTGTCCGAACTTGGCCACGTTGCCGCGCACGATCAGCTCGAACCGCTCGTCCACCCAGCGCCGCTCGTCGAAGCCGCGCACCTGTCGACCGATCGTCTTGGCGGTCTTGGGGTGACCCGCGGCCAACACCCGCCGCTCCGCGTCCGCGTCGCCGAACATCCGCGCCTTGCCGGCCATCATCCAGTGCTCGGCCGTGCGATACGTCACTCCGTCCACCGTGAACGGCGACGGATACCACTGACTCAGACAACTCGAGTCGACCCCCTCGCTCGGCTCCCGATGACCCCAGAAGAAGACGTACTTCACCCGGGGCTTCTGCCGGACCCGCGAGATGAGCGACGCGACGTCGCGCGGCTCGGCGAACCCGTCACCCGGATCGTCGCCGGTCGTCGGGGAGTCCGGTGAGTCCGGAGAATCCGTGGTCATGCCGGTGATGCTGTCAGGACCGGCCGACACCCGGCATCCGCTTATTCCCGGAGTATTCCCGGAAGGCGCTTTTCCCGGTGGGGGACAATGGATCGGTTCCGTCCCCGCACCCCTCCTGGAGCACCGTCCATGGCACCCGCCGACGCACCCACCCCCGACGCGACCGGCAGCCCGTGGGCGCCGCTGCGCCTGGGCGCCGCGGGCGGCGCGCGGATCTGGCCACCGGTGGTGCTGGCCCCGATGGCCGGTATCACCAACGCGCCGTTTCGCACGTTGTGCCAGGAACAGGCCGAGGCGGCCACCACCGCACGCCCCGCGGGGTTGTACGTCAGCGAGATGATCACCACTCGCGCACTGGTGGAGCGGGACGCCAAGACGCTGCGCCTGATCCGCTTCGCCGAGACCGAGCGCCCGCGCAGCATCCAGCTCTACGGCGTCGACCCGGACATCGTCGGCCGCGCGGTGGCGATGATCGTGGACGAGGACCTGGCCGACCACATCGACCTCAACTTCGGCTGCCCGGTGCCCAAGGTCACCCGCAAGGGCGGCGGCTCGGCACTGCCCTACAAGCGCAACCTGCTGCGCGACATCCTGCGCTCGGCGGTCAAGAACGCCCGCAGTGTGCCGGTCACCATCAAGATGCGCAAGGGCATCGACGACGACCACCTGACCTACCTCGACGCGGGCCGGATCGCCGTGGACGAGGGCGTCACCTGGGTCGCCCTGCACGGCCGCACCGCGGAACAGCACTACGGCGGCACCGCCGACTGGTCGGCCATCGCCCGGCTCAAGGAGGTCGTCACCGACATCCCGGTGCTGGGCAACGGCGACATCTGGGACGCCGAGGACGCGTTGCGGATGATGCGCGAGACCGGCTGCGACGGTGTCGTGGTCGGCCGCGGCTGCCTGGGCCGCCCATGGTTGTTCCGCGACCTGGTGTCCGCGTTCGAGGGCAGCGCCGACCGGGCCCGCCCGACACTGGGCGAGGCCACCGCGATCATGCGCCGGCACGCGGTGCTGCTCGCCGAGTGGATCGGCGACGAGGCGCACGGCGTGACCGACCTGCGCAAGCACGTCGCGTGGTACATGAAGGGCTTTTCGGTCGGCGGCACCATCCGACGCGGCCTGGCCACCGCGAGCAGCCTGGCCGAACTCGACGACTGGTTCGGGCAACTCGACCTGAACCAGCCGTGGCCGATCGGCGCCGACGGCCCGCGCGGTCGCACCGCCGGCGGCAAGCGGGTCGTCCTGCCCGAGGGGTGGCTGGACGACCCGGAGTGCGCGCTGCCCCCGGTGGACGCGGAACTGGACCATTCCGGCGGCTGACCCCGACCCGGGCGGCGGCTGATCCCGACCGGTCGACGAACGGCGATCGGGGGACGGCGGCGGATTCCCCGAGCTCCCCGATGCCACCCACGGTGACGTCGTACAGTGAGTGGATGCCCAAGATTCGAGCGTCCTCCGTCGCCGAACACCGCGCGATGCAGCACGCCGCGCTGCTCGACGCCGCGCGGAGCCTGCTCGACGAGGGCGGTTTCGCCGCGCTGACCTTCCCGGCGCTCGCCGAGCGCACCGGCCTGGCCCGTTCCTCGCTCTACGAGTACTTCGCCTCGCGCGCGGCCGTGGTCGAGGAACTGTGTGCCGTGGACCTGCCCGCGTGGGTGGCCGAGGTCGAGGACGCGATGGGCGCGACCGAGGACCCGGCGCAGAAGATCGCGGCCTACGTGGCCCGCCAGTTGGAACTGGTCGGTGATCGCCGTCATCGTGTGGTGGTCGCCATCTCCACCGGCGAACTGGACGCGAACGCCCGCGAACGCATCCGGGCCGCCCACGGGCGCATTGTCGAACTGGTGGTGGACGCACTGGCCGCGCTGGGCCACCGGGACCCGATGCTGGTGGCGACGCTGGTCCAGGGCATGGTCGACGCGGCGGTCCGCCGGATCGAGTGCGGCGCCGACCCCGGCGCGGTCGAGGCGGCCACGCTGGCCCTCGTGCTCGGTGGCGTCGCCCGGGTCGGATAGCCGGAGTCGTTCGGGTACAACCGCACCCGCACGCGGCGCAACAACGCGAGCGGATCGCGGTACCCGGGCACCAGCAACCCCCAGTGCAGGCACGGCTCGCTCAGATGGAACGGCCCCGGAGCCAACTCCCCGAGCGGCTCGCCCGCCGCGACCACGCGCCCGACCGACACGGACGCGAGCACCGGCTCATACGTCGTGCGCACGACGCCGTGCCGCACGCTCACCACTCCTCGCCCGGCCACCGACCCGGCGAACACCACCACCCCCGCGCCCGCCGACAGCACCGGTTGCCCCACCCGTGCCGCGAGATCCACCCCGCGATGTCCGGGTGACCACGCCGTCTTCGGCGCCTCGAACCCGCGCAGCACCGCGGGGCGTGGATCCAGCGGCCACACCCACCGCCGGGGCGGCGCCGCGCGCACGGCACCGGGCGCGGCCGACGGCCCGGCCGTCGACAACACGGCCGTGAGCAACAACAGAACCGGCACGATCGGCCGTCGGCCCCGCTTCGATACGTTCATGCGCTCAGGTTGACCACCCACGACCGTGGCGTGGGCGGGCGCGAGCCCGGCTGTGGACACAGGCCCGGGTTGTGGATAAATGGCCATCTATCGCGCGTGGACGACTTTTTCCATGCCAAGGGCCAAAATGCCGGCCGGAAGGCGAGTCGCTCGGCCGCGCGCGGTTCCCGTACACTTCCGGGAGCGGCCCGGCTTTCCGGGTCGACTTCGCGCGCCCACCTTCGAGCCGCCGACGTCCCGCATGGCGAGACGCCACCGAGCGGGACTCGATGGGGACACCTCTCGGTCCGGGAATCCGCAAGGACCTCGGCGTGGTGTCGCGGGCGTCAGGCGTGGCGGCGACCCGTCGTCACGACACAACCGAGAGTCCCGGGCACGATCGCCGGGACGAGAGCCCAAGGAGCGTACGGCCATGGCCGTCGTCACGATGCGGGAGCTGCTGGAAAGCGGCGTCCACTTCGGTCACCAGACCCGCCGCTGGAACCCGAAGATGAAGCGCTTCATCTTCACGGAGCGCAACGGCATCTACATCATCGACCTGCTCCAGTCGCTGTCGTACATCGACCGCGCCTACGAGTTCGTCAAGGAGACCGTCGCCCACGGCGGCACGATCCTCTTCGTCGGCACCAAGAAGCAGGCGCAGGAAGCGATCGCCGAGCAGGCGACGCGCGTGGGCATGCCCTACGTCAACCAGCGCTGGCTCGGCGGCATGCTGACCAACTTCTCGACGGTCTACAAGCGCCTCCAGCGCCTGAAGGAGCTCGAGCAGCTCGACTTCGACGACGTGGCCGGCTCGGGCATGACGAAGAAGGAACTGCTCGTCCTCAAGCGCGAGAAGGACAAGCTGGCGAAGACCCTCGGCGGCATCCGCGACATGCAGCGCGTGCCTTCGGCCGTGTGGATCGTGGACACCAAGAAGGAGCACATCGGCGTCGGCGAGGCCCGGAAGCTGCACATCCCGGTCGTCGCGATCCTCGACACCAACTGTGACCCCGACGAGGTCGACTACAAGATCCCGGGCAACGACGACGCGATCCGCTCGGTCACGCTGCTCACCCGCGTGATCGCCGACGCGGTCGCCGACGGTCTCATGTCGCGTGCCGGTGGCGCCGCCGCCGACACCAAGGCCACCGTCGGCGAGCCCCTCGCCGACTGGGAGCGCGAGCTGCTCGAGGCCGGCAAGAAGGAAGAGGCCGCTCCGGCGGAGGCCGCCCCCGCCGCCGAAGAGGTCGTCGAGTCCGGCTCGGTCACCGAGGCCGATGTCGCGGCCGAGGCCGAGACCGGCGAGGCCACTCCGGCCACCGAGGCTCCGGCGACCGAGGCTCCGGCTGCCGAGGCCGACCCGCAGGTCTGACCCTGGATCGAGGGGTACGACGGCCCAGCCGGCGTACCCCTCGCCCTGTGCCGGGCCCCGATCACGGTGCGTGCGTACCCTGTACGACCCCGTATGTGTCGGAATACCCGCACAGTCCCTTGACCTTCATCGGGTGGGACGACAGCCTCACCCGCAGTCGCTCGGCGCAACCGGGCCGCTGACCCGAGAGACGAGAGAATCAGGACATGGCGAACTTCTCCGCCGCGGACGTGAAGAAGCTCCGTGAGCTCACCGCCGCAGGCATGATGGACTGCAAGAAGGCCCTCGAAGAGGCCGAGGGTGACGTCGACAAGGCTGTCGAGATCCTTCGCGTCAAGGGCCAGAAGGGCGTCACCAAGCGCGAGGGCCGCTCGGCCTCCAACGGCGCGGTCGTCGCGCTGCTCGACGGCAACGCGTCCGGCGTCCTGGTCGAGCTCAAGTGCGAGACCGACTTCGTGGCCAAGAGCCCGAAGTTCATCGAGGCCGCCGAGGCGATCGCCGCCCACGTCGCCAAGACCGCGCCCGCCGACATCGCCGCGCTGCTCGCGAGCGAGATCGAGGCCGGCAAGACCGTCCAGCAGTACGTGGACGACGCCAACGTCACGCTCGGCGAGAAGATCGTGCTGGACCGCTTCGCGCAGTACGCCGACGGCTTCGTCGCCGCGTACCTGCACAAGACCAGCCCCGACCTGCCCGCGCAGATCGGCGTGCTGATCGAGCTGGACGGCGCCGACGCCGCGGTCGCCAAGGACGTCGCGCAGCACATCGCCGCGTTCTCGCCGACCGTGCTGAACCGCGAGGACGTGCCGGCTGAGACGGTCGAGAACGAGCGCCGCGTGGCCGAGGCCACCGCGCGCGAGGAGGGCAAGCCCGAGGCCGCCCTCGCCAAGATCGTCGAGGGCCGGGTGACCGGCTTCTTCAAGGAGAACGTGCTGCTCGACCAGGCGTTCGCCAAGGACAGCAAGAAGTCCGTGGGCAAGGTCCTGGACGAGGCCGGCGTCAAGGTCAAGCGCTTCACCCGCTTCCGCGTCGGCGTCTGATCCGCCCCTCGCAGCACCGCTCCGATTCGGGGCATGCAGTAGGCATGAACGCAGTGAAAAGCAGTATGGCGAGGAGGCCGCAAGGCGTGGAGGGAACCGTGCAGGAAACCGAAACGAAGGCGGCCTCCTCGTCGTCCGCCGAGGGCGACGAGCCGAACCCCTACGCGCGCCGGGTGTTGCTCAAGCTCTCCGGTGAGGCGTTCGCGGGTGGCGGGGCCCTGGGCGTCGACCCCGATACCGTGCAGACCATCGCGCTCCAGATCGCCGACGTGGTCCGCCGCGGCACGCAGGTCGCCATCGTCATCGGCGGCGGCAACTTCTTCCGCGGCGCCGAATTGCAGATTCGCGGCATGGACCGCGCGCGCTCGGACTACATGGGCATGCTCGGCACCGTGATGAACTGCCTCGCGCTCCAGGACTTCCTGGAGAAGCAGGGCATCGACACCCGCGTGCAGACCGCCATCACGATGGGTCAGGTCGCCGAGCCGTACATCCCGCGCCGCGCCGTGCGACACCTGGAAAAGGGTCGCGTGGTCATCTTCGGTGCGGGCATGGGCATGCCCTACTTCTCCACCGACACCACGGCCGCCCAGCGTGCCCTCGAGATCGACGCGGTCGCGTTGCTCATGGCCAAGGGCGTCGACGGCGTGTACGACTGCGACCCGAAGTCCAACCCGGACGCAGTCATGTTCGATCGTCTGGATCACGCCGAGGTGCTCGCCCGCGGGCTCAAGGTCGCGGACGCCACCGCGATCAGCCTGTGCATGGACAACGAACTGCCGATCGTCGTCTTCAACCTGCTCGTCGAGGGCAACATCGCCCGCGCCGTGCGGGGTGAGAAGATCGGCACCCTGGTCAGCCGTACCGACGGCTGATCGACGGCGACAGGACCGGGACAGGAGCCGACATGATCGACGAGATTCTCCTCGAGGCCGAGGAAAAGATGGAGAAGGCCGTCGTGGTCGCCAAGGAAGACTTCGCGGCGATCCGCACGGGCCGGGCCACCCCGGCCATGTTCAACAAGATCCTCGTGGACTACTACGGCTCGCCCACTCCGGTGAACCAGCTCGCGTCGTTCACCACGCCCGAGCCGCGCATGGTCATCGTGACCCCGTTCGACCGCGGCTCGACGAACGCGATCGTCAAGGCGATCCGCGACTCGGACCTCGGCGTCAACCCGACCGACGACGGCAAGCTCATCCGCGTGGTCTTCCCGCAGCTGACCGAGGAACGCCGCAAGGAGTTCATCAAGCTGGCGCGGAGCAAGGGCGAGGACGCGAAGATCTCGTTGCGGGCGATCCGCCGCAAGGCGAAGGAAGCGCTCGACAAGCTGGTCAAGGACGGCGAGACCGGCGAGGACGAGGTGCGTCGCGCCGAGAAGGAACTCGACGACACGACCCACAAGTACGTCGCGCAGATCGACGAGTTGCTGAAGCACAAGGAAGCCGAGCTGCTCGAAGTCTGATGGACGACTCGACCTGGGGCGGTACGCCGCCGGCCGATCCGCCCGCGGGAGCGCACCCCGATCTGCCGCCCGGCCACGACCCGTACGGGTCGTACGGCGCGTGGCCGGAGCAGGTCCCGGGCGCACCGACGGGTCAGGATCAGGCCCACTACGACGCGGTCCGGTCCGGCGGCTACGGGGACGGCTCCACTCGTGCGCAGCAGCACTTTCCCGCCGGCGTCGGGGTACAGACACAGGATGACCACACGCAGGTGCTGTCACCGATTGCGGGTCACGACTCGGGCGACGAACCGGAACCCCGCTCGGGTCCGTCCTCGCGTGAGGAGCCCGCTCGTGTGGACGTGGCTCTCCCCGAGCCCCGGCGTGAGGGGCTCGTGGTGACGGAGGAGCCGCCCGCGAAACCGGTCGGCAAGGCCGGCCGCAACCTGCCACAGGCGATCGGTGTCGGGGCCGGGCTCGGCGGGGTCATCGTCGCCTCGCTGCTGACCCTGCCGGTGCTGTTCGTCGGCGTCGTGCTGCTCGCGGTCCTGGTCGGACTGTGGGAGCTGGCGGGCGCGTTCGGTCGGGCCGAGGCGGTCACCGACGCGTCCGGTCGGACCGCGCAGGGCGCCACCGTCGGGCGCGGCATCCGGATTCCGCTGGTACCGCTCGCGGTCGGCTCGGTGGCGATGCTCGTCGCCGGCTACGCGCGCGGTGCGGAGGGGTTGGCGATCGCCACCGCGCTGACCGCGATCGCGGTGATGATCTGGCGGATGACCGAGGGCGCCGAGGACTTCCTGCGGGACATGACGGCAGGCGTGTTCACCGTCTTCTACCTGCCGTTCCTGGCCGGGTTCGCGGTGCTCATGCTCGCCGACGACGACGGCGCCCGGCGGGTGCTGACCTTCATCATCCTGGTGGTCTGTGCGGACACGGGCGCCTACGCGGCCGGGGTCACCTCCGGCGGTCCGCACAAGATGGCGCCGAAGATCAGCCCCGGCAAGAGCTGGGAGGGCTTCGCCGGCGGAGTGTTCCTGGCCGCCGTCGCGGGCGCGGTCTGCGTGACGACCCTGCTCGACGGCGAGTGGTGGCAGGGCACCCTGGTGGGCGTCGCCGCCGCGGCCGTGTCCGCGCTCGGGGACCTGGCCGAATCGATGATCAAGCGGGACCTCAAGGTCAAGGACATGGGCAGTCTGCTGCCCGGTCACGGTGGCGTGATGGACCGGCTCGACTCGTTGCTGGCCGCCGCTCCCGTGGTGTGGCTGCTGCTCGCCGCCTTCGTATGACCCGGACCTGATCCGGCCGAAGAAACCGGACAGGCCGCGTGTGCACGTGAGCGGGGCCGGGGGCGTGTCTTCGGGCCCCGTCCGGCCCCGCCCGTACACCTGCGACACTGGACGAGCCATGCCCAAACCAGGAGAACTCACCTTCACCGCGCCGCCGCGTCGTTCGAAGCCGCCGCGCCACCTTGCCGACCTCACCCCCGCCGAGCGCCGCGAGGCCGTGGCCGAGCTGGGCGAGAAGCCGTTTCGTGCGGCCCAACTGTCCAAGCACTACTTCGGTCACCTCTCGGACGACCCCGAGCAGTGGACCGACATGCCCGCCGCGTCGCGGGCCAAGCTCGCCGAGGCGCTGCTGCCCGCGCTGATGACGTCCGTGCGGGACATCTCGTGCGACGACGGCGCGACCCGCAAGTCGTTGTGGAAGCTGTTCGACGGCACGCTCGTCGAGGCCGTGCTGATGCGCTACCCCGACCGGGTCACCATGTGCGTGTCCTCGCAGGCGGGCTGCGGGATGAACTGCCCGTTCTGCGCCACCGGCCAGGCGGGCCTGACCCGCAACCTGTCCACCGGCGAGATCGTCGAGCAGGTGCTCGCCGGCGCGCGGGCGCTCGCCCGCGGCGAGGTGCCCGGCGGACCCGGCCGAGTCAGCAACATCGTCTTCATGGGCATGGGCGAGCCGCTCGCCAACTACAAGGCGGTGGTCGGCGCGGTGCGTCGGCTGACCGACCCCGGTCCGGACGGGCTGGGCATCTCCGCCCGCTCGGTGACCATGTCGACGGTCGGCCTGGTTCCGGCGATGTACAAGCTCGCCGACGAACGTATCCCGGTCACCCTCGCGTTGTCCCTGCACGCGCCGGACGACGACCTGCGCAACACGCTCGTGCCGGTCAACACGCGCTGGGACGTGCGCGAGGTGCTGGACGCCGCGTGGCACTACGAGGGTGTCACCGGCCGACGGGTGTCCATCGAGTACGCGCTGATCAAGGACATCAACGACCACGGCTGGCGGGCCGACCTGCTCGGGCGCCGGCTCAAGAACCACAACGCGCACGTCAACCTGATCCCGCTCAACCCCACCCCGGGGTCGAAGTGGACCGCGTCGACGGCCGAACGCCAGGAGGAGTTCGTCCGCCTGCTGACCAAGCACGGCGTGCCGGTCACCGTCCGGGACACCCGGGGCCGGGACATCGACGGCGCGTGCGGTCAGCTGGCCGCCGCGGAGGTCTAGGGCCGGCCGACCGGACCGGCTTCGCCGCAAGCGGGACATCCCGGGCAGGTCACGGGTGCGCGGCGCGGCGATATAGAACGGGTAACGAATCCTTATCGGATCCTTAGGCGCCCCAGGGCAGACTGATCTCAGTGCCAAGCCGTCGGATCCTTTGATCCCCCCGTTCGAATGATTCGGCGGTGGCACGCCCAAGCCGCCGGTCGAAGGGACACGATCCGGCGCACGGCTCGGGGTCGCGTGGCCCCCGAGACGATAAGCACTTCGAGCCCGCCGCGGAAGGGGACGCCGCGCCGGGCTCGAAGTGCTTTCCCATGTCCGCCGGGCATCGTGCCGGCCCGCGGCCCGGGCGAGGGTGTCGATCCGGCCGTGCTTCAGACCCGGTGCGGTCGTTCGTCCCGCAGGGTCACCACGGCCGCCGCGATCACCGCGATCGCCAGCAGGCCCAGTGTCCATATCGTGCCCAACAGGGCCGCGTGGGTGGGCACCGTGGGAAACGAATCCCCGTTGCCGCGGGCCGGCCAGGCCGTCAGCGCGCCGACCCCGACCGAGATCGCCACGCACAGCAGCACCGGCACCACCAGGACGGCCAGGGTGGCTCGGCGATCCATCCGCTCGCCGGCGCCGATCGAGCGCAACGTGCGCGAGGTCTCGCGGCGCGCGGGGGCGTGCTCGACGACCACCGTGAACAGCATCGCCGCCGCACACGAGGACATCGTCGTCATGGTCAGAAACAGCGGGGCGTCGGCCATTCCGGGCGATGTGCGGTCGCCCGCGATCGTGCTGGTGGTGACCACCGCCAGCGCGATCGTGGCCAGACCCAGCGGCAGCGCCAAGCCGCCGGCGCTCGCCTCGATCCGGCGCGCCGCGCACAGCGTCCATACCCGACCCGCCCGGGAGGCCCAGCCCGAGCCCAGCCAGGTCAACAGCCACGGCACGGTGAGGGCCGCTCCGGTCAGCACCGTGCCGTAGCCGGCCACCGACGCCGGAACCGCACCGTGAGACAACCGCTCGGTGTGCCCCGGGTCGGCGATCAGGTACTGGCCGAGCAGTCCGGCGAGCATCACCAGCGGTCCGAGGTACGGCGGGATCCGGGGTTGCAACCGAGGCGGCGGTCGACTCGTCGCGTAGAAGGCGGCGAGCGCCGCCGCGGAGGGCACCGCGGCGAGCACGGCGGCCACGGCCGGCCAGGGCGCCGAGGCGCCGACCGCGAGCAGGTGCCGGACCGCGGGGGGTGTCGAAGCGGGGAGCGAGCGCAGCGCGAGATGCGCCTGTACACCGGCGAACGCGCCGGCCACAGCGGTGACGGCGACCTCGGACACGACCAGGTCCCGACGCGGGCGGTTCGCCTCGTCGGTCGGGGACGGCGCGCCCGGCCGGCCGATCGAGCCGCCCCGGATCGTCAGGCGAATGCCGATCGCGACCAACACCGCCACAGCGCTCAGTACCGGGACCATCGCGAGTACCGGTCCGATCAGTGCCGGCCCGGGATGTTCGACCGGGAACGCCCAGGCCAGCAGGCACAACAGCACGATCGTGGCCGTACTCGCGACCGCCGCGCCGGCCAGCACCCGCAGGGCGTCGACCCGCGAAGCGCCGCGCACCGTGCTCCGACCGGACGGGGACACGGGCCTACCACCCGTCCGCTTGCGGGTCGGGGCGACCGTCGCGCAGGGCCATCCAGTGGTCGGCGTGCGTGGCCACCCGTCGGCGGGCGGTGGCCAGCACCAGGGTCATCCCGTGCGAGCGCACGGCGGAGACCAGGATGCGCATCAGGTGGTCGACCTCGGCGCCCGGCAGGTCGTACGCGGGCTCGTCCGCGAACACCACCGCAGGCCGGGTGACCAGCGCCCGCGCGACCGCCGCCCGGCGCATCAGCGCGGCACTCAGACCGGCCGGCCGGGATTCGGCGTGCTCGGTCACCTCCAGCCGCTCCATCCAGTGCCGGGCGATCGCGAACGCGTCGGGCCGGCGGACCCGGTCGAGCAGCAGCGGCAGTGCGACGTTCTCCGCGACGGTCAACTCGGGCAGCAGGCGGGTACGGCCGTCGACGAGCCCGAAGTGCCGGCGTCGCAGCGCGGTCCGGGCCTTCTCGTCGAGCACGTGCATCGGGCCGCTGTTGAACCACACCTCGCCACAATCGGGGGCGACCACACCGGACAGACAGGCGAGCAGCGCCGACTTGCCGGCGCCGGGGGGACCGGTGATCGCGAATGTCTCCTCGGCCCGAACCGCCGCGGAGACGTTCCGCAGCAGGGTGACCGACCCCTGGGTCAGGGTCAGCCCACGACCGCGCAGGACGTCGTTGTCGGGCGGGGAGGCGGGTACGTCGGCGACGAAGGCGCGCCGCTCATGGGATCTCGCCGCGCGGGACGACAGGGACATGGCACACCTCCCGCAGAGAAACGTTCGTTGCCACCCGTCTCCTCAAACGAGCATCGTGGCGCCTGGTTGCGGCAGGGACGACAAACCCCCTCACTCGGGGAGCCCTGCCGGCGGCCGGAGTTCGCGCGCACCATGATGAGGCGAACAGGTGTGTCGAACGCGTTGCGAACGGGGTGCACATGAACCGCCGACTCGATCTTCCGGATCTCCTCAATGCCCGCGACGTCGGTGACCTACCGCTGATCGACGGGGGAGTCACTCGAACGGGCGTACTCATGCGCTGTGAGACCCCGGACCTGCTGACCCGCGAGGGGGTAAACCGGCTGGCCCACGTCTATCGCGTGCGTCACGTGCTGGACCTGCGTTCGGAGGGCGAGGGGCTGCCGCTCGAACCGTGGCCGGGGGTGACCCGCCACCGACTGCCGCTGCTGGGCCGGCGCTCGGCGCTGGCCGCCGATCGGGCCGCGGTCGGCGACATCTCGGCCGGCCAGACCCAGGGCCTGGGGTTGGACGACGACATCGACCTGGGCAGCGTGGACGAGCACGGCGCGGGCCTGCTGTACATGCGGATGGCCGAGCGCGGCGGCGAGTCGTACGTGCGCTCGCTGGAGATCCTGGCCGGAGACGGCGGGGTGCCGGCGCTGGTGCACTGTACGGCGGGCAAGGATCGCACCGGCATCCTGGTCGCGCTGCTGTTGTCGGTGGCGGGGGTGGAGCGGGAGGCGATCATCGCCGACTACACCGAGACCGAGGTGCACCTGGTGGAGATGTTCGAGCGGATCGACCGGTTGCCCAGGCAGCCGCGGATCGATCCGGCCCATCCGGTCGCCCCGGCGATGCGCGGTGCGGCCCGCGCCTCCATCGACACGTTCCTGCGCGTGCTCGCCGAGCGGCACGGCTCGGCGGCGGACTTCCTGCTCAAGGCGGGCGCGGCGCCGGAGCACCTGGAGGCATGGCGCCGCACCATCCGGGGGCGGTGACCCGGTCGGTCACCGGGTCACCGCGCGGCTCGGTGGCCCGGGCCGCGCGGCCCGGGCTCAGTGGCCCAGGAATCGGCCGAACGCCTGCGCGAGTCGGGACTCCTTCCCGGTGCGCTGCTCCTCGGCGTCCGCGCCCGCCATCACCCGCAGGCCGACGTTGGTGCCGATCCAGCGCAGCGGCTCCGGCTCCCACTTGGGCGAGCGGTGTCGGACCCAGGGCAGCCGGGTCAGCTCGGTGTACTCGTCGCGGATCAGGTCGGCGAGGGTGCGGCCCGCGAGGTTCGCGGTGCCCACGCCGTCGCCGACGTAGCCGCCGGCCCAGGCGAGCCCGCGGGCGCGGTCCAGGCCGCAGCTCGCGTACCAGTCGCGGGCCACGCCCAGCGGTCCGCCCCACGTGTGGGTGATCGTGGCGTCGGCGACCGCCGGGAACAACTCGGCGATCACCCGACGCAGTTCGGCGAAGACGTTCTCGTCCCGGTCGAACTCGGGCCGCACCCTGGAGCCGAAGTGGTACGGCGCGCCGCGCCCGCCGAAGGCCAGCCGGTCGTCGGCGGTGCGCTGGCCGTAGATGATCAGGTGCCGCATGTCGCTGAAGCTCTCCCGGCGGGCCAGGCCCACCTCGGCCCAGAACGACTCGGGCAGCGGCTCGGTGGCGATCATCAGCGAGTACACCGGGGCCAGTTCGCGATGGAAGCCGGCCAGCTCGGGGGTGTAGCCCTCGGTGGCCCGGACCACCACGTCGGCACGGACCCGGCCGTGCGGGGTGATCGCGGCGCCGTCGCGGATCGCGGTGACGGGGGTGCGCTCGTGGATGGTCACGCCCAGACGGGTCACCGCGGCGGCCAGGCCCCGGGCCAGTTTGGCGGGGTGGATGACCGCGCAGTGCGGGGTGTAGGTGCCGCCGAGCACGTCGGTGGCGCCGACCATCGCGTGTGCCTCGGCGGCGTCCAGCAGCCGGGCGTCGGATTCGTCGAAACCCCACGCGTGTTCGTCCGCGACCAGGTGGCGGGCCCGGGCCAACTGGACCGGGGTGCGGGCCAGGACCACGGTGCCGCCCTTGGCGAAGTCGCAGTCGATGCCCTCCTCGGCGACCACCCGGCCGACCTCGTCCACGGTCGCGTTCATCACCCGCTGCTGGGCGATCGCCCGCTCGCGGGTGCTGCTCCGGGCCACCTTGGCGATCGACGCGGGGAACAGCGCCGAGCACCAGCCGCCGTTGCGGCCGGAGGCGCCGAATCCGGCGATCTCCCGCTCCAGGACCACGATCCGCAACGACGGGTCGGCCTTGGCCAGGTAATAGGCGGTCCACAGGCCGGTGTATCCGGCGCCGACGATGGCCACGTCCACGTCCAGGTCGCCCGTGAGCGCCGGTCGTGGCGTGACGTCCTCGCCGAGGGTGTCGAACCACAGCGACAGGTCGCGGTATTCGGCGGTCATCGTCGCCACTTCCTCAGGTAGTCGGGTGCGGACAGGTCGAAGCGCAGATCGGGGGCGGTCACGGGCTCGCCGAAGTGCTCGGTGATGGGCACCACACCGGCCCAGATCGGGGTGTCCAGGTCCTCGTCCTCGTCGTCCGGCGGGCCTGCCGAGATCTTCACCGACGCCTCGTCCAGGGACAGCGCGAGCACCAGCGTCGCGGCGAGTTCCTTGGCCCGGTGCGGGCGCAACTCGTCTCGACGGCCGGGCAGTAGCCGGTCGGTGAGCAGGTCCAGCGCGGCGACCTTCTCGTCCTCGGGCAACACGACGCACGAGCCGAGCACCATCGCGCTGCGGTAGTGCATGGACGATTCGAACGCCGAGCGGGCCAACACCAGGCCGTCGAGCAGGGTCACGGTCAGGCAGGTCGGCGCGCCCGCGGCCAGGCCGCGGAAGAGTCGGCTGCCGGTCGAGCCGTGGATCAGCACGCGTTCGCCGTCCCGGGCGTAGGCGACCGGGAGGACGAACGGCTGACCGTCCTCGCCGGTGATCGCGAGGTGTCCGACCAGACCGGCGTCGAGCACGGCGTGCAGCGCGGTTCGGTCCGGCACGGCGTGGTCGGGCAGGCGGCGTATCCGGGTGCGGGGAGTGGAGCCTGGTGTGGGGTGGCTCATCGGGCCTCTTCGGTGATCCGAGCGCGACGCGGGTGGGAGCGCGGGCGAGTCGATGTCGTGATGTCGGTATTTCTCGGCTCTTCGGGGGATTTCACCCCGGATATGAGTCTGCCGCCGTCGCGCACTGGCGTGTGCGCGACGGCGGCAGACTCACTGAGGGTTCGTCGAATAGCCGGGGTTTACTGCTCGATCTACAGCTTGGTCCATGCCTCGGTCAGCACTCCGCGCAGGATCTGCTCGATCTCGTCGAACACACCCTGGTCCGCGACCAGCGGCGGGGAGAGCTGGATGACCGGGTCGCCGCGGTCGTCGGCGCGGCAGTACAGGCCGTTGTCGTAGAGCGCGGTGGAGAGGAAGCCGCGGAGCAGGCGCTCGGCCTCGTCCTCGTTGAACGTCTCCTTGGTGCTCTTGTCCTTGACCATCTCGATGCCGTAGAAGTACCCGTTGCCGCGCACGTCGCCGACGATCGGCAGGTCCTGGAGCTTCTGCAGCGTGGCCAGGAACTTGGACTCGTTGTCCAGCACGTGCTGGTTCAGGCCCTCGCGCTCGAAGATGTCGAGGTTGGCCAGCGCCACGGCGGAGGACACCGGGTGCCCGCCGAACGTGTAGCCGTGCATGAAGACGTTGTCGCTGCCGTTGTAGAACGGCTCGGCGATGCGGTCCGACACGAGCATCGCGCCGATCGGCGAGTAGCCCGAGGTCATGCCCTTGGCGCAGGTGATGATGTCCGGCACGTAGTCGAACTTGTCACACGCGAACATCGTGCCGAGGCGGCCGAACGCGCAGATGACCTCGTCCGAGACGAGCAGCACGTCGTACTGGTCGCAGATCTCGCGCACCCGCTGGAAGTACCCGGGCGGCGGCGGGAAGCAGCCACCGGCGTTCTGCACCGGCTCCAGGAAGACCGCGGCGACGGTGTCGGGGCCCTCGTTGAGGATCGCCACCTCGATCTGGTCCGCGGCCCAGCGGCCGAAGCCCTCGGGCGAGGAGTCGGCCAGGAACTCCGGCTTGCGGTACTGGTTGGTGTTCGGCACCCGGAAGGTGCTCGGCACCAGCGGCTCGTACGGCGCCTTGTAGTCGGGCAGACCGGTGATCGACAGCGCGCCCTGCGGGGTGCCGTGGTAGGCGATGGCCCGGGAGATGACCTTGTGCTTGGTCGGCTTGCCGGTCAGCTTGAAGTAGTGCTTCGCCAGCTTCCACGCGGACTCGACGGCCTCGCCGCCACCGGTGGTGAAGAAGACCTTGTTCAGGTCGCCCGGGGCGTAGTTCGCCAGTCGCTCGGCCAGCTCGATGGCCTTGGGGTGGGCGTAGCTCCACACCGGGAAGAAGGCGAGCTGCTCGGCCTGCTTGCGGGCCACCTCGGCCAGCTCGGTGCGGCCGTGACCGGCCTGTACGACGAACAGGCCGGCGAGGCCGTCGATGTACTTGCGCCCGTTGGTGTCCCAGATGTAGCTGCCTTCACCGCGCACGATGGTCGGCACGGGGGCGCTCTCGTACGACGACATGCGGGTGAAGTGCATCCACAGGTGGTCGTAGGCGCTCTTGGAGAGTGCCGCGTTGTCGTACTGCTGTGTCATCGAGTACCCCACTGGTAGGTCTGCTTCCGAAGCTTCAGGTAGACGAAGCTCTCGGTGCTCCGTACGCCCGGAATCGCTCGAATCCTCTTGTTGATGATGTCGAGCAAGTGGTCGTCGTTCTCGCATACGAGTTCCACGATGAGATCGAACGAACCAGCCGTGATGACGACGTAGTCCACTTCCTTCATCGTGGCCAGTATGTCCGCTACGGGATCGATGTCTCCTTCGACACGAACCCCGACCATGGCCTGGCGGTGGAAGCCGACGGTCAGCGGATCGGTCACCGCGACGATCTGCATCACGCCCTGGTCGAGCAGGCGCTGTACGCGTTGACGCACCGCGGCCTCCGAGAGACCGACCGCCTTGCCGATCGCGGCGTACGAGCGGCGTCCGTCCTCTTGGAGCTGCTCGATGATCGCCTTCGACACGGCATCGGCCGGAGCGTTCGGGTTTCTGTCTCGACCGGCCACGTAGTCACTCTGCCTCATCAGATGGGCCTTTCGCAAGGGAATCCGTTGACTTTGCTCAACGAGACAACTGATTCAGTTGTTGGTGCGTGATGGGGATGCGGATACCGACAGCAATCCGGCTAGGCTGGGAGCGCGGCCCAGGCCCGGAATCGACCCCCTCGCCGTCCTGCCGGTGCCGCCCCGTTTTCGAAGGAGACTTGGGACATGAGCGACCTGCGTACTCTGCGCAACTACATCGACGGCACCTTCACCGACGCCGCGGACGGCGGCACGCTCGACATCGTCGACCCCGCGACGGGCGAGGTCTACGCGACGTCCCCGCTCTCCCGCGAGCGGGACGTCGACGCGGCGATGCGCGCGGCGGCCACGGCGTTCGAGACCTGGAGCGAGACGACGCCCGCCGAGCGGCAGCTCGCGCTGCTGCGGATCGCCGACGCGGTGGAAAAGCGCGCCGACGAGCTGATCGACGCCGAGTGTCTCGACACCGGCAAGCCGCGCGCGCTCACCGCGTCCGAGGAAATCCCGCCGATGGTGGACCAGATCCGCTTCTTCGCGGGCGCCGCGCGCATGCTCGAAGGCAAGTCGGCCGGCGAGTACATGGCGGGGCACACCTCCATGGTGCGCCGTGAGCCGGTCGGCGTGTGTGCCCAGGTGGCGCCGTGGAACTACCCGATGATGATGGCCGTGTGGAAGTTCGCGCCGGCCATCGCCGCGGGCAACACCGTGGTGCTCAAGCCGTCCGACACCACCCCCGCGTCCACCGTGCTGCTCGCCGAGATCATGGGCGAGATCCTGCCCGCCGGCGTGTTCAACGTGATCTGCGGCGACCGCGACACCGGCCGCCTGATGGTCGAGCACAAGACCGCGGCGATGGCCTCGATCACCGGTTCGGTACGCGCCGGCATGTCGGTCGCCGAGAGCGCGGCCAAGGACCTCAAGCGGGTGCACCTCGAACTCGGCGGCAAGGCGCCCGTCGTGGTCTTCGAGGACGCGGACATCGCCGCCGCGGCCGAGGGCATCGCCGGTGCCGGCTTCTTCAACGCCGGCCAGGACTGCACCGCGGCGACCCGGGTGCTCGTGCACTCCTCGATCCGTGACGAGTTCGTCACCGCGCTGGCCGCCGCCGCCGGCGACCTCGCGACGGGTCCGCAGGAGGACGCGTACTTCGGCCCGGTCAACAACGTCAACCAGCTCAAGCAGGTCAGCGGCTTCATCGAGCGCCTCCCGGCGCACGCGAAGGTCGAGACCGGCGGGCACCAGGTCGGCGACAAGGGCTTCTTCTACGCCCCGACCGTGGTCTCCGGGCTCAAGCAGGACGACGAGATCATCCAGAACGAGGTGTTCGGCCCGGTCATCACCGTGCAGTCGTTCGAGGACGAGGCGGAGGCGCTGAGCAACGCCAACGGCGTGCAGTACGCGCTCGCCTCCTCGGTGTGGACCAAGGACCACGGCCGGGCGATGCGGATGGCCAAGCGGCTCGACTTCGGCTGCGTGTGGATCAACACGCACATCCCGCTGGTCGCCGAGATGCCGCACGGCGGCTTCAAGCACTCCGGCTACGGCAAGGACCTCTCCGGCTACGGCTTCGAGGACTACACCCGGATCAAGCACGTGATGACCAACTACGACGCCTGATCCACCCCGCCGCAGTCGCGGCGTCGGCACGATCCGCACGCACCCTGTCAACTCCGCTTCGCGAGGGTTGACAGGGTGCGTGTTGCCGTCGGGGGCGGGTGAACGCCACGATGCGATGGGCCATTTTGTACGCCACAGTGCGGTCCCCCGCGCACGGAGCAGGCCCCACCCCCGCATTCGCCAAGGAGTCGCCGATGACCCGCGCCCGCACTCGCGCCCAGTCCCCGTTGCGGATCGCCGGGCACCGGGTGGACCGGCGGATGTTCCTGCGCGGCACCGGTGCGGCGGCGGCCGTCGGCGCCCTGGCCGCGTGTGGCGTGCCCTCCGCGTACGTCCGGGAGAGCGAGCGCGGCGGTCGGGACCGGTCGGAGCAGGAGAAGGTGGTGCGCTTCTCGAACTGGGCGCTCTACATCGACATCGACGAGGACGACGAGCAGAAGCACCCCACGCTCGACGCCTTCACCGACAAGACCGGGATCAAGGTCCGGTACTCGGAGGAGATCAACGACAACGACGAGTTCTTCGGCAAGATCCACCCGGCCATCCAGGCGGGCAAGGAGCCCGGACGCGACGCGATCGTCATCTCGGACTGGATGTGCACCCGCTTCGTCCGACTCGGCTGGGTGCAGAAGCTGAACAAGGCCAACCTGCCGCAGGTGGACGCCAACCTCGCCGAATCGCTGCGCAGCCCCGGGTACGACCCGAAGCGCGAGTACACCGTGCCGTGGCAGAGCGGGATGACCGGCATCGCCTACAACAAGAAGCTGGTGGGCCGTGAGATCCGGTCCGTGAACGACCTGTGGCGGCCCGAGCTCAAGGGCCGGGTCACCGTGTTCGCGGGCTTCATGGAGGCCGTCGCGCTGCTGATGCTCGGCGAGGGCGCGGACATCAAGACCTTCACGGACGCGGACGTGGACAAGGTGATGGAGCGGATGCAGAAGCTGGTGGACAAGGACCACATCCGCAGCTTCACCGGCAACGACTACACCTCGGGCCTGGCCAGTGGCGACATCCTGGCCTGCCAGGCGTACTCCGGCGACGTGGGTCAGCTCAAGCTGGACAACCCCGACATCGAGTTCGTGGTGCCCGAGGAGGGCGCCGAACTGTGGTCGGAGAACCTGATGGTGCCGAACAAGGCCGCGCACAAGACCAACGCCGAGAAGCTGATGGACTTCTACTACGACCCGGAGGTCGCGGCCGAGCTGGCGAACTACGTGGCGTATGTGTGTCCGGTCCCGGCCGCGCAGCAGGTGCTGGCCGAGTCCTCGGACCAGGAGATGCGCGAGTCGGCGGCCAACCCGCTGATCTTCCCGGACGCCGAGATGACCGCGAAGCTGCACGGGATGCGCGAGACCACCGAGGACGAGGAGCGGCGCTGGGAGAAGGCGTGGGGGAACATCATCGGCCTGTGAGCCGCGGCCGGTGAGCGGCCGACAGTGGGATCCGCGGGGCCGGTGGGCTCAGCGCTCCGCCAGGGCCGGGTCCACGGTGACGGCACCGCGGTAGGCGCGCATGCCCAGCAGCGGGAACACCAGCACCGAGACCATCCCGGCGCCGACCATCGCGGCGGCGGTGCCCGCACGCAGTTCGCCCTCCTCCACGCCGATGCCGGTGATCACCACGATCAGCGGCAGGCCGGCCGAGGCGAACAGGGCGAGGCCCCGCCGCACGGCCGCCGGTGAGCCGCGCTCCATCAGGTACGTCGGCGCCCCGCGGACCACCGGCAACAGCACCAGGAACAACGGCAGCAGGGCGAACGTGCCGAGGTCCGCGAACAGCGCACGGCCGTCGAAGCGCACGCCGCTGATCACGAAGAACACCGGGACGAACAGCCCGAAGCCGATCCCGTCCAGCTTGCCCGCGACCGTCTCGCGCGCCTCGGCGGGCAGGTCGGAGAGCAGCAGCCGAAAGACCAGCCCGGCGGCGAACGCGCCGAGCAGGGCGTCCAGGCCGAGTTCGTCCGCGGCCCAGACCAACAACGCGAGCACGAGCACCGCCAGTCGGATGGCCAGTTGGCCGCTGGAGTGCAGCGTGGCCTGAACCACCCGGTCCAGCACACCGGGCAACGGTCGGCGCGCGAACGCGAAGACCACCACGGTCACCGCCGCGAAGCAGGTCAGGGCGATCGCGGAGGCGTCCGCGTTGCGCCCGCTCAGCAGCAGCGACACGGCCACGATCGGGCCGAACTCGCCGAGCGTGCCGATCGCCATCACCTGCGCGCCGAACCGGGTCGGCAGCGCACCCGCGTCGCGCAGGATCGGCAGCAGCGTGCCGAGGGCGGTGGTGGTCAGCGCGAGCCCGACCACCAGGCGGGACATCGTCGAGCCGGACCACACCAGCAGCAGCCCGAGCAGCAGACCGACCACCAGGGACAACGCCCAGCCCAGTGTGGCCCGGCGCAGCGGTCGGCCGCTGAGCCGGGCCGGCTCGATCTCGAAGCCGGCCAGGAACATCAGGAACGCGAGCCCGAAGTCGGCCATGTAGTTCAGCACGTCACCCTCGTGCACCCGGTCCAGCACGGACGGGCCGACCAGGACTCCGAGCAGGAGTTCGACCACGACCGTGGGCACCGGGATCCGGCGCCCGAGCAGATCGGCCACCAGCGGCGCGGCGAAGGCCAGGGCCAGGACGATCAGGAATGGCGCGCTGTCGTGGGACACCGGCGGAGCATAGTGCGCATTCGGCGGCCATTCGGGCAGACGCGCAGGTCGGCGGCGGACCTCCCGCGAAGAGCCGCCCGGACGGACGCACTAGGGTCGACAGCCATGACTAGCAGCTCTCCCCAGGCCGCCGCCGTGCCCGCCGTCGAACTGCCCACCGCTCCCGGTACCGACCCCGGTGCCGAGCCTGTGACCTGGGATGTCGTGGTGATCGGAGCGGGCCCCGCCGGGGCGTCCGCGGCCCTGGCCGCGGCGCGCGCGGGACGCCGGGTGCTGGTCGTGGACCGGGCCGAACTGCCGCGCTACAAGACCTGCGGCGGCGGCATCATCGGCCCCTCCAAGAGTGCCCTTCCGCCCGGGTTCGAGCCGCCGGTCGAGGACCTGGTGCACGAGGTCGAATTCACCCTGCGCGGCCGTCGTCGGCGAGTGCGCTCGGCCCGGACCACGCTGATCGGCCTGGTCGACCGGGCGCGCTTCGACGAGGCGCTGACCCGGGCGGCGGTGGCCGCGGGCGCGGTGCTGCGCGAGGGCGTCGCGGTCTCGCGGATCGCCGAGCGGGACGGCCTGGTGACGCTGACCCTGGCCGGCGGGGAACTGCTGCGGGCGCGCGCGGTGGTCGGCGCGGACGGCAGCGCGGGGCGCAGTTCGGCCCATGTCGGGGTCACCTTCGAACAGGTCGACCTGGGTCTGGAGGCGGAGATTCCGGTCCCGCCGGAGGTCGCCGCGCACTGGCGCGGCCGGATCCTGCTCGACTGGGGGCCGCTGCCGGGCTCGTACGGCTGGGTCTTCCCCAAGGGCGACACGTTGACCGTCGGGGTGATCTGCGCCCGAGGCGAGGGCGAGGCCACCCGGACCTACCTGCGCGACTTCATCGGCCGGCTCGGTCTGGCCGGGTTCCGGCCGGCCGTCGAGTCGGGCCACCTGACCCGATGCCGCAAGGAGAGCGCGCCGCTCTCGCGCGGCCGGGTGCTGGTCGCCGGGGACGCGGCCGGACTGCTGGAGCCGTGGACGCGCGAGGGCATCTCGTACGCGTTGCGCTCGGGCCGGCTGGCGGGGGAGCGGGCCGCACTGGTGGCCGAGGTGGCCACCGACGCCGAGGTGGAGAAGATCGGCGCCGGCTATCACGCGGACATCGACGCGGTGCTGGGCCGCGAGATGCGCGCCGGGCGGCTCCTGCTCGGTGTCTTCGAGCGGCATCCCGGGATGTTGCACCACGCGGTGAGCACGCTGCCGCAGGGCTGGCGGGTGTTCCGCAAGGTGGTCCAGGGGCGGACCACGTTCGCCGATCTGTTGGAGCGGCCCGCCGCCCGGCGGGTGCTGGCGTTGACCGGGCACTGACGACGTCGGACGGCCCCGGGCCCGCCGTTCACGGGTTTGGGGCCGTCCGGTTCGGTGTGCTCACGGCCCGATGCGCTCACCGCCCGGGTGTGGGCCGGCGGCGATCCGTGCCGAACTCAGTCCCGCTCCGGCTCGTCGTCGCCCTCGGCCGAACGGATCCGCCGCAGACGCGCGCCCTGGAACAGCGCGTTGCCCACCAGCATCAGGCCGAGCGCGCCGCCCGCGAGCGGCAGCGTGTCGTTGTCGGAGCCGGTCTTGGGCAGCGAAGTCGGCGGTGTGGCCTGGTCGGTGCCACCGGTGCTCCCGCCGCCGGTGATGCCGCCCGTGGTCGGGCCACTCGTGCCGCCGCCGCTGGTCGTCGTGCCGCCGGTGGTTCCCCCGCCCGTCGAGCCGCCGCCGGTGCTGCCGCCCGGTACCGGCGTATTGACGGTGTAGCCGATGAACGACGGGTCGTTGTTGTTGGCCCGGTTGATCAAGGTCAACGGCCCGGCCACACCCAGCACCACGGAGGTGTCCGTGGCGCCCTCGGGCACCACGAGCACGCAGAACGTGGAGATGTCCGCCTCCGGCGCGAGCGGAAGCCGCACCTCGGCGCGGGCCGCGCGCGGTTGTTGCGCGGCCGGCAGATATTCCACCGCCGCCGACCAGCGTTTGGTCTCGTGCGGCCCGAGCGCACCCGGCGCGCACTTGAAGGTGGTCGTCCAGGCCGGTCCCGGTGCCTTCAGCGCGGGCGCGGCCGAACACCCGGGCACCGAGAGGATTCGGAGGGCGCCCGTGCTGCGGGCGTACACGTCGCGGGCCGGCTGGGCCTGGTCGGTGTTGTTGGTGACGGTGAACGCGATCGAGCCCCGGCCGTTGGCGTCGAAGCTGATCTGGGTCGACGTGGTGACCGCGAACGGCCTGGCCGTGGGTGGCACGGTCGGCGACGCGGACGTGCTCGGTGGTGGTGTGCTCGGCCGCGTGGTGGTGGGCGGCGGCGTCGTCCCCGGCCTGGTCGTCGAGGGCCGCGTCGTGGTCGGTGGCGGCGTCGTCCCCGGCTTGGTCGTCGAGGGCCGCACCGTGGTCGGTGGTGGCGTGCCGCTCGGCCGATGGGTCGCGGTCGGCGGTTTCGTGGTGACCTCGCCGGTCGGATCGTGCGTGCCGGTGGGGCCTTGGGTGTGGGTGTGCCCGCCACCGGATGGATGCGCGGTCCCGTTCCCCTCGGTATCCGCGACGGCCAGGCCGGCGTTCAAAATCATTCCTATTCCGATCGGAACAGAAATTATCAAGGCCGCTCGCTTGGCGTTTTCTGATCGAAACTTTTTCGGAGTGAACATGCGGTATCCCCCTCCCGCTATGTGTGACGATTCGTTCTACCATGTCCGTCCTAAGCTTTCGCAGGGCCTTTCAGAGGTAATCCCACGAAAGTGGCAATGGTCTGATCTTGAAAAGCGGCGGGACCTGGGGGAAAGCCGATGTCGGGCGGGCCTGGAGAGGGTTGGGCGGGTTTTGTGGTCGGAGCCCGATACGAGTTGGCGAATGTGCTCGGCAGCGGCGGCATGGGCACCGTGTGGCGGGCCCGGGATCGGGTGCTGGACCGGCCCGTGGCGGCGAAGGTGGTCACCACCGGGTGGGGGCGCAGCGCGTCCCGGTCCTTTCGCGAACGCAGCCTGCGCGAGGCGCAGGCGACCGCGCGGATCAATCACCCCAACGTCGTCCGCGTCTACGACTACGTCGAGGACGACGACCGGCTGTGGATCGTGATGGAACTGCTCGACGCGCGTTCGCTGGACACCATTCTGGAGGAGGACGGGCCGCTCACACCGCACGCCGCCGCGGCGGTGGCCGTGCAGATCGCCCGCGCGCTCGGCGTCGTGCACGCGCACGGCGTCATCCATCGCGACGTCAAGCCGGGCAACGTGCTGATCGCCCGGGACGGACACGCCGTGCTGACCGACTTCGGCATCGCCGCCCTGGAGGGCGCGAGCGGGCTGACCGGCACCGGGGCGATCTTGGGCTCGCCCGAGTTCATGGCCCCCGAGCGGATCGAGAGCGACCATCCGGGGCCCGCGTCCGACCTGTGGTCCCTGGGCGTCACGTTGTGCGCGGCGGTCACCGGCGCGTCGCCGTTTCGTCGGTCCACCCCGGTGGCCACGATGCACGCGATCGTGATCGCCGAGCCCGAGGTGCCCGCGGAGATCGGCCCGCTGGAACCCCTGGTCCGCGACCTGTTCCGGCGCGACCCGGCTCGGCGCCCGGATTCGGCCGAGGTGGAGGCGCGGCTGGACGCGCTGCTCGCGGCCGAGGGCCGCCGGCACGCGGGTGACGTGACCCGGCCGATCCCGCCCACCACACTCGGCCGGGTGCTCGGGCGCGGGACCGACGAGCGCGGCCCCGAGGAGTATCGGCCGGCCGATCGCGAGCCGGTCGAGCACCGGCCGGACGAGGCGAACGACGACGTGACGCCGGCGCCGACCGCGCACCCCCAGCCGCCGCTGCGCGACCTGCTCCCGCCCGCCCGGATCGCCCCCGACGACGGCGCCCCGCTCGACCCGTTGCCGCGGGTGCCGGCCGCACCCTCGCCGGAGCAACGGCCGAGCACCCCGGCCGGCCCCGCGCACTCGCCGACCTTCCCGATGCCGACCCGCACCCGCCGGCCACCCCGCTCGCGTCGTCGGCTCCTGGCGGTGCTGCTGCCGCTCGTCACGCTCCTGGTGGCCGGCGCCGTCGTGGCGGCGCTGCTGCTCGCGCCCGGCGGCGGCAAGACCGGCGGGGACGACGGCAGGAACGGGAGCAGTCCGGGCGCCCCGCCGAGCACCTCCGGGACGGGCGGCGCGTCCGCGGCGAACCCGATCGCGGGCCTCGCGCCCTACCCGGGAGCATCCCCGGCGACCCCGCCGATCCCGGTCCGCACGGCGGACGAGAGCACCTTCACCTGGCAGGTCCCGCAGGGGTGGACCCGCAAGGAGCAGGATCAGAGCGTGGTCTACACCGATCCGGCCGGCACGAGCGTGTTGACCGGGCGTACCGCGTTCCAACAGACCACGGACTTGTTGGAACAGTGGCGCGACGACGAACAGAACGCGCCGCGGGTTTTTCGCGACTATCGAAAAGTGGCCTTCGAGGAACGCGCCGTTCTGGGCCGAAAGGGCGTGGTCTGGGAATACACCTGGACCGAGTCGGGAGCCGCCCGGCACGCCATGCTGGCCGCGGTGATCGTCAATGGCATCTATATCGAGGTCGACGTGTTCAGTACCGAGCGGCAATGGACGCGCGACGCGGCACTGCACGGGCTCGCGGTCACCGCCTTCACCCTCGCGGGCAGCCGCCCCGGTGCCTGAGCACGCGGTTCGGCGCCCGAGCACGCGGCCCGGGCGCCGCGGTCCTCAGCGACGGAGCGCCTCCAGGCCGAGCAGCGCCACGTGCAGCGACAGACAACTCTCCACCTGGTCCAGGTCGACGCCCAGGATCCGCTCGATCCGGTGCAGCCGCTCGTAGAAGGACGGGCGGGACAGGTGCGCGGCGTCGGCCGCCGCGGACTTGTTCCGGCCGTGGTCCAGATAGACCTGGAGCATCGCGATCAACTGGGTGCCCTGCTGCGCGTCGTAGGCGAGCAGCGGCCCGAGCTCGCGCTCGACGTAGGTCTGCAACCGCGCGTCGTCGCGCAGCAGGTGCAGCAGTCCGCGCAGCCGCACGTCGGGCAGCCGGTAGAAGGCGGCCTTGCCACCCTGGTGCAGTGCGGCGTCCGCGACCTGGGTGGCCTCCAGGAGCGAGCGGCGGGCGTCGCGCGCCGCGCCCACCGAGGAGCCGACCGCGACCACGATGTCGTCCGCGAGGTCCGGGGCGAGGCGGCGGATGGCGGCGGAGAAACCCTCCAGCGCGCCGTCCTCGGTGTCCTGCGAGGCGAGCGCGACAAGCAGCCCGACGTTCTCGTCGTCCAGCCCGCCGACCAGCGCGGCCAGCCGGCGCTCGCGGACCGCCGCGGCGGCGATCTCGGTGAAGTCGCGCAGCCGGGCCTGCGATTCCAACGCGGCCGGGGTCACGCTGCGGCGCAGCCGCAGCACCACGCCGACCAGGCGTCGACCCTCCAACGGGACACCGAGGGCGCGAGCCCGCAGCGTCACCTCGGCCACCGTGTAGGAGTGGGTCAGAATTCCGGACAGCAGCGTGCGGTGGGTCTGCCGCTCCAGGCTCTCCCGGTCGCGTACCACCAGCCGGTTCAGCGCGAGGGTGGACGCGGCCCGCTCCAGGAGCATGGTCTGCTGCGCGGGCGGCGGCGCGCCGTCGCCGACCAGCACCAGCCGGCCCCAGTCGTGGCCGCGCGCGCCCACCGTGGTCACCAGCCACCCGGTGCGCTCGTCGAAGGCGGTCCGGGTGGACAGCCGTAGCTGCCGGGAGCGGTCCTCCCAGTTCTCCAGCAGGGTCTCCGCCACTATGCCGGCCGCGTCGTAGGCGAGTACCTGATGCGCCAGGTTCTCCAGGATCACCGGGCGCCCGGCCATCCGGGACGCCTGCCGGACGATCTCGGCGGGTTCGGCGCCCTCGACGGCAAGCTCGTTGAACGCCTGGTGCACCGCCTCGGATGCCTGCAACTCGGCCAACTGGGCGTCGATGATCAGCCCGTGCACGGCCTCGGTGATGCCGATGAACCGGGTCTCGTTGCGCAGCGTGATCACCGGCAGACCGACCTGCTCGGCCGCCGCGACCAGCGCCCGCGGCAATTGCTCGGTGTAGCGTCGGCCCAGTTCGACCACGAGCCCGGCCGCGTCCACCTCGGCGAGATCGCGGATGTAGCGTTGCAGGCCCTCGCGCTCCTCGGGGAGCGCGATGCCGGTGGCCATCACCAATTCGCCACCCTTGAGCAGTCGGGTCACATCCGGCAGCTCGCTGATGTGCACCCAGCGCACCGGCCGGGCCAGGCCGCGTTCACCCGCGACCACCTGTGGGCGGCCGCGCTGGACGATGTCGAGGGCCAGTACGTCGGCGACCGTGGGGAACATCCGAAAACCTCCGCGAGCAGACAACGGCCCGACCGCGACGGCGGTTGGTTCCCGAAGGAAGCGGGAATTCGCGAGCAATCTGTAAACGGCTCGGCGGGCGACGCTTCCATGGTGACAGGTCGTCGTCCGGTTCGACCCGCGACCCGGGGTTCGACCGGGCGATTGGCGACCTGTAAAGCCCACATCGTCCTACCTGTCGATGTGCCTGTTGCGGCACCCCGTGTCGAAACGGCATCGTCCTAGGCTGACGCGGCTCACGCGCATAACCACCGCACCGCAGCCCCGTCGGCTCATCGAAAACCTCTTGGAGGGCTCCCATGCCTGTGCAGGACTTCGGCAAAGGTCATCAGTTCGTCGGGGGACAACTGCGGCAGGGCTCGTCCGGAGAGACCTTCGACGTCACCAACCCGGCGACCGGCGAGACGGTCGAGACGCTCACCCTCGCGGGCACCGCAGACGTCGACGCGGCGGTAGCCGCCGCCAAGAGCGCCTTCCCGCAGTGGTCGCGGGCCACCCCCGGCGAGCGGGCGACCGCACTGAACCGGCTGGCGGTGCTGTTGGAGGAGCGGGCCGAGGAGTTCGCCCGGGTCGAGACCGCGCAGGCGGGCAAGCCGATCCGGCTCAGCACCGAGTTCGACGTGCCGGGCACGATCGACAACACCGCGTTCTTCGCGGGTGCGGCGCGCAACCTGGAGGGCAAGGCGGCCGGCGAGTACTCGGCAGGCTCCACCTCGATGGTGCGCCGCGAGGCGATCGGCGTGGTCGGCTCGATCGCGCCGTGGAACTATCCGCTCCAGATGGCGGCGTGGAAGATCCTCCCGGCGATCGCCGCGGGCAACACCATCGTGCTCAAGCCCGCCGAGATCACCCCGCTGACCTCGCTGATGTTCGCCCAGGCGTGTGCCGACGCGGGTATCCCCGACGGCGTGGTCAACGTGATCACCGGCAAGGGCCGCACCGTCGGCGAATACCTGATGGGCCACGCGGACGTGTCGATGGTCTCGTTCACCGGCTCCACCGGGGTCGGCAAGCGGGTCGGCGAGGTGGCGCTGCAGACCGTCAAGCGACTGCACCTCGAACTCGGCGGAAAGGCCCCGTTCGTGGTCTTCGACGACGCCGACTTGGACGCCGCGATCAACGGCGCGGTCGCCGCCTCGCTGATCAACTCGGGCCAGGACTGCACCGCCGCGACCCGCGCCTACGTGCAGCGCCCGCTCTACGACGCGTTCGTGGCGGGCGTCGCGGAACTGTACGACGGTGTGCGTCTGGGCGACACGATGGACCCGTCGACCGACCTGGGCCCGCTCGTCTCGCGCCGCCAGCAGGAGTCGGTGGCCGGCTTCGTCGAGCGCGCCCGCGGCTACGGCGCGACCATCGTGACCGGCGGCGAGATCCCCGGCGGCGAGTTGGCCAAGGGCGCCTTCTACCGTCCGACGCTGGTTACCGGTGTGGCCCAGGACAGCGAGATCGTGCAGGACGAGATCTTCGGCCCGGTCCTGGTCGTGCTGCCCTTCGACAGCGACGAGGAGGGCATCCGGCTCGCCAACGACACCCCGTACGGCCTGGCCGCCTCCGCCTGGACACGGGACATCTTCCGCTCGCTGCGCGCCACGAGGGAGATCCAGGCCGGCTGCGTGTGGGTCAACGACCACATCCCGATCATCAGCGACATGCCGCACGGCGGCTACAAGGCGTCCGGCTTCGGCAAGGACATGTCGCAGTACTCCTTCGACGAGTACACCCAGCTCAAGCACGTGATGTACGACGGCACGGGAATCGCCCGCAAGGACTGGCACCGGACGATCTTCGGAGCCCGGTAACCACCCCATCGAACGGGCGGCCGAGAGCGCGAGTTCTCGGCCGCCCTTGCGGCCGGCGAGCGGGTTCGGGGGCCCGCGACGCGGCGAGAGGAATCATGACTGAGCAGCAGCGGGCCGGCGCCTCCGGCGACGTCTCCTTGGCGGGCCTGAGCAAGCACTACGGCGACTTCACGGCCGTCCGACCCATGGACCTGACGATCCCCGCAGGATCGTTCTTCGCCCTCCTCGGTGCCTCGGGCTGCGGCAAGACCACGACGCTGCGGATGATCGCCGGACTGGAGCAGCCCTCGACCGGCAGCGTCAGCATCGGCGACCGCGACGTCACGGGCCTTCCGCCGTACAAGCGCCCGGTGAACACGGTGTTCCAGAACTACGCGCTCTTCCCGCACCTGAGCGTGGCCGACAACGTCGGCTTCGGCCTCAGGCGGCGCGGCGTCAAGGACACCCGCAAGCAGGTCCAGGACATGCTCGACCTGGTCGAGCTCGGGCACCTGGCCAAGCGCAAGCCGACCCAGCTCTCCGGCGGTCAGCAGCAGCGGGTCGCGGTGGCCCGGGCGCTGATCAACACGCCGCAGGTACTGCTCCTGGACGAGCCGCTGGGCGCGCTCGACCTCAAGCTGCGCCGGCAGATGCAGCTCGAACTCAAGCGCATCCAGACCGATGTGGGCATCACGTTCGTGCATGTGACGCACGACCAGGAAGAGGCCATGACGATGGCCGACACGATCGCCGTGATGAACGGCGGCCGAATAGAGCAACTCGGCTCACCGGTCGAGTTGTACGAGGCGCCGCGCACCACGTTCGTGGCCAACTTCCTGGGCCAGTCCAACCTGGTCGAGGCCAAGGTGACCGGGCGCGCCGACGGCGATCTGCTGTTGGACGCGCAGGGCAACCGGCTGGCGCTGCCCGCCGCGCGCTCGGCCGCCGACGGCGACCACCTGGTGATGGGCATCCGACCGGAGAAGATCACCATCACCTACGCGGCGGACGCGAAGATCGCGGACAACCGCAACCGCCTCGACGGCGGCGTGATCGTGGACGCGGCGTTCATCGGCGTCTCCACGCAGTACGTGGTGCGGATGCCGTGGGGCCAGGAGTTCACCGTGTTCGAACAGAACATGGAGCGCGACCCGCGCCTGGTGCCCGGGGCGACGGTGATCCTGCACTGGAACCCGACACACGGTTTCGGCCTGGAGTCGGGCGACCTGACCGCGGGCATCGCCGAGGCGAGCGAGGACGCCGCGTGAGCGCGCTCGGCACCCTCGGCGCGGGTACGACGGGAGGTGCGGACACCAAGGTCACCGAGCCCAAGCGGCGTGGCAGATGGGTGCCGTACGCGCTGCTGGCGCCCGGCCTGCTGTGGCTGGTGGTCTTCTTCGCGATCCCGATGGTGGTCCAGGGCTCGACCTCGCTGCAGACCGGCAACCTGACCAAGGGCTACGACCTCACCTGGCACTGGGCCACCTACTGGGACGCGCTCGACCAGTACTACCCGCAGTTCCTGCGCTCGTTCGGGTACGCGGCCGCGGCCACCGTGATGTGCCTGGTGATCGGCTACCCGCTCGCCTACGCGATCGCGTTCAAGGCCGGCAAGTGGCGCGGCATGTGGCTGGTGCTGGTGATCGCGCCGTTCTTCACCAGCTTCCTGGTCCGTACGCTGGCCTGGAAGACGATCCTGGCGGACAACGGGATCGTCGTGGACGTGCTCAACAAGCTGCACTTCACCAACGTCACGGCGTTCCTCGGGCTGACCCAGGACGACCGGGTGTTGGCCACGCCGCTCGCGGTGATCTGCGGTCTGACCTACAACTTCCTGCCGTTCATGGTGCTGCCGCTGTACGCGTGCCTGGAGCGGATCGATCCGCGTCTGCACGAAGCCGCCGGCGACCTGTACGCGTCGCCGCGGACAACCTTCGCCAAGGTCACCTTCCCGCTGTCGCTGCCGGGCGTGGTCTCCGGCACGCTGCTCACCTTCATCCCGGCGTCCGGCGACTACGTCAACGCGCAGTGGCTCGGCTCGCCGGACACCGGCATGGCGGGCAACGTGATCCAGACCCAGTTCCTGCGGGTGCTGGACTACCCGACCGCCGCCGCACTGTCGTTCATCCTGATGTTGTTGATCGTGCTCATGGTGACGGCGTACATCCGCAAGGCGGGGACGGAGGACCTGGTCTGATGGCCGTCGTCAACTGGTTGCGTCGCAACGTCATCGTGCTGTTCGGTCTGCTCGCGCTCGGCTACATGACGCTGCCCAACATCGTCGTGCTGATGTTCTCGTTCAACGACCCGAACGGGCGCTTCAACTACACCTGGAACGGCTTCACGCTGGATGCGTGGGAGCAGCCGTGCGGGGTCGCGGGCATCTGCGACTCGGTCGCGGTCAGCATGAAGATCGCGGTCCTGTCCACCCTGGTCGCCACCGCGCTGGGCACCGCGATCGCGTTCGCGCTCGGCCGCTACCGGTTCCGGGCCCGCGGCGCGATCAACACGCTGCTGTTCCTGCCGATGTCCATGCCCGAGGTGGTGATGGGCGCCTCGCTCGGCACGCTGTTCCTGAACATGCGGATCAACACCGGCTTCGTGACGATCCTGATCGCGCACATCATGTTCTGCCTGAGCTTCGTCGTGGTCGCCGTCAAGGCCCGCGTCCTGGGCATGGACCCCAAGCTCGAAGAGGCCGCGCAGGACCTGTACGCGTCACCCACCCAGGTGTTCCTGCGGGTCACCCTGCCGCTCGCCGCGCCCGGCATCGGGGCCGGCGCGATGCTCGCCTTCGCGCTGAGCTTCGACGACTTCGTGATCACGAACTTCACCTCGGGCAACACGGTCACCTTCCCGATGTTCGTGTACGGCGCGGCCCAGCGCGGCACGCCCCCGCAGATCAACGTGATCGGCTCGGCGATGTTCGTGATCGCCGTGCTGATCGTGATGATCGGGCAGATCCGCGCCTCGCGGCGAGCCAAACAGCGGGCGTAGTTTCGCCCGTTGGATGATGATCAATCCCAGATCTGTAGCTATGCGGTGAAACCGCCGGGGCCGACAAGGCGGCCCCGGCGGACACTGCGAAAGTGGTGAAACCCCATGGGTCCCCGGAACACGTCGGATCCTGCTCCCTCGGTCGAGGCGATCCGCTCGCTCGCGGACGCCGCGCCGACCCCCTTCTGGCTCGACCAGAGCGATCGACCGGAGCCGTGCGCGGCCCTGGTCGGCGACGACCACTGCGATCTGGCGATCGTCGGTGGCGGCTACTCGGGCCTGTGGACCGCGCTGATCGCGAAGGAACGCAACCCCTCGCGCGATGTGGTGCTGATCGAGGCGCACGAGATCGGCTGGGCGGCCTCGGGCCGCAACGGCGGATTCTGCGCCGCGAGCCTGACCCACGGCTTCTACAACGGGCTGGACCGCTGGGAGGGCGAACTCGCCCGGCTGGAGCGGCTCGGCGAGCACAACCTCGACGAGATCGAGGCGGCGATCAAGCGCTACGGCATCGACTGCGACTTCCGTCGCACGGGCGAACTCAGCGTCGCGACCCAGCCGCACCAGGTCGAGGAACTGCGCGAGGAGATCGACCTCGCCCGCCGCTACGGCACCGAACTGACCTTTCTGGACCGGGACGAGGTGCGTGCGGAGGTCGACTCGCCCACCTACCTCGCCGGCGTCTGGGACAAGACCGGCTGCGCGATCATCGACCCGGCCCGACTGGCCTGGGGCCTCAAGGCCGCGTGCGAGTCGCTGGGCGTGCGTGTCTACGAGCGCACCAAGGCGACCGAATTGGGCGAGCACGGCTCGGGGATGGTGCTCAAGACCGCGTACGGTCGGGTCTTCGCGGGCAACGTGGCGCTGGGCACCAACGTCTTCCCGTCGTTGGTTAAGCGGCTGCGGCCGTTCGTGGTGCCGGTCTACGACTACGCGATGATGACCGAGCCGCTGAGCGCCGAGCAGCTCGCGGCGATCGGCTGGCACAACCGGCAGGGCATCGGCGACACGAACAACCAGTTCCACTACTACCGGCTCAGCGCGGACAACCGGATCCTGTGGGGCGGTTACGACGCCGTCTACCACTACGGTTCCAAGCTCTCCTCGGACCTGGACCAGCGTCCGGAGACGTTCGCGAAGCTCGCGCAGCACTTCTTCGAGACGTTCCCGCAGCTGGAGGGCCTGCGCTTCAGCCACACGTGGGGCGGCGCGATCGACACGTGCAGCCGCTTCTCGGCGTTCTTCGGGACGGCGTACAAGGGCAAGGTCGCGTACGCGCTGGGCTTCACCGGCCTGGGCGTGGGCGCGACCCGCTTCGGCGCCGAGGTGATGCTGGACAAGCTCGACGGTCGCCTGACCGAGCGTACCGAACTCGAGATGGTCCGCACCAAGCCCCTTCCGTTCCCGCCGGAACCGATCAAGTGGGCGGGCGTGACGATGACCAAGTGGTCGATGGACCGTGCCGACAAGAACGCCGGCAAGCGCAACCTGTGGCTCAAGGCCCTCGACAAGGTCGGCATGGGCTTCGACAGCTAGAAACGCGCTTCGCGCGGTGGCGGCCTCCGGCCGCTCAGGACGAAACGCGCTGCGCGCGGTGGCGGCCTCCGGCCGCTCTCCTCGCGCGCTCGTCGATCACTACACGCGATCAAGTCGTGGGCGCTGACGCGCCGTTGGGCAGCCGGGTGGGCATGCGCCTCACCCGGCTTCCGGCGTGTCGTCCCGCAGCCCCGGCCGGAGGCCGCGGGGCCATGATTCGCTCGCCCCGCCGCGGTGGATGCGCAGCCTTCGTCCGAGACGCAACGGGCCGTGCGGGTGGGCGGCAGCAATGCCGACCAAGACGGACTGTAAGGCGAACGGCTCAACCGCCGACACCATGAAGCTTGAGCGCTCCACGAAGGCCAGCAAGACTGGCCACCGTACGGGGCTTGTGCGGCCCCTCGCCGAAACCGCATCCCCCGGAAGGTCGGACCGTGACGAACCACGTAACCCACTGGATTGCCAACGCGGAGTGGACAGGCGTCTCCGAGCGTCGGGGCGACATCCACAACCCCGCCACCGGCAAGATCACCGGCACGGTCGACTATGCCTCCGTGGCCGAGGTCGACGAGGCCGTCTCGGTCGCCGTCCGCGCCTTCGCCGGCTGGAAGAACGCCTCGCTCGCCAAGCGCTCCTCGGTGCTCTTCAACTTCCGCGAGCTGCTCAACGCCAAGAAGGACGAACTCGCCGCGATCATCGTGGCCGAGCACGGCAAGGTGCACTCGGACGCGCTGGGCGAGATCGCCCGCGGCCAGGAGGTCGTGGAACTGGCGTGCGGCATCCCGCACCTGCAGAAGGGCGGGCACTCCGAGCAGGCGTCGACCGGCATCGACGTCTACTCGATCCGCCAGCCGCTGGGCCCGGTCGCGATCATCTCGCCGTTCAACTTCCCGGCGATGGTCCCGATGTGGTTCTTCCCGATCGCGATCGCCACCGGCAACACGGTGATCCTCAAGCCGAGCGAGAAGGACCCCTCGACCGCGAACTTCCTCGCCGACCTGTGGAAGCAGGCCGGTCTGCCCGACGGCGTGTTCAACGTCGTGCACGGAGACAAGGTCGCCGTGGACCGCCTCCTGGAGCACCCGGACATCAAGTCCGTCTCGTTCGTCGGCTCGACCCCGATCGCCAAGTACGTGTACGAGAACGGCACCCGCTACGGCAAGCGCGTGCAGGCCCTCGGCGGCGCCAAGAACCACATGCTGGTGCTTCCGGACGCCGACCTGGACCTGGTCGCCGACGCCGCGGTCAACGCCGGCTTCGGCGCGGCCGGCGAGCGCTGCATGGCGATCTCGGCCCTGGTCGCGGTGGAGCCGATCGCCGACGAGCTGATCGCCCGGATCAAGGAGCGGATGACCAAGCTCCGGGTCGGCGCGGGCAACGACGCCGCCTCCGAGATGGGCCCGCTGGTCACCCGCCAGCACGCGGACAAGGTGCTCTCCTATGTTCAGGCCGGCGAGGACCAGGGCGCGACGCTCGTGGTCGACGGCCGCGAGCACCCGATCAACGGCGCCGACACCGCCGAGGGCTACTGGGTCGGCCCGACCCTGTTCGACAACGTCACCCCCGAGATGTCGATCTACACCGACGAGATCTTCGGCCCGGTGTTGTCGGTCGTCCGGGTCGAGTCCTACGACGAGGGCCTGGCGCTGATCAACGCCAACCCGTACGGCAACGGCACCGCGATCTTCACCAACGACGGCGGCGCGGCCCGCAGGTTCCAGAACGAGGTCGAGGTCGGCATGATCGGCATCAACGTGCCGATCCCGGTCCCGGTCGCCTACTACTCCTTCGGCGGCTGGAAGAACTCGCTGTTCGGCGACCTGCACGCGTACGGCGCCGACGGTGTGCAGTTCTTCACCCGCGGCAAGGTCGTCACCCAGCGCTGGCTCGACCCCAGCCACGGCGGCATCAACCTGGGCTTCCCGACCAACGACTGACCTTCGCTCGCCTCGGCGAGCCCACGCACCGAGCCCGCCCGACCCCAATGACGTGGTCGGGCGGGCTTCGTCGTCCGCGGCCCGGGCATCGACCCGGGCCGCTTCGCCATTTCCTCCGCACGCCTTCCCTGGCAGCATGCGTGACGGGTCGTCAGATGATCAGTCGGCGGCCGTTACGGACGTGACAGGGGAACGGCGCATGCCCATCGAAGAACGCCCGGCCGGCGATACCGCCGTCCGCTTGATCCAGATATCCGACGTGCATTACCGGGACGCCCCGGGCAGCCACGGGTTCGTGCGACACGACCCGGACGCCGGGCTGGCCGCGGCCCTCGCGGACGCCGCCGACGCGCTCGCCGCGGCCGACGTGCTGGTGGCCTCCGGCGATCTGGCGGACACCGGCGAGCCCGGGGCCTACCGGCGGCTGGCCGAGGTGCTCCAGGAACTCCCGGTGCCCGTGTACTGCCTGCCGGGCAACCACGACAACCACGACGCCTACGTCGCGGGCCTGCCACGCACCGGCGTGCACCTGGAACCCGCGGTGCGGATCGGGCCCTGGCTGCTGCTCATGGTGGACACCAACGCGCTCGGCCGCGAACACGTGGGCGACGGGGTGTACCGCGACCTCGACGACCGGATGACCCGGGCCGACGGACCGGAGTTGAGCGCGCCCGAGGCCGCCCGGATCCGGGAGATCCTGGCCGGTTCGGACGCCGAGCACGTGCTGCTGTTCCTCCACCAGCCGCCGCTCGCGGAGATCTGCCCGCGGCTGGACCCCTCCGGCCGACTCGGCGCGTTGCTCCGCGACTTCGGGCACATCCGGGCGATCTCCGGTGGCCACCTGCACGGCTCGCTGGAGGGCGAGTTCGCCGGTGTGCCGGTGTTCGTGGCGCCCTCGACCACGTACAGCATCGACTACGCCGGCAAACGCTTCGACGGCCCCGGCTACCGCACCTTCACGCTGTACCCGGACGGCCGGGTCGACTCCGAGGCACACACCGCACCCGGTCCGATCACCGACGCGATGCGGGCCAAGCCCGCACCGCGCTTTCTCACCGATCTCATGCTGGGCGTGGTGACCATCGAGGAGATGCGCGAGATGAGCGACGAGCAGTTCCAGGCCCGGTTCGGCGAGCCCCGTCCGGTTCGCGGCGCCTGAGTCCGATCCCTTACGGCCCGACCAGCACGAGGAGACACGTGACACAGCATCAGGCGGACACCGGACTCGCCCTCGAAGGGGTCCGCAACTTCCGCGACATCGGTGGACTGCCCACCGCCGACGGCCGCCGGGTGCGGGCCGGTCGCTACTTCCGCAGCGGCCACCTGGCCAAGCCCACGGACGCGGACCGCGCCGTCCTCGCCGACCTGGGCATCCGGCTCGTGGTGGACCTGCGCAGCCCGGCCGACATCGAACTGGACGGCGCCGACGTGCTGCCCGCCGGCGCGCGATGGCTGAATCTGCCGATGTCCGACCCGGCCCGCCACTCGGACTTCTGGAGCGATCTGCGCAACGCCGACCTGAGCGTGCTGCGCGAGCGACTGGGCAACGGAAGGGCGGAGAAGTCGATCGCGGCGGACTACCGCGACCAGGTGGTGAGTCGGGTCGATCGGCACGCGCGGATGTTGCGCGAGATGCTCGACGCGGACGGCCTGCCGGTCGTGGTGCACTGTTCGGCCGGCAAGGACCGCGCCGGGATCGCGGCGGCCCTGGTGCAGCGGATCGTCGGGGTCTCGGCCGACGACGCGGTGGCGAACTACCTGGTCAGCAACGAACCGGGCAACCGCTACGAGCCGAACGCCGACAAGCTCGCGATGCGGCCGGGTCTGCCGGAGCTCTTCCAGCCGTTCCTGGAGGTGCGCGAGGAGTACCTGCGCGGCGCCATCGAGGTGATGGACACCCACTGGGGCGGATTCGACGCCTACCTGGAGCAGGGTCTCGGCCTGGACGCGGACCGGCTGGAGCGGCTGCGGGCGGCGCTGCTGGAGGACTGAGCCGGGTCCGGACGCGCCCGAGGACGGTGCCCACAGGAGGAGGCACCGCCCTCGGGTCGGTACGGCGTACGGCGGTTGCCGCGGCCGGCCGACGATCAGGAGTCGTCGGCCATCAGCTTGATGTTCCAGCGGGTCTCCTGGCGCGGACGCAGGTAGACCACCCAGTACAGCGCGGCCAGGACCAGCACCCCACCGGTGATCAGCAACGCGCGGGTGGGCTGTTCGGTCAACACGTAGATCATCGACCCGATCAGGACCACCGGGATCGCGGGCCACAGCGGCATGCGCCAGGCCTGCGTGCTCTTGTGCGCGCCCTTTCGGGCGACCAGCACGGCCAGCGCCACCACCAGGTAGAGCGCGGCGACCGCGACGCCGGTGACCTCACCGAGGAGCGTCGTGGGCACGAAGCACAGGAGTGCGCCGGGCACCCCGACCACCAGCGTGGACACCCAGGGCGAACCGAACCGGTTCACCTTGCCGAAGGCCCGGTTGATCGGCTCGGGCCAGGCCCGGTCGCGCGCCGAGGCGTAGACCACGCGCGAGTTCTGGATCACCATGACCACACCCGCGTTGATGATCGCCAGCGCGATGCACAGGCCGATGAAGGTGGCCATGCCGTGGTTGGACCAGCCCTCGACCAGGCCGAGGATGTCGCCGCCCGCCAGGGTCGCCTGGTCCGGCGCGCCCAGCGAGATCGCGATGGTCGGCACGATCAGGATCACGGCGCCCAGGCCCAGGGTCCACAACACCGTGCGGGAGACCGTGCGCCGCGGGTTCTCCATCTCCTCGGCCAGGTAGACCGCGGTGGAGAAGCCCTGGAGGGCGAACAGCGCGCCGGCCATGCCCGCGATCAGCAAGCCCATCTTCAGCGGATCCGTCGTGTTGCTCGCGGCGTCCACGACGACCTCGGGCTTGATCAGCGTCGAGGTGGCCTGGTTCACGTTGGCGAAGCCGAGGAAGGCGACGATCGCGGCGGCGATCACCTCCAGGGCCAGGAACACGCCGGTGACCCACGCGTTCGCGCGCAGGTCGAGCAGACCCATGATGGTGGCCAGGATCATCACCGCGGCGCCGGCCCACATCGTGTCGATCGTCGCGATCGAGGTCAGATACTCCGCGGTGCCCAGGGCGATGATCGGCGGCACGATCATCACCACGATGGTGGCGATGATGAAGACCAGCCAGCCCATGAAGCGGCCCATGAGGGTGCCGACCATGGCGTACTCGCCGCCGGCGCTGGGGATCAGGGTGCCCAACTCGGAGTAACAGAAGGCGACGCCGACACACAGGACGGCGGCCACGACCAGGGCCAACGCGGTGCCGGAACCGAGTGTCTCGAACATCCCCGGAACGATCACGAACAGCGAGGACGCGGGGGTCAGACACGAGAGCGTGAGCAGGGTGCCGCCGACGACTCCGATGGAGCGCTTGAGCGGAGCGGGGACACCGCCGGGGTCGAGAGTGACTGGAGTCAGGGTCCCGGACGGCGGTGGGGTTGTTTCAACAGCCATGTGCGCTACCTCTGCGGGACAGCGGGGTGCGGATATCGCCTCCGGGACGGATGTGAGCCGTTCGTACGTTCCGAACGGTGCGGCGTAATACAAACGCCCGTTTGATCACCCGTCAAGATCCCGTTGTCGACTGATTCCGTAGGCAGTACCCCCAGATTTCATCGAATAACGCTGCAAGCTGGCATCTGATGGTGCGTAATCCGCAGATTAAGCTGCGGGAAAAGTTTTCTCACCGTTCACCTGTCGAGATAGCCTCCGGCCATGGTCAACCGCGTACTCGCGCACACCGGCGCCCGGCATCCGGTGATCCAGGCGCCGATGGGTTGGATAGCCCGCTCCCCACTGGCCGCGGCGGTGTCCGCGGCGGGCGGCCTCGGGATGGTGGAGACCTCCTCCGGCGAGGTCGACGCGTGCCGTCGGGAAATCGACACGATGGTCGCCTCGGGGCTGCCGTTCGGGGTCAACCTGCCGCTGATGTTCCTGCGCGACGACCGCCTGGTGCGGCACGTGGCGGACGCGGGCGTGCGGTTCGTGACCACGTCGGCGGGCAACCCGGCGACCTTCGTGGACCTGCTCCGGGAGCACGGCCTGACCGTGTATCACGTGGTGCCCTCGATCCGGGCCGCCCGCAAGGCGGTCGCCGCCGGCGTGGACGGGCTGGTGGTCGAGGGCGCCGAGGGTGGCGGCTTCAAGAATCCGGCCGAGGTGTCGCTGCTCGTGTTGCTCCAGGGCATCCGGGAGATCACCGACCTGCCGCTGGTCGCCGCCGGCGGCATCGTGGACGGGCGCGGCATGGCCGCGGCGTTCGCGCTCGGCGCGGAGGCGGTCCAGATGGGCACCCGGTTCCTGGCCTCGGCCGAGAGCCCGGTGCACACCCACTACAAGCAGGCGGTACTGGCCGCGGACGAGACCGGCACCGTGGTGGTCAACCGCACGGGCAGCCCGACGATGCGGGTCCTGGGGACCGAGTTCTCCCGCGCGCTCGCCGCCTCCGGCGGGCCGGCGCACAGCTCGCTCGACGCGATCAAGCGGTTGTACTTCGACGGCGAGATGGAGGCGTCGCTCGCCTCCGCGGGTCAGTCGGCCGGCCTGGTGCACGACGTGGAGTCGGTGGCCACGATCATCGAGCGCACGATGGCGGGGTTCCACGCGGCGATGGCGACGGCGGCGCGGCGGGCGGGCGAGGTCTGAGCCCGCCGGCATCGGCCACCCGGGCCGCCGCCCACAGCACGATCGCGCACAGCGCCCACGAGGCCAGCACGTCCGCGAGCCAGTGGTAGTCGCACCACAGCAGCGCGAACCCGATCAGCGAGCACAGCACGGCCGCGCCCCGAGCCCAGTGCCGGCCCGCCCGCGCCGAGCCGACACGCCCGAGCAGGAGGGCGGCGATCCCGTAGCAGACCGTCGAGGTCGCGGTATGTCCGGACGGAAAGAAGCCCCACCCGTCGGCGGGTACCGGGGATTCGCTCGGCCCGGGTCGGCCGATCAGATCCTTGCCGCCGATCACCGCGACCATCACCACGAGCACGCTGCCCGCGGCGATCACGATCGGGTACGCGCGGCGCGTTCGCAGCGTTGCGAACACCGCCGCGGCGGCGAGCGCGATCCCGGCGGGCAGCGGCCCGCCCAGGTCGGCCAGAACGTGCATCGGACCGTCGAGCCAGGCCGCGCCGGGCGCGTCCGCGAGGCCGCGCATCGCGTTGCGGACGGTGTGATCCAGGTCGATCGAGGGTCCGCTTTCGGCCACTACCTGGATGGTGAGCGCAACGAGCGTGAAAGCGAGAATCAGCGGCACTGCGAGGCCACGCGTGTACTGTGAGTAAACAGACCACCGCCCCGGAACGGGGGGCGTTGTCCCGGGGCGGCCGCCGGCTTGCTCAGGGCCGGCGTCGGTGGAAGGTCTGTGCATCTCACTCGAAGATACGCGGAGAACAGGTCGGCAGGTTCCCGACGCGCGGCCTCCACACAAAGCCTGCACACGTTCTCCACGGTCTGGAAGGCGGGACATACACGCTGTACGTTGGAGCAATGAAGGGTGTGAGCGGCGTCACAGCGCGTGTCGCGTGAGTCCGACCGCCCCGGAGAGTCCAAGTACGCGGAGAACATCCGTAAGCAGGGCAAATCGACGGTGGCTCGAGTGACGTGGCATTGACGCAATGTCGTCGATCGCCCCTCTGCTGTCAGCACGCAAAGGTAGGGTTGGTCAGGTGGTTGAAGAGTCCGATTACTCGACATACCGCGTGCCGTGCATCCCGGCCCCTGCGGGGAGCGGGCGCGTCCGCCGGACCGAGGTTCCGGTGGTTTCCAAGGGCGTCAAGGCGGGCGGTGCCGTGTTCGATTCCTCGGTGGAACCCCGACCGGGTCGGGGCGCGGGTGCGATGGGCGTGGTCCTGACCAGCGACCGCCAGCTTCGCGTCGTGCGCACGACACGGCCGCGCGGCCTGCGGCTCGAAGGTGAGATCGACCTCGCGAACGTGGACGTGGTGCGCCGCGTCCTGACCGCGGCGTCCCGTGACGGCGGTGACGTCCGGGTGGACGTGGGCAAGCTCGCCTTCATCGATGTCGCGGGCCTGCGGGTGTTCGTCGATCAGGCCGGCGCACTGTCCCGGCGCGGCGGACACATGATTCTGATCGGTGCGAGCCGGCAGATGTTGCGGGTGCTCGCACTGTGCGGGTGGGACGCCGTCCCGGGCCTGACCATGGTCGAGCGGATCGCCCCGGCGCCGCGCCGACCGCGGCTCTGAGCGTCCTTGGTCGTGCCGGACGCCGGTCGGTCCGCAGCGAAACCCCGTCCCAGACACCGAACCCCCGTCCACCGGAGCATTCCGACGGACGGGGGTTCGTGGTGTCGCGGCAGGCTCAGACCGAGCCGGCGAACGCCTGTTCGAGTACGTCCAGGCCCTCGACGAGCAGGTGCTCGGGGATCACCAGCGGCGGCAGGAAACGCAGCACGTTGCCGTAGGTGCCGGCGGTCAACACCAGCAGGCCCTGCGCGTGGCACGCCTTGGCGACCGCGCCGGCCAGCTCCGCGTTCGGCTCCTTGGATCCGGGCTTGACCAACTCGATGGCGATCATCGCGCCACGACCGCGGACCTCGCCGATCTCGGCGAACTTCTCGCTCATCGTGCCCAGCCGGTCGAGCATGATCTCGCCGATCCGGCGGGCGGCGCCGTTGAGGTCGAGGCCGCGCATCGTCTCGATCGCGCCGAGCGCCGCGGCGCAGGCGACCGGGTTGCCGCCATACGTGCCACCGAGACCACCCGCATGGGCGGAATCCATGATCTCCGCGCGCCCGGTCACCGCGGCCAGCGGCAGGCCGCCGGCGATGCCCTTGGCGGTGGTGATCAGGTCCGGCACGATGCCCTCGTCGTCGCACGCGAACCACTGGCCGGTGCGGCAGAAGCCGGTCTGGATCTCGTCGGCGACGAACACGATGCCGTTCGCCTTGCAGAACTCGACGATCCTGGGCAGGAAGCCCTTGGCCGGCTCGATGAAGCCGCCCTCGCCCAGGATCGGCTCGATCACCACGGCGGCCACGTTGTGCGCGCCGATCTGCTTGGTGATCATGTCGATCGCCTGCGCGGCGGCCTCCTCGGCGCAGTTGTCCGCGCCGGTCAGCCAGCGGTAGGGGTAGGCGACCGGGACCCGGTAGACCTCGGGGGCGAACGGGCCGAACGACTCCTTGTACGGCATGTTCTTCGCGGTCAGCGCCATGGTCAGGTTGGTGCGACCGTGGTAGCCGTGGTCGAACACGACCACCGCGGGGCGCTTGGTGTGCGCGCGCGCGATCTTGACCGCGTTCTCCACCGCCTCGGCGCCCGAGTTGAACAGCGCGGTGCGCTTGTCGTGGTCACCCGGGGTCAGCTCGTTGAGCTGCTCGGCGACCGCCACGTACGACTCGTACGGGGTCACCATGAAGCACGTGTGGGTGAACCGCTGCAGCTGCTCGGACGCGCGGCGAACGACACCCTCGGCCGAGTTGCCGACGCTGGTCACCGCGATGCCGGAGCCGAAGTCGATCAGCGAGTTGCCGTCCACGTCGACGACCACGCCGCCGCCCGCCTGGGTCACGAAGACCGGCAGGGTGGTGCTGACGCCGCGCGCGACCGCCGCGTTGCGGCGCGTCATCAGCTCGGTCGACTTCGGGCCGGGGATGGCGGTGACGAGCCGGCGCTCCTGCGGGAGCGAGGGCCCGCCGGGCTGCGAAGCGCCCATGCTGGTCTCCTGTGGGTCGAGGCGGTGGTTCGCGGTGGCACCGCGGTCCTACCGGCAGGCTAGGCGCCGGGCCGCGTTCGACGCATGCGCCGCATCGGTGAATCACCCGGTTGCTTGTGTCCGGGATGGACAAATGCCGATCGGGCAGAACAACTCCGAACACATCGCGGACTCGCGCCGGAATGATCATCACGACGGACGGTGTGGCGCCTAGATTGAGTTCCGGTTCAGGGTGTGGTTCCGGGAGGGCGAGACGTGGACGTGGAACGGCCGGATTCCCCGGCGTCGCCGGCTGTCGAGGCCGAGGTCTTCGGGGCCCACCCGACGGACCGCGGCGCCCCTTCGACCCCTCGTACGCGGGCCGTGCGAACGCGGGTGCCGGCCCCGGCCGCGGCCGAGCGCGACATCGACCCCGACGGCTTCGACCTGCGCGGGTGGCTGCGCGGCCCGCGGCACCGCGAGGCCCCGGGCGTGTACGGGTACGGCCGGGACGAGCGGGAGATCAGGTTGCGGGCGGCCGAGCGCGACGCGCGCACCCGGCCCGAGGCGGCGCTGGTTCGGCGCGCGGTGTTGTGGCTGGTGATCGCGGTGCTCAGCCTGAACTGGGTGATAGTCGCCTATGTCTGGCTGGTCCGGAAGATCATCCCGACCTTCATGTGGCCGCTGCTGTTCAACAACCTGCTCTATGTGGTGCTGTTCGTGCTGTTCGGCTACCTCGGCCGCTGGCACGAGATCGCCTGGCCGTTCCTGCGCCCGTGGTGGCAGCGGCTGGATCGGCGGGCCGAGCTGAACGGACGCCCGCGTCCCGAACAGTGGCGCCGCGCCGCGCTGTTCCTGGTCCTGGGCTTCATCGCCTGGATCGCGCTGATGCGGCCGTTCGTCGCGCTGTTGTTGCTGATCTTCCCGCGTGGGTTGCTGCACGACGGGCAATGGCTGGTCCGACTCCTGTACAACGGCGGCTTCGTGTACGCGGGCGCGGTACTGGGCCGCTGGGACGTGGTGATCAGGCCGTACGCGCGCACTCCGGGCGTTCGGATCGCGCCCGAGGCCGAGGAGGTGCAGGTCGCCGACGCGGAGCTGTGGCCGGAGCTGCGCGACGCGGGCCAACACGAGGCCGCCGACGTGCTCGACTACGAGGTATCCGCGGGCCGGCTGCGGGACGTGGACTATCTGCGGCTGCGCCGGGTGATCAAGGCTGGCGCATCGGACCCCGAATACCTCGCGGACGTGGCCGAGGAGATCACCGATCACGGCGCCGCCGCCTGTCGACACGGCTCCGGGCAGCGCGACCTGCGGCCCCGGCGGGCCGAACACGACCTGTTCGCCGGTCAGGTGCGGGTCGGCCTGGGCACCGACCACCCGAAGAACCCGTCGCTGTACCGGGAGACCGCCTTCGCCCTCGATCCGGACGTGCTCGGCGCCTCGATGCTCGTGGTCGGCGCGGCCCGGGCCGGCGAGCCGGGCCGACTGCTCGAACCGGTGATCGAGACGATGAGCCTGCGCGCGCTCACCGGTGCCGCGTCGTTGGTGGTGATCGACGCCAAGGGCGACGAGTTCCAACGCCCGCACGGTTACGACCTCGAAGTGATCGTCGGCGACCCGGACTCGCCCTCGGGCCTGGACCTGTACGGCGGCGCGGCCTCGCCCGAGGACGCCGCCGACCGGCTCGCCGCCGCCGCGCTGCCGCCGAACGCGATCGGGCTCGGCGACGCCGCGAGCAACGCGCTGCGCCAGGTGCTCGGCGCCTACGTGGCCGGGCACGGCCGCTATCCCGAGGTGGCCACGCTGCTCGACCTGCTGGACGGCACCGAGGCCGCGCTCGCCGCACTGGAGCGCGCGCTGCGGGCCGCCGACCGCTACGCCGAACACGAGCGGGCGCTGCGCGCGATGGCGCGCGGCGACGACGACGCGCGGATGCTGGTGCAGCGCCTCGCGGTGCTGGAGCGACCCGGCGTCGCGGAGCTGTTCCGGCCCGATCGGCAGCGGTTCGCGGCCGGCGACATCGACCGGCCGCTGCGGGTGCGGATCGCGCTGAACGAGGCCGCGCACCCCGAGGCGGCCCGACTGATCGGCCGGCTCGTGCTCTCCCAGTTCGTCCAGGCGATGGCCACGCCCCGGCGCGAGCGCGGGCCGCGCAAGGTGTTCGCGTGCCTGGTCGCCGACGACGCGGGGCGGCTGGTGGACGAGTACGCGGCCAAGGGCCTGCAGTGGGCCCGCAATCGCCGGGCCGGTCTGGTCCTGTCGGTGCGCTCGCTCGACGACCTCGCACCCGGGTTGCGGCACACCGTGTTCGCCGCGGCCGGCTGCAAGGCGGTGGTACCGGGCGCGTCCCGCTCCGACGCCGAGCTGTTCGCCGAATACTGGGGGATGACCAAGGAACAGGAGAAGTCGATCACCATGGGCACGCCCGAGGGCGGCCTGGTCAAGCGGATCCGCTACTCGGTGCTGGGCGCGCTGTTCGGCGAGAAGGCGAGTGGACGGTCCGAGCGAGTGACCACCCGCACCGTCGAGCGCTACCGCTGGTCCCCGAACGAGATCACCGGCGATCTGCCCACACGACACGCCATCGTCAGCCTGACCACCCGAAAGGGCGAGCGAACCCCTCCCGTGCTGATCGACCTCGGCCGCTGAGTCAGACTGGAAGCCTCTCCCACTCCGGTTTGGACAAAACGACATGCCGCCCACGCTCGCCTCCCTGGTCCGTGCCCCCGCCCTCGACCTGCGGGTGCTCGCGGGCAAGGGCGGCCTGGAGCGCGAGGTGCGGTGGGTGCACACCAGCGAACTCGCCGATCCCACGCCCTACCTGGAGGGCGGCGAACTGCTGCTCACCACCGGGATGAAACTCGGCCGCAGCAACGCCGAGCGCCGCGCCTACGTCGAGCGGCTCGCGGCGGCCGAGGTGGCCGGGCTCGGGATCGGGGTGGGTCTGTCCCTGGACCGGGTGCCCGCGGTGATCGTCGAGGTCGCCGAGGCGCACGGCTTCCCGGTGTTCGAGGTGCCGCGTCCGACGCCGTTCATCGCGATCAGCAAGGTGGTCTCGTCGGCGCTGGCGGCCGAGCAGTACGAGACCGTCACCACCGGCTTCGCGGTCCAGCAGGAGCTGACCCGGGCGGCCGCCGGGCGGGAGGGCCCCGCGACGCTGATCCGCCGGCTCGCGGTCCGGCTGGACGGGTGGGCCGCGCTGTACGACGCGGACGGCACGCTGCGCCAGGTCGCGCCCGCCGCGGCCCGGGCCCGCACCGACGGGCTGCGCGCCGACATCGAGAAGCTGCGCGGGATGCCGGCGCCGTCCTCCGCGTCGTTGCCGGGGATCGAGGGCGGGCGCGTGGTGGTCCAGTCGTTGGGCGCGGAGCGGCGGATCAGCGGCTTTTTGGCGGTGGGCACCGATCGGCCGCCGCGCACCGCCGACCGGCAGACCCTGGGCACCGCGGCGTCGCTGCTGACGCTGGCCCTGGAACAGTCCCGGGTCAGTGCCGACGCGGGCGCCCGGATGCGCACCGCGCTGCTGCGGCTGCTGCTCACCGGTGAGCGGGCGACGCCGGCCGAACTGGCCCACGACATCGCCGCCGATTTGCCGCCGGGGCCGTGGCGGGTGCTGGTGGCCACCGGGCCCGAGCAGGCCGTGGCGGCGTTCGCGGAGCGGCTGTGCGCGCGGGCGGTCCGGGCCGGCGCGCCCGCGCTCGCCGGCGAGCTGGGCGGGGCGACGGTGCTGGTGCTGCCGGAGTCGGTCGAGCCGGTGGAGCCGGTGGACCTGCCCGGGCTGATCGCGGGCGTGTCCGGCCCGGTGGACCCGGTCGCCGCCGCCGACGGCTATCGACAGGCCCTCGGGGCGCACGCGGTGGGCCTGCGCTCGGAGAAGGCGCTGACCGTGCACGGTCGCGATGCCGGCGGGTTGTTGCCGCTGCTGGAGGGCGACGCCGTGCACGCGTGGGCCGAGCAACTGCTCGCCCCGCTGCGCGCGCACGACGCGGGCGGTCGGGGCGACCTGATCGGCTCGCTGCGCGCGTGGCTGGCCCGGCACGGGCAGTGGGACGCCGCGGCCGGCGACCTGGGCGTACACCGGCATACGCTGCGCTATCGCATCCGCCGGGCCGAGGAGATCCTCGGTCGTACTCTGGACGATCCGGACACCCGCGCGGAACTGTGGTTCGCGTTGCGCGACCCGAGCCGGGCCCGTGAGGACAAGTCGTAGTGCCGGCGAAGCACGATTGGCCGGCATGGACAAGAACGCGGCCACCCGATCGGCCTACGGTTGCGTCACCGGGATCATCGGCGTCCGTTGACGGAGAAGGAGCAGCAGTGACCACCACCCACGCGTTCTGGCTGGCGGGCCGACAGGCCACCGGCGAGACGACCTTCGACGTCACGAACTCGTACGACGGCCGGCTCGTCGGGCGGGTCGGCGAGCCCACCGACGCGCAGATCGAGGAGGCCGTCGCCGCCGCCCACGCCGTCGCGCACGAGTTCGCCGCACTGCCCGCCTACCGGCGCGCCGCGGCCTTGGACCACGTGGCCAAGCGGCTCGGCGAGCGCACCGAGGAGATAGCCCGGCTGATCACCGCCGAGAACGGCAAGCCGATCAAGTGGGCGCGCGGCGAGGTCGGCCGCGCGGTGTCGGTGTTCCGCTGGGCGGCCGAGGAGGCCCGCCGGTTCAACGGCGAGGGCATGCGCCTGGACACCGACGCGGGCGGCACCGGTCGCTACGCGCTGGTCCGCCGGATCCCCAAGGGCGTGGTGCTGGGCATCGCGCCGTTCAACTTCCCGCTCAACCTGGTCGCGCACAAGGTCGCCCCGGCGATCGCGGTCGGCGCGCCGATCATCCTCAAGCCCGCGCCGGCCACCCCGCTGTCCGCGCTCGTGCTCGGCGAGATCCTGGCCGAGACCGACCTGCCCGCCGGTTCGTGGAGCGTGCTGCCGGTGCCCAACGACCGGATGCCGGCGCTGGTGAAGGACGAGCGGCTGCCGGTCGTCTCGTTCACCGGTTCGGGCCCGGTGGGCTGGAGCATCATGGACTCGGTGCCGCGCAAGCACGTCACCCTGGAGCTGGGCGGCAACGCCGCCGCCGTCGTGCTCGCCGACTGGTCCTCCGAGGCGGACCTGGAGTGGGCCGCGCAGCGGATCGCCACGTTCTCCAACTACCAGGGCGGCCAGTCCTGCATCTCGGTGCAGCGGGTGATCGCCGACGCGAGCATCTACGACCGACTGGTCGAGAAGGTCGTGGCGAAGGTGGCCGCGCAGGTCACCGGCGACCCCGAGGACGACACCGTCGACGTCGGCCCGCTGGTCAGCGTCGCCGCCGCCGAGCGGGTCCAGGCGTGGGTGGACGAGGCCGTGCAGGCCGGTGCCAAGGTGCTCACCGGTGGCACCCGCGACGGTGCCTCCTACGCGCCGACGGTGCTCAGCGAGGTCCCGGCCGGCGTTACCATCGCCTGCGAGGAGGTCTTCGGCCCGGTGCTCACACTGACCCGGGTGGACGGCACGGACGCCGCGTTCGCCGCAGTCAACGACTCCGAGTTCGGCCTCCAGGCCGGCGTGTTCACGCACGACATCCAGACCGCCTTCCGGGCCCAGCGCGAACTGGAGGTGGGCGGCGTGATCATCGGCGACGCCCCGTCCTACCGCGCCGACCAGATGCCCTACGGCGGCGCGAAGAACTCGGGCGTGGGCCGCGAGGGCGTCACGTACGCGATGACCGACTTCACCTACGAGCGCGTCATGGTGCTCACCGGCCTCGACCTGTAGGCACCCCCCCGAACGAAGGGCCCGGCCGCCTGGGGTGGTGTCGCCGGGCCCTTTCGCACGTTTCGGTGCCCGGTGCGCCGTTCGGCTGCGAGGGGTTCCCCGCACATGTGTGAACTCGCAGGTCGGCGGGCGTGCGGGCCCGGCAGGGTGTCGGGATGAGCACTGGAACCCGGCGCGAGTACGCCGCTGCCGGACGCGATCACCGACCTCATGTTGACCTGGCCGGCCGCCGATGGGCCTGCCCGATGTGGAACATCTGGAACGCGTCCTCGCCGAGACCAACTTTCCGAGCCGGCACCTGGTCAGGCGCGAGTTGCGGCGCAACCACCGACCGGAACCCGGCAACGTCGGATGCTTCGCCGAGGAGGACATCGACGCGCTGACCGACGAGCAGCTGTACGACCGCCTCCTGGGCGGATTCGCCACTTGGCGGACCGCGGCCCGCGCACGAGGCATCGCGGGTCGCTGATCCGCCAAGTGGCCGCAGCTCTGGACAAATGGATGTCACCCGGCATTCAGTGGACGTGCACGGGCAGGTAACACCGATCGGTAACAACGTCGGTTCCGCTGTGAGTCCGCGAGGAGTCAGCCATGCCCCCTGTCAGCGAACGCGAAGCCCGAAAGGTCGCCGAGGAAGCGCGGCAGCAGGACTGGGACAAGCCCAGCTTCGCCAAGGAACTCTTCCTCGGGCGTTTTCGGCTCGACCTCGTCCACCCGCACCCCGAGGCCGATCCGGAGGAGATCCGCCGGGGGGAGGAATTCCTCGCGGTGCTGCGCGAGTTCCTCATCACCCGGGTGGATCCCACGGTGATCGAGCGCGACGCGCGGATCCCGGACGAGGTGATCAAGGGCCTGGCCGAGATCGGCGCGCTGGGCATGAAGATCGACACCGAGTACGGCGGCCTGGGCCTGAGCCAGCTGTACTACAACAAGGCGCTGGTCCTGGTCGGCTCGGTCAACGCCGCGCTCGGCGCGCTGCTGTCCGCGCACCAGTCGATCGGGGTGCCGCAGCCGGTCAAGATGTTCGGCACCGACGAGCAAAAGCGCGAGTTCCTGCCGCGCTGTGTGCGCGAGGTCAGCGCGTTCCTGCTCACCGAGCCGGACGTGGGCTCCGACCCGGCCCGACTGGCCACCGCCGCGGTGCCCACCGAGGACGGCGAGGCGTACGTCCTGGACGGCGTGAAGTTGTGGACCACCAACGGCGTGGTGGCGGGACTGCTCGTGGTGATGGCCCGGGTGCCCAGGGCCGAGGGCCGACGCGGCGGGATCACCGCCTTCGTGGTGGACGCGGACAGCCCCGGGATCACCGTGGAGAACCGCAACTCCTTCATGGGCCTGCGCGGCATCGAGAACGGCGTGACCCGCTTCCACAACGTCCGGGTGCCCGCCGCGAACCGGATCGGCGCCGAGGGCGCCGGCCTGAAGATCGCGTTGACCACGCTCAACACCGGTCGGCTCTCGCTGCCCGCGATGTGCGCCGGCGCCGCCAAGTGGTCGCTCAAGGTGGCCCGCGAGTGGGCGGGCGAACGCGAGCAGTGGGGTCGGCCGATCGCCGGCCACGAAGCGGTCGCGGGCAAGATCGCCTACATCGCGGCCAGTGCCTTCGCCCTGGAGGCCGTACTGGAGCTGACCGCCCGGATGGCCGACGAGGACCGCCGCGACATCCGGATCGAGGCGGCGCTGGCGAAGCTGTACGCCTCCGAGGTGGGCTGGACGGTCAGCGACGAACTCGTGCAGATCCGAGGCGGTCGCGGCTACGAGACCGCCGCCTCGCTGCGCGCCCGCGGCGAACGCGGCGTACCGGCCGAACAGATGTTGCGGGACATGCGGATCAACCGGATCTTCGAGGGCTCGACCGAGATCATGCACCTGCTGATCGCGCGCGAGGCGGTCGACGCCCACCTGGCCGTGGCCGGCGACATCATCGACCCCGAGGCGGACCTGAAGGCCAAGGGCAAGGCCGCTGCCGACGCGGGCGTCTTCTACGCCAAGTGGCTGCCCAAGCTGGTCACCGGCAAGGGCCACGTGCCCACCTCCTACCGCGAGTTCGCTCCGGTCGGCGCGCCGAGCCTGGCCGCGCACCTGCGCTTCGTCGAGCGCGCCTCACGCCGGCTGGCCCGCTCCACCTTCTACGGGATGGCCCGCTGGCAGGGCGCGATGGAGCGCAAGCAGGGCTTCCTGGGCCGGATCGTCGACATCGGCGCCGAACTGTTCGCGATGAGCGCGGTGTGCGTGCGGGCCGACATGCTGCGCCGCCGCGACCCGGAGCAGGGCCGGGCCGCGTACGAGCTCGCCGACCTGTTCTGCCGGCAGGCGCAGATCCGGGTGGACGAGCTGTTCGGCCGGTTGTGGACCAACACCGACGCGTTGGACGTCAAGGCGGTCGAGGGTGTGCTGGCGGGCCGGCACCTGTGGCTGGAGGAAGGCGTCCTCGACCCGTCCACCGAGGGCCCCTGGATCGCCGACGCGACACCGGGCCCGGCCAAGGTGGACAACGTGCACCGACCTGTCGGCTGAGCGGGCGCGGCCGGCGGGAGCCTCCCGCCGGCCGCACCCGCCGGCACGCACGGTCCGCGGCCGGCCACCGCGGGCAATCGGCCGACCTGCGCTCGGCGCCGGGCCGGCGCGGGCCACAATGGTCGGATGGACTCCCTGGCCGATCCGTACGCGCCCTTCGCCGCCCCCGACCAGTCGACCACCCGGCGGGACATCGTCCTGCTCGGCTCCACCGGGTCGATCGGGACCCAGACCATCGACGTGGTTCGCGCCCACCCCGAGCTGTTCCGGATCGTCGGCCTGTCCGCCGGCGGCGGCCGGGTGGACGAGCTGGCCCGCCAGGCGCTCGAACTCGGGGTCGAGGTGGTCGCGGTGGCCAAGGCGTCCGCCGCGCAGGACCTGCAACTGGCCTTCTACGCCGAGGCGCAGCGCCGCGGCTACGCCAAGGGGCAGTACAAGCTGCCGCGCATCCTGGCCGGGCCCACCGCCGCCACCGAGCTGGCCGCGCACCCGTGCGACGTGGTCCTGAACGGGATCACCGGCTCGATCGGCCTCGCTCCCACCCTGGCCGCGCTCACCGCGGGCCGCACTCTCGCGCTGGCCAACAAGGAGTCGCTGATCGTCGGCGGCCCGCTGGTCAAGGCGATCGCCAAACCCGGCCAGATCGTCCCGGTCGACTCCGAGCACTCGGCGCTGATCCAGGCCCTGCGCGGCGGTCGCGCGGATCAGGTCGAGCGGCTCGTGGTGACCGCCAGCGGCGGACCGTTCCGCGGTCGCAGCCGCGCCGACCTGGTCGACGTCACGCCCGAGCAGGCCGCGGCCCACCCCACCTGGGACATGGGCCCGGTGATCACGATCAACTCGGCGACCCTGGTCAACAAGGGCCTGGAGGTGATCGAGGCGCACCTGCTCTACGACATCCCGTTCGATCGCATCGACGTCGTCGTGCACCCGCAGTCGATCGTGCACTCGATGGTCGAGTTCGTGGACGGCTCGACCCTGGCCCAGGCGTCGCCGCCGGACATGCGACTGCCGATCGCGCTCGGCCTGTCCTGGCCCGACCGGGTGCCGGGCGTCGCGGCCGGCTGCGACTGGACCAAGGCGGCCACGTGGGAGTTCTTCCCACTCGACCACGAGGCGTTCCCGGCGGTCGACCTGGCCTACGCCGCGGGCCGGGCCGGCGGCACCGCGCCGGCCGTCTTCAACGCGGCCAACGAGGAGTGTGTGGACGCGTTCGTCGCGGGACACCTGAAGTTCAACGGCATCACCGACACGGTCGCCGCCGTCTTGAGCGAGCATGATGTACGTGGGGACGGCAACCGGCTGACGCTGGAGGACGTCCTCGACGCGGAGGACTGGGCGCGCCGACGGGCACGCGAGATCATCGCCCACGGAGGAGAACCCCGTTGACCCTGTTCATGACGATCCTCGGCATCGTCGTCTTTGTCGTGGGCCTGCTGTTCTCCATCGCCTGGCACGAGGCGGGCCACCTGTTCACCGGCAAGATGTTCGGTGTGCGGGTGCCGCAGTACATGGTCGGCTTCGGCCGGACGTTGTGGTCGAAGAAGATCGGTGAGACCGAGTACGGCATCAAGGCGGTGCCCGCCGGCGGCTACTGCCGACTGATCGGGATGTTCCCGCCGGACGCCGACGGCAAGATCCAGGCACGCAGCACCTCGCCCTGGCGCAGCATGATCGAGGACGCGCGGGAGGCCTCCTACGAGGAGGTCGGCCCCGGCGACGAGAACCGGCTGTTCTACCAGCGCAAGCCCTGGCAGCGGACGATCATCATGCTGGCCGGGCCGTTCATGAACCTGGTCCTGGCCATCGCGCTGTTCGCGGTGTTCCTGATGGGCTTCGGGATCAACCAGCCCAGCACCACCGTGAGCAGCGTCTCCGAGTGTGTGGTCAGCGCCGACGCCAAGACCGACAAGTGCCCGGCGAACGCACCGGACGCGCCGGGCAAGGCCGCCGGTCTGCGCGCCGGCGACAAGATCCTCAGCTACAACGGCACCAAGATCGGCGACTACGACAAGCTGCGCGATCTGATCCGCAAGACCGAGGGCCAGGCCACCATCGTGGTCGAGCGCAAGGGGCAGCAGCTCACCCTCACCCCGACGATCGCCCGCAACAAGGTGGCCAAGCTCGACAGCCACGGCGTGCCGATCCCGGGCCAATTCCTGGAGAACACCGGCTTCCTCGGCTTCAGCCCGGCGAGCGGCATCCAGCGGCAGAGCGCGTCGCAGTCGGTCACCTACATGACGGACATGGTCGACAACGCCTTCCACAGCCTGCTGCGCATCCCGCAGAAGGTGCCCGCGCTGTGGGGCGCGGCCTTCCAGGGCGACGAGCGCGACCAGGACTCGCCGGTGGGCGTGGTCGGCGCGGCCCGGGTCGGCGGCGAGGTGGCCGCGCTCGACGTGCCCGCCTCCCAGCGGGTGGGCCTGATGATCTTCATCATCGCGGGCTTCAACCTGTCGCTGTTCCTGTTCAACATGCTGCCGCTGCTCCCGCTGGACGGCGGACACGTGGTCGGCGCGTGGTGGGAGTCGCTGCGCCGGCGGATCGCGAGCCTGCGCAGGAAGCCCGACCCCGGCCCGTTCGACGTGGCCAAGCTGATGCCGGTGGCCTACGTGGTGGCGTCGATCTTCATCGCCTTCACCGTTTTGGTGTTGATCGCCGACCTGATCAACCCGGTCAAGCTCACTTAGCGCGATACGTTCGCGCCCGAGTTCCCCACGCCGACCCGCTTGTGTCGATCACGCAACAGGTGGGTCGGCACGGGGGTACGGGCGCATCCGCACCGGGGTGCGGTGGCGTAGCGTTGACGTCGACCCACCACGCCGAACCCACGGGACTAAAGCGAAGATGACCGCGATCCAGCTCGGAATGCCGTCCGTACCTGCCCGGCCCCTCACGCCGCGCCGCAAGTCACGGCAGATCATGGTCGGCAACGTGGCCGTCGGCGGAGACGCCCCGGTGTCGGTGCAGTCCATGACCACCACCTTGACCTCCGACGTCAATGCCACACTTCAGCAGATCGCCGAGCTGACCGCCTCCGGCTGCCAGATCGTCCGGGTCGCGGTGCCCTCGCAGGACGACGCGGACGCGCTGCCCGCGATCGCCCGCAAGTCGCAGATCCCGGTGATCGCGGACATCCACTTCCAGCCGAAGTACGTGTTCGCCGCGATCGACGCCGGCTGCGCCGCGGTGCGGGTGAACCCGGGCAACATCAAGCAGTTCGACGACAAGATCGCCGAGATCGCCAAGGCCGCGTCCGCCGCCGGCACCCCGATCCGGATCGGCGTGAACGCCGGGTCGCTGGACAAGCGGCTGCTGGCCAAGCACGGCAGGGCCACCCCCGAGGCGCTGGTCGAATCCGCGCTGTGGGAGTGCTCGTTGTTCGAGGAGCACGACTTCCGGGACATCAAGATCTCGGTCAAGCACAACGACCCGGTCGTGATGATCGAGGCGTACCGGCTGCTCGCCGAGCGCTGCGACTACCCGCTGCACCTGGGCGTCACCGAGGCCGGCCCCGCCTTCCAGGGCACGATCAAGTCCGCGGTCGCGTTCGGGGCGCTGCTCGCCCAGGGCATCGGCGACACCATCCGGGTCTCCCTCTCCGCCCCGCCGGTCGAGGAGATCAAGGTCGGCAACCAGATCCTGGAGTCGCTGGGCCTGCGGCAGCGCGGCCTGGAGATCGTCTCCTGCCCGTCCTGCGGTCGCGCCCAGGTCGACGTGTACAAGCTCGCCGAGGAGGTCACCGCCGGCCTGGACGGGCTCAAGGTTCCGCTGCGGGTGGCCGTCATGGGCTGCGTCGTCAACGGCCCCGGCGAGGCCCGCGAGGCGGACCTGGGCGTGGCGTCCGGCAACGGCAAGGGTCAGATCTTCGTCAAGGGCGAGGTGATCAAGACCGTGCCCGAGTCGAAGATCGTGGAGACCCTGATCGAGGAAGCCCTCAAGCTCGCCGAGCAGATGCAGGCGGACGGCGTGATCAGCGGCGACCCGATCGTCGACATCGCCTGAGCCGAGCCGGCCCACCCGGGGTCCCAGCCCCGACACCGGCCTGCTCCGGGCCGGATCCCGCCGGGCGTGATCCCGGTCGACCCGCGGCAGTGCCGCCCGACCGGATAAATCCGCTGCGCCACCCGAGTGACAAATCGTTGATGCGCCCCTACCCCCGGTAATCGCCCTCGATCATCGAGACACGTGATCGGGGCGTCGCCCCCGGGGGAGGGGCGTTGTGCGTGGGACGCATCATCGTGGCCGGACTGGCCGTCGCCGGCATGATCGTGGGTACTGCGGCGGTTCCCGCGAGCGGAACCGACCCGGGTGACCGGCCGGCCGCCCGGGTGGCGCCCGGGATCGCGTGGGGCGGCTGCCCCGCCGACGTCGCCGCACCCGGACTGCGCTGCGGAACGCTGGCCGTCCCGGTCGACCACGCGCGCGTCGACGGGCCCACCACCACGCTGGGTGTCTCGCTCGCACCGGCCACGGGCGGTCGGCCTCGGCGCGGCACGATCGTGGTCAACCCCGGCGGCCCGGGCGGCGGTGGCATGTGGTTGGCCGACCTGGTGCGGCACGCGCTGCCGGAACGGGTGCGGCAGAGCTACGACATCGTCGGCGTCGACCCGCGCGGCAACCACCACAGCGACCCGATCTCCTGCGTCGACGCGAACTTCGACCAGGCCCCCAAGCCGGACCCGGTGCCCGCCACACCGCAGGACGAACAGCGGCTGGTCGAGCGCGCCCGCACCTACGCGCGCGGCTGTGCCGAGCGGGCCGGCGACCTGCTGCCACACCTGGGCACCCTGGAGAACGCGCGCGACCTCGACCTGCTCCGCGCCGCGCTCGGCGAACCCCGGATCTCCTTCATCGGCTGGTCCTACGGCACCTACCTGGGCGCGGTCTACGGACACCTGTTCCCCGAACGGGTCGACCGGATGATTTTGGACAGCGTCGTCGACCCGCGACCGGACCAGGTCTGGTACGAATCCAACCTGCGCCAGGACGTCGCCTTCCAGGGCCGCTGGCGAGACCTCGTCGCGGCCGAAGGCGCCGACCTGGACGACCTGTTCGCCCGCACGCTCGCCGGCGTCCGGACCGCGCCCGCCGGCGACACCGTCGGCCCCGCCGAACTGCGCGACATCGCCACCCGGGTCCTGTACAACTCGCGGGCCTGGCCGGAGTTCGCCAAGGCGCTGCGCGCCCACGACCGAGGCGACCCGGCCCCGCTGGCCGCGCTGTACGCGCCGCCCACCGCGCACGACGTCAACGGCATCGCGATCTACACCGCCGTCGAATGCCACGACGGTCCGTGGCCGCGCGACTGGTCGGTGTGGGACCGCGACGCCCGCGCCGTGGACCGGACCGCGCCCCTGGTGACGTGGACCAACACGTGGCTGAACGCGCCCTGCGCGTTCTGGCCGGTGCCCTCCCGCAGGCCGCCGACCATCGACGGCCACGACCTGCCGCCGGTACTGCTCGTCCAGGGCACCCGGGATCCGGCCACCCCTCCCGCCGGGGCGAGCGCGTTGCACCGGGCGCTGCCCTCCTCGCACCTGATCACCGTGCTCGACGAGGGCGACCACGGGATCCTCGCGTTCCAACCCGATCCATGCGTCCTGCGTGCCGCCTCGGACTACCTGACCGACGGCACGCTCCCGCCGGGCCGCGACACCACCTGTGAGGCATCGTGACCCGCGCCGTCCGCGTCCTGTTGGCGGGCGCGCTGACCGCCGCCGTGCTCACCGCCGCCGGCCCCGTCCGGGCGGACACCGAGCCGATCGTGTGGGGCGACTGTCCGCCGGGCACCGCGACGGGGGAGCGCTGCGGCACCGTCGGCGTGCCGCTGGACCACACCCGAGCGGACGGCCCGCGGATCCGGGTCGGCGTCTCGAAGGTCGCGGCCACCGGAACGAAGGCGGAATACCAGGGCATCCTGATGGTCAACTTCGGCGGCCCGGGCGCCGCCGGTGTCGGCTCGATGGCGGCGCTCGCCGGCGGCCTGCCCGAGCGCCTGCGCCGGGCCTACGACCTGATCGGCTTCGACCTGCGCGGGCGCGGTACCAGCACCCGCGTGGAGTGCACCGACCCGCAGACCTTCGGCCGCGCGCCCAAGCCCGACCCGGCGTCGCCCGGCAGCCGGGCGACGCACCTGGCCGCCGCCCGCGCGTTCGCCGACGGTTGCCGCGCGTCCGCCGGCGATCTGCTGCCGCACCTGACCACCCGGGACATCGCACGCGACCTCGACCTGGTCCGGGCGGCGTTCGGCGCCGACCGGCTCTCCGTCCTGGGCTACTCCTACGGCAGCTACCTGGGCGCGGTCTACGGGCAGCTCTTCCCGAACCGGGTGCACCGGATGCTGCTCGACAGCCTGGTCGACCCGACCGAGGTCTGGTACGGGACCGGTTTCCTCCAGGCCCGCGGGTTCGACGTGCGCCGGCACGACTGGGCCGCGTGGACCGCCGACCGGGCCGACCGCTTCCACCTGGGCGAGACCACCACGACCGTCCTGGCGACCTGGGACCGGCTGCGCGTCGAACTCGCCGCACACCCGGCGGGCGGCGTGTTCGGCGGCGTCGAACTCGACCAGTACACGCTCGGCAAGCTGTACACCGACCGGGACTGGGCCCGTCTGTCCGGCGCGCTCGCGGACTACGCGTCGGGCGATCCGGCCGCGCTGATCGCCGGGCGCAAGCCGGCGACCCGGGACGAGGTCAACTTCGAGTCGGTGATGCAGACCGTCACCTGCGCGGACGCCCCCTACCCGGCCGACGAGGCGGTGTTCGAGCGCGACATGGCCGTACTCCGGGGCCGGTACGGCGCGCTGGGCGCGACCATCGCCTCCCCCGGCGCGTGCCTGTATCTCCAGAGCAACACCGCGCCGCCGACCCGGATCGACGGGGCCGGCCTGCCCGGCGTACTGCTCGTCCAGTCCGTCGGCGACCCGGCGACGCCCTACGAGGGGGCCCTGCGCATGCACGCCGCGTTGCCCACGTCGCGGCTGCTCACCGTGCGCGGCAACGGCAACCACGGGCACTACCTCGTCGAGGGCCCGTGCGTCGACGACCGGGGCACCGCATACCTCGTCGACGGCGTCCTGCCCGCGACCGACATCGAATGCACCGGCCCCGCTCCGACCGACCCCGACCCGCGCCGATCGACGATCGTGCACCCGCGACGCTGACCCGCCTCCCGGGGCCCGCCGGGTCCGGTCGCCGATTCCGCCGCCTCCCGGGCGGCGCGGGCGGCCCGGACCTGCATAGGGTGGTGCCGCAAGACTGGCATTTCCCCAAGGTCCGCCTGATGGCATGGTGAGGCACGTGCTGAGCTCGGTTTCCACCAAAGTCCTGGACGGGACCGACCTGTCCGCCGTCCAGGCGCTGCTCGACCGTGACCCCGTCACGAACGTCTTCGTCGCGTCCCGGGTCCGACTCGCCGGCGTCGATCCGTGGCGACTGGGCGGCGAACTGTGGGGCTACTACGAGAGCGGTCGGCTCACGTCGCTGTGCTACGCGGGCGCGAACCTGGTTCCGGTCGAGGCCGGACCGGACGCCATACGCTCGTTCGCCGAGCGGGCCCGCCGCCAGGGCCGGCGCTGCTCGTCGATCGTCGGTCCGGCCCAGGCCGCCGCCGACCTGTGGCGCCTGCTCGAACCCGTGTGGGGACCCGCCCGCGACGTCCGGCCGGTGCAGCCGCTCATGGTCGCCGACCAACCCTCGCGCGAGGTGGCCCCGGATCCGCTGGTCCGCCGGGTGCGTCCGGACGAGCTCGATCTGGTGATGCCCGCGTGTGTGGCGATGTTCACCGAGGAGGTCGGCGTCTCGCCGCTGATCGGCGACGGCGGCACCCTGTACCGCGCCAGAGTGGCCGAACTCATCGCGGGCGGGCGTGCGTTCGCCCGGATCGAGGACGGCCGGGTGGTGTTCAAGGCGGAGATCGGCGCGGTCACCCGGCACGCGTGCCAGATCCAGGGCGTGTGGGTGGCGCCGGAGCGGCGCGGCGAGGGCCTGTCCGAGATCGGCATGGCGGCCGTACTGCGCCACGCGCTGAGCGAGGTGGCCCCGATCGCCAGCCTGTACGTGAACAGCTACAACGGCCCCGCGCGCGCGGCGTACCGGCGGGTCGGCTTCGCCGAGACCGGGGCCTTCATGAGCGTGTTGTTCTGATCCGGCCCGTGGTGTCCGGACAGCGGCGACGACCCGACCCGAGGGAGTGCGTGTGCTGATGGAGTGGACGTGCCGGGTCGTCGATCTCGCCGAGTACGCGGACGAGGCGGTGGACGTCCAGGCCGGCGCGTTCGGTTTGGCCGACGAGGAGATCGCGGTGCGGCAGCGGATAATGCGGCGGCACGCGACCTTCGCCGGAGTGCGCTCGCTGGGCGCGTTCGACACCGGTGGTCGACTGGTCGGATTCGGCTACGGCTATCCCAACCTCACCGATCAGTGGTGGAGCCTGGTGATCGAACCGCACCTGGCCCGGGCCGGACACCGGGCCTGGCTGGAGGAGTCGTTCGTGGTCGGCGAACTGCACGTGCTGCCGCGCTGGCAGGGACACGGCATCGGACGCACCCTGATCACCCTGCTGTGCCGGGGGCAGGACCGATCGCACATCCTGCTGTCCGCGATCGACGAACCGACGCCGGCCCGCCGGCTGTACCACGGACTGGGCTTTCGGGACCTGGCCCGCCCGGTGCTGTTCCCGGGCAACGACCGCCCCTACGCGGTGATGGGCGCGATCCTGCCGTTCACGTGATGCGGTGAGCCACCCGCATCCCGCGAATCAGGACAGCCACTCCGCGACGGACAACAGGTCCTCGCCCGCCGGATCCTCGACCGACATGCACCACAGGCCCAGCGCCAGCGCCTGCACCAGCGCCCAACCGCGCACCCGCTCGGCGTCCAGGTCCAACGCGTTCGCCAGCCAGTTCACCCGCCGCCGCACCAGCGCCTGCGGGCGCGGCTCGGCGACCACCGTGGCCATCCGGTCCCGCACCAGCGCGCCCAGGTCGAAGGCCCGTTCGCCGAGCATCGGGCGCGGGTCGATGGCCAGCCACTTCGCCCGCTCGGCGGCCAGCACGTTGCCGTGATGGAAGTCGGTGTGCAGGACCACGACCTCCGGCTGCGACGCGGCCAACTCGCGGCACAGCGCCACGGCTTCCTCGACCAGTGCCCGGGGACACGGGCCGGCCAGGTCCGCGTAGCGGCGCGGGATCGATTCGCCCCAGTGTTCGGCCCGATCCGCGACCGGCTCGATCGCGCAGTCCGCGGGCGGGGTCACCCACAACTTGCGGACCACCTCGGCGGCCTCCAGCATCGCCCGATCCTCGGCCAGCGAACGCAGCGACACGTCCGGCTGGAGCCGCTCCAGCAACAGCGCGCCGTGCGCGGCATCCGCGTCGAGCAGGCGAACCGCCCCGACGCCGTCCCACAGCGCGAGCGCGCTCGCCTCGTGCGCGGTGTAGCGGTCGATCAGGCCGAGCTTGAGCGTGGCCGGCGTGCCGTCCGCGCGTTTGACCAGGAAGGTCAGGCTGAGCGCGCCGCCGGGGATGATGGCCCGCTCCACGGTCAGTCGCCAGCGCCGCGCGTACTCGGCGACCGCGTCCGGCAGCCCCGCCAGCCACGGGCGGGCCACCTCCTCGCCGCACCACCGCAGTGCGGTCCGGGTCAATCGCTCCGGGATTTCGACCCGATCGCTCACGTGCGGCCCCCGGTCGTCGGCGTCGCGGGGTCGCCGGACGCGGGCAGCCCCGGGAACGCGGTGCTCGCACCCCGCCAACGCACCGCCCAGACGGCGCTCTCGCGCAACCAGCCCGCCGCCTCGTTGCGCAACGGCGCCCCGGTCGCGGCCACCAACCCGCCCAGATGCAGCGTGACCCCGTCCTCCAGGTACACCGCGAGCCGGGTCGCGTCGGCGGGCGTGGCCACCGGGAACGGGATCGTGTACGCGGGCGCCGCAGGCTGCGCGACCGCGCCCCGATCGGTGATCAGTCGCGCGATGGTGTCCCGGCGGGCCCGGTGGGCGTCCAGCGCGGTGCGGGCCTGGGTGCGCGCGGCACCGGTCAATCGGCCGCCGGCCACGCCGTAGCCGTAGACGGCCGCGTGCTCCGCGTCCAGCGCGTCGCGCAGTGCCTTGACCTCGGGGGTGGCGGACCCGGACGGGGTCGACCGCGGCGTGCTCACGATGTGCTCCGAAGCAGTTGGGCGTGACCCGCCAGGCACGCGGCGGTGGCGGCCAGGGTGCGGGCGAGTTCGGGGGAGACCGCGTCCAGTCCGGTCAGCCGTTCGTCGGAGGCCTGCTGCGCCCAGTCGGCGATCGTGGTGCCCGCGGCGCCGGCGTCCTCCGGCGCGGTGCCCGCGGGCGGCGCGGAGTGCGACGCGCCCTTGGCGAAGGCGGTCAGGTGTTGACGCAGTTCGACCGACAGCGGCCGGATCCGTTCGGCCAACGGGGCGTGTCGCGCGGCGACCGCGTCGTAGCGCGCGAGCAGCGCCCCGGTCGCCGCGTGGGCCCGCTGCCGCGCCGCGTCGTCCGCCCTGCGCCGCCCCTGGTCCGAGCCTTCGCCACCATCGTCGCAACCGGCGATCGTGGCGGCGATGGTCGCTGCGGCCACGGTGCCGAGGACGGCCCGTCGCGTCGGCCCCGCGTCGCGCATGCGTCCCGCTCCTGACCCTCGTCCGTGATGTCCGTTGCCGGCCTCTGGCCGTGTCGGACGCTACCGCATATGCGAGCGTGCGGACCTCTGCGCACATCGGGCGTACGCCGGGCGGACGTGCGCGAGATCGGCTCCGGACCGGATACTGTTGTCCTTCCACGACCCGCCCCGGCGGTCGACGCACCTGAGACAACAGCACACGCAGCCGAGGAGTCACCCGGATGAGCACCACCACGTTGGACCGGCTGCGGGAGATGCTGGAGCCGGTGGTATCGGCGGTGGGCGTGGATCTGGAGGACCTCTCCCTCACCCCCGCCGGCAAGCGCCGGGTGTTGCGCGTGATGGTGGCCGCCGACGGCGGCGTCGACCTGGACAAGGTCGCCGAGGTCAGCCGGGCCGTCTCGGACGTGCTGGACCCGAGCGACGTACTGGGCAGCCTGCCCTATCAGTTGGAAGTCACCACCCCGGGCGTGGACCGCCCGCTGACGCTGGAGCGCCACTGGCGCCGCGCGGCGGATCGGCTGGTCCAGGTGCAACTGCACGACGGCACCACCGTGACCGGCCGGATCGGCGCGAGCGACGCCGAGGGCGTGGAGCTGGACGTCGAGGGCAAACCGCGCCGGCTGGGGTACGACGAGATGGCCAAGGCGGTCGTGCAGGTCGAGTTCAACCGCAAGAGCGCGGACCCGGCGGTCACCGCCGAGGACACCGAGGACACCGAGGACACCGAGGACACCGAGGTCGAGGACATCGACTCCGACAACGACGACACCATGGACGAGGAGGCGTAGGACGTGGACATCGACATGAGCGCCCTGCGCGGGCTTGAGCGCGAAAAAGAGATCAAGTTCGACCTCCTGGTCGAGGCCATCGAATCGGCCCTGTTGATCGCATACCACCGCACCGAGGGCAGCCTGCCCAAGGCGCGCGTGGAACTGGACCGCTCCACCGGTCACGTCACCGTGTGGGCCACCGAGACCGACGAGGCCGGGCAGCGCGTTCGCGAATTCGACGACACCCCGGACGACTTCGGCCGGATCGCGGCGACCACCGCCAAGCAGGTGATCCTGCAGCGGCTGCGCGACGCCGAGGAGGAGATCACGTTCGGCGAGTTCGCCGGCCGTGAGGGCGAGATCGTCGCGGGCGTGGTCCAGCAGGGCAAGGACAACCGCAACGTCCTGGTGGACCTGGGTCGCATCGAGGCGATCCTGCCGCCCCAGGAGCAGGTACCGGGCGAGCGGTACGCGCACGGCATGCGCCTGCGTTGCTATGTCGTACAGGTGCGGCGTGGGCCCAAGGGGCCGTCCATCACGCTCTCGCGCACCCACCCCAACCTGGTGCGGAAGCTGTTCGCGCTGGAGGTCCCGGAGATCGCCGACGGCAGCGTCGAGATCGCCGCGATCGCCCGTGAGGCCGGCCACCGCTCCAAGATCGCCGTCTACTCCACGCGCGCGGGGCTCAACCCCAAGGGCGCGTGCATCGGGCCGATGGGGGCGCGCGTGCGTGCCGTCATGGCCGAGTTGAACGGCGAGAAGATCGACATCGTCGACTGGTCGGACGATCCCGCGCGGATGGTGGCCAACGCGCTGTCGCCGGCGCGGGTGAGCAAGGTCGAGGTCGTGGACCTCGCCGCGCGCTCCGCCCGGGTGACGGTGCCCGACTACCAGCTCTCGCTGGCGATCGGCAAGGAGGGGCAGAATGCCCGACTTGCCGCGCGATTGACCGGATGGCGCATCGACATCCGGCCGGACACCGAGACCGGTGAATCGGACGACCGGGGACGGCCGACCGAACCAGGTCGCGGTGAGGAGCGGTAGACTTGAACATGTCTGGTCGCAGGCGTGCCCGAGCATGCCCTCGTACGAGGTCGGAAAAGCAGGAAATCACTGCCTCTCCGTGCCGAACGTGCGTAGGTTGTCGGCAGCGTGCGGCCAAGGCCGACCTATTGCGGGTCGTGGCGGTGGAGGGCAGTTGTGTCCCCGACCCCCGCGGCCGAATGCTCGGACGGGGCGCGCATTTGCACCCCGATCCGGAGTGCCTGGCCCAGGCGGAGCGTCGCAAGGCGTTCGTTCGGGCTTTGCGCGTGCCGGGGCCGCTGGACTCGGCACCACTGCGTGCTTACTTGAGCGGTGATGGGTTGTCAGAGGTCGGTCGGACAGGTCCAGCGAAGCAGTACCTCGCGAGTCGGAAGTAGGTCGAGATTGCGATGAGCACTCGATGAGTACGCGATGAGTACAGACATGCGGTAGTGACGGTCCGGCGGACGACCAACCCCGGACCAGAAGGAGCGACGTGGCAAAGGTCCGGGTATACGAACTCGCCAAGGAGTTCGGAGTCGAGAGCAAGGTCGTCATGGCCAAGCTCCAAGAACTCGGTGAGTTCGTTCGTTCGGCGTCCTCGACGATCGAGGCGCCGGTTGTTCGCAAACTGACGGAAGCACTCAAGACGGAAGGCGGGCCCGCCCGCCGGCCCCAGCGTCCCGCGCCCTCGGGCGCGCCGCAGGGCGCCACCCCCAGTTCCCCGCAGGGCGCCGCGGCGCGTCCTGCCCCCGCTCCGGGCCCGCGCCCGGCGGGTGCGCCGACTCCGGGCCCGCGCCCGGCGCCGCGCCCGGCCCCCCAGGGCAGCACCGCTCCGCCCGTGGTGCCGGCCGCACCGGCCGCCGAGGCGGCTCCGGCCGCCCCGCGTCAGGCGGAGCGTCCCGCGGCCCAGTCGGGTCCGCGTCCGGCCGGCGCGCCGGCTCCGGGCCCGCGCCCGGCAGCGCGTCCGGGCGACCGCGGTCCGGCCGAGCGTGGCCAGAGCGACCGTGGTCCGGCCGAGCGCGGTCCGCGTTCGGACCGTCCGGCGGCCGCCTCCTCGGGTCCCGGTGCGGGCAACCGTCCGGGCCCGCGTCCGGCCGGTGCCGGTCAGGGCGGCCCCGGTGGCCGTCCCGAGCGCGGCGATCGTCCCGAGCGTGGCGAGCGTCCCTCCGGTCCGCGTACCGGTGGCGCTCCGTCCGCCGGTGGCGCGCGTCCGTCGGGCCCCGGTCAGGGCGGTGCGCCCCGTCCGGGTGGCACCCGTCCCGCCGGCCCGCGTCCGGGCAACAACCCCTTCACCTCGGGCAGCACCGGCATGCCGCGGCCGCAGGCCGCCGGCGGCGCCGGTCGCCCCACTCCCGGTGGCATGCCGCCGCGTCCGCAGGGTCCTGCGGCCGGTGGCCCGCGTCCGGGTGGTTCGGGTGGTCCCGCGGGTCCCCGTCCCGGTGGTAGCGCAGGCCCCGGTGGCCCGCGTCCCAACCCGGGCATGATGCCCAACCGTCCGGCGCCCGCTCGTGGCCCGGGTGGTCCCGGTCGTCCCGGCGGTGCGCCCGGTCGTCCCGGCGGTCCCGGTGGCGGCGGCGGTCGTCCGGCGGGTGCCGGCGGCGGTGGCGGTCGTCCCGGCGGCGGCGGTGGCGGCTTCGGCGGTCCCCGTCCCGGTGGTGGCGGCGGCGCTCCGGGTCGTCCCGGTGGCGGCGGCGGCTTCGCCGGTCGTCCCGGCGGCGGCGGTCGCGGTGGCCCCGGTGGTCGCGGCGGCACGCAGGGCGCGTTCGGTCGTCCCGGTGGGCGTCCGGGCCGCGCGCGCAAGTCGAAGCGTCAGCGTCGTCAAGAGTTCGACAACATGCAGGCTCCGTCCGCCGGTGGCGTGATGGCTCCTCGCGGCAACGGGCGAGTCGTCCGGATGTCGCGCGGTGCCTCGCTCACCGACTTCGCGGAGAAGATCAACGCGAACCCCGCAGCACTCGTCCAGATCATGTTCAACCTGGGCTCGATGCTCACCGCGACCCAGTCGGTGAGCGACGACGAGCTGCAGACGCTCGGGGCCGAGCTCGACTTCGTGATCCAGATCGTCTCCCCGGAGGAGGAGGACCGCGAGCTGCTCGAGTCCTTCGACCTCGAATGGGGCGAGGACGAGGGCGACGAGGAAGACCTCGAGGCGCGTCCGCCGGTCGTCACCGTCATGGGTCACGTCGACCACGGCAAGACCCGCCTGCTCGACGCGATCCGCAAGACGAACGTGATCGCGGGCGAGGCCGGTGGCATCACCCAGCACATCGGTGCCTACCAGGTCGCGACCACGGTCAACGACGTCGACCGCAAGATCACCCTGATCGACACCCCCGGTCACGAGGCGTTCACCGCCATGCGTGCCCGCGGTGCCAAGTCGACGGACATCGCGATTCTCGTGGTCGCGGCGGACGACGGCGTGAAGCCGCAGACGATCGAGGCGCTCAACCACGCGCAGGCGGCCGGCGTGCCGATCGTCGTCGCGGTCAACAAGATCGACAAGGAAGGCGCGGACCCGACCAAGGTTCGTGGCCAGCTCACCGAGTACGGGCTCGTGGCCGAGGAGTACGGCGGCGACACGATGTTCGTCGACATCTCGGCGAAGCAGGGCCTGGGCATCGACGAGCTGCTGGAAGCGGTCGTCCTGACCGCGGACGCGGCTCTGGAGCTCACCGCCAACCCGCACCAGGAAGCCCAGGGCATCGCGATCGAGGGTCACCTCGACAAGGGTCGCGGCCCCGTCGCGACCGTCCTGGTCCAGCGCGGCACGCTGCGCATCGGCGACGCGATCGTGGTCGGCGAGGCGTACGGCCGAGTCCGCGCGATGATCGACGAGAACGGCAACAACCTCACCGAGGCCGCGCCGTCCCGTCCGGTCATGGTGCTCGGTCTGACCTCGGTGCCGGGTGCGGGTGACAACTTCCTCGTGGTCGAGGAGGAGCGCACCGCGCGCCAGATCGCCGAGAAGCGGGCGGCCCGGGAGCGCAACGCGACCCTGGCCCGCCGTTCGAAGCGCGTCTCGCTCGAGGACCTGGACAAGGCCCTCAAGGCCGGCGAGATGCAGCAGCTCAACCTCATCCTCAAGGGTGACGGCTCCGGTTCGGTGGAGGCGTTGGAAGACGCGCTGCTCAACCTGGATGTCGGCGACGAGGTCGAGCTGCGGATCATCGACCGCGGTGTCGGTGCGATCACCGAGTCCAACGTCAACCTGGCGATGGCCTCGGACGCGATCATCATCGGCTTCAACGTCCGGCCGGAGGGTCGGGCGCGGACGATGGCGGACCGCGAGGGCGTCGACATTCGCTTCTACTCGGTGATCTACCAGGCCATCGAGGAGATCGAAGCCGCGCTCAAGGGCATGCTCAAGCCCGAGTACGAAGAGGTCCAGCTGGGCACGGCGCAGATCCGCGCGGTGTTCCGCTCCTCCAAGCTCGGCAACATCGCGGGCTGCATGGTCACCGGCGGGACGATCAAGCGCAACACCAAGGCGCGGATCATCCGGCAGGGGGCGGTCGTCGCCGACAACCTCAACGTCGAGGGCCTGCGCCGCGAGAAGGACGACGTCACCGAGGTCCGCGAGGGCTTCGAGTGCGGTATCAACCTCGGTTCGTTCAACGACATCAAGGTCGAGGACGTCATCGAGACGTTCGAGATGCGGGAGAAGCCGCGAGGCTGACCCGGTAGGTCGAACCGATCGAACCGCTGATCGATACGACGGATCCGCCCGGTACCCACCGGGCGGATCCGGCGTGTCGCAGTACCACCGGCGGTACGAGCGGACCAGCGTGACCAGTGGTACCCCGGGCCGCGACGTGTGAGCCCGGTTCTTTCGTCGGTGGCCCCAGCGGCCCCGACCCGAGGCCTCCCGGGCCGGCCAGGCCCGTCGCCTATGTTTGTGGGAACCATCAGCCTCGATGTGCTGTTCGGCGATGTGCACTCGTTGAAGGAAAAACGATCTTTGATCCGCCCCATCCTGGCGGACCTTCAGCGCAAGAATGCCGTTGCCGCCGCCGAGGTCGAGCATCAGGATTTGCATCGGCGCAGCGTGATCGGCATCGCGGTGGTCTCCGCGAATGTCGAGCGATGCGCCGAGGTGTTGGACAGCTGTGAGCGGCTGGTCGCCGGCCGGCCCGAGTTGGAACTGCTCTCCGCACGCCGCAGGGTGTACGGAGAGGACGACTGACGATCGTCGGACCGCCGTCGAACGAGCGGTCGGGCGAGCAGCCGAACAGAACAAGCAACGAGAGCGGCCCCGCGTCCGGTGATCCCGGGCGCGGGGGATCCCGCCGAAATGCCGAGCAATCGCAGGAGGATCAGTGGCCGACACCGCGCGGGCGCGCAAACTCGCGGACCGTATCCAGGTTGTGGTCGCGGAGACCTTGGAGCGCCGGATCAAGGACCCGCGTCTGGGGTTCGTGACGATCACCGCCGCACGAGTGACCGGTGACCTCCGTGAGGCGACCGTGTTCTACACGGTCTACGGCGACGAGACCGAGCGTGCGGCGACCGCCGCCGCGCTGGAGAGCGCCAAGGGCGTGCTCCGCAGTGAGGTGGGCCGCCAGACCGGCGTGCGACACACGCCGTCGCTGACGTTCATCGCCGACGCCCTTCCGGACAACGCCAAACTCATCGACGATCTGCTCGCTCGGGCACAGCAGGCCGATGCGGCGGTACGCTCAACCGCCGCGGGCGCCGGCTATGCCGGTGACGCGGACCCCTATCGGACCCCGGCCGTGGGCGACTCCGACGACTCCGACGACGAGTCGGAGGCGGAGACCAAGGCGGATACACAGGAGGGCGACCGACCTTGACACCAGGCGTGGCGGCGGACCGCGAGCCCGGCCCGACCGCGGGAGCGAAACCGCGGACCGGCGACTTCGGCGTGAGAACGGCGCCGCCGACCGCGCCGGGTGCGGCCGATTGGGACGAGGCGGTACGCCTGCTCCTGACGGCCGGCGACATCACCCTGCTGGCCCACGTCAGCCCGGACGGCGACGCGCTCGGTTCGGCGCTCGCCGTCGGGCTGGCGCTGCGCGAGTTGGGCCGCCCGGTCCGGGTCTCCTACGGCGACGACCCCCTCGTGGTGCCGTCCTCGCTGGAGTTCCTGCCCGGCCAGGACCTGCTCGTGGCGCACACCGAGGTGCCCGAGGAGCCGGAGCTGGTCGCCGTCTTCGACGCGGCGGGCTCGGCTCGGCTGGGCCTGCTGGAGGCCAAGGCCAAGGCGGCCCGCACGCTTTTGGTGGTCGACCACCACGCCTCCAACACCCGCTTCGGCACGCATCACCTGATCGACGTCGAGGCGCCCGCGACCGCGGTGCTCGCCGACGAGTTGATCACCCGGCTCGGCGCGACGCTGACCGCCGACATCGCGACCGCGCTGTATACCGGCCTGGTCACCGACACCGGCTCGTTCAAGTACGTGGGGACCACGCCCGAGACGCACACCTTCGCGGCTCGGCTGATGGCCACCGGGATACGGCACGACCTGATCCAGCGGGCGATCTGGGACACCTGCCGGTTCGGCTACCTCAAGGTGCTCGCCGGTGCCCTGGCGGGCGCCGAGCTGGACGCGGGCGCGGCGGGTGGCCTGGGCCTGGTGTCCACCGTGATCACCCGTGCCGAACGCGCCGCGCACGGGATCCGGCTGGACGAGATCGAGGGCGTGATCGACGTGGTCCGCAAGAGTGGCGAGGCCGAGGTCGCGCTGGTGCTCAAGGAGGACGACGACGGTGCGCTGCGCGCGTCCGCTCGCTCCAAGGGCGCGGTGGACCTCGGGCGCGTCTGCGGCGCCTTCGGCGGTGGCGGGCACGCGTTCGCGGCCGGATTCACCGCATACGACCCACCGGCCGAGGTGGTGGCCCGATTCCGGGACCTCCTGGCCGACGCACTACTGCCGGTCGCTCCGGCGCACGCAACCCCGGGAGACGACGCGTGAAGCGCCGCAACGCAGGACCCCCACCGCCCGACGGTCTGGTGATCGTGGACAAGCCGGCCGGGCTCACCTCGCACGACGTGGTGGGCCGGCTGCGCCGGATCGCCGGCACCCGCCGGGTGGGCCACGCCGGCACGCTGGACCCGATGGCCACCGGCGTCCTGGTGATCGGCATCGAGAAGGCCACCCGCCTGCTCGGCCACCTCGCGCTCACCGAGAAGGAGTACGCGGGGACCATCCGGCTCGGGCAGAGCACGATCACCGACGACGCCGAGGGCGAGGTCACCGCGACCACCTCGGCCGCACACGTGGACGACGCCTCGATCGCGGCGGGCATCGCCGAGCTGACCGGCCCGATCATGCAGGTGCCCTCGAAGGTGTCGGCGATCAAGATCGACGGCAAGCGCTCGCACTCGCGGGTGCGCGACGGCGAGGAGTTCGAACTCGCCGCCCGCCCGATCACGGTGTCCGCGTTCGAGGTGCTCGCCACCCGGCGCGAGGGTGAGACGATCGACCTGGACGTGCGGGTGACCTGCTCGTCCGGCACCTACATCCGGGCGCTGGCCCGCGATCTGGGCGCCGGCCTCGGGGTCGGCGGCCATCTGACCGCGCTGCGCCGCACCCGGGTGGGGCCGTACGCGCTGGAGCGGGCGCACACGCTGGAGGAGCTGGAGGAGTCCTTCGGCGTGCTGCCGATCGCCGAGGCGGCCACGGCGGCCTTTCCGCGTCGGGAGGTCACCGAGGACCAGGCACGCGCCGTCTCGCACGGCGGCCGGCTGCCGGCCGACGACAGCGAGGGGCCGGTGGGTGTGTTCGGCCCCGACGGCACCTTCCTCGCCCTGGTGGAGAACCGGGAGGGCGCGGCCCGCCCGCTCGCGGTGTTCGTGGGCTGAGGGCGGGCGCGCCCCGGCCGGCCCGGGGTGATGGTCGCCACGGCGGGGGCGGGACCGAGCGACGGTGCCTGCATGGGAAGCTGGACCCGCGACACGTCACGAAGAACGAGGAGCGGTTACGGTGCAGCGTTGGCGGGGCTTGGAGGACGTCCCCAGCGATTGGGGACGCTCCGTCGTCACGATCGGGTCCTATGACGGTGTGCATCGCGGGCACCAACGGACGATCGACCGGGCGGTCGAGATCGGTCGCGAGCGCGGACTGCCGGTGGTCGTGGTCACGTTCGACCCGCACCCGAGCGAGGTGGTCCGCCCGGGAAGCCACCCGCCGCTGCTCACGCCGCACCACCGGCGCGCGCAGCTGATGACGGACCTGGGGGTGGACGCGGTGCTGGTGCTGCCGTTCACGCTCGAATTCTCCCGGCTCAGCGCGGTCGACTTCGTCCGGCAGGTCCTGGTGGACACGCTGCACGCGGCCGTGGTGGTCGAGGGGCGCAATTTCCGATTCGGCCACAAGGCGACGGGCAACGTCGCGCTCTTGGAGGAGTTGGGCGTGGCGAACGACTTCACCGTCGTCGAGCCGGAGCTGTTCGTCTCCGGCGAGGTGACCTTCTCGTCCACCGTGGTCCGGGCCCGGGTCGCCGAGGGCGACGTCGCGGGTGCGGCCGAGTTGCTCGGCCGGCCGCATCGGGTCGAGGGCGTGGTGGTGCGCGGTGATCAGCGCGGCCGCGAACTCGGCTACCCGACGGCCAACCTGGAGGTGCTCCCGTACACGGCGATCCCGGCCGACGGGGTGTACGCGGGCTGGCTGGTGATCGAGGGCGAACGGCTGCCCGCGGCGATCTCGATCGGCACCAACCCGACCTTCGACGGCACCGAGCGACGGGTCGAGGCGTACGCGCTGGACCGGACCGACCTCGACCTGTATGGGATGCACGTCGCGGTGGACTTCCTGGAGTACCTGCGCGGGACCGAGCGCTTCGACTCGATCGACGACCTGCTGGAGCACATGGCGCGCGACGTGAAGCGCGCGCGTGAGCTGATCGACGCGGCGGACCTGGGCCCGACGGGCTGAACCGCCGCCGCACCGCTCGGCGGTGCCGCCGTCTCGTCGCTTGGCGACGGATGTGCGAAGGGCCGCCCCGGAATCTCTTCCGGGGCGGCCCTTCGTCGTGTCAGCCCTGACGCGGTGGTTGCCAGTCGCCCGGCGGGGGCTGCTGGTAGTACGGCTGCTGGGGCTGCGGTTGGTGCGGGTGCTGTGGCTGCTGTGGGTGCGGCTGTTGGTGGGGTTGCTGTTGTGGTTGCTGCTGCTGTTGCTGGGGATACGGCTGCTGTGTCGGGTACGGCTGGGCCTGCTGCGGCTGCCCGTAGTAGGGCTGCTGCTGTTGCTGCTGGGGCTGTTGGGGCTGCTGCTGGTATTGCGGCTGCCACTGCTGCTGATCGGCCGGTGGCTGGGTGCGGTGGAAGTCCTCGGCGACCAGCGCGGCCAACTCGAAGTACGCCTCGCGGGTCTTGGGCCGCATCATGTCCAGGTCCAACTCCGCGCCCGCCGACAGGTGTTCGTCGAACGGGACGACCACGACCGCGCGGCAGCGGGTCTCGAAGTGGGCCACGATGTCCTCGGTCTTGACCATCTTGCCGGTCTCCCGAACACCCGAGATCACCGTGATGCTGTTCGCGACCAGATCGGCGTAGCCGTGCGCGACCAGCCAGTCCAGCGTGGTGCTCGCGCTGGTCGCGCCGTCCACGCTGGGCGTGCTGATCACGATCAACTGGTGAGCCAGGTCCAGCACTCCGCGCATCGCGCTGTAGAGCAGGCCGGTGCCCGAGTCGGTCAGGATGATCGGATACTGCTTGCCCAACAGGTCGATCACCGAGCGGTAGTCGTCGTCGTTGAACGTCGTCGACACCGCCGGGTCCACATCGTTGGCCAGGATCTCCAGGCCGCTGGAGGACTGTGAGGTGAACCGCCGGATGTCCATGTAACTGTGTACGTGGGCCATCGAGTTGACCAGGTCGCGAATGGTCGCGCCGGTCTCCCGGCGGACCCGGCGGCCGAGCGTGCCGGCGTCCGGGTTGGCGTCGATCGCGATCACCCGGTCCTGCCGCTCGGTGGCCAGCGTCGAGCCGAGCGCGGTGGTGGTCGTGGTCTTGCCGACGCCGCCCTTGAGGCTGATCACCGCGATCCGGTAGCAGCCCAGGACGGGCGTGCGGATCCGCTCCAGGCGTTCGGCCCGGCGGGCGTCGGCGGACTTGCCGCCGAGTCGGAAGCGCGGGGTCTGCCGGCGCGGCTGCGGTTGCTTGCGCAGCAGACGGTCGCTGGTGAGTTCGACGGCCGCGGTGTAGCCGAGCGGCGCGCCGCCGACGGTTCGGGCGGGGGCGCCGCCGCCGTCGGGGGACCAAGCCTGCGGTTGTTGGCCGCCCTGCGCGGGGGTGCCCGGGGCGTAGGGCCGTGCGGCGTCGGGCGCGCCGGCGTACGGGTTGGGCGGCTCGGGCGCGCGGTCGGTCGGCGTGGGCTGCCCGGGCTGCGGGGCCTGATGTTGCGGAGCTTGGTGCTGCGGGGCCTGATGCTGCGGGACCGGCTGCGCGTGCGGGCCGGGGGCGCCGTGCGGGGGCGTGCCCGGGTGGTACGGCGACTGCTGGTCGGGGCCGGCGGGCGGTTGGCCGTACGGGTTGGGCTGTGGGGCCGGTGCGCCCTGCGGCGGAGTGCCCTGGGCGTACGGCGGGTGACCGGCGTCGGGCCGGCCGTAGGGTGCGCCCTGACCGTACGGCGGCTCCTGGTGCTGCGGGCCGGCCTGGCCGTACGGCGCCTGCCCCGGTCGGCCGTCGGCGGGCGGGGCCTGGGCGTACGGGTTGTGCGCCTGGTTGGGGTCGGGCTGCGGATAGGGCGCGGGGGCCTGCGGGCCGGGTGCGCCGTGCGGCGGGGTGCCCTGCCGGTACGGGTCCGGGGCCTGCTGGTACGGGTCCGGGGCCTGCTGGTACGGGCCGGGGGCCTGGGCGTACGGCGGCAGGCCGCCCGGCTGCTGCTCCGGCGGCCCGGCCGGTTCGTTGTTCCCGCCGAACGCGCGCCGCATCCACGAGCGCTCACCGCGCTGTTGCGGCTGCTGCGGGGGCGCGACCGGCTCGCCGCTGGGCGGCGGCAGCGGTTGTCCGGTCGGCGGCGGGGCACCGGTGCCCCATGCCTCGCCGTTGCCGGGAGCCGTGCCGGACCAGCCCGGAGGCGGCACGGGTGAGCCCTGCGGGGGTGTCGTCGGACGCGGTGGGGTGCCGGTCGGCGCGGCGGGCTGCCCGGCGCCGGGCAGCGGAGCCTGCTGCGGGACGCCGGGCGGCGGGGCCATGTCGTCGGTGATCGGTGCCATCAGTCGGGTCGCCGGGTCGGGCAGCGGAGCACCCTGGGCCTGGCCCGGGTACTGCTGTTGCCCGAGTTGCTCCGGGCCGGGGGGCGTGCCGCCCTGCTGCTGCGGCGGGTACGGCGCCGGGCCGCCCTGCGGCGGGACGGGCTGCTGCCCGTACGGCGGGTAGCCGCCGGCGGGCGGTGGTTGCCGGTCCGCGGGGGCGGCCGGGCCCTGCGGCGGGTGCGGCGGGTGCGGCCGGTCGTCGGCCGGGGGCTGCGGGGCGCCGGCCGGCGGGGCCGGGGCGGCAGGCTGCGGCGCGGCGGCGCGGACCTCGGGCTGCGGGGCGGGCGGTCCGGCCGGTTCACCGGACGGGCGGTGGGTGGGGTCGTACGGCTCGGGTGTCGGCTGCGCGTCGGCGGCCGGCGGGTACGGCGGGTGGGTGTCGTACCTCGGCGGCTCGGGCGCGTGTGGCGGCGCGGGGTCGGCGGGCGCCTCGGCGGGCTCCGCGTGGGGTGCCTCGGGGGCCCCTCCGGTGGTGGACAGGCCGGGGATCGGCGTGCCGCCGGCGGGTGTGGTGGGCACGTCGCTCGGATCGAACGGCGTGTTCGGGGGCGCGTGGTCGACCGCGTCGGGTGCGGGCGCCGCATCGGACGGCTGCTCGGCGGGCCGGGCGTCCCCGACGGGATCGGTGGGTGCGGCCGGCTCGGCGTCGAGCCCCGGGCCGGCGTCGTTCGGCGGAGCGGGAGCCGCCGGCGGCTGCTCGGCGGAAGCGGCGTCCTCCGGCCGGGTGGCGGGCGGGGCCTGCTCGGCTCGGTCCGGGCCCCGGGGGTCCGACTCGGCGGTCGGCGCGGTGGGTTCGCCGGCGGCCCCGCTCTCGCGCGGGTCGGCGGCGGGTCGGCCATGGTCGACCGCCGGTGGCACGACCACGGTCGGCTCGCCGGGGGTGAAGGGCGGCGGACCGGCCGGGTCCTCGGTGGGACGGCCCTGGTCGACGGACGGTGGTACGACCATGGTCTGCTCGCCCGGGGTGAAGGCCGGGTTCGGGCCGGCCGGCGGTTCGGTGGGGGGCTGTTCGGCCGAGGGCGTGCCGTACGGGAGCGGTGCCGAGGGCTCGGGTGAGGTGTACCGAGGCGGCACGACACCGCCCGCGTCGCCCGAGGGCACGCCGAACCCGTGCGGTTCGCCGACGGGCGGGGCGCTCGGCTGCGCGGGGGCGCCGGTGTCGTACGGAGGTCGCGGGTCGGCCGGATGCGATGCGGCGTGATCGACGCCGTAGGGCTCGGGCGGAGGCTGGTGCGCGGCAGGCGGGCCGGCGGGTGGCTCGGTCGCCGGGGCGCCGTAGCCGGGCGGGGCGTCCGCCGGGCGGGCCGGCGGCATCGATGCCGGTCCGGGCGTGCCCGCGCCGGATCCGTACGGGCCCGGGGCGGCACCGGCGGGCCCACCCGAGCCGGGGTCGGCCCCGTACGGCAGCGGTGCGTGCGGGTCGGGCGTCCGCGCGGGTGGCACCAGCGTCGCGTCTTCACTGCCGTACCGGGGCGTCGCCGGCACCTGCCCACCCTGCCGAGGGGGTGCGGGCGCGCCGACCCCGGACGGTGGTGGCGCGGGCGCGCCGCCGTCCTGGTGCGTGTACCACGAGGGCATGGTGAAGTCGGGTCCCGACCACTCCTCTTCCTCGTCGGCCCCCGGCTCGATGTGCGCGCCGTCCTGCTCGCTGCTCACGGTGTGGTCCTTCCGATCGTCCGGAGGCGGCTCGGCTCGGATCACACGGCGCCGCGCCGTCCGCCGTACCTCGACCAGGGTCGAGGCTGCCCCCTACACGAGCCTCACAGCGTAGTCAGCGGTGCCGGCGACCGTCGCCGGTCCGTCCACCTGTTCGCGCAGAGCCGGTGTGGCGACCACGGTCAGTCCATCCGCCGCGGCGACCCGAGCAGGTCGGCCTCGGCCCGAGTGGGCGTCAGCAGCACGTACTTGCGCGACTTCCTGGTGCTCCACAGGGTCAGTTCGTCGGCGAGCGTGGGCAACGCGGCCTCGTCCTCGCCGGGCAGGGACAGTACCGACGCGGCGGCCTGGGCCTCGATCGGGGAGACCCGCTGGATGCCGACCAGACCCGCGCCCACACCGATCCGCTGCCGCGCCTGCGCCGGGTCCAGGAACGGCAGCAGGGTCAGCGTGGTCTGCCACGCGGCCGGCGCGAGCCGATTGCGCGGCGGACGTGCGCCGCAGTCGCGGATGACCAGGACCGGACTGCCGGCAGTGGGGCCCTGCGGGCCGAGCCGGCCCACCTGATGCACCGTCACGCACGGCTGGGCGCCGCCCGCGGCCTGGGCCATCGCGGACCACAACTGCGGACGACCGGACTCGATCGCGACTCGCGCGCCGATCGCCGCGGCCCGCAGCGCGATGATCTGCACCACGTAGGCGCCGCCGACGAACGCGACGTCCAACGGCTCGGGCCGGAACAGGCCGAGCACCGCCGGGTTGCGCTCGGGATCGACGCCGATCACCACGCCGTCGTCGCCCACCGGCAGGCCGAGGGCGGGCAATTGGGCGGTGGTCAGCACGTGCCGCTCGTGTCTGGGTCCGACCAGGCGGGCCAGGCCCTTGCGCCGCGAGGGCCGCGGCACCGGAGTACCCGCGCCGGGCGTGGGGTTCGGTGTGGGGGCGGGCGGCGGGTTCGGATTGCGGTTGTTGCTCCGCACGTTCGGGGCCCGGCGTCGGCCCCGGCCGGCGTTGGTCGTGCTCACTGGTCGATCCTCCCCGTACGTGTGCACCTGTGACGGTTCGTCACGACAGGCCGCCGAGCGGCAGGGTGGCCAGCAGGGCCGGTTGCTGCTCCCAGTCGAGCCGGGTCAGGCCGATCTTCTCGGCTCGGGCTCGGCGTTCCAACTGCTTTGTCACGTCCGCGAGTTCGCTGCCGGAACGGGCGGCGATCCGGACGTGTGTGGTGAGCGCGGTGGTGCCGCCCACGCCGTGCGTCGCGGTCAGCGCGAAGGTGGTGGCGATCGCCGGTGTCGCGGTCAGCGCGCCCACCAGGTCGGAGGTGCGGCCCTGGGTCAGCTGCGGCCAGCGGTTGGCCCAGTAGGTGGTGTGCCACCGGTCGTCGCAGCGCCATGCCCGCTTGGACTCGGTGGTTCGCCGGCCGCCGCGTCCGTACTGGCGGGTGGTGCGGTTCACGCTGCACGAGGTGGCGAGCGCCTGGATCAGCTCGGCCTCCTCCAGCGCGCGGGCCTCGAAACCGGCGCCGGTCAGGTTGCCGGCCAGTTGGTTGACCGCGCGCAGCAGGGCACGCTGGGCCCCCTCCTCGCCGCCACCGCGGGCGGCGACCGCTCCCGCGCACAGTTCGGGCTCGAAGCGCAGCGCGATCCAGGTCAGGCGCAGCGCCGGCACGTCGTGCAGTCCCTGCTCGACGAGTTGGCGATACGACCGGGTGGCCAGCGCCTCCTCGGGCAGATGGGTGGCCGGCGCCGGCTGGGTGTGCTGGACCACCTGGACCGAGGCCAACGTCACGTCGTCGACCTCCAGCGTGCTCACGATCGTGGGCAGCGGCAACGGTCGTTGCGCGCGCGAGGGGCGCAGCGGCTCGTCGCGCGAGGTGACCAACAGCACGGCGGTGAGGAAGGTGCCGTCGCCGATCAGTCCGATGGAGCGGCGCTCGCGGTCGGTGACCGAACTCGTCACCAAATGCGGCGCACACTCCAGAACCGGGACCAGGACCGGATCCGCGTCGTCCGGGACGGCCGGCATCCGGTGCCGGCGGCGGAAGTCGAACAGGATCGGCAACCACTGCACGAGCCAGCGTCCGCGCAGCCGCACCAGGGCGGGCCCCACGAGCAGCACCGCGAGGGCGCCGAGACCGATCAACGCCGCCACATTCGTGGCCAGTCCGATCGCGACCAGCAGTACCCCGAGTTGGATCAGCACGATCTGCTGCACCAGGACGCCGCCGATGCGGCCGGCGCGCGGGTGCACCCGCATGACGGCGCGCTGCGGGGCCGGTGGTGACGTCCCGTCGGGTGTGGGTGGGCGGGTCTGCCGATGCGTCCCTACCGGCGTGGGTGCGGCCACGTTTGTAGATCCCCCATGCTCACGACTTGTCCCCGTATGCCGTCGCCCGACTGTCACGGCGGGTGCGGCACACCGTACGGTACGGGGCCGGGGGTTTGCCCGCGACCCTGTGGCCGCGTCGGTGGTAGAACCTTCAGCCGGAGCGCACGGTCGATCACGGGGAGAACGATGGCATCGCGCCGCGAGCAACTTGAGGCGTACATCTTCGCGCGGCGCCGCATGGTGGCCGCGTTCCTGCAACCGGCTCCGGGCGGTGGCAGCGAGGAGAACGCGCCCAAGCCGATGCGCATGGTCACGCCGAGCATCGTGGTCGCGATGCTGGTGCTGGTCGGGTTCGGGGTGGTCGGGCTGATCAAGCCCGGGACGCCGCCCGGTTGGAAGGACAAGAGCAGCCTGATCGTGGGCCGCGACTCGGCGAGCCGGTACGTCTTCCTCGATGGCAAGCTGCACCCGGTGCTCAACATCGCCTCCGGCCGACTGCTGTTGGACCCGGGCAAGTTCAAGGTCAACATGGTCCCGGAGAAGCAGCTCAACAGCGTCAGCCACGGCGCGCCGCTGGGCATCCCGAACGCACCGGACCGGCTGCCGACGGCCAAGGAGGTCAAGGAGCGCAAGTCCTGGACCGTGTGCGAGCGGCCGGCCCTGGGCAAGGACGGCAAGCCCGACCCGGCCGGCGAGCCGCAGCGCAGCGTGTTCATCGGCGCGGCTCCCGCGGACGGTGCGCTGCGGCCGGGCGAGGCGCTGTTCGTGCAGGACCGGGCCCAGCACAAGTACCTCGTCTACCAGGGCAAGCGCTTCGTGACCGAGACGCCCACGGTGATCGGTGCGCTGAACCTGGGCGGCGCACCCGCGCAACCGGTCAGCGACGCGTGGCTGGCGACGCTGATCGACGGCGGCACCATCGACCACCCGATGCCGGCCGACTACGGCAAGCCGACCCAACTGCCACTGGCCGGGGAGTACAACAAGGTCGGCATCGTGCTGCGCGCGGAGGGCAGTGCCCAGCGGCAGAACTACGTGGTCACCAAGGAGGGCGTGATGCCGGTCAGCGAGCTGACCGCCGTGCTGCTGACCACGAACCCCAGGGCGAGGGAGGCGTACGGGAACACCACGCCCACCGCCTTCCCGGTCAACATCGGCACGCTCGGCGGCGCCGTGGTGCAGGACCGTACGTTCGCCGCGGACAAGGGCTGGCCGGAGATCCCGCCGACGCCGATGAACCGGATGACGCGCAACGACCTGGAGTTGCCGCGCAACGTGGTGTGCAACACCTTCTCCGGCGAGTGGCGCGGCATCCAGCCGGTGACCACGCAGTCCGCCGGTACCCGGCCGCCGGAGCAACTCGTCGACGGTATGGGCGGTGTGTGGGTCAAGCCCGGTGCGGGAGCGCTGTATCGCGAGGTGACCGGGACGCCCGACGAGGGTGGTCCGACGTACCTGGTGGCCGACTCGGGACTGCGCTACAGCGTGCCGGAGGAGGCGCAGGCCGGCGGCGCGCCGGCCGGACCGAACCAGGACAGCGAGGCGAAGCAGCGGCTGGGCTACAAGGGCGTGGAGGTCAAGCCGTTGCCCCGGGCGTGGTCCGAACTGGTCTCGAGAGGGCCGCAATTGAGCACGGCCGATGCCAAGAAGCCACAGGGTTCCTGAGCCTGGGTGCGCGAGTTGGGGTAGCGTCGCAAGGGTCGTGAGTGGTGACGACTTTCGACCCGAGGCACCGGAAGGCACGACCGAAGACCGGCGCATTGCACAAGGCCGCGGTGGTATCGCCGGAGTCAAGGTTCCGTAACCATGAGTAGGGCGTCGCTTGGGTGGCGTCCCGGGTTGCGGTTAGAGTTCCCAGGACGTCACAACGGTGACGTTGGTGCGGGGGCACCCGACACGGGTGACACGAGCCTTCCCTCGCGCACGTCTGTCTCATGGGGGATGGTGAAACATGGCAGGTGAAGCGTTCAAGATCACTCCGCAGATGTTGGCGGAGTTGTCGAAGAAGGTTCAGGGCGTGGCGACCGACCTCGAAGCGGCCATCCAGGAGATGAACCGCAAGGTCGATGCGATCGAGGGTCAGTGGCAGGGCGCTGCCAGGAACCAGTTCGACCCGCTGCAGGAACAGGCCGTACAGAAGGCGCTCGGTGTCAAGCGCGCTCTGGACGCCATTTCCGGGGCCATGGGCCACAACGCCAACTCGTACGACCAGACCGAGACGACCGTGTCCGGCAACATCTCGAAGTTGATGTTCTGACCGAGGTTCGCCTCGCGGTCGCAGCAGGTCGTACTCGCTCTCGTACTGCTCGGGGCGATGCCCCGGTCGCAAGCCGGTCACCCGACACTGGGGAGAAAGCATGTCGCAGGTAGTTGTCACTTTTGCTGCGCTCGAACAGGCCGCAGCCGATATTCGCGCCCTCAACGCCCGTCTCGCCGACATGCAGTCGGGTCTGAAGCGGGACATCTCGCCGGTCACCGAGTCGTGGTCCGGTGACGCGCGCGAGGGTTACCTCGTCCAGCAGGCGAGCTGGGACCAGAACGCGCAGGGTCTGCAGGACGCGCTCAACGGCATCGCCGACGGCCTGATGCGTGCGGCCGACGCGTACCGCCAGACCGAGGCGTCCAACGCCAAGATGTGGCACTGACACCGGGAATTCCGAGGCACCGGCGGTTCGTACCGGCGTGGGGGCGCTCGCGGTTCGACAGCGCTGTCGACGTGGTACCGGTATCGGCGCGACAGCGGTATCGGTCCGGGGGCGGTCGCCGGGTCGCCGGCCGGTGCCATCGTTGTGACGCGGTGTAGAGGAGGCGGGCTCGTGCCCGCCTCCTCCCGCGTCCGTCATCGGTCTCACGGGGGCCGGGGACATCCACACGACAGGCCAGGCCGGCCCGGGAGTCCGGGGCCGGTCGGTGGTGATCCGGAAGGCGAACGAACCGATGCGACCCGTGCGGCGACGGTGGACGGCACCTCTTCTCGCGCTTGGCCTGCTGCTGCCGGCCGGGTCGGGGGCGGTCGATGGCGGGCCGGTGGACACCGAGCTGCTCGCGGGCGAATGTGTGTACCCCTCCAAGCCGATGCCCGGCAAGCCATGGTCGCTGCAGCGTGTACTGCTCGACGAGCTCTGGCAGAAGTCCACCGGCGACGGCGTCACGGTCGCGGTGATCGACAGCGGAATCGACAACGACAACCCGCAGTTGGGTCCGGCGATCGTGCCCGGCAAGGACTTCTTCAACGACAAGGCCGACGGTACCGACGACACCCACGGCCACGGCACGATGGCCGCGGGCATCATCGCGGCCCGACCCGGCAGTCGGCTGACCCCCGTGCTCGACACGGGCTTCGTGGGTCTGGCGCCCGACGCGAAGTTGTTGCCGATCCGGCAGAACGGCGGCGACGACGCGACGAAGGGCAACGAGGACAGCCTGGCCGCGGCGATCGACTTCGCGGTGGCGGGGGGCGCCACGGTGATCAACATCTCGCAGGACACGGTGGGCGGCCAGGAGCCGGGCGTCAAGCTGCGCGACGCGGTGCAGCGGGCGATCGCCAAGCAGGTGGTCGTGGTCGCCGCCGCGGGCAACTCCGGCGACAAGGACAACCTCGACTCGTGGCCGGCGAAGTATCCCGGCGTCCTGGGCGTCGGCGCCTCCGACCGCAACAACGAGCGGGCGCCGTTCTCGCAGAACAAGCCCTACGTGGGCGTGCTGGCCCCGGGCGTGGACATGTGGTCGACGGTGCCCAAGGGCGGCCACTGCAGCGGCAACGGCACCTCCTTCGCGACCCCGTACGTGGCCGCCGTCGCGGCGCTGATCCGCTCGGCGCACCCGACCTACACCGCGGCCCAGGTGATCACGCTGATCGAACAGACCGCGCAGCGCGGCGCCCCGGGTCACGTGGACGGCGTCGGCTGGGGCGTGGTCGACCCGCTGCGCGCCCTCAGCTCCACGGTGGTCCCCGCGTCCGCCCCGGTCCCCGACCCCAAGGTCGACCGCAGCACCGAACTCGTCAACGTCGCCCCCCTGGCCCACGGCCCCACCCGAGCCGACCGCGACCGCCGCCAGGCGTCGGTGGTCCTGTTCATGGCCATCGGCCTGACCATCGTCGTCATCTGCACCGCGATCGTCATCCGCGACGCCCGCCGGCGCGGGAAGGCAGGCCCCGGAAGGGGTTGATCTCGGAGCCGGGTCCGGGGCGGTTCTCGTCCGCCGTCGGTTCCGTTCGTTGCGACTTCTGCTTCAGGTGCACAAGGCCATCGACTCGGTCACGGCTACGGCAGCTCCTCGCGCCCAGCGAGGACACCCTGCTCGTCCCCTCATCGGCGCATCCGGACCGGCCGTCGACCGACGGCTCAACCGTTCACAATGCGACCTCGGCGGCCCAGCCGGATGAGCTGCTCCCGCGCGGCCCGCCGGCTCGCCGGTCCCCGCGTCGTTTCGGGCGGCGAAAGTCTTGGACGAACAACTTCCGCCGCCCACGGGCCGGTTCCTGCTGCCGGACCTGTCTCGGAGTCGCGCTCGAGCTCGCGCGGCGCGCCGATCCGATCGTGCCGATCCACGACTTGGCCCGCACGCTTCGAACGCGGGTGCCACTCACTCGTCCCGGGATCCGTTCACCGTCGGCTGTCGCCCCCTACCACGTGGACAAGGGTGCGAAGCGGGCGCGGCGCTGCGGGAGACGTTCGGCGATCCGTGCGGGGCGACGCGACTCCGGCCCCCGCGGCCATCTGCGACCGCAAGGGTGGTTGGTGCGGTGAGGACCGCGAGGATTGCCCGATTCCGCGCACACTCTGCGAGGCCGCACTTACGGCACCCGGGCACCGCTGTTCCGACCGCCGCGTGGCGGCCATGGTGTCTGGTTCGAACTGTTCTTCGTCAACGCCGATCGTACGGGCCGCCGCCGGGGTGGTAGGTCGGCGGTGCGGTGGGCCAGGGGGGTGCGGCGGCGGCTTGCCGGCGGGCGAGTTCGCGGGCTCTGCGGCGGCGCATGGTGATGACGGTGGCGCCGGCGACGAGGGCGGCCGCGGCGATGGTGCCGACCAGGATCGGGACGAGGAGATTGTCGTCGTCGCCGGACTTGTCGGCGGTGGCTGCGGGAGGAGCGGTGCCGGCGGGTGCGGCCGGCGCCGACGCGGCGGCCGAGGGCGATGTGCTCGGCGCGGTGGTCGCGGGGGCGGGCTTGTCGCCGCGCACGCCGATCAGCGGGTTGACGTCGGCGGGGCCGGGCGTGTCGGTGGCGGCGAGGGCCTTGCGGGGGCTGACGGCGCCGTACCCGAAGGTGTCCGAAGGCACGGGCTCATTGGGCCGATTCGCGGTGTCGATAAGGCGCCGGATGACCTGATTGGCAGTCCAGTCGGGATGCACGGACCACACGAGCGCGGCAACGCCGGAGGTGAGGGCGGTGGCATCGCTGGAGCCAACACCTTTGCAGTAGCGGGTGCTTGTCGTGCAAGCGTGAGGGATTTCTTCGCCGGGGGCCGACAATGAGATCCATGGTCCTCGGATGCTGTTGCTGGCAGGTTTCCCCTCACGGCTCAAAGCGCTGATAGCCAAGACTCCGGGATAGGACGCAGGGTAGACCGGCTGATCGTTCACGTCTTCCGGTGAGTTGCCGCCGGCAGCAACTACCAGCTTCCCCTTGCTCAGAGCGTAAGAAATAGCTTCGCGTTCGACTGGATTGCCAGCCGAGCCGCCAATGGAAAGATTTATGATGCGGGCCGAGGAATCGGCAGCAAGGCGAATTCCCTTTGCGGTCGAGATCGGATCCATTTTGCCAGAGGGAGTGCGTGCGGACCTGAAGGGAAGGATCTTTGCCTCGGGCGCCACGCCGTAGACGCCCTGGCCACCGCCCGCTTGTCCCTGCCCTGCGATGAGACTGGCCATACCGGTGCCATGGCCGTCCGAGTCCCCCGGCGAATTCAAACTGGACTGAACCTGGCCGACCAGGTCCGGATGCGTGGCGTCGACTCCACCGTCGATCACTGCGACGGTTACCCCTGCCCCCCGGGCAAGTTTCCAGACCTCATCGATTTTCCACACATCCAGATACCACTGTTGAGCGCGCACGGACTCCGCTTGGGCAGGAGGTGCCAGATTTCCGATGAGAACGAGGAGAGCCAAGAGCATGCCGAGAACGCAGGGCAAACGGGCGGATCGGGAGGGGGGTTCACTCATGCGACGGCGATGTCCTTTCGGGACAGCGATGGCAGACGATCAGTCGATCACAGGTGGAACGACGCCCGGCCGTCGGGGACCGTCCCAGACATTGTCGTCGTCCTCCTCCGGCCGTGGTGCACGCCGCAGAACCTGCTCGGAGCGTGAGCCGCCAGTGAAGGGGGTGCGTTGCCCGGAAGATGCCATGCGCTGCTGTGTTCCCGCACCGGCTGGCTCAGGCGCGGATCCATCGGCGGGTAGTGCCTGCAACCGAGGGGAGTTTCGGCGTGAGGCGGCTCCGGAAGCGTTACCGACAGAACCGCCCTGCGAGTGTGCCAGCCTGCTTCCGGAAGCCCTGCTGATTGGTGATCCAGCGGAACCGCCAACCCCCGGGGCTCCCGGCATGCCAGGTGTGCGGCCAGGCGACCCTGTTCCCCCGGCTCCGCTGGGGCTGCTCGCGCCGGGGCCACGCGCCTCAGGCTGGGTGTTGAAGGCTCCTCGTCCGCCACCGACTTGAGGGCCACCACTACGCGGTGTTGATCCGGGCGGGACTACAGGACCCCCATACGGGCCTCCGCTGCGTGGAGTCACACTTCCGGAACTCCCGCCGGAAGTTCCTCCCCTTCCGCCTCCTCCGATAACAGGCAATCCAGGGCCGCCTGGGTAGCGCCCACTTCCGGCTGGTGAGGTAGCAGGACCGGATCCCGACAGCGGAGGAACACCTGGGAGATTTCCACTGGGAGGACTTCCTCCCGTAGTTGAGCCTGGGCCAGACCCACCGGCGGGAGGCTGGGGAGCCCATGGATTGTCGATCGACGAGTCGGGCGCGGTCAGCGAACCAGTTCCTTGGAGATTGGTTACTTGGGGCGCATAGGGAGTAGGTGCATTTATAGGGGCGGGGCTCGTCGTCCCGCCGGACGGCAGGTGACCTGGAGGGGCTGTGTAGATTCCGGGGCTTGAGCCCCCACCCCCGGCACGGAAAGCCGGGGGACCCGGAGTTCCGCCCGACCCTGAACCACCCGAGCCCGGGCTACCGGAGCCGGGACCAACGATGGATACGGCTCCATGTCGACCGTCACGTTCATCCCCTCCCGGAAACACCGGCACCGGGATTGCCTGGAGGTCCGTTGCCGCCACGCGGTAGGTCGACGCCAGGGTGCGCATTCGCGTGATCGCCTCGCGGCGTGCTGCCTCCACCTGGCCCTGGGCGTCCGCGTGGGCCTTGACCGGGTCCACGCCGTCGGCGGGCGGTGGTGTGCCCGGGGGCACGACGGGGGCGGGCCCGTTCGCCTTGGCCAGGGTCGTGGGGTCGACGCGGGGCATGCCCAGCTTGGCTACGAAGATCTGCTCGCCGACGTGGTTGATGTGGCCGCCGGCAGCGTTGGCGTAGTCGCCGAGGCCGTTGGTGGCCGCGACCAGTTGCCCGGCGAGCAGTTGGAAGGCGTCCGCGCTCTCGCCCTGCCAACCGTCGCTCATGCCTCGGGCGATTCTCGCGAGGTTCTCCGCGGCGGTCGTGATCTTCCCGGCCGCGCCGGTGAGCTTTTGTCCGTACCCGGCGAGCGCCGAAGGGTTCGCCGTGGCGACCATGGCCTGCAACTGTTCGAGGGTGAAGCCCTCGAAGTCGGTTTCCGCCATCAGAATCTCCCCCTGGCTCTCGTGCTTCGCCCCCGCGTCATCCGAGATCGACCTTCCGGTTCGCCGGTGGTGCCTGCGGTACCCGAGGAGGTGAATCGACGACCGGAGGTTGCGAGCCGCCGTTGAGCACCTGCTGGATCTGCAGTGCGGCGCGGCGCTGTTCGTCGTCCGTCGCCACCACGTTGTCGCCGGTCGCCTTGATGTTCTGCTTCATCTTCGCGATCTGGCCGTGCAGCGTGTTGATCAAGGTCTGCAGTCGGTCGGCCGTCTCCTTGAGGACCCCGCCGATCAACGGTGCCTCGGCGAAGGACACTCCCAAGTCACCCTCGCCGATCGTGTACTTCGTCGCGTTCGCCGGCGAGTCCGCACTGTCCACGAGATCGGCCAGTACGGCCTGCAATGCGCCCTGGAACGCCTCCAATGCCTCCACGCTCAATCGGAAACCCGCTCCGCCGCCCCCCGGCGCGGAATCCTGTCCTGCCATGACCACACTTCCCCCGAGCTTGTCGCCGCGATTCGCGACCCTCCCCGGCGCACGTCGAACACGCCTGCGTGCCACAGTGTCGCCCATTGATCCATGAATCATCAGCGGATCGCAAGAGGAGGCTGACGTTCCGTTATAACTATTCGGATGGACGGGTCAGGCATACCGATGCAAAGCGGGGCTCGACCGATGTCGGTCGAGCCCCGCTTTGGCTGCGGGCGTCGTCAGGTTTCCGCGAGCCAGGCCGTCTGGATCAGTTCGACGCCTCGGCGGCGGGTGATGAACTGGCCGCGTCCGGGAGGGAGTTGGGCCGGCTTGACGTTGGCCATCAGGGCGCCCTCGTCGCGGTTGCCGGACAGGATCAGGCCGGACGTGCCCAGGTCGAGGAGCTTTTGCAGGACCGGCTCGTACAGCGCGCGGCCCGCGCCGCCGCTGCTGCGGGCGATGATCAGGTGCAGGCCGACGTCGCGGGCCAGCGGCAGGAACTCGGCGATGGTGCCGACCGGGTTGCCGCTCGAGGAGGCCACCAGGTCGTAGTCGTCGACCAGCAGGAACAGCTCGGGGCCGCTCCACCAGCTCCGGTTGCGCAGCTGGTCCTGGGTCACCTCCGGTCCGGGCAGGCGGCGTTCGATGCCGCCTCGGATCTCGTTCATGAACGAGGTCAGGGCCGGAGCCGCCGCCGCGTACTCCAGCAGGTGCGACTCGGGGACCACGTCCAAGAGCGTGCGCCGGTAGTCGGACACGATGATCCGGGCCTCGGCCGGCGTGTACCGCTCGGAGATGCCGCGTGCCAGCAGCCGCAGGAAGTTGGTCTTGCCGGACTCGCTCTCGCCGAACAGCACGAAGTTCGTGTCGACGTTGAAGTCCAGGTACACCGGGCTGAGCGTCGCCTCGTCCACCCCGATCGGGATGGCCCGACCGGGCACCTGCGCGGGCGTCGGCAACTGCTCGTAGGGCAGCAGCATCGGCAGCACCCGCACCGGGGGAGCGGGCGGCCCCGCCCACGCGGCCTTGATCGCGCCGACCATGGCCGCCATGCCCTCGCCCAGGTCCTCCGCCGAGGAGGACCCGTCGATCCGCGGCAGCGCGGCCAGGAAGTGCAGCTTGTCCGGGGACAGGCCGCGACCCGGCGCGCCCGTGGGCACGTTCGCCGCGAGCCGCCGGTCGACCTCGGACTCCATCGTCTCGCCGAGCCGCAGCTCCAGCCGGGTCTGGATCTGGTCCTTGAGCGCGGGCCGGATCTCCGGGTGCCGGGACGCGGTGAGCACCACGTGCACGCCGAAGCCCAGACCCCGCGTGGCGATGTCGGTGACCTCGGCCTCGAGTGCGTCGAAGTCGTTCTTGAGCGTCAACCAGCCGTCGACGAGCAGGAAGACGTCGCCCCACGCCTCGTCCGGCAGCGTCCCGGCGGCGCGGCGCCTGCGGAACGTGTCGATCGAGTCGATGTTGTTGACCCGGAACATCTCCTCGCGCCGGTCCAGGATGCCCTTGACCTCGCTGACGATCCGGCGCACCCGCTCGGCGTCGAGCCGGCCCGCCACCCCGCCCACGTGCGGCAGATCGCTCAACGCGACCATGCCACCGCCGCCGAAGTCCAGTACGTAGAACTGGACTTCGGCCGGCGTGTGGGTCAGTGCGAAGGAGGTGATCATGGTGCGCAGCAGGGTGCTCTTGCCGCTGCGCGGGCCACCCACGACGAGCGCGTGGCCGGCCGCGCCGGACAGGTCCGCGTACATCACGTCGCGGCGCTGCTCGAACGGCTTGTCCACCAGGCCCAGCGGCACCACCAGACGGCCGTTCGCGCCCCAGTCGGGCGAGCTGAGCCCACGATCCGCAGTGACCTGCAGCGGCGGCAACATCTGGTCGACCGAGTTCGACTCGGCCAGCGGCGGCAGCCACACCTGGTGCGCGGGCGGACCCTGGTTGACCATCCGGCGCACGATCACGTCCAGCACGGTGTCCGCGAGCGCGCTGTCGATGTCCGGCTCGGGCTCGGGCTCCGGCGGCAGATCGGGCTGCCGGTTCCACATGTTCGCGGCCGTCCACCGACTGCCGAACAGCACCGGCATGGGTGCGCCCGACTGGTTGCGCCGCACCCGGTCGGAGGCCCGGTAGGTGCCGGAGACGTACGCGGCCTTGAACTGCACCATCGACTCGGTGTCGAACTTGAGGTAGCCCGCGCCGGGCACGGAAGGCAGGTGGTACGCGTCCGGTACGCCGATCGCCGCGCGCGACTCGGCGGCGGAGAAGGTGCGCAGACCGATCCGGTAGGACAAATACGTGTCCAGACCGCGCAGCCGGCCCTCCTCCAGACGCTGCGACGCGAGCAGCAGGTGTACGCCCAGCGATCGACCGATGCGGCCGATCTGGATGAACATGTCGATGAAGTCCGGCTTGGCGGTGAGCAGTTCACTGAACTCGTCGATGATGATCACCAGCGAGGGCAGCGGCTCCAGCGCGGCGCCCGCGACCCGGGCCCGCTCGTAGTCGTGCATGTTGGCGTAGTTGCCCGCCGACCGCAGCAGCTCCTGCCGCCGGTTCAGCTCGCCCGTGATCGAGTCGCGCATGCGGTCGACCAGGGTCAGGTCGTCGGACAGGTTCGTGATCACCGCCGCGACGTGCGGCATGTCCGACATCCCGGAGAAGGTCGCGCCGCCCTTGAAGTCGGCGAGCACGAAGTTGAGGATCTCCGAGCTGTGCGTGGTGGCCAGGCCCAGCACCAGGGTGCGCAGCAGCTCGGACTTGCCGGATCCGGTGGCGCCGACGCACAGGCCGTGCGGACCCATGCCCTCCATCGCCGCTTCCTTGATGTCCAGCATGATCGGCTCGCCGTTCTGGCCGATCCCGATCGGCACCCGCAGCCGGTCGTTCGGCGGCCTGGGCCGCCAGGTCTGCGACACGTCCACCTGCGCCGCGTCCCCGATGCCCATCAGGTCGGTGAAGTCCAGGTTGGCCAGCAGCGGCTCGTCGTCGTCGTTGGCCGACAGCCGCAGCGGGGCCAACTTCCGGGCGAGCGCCTCCGCATCGCCCGCCGACAGGAAGTCGGGCATCCCCTCGTACGCGCCCGCCGTCGACTCCAGCGTCAGCCGGTCCTCCTCGGCGATGATCGCCAGCCCGCCGCGCAGTTCGTCCAGCGGCCCGGGCACCACCTCGACGATGGTCACGCCCTGCAACCCGTCCGCCCCCGCGAGCAGCGAGTTGGCGGGCACGCCGCCGCCGTCCAGGACCACCACCAGGTGCGGCTGGTCCAACACGGGCTGCGCGCCGGCCGCGAAGCGCGAGCGCCCGGCCAGGTCCTCGGCCAGCCACTCCTCGATCTCGCCGAGGTCGCCCGCGATCATCCGGACCGAACCGGCGCCGTCCGACAGGGACGGGTGCTGCACATGCGGCAGCCACTTGAGCCAGTCCCAGCGCGGCAGCGAGTTGGCGTCCGTGGCCACCACGATGCGCACGTCGTCCGGCGAGTGCAGCACCGCGAGTTGGCCCAGCATCGCCCGGGTCAGCCCGTACACCCGCTCCGGCTCGCCGGAGACGGTCAGGTGATAGAAGGAGCGCAGCGACACCGCCATCGGCAAATCGTCCAGCGTCGCCTGGGTGCGCAGGAAGCGCCGCATGGCGTCCGCGCACAGCGGTTCCAGTTCCTCCAGCGGCGCGGTGCTCGGCGCCACCAGCGGGGTGGACAACTGCTGCTGGCCCACGCCGACCCGGACCTGTGCGAAGTCGGCGTCACCGGCTCGGCGTTCCCAGATCCGCCGCTCGCCCGCCGCCACCGACCACAGCTGCGCCGGGTCCGGGTGCGTCCACAACTGCGCGTCGCGCTGTTTGCGGGCGGTCCGGCGGACCTCCTTGCGCTGCTGGGCGAGGTACTTCAGGTAGTCGCGTCGGGCATCGAGCATCTGAACCCGGTTGCCACCACGCGACTTGATGATGTTGGCGACCACCATGACCAGCGACGAGACCATCATCATGCCGCCCATGACCATCATCATCTTCGGCGCACCGGGCATGAAGAAGAAGCCGGCCGAGCCGAGCATGCCCATCATCGGGAGCACGCTCATGATCCAGTTCTGGTCGGTGGGGCGCTCCAGTTCGGGCGGCGCCTGGAGCTGGATCTCCTCCGCCGGCACAGGAGAGGGCAGCACCCTGGGTGGGCGCTTGACGATGACCACGGTCAAGGTGAATCAGCCTCATCCGTCGCGAGGATCCTGGGACATGGATCGAGCCCGCCGCAGAGCACGGAAAAGGAGCAGGTTATGTGAGTCAACCCACCCCGTCAGGGTCGTCTCCATGCACACGTGAGCCGGTTGAGCCGTTCGTGTGTGCGCCGATACTACTGGCCGACCCCGTCGACGCCAGTGGTGAGCCGTGTCGCGGCGTATAGAGTGCGTCGTCATCCCGGCCCCTCGGGGCCGCGGGACACGGGGCAGCTACAAGCAGGGGGATCTGCACAGGTGAACTCCACGACCACGACGGTCACCACCGGGTTCGCCCGGATCACCGTCATCGCGCCGGACTGCCGAGTCGATCTCGCGCTGCCGGAAGAGGTCCCGCTCGCGGAGCTGTACCCGGAGATACTCCGGCTGTCCGGACAGACCCAGCGCAACGGCGCGGTGACCGGCTTCCAGCTCACCCGGTTCGACGGCGAGCCCCTGGACAGTGCGCTCACCCTGGCCGGGCAGAACGTGCGCGACGGCGAGTTGCTGCGCTTCACCGCGCTCGCGGACGCACCGCCGCCGCCGGTCTACGACGACGTGGCCGACTCGGTGGCCACCTCGGTCGCCGGCGACAACCGGTTGTGGACGCCGGAGATGTTGCGGATCGCCGGCCTGTCCGGTGCGGCTGCCTTCTTCACCCTCGGCGCCATCGCGCTCTGGCGGATGACCCCCCTGCCGCACGGCCTGCCCGCCATCGTCGGCGGCTCGCTGGCCCTGGTGCTCACCGTGGTCGCCGGTGTGCGCTCCCGGGTGTACGGGGACCACGTGGGCGGCGCCGTGCTCGGCCTGGGCGCGCTGCCGAACGCCTTCCTGGCCGGCCTGGGTGCGATCGAGCCGCCGGTGCGCGAGGGTCCCGGACGGGTCCAGTTCCTGACCGCCTGCGTCGCGGTCCTGGTGGTCTCCACGCTGATCGCCGCGCTGCTGCCGGAACGCGGTGCCGTCTACATCGCCGGCGCCGGCGCGGGCGCGCTCGGCACGCTGGCCACCTTCGGCCTGATCACCTTCGAGAGCGGCCCGCGCGAGGCGGCGGCCGTGGCCGGCACCGTCGCGATCGCGATGATCGCCTTCCTGCCCTCCTGGGCGGCCCGCCTCGCCCGCCTGCCGATCGGCTTCCTGCCCTCGGACGCGCCCACCGCCCGGCAGAGCGACACCCTGGACCACGCCGATGTCGCCGCGCGCGCCCGCAACGGGCACGAGGTGCTCAGCGGCCTCACCGGGGCGTGCGCCGCCGTGATCGTCGCCTCGTGCGTCGTGCTGGGCAACGTCGACACCATGTGGACCCGGATCCTGACCGCCGTACTGGCCCTGGTCACCCTCGGTCGCGCTCGCCTGTTCCGGCACACCACGCAGGTCACCGTGCTGTACACGGCCGGCCTGCTCGGCCTGGCGATGCTCTTCATCGGGCTGACCCTGGACACCGGATTCCTGGACAAGGAGCGCCAGGGCTGGATCTTCGCGCTGGTGTGCGCGGTCGGCGCGCTGCTCGCGATCGTCGCGACCACCGTGCCCACCCGCGGGCTGTCCCCGTTCTGGGGGCGGATGATGGACGTGCTCGAAGGCATGCTGATGGTGTCCGTCGTTCCGCTGTGCCTGGCGGTGCTGGATCTGTACGACAAGCTGCGGAACATCACAGCCTGATGCGCTCCTGCTAGGGTTGTCCGTATCCCGGAGCCGCGTGCCCGGGATGCGCGCTGCCCACGGGCCGCGCGCCCGCACCATGTGAGCCCAGTTGCCTCCGTGAGTCAGACCGGGGGCGCTCACCACCTTGCAGAGGGAGAACACGTGTCGCTCGACACCGCAACGAAGAAGCAGATCATGGCCGACTACGCCACCAAGGAAGGCGACACCGGCTCCCCCGAGGTGCAGGTCGCGATCCTGAGCTACCGCATCAACGAGCTCACCGCCCACCTCAAGGAGCACAAGCACGACCACCACAGCCGCCGGGGCCTGCTGCTCCTGGTCGGCCAGCGTCGTCGCCTGCTCGGCTACCTGGCCAAGAAGGACATCGAGCGCTACCGCACGCTGACGGACCGCCTGAGCATCCGCCGCAGCGGCGTCGGCATCCGCTAGTAACGCACGACGGGGGAGCGGCTTTCGCGAGCCGCTCCTTCGCCGTATCCGGACACGGTCTTTGTAGGCTGTATTCGGGGCGCGGGTATCCCGCGCTGAGATAGAACAAGACAACACGAAATCGCTCGCGCGCAAGCGCGAGCGAAGACGAACAAAGACATGGGAGCGCCGCGTCGCGACCAAGGCGCCGACCTACAGCGCCGGTCCTCGGTAGTGGCCCCCGGGTAACGCACCCGGGTGCTTCGATCGAAGACCGGCTCGGCCGGCCCTTCAGGCGTCATGCGCCGCGGACCTCCCTCGAAACGAACGAGGAGGGTACCCGTGGAGGGTCCCGACATCAGCTTCGCCGAAGCAGTCATCGAGAACGGCACGTTCGGCAACCGCACCATCCGCTTCGAGACCGGCCGGTTGGCCCGGCAGGCCGCCGGCTCCGCCGTGGTCTACCTGGACGACGACACCATGGTGCTCTCGGCCACGACCGCCTCGAAGCGCCCGAAGGACCAGCTCGACTTCTTCCCCCTGACGGTGGACGTCGAGGAGCGCATGTACGCCGCGGGCAAGATCCCCGGCTCGTTCTTCCGCCGTGAGGGCCGCCCGTCCGAGGACGCCGTCCTCACCTGCCGCCTGATCGACCGTCCGCTGCGCCCGTCCTTCAAGAAGGGCCTGCGCAACGAGATCCAGATCGTCGAGACGATCATGGCGCTCAACCCGGACCACCTGTACGACGTCGTCGCGATCAACGCGGCCTCGATGTCCACCCAGCTCGCGGGCCTGCCGTTCTCCGGCCCGATCGGTGGCGTCCGGGTGGCGCTCATCGACGGCACCTGGGTCGGCTTCCCCACGCACACCGAGCTCGAGCGCGCCGTGTTCGACATGGTCGTCGCGGGCCGTGTGCTCGAGGACGGCGACGTGGCGATCATGATGGTCGAGGCCGAGGCCACGACCGGCACGATCGAGCTGGTCAAGGGTGGCGCGGACGCGCCGACCGAGGAGGTCGTCGCGGACGGCCTCGAGGCGTCCAAGAAGTTCATCAAGGCGCTGTGCGCCGCGCAGGTCCAGGTCGCCGAGAAGGCCGCCAAGGAGACCGGCGAGTTCCCGGTCTACCTGGACTACCAGGACGACGTCTTCGAGGCGCTGGCCGCCGCGGTGACCGACGAGCTGTCGGCCGCGCTGACCATCGCCGGCAAGCAGGCCCGCGAGAACGAGCTCGACCGCGTCAAGGACCTGGCCGCGGAGAAGCTGCTCCCGGCGTTCGAGGGTCGCGAGAAGGAGATCGGCGGCGCGTTCCGCGCGCTCACCAAGAAGCTCGTGCGTCAGCGCGTGCTGCGCGACAAGGTGCGCATCGATGGTCGTGGCCTGACCGACATCCGTACCCTGTCGGCCGAGGTCGAGGTCATCCCGCGTGTGCACGGCTCGGCCCTGTTCGAGCGCGGCGAGACCCAGATCCTGGGCATCACCACGCTGAACATGCTGCGCATGGAGCAGATGCTCGACACGCTCTCGCCCGAGACGCGCAAGCGCTACATGCACAACTACAACTTCCCGCCGTACTCGGTCGGCGAGACCGGCCGCGTGGGCTCGCCCAAGCGCCGCGAGATCGGCCACGGCGCGCTCGCCGAGCGCGCCATCCTCCCGGTCCTGCCGGCCCGCGAGGACTTCCCGTACGCGATCCGTCAGGTGTCCGAGGCGCTCGGCTCCAACGGCTCGACCTCGATGGGCTCGGTCTGCGCGTCCACGATGTCGCTGCTCAACGCCGGTGTGCCGCTCCGGGCGCCGGTCGCGGGCATCGCGATGGGTCTGATCTCGGACGAGGTCGACGGCAAGACCGAGTACGTGTGCCTGACCGACATCCTCGGTGCCGAGGACGCGTACGGCGACATGGACTTCAAGGTCGCCGGCACCAAGGAGTTCGTCACCGCGCTCCAGCTCGACACCAAGCTCGACGGCATTCCGGCGTCGGTGCTCGCCGGTGCGCTCAAGCAGGCCAAGGACGCCCGCCTGCACATCCTCGACGTGATGATGGAAGCCATCGACACGCCGGACGAGATGTCGCAGTTCGCGCCGCGCATCATCACCGTCAAGATCCCGGTGGACAAGATCGGCGAGGTCATCGGCCCGAAGGGCAAGATGATCAACCAGATCCAGGACGACACCGGTGCCGAGATCACCATCGAGGACGATGGCACGATCTACATCGGTGCCTCGGACGGCACCTCGGCCGAGGCCGCGCGGGCGACGATCAACGCGATCGCCAACCCGACGATGCCCGAGGTCGGCGAGCGGTACCTGGGTACGGTTGTCAAGACCACCACGTTCGGCGCGTTCGTGTCGCTGATGCCCGGCAAGGACGGCCTGCTGCACATCTCGCAGCTGCGCAAGATCGCCGGCGGCAAGCGGGTCGAGAACGTCGACGACGTGATCAAGGTCGGCGACAAGGTGCAGGTCGAGATCGCCGAGATCGACCAGCGCGGCAAGCTGTCGCTCGTCCCGGTCATCGAGGGCGAAGACAACGCCGAGACCTCCGAGGACGCTGCCGCCAAGTGACGTCCTCCTCGTCGAAGAACCAGGTCGCTGCGTCCGCGCAGCGGCCTGGTTCCACGAAGACCCTGCTGCGTGACGCGGACGGCACCAGTGCCGTCCGCCGCACCGTCCTGCCGGGCGGCCTTCGGGTGATCACCGAGAACATGCCGTCCGTGCGCTCCGCCACGTTCGGGATCTGGGTCGGGGTCGGCTCGCGAGACGAGACCCCCGCCCTGGCCGGCAGCTCGCACTACCTCGAACACCTGCTGTTCAAGGGCACCGACAAGCGCGACGCGCTGGAGATCTCGGCCGAGTTGGACGCGGTCGGTGGTGAGATGAACGCGTTCACCACCAAGGAGTACACGTGCTACTACGCACGCGTGCTCGACACCGATCTCCCGCTCGCGATAGACGTGATCTGCGACATGGTGACCGGCTCGCTGATCGACGCCGAGGACGTGGACGCCGAACGTGGCGTGATCCTCGAGGAGATCGCGATGAACGAGGACGAGCCCGGCGACCTCGTCCACGAGCTCTTCTACGACGCGATGCTCGGCGACGCCCCGCTCGGTCGCCCGGTGCTGGGCACGGTCGAGTCGATCAACGCGCTCACCCGGACCCAGATCAGCGGCTACTACAAGCGTCGCTACAAGGCGCCGAACATGGTGGTGACCGCGGCCGGCAACGTCGACCACGCCAAGGTGGTCCGCCTCGTCAAGAAGGCGTTCGCGCACGTGCGCGTGGACGAGGCGGCGGTGCCCGCCGCGCCGCGCGCCGGCGGCCGCGGTGTCCGTGCGGCGGGCAGCGTACGGGTGCTGAACCGGCCGACCGAGCAGGCCCATCTGGTGCTGGGCATGCCGGGGTTGGCCCGGGACGACGACCGGCGATTCGCGCTCAGCGTGCTCAACACCGCGCTCGGCGGCGGGATGAGTTCGCGCCTCTTCCAGGAGATCCGGGAGAAGCGCGGCCTGGCCTACTCGGTCTACTCCTTCCACTCCGGCTACGCCGACCTGGGTGTGTTCGGCATCTATGCCGGCTGCCAGCCCAAGAAGGCCCGCCAGGTGATCGAGATCTGCCGGACCGAGTTGGACCGGGTGGTCCGCGAGGGCCTGCCGCAGGACGAGATCGATCGGGCCATCGGGCAATTGCGCGGCTCGACCGTGCTGGGCCTGGAGGACACCGGGTCCCGGATGAGCCGGATCGGCAAGAGCGAACTCGTGTACGGCGAACACCTGTCCGTCGACGAGGTGCTCGCCCGGATCGCCGCGGTCACGGCCGCCGAGATCCACGACGTGGCCAAGCACCTGCTCGCCGCGCGGCCCACCCTGGCCGTGGTCGGACCGTTCGCCGACGACGAGGACTTCGTCGCCGCGTCGGCCTGATCGCCCTCCGATCGAAGTCGAAACCGTTCTGACTGGAGAGTGCACGACAACATGACTGCAATCCGGGTGGGTGTGATCGGTGCGGCCGGCCGCATGGGTTCCGAGGTGTGCCGGGCCGTCGAGGCCGCGGCCGACCTCGAACTGGTGGCGCGCGTCGACGAAGGCGACGAACTCGCGGAGCTTGCCAAGGCGGGCGCGCAGGTCGCCGTCGACTTCACCCACCCGGGTGTGGTCATGGGCAACCTCGAATATTGCGCAGGCGCCGGCATCCACGCCGTCGTGGGCACCAGCGGTTTCACCCCCGACCGGCTGGCGCGGCTGCGCGAGTGGCTTGCCCCGAGCCCGCAGACCGGCATCCTGATCGCGCCCAACTTCGGCATCGGCGCGGTGCTGATGATGCAGTTCGCGGCCAAGGCGGCCCGGTTCTACGAGTCGGCCGAGATCGTCGAACTGCACCACCCGAACAAGCTCGACGCACCCAGTGGCACCGCCCGCCGGACCGCCGAGATGATCGCCGAGGCACGCGAGCGGGCGGGTCTGGCGGACATGCCCGACGCGACGGTGGACGACCCGGACGGCGCCCGCGGCGGCAAGGTCGACGGCGTCCCGGTGCACGCGGTGCGCCTGCGCGGTCTGGTCGCCCACCAGGAGGTCCTGCTCGGCGACGAGGGCGAGATGTTGACCATCCGGCACGACTCCTTCCAGCGCACGTCGTTCATGCCGGGCGTGCTGCTCGGGGTGCGTCGTGTGGTCTCCGCGCCCGGCCTGACCGTGGGCCTGGAACACTTCCTCGATCTGGACTGAGCATCGTGAAGCAACGTGTCACCGCGCTCGTGCTGATCGCGGTCCTGGTGTTCTACGTCTTCCTCGTCGGCAGTCGCGGCATGATCGCGATTCGCGACGGGAAGCCGGTCACCATCGTGCTGGGCCTGGCGATCCTGCTCGTGCCCGTCGTCGGCGCCTGGTACATCTGGCGCGAGGTGCGCTTCGGCTTCGCGATGCAGCGCCTGGCCCGCGAGTTGGCGGCCGAGGACGGCCTGCCGGCGGACGAGTTGCAGCGCACGCCGAGCGGCCGGGTCGACCGGGACAGCGCGGACGCGGTGTTCGAACGCCGCAAGGCGGAGGCCGAGGCCGCCCCCGAGGACTGGCGGGTCTGGTACCGGCTGGCCATCGCGTACGGCGACGCGCGCGACAACGCGCGCGGGCGCCGGGCCATGCTCACCGCGATCCGCCTGCACGCGGGCAGGACGTCCGCGACCTCGGCCTAACCCGCCCGGGCCGGCCTGCTGCCCGTCGGCGGCTCCAACGCGGCCAGCACCTGGGCCGACACCGGCGCGGCCAGGATGCCGACCACGGCGTCCACCAGGTCCGCCACGAAGGCCGCCGGCGGCAGCACGTCGTGCGCCTGCCCCTCGTGCACCCGCTGTTCGCGGTCGGCCGTGGCGTGCACCGCCAGACTCCCGCCCAGCCGCAGCCGGTTGCGCCGCACGGCGGTCGGCAGATGGCCCAGCGCGAGGTCGATCAACCGGCCGAACTCCGGCGAGCTGCCCTCCAGGCCCATCGCGGGCAGCGCGTACGTGCTCGCGCCCATGTGCTGGTGCACGCGGGCCAGAAAGCGCAGGTAGAAACTACCGCCGACGTCGATCTGTTCGGCCAGCGGCCGCACCATGGCCTCGGCCAGCGCCCTCGGCTCCTGATCCACTCCGGTCCGGACCGACTCGCGGACCAGATCCTCGCGGCGCGCGTTGATCGCGACGAGCCGGAATCCGAAGATCGCCCGGATCAACTCCTCTTTGTTGCCGAAGTGGTATTGCGCGGCGGAATTGTTGCGCTGACTCGCCGCGACACTGATCTGTCGCAGCGAGACCGCGTCGATTCCGTGCACGGCGAAGAGCCGCTCGGCGGTGAGCAGAAGGCGCTCGCGGGTCGGAGTTCGGCTCACGGCGCCCACGTTAAGACGGCTGACTTACCTTGTTCAATGGCACAACGGTGTGGCGTTCACCGTGTTTGTCCGCCGTCTCGACACAGGACGGAGAGGAGCCGCCGATCCGTGCTCACTCCCCGGTGGTCACCGCCGTGTGCAGTCGGACCTGTCGGATCACCGAACCGCCCGCCTCGTCCACCCACAGTTCGCGCGTCGCGCCGTCGGGCGCCCAGCCGGCGCCGACCAGGAAGTCGTACAGCGGCTTGTCGCTCTCCAGAACCCAGGTCACCAGCGTTTGCACGCCGTCCGTCGCGGCGTCCGCGACGACCGCCGTCAGCAGCCGCGACGCGTGCCCCTCGCGCTGCCGTGGTGGGTCGATCACCAAAATCGCCAACTCGCCGGTGCCGGCCGGGTCGAGATCCTCGTCCGAGCCGGGTACCAGGGCCGCGAAGCCGGCCACGGTCGGGCCCGCACAGGCCACCAGCAGGCGGTGGCGGGGCGACGGTGGCGCGAGCGCCGCGTCCTCCCACTCGGCGGCCAGCGCCTGCGGCGTGGCCGCCTCCAGCGCGGCGGCCGGCAGCACACCGGTGTAGGCGTCGTGCCAGGCCCGGGCATGCGTGGCGCCCAACGCGGCACCGTCGCCGGCGTGGGCCGGGCGTACGTACGGATCGGTCATGTGGCGCCCCCATCGTCGAGTTCGGCCGATTCTCGCGCGCCGGGGCGGTTCGTGTCCGCCGCTCGCCGAACGCCCACACGCGTGGGCGACACGCGGAACAGGCGCTCCCGAGCTCGCGCGTGGCGTGCGACGCTGTCCGCCAAGGGTTGGTGGGCGCGGCAGCGGAGGATGGTCATGGGGGTCCGGATCCGACGAATCGCCCCGGCGTGTGCGGTGGTCGTGCTGCTCGCGAGCGGCTGCATGGTCGGTCCGACGATCGACGACGAGAAGCCGAAGGCGGCTGCCGCGGGTGCCACCGGCAACCCGCCGGATCTGCCGGACAAGAACCCGACGGGCGGTTCGGCGCCGGGCGCGCCGCCCTCCGGCGCGGCCGTCCCACCCGGGCAGGTCCCGCAGAAACAGGGATCACACACGTACTCGAACGGGCTGACGGTGGCCACGCTGCCGCTCGTGGTGATTCGTACGGCGAGCGTGCCGAACGAGAAGCGCGAGACGGTCGACGTGGCCGTCCCGATCCGATACACCAACCGGACCGGCTCCACCCTGGTGGCCGACCTGTTCGGCGTGACGCTGTACGCCGGGCCCGAGGGACTGCCGTGCGGACCCGCGAAGGCCGGGCCCCTGCGCGGCGGCTCGGATCAGGTGGCGCGCAACGCCGACACGGTGCTCACCTACAACTTCGCGGTGCCCCGCGAGCTGGTCGGCAAGCTGGTGATCCAGGTGCAGCCGTTCATGTCCCGTCTGGACAAGGCGTCCTTCGAGACGTCCGTGGCACTGCCCGCGAGCGCCGCGACCCGACCCGCCGAGGGGCCGGCGACGCAGCCCGGCACGGTGGTGGTGCCGCGGTCCACGCCGACGGCCGGCGGCTCGGCCACGGCGTCGAGCGATGTCGGTGGGCGTGGTTAGGCTTGAGCGCCCGTCTCACCCGAACCTCATCGACGAGGAGCAACTCCGCGTGACCGAAACACCCCAGGAGAATCCGTCCGCCATCCGCTTCCGCAGCGACGTCACGGTCGAGCTGATCAAGCACAGCGCCGCCGACCAGGACGTGTTGTGGGCGGCTCGGGTCTCCACGGCGGGGGAGAAGTCCCTCGACGAGCTCGAAAAGGACGCCTCGCGGTCCAAGGGTCTGATCAACTTCCTGATGCGGGACAAGCACGGCAGCCCCTTCGAGCACAACTCGATGACGTTCTTCGTGAGCGCGCCGATCTTCGTCTTCCGCGAGTTCCACCGGCACCGCGTCGGCTGGTCGTACAACGAGGAAAGCGGCCGCTACCGCGAGCTGCAGCCGGTGTTCTACGTGCCCGCCGAGGACCGCAAGCTGGTCCAGCAGGGCAAGCCCGGTGCCTATGTCTTCGTCGACGGCACCCCCGATCAGTACAAGACGGTGGACAGCGCGACGCGCGAGTCCTACGAGGCCGCCTACGCGGGCTACCAGCGCATGCTGGAGGCGGGCGTCGCGCGCGAGGTGGCGCGCACCACGCTGCCGGTGGGCCTGTACTCGTCGATGTACGCGACCTGCAACGCGCGTTCGCTGATGCACTTCCTCGGGCTGCGCACCAAGCGTGAGGACGCGACCTTCCCGTCCTTCCCGCAGCGCGAGATCGAGATGGTCGCGGAGCGGATGGAGGCCGCGTGGGCCGAACTCATGCCGCTCACATACGCGGCGTTCAACACGAACGGACGGGTCGCGCCCTAGGTGTTGCGCCGTCCGGGTGGTCAAATCGGCACATAGGGTGACATTGGAAATTTTTCGCCTGAATCCCTAAGGTTTCGCCCTCGATGGTCGATACTGAAAGAGATCAGACGCTGCTCGAACCCCCGAGCGGGCAGCGTCTGGTCCTTTCTTTTGCACCGGCTCTCGCGCACCACCGCGCGGCCGTGCGGCCGGCACCCGGACCGCCGTGCGCGGGCCGGCGAAGTCTCGGCGAATCCAGCGCCCAGCCACGGTGGCGATCGCGGCCCAAGCCTCTTAGGGCGGGTGCTACCCGCAGGTCAGGTGTGCGCCCGGTACCGTTTGGGCCATGGCTCCGACGTCTACCCCCCAGACCCCCTTCGGCCGGGTCCTCACCGCGATGGTGACCCCCTTCACGGCCGACGGTGCGCTCGACCTTCCCGGCGCCCAGCGCCTGGCCTCCCATCTTGTCGACGCCGGCAACGACGGACTCGTCGTCAACGGCACCACCGGCGAGTCGCCGACCACGAGCGACGCGGAGAAAGAGCAACTGGTCCGGGCGGTGCTGGAGGCCGTGGGCGATCGCGCGTTCGTGGTCGCCGGGGTCGGCACCAACGACACCCGGCACTCGGTCGAGCTGGCCCGGCAGGCACAGGCCGCCGGCGCACACGGTCTGCTCGTGGTCACCCCGTACTACAGCAAGCCCCCGCAGGAGGGCCTGTACCGGCACTTCACCACCGTCGCCGACGCCGCCGAACTGCCGGTGATGCTGTACGACATCCCCGGTCGCAGCGCCGTACCGGTCGAGACCGAGACCCTGGTCCGGCTCGCCGAGCACCCCAGGATCGTCGCGAACAAGGACGCCAAGGGCGACCTCACGTCCGCGAGCTGGGTCATGGCGCGCACCGACATGGTGTACTACAGCGGTGAGGACATGCTGAACCTGCCGCTCCTGTCCATCGGCGCGGTCGGTGTGGTGAGCGTGGTCGGGCACCTCGTGTCGGCGGAACTCCGCGCGATGATCGACGCCTACGTGGGCGGCGACGTCGCCAAGGCACGCGAGATCCACCAGCGTCTTCTTCCGGTGTACACCGGCATTTTTCGTACCCAGGGCGTGATCCTCACCAAGGCCGCTCTGGGATTGCAGGGCCTGCCCGCCGGGCCGCTGCGGCTGCCGCTGATCGAGGCCACGAAGGCCCAGATCGCGCAGCTGAGGCAGGATCTCTCGGCGGGTGGGGTAGAGCTGTAAACAGGAATATCCGTAAGTAGTGCCCCGGGCGGGTACCACACCCGCCCGGGCCGAACACCAGCTTTTGCGCGTCCCCGTGCGACCGTCCAGGACGGTCGCACGGCGGCACGTGGCGAGGAGAGAACTTGAGCCATCCCCATCCCGAATTCGGCCCGCCGCCGGCGCTGCCCAAGGGCGGCCTTCGGATCACCCCACTGGGTGGTCTCGGCGAGATCGGCCGGAACATGACCGTCTTCGAGTTCGACGGCCGGCTGTTGATCGTCGACTGCGGGGTGCTGTTCCCCGAGGAGGAGCAGCCCGGAGTCGACCTCATCCTGCCGGACTTCAGCTCGATTCGGGATCGCCTCGGCGACATCGAGGCGATCATCCTGACGCACGGGCACGAGGACCACATCGGTGCGGTCCCGTATCTGCTCCGCGAGAAGGCCGACATCCCGCTGATCGGGTCGAAGCTGACCCTCGCGTTCATCGAGGCCAAGCTCACCGAGCACCGCATCCGGCCGTACACGCTGGAGGTCAAGGAAGGCGACATCGAGCGGCTGGGTCCGTTCGAGTGCGAGTTCATCTCGGTGAACCACTCGATCCCGGACGCGCTCGCGCTGGCCATCCGCACCGAGGCCGGCACCGTCGTGCACACCGGCGACTTCAAGATGGACCAGTTGCCGCTGGACAACCGGCTGACCGACCTGCCGGCGTTCGCGCGCCTGGGCACCGAGGGCATCGACCTGCTGCTCGTGGACTCCACGAACGCGGAGGTGCCCGGCTTCATCCCGGCCGAGCGGGACATCGCCGGCGTGCTGGACCGGGTCTTCGCGGACGCCGACCAGCGGATCATCGTGGCCAGCTTCGCCAGCCATGTGCATCGCATCCAGCAGGTGCTGGACACCGCGTACGCCTACGAGCGCAAGGTCGCCTTCGTCGGCCGCTCGATGGTGCGCAACATGAAGATCGCCGGAGACCTCGGCTATCTGAAGATTCCGGCCGGGCTGGTCGTGGACGTCAAGACGCTGGACGACCTGCCGCCGGACGAGGTCGTGCTCGTGTGCACCGGCTCGCAGGGCGAGCCGATGGCGGCGCTGTCGCGGATGGCCAACCGCTCGCACCAGCAGATCCGGATCGTCGAGGGCGACACCGTGGTGCTCGCCTCCTCGCTGATCCCGGGCAACGAGACCTCGGTCTACCGGGTGATCAACGGGCTGACCCGTTGGGGCGCCAAGGTCGTGCACAAGGGCAACGCCAAGGTGCACGTCTCCGGCCACGCCTCGGCCGGTGAACTGTTGTACTTCTTCAACCTCACCCGGCCGCGCAACCTGATGCCGGTGCACGGCGAATGGCGCCATCTGCGCGCCGCCGCCGACCTGGGCATCAAGACCGGGGTGCGCAAGGACCGGGTCGTGCTCGCCGAGGACGGCCTCACCGTCGACCTGGTCAACGGGGTGGCCAAGATCACCGGCAAGGTGCAGGCCGGATACGTCTACGTGGACGGTTTGTCCGTGGGCGACGTGACCGAGTCCTCGCTCAAGGATCGCCGGATTCTGGGCGAGGAGGGCTTCGTGTCGGTATTCCTCGCCGTGGACTCCTCCTCCGGCAAGGTGGTCGGCGGGCCGACGATCACGGCACGCGGATCGGGCATCGACGACGCCCGGTTCGACGCGGTGGTCCCCAAGATCGAGGAGATGTTGCAGAAGGCGGCCGCCGACGGTGTGGCGGAGCCGTATCAGCTGCAACAGCAGGTACGCCGGATCGTGGGCAAGTGGGTGTCGGACACCTATCGGCGCCGGCCGATGATTCTGCCGGTGGTCGTGGAGGTCTGATACCTCGTCGACGACATGCTCGGGGCCCGCTACGCATTCTGCGTAGCGGGCCCTGTGGCGTTTGTGGTCGGGGGCGGCGGCGTGTTCTCGACCGAATGTGCGAGGTGGCGCGAATGGGTGTGGAGCGCGAACTTCGGTGGAGAGCGCCCGAATCGGTGCGTAATGGTCGGGTATCGGGCCGCGATTCGAGTGCGGGACGGGTGAGCGGAGACCGGAAATCGGGGAGATTCCGGGCGATTTCATGGTGTGCAAGTCAGGTTTTCGTACCTCTCGGTGGCTCGGTCGCCGGCTCCTAACGTCGGTCCTGTTCGGAGGGCGCTCGGCCCTTCGGGCGCTGGACAGGTCGACACGGTCGACAGGATCGGCAGTCAGGAGCAGAGATGCACGCGGAAACGAACGCGGGCTCGAAGGTGGGCTCGAACGCGGGATCGGATGCGGGATCGGATGCGGTACGGCGGGACCGGAGCTGTGGTGGCCCGCGGCGGGGGGCGCCGCCGCCGGCCCCGCCGACTCCGGCGCCTCGGCCGCCTGCGGCCCGGCCCGGGCAGCGGCAGCGGCGCCGGGGGCGGGTCGCGGCGATCGCGCTGACCTCGTGTGCGGCGCTGGGTCTGGGCACGGGGATGATGGCCCCCGGGTCGCCGGCGGCGGCCGCCTCGCGCTGCGATCACGTGGCCAAGGACAACCGGCCGGAGCTGCGTGAGGGGGATCGGGACGACGCGGTCGCCCAGGTGCAGTGCCTGGTCGGCACGAGGTCCGGTGCCCCCGGGAAGCCGGCGGAGAACGGCGTGTTCGACGCGGCCACCGCGGACGGGGTCCGGTGGGTGCAAAAGTGCAACGGCCTGGAACCGTCGGGGGTCACGGACGCGGCCACCTGGAAGGTGCTCTACCGCGCGAAGAAGGGATGTGCGAAGAAGGCGGAGCAGGCGGTCGACCCCGGCTGAGCACAGCGGTGGGGTCGGGCGGTGGGGCGAAGGGCGTCGGCGGGTCGGCCGGGGACCGGACCGAGGGGGCGGTTCGGGCCACGCGGTGTACACAGGCCGGGTGTGATGGTCACACCCATCCCGGGGGCTGTGGACGACGGGCGGCACGCGCGGAGGGGACGCGCGCACACTGACCCGCATGACGCCGACCGACCTTTCCGCTCTGCTGTCCCGACCCTTCACCCTCGCCGTCGCCGCCCGTCACGGGGTCGGCCGGTCGGTCGTCCGACGCCTGGTGCGGGACGGCGACGTGCGTCGGGTCATACACGGGGTCTATGTCGGCGCGCACATCGTGGACACGCCGGCGGTGCGGGCCCGGGCCGCGGTCATGGTGCTGCCCCGCGGGGCCGTGGTCTGTGGGCGCACCGCGGCGAGGTTGCACGGCGTGCGCGTGCCGGCGGATCCCCGGGACGGGGCTCGGCGCACGGCACCGGTCGAGGTGGTCGTGCCGGTGGGGGCGGTGTTGCCCCGCCGGCACGACTGCCGGGCCCGGGTCATGGCGCTCGCGGCCGGGGAGGTGGTGTGGCCGGGCGGGATCCCGGTCACCTCGCCGATCCGGACGGCGGCCGACCTGGTGCGGACCTCGGACCGGGACACCGGTGTGGTGGTGCTGGACGGCTTCCTGCGGGCCGGCCTGGTTCCGGCCGGGGAGTGGGCCGGGTTGGCGCAGCGCTATGCCGGTCATCCGGGTCGGCACCGACTCGCCGAGGCGGTGCGGCTCGCCGACGGGCGCAGTGCGAACGAGGACGAGACCCGACTGCGGCTGGCGCTGCTCGACGCCGGGCTGCCGGCGGCCGACGTCGGGTGGGAGATTCGCTCGGCGTTCGGCCGGATCCTGCAACGCTTCGCGTTGGCCTGGCCGCGGTTGCGGGTCGGGGTGGAGCTGACGGCGGACCGGCAATGGGTTCGGTCGCGGTCGCGGAGCATCGGCGGGCAGGGCTGGTGGGTGCTGGACTGCCCGGCGGCCCAGGTGCGCGAGGACGCACCGGCCACGGTCGCCCGGATCGGGTCCGAGCTGCGGCTGCGCGAGCGGCGGTATGTCGGCGACATCGCCGCGTGACGCCGGCATGCTGCCGCGATGAACGTGAATGAGACGGCATGGGTGCGCACCGATCGCCTCGAATTGATCCCGGTCGGAATCGACCACGCCGAGGAGATGGTCGAGGTGCTGGGTGATCGGGCGCTGCACGCCTTCATCGGCGGTGAGCCGGAGGACCTGGCGGCGCTGCGGGCCCGCTACACGCGCTGGGCGAAGGGGTCGCCGGATCCGAAGGTGACCTGGTTGAACCGGGTGATCCGACTGCGCGCGCAGGAGCGGTTGGTGGGCACGGTGCAGGCCACGGTCGGTCCCGGCTCGGTCGCCGAGGTGGCCTGGGTCGTCGGCCGTGCGTGGCAGGGCCTGGGGATCGCCAAGGAAGCGGCGATCGCATGGGTGGCGTGGCTGCGCGCGCACGGCGTCGAGGAGGTCCGTGCGCACATCCACCCGGACAACCTCGCCTCCGCAGGCGTCGCGAAGGCCGCGGGCCTGCGCCCGACCGAGGTCTGGCAGGAGGACGAACGGCGCTGGTCGACGGTGGGCCCGAAGGCGCCCGCCGGCTGAGCCCGAGGCACCGACGACGCACCGGCCCGGGACGAGCCGGGTGGCACCGGCGCCCGAGGCCGGATGAACCGGCCCTCCTGCCGCCGAGGACTCGGGCCGGTGGGCCGCCGCCTCGCGGATTTCCGGAGCCGGAGCCACGCGGCTCCCGAGCTGCTCGGTCTCGGGTCGTCTGTGCCCGACCCGCTCGGTCCCGAGCCGCCCGGTTTCGAAGCGGCCGGCTCGTTGGATTGCTTCCGGTCAGTCCTCGTTGGAGACGCGCATGACCAGGATTGCCATGTCGTCTCGGGCCTGCTCCTCGGCGAACTGTTCGACCGCGCGGTGGATCCGGGTCGCGACGGCGCCTGCGGTCAGTCCCGTGCAGCCGGAGAGCACCTCGGCCAGTCCGTCGTCGCCGAGCATGCGGGTGCCCTCGCGGCGTTCGGTGACCCCGTCGGTGACGCAGACCAGGACGTCGCCCGGGTCCAGGTCCACCGTCTCCAAGACCAGGTCGACCTCGTCCAGTACGCCCAGCAGCGGCTGCGGTGTGGCCACCGAGGTGACCGTGCCGTCGGGACGCAGCCGCAGCGGGAGCGGGTGCCCGGCGGAGACCAGGCTGAGTCGTACGCCGCCGCCTTCGCGATGGGTGATGTGGCCGTGCAACAGGGTGAGGAACCGGCTGCGCGGCCCCTCCTCCAGGATGGCGGTGTTCAGCCGTTGCAGGACGGCAGGCACCGACAGTCCCTCGCGGGTCAACAGCCGCAGGGCCTGCCGGGCCAGTCCGGTGACCGCGGCGGCCTCGGGGCCGGTGCCGCACACGTCACCGATCGCGAAGCCCCACTTGTCGTCGCCGATGGTGAACAGGTCGTAGAAGTCGCCGCCGACCTCGTTGCCCTCGCCGGACGCCTGGTAGACCACCTCGACGTCGACGCCCGGAACCTTGGGCAACTCGGGCGGCAGCAGGCTGCGCTGGAGGGCCTGGCTGGTCGAGTTGCGCTCGGAGTACAGCCGGGCGTTGTCCATCGCCAGCGCGGCGCGGCGGGACAGGTCCTCGGCCAGTTCCAGGGTGTCCCGGCGGAAGCGGTCGCCGGCCAGGATGCCGAAGGTCAGCATGCCGATGCCGCGGCCCCGGGCGACCAGCGGCAGCGTGACCGCCTCGCCGGTGACCAGGTCGGCGTGTTCGCGGACGACCTCCGGGTCCAGGTGGCGCAGGCCCAGCCAGCGACGCGCGCCGGGGGTGGGCTGGGCACGCGGCGGCTCGGCCCGGTCCAGCAACGCGCGCAGGTCGTCGATTCGCATCTCGTCGGCGTGCCACACCACGCTCAGCACCGGCGCGTGCGACTCCCCGGTGTGCACCGCGCACCAGGTGCCGAGCCGGGGCACCACGATCTGGGCGATCATCGCCAGCGTCATTTCCGGGTCGAGGGTGCCCGCGAGCAGGTCGGACGCCTCGGCGAGGAAGGACAGTGAGCCCCGACGGACCCGTTCCAACTCGGACAGGCGCGCGCTCTCCACGGTCAACGAGACCCGGTCGGCGGCGCGCTGGAGCCGGGCCGCGTCGTCGTTGTCGAAGCGCGCGGCGGATTCGGAGGCGACGCCGAGCGTGCCGGTCAGCCGCCCCTCGACCTTCAGCGGGACGGTCACCGCCGAGCGCATCCGGGTGTCCCGCAGGATCGGCACCGCCGCGGGGCCGGCCTCCAGGTCCTCGTGTACCGCGGGCATCCGGGCCGAGCCGTAACGGCCCACCGAGTTCTCCACCGGCACTCGGGATAGGCGGTGCGCGGCGCCGGCCAGACCGGTGGTGGCGCGCACCTCCATCTCGCTCTCGTCGTCGGTGGCCAGCAGGACGAACGCGGCGTCCGCGTCGAGCAGGTCGCGGGCACGTTCGACCGCGCGCTGCAACAGGTCCTCCAGGCCCAGCCGGCTCAGCCCGTCGATGCCGTCCCATTCGCTGTCCGCGGGCACCGCGGTGCCCGCCCTGGCGCGGGGCGCGTCCCGGTTCTCCAGCACGGCGCGGGCCTGCGCGGGCACCAGCAGCGCGACCAGGGCCGGATCACCGCCGGCATCGCGCAGCCGCACGTGCGAGGCGAAGACCCGGGAGGCGATGCCGTCGGCGGCGCGGATGTCGTAGCCGCCCTGCCAGCGGGACAGCTCCAGCATCTCGTCGAGGGTCAGCTCGGTGCCCGGCGTGTGCGGCCACGCGACCAGGTCGTTCAGCGACATGCCGACCGCCTCGTGGTCGCTCAGGCCGAACAGCCGGGCCGCCTCGGGGCTCCAGTGCGTCACCTTGCGCGAGGCGTCCGCATGCAGCACGGCGACGCCGATCGGCACCGAGGCGTCGGGCAGCGCGTTGGCGGGCAGCAGCGGTCCCGCCGAACTGGTCGCCGAGACCGGGTCGGGCAGCTCCAGCCGGAACCACACGCGCTTGACGTTCTTGGCGTACTCCACACCCCACGCGCAGGCCAGCGACGCGGACAGGAACAGGCCACGCCCGCTCTCGTCGCCGTCGTCGAACCCGGTCACGGGCTCGGGCAGCTCGCGGCTGGGGTAGTGGTCGGTGACCTCGATCTGCACGCCGCCGTCGTAGCGCACGCAGGAGACCTCGGCCGAGGTGCCCGCGTGCACGATCGCATTGGTGACCAACTCACTGGTCAGCAGCACGGCGTCGTCCACGATGTCGCCGGCGTCCCAGTCGCTGAGCGTCTTGCGGACGAACGAGCGCGCGGCCGCCACCGATCTGCCCTCGGGTGCGAAGGCAGCACTCATCCGGGCAGTGATGAGCATGCTCGTTCCCTGATCCATACACTCCCGCATCTGCGACGAACGGCGGCTGCGGTGACGAATCCGGCTCCACAGTCCGGCAGATTCGCACCCTATCGGTTTCGGACGTTCGGGCGGACCCCTTCCAAACAGTGACGGATCCGTCACGATTCCGACAGAAGATCCGACCGAGTGGGCCTTTCGAGCCCACACTTTCCGAATGACAAGCACCATCCTCCCGGACCGCCTCTGCTCTCAACCCTGTGAGTGAAAGACTGTCGACGGCAAGCGGCCGGGTGCACGAGCGGTCGCGGCGAATCGGTCCGGCGGAGGAAATGCGAGATGGCGAAGGCTTCCCCAGGGCAGGCACGGACGACGGCCGCCCGGAGCCGGCACGACGAGCAGGATCTGCGTCGGCTGCTGGCCGCGCTGACCGGCGTCCGTGACGGCAACTTCCGCAAGCGCCTTACGGTCTCCGGCGACGGGATCATGTCCGAGATCGCCGTTGTGTTCAACGACATGGTCGAGCGCAACCAGCACCTCTCCGGCGAGTTGGCCCGAGTCCGCCGGGTCGTCGGGCGTGAGGGCAAACTCACCGAGCGGCTGGATCCCGGACCGGGCGAGGGCGCTTGGGCGACCAGCATCGACGCGGCCAACGCGCTCGTGGAGGACCTGGTCCGGCCGACCGTGGAAGTCGGCCGGGTGCTGGCCGCGGTCGCCGAGGGCGATCTGTCCCAGCGGATGGACCTGCGGATCGCCGAGCAGCCGCTGCGCGGTGAGTTCCTGCGGATGGGGCGTACCGCCAACGGTCTGGTGGACCAGCTCAGCGCCTTCGCCGACGAGGTCACCCGGGTGGCCCGGGAGGTGGGCACCGAGGGCAAGCTGGGCGGTCAGGCCCGGGTGCGCGGGGTGTCCGGCAGTTGGAAGGACCTCACCGACTCGGTCAACACGATGGCCAGCCGGTTGACCCTCCAGGTGCGCGACATCGCGCTGGTGACCACCGCGGTGGCCAAGGGCGACCTGTCCCGCACGGTCACCGTCGAGGTGGCCGGCGAGATGCTGGAGCTGAAGGAGACCGTCAACACGATGGTCGACCAGCTCTCCGGCTTCGCCCAGGAGGTCACCAGGGTGGCCCGGGAGGTGGGCACCGAGGGCCGCCTCGGCGGGCAGGCCCGGGTCGAGGGCGTCTCGGGCACCTGGAAGGACCTCACCGACTCGGTCAACATCATGGCGGGCAACCTGACCGCCCAGGTGCGCGACATCGCGCAGGTGACCAAGGCGGTCGCCTACGGCGACCTGTCGCAGACCATCACCGTGTCCGCGCGCGGCGAGATGGCCCAGCTCGCCGAGACGATCAACGCGATGACCGGCACGCTGCGCACGTTCGCCTCCGAGGTGACCCGGGTCGCCCGCGAGGTCGGCTTCGAGGGCCGGCTCGGCGGTCAGGCCCAGGTACCCGGCGGCGCGGGCATCTGGAAGGACCTGACCGACTCGGTCAACACCGCCTTCTTCAACCTCACCGCGCAGGTGCGCGACATCGCCGGGGTGACCACCGCGGTGGCCCAGGGCGACCTGTCGCAGAAGATCACCGTGGACGTCTCCGGCGAGATGCTGGAGCTCAAGAACACCGTCAACACCATGGTCGGCCAGCTGAGCGCGTTCGCCTCGGAGGTGACCCGGGTGGCCCGTGAGGTGGGCAGCGAGGGCATCCTCGGCGGCCAGGCGCAGGTATCGGGTGTGGCCGGCACCTGGAAGGACCTGACCGACTCGGTCAACGTGATGGCCGGCAACCTGACCGGCCAGGTGCGCAACATCGCCCAGGTCTCCACCGCGGTCGCCCGGGGCGACCTGTCGCAGAAGATCACCGTGGACGTCTCCGGCGAGATGCTGGAGCTCAAGAACACCGTCAACACGATGGTGGACCAGCTGTCCGCGTTCGCCTCGGAGGTCACCCGCGTCGCCCGCGAGGTCGGCGGTGAGGGGCGCCTGGGCGGTCAGGCCCGGGTCGTCCCGGGCGTCGCCGGCGTCTGGCTCGACCTGACCGACTCGGTGAACTTCATGGCGGGCAACCTGACCGCCCAGGTCCGCAACATCGCCGAGGTGACCACGGCGGTCGCGCGCGGCGACCTGTCCAAGAAGATCGACGTCGATGCGCGCGGCGAGATCCTCGAGGTCAAGAACACCGTCAACACGATGGTCGACCAGCTCTCCGCGTTCGCCGACGAGGTGACCCGGGTGGCCCGCGAGGTGGGCACCGAGGGCCGACTCGGCGGTCAGGCCCAGGTGCTCGGCGTGGCCGGCGTCTGGCGCGACCTCACCTACTCGGTGAACTCGATGGCCGGAAACCTCACCGAACAGGTGCGCAGCCTGGGCCAGGTGACCACGGCGGTGGCCCGCGGCGACCTGTCGCAGAAGATCACCGTCGACGCGCGCGGCGAGATCCTCGAACTCAAGAACACCGTGAACACGATGGTCGACCAGCTCTCCGGCTTCGCCGACGAGGTGACCCGGGTGGCCCGTGAGGTGGGCACCGAGGGCCGACTCGGCGGCCAAGCGGACGTCAAGGGCGTCTCGGGCACCTGGAAGGACCTGACCGAGTCGGTCAACGTGATGGCCGGCAACCTGACCGGCCAGGTGCGCAGCATCGCCGACGTGACCACGGCGGTGGCCACCGGCGACCTGTCCAAGAAGATCACCGTGGATGCCCGGGGCGAGATCCTGGAGCTGAAGGAGACCGTCAACACGATGGTCGACCAGCTCTCCGCGTTCGCCGACGAGGTGACCCGGGTGGCCCGTGAGGTGGGCACCGAGGGCCGACTCGGCGGTCAGGCGCGGGTGCGCGGGGTGTCCGGCATCTGGAAGGACCTGACCGACAACGTCAACGTCATGGCCAACAACCTGACGTCCCAGGTGCGCAACATCGCCCAGGTGGCCACCGCGGTGGCCGACGGCGACCTGTCGCAGAAGAGCACGGTCGAGGCCAAGGGCGAGATGGCCGGTCTCGCGGGCACGATCAACACGATGGTGGACACGCTCCGCGCGTTCGCCGACGAGGTCACCCGCGTCGCGCGCGAGGTGGGCACCGAGGGCATCCTGGGCGGCCAGGCACACGTCCCCGGCGTCTCGGGCACCTGGAAGGACCTGACCGACAACGTCAACTCGATGGCGGACAACCTCACCGGCCAGGTCCGCAACATCGCCAAGGTGACCACCGCGATCGCGGGCGGCGACCTGTCGCAGAAGATCGACGTGGACGCCCGCGGCGAGATGCTCGAACTCAAGACCACGATCAACACGATGGTCGACCAGTTGTCCGCGTTCGCCGGCGAGGTCACCCGGGTGGCCCGCGAGGTGGGCACCGAGGGCATGCTCGGCGGCCAGGCCGAGGTCGAGGGCGTCTCCGGCACCTGGAAGCAACTCACCGAGAACGTCAACGAGTTGGCCGGCAACCTGACCCGCCAGGTGCGGGCCATCGCCGAGGTGGCGACTGCGGTGACCCGCGGCGACCTGTCCCTGCAGATCGCGGTCGACGCGTCCGGAGAGCTCGACGAGCTCAAGGACAACATCAACCAGATGATCTACAACCTGCGCGAGACCACCCGGGCCAACCGCGAACAGGACTGGCTCAAGACCAACCTGGCCCGGATCTCCGGTCTCATGCAGGGCCGCCGCGACCTGATGGCGGTCGCCGCACTGATCATGAGCGAGCTCACCCCGGTGGTGGACGCCCAGCACGGCGCGTTCTTCCTGGCCGAGCTGACCCAGGAGGACGTGGTCGAGCTGCGGCTGATCGCCTCCTACGGCTACCAGGACGGCGGCGGCGTACCCACCCGCTTCCGGCTCGGTCAGTCGCTGGTCGGCCAGGCCGCGCTGGAGAAGCGTTCGATCCTGATCCTGGACGCGCCGCCCGGCTACATCAAGATCGCCTCCGGACTGGGCGAGGCCGCCCCGGCGAATGTGATCGTGCTACCGGTGCTGTTCGAGGACCAGTTGCTCGGCGTGCTCGAACTCGCCTCGTTCCGCCCGTTCACCAAGGTGCACCGCAACTTCCTGGAGCAGCTCAACGAGCAGATCGGCGTCACGGTCAACACGATCATGGCGAACTCGCGCACCGAGATGTTGCTGGCCGAATCGCAGCGGCTGACCGAGGAACTCCAGGAACGCTCCGAGGAGCTGCAACGCCAGCAGGGCGAACTGCGGCACTCCAACGCCGAGTTGGAGGACAAGGCGGCGCTGCTCGCCCGGCAGAACCGGGACATCGAGATCAAGAACCGGGAGATCGAACAGGCCCGCCAGGCGCTCGAGGAGCGCGCCGAACAACTCGCGCTGTCCTCCAAGTACAAGTCCGAGTTCCTCGCCAACATGTCGCACGAACTGCGCACACCGCTGAACAGCCTGCTGATCCTGGCCAAGCTGCTCGCGGACAACGTCGAGGGCAACCTGACCCGCAAGCAGGTCGAGTTCGCCGAGACCATCCACGGCGCCGGGTCCGACCTGCTGCAACTGATCAACGACATCCTGGACCTGTCCAAGGTGCAGGCCGGAAAGATGGACGTGCGGCCCGCGCGGATCGCACTGGCCCAGCTGATGGACTACGTCGAGGCGACCATCCGGCCGCTGACCTCGGAGAAGAACCTCGACTTCACGGTGCACGTCTCGCCCGCGGTGCCGGGCATCCTGTTCACCGACGAGCAGCGCCTGCAGCAGGTGTTGCGCAACCTGCTCTCGAACGCGGTCAAGTTCACCGACTCCGGCTCGGTCGAGGTGTTGATCACGCTCACCGACGACATTCCGCTCACCAACACCGAGTTGGACAACGCCGAACACGCGGTGGCGTTCTCGGTGATCGACACCGGCATCGGCATCGCGGTGGACAAGCTCAAGGTGATCTTCGAGGCGTTCCAGCAGGCCGACGGCACCACCAGCCGCCGCTACGGCGGCACCGGGCTGGGGTTGTCGATCAGCCGGGAGATCGCCTGGCTGCTCGGCGGCGAGATCCACGCCGAGAGCGTGCCGGGCCGCGGCAGCACGTTCACCCTCTACCTCCCGCTGGACAGCGTCCTGGTCCCGGGCGACGAGGCCGGCCACGACCGGCAGAACGAACTCGCCGCGACGCCGTACCGAAACGCGCTGCCCGCCGCGGCGCCGTCCACTCCGCTGCTCAGCGACGCCCCCGACCTGCTCTCGGACGGCGAGCCGGCGGCCGACGACACGGGCGAGCGGGTGCCGCGCCGGGTGTTGGTGGTGGAGACCCCGCAGTCCGACGGCGCCCCGCTGGCCACCGCGCTGGCCGCGATGAACGGGGCGATCGAGTTGACCACGGCCACGGACGAGGGCGAGGCGGTCCGGCTGCTCGCCGAGGCGCCACCCGCGTGCCTGGTGGTGGACCTGCGGCTGGCCGACGAGGGGGCCTGGCAGGTGCTGGACGCGGTCGCCTCCCGGGAGGAACTGCAAAACCTGTCGGTCGTGGTGCACGTGCCGCACCGGCCGACCCGCTCCGAGTCGGGCCGGTTGCGCGGCTACCGGCGCCGGATCGTGCTGCTCCAGCGGGTCTCCACCCCGGACGCGCTGACCCGGGCGGTGGCGGGGGCCACCGGCCCGGGCCGCGGGGAGCACGCGGTCCCGGTCAAGCCGGTGGTCGAGCCGTTCGAGGGCACGTTCGACGGCGAGCGGGTGCTGATCGTCGACGACGACGTGCGCAACGTGTTCGCCCTGACCAGCGTGCTGGAGCAGTACGGGCTGAGCGTGTTGTACGCGGAGAACGGCCGCGAGGGCATCGAGGTGCTCCAGGGGCACGACGACATCGCCATCGTGCTGATGGACGTGATGATGCCCGAGATGGACGGTTACGCCACGACCTCGGCGATTCGTCGGATGCCGCAGTACGCGGGGCTGCCGATCATCGCGCTGACCGCGAAGGCGATGAAGGGGGATCAGGAGAAGAGCATCGACTCCGGGGCGTCCGACTACGTCGCCAAGCCGGTCGATACGCGGCACTTGTTGGGACTCATCCGGACCTGGCTCGACCACTAGTTCGCTTCCGGGGCGGCGGGCGGCCCATGATGGAACCCGAACGGACCGAGCGACGTTGAAGGGGCGGAGGGGTCGATGCGGTGTTGTCGCGACCGTGGGTCGAGGCGTGGTGACACCATGCGGTCGTCTGTTTCGGAATACCTGCCGAGCCGATCGCCTGACCACTACCATGACCGGGACGAGCACCACCCGGAACGTGTGCTCGACCGGCGTGGTGTGCGCCGGGGCGATCTCGGCCGAGGCTGTGTCGAGCGCAACCGTGTCGATCGAGGCTGTGTCATTCAGGGCCGCGTATACCGAAAACATGCACAAGGACGAGTGGAGCCGACCGATACGCGGGGTCACCCACCGTGTCGGATCGAAGAGGGTGGGCCATGACGGAGAAGGCCAAGATCCTCCTGGTCGATGACCGTCAGGAGAATCTGCTCGCCCTGGAGGCGATCCTGTCCGCGCTGGACCAGACCCTGGTTCGGGCGCACTCGGGCGAGGAAGCCCTCAAGGCGCTGCTCACGGACGAGTTCGCGGTGATCCTGCTCGACGTCCAGATGCCCGGCATGGACGGTTTCGAGACTGCCGCGCACATCAAGCGCCGGGAGAAGACCCGGGACATCCCGATCATCTTCCTGACCGCGATCAACCACGGTCCGCACCACACCTTCCGCGGCTACGCGGCCGGTGCCGTCGACTACATCTCCAAGCCGTTCGACCCGTGGGTGTTGCGGGCCAAGGTCTCCGTGTTCGTGGACCTGTACAAGAAGAACTGCCAACTGCGCGAACAGGCCACGCTGTTGCGTGGGCGACTCGAAGGGGTCGCCGGCGGGGACCGGGCCGGGGCGGATGTGATCGCGGAGCTGTCCTCGCGATTGGCCTCGGTCGAGGAGCAGGCCGACGGCATGGCCAAACAGGTCGAGTCGGCCGACGATCCGGTCCTGGCCGCCTCGGCGAACCAACTGCGCCGCCGGGTGGCCCGGATGCGCGCCGCCCTGGACGCCCTCGCCCCGGCCGCGGCCGGCCACGGCGGCCCGCCGCTGGTGCCGGCCCCGGACACCGGCGCGGTCGACGACTGACCCTTCGGCGCACGCGGGCCGGGCTCGCCCCGAGCCCGGCCCGCGTGCGCCGATCACCGCGGTGGCCGGCCGAACCGCCCGGAGGGGTCACCGCGGGTCCGACACGCGCGCCCCGGAGCCTGGGACACACGAGGTGGGAAGGGTCCACCGGTAACCTCGGAACATGGCCACACGTGCGTCCGGCGGCGGAGCGCAACCGCGCACGGCCGCGAAGAAGAAGGCTGCCGCCAAGAAGCCCGCTCCGCCTCCGCCGCCCCCGCCGAAGCTGCTCGGGGGCCTGCCCGCGCTGCTCGGGAGGGGGCTCAAGCGATTGTGGCTGGGGCTGGCCCACGCGTTCGGCTCGGCCGCGCGAGGCATCGGCTCCGGTGCCCGCGGACTCGATCCCGCACATCGCCGGGACGGTGTGGGCCTGGCCCTGCTCGGCCTCGCCATCGTGATCGCCGCGGGTGCCTGGGGCACCATCGACGGCGCGGTCGGTGAAGCGGTCAACGCGGTGGTCGCGGGCCTGGTCGGCCGGCTCGACCTGCTGGTGCCGTTCCTGGTCGGCGCGCTCGGCGTGCGGGTGATGCGCCATCCGGACCAGAAGGACGCCACCGGACGCATCATGATCGGCTACACGGCGTTGGTGTGCGGCGTGCTCGGCCTGATCCACGTCGGCTGTGGGACTCCGCAGCCCGGCGACGGCGCGGATGCGATGCGCGACGCCGGTGGTCTGGTCGGCTGGGCCTTCGCGACCCCGCCCGTGCACCTGGTCACCCGATGGGTCGCGGTGCCGCTGCTGGTGCTGGTGCTCGTGTTCGGCCTGCTCGTGGTGACCGCTACGCCGATCAACGCGGCGCCCGAGCGGCTCGCGGTCTTCCTCGGCTTCGTCGAGGGCCCGGAGCCGGCCTTCGTGGACGAGGACGACCACCCGAGCGGCTTCGCCGGGTTCGACGAGGACGAGGAGCCGCCCGCGCCGGCGCCGGCCCGCAAGGCCCGGCCGCGCCGCCGGCCGAGTGCGGTCGCGAGCGGCCATCCGGACGCCGTCGACGTGGCCGCGGCCGCCGCCGCCGCGCTGGACGCGAACGACGCGGGCCTGGTCGTACCGCCGGCGCGCTCACGCAAGGCCGCCGCCGCCCGGGTGGTGACCGACCTGCGGGCCCGCGCCGCCGATGCGCCCGTGCACACCCCCGCGCCGCCGCGCAGCGAGCAGTTGAAGCTGTCCGGTGACATCACCTACCACCTGCCCGGCCCCTCGCTGCTCAAGAAGGGACCGCCGGCCAAGGCCCGCAGCAAGGCCAACGACGACGTGGTCGCCGCGCTGTCCAAGGTGTTCGAACAGTTCAACGTGGACGCGCAGGTCACCGGCTTCTCCCGGGGCCCGACGGTGACCCGCTACGTGATCGAGCTGGGTCCGGCGGTCAAGGTCGAGCGGATCACCGCGCTCGCCAAGAACATCGCGTACGCGGTGGCCAGTCCGGACGTGCGGATCATCAGCCCCATCCCGGGCAAGTCCGCGGTCGGCATCGAAATCCCCAACACCGACCGCGAGATGGTCAGCCTGGGCGACATCCTGGCCTCGGAGACCGCGGCCGGCGACGCGCACCCGATGATCGCCGCGCTCGGCAAGGACGTCGAGGGCAACGACGTGGTGGCAAATCTGGCCAAGATGCCGCACCTGCTGGTCGCGGGCGCCACCGGCGCGGGCAAGTCGAGCTGCATCAACGGCCTGATCACCTCGATCATGATGCGGGCCACGCCCGAGGAGGTGCGGATGGTGCTGGTCGACCCCAAGCGGGTCGAGCTGACCACCTACGAGGGCATCCCGCACCTGATCACGCCGATCATCACCAGCCCGAAGAAGGCCGCCGAGGCGCTCCAGTGGGTCGTGCGCGAGATGGACATGCGCTACGACGACCTGGCCAACTTCGGCTTCCGGCACGTGGACGACTTCAACGTCGCGGTGCGTGCGGGCAAGCTCAGGATGCCGCCGGGCAGCGAGCGCGAGGCGCAGCCGTATCCCTATCTGCTGGTGATCGTCGACGAGTTGGCCGACCTGATGATGGTCGCCCCGCGCGACGTCGAGGACTCGATCGTGCGGATCACCCAGCTCGCCCGCGCGGCGGGCATCCACCTGGTGCTGGCCACCCAGCGGCCCAGCGTCGACGTGGTGACCGGGCTGATCAAGGCCAACGTGCCCTCCCGGCTCGCGTTCGCCACCTCCTCGCTCGCGGACAGCCGGGTCATCCTGGACCAGCCCGGCGCGGAGAAGCTGATCGGCAAGGGTGACGCGCTGTTCCTGCCGATGGGCGCGAGCAAGCCGATCCGCATGCAGGGCGCCTACGTCACCGAGGACGAGATCGAGGCGGTCGCCCGGCACTGCAAGGAGCAGCTCCAGCCGGAGTACCGCGAGGAGGTCACCGCCGCGCCGGATCGCAAGAAGCAGGCGGACGAGGATGTCGGCGACGATCTCGACCTGCTGTGCCAGGCGGTCGAGCTGGTGGTGTCCACCCAGTTCGGCTCGACCTCGATGCTCCAGCGCAAGCTGCGGGTCGGCTTCGCCAAGGCGGGCCGATTGATGGACCTGATGGAGAGTCGGGACATCGTGGGGCCGAGCGAGGGCTCCAAGGCACGCGAAGTATTGATCAAACCGGATGAAATCGAGCAGATTATGGCCACGTTGCGCGGTGAATGATCTGACTTACGTAATGATTGGGTGTCAGTTGTGATGAATGACTCATAAGGGGCGAATCGTGTCGATCGGTCAGAGCCTCGCCGAGGCACGAATGCGGGCCGGTCTCACTGTGGAACGACTCAGTGAGGTCACCCGCATCCGGCAGGTCATCATCGAGGGGGTCGAACACGACGACTTCCAACCGTGCGGCGGCGACTTCTACGCCCGCGGTCACATCCGCACCATGGCTCGCGCGACGGGCCTGGATCCGGAGCCGCTGCTCGCCGAGTACGACCACACGGTCGGCGGCACCAGCACCCCGCGCCCGACCGAGATCTTCGACTCCCCGCGCAAGTCGATCGAGTACCGCCGGCCGAACTGGGCCCTGGCCATGGGCGTCGCCGTGGTCATCGTGCTGATCTTCGCGTTCGTGCAGCTCGCCGGCGGGCGCGCCGACGATGACGACGACGAGAAGGAGACCGCGTCGAGGATCACACCGACCTCGGCCGCCCCCGCGGCCCCGACGCCGCCCCCGCCGCCTCCGGTCGCGCCGGTGGCCAAGACCCCCGAGTTCCCGGCCGAGGTGGTGGTCACGATCACCGCGGTCGACGGCCGCAGCTGGGTGCGCGCGTTCGACTCCAAGGACACGGAGATCTTCGAGACGATCCTGGACAAGGGCGAGGCCAAGACGTTCACCGACCCCGAGCAGCTCATGATCCAGATCGGCAACTCGGGCGCCGCACAGCTGAACGTCAACGGCAAGGACATGGGCCCGGCGGGTGAGGAGGGCGCCGTCGTCAAGCTCACTTTCGTGCCCGGCGACCCCGTCCCGCAGATGCGGCCGACCGCGTCGGCCACGCCTTCCACCCGCTGACCGACCATCGTGACCTCCCCGGAACCGTCGGAGGCTTCCCTGCGTCCGGTCCACGCCCGTGTCTGACGTAGGCTTTCCGGCATGTCCGCCCGCGATACCACCAGCCCCGCCGCCCCGGCCGAGAGCCCCTCCGCCCTGCGCACCGTCGCCCTGGTCACCCTCGGCTGCGCCCGCAACGAGGTGGACTCCGAGGAACTCGCCGGCCGGCTCGAGGCGGACGGCTGGTCCCTCGTCGAGGACGCCGCGGACGCCTCCGTCGTCATGGTCAACACGTGCGGTTTCGTCGAGTCCGCCAAGAAGGACTCGATCGACACCGTCCTGGAGGCCGCCGACCTCAAGGGCGACGGTCGCACCCGGGCCGTCGTCGCGGTCGGTTGTCTGGCCGAGCGTTACGGTGACCAGCTCGCGGGCGCCCTGCCCGAGGCGGACGCGGTGCTCGGCTTCGACGACTACAGCGACATCTCCGCCCGGCTGCGCTCGATCCTCGCGGGCGACGCGCACACCTCGCACGTCCCGCGCGATCGCCGCGCGCTGTTGCCGATCACCCCGGTCGAGCGCCAGGCCGCCGATGTCGCGGTGCCCGGCCACGGCGCCCCCGAGGACCTGCCGGAGGGCGTCGCCCCCGCCTCGGGGCCGCGCACGCTGCGCCGCCGGCTCGGCTCGGGGCCGGTCGCCTCGGTCAAGCTCGCCTCCGGCTGCGACCGCCGCTGCTCGTTCTGCGCGATCCCCTCCTTCCGCGGCTCGTTCCTCTCCCGCCGCCCCTCGGACGTGATCGCCGAGGTCCGCTGGCTGGCCGAGCAGGGCGTCCGCGAGATCGTCCTGGTCAGCGAGAACTCCACCTCCTACGGCAAGGACCTGGGCGACCTGCGGCTGCTGGAGACGCTGCTGCCGGAGCTGGTCGCCGTCGAGGGCATCGAGCGGGTCCGGGTCAACTACCTCCAGCCCGCCGAGATGCGGCCGACCCTGATCGACGTGCTCACCGGCACGCCCGGCGTCGCGCCCTACTTCGACCTGTCCTTCCAGCACGCCTCCGAGCCGGTGCTGCGCAGGATGCGCCGCTTCGGCTCGCGCGAGGCGTTCACCGCCCTCCTCGACCAGGCCCGGGCCAAGGCCCCCGAGGCCGGCGCCCGCTCGAACTTCATCGTCGGCTTCCCCGGCGAGACCGAGGAGGACGTCGACGAGCTGGAGCGCTTCCTGGTCGCCGCCCGGCTGGACGCCATCGGCGTGTTCGGCTACTCGGACGAGGACGGCACCGAGGCGGCCGGCTACGCCGACAAGGTCGAGCCGGACGTGGTCGCAGCGCGTGTGGAGCGCATCTCCCGGCTGGCCGAGGAACTGGTCGCGCAGCGCGCCGAGGAGCGGATCGGCACCGAGGTGGTCGTGCTGATCGAGGAAGTCGGCGAGGACGGCACCGCCGAGGGCCACGCACACCACCAGGCCCCCGAGACCGACGGATCGACCACGGTGCTCGGCGAGGGCCTGCGGGTGGGCGATCTGGTCCGGGTCCGGGTCACCGACAGCGAGGGCGCCGACCTGCACGGAGAGGCGGTCGACGTGATCGTGCCCGGGGGCGATCGGTGACGGCCGAACCGGCACCGCAGCGCCGGCGTCCGGCCGAGGCCGTCCGCGCCGCCGCGGCCAACCATCCGCCGAAGCCGGACCGCCTCGGCGACCCCACCAACTCGGTGAGCGCATGGAACGCGGCCAACGCGCTGACCATGATGCGGGTGGCCCTGGTGCCGGTCTTCGTCGTCCTGCTGCTCCAGGACGGTGGCCACGACCCCGCCTGGCGGGCCTGGGCCTGGGCCGCGTTCACCGTCGCCAGCATCAGCGACCTCTTCGACGGCAAGCTGGCCCGGATGCACAACCTGGTCACCGACTTCGGCAAGCTCGTCGATCCGATCGCCGACAAGGCGCTGATGGGCGCCGCGCTGATCAGCCTGTCCGCGCTCGGCGACCTGCCGTGGTGGGTCACCCTCGTGGTGCTCGCCCGGGAGATCGGCATCACCCTGCTGCGCTTTTGGGTGATCCGCCACGGCGTGATCCCGGCCAGCCGGGGCGGCAAGGCGAAGACCATGCTCCAGGGCGTCGCGATCGGCATGTACACACTGGTCATGACCGGCCCGCTGGCCAGCACGCGGGCCTGGGTCATGGCGGCCGCGGTGATCATCACCGTGGTGACCGGCCTGGACTACATCGTCAAGGCCGTACGACTGCGACGCGGCACGCCGGTGCCCGCCGGACAGGTCTGACGTCGGGACGGATTCCGACTACGGGGGAGAGGGACCATGCGCGAATTGAAGGTCGAACTGGTCGCGGTGGGGGACGAGTTGCTCGTCGGCGACGTGGTGAACACGAATGCGGCCACCCTCGGCCGACGGCTCACCGCGGCCGGGCTGCGCGTCACCGGCGTGTCCACCGTGGGCGACGGCCTCGGCGAGATGATCGACGTGCTCACCCAGGCCGTGCGGCGCGCCGACGCGGTGCTCGTCTCCGGCGGCCTCGGTCCCACCTCGGACGACCGCACCCGCGAGGCGATCGCGGCCGTCGCCGGGGTGGCGCTGCGCCGGGACCCGGCGATCGAGGACTGGCTGCGCCGCCGCTATCAGGGCCTGAACCGCACGCTGACCGCGCTCGGTCTGCAGCAGGCCGACGTGCCCGAGGGCGGTCGCTCGTTGCCCAACCCGAACGGCAGTGCCCCGGGCGTGGCGATCTCGATCGGCGACGTCGGGGTGTACGCGGTTCCCGGCCCGCCGCACGAGATGATCGCGATGACCGAGGCGCAGGTGTTGCCCGACCTGCTGCGGCGCGCCGGCGACCCGCCGATCCGGGCCCAGCGCCAATTGCTCACCGCCTCGATCGGCGAGGGTGTGATCGCCGCGATGCTGGAACCGCTGGAGAAGGAACTCGCGGTCGCGGGGGCGGTCGAGGTGGCCTACCTCGCCACGGCGGGCCGGACGCGGGTCAAGCTCACCGCGACCGCCCCCGGCGGCGCCGAGGCGGTCGACGACGCGGCGCTGCGGGCCCGTGAACTGCTCGGCGGCTGCGTCTACGGCGAGGCGGGCGACACGCTGGCCGGCGTCGTACTGGCCCTGCTGCGCGAGCGGGACGCCACCGTCGCGGTGGCCGAGTCGCTGACCGGCGGCCTGGTCGCCGCCGAACTGACCGCGGTGCCCGGTGCGTCCGCGAGCGTGCGCGGCTCGGTCACCGCGTACGCCACCGAACTCAAGGGCTCGGTGCTCGGCGTGGACGCGGACCTGCTCGCCGCCGAGGGCGCGGTTCACCCGGACGTGGCGGCGCGGATGGCCGAGGGTGTGCGGCGGATCATGTCGGGTACGTACGGGGTGGCCACGACGGGGGTCGCCGGTCCGGACCCCCAGGACGGCAAGCCCGTGGGCACGGTATACATCGCGGTGGCCGGCCCCGAGGGAACAACCGTGCTGTCGCTGCTGTTCTCGGGCAGTCGAAGCAGGATTCGGGAGATGACCACGGTCCGCGTGCTGGATCTGCTCCGGTGCGTCGTGGCGGGGCTGCCGGCCGAACAGGACCCGGCGTGTACGGGGTGACCGGGCGCGCCGGCCGGCCGGGGAGACCGCTTCGGTCGAGGACGCGGGGGACACGCGGAAGGGTGGGCAACGAGGTGCTGCGAAGCGAGGCGGGAGCGCCCCGCAAACCCCATGGACCCTGGACACCCCTGCCGTCAAGGTTCCACGCCCTGAGTGAACAGGACCGCAAGGCGGGCACACCCGCGCGGTCCGGCAGGTACGGTGGGGCTGTGACCCCCCGAGCCGCCCTAGGAGGGAGCGACCGATGATCCTGCTCCGTCGCCTGCTGGGTGACGTGCTGCGGCGCCAGCGCCAGCGTCAGGGTCGCACCCTGCGCGAGGTTTCGTCCTCAGCCCGGGTATCCCTTGGCTACCTGTCCGAGGTCGAGCGCGGCCAGAAGGAAGCCTCGTCCGAACTGCTCGCCGCCATCTGCGACGCGCTGGACGTGCGCATGTCCGTGCTCATGCGGGAGGTCAGCGACGAGCTGGCTCTCGCCGAGCTGGCCTCGGCCGAGGCGATGCGACCGGTCCTGGAGCCGGTCGGTGCCGGCTTCACGCCGAACGAGCGAGCCGCCGCGGAACGTCAGAACAACGATCGGTCGTCGGGCCCGGGCCCGATCTCCGCCGACAACGCGGTGAGTGTGGTGGTGGCGGCCTGAGGACGACGACCGAGGTGTGGTTTTTCCCACTCGGGAGCATCGATCCATCGATTCGGGGCATCCGGTGCCAAGTACACCGGGTTCCCCGATCCGGTGGTTCGATCGACACCAACCCCGAGGAGTCGTAGCACCATGGTCGTCGTCAAGAGCCCCCTGTCCGACGAGGCGCGCAAGATCACCGGCGAGGCGCTCCAGGGCGCGCTCGTCGACCTGATAGACCTCTCGTTGGTCGCCAAGCAGACCCACTGGAACGTGGTCGGCCCGCGCTTTCGTTCGATCCACCTCCAGCTGGACGAGGTGGTGACCTCGGCGCGCACCTTCGCGGACACCGTCGCCGAGCGCGCCTCGGCGATCGGATACAACCCCGACGGCCGGGCCGCGAGCATCACCGCAGGCAGCGGAGTCCCGCAGCCGGATTCCGGCTGGGTCAAGGACTCCGATGTGGTCGGTTACTTCGTCGGTGTCTACGGCGCGGTCATCGAGCGCATGCGCGAGCGCATCGCGGCCACCGAGGAGCCGGACCCGGTCAGCCAGGACCTGTTCATCACGATCGCCGCGGACCTGGAGAAGATGAGCTGGATGTTCCAGGCCGAGAACCAGACCTGAGCGATCCGCGAGGCCGTTTCGGCCCGGCCGTCCCGACGCGGCCGTCCCGGCCCTGTCGTTCGAGCCCCGTCTCCCGTCCCGGGAGGCGGGGCTTCGGCGTGGGTGGGCTACCAGGGCATCGCGATGCCGCCGTTGGGACGCAGGATCTGGCCGGTGACGAACCTGGCGGCGTCCGAGGCGAGGTAGGCGACCGCGTAGGAGATGTCGGTGGGCTCGCCGACGGTGCGCAACGGGGCCATCCGCGCCATCGGCGCGGCCACGGCGGCCTTGCGCTCCAAGTCCTCGTTGCCCTCCGCGTCGGTCCAGTGCCGGCCGGTCATCCCGGTGACGATCCAGCCCGGCGCGACCGCGTTGACCCGCACGCCGCTGGGGCCGACCTCGGTGGCCAGGGTCTTGGTCAACTGCACCACGGCGGCCTTGGCCGCGCCGTAGCACAGCAGGCCCGAGGTCGCGGTGTCCACGGCGCCGGAGGCCATGTTGACGATGCTGCCGAAGCCCTGCGCGGACATCACGCGCGCGGCGGCCCGGCAGCCGAAGAAGACGCCCTTGAAGTTGATCGCGAGCACCCGGTCGAGGTCGGCCTCCTCGGTCTCGATCACCGTGCTCGAATGCATCACCCCGGCGATGTTGGCGAGAACGTCGAGCCGGCCGTGCGCGGTGACCGCGTCGTTGATCAGCGCGTCCACCTGAGCCGCCTCGGAGGTGTCCACGGCGACGGCGGTCGCGGCGCCGCCCGCGGCCACGATCGCCTTCACGGTCTCCTGGGCGCCCGCTTCGTGGATGTCCGCGCAGATCACGGTCGCACCCAGATCGGCCAGCACCTCGGCGCTGGAGCGGCCGATGCCCGAGGCCGCGCCGGTGACGACGGCGACCCGGCCGGTCAGATCGAGGGCTTCACGAAACACGGTTGGCCTCCCGGCGCTAGGCGTGCACAGCGCGCCGACCGTACGAGCCATCTGACGAACAGTCAATAAAGGTGCGCGGCAAGGAGATCGGGGTCACCGCAGGCCCTCCTGCCGGTGGCACCAGCGGTGGGTGGAGCCGCCGACGGGGAAGACCCCGGCCGCCGCGAGCGCGTCGCACGGGTCGGTCCCGACCCGACCCGGACGCCGGGCCGACCCGGTCGCGCGAGCCGGCCGAGGCGGGCGCGCCGGGCCGGTCTCGGCCCGCGGGCGCGGGCGGGTGGTCCGCGGCGGATCCGAGTCCGCGTCAGGGTCGGTCGCGGACGTCCGGGCCTCGTCCGCGGTCTCGGTCTCGGTTTCGGAGTCGGCCGAGCCGCCCGCCATCGCGGTGATCGCCGGCGCGGGCTGTGCCGCCGACGTGGCGGCGACGGGGGCGGGGGCGGGCTCGGGCGCGGGCACCACCGGTGCGACGGGGGCCGCCGCCGGCGACAGCGCCGGTCGTGGCGTCGGGTCGGGCGCGGCCACCCTGGTGCAGCCGGCCGAGGCCAACAGCAGGACGGGCAACACCAGGGCGGGCACGATCCGGAAGGGGGTCATGCCCTGTACGACGAACCGCCCGGGCGTCGGTCACCGGGTGTACTCCCATCGAGTGACGGCTGGCAGCGCGGGCACCAGAACGTCACACGCGGCGGATCGCCCAGGTCGGCGCGCCGGATCAAGCTGCCGCAGCGCGCGCACGGGCGACCGGCGCGCCCGTATACCCAGTGCCGCCGACCCGGCCGGGTGTCGCCCGTGGTGATGTGACCGACCCGGTCGCGGTTGGCGTACAGGAGGCGGTGCGCCAGGGTCGCCCACGCGTGCGGATCGCCGGCCGCGGCGACCGGGGTCCAGGGGGCGACGCCGCGCAGGAAGCACAATTCCGCCCGATACACGTTGCCGATCCCGGCCAGGTTGCGCTGGTCCAGGAGCGCCTCGCCGATCGGCCGGTCCGGGCGGTCGGACAGACGGCGGGCGGCCTCGACAGGATCCCAGTCCGGGCCGAGCAGATCCGGCCCCAGGTGGCCGACCACGGTCGACTCGTCGGCGGTGCGCAGCAGTTCGACCACCGGCATCCGCATCCCGACGGCGGTCTGCGTCGCGTTGGCCAGCACCAGTCGGATCGCGTGCCAGGGGCGGGGGAGCGGGCGCGCGCCGGTGCGGTGGATCTCCCACGTGCCGTCCATCCGCAGATGGGTGTGCAGGGTGAGGTCGCCCTCGAACCGGGTCAGCAGATGTTTGCCGCGCGGCACCACCGCCAGTACCGAGCGCCCGGTCAGATCCACGGTCGCCAGCCTGGGCACGCGAAAGTCGGTCACGGTCAGCGGGCGGTCCACCAGGGCCGCACGCAGCCGCCGCGCCGCCTGATACACGCTGTCACCTTCGGGCATCCCACCATTGTCCCGGGTGCCCGTCGTCCCGGTGGCGGGGAGCGAGCCCGGGGCCGGCCCGCCGAGTCCCCCCGGACCCGTCGGTGCGGCCGAACCCCGGGGGTCGCGGCGCCACAGCCACAGCGGCACAGGGACCGACGTCGCGAGCGCGCGGCCAGGAACACGTTCGCGACGCCGGATCCGTGTACGTCCGACCGTGACGCGTGCAGGGTCGCCACGGGCGGATGGTGCCGGTCGACTCCGCCGGGATCACTCCCGGCGTCGCCTTCCGTGACCACGATCCTGCGCGACGTACATGACCGGGGTGTTTCGCGGATCGGGCGCTGGTGTAACGAAACGGTGTCATCCTCGCAGGCGCAGCCCCCTGGGGGTGGCGTGGAACCCGGCCGCCTCCAGGGCTTTGCCCAGCGAGGAGGTCAGCACCTCGGCGCCGTCGGCCTTCTCCACGGTCAACTTGCCCAGGGCACCGGCGCGCACCGCGGCGGCCAGCGCCTCGGCCGCCGGGCCGACCCGGTCCGGGTCGTCGGTCCAGGACAACAGTGTGCGTCCGCCGCGTTCGATGTACAGGATCGGCTCGCCGTCGAGCAGGATCACCAGCGCACCGGCCTTGCGGCCCGGCCGATGACCGCCCGCGCTCTCCCCGGGCCGGTCCGGCCAGGCCAGCGCGGCGCCGTACGGGTTGGCCGGGTCGGCGGCGGCCAGCACCACCGCGCCGGGCACCTCGTGCGGCTCCCGGCGCTCGCTCGCACCCTGCAACGCACGCAACCGATCCACCGCCCCGTCGGCGGCGAACTGGGCGGCACCCAGGCCCTCGACGAAGTAGCCCCGGCGGACCCGGCCGCCGTCCTCGAACACGCTCAGCACCTTGTAGGCCGCGGCGAAGCCGCCGGGGCTGCCCTCGGCGACCACCGCGCCGCGGGTGACCACGCCGTGCCGGTCCAGGAGCGTCTCGGCCAGCGCGTGTGCCCGCCGGGTCGGATCGGGCTCGGGCGCGGGGGCGAGCGACCAGCGACCGGCCACCGTCGGCGGCCCGCCGCGGCCGGGCGCCGGCGGCCGCCCCCGGCTCAGTCCCGCGTACCGCCCGCGCGGGGTCGCCCGGCGGGCCCGGTGTGCCGTCGAGCCGGACGTGCGCCCCGAGCCGAGCAGCGCGCGCAGCGGGGTGAGTGTGTCGCCGGTGACCCGCCCGGACCACACCAGGTCCCACAGCGCCTCGGCGATCGCCGCCTCGGACGCCGGCGCGGGCAGCTCCAGCCGCTCGATCAGCTGCCGGAAGAACAACGCGTAGCCGCCCGTCAGCGCGGTCAGGATCGCGGTGTGCAGCGTCGTCGTCTCCAGCGGCACCGGCGGCGGGAGCAGGTAGGGCGCGGCGTCCGCGAGGAAGAGCGAGAGCCAACCGTCCTTGCCGGGCAGCGCGCCGTGTCCGGTCCACACCACCTCGCCGGCCGCACACAGCTCGTCCAGCATCGCGGGGTGGTAGTCGACCACCCGCGAGGGCAGTACCAGCTTCTCCAACGCGGAAGCCGGCACGCTCGCGCCCTGGAGCTGCTCGATCACCCGGATCAGGCCGTCCGGACCGCGCACCCCGCTCGCGCCCACGCCCTGCCACACGGTCAGGAACCGGGCCAGCGCGACCGGCGGGACCGGTTCCACCTCGTGCCGCAGCGCCGCCAGCGAGCGCCGGCGCAACATCCGCAGCACCTCCGCGCCGCACCACTCCAGCCCGGAGCCGCCCGGGCGGAACTCGCCGGAGACCACCTGTCCGCCCGCGGCCAGCCGCTCCAGCGTGCCCGTGGTCACCGCGACGCCCAGGCCGAAGCGCGCGGCGGCCTCGCCCGCCCGGAACGGCCCGTGCGTGCGCGCGTGTCGGGCCAGCAGATCGCCGAGCGGGTCCTTGACCGGCTCGGTGAACGCCTCGGGCACGCCGACCGGCAGGGGAGTGCCCAGCGCGTCGCGCAGCCGGCCCGCGTCCTCGATGCCCGCCCAGCGCTCCTCGCCCGCGATCCGCACCCGGATCACCCGGCGGGAGTTCTCCAGGCCGGTCAGCCAACCGGTCTCGAACGCCTCCGTGGCGCGTGCCGCGACCTCGGCCGTGGTCAGCGGCCCGAGCAGCCGCAACAGGTCCGCGACCCCCTCGGCGTCGCGCACCCGGCGGTCCTCGGCGAGCCGCTGCAACTCCGCCTCGGTGCGCGCCAGTACCTCCGGGTCGAGCAGTTCGCGCAATTCGGCCTGGCCGAGCAGCTCGGCCAACAGCCGCGAGTCCAGCGCGAGCGCCGCCGCACGCCGTTCCGCGAGCGGCGAGTCGCCCTCGTACATGAACTGCGCGACATAGCCGAACAGCAGCGAGCGGGCGAACGGCGACGGCTCGGTCGTGGTGACCTCGACGATGCGCACCGCGCGGGTGGCGATGTCGCGCATCAGGCCGGTCAACCCGGGCACGTCGAACACGTCCTGCAGGCACTCGCGCATCGTCTCCAGGACGATCGGGAACGAGCCGTACTCACTGGCCACCGCGAGCAGTTGGGCCGAGCGTTGGCGCTGCTGCCACAGCGGGGTGCGGCGGCCCGGCATCCGGCGCGGCAACAGCAGCGCCCGGGCCGCGCACTCGCGGAAGCGGGACGCGAACAGCGCCGAGCCGCCCACCTCGGCGGTCACCAGCGGTTCCACCTCGGCTTCCTCGAACACCGCGAAGTCCGGCGGCAGCGCACCGGCCGCGAGGTCGTCGGGTGCCTCACCGAACGGCTGGTCACCGAAAGGCAGGCCCGAGTCCGGCAACCGCAACACGATCCCGTCGTCGCCGTGCATGGTCTGCACATCCAGACCGGTGCGCTCGCGCAGTCGGGCCGAGATGGCCAGTGCCCACGGCGCGTGCACCTGCGCGCCGAACGGCGAGTGCACCACCACCCGCCAGTCGCCCAGTTCGTCGCGGAATCGCTCGACCACGATGGTGCGGTCGTCCGGGATGTGGCCGCACGCCTCACGCTGCTCGCCCAGGTAGCCCAGCAGGTTGTCCACCGCCCACGGATCCAGACCCGCGGCGGACACCCGCTCCCGTGCCCGCTCCGCCGGCAGCGCGCCCACCTCGCGGACGAACGCGCCGAGCGCCCGGCCCAGTTCCACCGGCCGCCCCAGCGCGTCGCCGTGCCAGAACGGCAGCTTGCCGGGCACCCCGGGGGCGGGCGAGACGAGCACCTTGTCGTGGGTGATGTCCTCGATCCGCCACGACGAGGTGCCCAGCGTGAACACGTCGCCCACGCGCGATTCGTAGACCATCTCCTCGTCCAGCTCACCGACCCGCGACTTCGCGTCGCCGGCGACCAGGAACACGCCGAACAGGCCGCGGTCGGGGATGGTGCCGCCGGAGGTGACCGCGAGCCGCTGGGCGCCCGGGCGGGCGGAGAGCACGCCGGCGACCCGGTCCCACACGATTCGCGGACGCAGCTCGGCGAACGCGTCCGAGGGGTAGCGGCCGGCGAGCATGTCCAGGGTCGCCTCGTAGGCCGACGCGGGCAGGGCGGTGAACGGCGCGGCCCGGCGGATCAGCGCGAGCAGCGCGTCCACGTCGCGGTCCTCGATCGACACCATCGAGACGATCTGCTGGGCGAGCACGTCCAGCGGGTTGCGCGGCCCGCGCACCGACTCGATCGCGCCCTCGCGCATGCGCTCGGTGACCACCGCGGTCTGCACCAGGTCACCGCGGAACTTGGGGAAGATCACGCCTCGCGAGATCGCGCCCACCTGGTGCCCGGCCCGGCCCACCCGCTGCAGGCCGGAGGCCACCGAGGGTGGCGACTCGACCTGCACGACCAGATCCACCGCGCCCATGTCGATGCCCAGCTCCAGGCTGGAGGTGGCCACCACGGCGGGCAGGCGACCCGCCTTGAGGTCCTCCTCCACCTGGGCCCGCTGCTCCTTGGACACCGAGCCGTGGTGGGCGCGCGCGAGCAGCGCGGGCGCGCCCCGGTTGCTGCCCGCCTGGGCCATCATCTCGGCCGGTGACGAGTCCTTGGGCAGTTCCTCGCCGGTGGCCCGCTCGTAGGCGATCTCGTTCAACCGGCCGCACAGCCGCTCGGCCAGGCGCCGCGAGTTGGCGAACACGATGGTCGAGCGGTGGGCCTGGATCAGGTCGACGATGCGTTCCTCGACGTGCGGCCACACCGAGGTCTTGCGCTCGTTGCCGGCCTCGTCGAAGTCGCCGCTGCCGGAGCCGAGTTCGCCCATGTCCTCGACCGGGACCACGACCGAGAGCTCGAACGTCTTGGTGGCCGGCGGCTGGACCACGTGCACGTCGCCGGTCGAGCGCATCCAGCGGGCCACCTCCTCGACCGGGCGCACGGTCGCGGACAGGCCGATCCGGCGGGCGGGGCGCTCCAGGAGCTCGTCCAGCCGCTCCAGGCTCAGGGCCAGGTGCGCGCCGCGCTTGGTGCCGGCGACCGCGTGCACCTCGTCCACGATCACCGTGTCCACCCCGCGCAGCGCCTCGCGGGCCTGCGAGGTGAGGATCAGGAACAGCGACTCGGGCGTGGTGATCAGGATGTCCGGCGGCTTCGTGGCGAAGCGGCGTCGATCGGCCGCCGGGGTGTCGCCGGAGCGCACGCCCACGGTGACCTCCGGCTCGGGCAGGCCCAGGCGCACGGACGCCTGCCGGATGCCGGTGAGCGGGCTGCGCAGGTTGCGCTCGACGTCGACCGCGAGCGCCTTGAGCGGTGAGATGTACAACACCCGACAGCGCCGGCGCGGATCGGCCGGCACCGGTTCGGCGGCGAGCCGGTCCAGCGCGGACAAAAACGCGGCGAGCGTCTTGCCGGACCCCGTGGGCGCGACCACCAGCGCGTCCTTGCCCTCGGCGATGGCCCGCCAGGCGCCCTCCTGGGCCCGGGTCGGCGCGTGGAAGGCGCCGGTGAACCACTCCCGGGTGGCGAGGGAGAAGCCGGCCAGAACCGAAGCGGGGTCGTCGTGTGGCATAACTCCCCATGGTGCCGCGTGGCTCCGACATTCGGGTCGGGCGACGAGCGGGCGACCGGGGGAGCCGGCGCTACCGGGATACTGGTCGCATGGGACTCACCGACTTCTGGCGACGCATGCGCGCCCACTTCGGCGACTCGTACGCCGAGTCCTTCGCCCGCGACCACGTGATGTCCGAGCTGGGCGGGCGCACCGTGCACGAGGCGTTGGCCGCGGGCATCGAGGCCAAGGACGTCTGGCGCGGCGTGTGCGCCTCGATGGACGTGCCGGCGACCAAGCGGGCCTGACCCGACCGACCCCGCGACCCGACCGACCCCGCGACCGGGCCGGCACCCGGGCACGGCGCCGACGTGCCCAAATGGACATAGCGTGACGCTCTAGTCTCTTCCTGTCATTCGACATGCATCGCGACACCGTGGTGCGGGAGAGCACAGGGAGCCCATGTGACCACACCGGACACGCCCGCCGCGCGGGTGGCCTCGCGCGATCGCATGCCGTCGTGGTTGCCGCGGGCCGTGTTCACGATCCTGGCGATGATCGCGGGCTTTCGCCTGCTCGGCTGGACGCTGGCCCACCTGCGCTCGCTGCTGATCGACCTGCTGCTGGCGTTCTTCCTCGCGCTGGCCTTCGAACCGGCCGTGGACCGGTTGGCCAGGCGCGGGATGCGGCGCGGGGCGGCCACCGGCCTCGCGTTCCTGGTGGTCTTCCTGGCCTGCGCGGGCTTCCTGGCCGTGGTGGGCTCGCTGCTGGTGGACCAGGTGGTCGCGTTCGCACACCACCTGCCCGACTACCTCGACAACCTGGTCGCGTGGATCAATCGCACGTTCGGTACCGATCTGACCGTGGAAAAGATCCAGGGCAACGTCTTCAAGGACTCCGGCACCGTCCAGGGCTACGCCGAGCGGGTCGCGAACAACGCGCTGGGCCTGTCCGCCACGATCGTGGCGGGTCTGTTCGAGTTGTTCACCATCGCGCTGTTCACCTTCTACTTCACCGCCGAGGGCCCGCGGATGCGCCGCGCGGTGTGCTCGCTGCTGCCGCCGGAGCGGCAGGCCGAGGTGCTGCGCGGGTGGGAGATCGCGATCGACAAGACCGGCGGCTATCTGTACTCGCGCGCCGCGCTGGCGCTGATCTCGGCCTTCGCGCACTACGTCGCCTTCCTGGTGCTCGACCTGCCGTACGCGGTCCCGCTCGCGCTGTGGGTCGGGCTGATCTCGCAGTTCGTGCCGACCGTGGGCACCTACATCGCGATCGTGCTGCCCGCGCTGATCGCGCTGACGGTGAACCCGTTGACCGCGGTGTGGGTGGTGCTGTTCGCCACCGCCTACCAGCAGTTCGAGAACTACCTGCTGCATCCGCGGATCACCGCGCGCACGGTGGAGATCCATCCGGCGGTCGCGTTCGGCGCGGTGATCGCCGGCGCCGCGCTGCTGGGCGCGGTGGGCGCGCTGATCGCGATCCCGATCGCGGCCACCGGGCAGGCATTCGTGGGCAGCTATCTGCACCGCTACGAGATCCCGGAGCACCGCCTGACGCCGGACGAGACCCGGGCCGCGCGCGGCCCGGGTCCGCTCACCCGGATGTGGCGACGCGCCCGGGACGGGCGGCGCCGCGCGGATCCTCAGGACCAGAAGCGGAACAGCCGGTAGCCGTCGCTCGCCAGGAACGGCGACACGTCCAGCGCGTCGGTGATGTGGTCGATCACGTCGTAGAACCAGCCGTTGACCGAAGGCGACCACAGCAGCGCGAACAGGAACAGGATCGCGTAGGGCGCGTACGGCGCGATCGCCCGGCGGAAGTCGTAGGGCAGCCAGGGCTCGATCACCCCGTAGCCGTCCAGGCCGGGCACCGGCAGCAGGTTGAGCACCGCCGCGATCACCTGGAGCTGGATCAGGAACGAGAACGCGGCGGTGAAGGTCGGACTCGCGCCGTCCACCGCCCCGGAGGACAGCAGCAGCGCGAGGGCGATCGCCAGCACCGCGTTGGTCAGCGGTCCGACCGCCGAGACCAGGCTGTTGCGGACCCGGCCGCGGATCGCCGAGCGGTCCAGATAGACCGCGCCGCCGCTGAGCGGGATGCCGCCGAGCAGCACGAAGATGGTCGGCAGGATGAAGGACAGCAGCGGATCGCTGTACTTGAGCGGATCCAGGGTCAGGTAGCCCTTGCCCACCACGCTCTCGTCACCCGAGCGCAGCGCGGCGAACGCGTGCGCGAACTCGTGCAGGCACAGCGACACCAACCAGCCCGACATCACCAGCAGGAAGACCCCGGTACGGGTGGCCGACTCCGAGGTGCCGTCGTCGTGCCACGTGTACCAGGTCGAGGCGGCGCAGACCGCGACGATCGCGAGGAAGATCGGACTCGGCCGCACGTGGCGCAGCGAGCCGGCCGCGGGGCGGCGACCGTAGTCTCCGTAGGGGTGCGACACGAACTGCTCCAGGTGCGGGAAAGGGCCGTACGGCCGTTCGATCGTACGGCCCTTCGGGGCACTCAGTGGAACGTGTGCTCCGGACCCGGGTAGACCCCGCCGACCACTTCGCCCGCGAACGCCTTCGCCGCGTCGCCGAGGGCGGCACGCAGGTCGACGTACTGCTTGACGAACTTGGCCGTGTGGCCGGTGGTCATGCCCGCCATGTCGGTCCACACCAGCACCTGGGCGTCACACCGCACGCCCGCGCCGATGCCGACGGTGGGTATCTCCAGCAGGTCGGTCACCCGTGCGGCCAACTCCTCGGGCACACACTCCAGGACCACCGCGAACGCGCCCGCGGCCTGCATCGTCTTGGCGTCCGCGATCAACTGCTCGGCGCTCTCCGCGTCCCGGCCCTGCACCCGGTAGCCACCGAAGGCGTGCACCGACTGCGGGGTGAGGCCGAGGTGGGCCATCACCGGCACACCCGCGGCGACCAGCGCCTCGACCTGACGCGCGGAGCGTTGTCCGCCCTCCAGCTTGACCGCGCCGGCGCCGGCCTCCTTGAGCAGCCGCACACCGCTGCGCAGGGCCTGCTCGGGAGATTCCTGATACGAGCCGAACGGAAGGTCGGCCACGACCAGCGCACGCTTGGTGCCGCGCACGACCGCGCCGGTGAGCATCACCAACTGGTCCAGGGTGACCGGCACGGTGTTCTCGTAGCCGAGATGGTTGTTGCCGGCCGAGTCGCCGACCAGGAGCACCGGGATGCCCGCGTCGTCGAACACGGAGGCGATCATCGCGTCGTACGCGGTGAGCATCGGCCAGCGCTCGCCCGCTCGCTTCGCGCGGGCCAGGTCGCGCACGGTGACCCGGCGCCCGGTGCCCTCGCCGCCGTACAGGGTCAGCCCCGGACCCTCGGCGGAAGCGGAAGCGGCAGTGGACGGCGCGGAGTTGTTGCTGGTCATGGTGTTCTCCCGACTCGAGGCGCTCGGACGGCGTCCCCGGACAACGCCATGGTGACACGCGCCGTAACAGGACAACAGGGGAGCCGAGCGCCGGATTCCGAGCGATCACCAGGGCCGGCATTTGCCGAGGCTTTGCAATACGAGACGGTCTCGTTTCGTAAAGTGGCCCTAGCCTGTGAGGCAACCCATACAAGTCCCACGTGTCCGATGAATCGAGCCACACCCGTGACTTCAGCGAACCTTCCCCCCGCGCGCACGGTCGACGAGCACATACATCGCCGTCGCTGGGCCATCCTCGGCGTCCTGGTGATCAGCCTGTTGGTCGTCGTCCTCGACAACTCGATCCTCAACGTCGCGATCAAGACGATCGCCGACCCGGAGAAGGGCCTGGGCGCCACCCAGAGCGAACTCCAGTGGGCGATCAACTCCTACACCCTGGTGTTCGCCGGCCTGCTGTTCACCGCCGGCATCCTGGGTGACCGCTTCGGCCGCAAGCGCACCCTGCTGTTCGGCATGGTGATCTTCGGCCTCGCGTCGCTGCTCTCCGCCTACTCGCAAAACCCCGGGCAACTGATCGCCGCCCGCGCGGTGATGGGCTTCGGCGGCGCGTTCGTGATGCCGGCCACGCTGTCCATCATCAGCAATGTGTTCGAGCCGCAGGAGCGGCCCAAGGCGATCGGCATCTGGTCCGGCGCGGTCGGTCTGGCGATCGCGATCGGCCCGATCACCGGTGGCGTGCTGCTCGACCACTTCTGGTGGGGCTCGGTCTTCCTGATCAACGTCCCGATCGTGCTGGTCGGCATCGTCGCGATGCTGCTCCTGGTGCCGGACTCGCGCGATCCCAAGCCCGGCCGGCTCGACCCGATCGGGGTGGCGTTGTCCATCGCGGGTCTGGTCTCGCTGGTCTACGGCATCATCCGCGGCGGCGACGCCGGCTGGGGCAGCGTCGAGGTGCTCGGCACCATCGTGCTCGGCCTGCTGATCCTCGGCTTCTTCGTGTGGTTCGAAAAGCGCAGCGATCACCCGGCCCTGGACGTCAAGTTCTTCCGCGACCCGGCCTTCTCCGCCGCGGCCGGCGCGATCGGCCTGGTGTTCTTCGCTCTCATGGGCGTGACCTTCTTCATGGCCTTCTACCTGCAGAGCGTGCGCGGCTACACCCCGCTGCAGACCGGTCTGCTGCTGCTCCCGCTGGCGATCGCGCAGCTGATGTTCTCGGCGCGCAGCTCGGTGATGGTCAAGCGGTTCGGCGTGCGCGCGGTCACCACCGGCGGCATGCTCGTGGTCGGCCTGAGCTTCCTGTCCTTCCTGTGGATGGATCGCACCTCGCCGATCTGGATCCTGTGCGTGGTGTTCTTCTTCCAGGGCGCGGGCATGGCCCACGTGATGCCACCGGCCACCAACTCGATCATGTCCTCGCTGCCGCGCGAGAAGGCCGGCGCCGGCTCCGCGGTCAGCAACACGGTGCGTCAGGTCGGCGGCGCGCTCGGCGTGGCGATCCTGGGCTCGGTGTTGTCCTCGGTCTACCGGGACCGGATCTCCGACGACCTGGACAAGCTCCCGCCGAACGTGCCCAAGGGCCCGGCCGGCGACTCGGTCGAGGCCACGCTCGCGGTGGCCGGTCGACTCGGCGACAAGGGCGCGGCGCTCGTGGACCCGGCCAAGGACGGTTTCATCGAGGCCATGCACGCGGCCTCCATCGGATCCGCCGTCGTGGGTCTGATCGGTGCGGTCGTGGTGTTCCTGTGGATGCCGCGCCGCGAGGCCGGGCAGACTGCCCCCGAAGCGGATCGAGTCGAAACGTCCGCAGAGGAACAGCGCTCCGCGAAGGTCTGACATGCAGCCAGCGACATCCGCATCAGCGGCCGAATCCCCGGTCGATCCCCTGATCACCACCCCGGCCGAATCCTCGGTCGACCCGAAGGCCGACCCCGGCGCGGCGGACAAGCCGCGCCGGGGCCGGCCGCGCAGCGAGGAAGCCGAACGGGCGATCCTGCACGCGACGCTGCGCCTGCTCGACGAGCACCGCAGCATCGCCGCCATCTCCGTCGAGGCGGTGGCCCAGGAGGCGGGGGTGGGCAAGGCCACCATCTATCGCCGCTGGCCCGGCAAGGAGGCGTTGATCGTCGCGGCGGTGGAGGCCGCCGAGGCGATACCGGCGGTGCTCAAGGGCCGGTCGTTGCGCGAGGACCTGGTGCTGGTCCTGGAGCACATGCGCCTGCAGGCCGTCGACAAGCGCGGCGACGGACTGATGGGGATGCTCACGGGCGAGATGCGCAGCCATCCCGAGCTGTACCGGCGTTATCACGAGGTGGTGGTGGAGAAGCGTCGGGCGATCCTGCGCGGCCTGTTGCAGCGCGGGGTGGATTCCGGCGAGCTGCGGGCCGACCTGCCGATGGAGGTCCTGATGGACCTGGTCACGGGGCCCATACTGGTGCGCAAGCTCGTACGGGAGAACGCAAGCCTGGAGCCGGAGCTGCCGGGGCAGATCGCGGACGCGCTGCTCGGCGGGATTCGCGCTCGCTCCTGAGCCCATAGGGAACCTATCGGCCGCTTTCCGGCGTCCGTTTCGACGTAGGCGACGTTTTGTTCGTACGTTGACGCGGACACAGTCGGGACTCGAACCTGGGACTTCAGGAGGCAGCATGACGTGGCCCACCACGACGGACACCGGAGCCGAGCCGCAACCGGCCGGCGACGGGAGTCCGCGGCGCGGGTCACGATGGTCGTGGCAGCGGATCCGGGAGGACGCCGTCCGCATCTGGCGCACCCCGCCGTGGCGTCGCGGCCGGATCATCGCGGTGTTCGCGGTGCTGGCCGCCCTCCCGCTCGCGTTCCATCGACTGGTGCCCAACACGCCGGGCAACTGGGGCAGCTTCGTGGAGACCTTCCTGCCCTGGGCGGGTTTGGTCGTCCCGGTGCTGCTGGTCTGCGCGGCGATCCGTCGCTCGTGGACCGCGGTCGCCGCGACCATGCTGCCGATCCTGGTGTGGGTGACCATGTTCGGCGGCTTCTTCATGCCCGGTCGCGGCGGGGGCCCGCACGACCTGCGGGTGGTCAGCCACAACGTGAACGCGGGCAACCCGGACCCGGCCCGCACCGCCCGCTCGCTGCTGGGCGCGAACGCGGACGTGATCGCGCTGGAGGAACTGCCCGAGGGCGCCTGGAAGCTGTACAACACGGTGCTCAAGGACCGGTACCCGAACGTGCAGCACGAAGGCACGGTCGCGGTGTGGACCACGGCCGACTTCCCGATGAGCAAGGCCGAGGCGGTCGACGTCGGGATGGGCTTCACCCGTGCTCTGCGCACGATGATCAAGACGCCCAAGGGCGACGTCGCGTTCTACGCCGTGCACCTGGCGTCGGTGCGGTTCGGCCCGAGCGGCTTCACGGTCGGCGAGCGCAACCACACGATCGGCCGACTGGCCCAGGCGCTCGCGGTCGAGACGGCGCCGCACGTGGTGCTGGCCGGTGACCTGAACGGGACCACCGACGACCGCGCGCTGCGGCCGGTCACCCGCTACCTGCGGGACGCGCAGGACGCGGCGGGCACCGGGATGGGCTTCACCTGGCCCGAGTCGTTCCCGATGGCCGCGATCGACCACATCATGTACCGCGGGATGGCCGCCGCGGACGCCGAGGTGCTGGGCAGCACGCCCAGCGATCACATGCCGGTCCTGGCGGACCTGCGACTGAGCTGAGCCGACGCGCGAAGGGCCCGACCGTCGGTCGGGCCCTTTCGTGTGTCCGGTGTGGGTCCGCCCGCCCGGTCCCGGCCGTGTTCAGCCGCCCTCGCGCCACCGGTTGGTGATCGGCAGCCGCCGGTCCCGGCCGAACGCCTTGAGCGAGATCTTGGTGCCCGGCGGGTACTGCCGACGCTTGTACTCGGCGGTGTCCACCAGCTTGAGGATGCGGTCCACCATCGCCGGCTCGAAGCCCGCGGCCACGATCGCGTCGCGACCGATGTCCCGCTCGACGTAGTCGTCCAGGACGTCGTCGAGTATCTCGTACGGCGGCAGCGAGTCGGTGTCGACCTGGCCCGGGCGCAGCTCGGCGCTCGGCGGCTTGGTGATCGAGTTCTCCGGGATCGGCGCCACTTCGCCGCGCCGTTCGGCCTCCGCGTTGCGCCAGCGCGACAGGCGCCACACCGCCGTCTTGGGCACGTCCTTGATCGGCGCGAAACCACCCACCGCGTCGCCGTACAGCGTGGAGTATCCGCAGGCCAGCTCGCTTTTGTTGCCGGTGGCCAGGACCAGGTGACCCTCCTGGTTGGACAGGCCCATCAAGGTGGTGCCGCGCACCCGGGCCTGAAGGTTCTCCTCGGCCAGGCCGGTCAGCCCGAGCGCACCCAGGTAGGCGTCCACCATCGGCGCGATCGGCACCTGGCGATAGTCGAGCCCGATCCGCTCCGCGGTGTCGGCCGCGTCGTCCTTGGAGTGCTCGGAGGAGTAACTGCTCGGCATCGAGACGCCGTACACGTTGGCCCCGCCCACCGCGTCCGCCGCGATCGCCGCGACCAGGGCCGAGTCGATCCCGCCGGACAGGCCCAGCAGCACCGACTCGAACCCGTTCTTGGCCACGTAGTCGCGCAGCCCGAGGACCAGCGCGCCATAGATCTGCGCGTCGTCCGACAGGGCGGGCGCGATCGAGGGCCCGGCGGCGGGCGCGGGCACCGGCGCGGCGCGCTCGGTGACGATCACCTGCCGGATGGTCAGGCCGTCGGCCACCACGTCGCCCGCGCCGTACACGCTGTCGTCGACGGTGCGCTCTGGCAGGTCCAGGTCGGCGATCAGCAACTCCTCGCGAAACTGCGCCGCGCGCGAGAGCACCCGCCCCTCGGCGTCCACGATCAGCGAGTCGCCGTCGAAGACCAACTCGTCCTGGCCGCCGAAGGCGTTGACGTAGGCGAGCACGCAGTCGGCCTCGCGGGCGCGGCGGCGGACCAGTTCCAGGCGCGAATCGTCCTTGCTGACCTCGTACGGCGACGCGTTGATCGACAGCAGCAGGCCCACCCGCGCGGCGCGCGCGGCGGCCACCGGGCCACCCTCCTGCCACAGGTCCTCGCAGACCACGATCGCGATGTCGACCCCGCCGACCCGGGTGACCAGGAGCCGATCACCCGGGACGAAGTAGCGATACTCGTCGAAGACGCCGTAGTTGGGCAGGTGGTGCTTGGCCGAGTGGGCCACGATCCTGCCGCCGTGCAGTACCGCGACCGCGTTCTGCGGGGCGCCGGCCGGGCGGCCCAACCGCGGTGTGGACACGCCGCACCGGTCCAGATGGCCCACCACGACCGCGACCTCGCCGAGCCCCTCGGCGGCCAGCCGGGCCGCGAGCGCCTCCAGCGCGAGTCGGGACGCCTGTACGAAGGACGAGCGCAGGGCCAGGTCCTCGACGGGGTAACCGGTGAGTGCCATCTCCGGGAAGGCCACGAGCGACGCGCCGCGGTCGGCGGCCGCCCGGGTGCGGCCGAGGATCAGTTCGGCGTTGCCGTCGAGGTCGCCGACCGTGGGGTTGATCTGGCTGAGGGCGATGCGAATCCGGGTCACCCGATTCAATGTACCCGGCTCTTGACGTCAAAGTGACGAATAGTGTGCGAGTGTCGGCGCGGCGCCGCGCGGACCCGCTCGCGGGGGCGGTGGCGGCTGTCGGGCCGGCCGGAAAACCGCAGGCGAACGGCGGACGAAAGCCGTTTGTTCGAGCAGGCCCGGGGCTCGGCGGCAAAGCACTCGGGCGATACCCTGGGCACAGTTCACCACCGGGCCCCGACGGCTCGCCCGACGGGATCCCCGGAGGGTGCGATGCCGCGCGAAGAAGGTATCCCGCAGGTCGCCCATGGAGCGGTTCTCGGGGTACAGGACCACGGGAGTCACGCGAGCACGGCGGTACCCGTGCGCGAGCAGGAGTGCAACGCAAAGGGTACGTAATGTGCCGGAAACCCTGGAGCGGGATACTCGTGTGCCCCGCAGTGCCCCTGCCGATCGCTCACAGGCCGTCCGACCTGCAAGGATAGGGAATTATGGATAAGCAGCAGGAGTTCGTGCTCCGCACCCTGGAGGAGCGCGACATCCGGTTCGTGCGGCTGTGGTTCACCGACGTGCTCGGCTTCCTGAAGTCGGTCGCGGTGGCTCCGGCCGAACTGGAGCAGGCCTTCGCGGAAGGCATCGGGTTCGACGGCTCGGCGATCGAGGGATTCGCGCGCGTGCACGAATCCGACATGTTGGCGAAGCCCGATCCGGCCACGTTCCAGATCCTGCCGTGGCGGGCCGAGGCGCCCGGCACCGCGCGGATGTTCTGCGACATCCTGATGCCCGACGGCTCGCCGTCCTTCGCGGACCCGCGCTACGTGCTCAAGCGCACCCTGGAGCGGGCGTCGGAGAAGGGCTTCACCTTCTACACGCACCCCGAGATCGAGTTCTTCCTGTTCAAGGAGAAGCCGGTCGACGGGCGCCCGCCGACCCCGGTGGACCACAGCGGCTACTTCGACCACACCCCGCAGCCGGTCGGCCAGGACTTCCGCCGGCAGGCGATCACGATGCTCGAGAACATGGGCATCTCGGTCGAGTTCAGTCACCACGAGGGCGCGCCGGGTCAGCAGGAGATCGACCTGCGCTACGCGGACGCGCTGAGCACGGCGGACAACATCATGACCTTCCGCCTGGTGGTCAAGGAGGTCGCGCTGGAGCAGGGCGTGCACGCGTCCTTCATGCCCAAGCCGTTCTCCGAGCACCCGGGCTCGGGCATGCACACCCACCTGTCCCTGTTCGAGGGCGACCGCAACGCGTTCTACGAGGCCGGTGCCGAGTACCAGCTCTCCAAGGTCGGCCGCTCGTTCATCGCGGGCCTGCTCATGCACGCGGGCGAGATGGCCGCGATCACGAACCAGTGGGTCAACTCGTACAAGCGGCTGTGGGGCGCGTCGGCGCGCACCGCGGGCATGGGCGGCGAGGCCCCCTCGTACATCTGCTGGGGGCACAACAACCGCTCCGCGCTGGTACGGGTGCCGATGTACAAGCCCACCAAGGGGCAGTCCACCCGGATCGAGGTGCGCCAGATCGACTCGGCGTGCAACCCCTACCTGGCCTACGCCGTGCTGCTCGGCGCCGGGCTCAAGGGCGTCGAGGAGGGCTACGAACTGCCCGCCGGCGCCGAGGACGACGTGTGGGCGCTGACCGACGCCGAGCGCCGAGCGCTGGGCATCGCGCCGCTGCCGCAGAACCTGGCCGAGGCGATCGCGCTGATGGAGCGCAGCGAACTGCTGCCGGAGATCCTCGGCGAGCACGTCTTCGAGTTCTTCCTGCGCAACAAGCGGCACGAATGGGAGGAGTACCGGCAGCAGGTGACTCCCTTCGAGCTGAAGCGATACCTGCCGGTGCTCTGAGCGCACCCGCGGCCCGTGTCCGAGCACGACGCGAACGGCCCGACCCCGGTGCGGGGTCGGGCCGTTCGTCGTCGGTGCGGCGCTGCGGGGTCAGGTCATCGGCGGTCCGAGCAGTTCCAGGATGTAGCGGACATAGGCGTCCTTGTCCTCGCCCTGGGGCAGCAGTTGCGGGGCGCCCCGGCGGATCAACGCGATGCCGACCGTCATCGTCAGCGCGGTCAGCGCGTGGCGGTAGGCCGCGTCGGCGGGCAGGCCGAGTTCCTCGGTGAGGCGGGCGCCGAACTCCAGGCGGCGGCGGGTGACCTGTTCCAGGATCGGGCCCACCACCGGGTGCTGGGCGTGGATCAGCAGTGTGGTGGTGATGTCCGCGCCGCTGGGCGCGGTGAACGCGTACTCGGTGAGTCGGCGGCCGCGTTCGACCGGATCCTCGATGCGTTCGGCTGCGGCCATCAGCTCCTCGGACTCGGCCACCCAGCGCTCCAGGGCGGCCTGGATGAGTGAGTCGCGGTCCTTGAAGTGCCAGTAGAAGCTGCCCTTGGTGGTGCCGAGGCTTTCCGCGAGGGGTTCCACCGCGACCGCGCCCAGGCCGCCCTCTCGCATCGCCTCCAGGGCCGCCCGAGCCCAGTCCTCTCGGCTGAGGGTGCGGCGGCCGGGGCGAGCGGGCCGTTCCGGTTCGTCGTCTGATTGAACCCTCTCCGAGGGAACACCGTTGCGCATGGCACCTACGCTAACGTAGGGTGACGTTCCGTACGGTGGCGTATGGCAGCTCGTCGCTACGGAGGCCTCTTCGGGCCGTGGGACGGACGGCTCGCAGAGTGGAACTGACATCCGCCACCGGGCGAGGGCGCGCCGCATTCAAGTTCGCCGCGGTCGGGGGGCTCGGCGAGCCCCGTGCGGCGCGTCCACATTCCCAGTTCCGTTCTTGATCGATCAGCCGTTTCACCGGATACGCTCGGCCGGTGACCTCTGTGGATCAGCCTCGCGAACCGGCGGCCACCGACGGGCGGCTGGTCCGGCTCGGCTTCACGGACACCGCGGCCGCCGCGCGTAATCTGCGCGATCCGGCACTGCTCGGCGCCGGGGACGACTCGCTCTTCCTGGACGCGCTCGCCGCCACCGCCGACCCCGACCTCGCGCTGCTGGGCCTGGTCCGGCTCGCCGAGGCCGCCGCCGACCGCTCCGTCCTGTTGTCCACGCTCGCCTCGGCGAAGCCCTTCCGGGACCGGATACTGGGCGTCCTGGGTGTGAGCGCGGCACTGGGCGACCACCTCGCGCGCCACCCCGACGACTGGCGCACGCTGGTCACCTACGACGTCCAGGACGCCCGGCCCACGCCCGCCTACTTCCACGCCGTGCTCACCACCGCCACCGCCGGCCTGCGCGGCGACCCGGCGCTGGACGCGCTGCGGATCGGCTATCGGCGCTGCCTGATCTCGATCGCCGCGCGCGACGTGTGCGGCAGCGTCGACGAGCCGACCGTCGCCACCGAACTCGCCGACCTGGCCGGCGCCACCCTGGACGCCGCGCTCGACCTGGTCCGGCGCGAGCACCCGGTCGAGGCCGAACAGTGCCGGCTCGCGGTGATCGGCATGGGCAAGTGCGGCGGACGCGAACTCAACTACATCAGCGACGTGGACGTGGTCTTCGTCGCCGAGGCACCCCCCGGTGTGCCCGAGGGCGTCGCGGTCGCCGCGGCCAATCGGCTGGCCGGCGCGCTGATGCGGGCCTGCTCGGCGACCACCGTGGAGGGCTCGATCTGGGAGGTGGACGCCAACCTGCGCCCGGAGGGCCGCAACGGCCCGCTCACCCGCACGCTGGCCAGCCACCTGGCCTACTACGAACGCTGGGCCAAGACCTGGGAGTTCCAGGCCCTGCTCAAGGCCCGCCCGGTGGCCGGCGACTCGGCGCTGGGCCGCAGGTACCTGGACAGCGTGTCCCCGCTCGTGTGGACCGCCGCCCGCCGGGAGAACTTCGTCGCCGACGTGCAGGCGATGCGTCGCCGAGTGGTGGACAGCATCCCCGCGCGAGAGGTGGAGCGCGAGGTCAAGCTCGGCCCCGGCGGTCTGCGCGACATCGAGTTCGCGGTGCAACTCCTCCAGTTGGTGCACGGCAAGTCCGACCCGGCGCTGCGCAGCGGCTCCACCCTGGACGCGCTCGCCGCGCTGTCCGCGGCCGGCTACGTGGGGCGCGACGACGGCGCCGCGCTGGACGCCGCCTACCGCTTCCTGCGCACGTTGGAGCACCGGATCCAGCTCTTCCGGCTGCGCCGTACCCACCTGATGCCGACCGATCCGGGCGAACTGCGCCGGATCGGCCGCTCGATGGGCATGCGCTCGAATCCGGTGGGCGAGTTGGAGAGGGCCTGGAAGCAGCAGACGGTGGAGGTGCGCCGACTGCACGAGAAGTTGTTCTATCGGCCGCTCCTGGACGCGGTGGCCCGGCTCAAGGCGGGTGAGCAGCGGCTGACCCCGGAGGCCGCGCGGGCCCGTTTCGAGGCACTGGGGTACGCCGACCCGGCGGCCGCGCTGCGTCACCTGGAGGCGCTCGCGTCCGGGGTCAGCCGGCGTGCCTCCATCCAGCGCACGCTGTTGCCGGTGATGCTGAGCTGGTTCGCCGACTCGGCGGACCCCGACGCCGGCCTGCTCGCCTTTCGGCAGGTCTCCGACGCGCTCGGCAACACGCACTGGTATCTGCGGTTGCTGCGCGACTCGGGGGCGGGCTCGTCGGGAGCGGCGGCCGAGTACATGGCCAGGGTGCTCGCGTCCGGGCGGTTGGCCCCGGATCTGCTGTTGCGGGCGCCCGAGGCGGTGGCGCTGCTGGGCGACGTGGACGGGCTGCGGCCGCGCTCGCGGGCGGCGCTGGAGACCGAGATCCTGGCTGCGGTGGGGCGTGCGCCGGGACCGGAGAGCGCGGTGCAGGCGGCGCGCAGCGTGCGTCGCCGCGAGTTGTTCCGGATCGTCGCGGCCGACGTGCTGGGCCGGTTGGACGCGGACGCCACGGGCAAGGCGCTCACCGATGTCAACGCGGCGACGCTGACCGGTGCGCTCCAGGCCGCGATAGACGCGTGCGAGCGCACCCGGGGACCGATCCCGACCCGGCTCGCGATCATCGCGATGGGTCGATTCGGCGGCTACGAACAGGGCTACGGCAGCGACGCGGACGTGATGTTCGTGCACGAGCCGATCGAGGGAGCCGAGGAGGAGGCCGCGACCAAGGCCGCGCGGTGGGTGTGCAACGAGGTGCGCCGGCTGTTGCAGATCCCGTCCACGGATCCGCCGCTGTTGATCGACGCCGACCTGCGACCCGAGGGGCGGCAGGGCCCGCTGGTGCGCACGCTGGCGTCCTATCGGGCCTACTACGAGCGCTGGTCGAAGCTGTGGGAGAGCCAGGCGCTGTTGCGCGCCGACTTCACCTCCGGGGACGCCGACCTGGGTCGGCGGTTCCTGGCGATGGTCGATCCGCTGCGCCACCCGCGGGGCGGGATCAACGACACCCAGGTGCGGGAGATCCGCCGGATGAAGGCCCGGATCGAGTCCGAGCGGCTGCCCCGCGGCGCCGACCCGACCCTGCACACCAAGCTCGGGCGGGGCGGGCTGGCCGATGTGGAATGGGTGGTCCAGCTGTTGCAGTTGCGGCACGCGGACGCGGTGCCCGCGCTGCGGGTGACCGGCACCCGGCAGGGGCTCGCGGCGGCCCGGGACGCGGGACTGCTCGACGCGCACGACGCACGGGTCCTGGACGACGCGTGGGTCGAGGCCACCCGGGTGCGCAACGCGGTGATGATCGTGCGCGGCCGGTCCTCGGACAGCTTCCCGACCGATGTGCGCGAGCTGGGCGGGGTGGCCCGGCTGCTGGGGCACCCCTCCGACGAGACCGGCAGTCTGATCGAGGAGTACCGGCGGGTGACCCGGCTCGCCCGGGTCGTGGTGGAGCGGGTGTTCTACGGCGAGGACGAGACTTCGACCGGCTCGCGCTGAGGCCGCTCGCGCCGGGTGTCGTCGTCGTCATCGTCGTGCGGGCTCCGGCCGCCCGCACCCACCGGCACGCGGTCGGGCTCGGCGGAGCGATCCCCGGGCTCGGTCGCGGCGCGCGGGTCGTTCGGCGGGTACTGCGGGAAGCGGTACGCGGAGCGCCCGTTGAGCAGGCACTGCAGGCCGAACGCCGCGGCGAGGGTGATCCAGCCGCCGACCGCGTCGAGCACGAAGTGGTTGCCGGTCGCCACGATCACCAGCAGGGTGACGATCGGGTACAGCGCCCCGAGGACCTTGACCCACATCGGCCGCGCGAACATCACGATCGCCATCGCGCACCACGTCGACCAGCCGATGTGCATCGACGGCATCGCGGCGTACTGGTTGGAGACGTTCTTCATGTCTCCGGACGCCATCGAGCCCCACGTGTTGTGGACCAGGACGGTGTCGATGTAGCCCGCGTCCGGCAGCAGTCGCGGTGGGGCCAGGGCGAAGAAGAAGTAGCCGAACAGCGCCAGGCCGGTGGTCAGGAACAGCACCGTGCGCACGGCCCGGTAGCGGCCGGGATGTCTGTGGAAGAGCCACACCAGGACGCCGATGGTCACCACGAAGTGCAGTGTCGCGTAGTAGTAGTTCATCGACACGATCAACCAGGTGACGCCGTCGACGGTGTGGTTGACGCTGTGCTCGATGTCGATGTGCAGCGTCTTCTCGAGATCGAGCAGTTGCCTGGCACGGTCCACGGCGAGATGTTCCCGCTCGGGCACCGCGTTGCGGATGAGTGAGTACACCCAGTAGCTCAACGCGATCAACGCGAGTTCGACCACGAATCGCGGCCGACGCGGCGTGCTCAGATAGGCGCGCAATCGGGTCCTCGTGGGGATTGACTGCATGGTTGTCCGTCCGGCTTCGTCGGTCACCCGTCGCCCCGACGGCGGCATGGTCTCTCGGCTCGGATTGCCCCCCATGGGTCAAGTCTGCCAGAGCCCTTCCCTTCGCCGATCACCCTGTAGGGCCATCCGCGGGTGATCTTCTCCTTCTCCGGGGGGAGGAATCGGGACGTATCCAGGCGGGGTTTCGCGAGGTGACGGAGGCTCGGGGCGGGCGGGGGAGGAACGGCGCGACACCCGCTGGACGGCACCTCGGTCGACACGCGAACGAGTGCCGCCCTCTCGATTCGGTCGAGAAGGCGGCACGGTGCGTGGTGGGCGGGGTGCGGTCGGCGCTGTCGCCGACCCGGGTGGTTCGGCCGATCCCGCGGATGGCGACGCACTCGAAGGCAGGCCGGCGTCAGGTGGTCGGAAGCGAGTCGGAGGGCCGGTCGACGGGGGTCGTGGCCGTGCCCGATGCGGGTGCGGTGGTCGTGGGCTTGCGCAGGGTGACGGCAGAGATCAGGGCGCCGGCGGCGGCGATCGCGGCGGCGCCGAGGAAGGCGGCGGAGAAGCCGTCGGTGAGCGCGGCCGGGTCGCCGACCTCCCGGGCGCCGTGCGCCGCGGCGACGGCGGTCATCGCGGCCAGGCCCAGGGCCGAGCCGATCTGGTAGCTGGTGTTGACGATGCCGGAGGCGAGGCCGCCCTCCTCGGGACGGGCGCTGGAGATGGCGGTGCCCAGCGAGGGGATGAAGGCGAGGGCCATGCCGGTGGCGGCGAGCAGGGAGGCGGGCAGCACGTCGACCCAGTAGTTGCCGTCGGAGCGGACGAAGGACAACCACAACATGCCGCCGGCGAGCGCCGCGAGACCGGTGACCACGAGCGGGGCGGGGCCGAAGCGGGCGATCAGGCGCGGGGCGAGCACGATCATCATCACCATGATGGCGACGGTCATCGGCAGCAGTGCGGAGCCGGAGGCGAAGGCACCGAGGCCGAGGACCTGCTGGAGGTAGAGGTTGAGGAAGAACCACATCGGGATCCAGGCGCCGGCCATCAGCAACTGGGCGAGGTTGGCCCCGGCGAGGCCCGGCGTACGCAGGATGCGCAACGGCATCAGCGGCTCGGCCCGCCTGTCCTGGAGCAGCAGGAACAGTGCGGTGAGGGCGATGCCGGCGGCGATCACGAGGAGCGTCTCGGCCGAGGCCCAGCCGGTTTCGGGAGCCCGGACGACGGCGTAGACGACGGTGCCGAGGCCGGCCGTGACGGTGATCGCGCCGAGGACGTCGATGCCGCCGCGGCGGGCGGGGGCGTCGGGCATCAGCGCCGGGGTGGCGACGAGGGCGAGGATCGCGACCGGGATGTTGATGTAGAAGACCCACGGCCAGCTCGCGTATTCGGTGATCAGGCCGCCGAGGAAGACGCCGGCCGTGCCACCGGCGGGAGCCGCGGCGCCGTACAGCGCGAACGCCTTGGTGAGTTCCTTGGGGTTGCCGCCGAAGAGCATCATCAACAAGGTCAGGGCGGAGGGTGCGATCAGCGCGGCGCCGACGCCCTGGACGGCGCGGCCGGCGAGTTCGACCCAGACCTGGCCCGCGAGACCGGCGGCGAGTGAGCCCGCGCCCAGGACGGCCCAGCCGGCGGCGAACACGCGCTTGGCGCCGAAGAGGTCGGACAGCCGCCCGCCGAGCAGCAGCAGGCCGCCGAAGGCGACCACATAGGCGTTGAAGACCCAGGACAGGTTCTCCTGCGAGAAGCCGAGGTCGGTGCGCATCTCGGGCAGCGCCACGCCGATGATCGACGTGTCCATGATGACCATGAACTGGGCGAGCGCGATGAGCGCGAGCGCGGACCACCGGCGTGGGTCGGGGTTGGGTCGGGCCTGGGGTTGGGACATGGCGATCACTCCGTGGATACGCGTGGGGGGTATCGAGCGATCAGGAACATACCCTAGGGGGGTATCAGGCGCCAGGGTTTGAGGGAAAATACCTCACAGGGGTATCCGGCCTGCCGGGCTGCGGCAAAGAAACGGCCCTGCCCCTGCGGTCGAATGCGGGGGCAGGGCCGTTGGGGGTGGGGCGAGTGTGGTCGGTCAGCCGCCGACCTGGTGCAATCCGAACGGCACGCCCTGGTCGTCGGAGCACAGGGCGAACCGTCCGAAACCCGGTTCCTCCGGGCGGGCATCCTCCGCCGTACCGCCCAACTCGCGGACGAGCCCGACGGACGCCTCGATGTCGTCCACCGCGAAGAACATCGTGATGGACTTCGACGGGTCCCGACCGTGCAGCCCGCCCCTGCCGGTCGGCGTCCCGATCGAGACCTGGCCCGGCTCCCCGGTCGGCGGGAACTGCCAATCGAACAGCCGGCCGAAGAAGGTTTGCGCCCGGACCGGGTCCGGGACGCCGATCTCGAAAAAGGTCGGCTCGCCGTGCATGACAACTCCCGCGTGTCGATGGATGATTCCTCGACGGTAGGCGGCCGACATGTCACGGTCTTGGATATTTGGGCCGGCGGCCGCTGCCGAGCCGCTCGGCCCTGATACGGGGTGGGGCGCCGTCACCCCTCGTGGTTCTTCGGCGAGTCCCGTCGAGGCGCCGTCAGCCGGCGGCGGCCATGGCCGCTCCCGAGGCATCGTTGTCCAGGCCGTCGAGGAACGCGGTCGGCGTACAGCCGGCGTACTCCTTGAACTCTCGATTGAGGTGGGCCTGGTCGTAATACCCGCAGCGCAGCGCCACCTCGGCGAGGGACCCCACGTTGGGACAGCGGAGCAGGCCCACGGCGTGCTCGAACCGCACCAGGTTGGCCATCGCCTTCGGCGGCAACCCGATCTCGGCCCGAAATCGCTGCGCCAACCGTTTGCGACTCCACCCGGTCTGCTCGTGCAATACGCCGATCCCGAGATCGCCGCGACGGTCCGTCACCTGCCGCCACGACCCGGCCAACACCGGATCGGCCGCACGCCCCCGCTCGGCCCGCGCGCCCAGGATCGCCTCGATGCGCTCGAACCGCTCCGCCCACCCCGAATCCCCACGCAGCAGCTCGACCAGCTCGCCCGCATCCGGCCAGAACTCGGCCACATCCACCACCGACTCGGCCAACTCGCTCGCCGGTACGCCGAAACAGACCCCCGCCGCCAACGGCGAAAGCCGCACCTCCAACACGCGCTGAGCGCCCCCGTGCGCCGCCTCGACACCTTCCCGCCCGACCCCCACCAACGCCGCCGCGGCCGCCGCCCCACCCCGCCCGCCCCGAACCAACGACAGCGGCTCCCCGAGACTGATCAACAACACCAAGCCCGACGCCGGCAACTCCCGCCGCACGACGGGCCCACCCGCGGACTCGCAGAACCCCCGGTAGCCGACCACCAGGCCGCCGAGCCCGAGGTCGGGTCGCCCGATGGCAGCCTCCCAGCGCCCACCCGCGCCGCCCCCGCACCGAATCCCATCGAAGCTCGCCACGCCCCCAGTCTCCCCGCGCCGCGGCCACCGAGCCCACCCACCGGGCGCCTCCGGCTGCAACCGCCGGCGAGGAGCGCACGAAGAAGGCCGTCGACCGCGCTCTGGAAGCAGCGGTCGACGGCCTTGTTCTTCGGGGGAGTGCCCTCGGTGGGCCTGGTGTGCCCTGCTCGTGCCCTGCCTTCGACGGAGGACGCCTTCCTGTAGTGAGAGTCGAGTTGTCCCCGATCACGGCCGCCGTACCGCCGTCTCCCGGGCCCTGTGGTGTCCGACGCTTGGACGCCACCCCGCATCCGGGCGGTGCGGGCGGGTTCAACCTGATCGGCTTTCCCGGTCTGCCCCCTGGGGTCGTCCAGGTGGAGAACTTGCTGGGATCGTCGTACGTGGAGGAGGCGGACGGGGTGAGGATCTTCGCCGACGCCTTCGAACGGATCGTCGCGGCGGCTCTGTCGACCGATGATTCGCTGGCATTGATCGCCCGGATGGAAGAAGGAAGACGCACGTGAACGATCGCAAGACGGACCTGTACGCGCACGATTTGACGGCCGCGACGTGGCACAAGTCGTCGGCCAGTGCCGGGGAGGGCGAGTGCTTCGAGGTCACCGACCTGCCCGGAGGGGGCAAGGCGGTGCGCGACTCGAAGAACCCCGGCCGGGGTGACCTGCGTTTCACCGCCGCCGAATGGGCGGCGACTCGCGCCGGTTTCCTCGCCGGGGAGTTGTAGGCGCGGCGGCCCCGATCCGCCGGATCGGGCCCTCGTGGGTATGTGGCGGTGGCCGGCCTCAAGCGGACTGGGGCCAGCCGCCGTCGACCTTCTGTGCACGACCTCTCGGCCATCCTCGTCGCGGCCATGGACGACGGCGTCATCGCCAAGAACCCGTGCGGCGCCGGTTCCGTCCGCCTACCCAAGAACACCAAGCCCCCGATCGAGCCGTGGTTCTCACAGCGCGTCCTCGAAGTCGTCGCGGCACTTCCCGTCGCCTACGCTGCACGGCCATCATCGGGGCCGGTTATGGGCTTCGACAGGTGAGATCTTCGGCCCGGCCGAGAAGGACATCAACCAAACTCGCGCTTCAACCCGAACATCCGGAAGCCCGCCCTCGCCAAGTCCGGCGTCATCGGGACGCCGGACGAGGGCGAGCTGTACGCGGAGTCCCGCAGCGAGGGGATGCACGCGCTCCGGCACCACTACGCCGGCCTCGTGCTCGACGCGCGTGAGAACATCCGGGCGCTCGCCGAGTACCTCGGGCATGCCGACCCCGGCTTCACCCTCCGGATCCACACCCACCTCATGCCTGCCGGCGAGGAGCGCACGAAGAAGGCCGTCGACCGCGCTCTTGAAGCAGCGGTCGACGGCCTTGTTCTTCGGGGGAGTGCCCTCGTTGTGCCTTCTCAGGCCGCTTAAGGGATGAACCCGCAGGTCAGCGCTATCGCGACTTAAATGTCGAAGTAGAGCTCGAACTCGTGGGGGTGGGGGCGGAGGCGGACCGGGTCGATTTCCTTGGTGCGCTTGTATTCGATCCAGGTGTCGATCAGGTCCTGGGTGAAGACGCCGCCTTCGAGGAGGTACTCGTGGTCGGCTTCGAGGGCGTCGAGGACCTCGGCGAGGGTGCCGGGGACCTGGGGGACGGCCTGGTGCTCGTCGGGGGCCAGTTCGTACAGGTCCTTGTCGACGGGCTCGAGCGGCTCGATCTTGTTCTTGATGCCGTCGAGGCCGGCCATCAGCTGGGCGGCGAAGGCCAGGTACGGGTTGGCCGACGGGTCCGGGACGCGGAACTCGACGCGCTTGGCCTTCGGGTTGCTGCCCGTGATCGGGATACGGATGCAGGCCGAGCGGTTGCGCTGCGAGTAGACCAGGTTGACCGGCGCCTCGAAGCCCGGGACCAGGCGGTGGTACGAGTTCACCGTCGGGTTGGTGAAGGCGAGCAGCGACGGGGCGTGCTTGAGCAGGCCGCCGATGAAGTAGCGGGCGGTGTCGGACAGGCCCGCGTAGCCCTGCTCGTCGTAGAACAGCGGCGAGCCGTCGGTCCACAGCGACATGTGGCAGTGCATGCCCGAGCCGTTGTCACCGAAGATCGGCTTCGGCATGAAGGTCGCGGTCTTGCCGTTGCGCCACGCGACGTTCTTGACGATGTACTTGAACAGCATCAGGTCGTCGGCCGCGGCCAGCAGCGTGTTGAACTTGTAGTTGATCTCGGCCTGGCCGGCGGTGCCCACCTCGTGGTGCTGGCGCTCGATCTCCAGGCCCGCGGCCTCGAGCTCCAGGGAGATCTCCGCGCGCAGGTCGGCGAAGTGGTCGACCGGCGGGGTGGGGAAGTAGCCACCCTTGTAGCGGACCTTGTAGCCGCGGTTGTTCTCCTCCGCACCGGTGTTCCAGGCGCCCGCCTCGGAATCGATGTGGTAGAAGGACTCGTTCGCGCCGGTCGAGAAGCGCACGCTGTCGAACACGTAGAACTCGGCCTCGGGGCCGAAGTACGCCGTGTCGGCGATGCCGGTGCCGGCGAGGTAGCGCTCGGCCTTCTTCGCGACGTTGCGCGGGTCGCGGCTGTACTCCTCATCCGTCAGCGGGTCGTGGATGAAGAAGTTGATGTTGAGCGTCTTGTCCTTGCGGAACGGGTCGAGCCGCGCCGTGGACAGGTCGGGGCGAAGGGCCATGTCCGACTCGTGGATCGCCTGGAAGCCGCGGATCGAGGATCCGTCGAACGCCAGCGTCTCACTCGGGTCGAACGTCTTCGCCGGGACCGTGAAGTGCTGCATCACGCCAGGCAGGTCGCAAAAACGAACGTCGACGAACTTGACGTCGTTGTCGGCGATGTATCGCGACACCTCTTCGGCGTTGTTGAACATCAATCCTCCTCGACCCGGCGCCAGGCGCGGGTAGTTGCGTTCGCGGGGAGCGGCCTCCTCCCCGGTGGCCACTAGGCCTCGAAGGTAGGCGGGAGCGGTTTCCCGTCGGTGTCCCTCGTGTTTCCGGGATGTTACGCACACACCCGTACGGTCTAGCCCGTCTTGCCTGGATGCATGCCCATGATCATCGTGCTCACGCACACCCCGGGGCGGGTGAATCGGCCCGGCTCGTCTACTTTGGAAGGGTGGACGAGAACACGACCGCATCGCGGAACCAGGCCCCCGGGACGGCGGGCGAAGACTTCGGCTACCGCGGCAAGCGTCTCGGGCTGCCCGAGGACGGACCCAATTCTCTGGCGCCGACCGGGCGCAGGCTGATCGCCCTGCTCATCGACTGGGGCATCTGCTACGTCATCGCGCTTTCCTTCCTGGGCGGCGGCGACCTCAACGACCCCGGGACGAGCTGGGGAACCCTCGCCCTGTTCGCCGCCGAGAACCTGCTCCTGGTGAGCACGATCGGTTGGACCTTCGGCAAGCGCGTCATGGGCATCCGGGTGGTGTCGGTCACCCGCGACACGCTGTTGCCGCTCGCGGTCGTGGTGCGCACGTTCCTGCTGTGCCTGGTGATCCCGCCGGCGATCTACGACCGGGACGGGCGCGGGTTCCACGACAAGGCGGTCGGTACCGCCGTGGTGCGTGCGTAGGCACGCGAGGACCGCAGTGGTGCGTGCGTGGTTCGTAACACGACGGGTGCGGCGCCACGACTCGCACCGCCCCCATGACACCTCGCCGCAACGCAAGCGGCGACGCGACACAACAGAAAGAGCGGCGGCGATCCGGTTCGGATCGCCGCCGCTCTCGTGATCGGGTGGGGACGGGGTGTCGCTGCCGCGTCGCGCGCGGTGGGTGCGCGGTTGGGGGCGGGGGTCAGCCGCGCGGGCCGCGCGGCATGCGCGCGCCCTTCGGCATCGGGCCCTTGGGCACCGGCATGTTCTTCATCAGGTCGCCGACCGCACGCAGGCGGTCGTTGACCACCGCGACCTCGGGCTTGGCCATGGTCGGCGCCAGCTTCATGATGTGCCGTTGCAGCTTGAGCAGCGGGACCTGACCCTCGTCGTTGCCGACGATGATCGTGTGCACCGCGGTGCTCGCCACCAGGCGGGACATACGCTTCTTCTCATCGGCCAGCAGTCGCGCCACGCGACCGGGCTGGCCCTCGCCCACCAGGATGATGCCGGGGCGACCCACGGCGCGGTGGACGACATCCTGCTGGCGGGTGATGGCCACGGTGGGGGTCACGACCCAGCCACGCTTGAGTGACTGCATGACCGCCAACGCGGCGCCGGGCTGGCCCTCCATCTGGCCGAGCACCGACTTCTCGGCCCGTCGTCCGAAGATGAAGGCCGCCGCGAGCAGACCCACGAGGGCACCGAAGATGCCCAGGTAGATCGGATGTCCCCACCAGAAGCCGATGGCCAGGAGTACTGCGAATACGCCCAGACCCCAGGCCGCCACAATCAAGCCGACCCACGGATCGGCCTTCTTCGTCTGCTGGTAGGCGAGCCGGATCTGCTTCAGCCGGCCGCTCTTCTCGGATGGTTCCTTGCTCGCCATGTGAAAAGGATACTGGCGTGTCGTCCACCTCGGACAATGCCTGCCGACAGCTTGTCCGAACCTTCATGCGGGCGAGCGCGGCACTACAACCGTCCGAGCAGCGCAACGGCCGTTCGGCCGGAGACGAACCCCCGGTGAACGGCCGTACGGCGCGGCGCGCGTCAGTGCGAGCCGGTGCCCGGGGACGGGTTGACCGGGGCGAGCCGGGCCAGGATGTCGGAAGCCTCGGCGCGGGCGCGGGCGCGATTGCGGTCGGCGCAGACGGCCGCCCACGCGTTGCGTCGCGCGGTGCGCTGGCCGCCCTCGAACATCAGCACGGTCTCGACGGCCCGGAAGACCCGGCCCACGGTCGCCCGGCGGGCCGCGAAGCCGCGATCGAACGCGCCTCGCAGCACCGAGGCGTTGCCCTGCTGCGTGTCCTGCATGACGTCGTCCCCCTACCTGTTCTTGGTGCGAACGTTCACCGCACTGCGGTCGACTCTCGCAACAATGTGTTACCAAATGATGACGTCAGGGTCAAACCGACGTGAAAGTCTGCATACCTTCGCCTGAAGCGGAGCGGGATTCGCGCACTTCGAGTGCCTGGCGGTACAGCCGGCCCGCGCGGTACGACGAGCGGACCAGGGGGCCGGAGAGCACGCCCGCGAAGCCGATCTCCTCGGCCTCCTCGTTCAGCTCGACGAACTCCTCCGGGCGCACCCAGCGCTCGACGGGGTGGTGCCGCACGCTCGGCCGCAGGTATTGCGTGATGGTCAGCAGCTCGCAGCCCGCGTCGTACAGGTCCTGCATGGCCTGGCTGATCTCGGCGCGTTCCTCGCCCATGCCCAGGATCAGGTTGGACTTGGTGACCAGGCCGTCGGCCCGGGCCTGGGTGATCACGTCGAGCGAGCGCTCGTAGCGAAAGCCCGGTCGGATGCGCTTGAAGATGCGCGGCACCGTCTCGATGTTGTGCGCGAGCACCTCGGGGCGGGACGAGAACACCTCGGCCAGTTGGTCCGGCTGCGCGGTGAAGTCCGGGATCAGCAGCTCCACCCCGGTACCGGGGTTCAGCTCCTTGATGTGGCGCACCGTCTCCGCGTACAGCCACGCGCCGCCGTCGGGCAGGTCGTCGCGGGCGACGCCGGTGACGGTCGCGTACTTCAGGCCCATCGCCTGGACCGACTCCGCGACGCGGCGCGGCTCGTCACGGTCGAGCTCGGCCGGCTTGCCGGTGTCGATCTGGCAGAAGTCGCAGCGTCGGGTGCACTGGTCGCCGCCGATCAGGAAGGTCGCCTCGCGGTCTTCCCAGCATTCGTAGATGTTGGGGCACCCGGCCTCCTCGCACACCGTGTGCAGCCCCTCGCGCTTCACGAGTTGCTTGAGTTCGGTGTACTCGGGGCCCATCTTCGCCCGGGTCTTGATCCACGAAGGCTTGCGCTCGATGGGAGTCTCCGCGTTGCGGACCTCCAGGCGAAGCAGCTTGCGGCCGTCGGGTGCGACAGCGGACACGCGCGACTCCCTTTGCTCGGGGCAGCCTGCGGGGCGGGACAGACTGCGATGGGCCCGGCAGGATGTCCGGGCCCGTGGTGGGGCGGTACGTCCAGAGTACGCCGAGCGATCGGGGCCGTCGGACGGCCCATCGGGTGGCAACCGGGACGAACCCGGGTGCATTCCCCGGATGTCGGATTCGGGTACGAGGCGTGCGTCACGCGGGCGACGAGGTCTGCGTCACGCCGGGCGACGAGGCGGGTTTCACGCCGGGCACGCGGCGGGCGTCACGCGGACCCGATCGGCGCCTCACACGGCACGTGCGCGAACACGTCGGCCAGGTGCTTCTCGGCCAGCGGCAGGACCTCGGTGACGGTGACCTCGCGGCCCAGTTCACGGCTCAGCGAGGTGACGCCGGCGTCCTTGATGCCGCACGGCACGATCCGGTCGTAGTACGTCATGTCCGCGTCGCAGTTGATCGCGAAGCCGTGCATGGTCACCTTGCGCGAGACCCGGACGCCGATCGCCGCGAGCTTGCGGTCGTCGCCGCGCTGGCCCGCGTTGGACGGTGCGTACTCCGGGCCGGCCAGACGCGGGTCGAACTCCGGGTGCAGGCGCGGGTCGGGTCCGGCCGCCAGACGGCCGTCCAGGCGCAGATCGAGCCCGCCGACCGGGGCCGGGCTCGGCGGCACCGCGTCGCCCAGCACCCAGACGCCGCTGCGGCCCTCGATCCGGGTGGTCTCCAGGCCCAGGTCGGCGCAGACCCGGATCAGCGCCTCCTCCATCCGGCGCACGTGCGCCACCACGTCGACCGGCTCGGGCAGCCGCACGATCGGGTAGCCGACGAGTTGGCCGGGGCCGTGCCAGGTGATCTTGCCGCCCCGGTCCACGTCGACCACGGGGGTGCCGTCCATCGGGCGCTCGGAGGGGTCCGTGCGGCGGCCGGCCGTGTACACCGCGGGGTGTTCCAGGAGCAGGCAGGTGTCGGGTGACACACCGCTCACCACCTGCTCGTGGACGCGGCGCTGCTCCTCCCAGGCGGCCTCGTACGGAACGGCGGCGGCGCCGAGGCCCAAGTGCACGAATCGCAAGAAGCTGGTCACGTCGAACAGCGTACGACGGGGTCGCGCGTCACCGATGGCCGGTGTCGAGCCCGCGGACCGTGCAGGTGACGCCGGTGAAGGTGCAGCCGATCGACTCGACCCGGCCGTACAGCCCGAACTCGATCACCACGCTGGCCCCGGGGGCCAACGGGCCGCTGCCGCGCGCGGTGGCGATGCCACGATCGGTGCTGGTGCGCATGCCCTCGCCCCAGAGCATGGTGAAGCCGCTCCCCCGGCCGGACGCGGTGAGGGTGAGGTCCCAGGCCGGGAGCGCACGCGCGGTGCGGTTGGTGATGATCACCGTGCCGTCGGCGCCCCAGCCGGAGTCGGTCACCTCGGCGTCGACGGAGATGTCCTTGGGTCCGGTGGTGGCCGGCGGGGGCGGAACGGGCGGCGCGGTCGAGCCGGGCGGCGCGGTGGTGCGGGCCGTCGTGGGGCCGGTACTCGCGGTCGCGCTCGCCGTGGCGGACGGAGAGCGGGCGGCCGACCTGGTGGGGCTCGCGGTCGTGGAGGTGGCCGCCCCCGGGCTTGCCGGGGCGGTGCCGGGCAGCGGGTACGCGGGCGCGGGCGCGGGCAGCGGCAGGTTCAGGTCGTTCGGGAGCGAGCGATGGCGGCCCTTGTCGTCGCCCGAGCCGGAGAACAGGAAGACTCCGCTGGTGAGCAGCAGGCACACGAGCGCGACCACCACCAGGGGGATCACGATCCCGCGAGCGGTGTCGTCGGGCTGCCGGGTCACGCGTGCGCTTCCTTCGAGTCGGGGCGAGGCCGCGGGGGCGGGCGGCGGGGAGCGGAGTCGTGGGCCGGTTCGGCCGGCTGCGAGATTCACTCGCACGGTTCGGCTCGGTTGCGGTCGGTTCGGTTCCGGCGGTGTGATGCGGGTTCCGTTGGCCGGGCGGTTTTGGATTCGGGGTCGGCCGGGCGGTTTCGGCTTCGGGTTGGCTTCGGGGTCGGTTCCGGCGGTGTGGTTCGGTTCGGCCGGGCGGTTCGGGTTCGGCCACGCCGGTGTTGATCACCCCATCGGGTGAACTGCCTCGCGCATGTTCCACCACGGCCCCGCGCACCGCAAGCGACGCGCGGGTGGTGATGCCGCATCGGATCCATCCCGAGGGTTCGGCAGGTTCTGCCGAACTCGGCTGTGGCGGAGGGCCGTCGGACCGGATTCGCCACCCGTTCGCCGGCCCCGACCCGGTAACTCGAAAGGGTCATTGTTGCGAGCGTTCGGGTTGTAGCGCTCCAGAAATCGCTAGATTCTCGCGCGATCACCCACCCACACCGAACCACCGCACCAGCGGGAGGCGTTCATCTCCATGGCAGCCAGGGTCGAGCGGCGCCCCAATCACCGGCTGGCGGCGCTTGTCGAGGAAGCCGGCTTCTCGCATGCCGGTCTGGCCAGACGCGTTGACCAACTCGGTGCGGAACAGGGCATCGATCTCCGGTACGACAAGACCTCGGTGGCGCGCTGGCTGCGTGGCCAACATCCGCGCGGGATCGTGCCGATACTGCTTGCCGAGGTCTTCACCCAACGACTCGGCCGCAAGCTGAGCGCCGAGGATCTGGGCATGGCCGGGTGCCGGCCGGACTATGCCGGGCTCGAATACGCGTCGGGGCCGCCCGAGGCGGTCGAGATCGTCACGGGCATGTGGCAGGCCGATTCGGCGCAGCGATCCGCGCTGGTGGAGGCCGCGTTCACGCCCGGGGCGCTGGTGGTGCCCAGCCGGGACTGGCTGATCGGCGCCGGCGACGAGCGGCCGGCCCGACAGGACGGCGATCGGGTCGGGCTCGGCGACGTGGCCGCGGTGCGTGCGGTCGGCGAGGCGTTTCGGCGGTTGGACAACTCGTTCGGCGGTGGGCACGGCAGACAGGCGCTGGTGCGCTACCTCGACACGGAGGTGACCGCGATACTGCGCGGGACCTACGACTCGCGCACCGGCAGCGCGCTGTTCGGCGCGGCGGCCACGCTGACCCGGCTGGTCGGCTGGATGGCGTACGACGTGGGCGTGCACGGGATGGCGCAGCGCTACTTCGTCCAGGCCCTGCGGCTGGCCCAGGCGTCCGGTGATCGGGCGCTCGGCGGGTTCGTGTTGTCCACGATGAGTCGACAGGCGGTCTACCTCGGCCACGGGCGCGAGGCGGTACAACTGGCGCGGGTCGCCCAGCAGGGTGCGTCGGGGGTGGCCACGCCCCGGGTCCGGGCGCTGTTCCACGCGGTCGAGGCGCGCGGGCACGGCCTGCTCGGGGACGCGCGGGCGTGCGGCGCCGCGTTGCTGCGCGCGGAACAGGCGTTGGAGTGCGTCGCGCCCGGGGACGCGGAGCCGGAATGGGTCGCGTTCATGAACGAGGCGCAGCTGACCGACGATCACGCGCACTGCTATCGGGACCTGGAGGACTACGACAAGGCCCGCGAATACGCCGAGCGGTCGCTGCTGTTGCGTGGCAGCGAGTACACCCGCAGTCGGCTGTTCTGCCAGACGATCCTGGCCACCGCGTTGTTGGAGTTGGGCGAGATCGAACAGGCGTGCCGGATCGAGGCGGAGGCGACGGAGCAGGCGGAGGGCCTGCGGTCCTCGCGGGCGGTGGACTACGTACGCGAGTTCACGCACCGGTTGGCGCCGTACCGGGATGTGCCGGCGGTGCGGGAGTTCGAGGCGCGGTCGGGGTACTTCGTGCGGACCGCTTGAGCGCGGTTCGCGGGTGCGTCCTGGTCGGCTCGGGTCTTTCGTACCCGCTCGCCCACCGTTTGCCCGGGGCCGCGGAATTCGGGCCTCGGGTGGGCCCGATGGGGCCGGTCGGCCACGCGCCCGCCTAGGCCGCCAGGACGCCCAGGTCGGCGAGGGCCGATCTGGCGGCTCGGCGGCCGGAGGCCAGGGCTCCCTGGATGGAGCTGGAGTCGCGGTGGTCGCCGCAGACGTACAGGCCGCCGATCAGGCGGACCGGGCGGCGGAAGTTGTGGCCGGGCTCGACCACCGGGACGGCGCGCGTGATGTGACAGGTGGTCAGGTGTGCCCACTCGGTGGTGGGCGTGTCGTATACGACGGCCAGCCGTTCGCGAACCCGGAGTTCGAGCTTGGTCGGCTCCGCTCCGTCGTGGCCCAGGACGGTGGTGGCGATCAGGGCCCGCCGGTCCGGCGCGTACGTGGGCGCGACCTGGCTGACCACCGCGGTGTGGGTGAACGGGCTGCGGGCGTCGGCCTCCACGAGCAGTGACGCGTCGGGTCGAGGGGCGCCGCGAGCCACGTGATACAGCGTGGTCACCGGATGGAACTCGGGCATCCGCAGGCCCGGCAGCAGGGCCACCGCCGTGGTCGGATCGGTGGCCACGATCACCGCGCCGGCGCGGATCTCGCCCGCCACGTCGGTGAGTACCCGGTCGGCCGAGACGGACAACACCCGCACGCCGTGGCGCACCACGCCGGCGGGCAGCCCGGCCGCGAGCTGGGCCGGCACGGCCGCCATGCCGCGGGCGGGCAGCGCCACCCGGCCACGCAGGAACGACCGCAGCATCAACTCGGCGAACCGGCTGGACGAACGCAGCGCGGGGTCGTGCAACAACATGACCAGCAGCGGGCGCAGCGTACGCCGGGCCAGTTCGGGCGGCAGCGCGCACATCGTCGGCGCGTCGGCGACGGCCACCTCCGGAGCGCTCATCACCCGGGCCACCGGAGCGGACGCGGTCCGGGCGAGCAACGCGGCCACCCGGGCCCGGTCGGTGCCGCTGCCGTTGCGCAGCCCGCCGATCGCGTCCCGCACCCGGCGGACGTCGCCCACCCGTTGGGTGCGACCGTCCTCGTGAAGCAGGACACCGGCCTGGAACGAACGCAACCCCAGTGCGGCGACGTCCAGTTGCCGGCCCACCTGGGGCCAAGAGGTGGTCAGCGACTGAAAGCCGTGATCGACCCGGAACCCGTCCACCAGGTCGGTGCGCACCCGCCCTCCGGGTCGCTCCGCGGCCTCCAGAACGGTCACCGGAACCCCCGCCGCCGCGACGCTTCGCGCCGCGCTCAAGCCGGCAAGGCCCGCTCCCACCACGATCACCTCGGTTCGACGCACGTTGACCACGGTCGTCCTCCCGTCCCCCTGCCCACGGCCGCAGGCGCCGCGGAGTCGGTTTCGTCGCCTACTGGTCATACCCAGGGAAATCACCGTAATCGCCCTGTCACGCACGGGAGTTGGGCCGAAAGGAGCCGATCACGAACCACCCGGCCTGCGATGTGCCCGGCAATGCGAGCCACACCGACGGGGCCGGGCAGCGCTTCATGGGCCCCGGTGACCCCGAGGCCGCGTCGTAGTCGGCGCCGGGTCAGGCTGTCAGGGCGGCGGTGAGGGTGGATTCGATGGTGGGGTGTTCGAAGGTGAAGCCCGAGGTGAGGAGGGCCTTGGGCAGGACGCGTTGGCCGGTGAGGATTTCGGTGCCGAAGTCGCCGAGGGCGGCGCGTAGGGCGAAGGCGGGTACGGGCAGGACGGTGGGGCGGTGCAGGGCCTTGCCCAGTGCCTTGGTGGCCTCGGCGTTGGTGACCGGGTGCGGTGCGGTCAGGTTGATCGGGCCGGCCAGGTCGGGGTGGTCGAGGGCGTGGCGGATCGCGGCCACCTCGTCGGCAAGCGAGATGAAGCTCCAGTATTGCCGGCCCGAGCCGAGCCGGCCGCCCAGACCGGCCTTGACCAGCGGGATCATCCGGCGCAGCGTGCCACCGGAGCGGTCCAGCACCAGGCCGGTACGCAGGTGGGCGACTCGGATGCCGGCCTCCAGCGCGGGTACGGTGGCGGCCTCCCACTCGATGCACAGGTCGGCGAGGAAGCCGCTGCCGGCCGGGGACGACTCGTCCACCTCGCGGTCGCCGGTGTCGCCGTAGAAGCCCATCGCGGAGCCGGACAGGAGTACCCGCGGCGCGGGTTCCAGGGCCGCCAGAGCGCGTGAGACGGCCGCGGTGCCCAAGACCCGGCTGTCGCGCAGCTCGCGCTTGTACGAGGCCGTCCAGCGCTTGTCGCCGATGCCCGCGCCGGCCAGGTGTACCGCCGCGTCCACCGGGCCGAGCGTGGCGGTGTCCACGGTGCCCGCGTGCGGATCCCAGCGGACCTCGTCCGGGCTGCCGGGAGCCCGACGGACCAGCCGGACCACCCGGTGCCCGTCGGCGGTCAGCGAGCGGACGAGGGCGGACCCGATGAGGCCGGACGAACCGGTGACGGCGATACGCATACCGCCATCCTTGCCCACCGGACCGCGGAAATGCCGAAGGCGGCCCGGACGAGGTGTCCGGGCCGCCTTCGGCACGTGCCCACCGCTTGGGAACGTGTCCGCCGCGGTGTGTCCTACAGGCCGAGGTCGCCCTCGAAGGCGCCTTCCTCGAGACGGGTCTTCACCGTCTGCAGGAAGCGGGCCGCGTCCGCGCCGTCCACCAGGCGGTGGTCGTAGGACAGGGCCAGGTACACCATCGAGCGGACCGCGATGACCTCGCCGAGCGTCGGGTCGTTGACCACGACCGGGCGCTTGACGACCGCGCCCGTGCCAAGCATCGCGACCTGCGGCTGCGGGAAGATCGGCGTGTCGAACAGCGCGCCGCGCGAACCGGTGTTGGTCAGCGTGAACGTGCCACCGGCCAGCTCGTCCGGGCTCACCTTGTTGGTACGGGTGCGCTCGGCCAGGTCGGAGATCTTGCGCGAGAGGCCCGCGATGTTCAGGTCACCCGCGTTGTGGATGACCGGGACCATCAGGCCGCGGTCGGTGTCCACCGCGATCACCAGGTGCTCGGCGTCGTGGTAGGTCACGGTGCCGGCGGCCAGGTCCATCGACGCGTTCAGGACCGGGTGGATCTTGAGCGCCTCGACGGCCGCCTTCGCGAAGAACGGCATGAACGACAGCTTGACGCCCTCGCGCGCCACGAAGTCGTTCTTCGCCCGGTCGCGCAGGCGGGCGATGTTGGTGACGTCCACCTCCACGACCGTGGTCAGCTGGGCCGAGGTCTGCAGCGACTCGACCATGCGCTTGGCGATCACCGTGCGCATGCGCGAGAGCTTCTCGGTCCGACCGCGCAGCGGCGACGGCTCGATCGCGGCCGGGGCCTTGGCGGCGGGCGCGGCCGGGGCGGCGGCCGGAGCCGATGCCGCGGCGGCGGCCTGGGCCGCCTGCTGCTTGCGGGCCGTCTCCAGGACGTCCTGCTTGCGGATCCGACCACCGATGCCGGTGCCCGCGATCGAGCCCAGGTCCACGTTGTGCTCGGCGGCCAGCTTGCGCACCAGCGGCGTGACGTACGCGCCGTCCGCCTCGACCGGCGGGGTGAGCTGCGGGGCGGCCGGAGCGGCCTGCTGCGCGGCGGGCGCCGGAGCCGGAGCGGGCGCCGGAGCCGGCGTGGGTGCCGGGGCCTGCGCCGGAGCGGCCTGCTGCGGAGCGGGGGCAGGCGCGGCCGGAGCCGGAGCCGCCTGCGCCGGAGCCTGCTGGGCCGGTGCGGGCGCCGCCGGAGCGGGCGCCGCGGCCGGCGCGGAACCGGGCGCGCCGATGATGGCCAGCTCGGCGCCGACCTCCACCGTCTCGTCCTCGGCGACGCTGATCCTCAGCAGCACGCCACCGATCGGCGCCGGGATCTCGGTGTCGACCTTGTCGGTCGAGACCTCCAGGAGCGGCTCGTCGGCCTCGACCGTGTCACCCTCCTGCTTGAGCCAGCGGGTGATGGTGCCCTCCTGCACGCTCTCGCCGAGCGCGGGCAGCAGCACCGGAGTGCCCTGCGCGTCGCCGGCGGGCGCGGCCGGGGCGGCGGCCGGAGCCGGAGCGGTCTCCTGCTGCGCGACAGGCGCGACAGGCGCGGCCGGAGCGGCGGGCGCCGCCTGAGCGGGCGCGGCCTGTGCCGGCGCGGCCGGAGCAGCCGGAGCCTCCTGCGCCGGCGCGGCGGCCGCAGCCGCCGGAGCACCGGAGCCGTCGTCGATCACGGCCAGTTCGGCGCCGACGTCGACCGTGTCGTCTTCCTGGGCCTTGATGGACACCAGAATGCCGGCGGCGGGGGAGGGGATCTCGGTGTCGACCTTGTCGGTCGAGACCTCGAGCAGGGGCTCGTCCAGCTCGACGCGCTCACCCTCCTGCTTGAGCCAGCGGGTGATGGTGCCCTCCTGCACGCTCTCGCCGAGCGCGGGCAGTGTTACGGAGACCGGCATGGGTCAATGACTCCTTCTCAACGCTTCAAGGCGTGTGTCTTGGATGACGGTTGCGCGATTGCGGGCGCGCCGTCAGTCGTGGACGTGCAGCGGCTTGCCCGCCAACGCGAGGTGGGCCTCGCCAAGCGCCTCGGACTGCGTCGGGTGCGGGTGGATGAGCTGGGCGACCTCGGCCGGCAGGGCCTCCCAGTTGTAGATCAGCTGAGCCTCCGAGGTCAGTTCGCCCATGCGGGCGCCGACCATGTGGATGCCGACGACCGGGCCGTCCTTGACCGAGACGACCTTGACCTGGCCGGTCGTCTTGAGGATCTGACTCTTGCCGTTGCCGCCGAGGCTGTAGCTGATCGTGGCGAGCTTGTCCGAGCCGTAGCGCTCGACCGCCTGCGCCTCGGTGAGGCCGACCGAGGCCACCTCCGGGTCGCAGTAGGTCACGCGCGGCACGCCCGCGTAGTCGATCGGCACCGGGTTGAGTCCGGCGATCCGCTCGGCGACCAGGATGCCCTCGCCGAAACCGACGTGGGCGAGTTGAAGGGTGGGGATGAGGTCGCCCACGGCCGAGATCGTCGGCACGTTGGTGGCGCAGTACTCGTCGACCAGGACGTAGCCGCGGTCCATCTCGACGCCGGCCTCCTCGTAGCCCAGGCCCGCCGAGACCGGACCGCGACCGACGGCGACGAGCAGCAGCTCGGCCTCGATCTGCTTGCCGTTCTCCAGCGAGACCTTGACGCCCGCGTCGGTGTACTCGACACCGGAGAAGCGCGCACCGAGCTCGAACTTGATCCCGCGCCGGCGGAAGGCGCGCTCCAAGAGCTTGCTGCTCGCCTCGTCCTCCAGGGCCACCAGGTGGGGCAGCGCCTCGACGATGGTCACGTCCACACCGAAGGACTTCCAGGCACTGGCGAACTCGACGCCGATCACGCCGCCGCCCAGGACCACCGCGGACTGCGGGACCCGGTCGAGCACGAGCGCGTGGTCGCTGTTGATCACCCGGTTGCCGTCGATCTCCAGGCCCGGCAGCGACTTGGGCACGGAGCCGGTCGCGAGCACCACGTGTCGACCCTCGTAGCGCTGCCCGTTCACCTCGACCGCGGTCGGCGACACGAGCTTGCCCGCGCCTTCGACGACGGTGATCTTCCGACTGTTGATCAGTCCGGTCAGGCCCTTGAACAGGCGCGAGATGACGCCGTCCTTGTAGGCGTGCACGGCCGAGATGTCGATGCCGTCGAACGTCGACTTGACGCCGAACTGCTCGCTCTCACGGGTCTGGTCCGCGACCTCGCCCGCGTGCAGCAGCGCCTTGGTCGGGATGCAGCCGTTGTGCAGACACGTGCCGCCGAGCTTGCCCTTTTCGATGAGGACGACCCGCATACCGAGTTCGGCCGCGCGAAGGGCGCACGCATAGCCGCCGCTCCCGCCTCCGAGAATGACTACATCGAAAACGGCTCCGGCGTCGTTCGCCACGTCACGTCCTCCTGTGATTGCGATGCCCACCCGCGCGGGACGCGGCGGGTAGCACCCCCTTCTTGTGGAAGGTCTCAAGTGCCGGTACAACATCCTCCCACTTGTCGGGAGCGACCGAGCACTCCGCCCCGGTGTTGCCTGTCCCACAAGGGCCGCGCCGAAATGGCGGATGGGGGGCACAACGTGTCGTTGCGACTCGTTGTTCCGGCACGATCACGACCTCCGCGGCGGACCGACGCGGACGACACGCGCGTTACGACAGGAAGGAAATCCTCGTGGGGCTGTTCCGACGCAAGCGCGGTGCCGGCACCGATGCGCCCGACCGCAGGCAGGCCGCCGCCGCCGCGGCGCACTTGGGCGAGTTCGCGCGCAGCCGCAAGGGAGTCGAGGCGTACATCGAACCGGTGACCACCCTGAGCGGGACGACGGTGGTGTTCATCGCCGACACCGGCGAGTGGACCCGCCGTCGGGTCGCCGACCCCGGTGCCGCACGCACCCTCGCGCGCAAGCTGGGCATCCCGGTGTACGAGGCCGCCCTGGTGGGTTACCCCAAGCGCATGCGCGAGTGGACCCGCCGGCAAGCCGACGGATCCTGACCGACCCCGGTCGGACCGCCGGCCCGACCGGGGCGCCCGCGTGCCCCGGCCGGGCCGGACCGAACGGATGCGAGCGGCGCCGGGAACCGGCCCGGTTCCCGGCCGCGGCACCGGCCCGGGGGTCAGATCCGGTTGTCCGCCACGTCCTGCGCGACCTGGAGCAGCGAGCGCACGGCCACACCGGTGCCGCCCTTGGGCCGGTAGCCGCCGGCCTCGCCCTCGTGGAACGCCGGGCCGGCGATGTCCAGGTGTGCCCAGCTGACGCCGTCGGCCACGAACTCCTGGAGGAAGATGCCGGCGATCAGACCGCCGCCCATCCGCGAGTTGCCCATGTTCTTCAGGTCCGCGATCGGCGAGTCCATCTGCTTGCGCATGTCCGTCGGCAGCGGCATCGGCCACGCCTGCTCCCCCACGCGCGTCGCGGCGTCGTACACGGCGTCGCGGAAGGTGTCGTCGTTGGCCATGATCCCGTACATGTCGTTGCCCAGGGCGACCATCATCGCGCCGGTCAGCGTCGCGACGTCGATCAGCATCTGCGGCGACTCCTCGCACGCGCGCGTGATCGCGTCGGCCAGGACCAGCCGGCCCTCGGCGTCGGTGTTGAGCACCTCGACCGTGCGACCGCCGTACATCCGCAGCACGTCGCCGGGACGGGTCGCGGTGCCCGAGGGCATGTTCTCGGCCAGCGCGAGCCAGCCGGTCACATTGACCTCCAGGCCCAGCCGGGCCGCGGCCGCGACCGCGCCCAGGACGGCCGCCGCGCCGCCCATGTCCATCTTCATCGTCTCGTTGGAACCGGCCGGCTTGAGCGAGATGCCGCCCGAGTCGTAGGTGATGCCCTTGCCGACCAGTGCGATGGTGCGCTTGGCCTTGGGGTGCGTGTAGCCCAGCCGGACCAGGCGCGGCTTGTTGACCGAGCCCTGGCCGACGCCCAGGATGCCGCCGAAGCCGCCCTTGGCGAGCGCCTTTTCGTCGAGCACCTCGACCTTGAAGCCGGCGTTCTTGCCGGTGTCCACCGCGATCGCGGCGAAGTCCTTCGGAGTCAGGTCGTTCGGCGGGATGTTGACCAGGTCGCGGGCCTGGTTCACGCTCTGCGCGGTGATCGCGGCGCGCTCCACGGCGGCCTTGGCGGCCTTGTCCCGGCCCTTGATGCCGAGCAGCACGACGTCCTTGACCGCGTCCTTGCGGCCCTCGCGCGACTTCTCCCGGTAGGTCTCGAACGAGTACGCGCCGAGCAGCACGCCCTCCCCGAACGCACCCACCGCCTCCGCACCGGTCAGCGGCAGGGCCACGCCCGCCTTCTTGACGCCCGCGAGTGCCCGGGCCACGGTGCCGCCGGCGCGCCGCAGCGTCTCGTGTGTGAAGCCGTCGGCGGGCTGCTCGCCGAGGCCGATCACCAGCACGAGCGGGGCCTTCGCCGCGCCGAAGGTCGGGACGCGGTGCAGTTCGCCCTCGGCGCCCGTGGCGTCGAGCGCGGACAGGGTGTCGGTGAGTCGGCCGTCGAACGCCGCGGCGATGCTTTCGCTGCCCGCGGCGAGGACGGCGCCGTCCTCGCCCTTGACGGAGCCGATCACGAGAACGTCGGCACGCAGGGAAAGGGCCGCGGTGGAGCCGATACTCAGTGTGGTCACGAGTGTCCTGTCTCTCATCTCTCGGGGGTGCTGAGTGCCCGCACGATCGGTGGGGCACCGACGTGGCGATCCTTGCTCGGGATGCCTCGTCGAGCGGTGACGAGCCGTATGGAAGATACGTTCGCGTTCAGCATTTCACGCCTTCCCGGCAAACGTCTCAGCCAGTGGACACGACCAGCAGCGCGACGCACCCCGAGATCTCCACGACGGCGCCCAGCACATCGCCGGTGATCCCGCCGAATCGGCGGGTGGTGTGCCGCAACAGCAGGGCGCCGGCGGCGAGTCCGGCGCCCGCCGCGCCGAGTGCGCGCAGCCCTTCGGCGGGGTCCTGGACCACGGCGTACAGCCCGGCGGTCGCGACCAGGACCAGCGACCAGGCGAGGAGCACACCGCGCCCGACGGTGCCGGCGACCATCGCGCCGAGCCCGTCCGGCCGTGCCGAGGGCACCCCGGGGCGGCATGCCAGGGACAGCGCCGCGCGGCCGGTCACCGCGGCCAGCACCAGACCCGCGGCAGCCGGTCCCGAGCCGTGCTGCTGGAGCCGGACCAGTGCGCCGACCTCGATCAACACCAGGAACAACAGGCTCAGCACACCGAACGGGCCGATGTCGGAAGCCTTCATGATCCGCAGCGCGTCCGGTGCGGGTTTGGCCGAGCCGAGGCCGTCCGCGGTGTCGGCCAGGCCGTCCAGGTGCAGCCCGCGGGTGAGCAGCGCCAGGGTGGCGACCGCGAGCGCCGCGGCGGTGAGCGCGCCGGTGCCGGCCCACGCGGCGAGCGCCAGCACACCGGCCGCCGAGCCGCCCAGGACCAGGCCGACCAACGGTGCGCAGGCCATCGCCCGGCCGGCCACCGGGCGGTCCACCCGATCGACCCGGACCGGGATCACCGACAGGATGCCGAACGCCAGACGCAGGCCCGCCGAGCCGGTACCCGAGCTCACCGGGCGGGGTGCACCCGGGCCACCAGGTCGACCGCGGCACGCAGCACCGGCAACGCGAGCAGCGCGCCGACCGCCTCGCCACCTCTGACCTTGTAGTCCAGTACGGGTTCCAGGGCGAGCCGGTCCAGCGCCTTGACGTGGCCCGGCTCGGGGGTGACGTGGCCGGCCAGCCACCAGTCGGGGGAGCGGTACGAGATCCGCTGCGCGACCAGCGCGGACGCGGCGGTGGCCACATCGTCCAGCAGCACCGGGGTGCGCCGGATCGAGCACTGGAGCAGGAACCCGGTCATCGCCGCGAAGTCGGCCCCGCCACTGACGCCGAGCAGGCGCATCGGGTCGCCGAGCACCGGACGGGCCCGGCGCAGCGCGTCCCGGATGCCGGCGCACTTGCGGATCCAGGTCGCGTCGTCGATGCCGGAGCCGCGACCGATCACGGCTGCCGCGTCCATGCCGGTCAGCGCGCCGATGAGGACAGCCGCCGGGGTGGTCGCGGCGGCGCCCAGCGAGCCGAGCAGCAATACGTCGGCGCCCGAGTCGATCTCCGCGTCGGCGGTGTCCATGCCGACCCGGAACGCCCGCTCGACCTCGCCGGGGGCAAGTGCGTCGGCGGTGTCCACCGGTGCGGAGGCGCGGCGGATCCGGTCCCGCGAGACGTGTTCGGGGAAGGCGTCGGGTTCGGCGTCGACGGCGATGTCGACGATCCGGACCGGTGCGCCGACGGCCGCCGCGAAGGTGGCCGCGGCCGAGGTGCCGTCGAGGCAGGCCCGGACCTGGCGCGCGGTCCAGCCCGGACGGCGCACCGACACGTCGTGCGCGGCGATGCCGTGGTCGGCGGCGAACAGCACCACGCGGGGAGCGGCGATGGGCGCGTTGGTCTTGCCGCCCTGGACCGAGGCGTACCAGATGGCGAGCTCTTCGAGTCGGCCGTAGGCGCTCGGCGCGCCCGTCACGGCGATGAGGTGCTCGCGGACGCGGGCGCGGGCGTCGTCGTCGGGGCGCTCCACCTGTGCGGCCAGGGAGTCGAGGTCGATTGTCACCTGGTCAGGGTAGTTGTGCGCCCGAGCCCGCGGCGACGGGAGCTTCGGTCACCTCGCCCGGGGCGCTGCGGCCGCGTCTTGGCGGGCTCGGGTTTGGTGCTGCCCGCGCCACCCGCTGCCTCGGTAGGGGTGGCCACGGGTTCACCGCGCGCGGGATCGAAGACACGTCCTCTAGGAGACCGCGTGCCTGGCGCGGCGGGGGAGGCTGCGGAGGGTGAGGACCTGGCCGGCGACGACCAGGAGCACCTCGTCGGATTCGCCGGCGATGGTGGCGTTGAGTCGGCCGAGTTCGTCGCGGAAGCGGCGCCCGGCCGGAGTCGGGGGCACCACGCCGCTGCCGACCTCGTTGCTGACGCCGACCACCGGGACCCGGCAGGCCCGCCAGGCGGCGGCCAACGCGGCCGTGTCGGCCCGGACCGCCTCGCGCGCGCCCGCCGCCCACCGGGCGTCGTCCCACGCGCCGTGCGCGTCCATCACCGCGGTCAGCCACAACGACAGGCAGTCCACCAGGAGCGGCTGCCGGGCCTCGGCGAGCAGCCGGGTCAGCTCGATCGTCTCGGCGGTGCTCCAGGTGTCCGGGCGCCGATCGCGGTGCAGCGCGATCCGCTCGGCCCATTCGGTATCGCCCTCGCGGGTGCCGCCGGTCGCCACATAGAGCACGTCCGGGCAGGCCGCCAGGCGCCGTTCGGCCTCCGCCGACTTGCCCGAGCGGGCGCCGCCCAGGACCAGCGTGCGATGCGGGCGCGGGGCGGGCGAGGCGTCCGCGCCGACTCGGACCAGGCCGCCGTCGGGCACCGCACGGGCCCCCCACGCGGCCAGTCGGCGGTGCAGTTCCTCGCCCGGCGGCGACTCGTGCGACAGGTGTATCGCGAGCACGTCGGTGTCCTCGGTGACCGCACCGTCGCGGCGCAGCGTGGCCAGCCGCTCCGGCCACGAGACCACGTCCAGGAGCACCACGTCGTAGTGACCGCCCTCGCGCGTCCACGCCCGGGTCGCCTCCGCCTCGGGCGGCAGCGTGGAGGGCGGCGCGTACAGCAGGCGGGTCCCGTCGGTGCCGGTCACCTCGTACGCGACACGCCCGGGCGTACCGCCGGGCAACACCCGTATGCGGTGCCCGTCCAGGTCGAAGGTGTCCTCCTCGGCCACCTGTCGCCAGTGCGGTCCGCCGGCCGAGGGCGCGGGCAGCCAGGTCGGTGGTCCGGACGGCGCGACGACCTCGGTCAGCCCGGCGGCGGGCAACCAGGCCAGCGGCACGGACTCGGCCGGACCGCTCAGGAGCAGTCGCCGCACCCCGGTCAGCGGGTGTCCGGCCCGCGCGGCCGCGTGCGCGGGCTCGGGCCCGCAGTCGAGCAGCAGCGTGCCGTCGAGCAGCACACACGCGGGTCCGCGCACCACCGGACCGGTGCACCCCAGACAGGAGGCACAGGTGCAGAACGGCTGGGGCCAGCCCTTGGGACCGGCCGTGCCGAGCAGCGTCAGCTCCATGGGTGTCGTCGTGCTCCTGGCTATGAGGTGGTCGGGCTTGATCTACTGTGCAGGTCTTTGACGGTCCGAGATCCGAGGTGAGGAGCCCGACATGTCGTGGGTGTGGCGGTATGAGGACGCGGACGGTACCCCGGTCGACGGACCGCAGGCGGAGGACTTCACGAACCAGTCGGACGCGGAGAGCTGGCTCGGCGAGATCTGGAAGGACCTGCTCGCGGCCGGCATCGAACAGGTGAGCCTGCTGGAGGACGATGCCGTCGTGTACGAGCACATGAGCCTGCGCGCCGCCGAGGGCTGATCCCCCGGAACCGAGCATGCGAGAGGCGCGGCCGAGGCCGCGCCTCTCATCATCTCAAGCGAGCGCTACGGGCGCGTCGTCGGGCTCAGGGTGAGCGCCGGATCCCGGCTGACCACCGGATCCAGGATCACGTCGATCTTGGTCAACAGCCCCTCGTCGAGCGTGACGCCGGCCGCCTTGACGTTCTCGTGCACCTGCTCCGGACGGGACGCGCCGATGATGGCCGCCGACACGTTCGGGTTCTGCAGCACCCACGCGACGGCGAGTCGGGCGAGCGAGAGCCCGGCCTCGTCGGCCAGCGGGCGCAGTTGCTGCACCCGGGTGAGCACGTCGTCGGTGAGCATCCGGGACACGAAGTCCCGGCCGCCCTTGTCGTCGGTGGCGCGCGATCCGGCCGGCGGCGGTTGCCCCGGCAGGTACTTGCCGGTGAGCACGCCCTGCGCGATCGGCGACCAGACGATCTGGCCCAGTCCCAGTTCCTCGGAGGTCGGCACCACCTCGGCCTCGATCACCCGCCACAACATCGAGTACTGCGGCTGGTTGGAGATCAGCGGCACCCGCAGCTCGCGGGCGAGTTCGGCGCCGGCGCGAATCTGCTCGGCGTTCCACTCGGAGACACCGATGTACAGGGCCTTGCCCGAGCGGACCACGTCGGCGAAGGCCTGCATGGTCTCTTCCAGCGGCGTCGCGTAGTCGAAGCGGTGTGCCTGGTAGAGGTCCACGTAGTCGGTGCCGAGACGGGAGAGCGAACCGTCGATCGACTCCATGATGTGCTTGCGCGACAGACCCCGGTCGTTGCGACCGGGACCGGTGGGCCAGTAGACCTTGGTGAAGATCTCCAGGCCCTCGCGGCGCTCGCCCTTCAGCGCCCGTCCCAGTACGGACTCCGCACGCGTCTCCGCGTACACGTCGGCGGTGTCGAACGTGGTGATCCCGCAGTCGAGCGCGGCGCGCACGCATGCGAGCGCCGCGTCCTCTTCCACCTGGGAGCCGTGGGTGAGCCAGTTGCCGTAGGCGATCTCGCTGATCTCGAGACCGCTGCGGCCGAGGTGTCGGAATTCCATGCGAACACCCTATGTCGGGCCCCCACGCGACGACGGCGGCACCATCGCCCACACCGCTCCCACCACTCCCGGTGGCACCGTGCCTGCGACGCCCCCGTGCTCTCGGCGACCGTCGCTCAGCGCACCGTCTTCTCGCCGACCAGGTGCAGGACCGGCGCGATCAGCCGATACGGGTCGCGGCGGGACGCGTCCTCCTCGCAGGCGAGCAGGTTCGTCCACGCCTTCTGACCGCGTGGCGGCTCGGCGTCGTCCGGCTGCAGACCACTGAAGACGCCCACCCCGTACCAGTCCAACACCGGTGCGCCCAGGTCCGCGAGCACCGTGCACAGGCCCTCGACGGTGTCCGCGCGCAACGTGCCGCCGGCCGGGTTGGGGTACGTGGTCGCGGACAGGCCCTTGAGCGTCGCGGTCCATTGCGCCGCGGCACCCGCGCGCATCGCCAGCGAACCGGCGTTGCGCGAGGTGACCGAGATCAGACCGCCCTGGGTCATCATCCGGGCCAGCGCGGCGAGCATGCCGTCCGGCTCGGGCTGGGCCTCCAGCACGTCGTGGCAGATGGCCAGATCGAAGCTGCCCGGCGGGAAGTGCCGGCCGGCCTCGGCGCCGTCACCCTCGACCAGGCGCATCCGTCCCTGGACGTCCGCGCTCTCGTGGACCAGGTCCTCGTGCAGCTTGGTGAGCACGTCGGTGTCGGTGTTCACCGACGTGACGATGTGTCCGGCGCGGGCGAGCAGGATGCCGGGCGAGGCCGGTCCGCAGCCGACGTCCAGCACCCGCAGCGGGCCCCGATCGCGCAGTCGCGTCATGTGCTCGGCCAACTGGCGGGCCACCAATTCGCGACGGACCTGGGTGTGCAGGTCGCCGGTCAGCCCGGTGATCGTGGTCATGTGACCTTCTCGCCTCGTTTGACCTGCGGCTTGGGCAGCCGCAGCCGACGGAGCTGGAGACAGCGCATCAGCGCGTAGGGCGTGACGCCCTTGAGGTTCTCCTTGGGGAACTTCGCCCGTAGTGCCTTCTTCAAGCCCAGGTTGACCCGGATGGAGTCCAGGATGATCAGCAGGATCACCGCGATCCACAGGAAGAGCGAGAAGTTCTTCACCGCGAGACTGGGCAGGATGCTCAGGATCAGGATGATCACGGCCGAGGGCAGGAAGAACTCGCCGACCGTGTAGCGCGCGTCGACGTAGTCGCGGGCGAACCGGCGCAGCGGCCCCCGGTCCCGAGCCGGCAGCGCCCGCTCGTCGCCGGTCAGCAGCGCCTGGCGCTGCGCCTCGCGCTCCTCGCGCATCCGCATCCGGGCCTGCTTGCGCGCCTGCTTGGGGTCCTTGGTGATGGACACCTTGGTCTTGCGGTTGGCCTGGGCTTCGCTGCGCTTGGGCGTCGGCCGGCCCTTGGGGGCCTGGGGGTCACGGACGGCCTGCGAATCCTGGAGACGCTCCAGGGACTGCTCGGCGGTCTCGGGCTCTGCGTGGGAACGTCGTCGGAACACGCTCAAAGCCTACGTGTTCGACCCGGTCGACATTTCAAGGCTCCCCGGATCCGGTGCGATGTGGATGCGGAACTCTCACGGGCGGGAACACGTCAAGTGAGGCAAAGCCCTGCTGCCACAAGGTCGCTTGGGCATTTAGGCTTCAGGGAGCAGCACGGGTTGCCTACGAAGGGGGCACGCGAGGCCCATGAGCGGTGTAATGAAGCGAATGGCGATGATCTTCCGCGCGAAGGCCAACAAGGCCCTCGACAAGGCCGAGGATCCACGCGAGATGCTCGACTACTCGTACCAGAAACAACTTGAGCTGTTGCAGAAGGTACGCCGGGGCGTGGCCGATGTGGCGACCTCCCGCAAGCGGCTCGAACTGCAGATGACCGGTCTGCAGCAGCAGTCGGGCAAGCTCGAGGACCAGGGCCGCAAGGCGCTGGCCCTCGGTCGCGAGGATCTGGCCCGCGAGGCGCTCATGCGCCGCTCGGGTGTGCAGCAGCAGATCTCGGACCTCGGCACCCAGCACCAGAACCTCCAGGCGGAGGAGGAGAAGCTCGTCCTGGCCTCGCAGCGACTGCAGGCCAAGGTGGACGCGTTCCGTACCCGCAAGGAGACGATCAAGGCGACCTACACGGCCGCCGAGGCCCAGGCACGGATCGGTGGCGCGGTCGCCGGCATCTCCGAGGAGATGGGCGACGTCGGGCTCGCGATCCAGCGGGCCGAGGACAAGACCGCGCAGATGCAGGCCCGGGCGGGCGCGATCGACGAGTTGCTCGCCTCGGGCGCGCTCGACGACCCGACCGGGATGGCGAAGGACGACATCACCGCGGAGCTGGAGCGTTTGTCCAGCACGTCGGACGTGGAACTGGAGCTGGAGCGGATGAAGGCCGAGCTCTCCGGTGGCACCCCGCCGCCGGCGATCGGCCCCGGACAGCCCCGGCCGCGTTTCGACAAGCAGGGAGACGGCACATGATCGTGCGGATCGTGGGTGAGGGCCAGCTCGACGTCGCGGCGGAGCACCTGGATGTGCTCAACCGGGTCGACGACGAGCTTCAGGTCGCGATCGAGAGCGGCGACGACGCCGGCTTTCGCGCGGCGTTGACAGCGCTCCTGTCCAAGGTCCGCGAGGTCGGCACCGCGGTGCCGGATGACGAGATCGTGCCCTCCGACCTGCTGTTGCCGGCCGAGGACGCACATGTGGACGAGGTCAGGAAGATGCTGAGCGCGGACGGTCTGATCCCGGGCTGACGCGACTACCGCTCCTCCGTGCTGCGTGTGGGCGGTGTGCCTCGGGAGCTTCCCCGGGCACACCGCCCACTCACGTGTTACGGCAGGGCCAGCATGCGGTCGAGTGCGACCTTGGCGAACTTCTCGGTCTCCGCGTCCACCCGGATCCGGTTGACCACGTTGCCCTCGACCAGCGACTCCAGCGTCCACACCAGGTGCGGCAGGTCGATCCGGTTCATCGTCGAGCAGAAGCACACCGTCTTGTCCAGGAAGACGACCTGCTTGTCGGGGTGTGCCGCGGCCACCCGGCGGACCAGGTTGAGTTCGGTGCCGATCGCCCACGCCGAACCCGGCTCGGCCGCGTCCAGCGTGTTGATGATGTATTCGGTCGAGCCGACGTAGTCGGCCGCGGTGACCACCTCGTGCCGGCACTCCGGGTGTACGAGCACGTTGACCCCGGGGATCCGGGCGCGCACCTCCTCGACGGAGCTCACGTCGAAGCGCCCGTGCACCGAGCAGTGTCCGCGCCACAGAATCATCTTCGCCGCGCGCAACTGCTCGCGGGTGAGGCCGCCGTTCGGCTTGTGCGGGTTGTACAGCACGCAGTCGTCCGGGCTCAGCCCCATCTCCAGCACCGCGGTGTTGCGGCCCAGGTGCTGGTCGGGCAGGAACAGCACCTTCTCGCCCTGCTCGAAGGCCCAGTCCAGGGCGCGCTTGGCGTTGGAGGACGTGCATATCGTGCCGCCGTTGCGGCCGGTGAACGCCTTGATGTCGGCCGACGAGTTCATGTACGAGACCGGCACGGTGACATCCGCGATGCCCGCGTCGGCGAGCACGTCCCAGCACTCCTCGACCTGCTCCGAGGTGGCCATGTCGGCCATCGAGCAGCCCGCGGCCAGGTCCGGCAGGATCACCTGCTGCTCGTCGGAGGTCAGGATGTCGGCGCTCTCGGCCATGAAGTGCACACCGCAGAAGACGATGTACGGCGCGTCCGGACGGGCCGCCGCCTCGCGCGCGAGCTTGAACGAGTCGCCGGTCACGTCGGCGAATTCGATCACCTCGTCGCGCTGGTAGTGGTGGCCCAGGATGAACACCTTGTCGCCGAGCCGCTCCTTCGCCGCACGGGCGCGGGCCACCAGGTCCGGGTCGGAGGGCGAGGGCAGGTCTCCGGGACACTCGACGCCCCGTTCACTGCGCGGGTCGGCGGCGCGCCCGAGCATCAGCAGCGCGAGCGGCGTCGGCTGCACCCCGGGCGGCAGGTCCAGATCGTGTGTCGCGGTCACGGCGCGCACCTCTTCTCGTCTATTTGACACTAACAATCCTATCCTGTTCGTGTCAGGTTGACGAGAGCGGGGGTGTGCGACCATGAGTAAAACGCGAGGGCCCGAAGCATGATGTGGGAATAGGGCCGAGCCACCGTCGGTTGCCGAAGGTGGAAGTGGCGTACGAATGACGAACCACCACGTGGGAGCTTGCAGATGACTGTCCAGGACGAGACCACCAAGACCGGTGGCATCCTCCTCAGCGATGAGGCGGCGGCCAAGGTCAAGACTCTGCTGGAGCAAGAGGGTCGCGACGATCTCGCGCTGCGCGTGGCCGTCCAGCCCGGCGGTTGTTCCGGCATGCGTTACCAGCTGTTCTTCGACGAGCGGTCGCTCGACGGCGACGTCGTGGCCGACTTCAACGGCGTCTCGGTCGTCACGGACCGGATGAGCTCGCCGTATCTGAGCGGCGCCACGATCGACTTCGTGGACACGATCGAGAAGCAGGGCTTCACGATCGACAACCCGAACGCGGCCGGTTCCTGCGCCTGCGGTGACTCGTTCCACTGATTCGTCGCCTCACCCGCTGAACCCCGACGCCGCGCCGACCCGCAAGGGCCGGCGCGGCGTCGTCGTGTGCGGGTCCGGTCAGCCGACCGAGAAGGGCTTGCCGCCCGGTGTGATGCGCGCGCCGGTCTCGGCGTCGACGAGCGCGCGCGTGCCCAGCGGTGTGGGAAGGGTCACGTTCGCCTTGTTCTCCACGGCCATGTCCGTGCACATGTCGCCGATGCGGGTGATCTCCACACGGACGGCCACCTGTGTCGCCGACTCGCTCGCGACCACGAGGCGGTTGGTCTCGCACTGGCCGCCCCACAACCAGGCGGTCAGCGTGCGGCCGTCCGGGGCCACCGTGTAGCGGCTGAACCGGGTGTCGTCCTGGGCCGGGTAAAAGGTGTGCGGGGCGCCCGAGGGCAGGTTGGGCGAGGACGTCGAGGTGTCCGGGCCGGCGGCGTTGCCGGAGGCGGGCGTGCCCGGTCGGGCCTGGACGGTTTCGCCGGCCGGGGCGCCGGGCTCGCTCGACGCGGCGGCGCCGGGGTCGGCGGTGGTCGAACGGGGCGATTCCTCGTCACCGAGCACCGCCCAGGCCCCGCCGCCGACGCCGAGCACCGCGACGATCGCGAGCCCGACGATCAGCGGCCGCCGGCGTGCGGGGGGTTCGGGTCGAATGTCTGCGTCGTGCTCACCGTGGGTACGCATGCCGATTCGACGCGGGCCGAGCCGGAGCGGTTCCGCGGTGCGGCGGTCAGTCGCCGTATTCGGACATGCCCGCGACCAGCGTCGCGCCATGCGCGGGGACGTTGGTGGCGGGGGCGCGCGAACCGGCGGGCGCGGTCTTCGCCGGCGTCCGCTCCGGGCCCGGGGTGGTCCACGACGCGTCGATGTGACGGCAGTCACCGCGCAGGTCTTCGAGCGTCTCGGGCTCGGCCTGGGACGGCATCGCGGGCATCGGGGACATTTCATGACTCCTTGCGCTGGGGATCTTCAGCGTAAGTCGCACAGAGCGTGACGGCACGGTCTACCGACCGGTAGTTTTCGACGGGGTGTGCGACCGAGGTGGGATAACGTGTGCGAGTTTTCCCCTTCTCGTGCTCCTCGTACGCCACTATCCCCGTCCTCCACATAGGAGACACGCGCCATGCGCATTGCCGTGACCGGGTCGATCGCCACCGACCACCTCATGACGTTTCCCGGTCGGTTCTCCGACCAGCTCGTCTCGGACAAGCTGCACGTGGTCTCGCTGTCCTTCCTCGTCGACAAGCTGGACATCCGACGCGGCGGTGTCGCGCCGAACATCTGCTTCGGAATGGGATGTCTGGGGTTGTCGCCGATTCTGGTCGGCGCCGCCGGGGCGGACTTCGTGGACTACCGGTCCTGGTTGGACCGGCATCACGTGGACACCGAGTCCGTGCACATCTCGCCGACCCATCACACGGCTCGGTTCGTGTGCACGACCGACGAGGAGCACAACCAGATCGCGTCCTTCTATACCGGCGCGATGAGCGAGGCCCGCGAGATCGAACTGCGGCCGGTGGCCGATCGGGTCGGCGGCCTGGACCTGGTCGTGATCGGTGCGAACGACCCCGAGGCGATGTTGCGGCACAGCGACGAGTGCCGCGAGCGCGGCTACCCGTTCGCGGCCGACCCCTCGCAGCAACTCGCCCGGATGGAGGGCGAGGACATTCGTCGGCTCATCGACGGTGCGGCGTACCTGCTCACCAACGAGTACGAGAGCGCGCTGATCATGCAGAAGACCGGCTGGTCCGAGGCCGACATCCTGAAGAAGGTGGGCGTTCGGGTCACCACGCTGGGACCGAGCGGGGTCAAGGTCGAGCGGGAGGGCGAGGAGACCATCGTGGTGCCCTGTCCCGCGGAGGACGCCAAGGTCGATCCGACGGGTGTGGGCGACGGGTTCCGGGCCGGGTTCCTGTCCGGGATCACGTGGGGGTTGTCGCTGGAGCGGTCGGCGCAGGTCGGCAACATGCTGGCGACTCTGGTCATCGAGACGGTCGGGACGCAGGAGTATTCGTTGCGGCGGTCGTCGTTCCTGGGGCGGTTTGCTCGCGCGTACGGGGATGTGGCTGCGGGCGAGGTTGCGGCGCACCTCCCGACCTGATCTCGGTCTTCGGCCATCGGTGGCCTCGAGCGCCGGCCGGGCCGAAGCAGGCCCGGCCGGCGCTTCGAGGTCACCTTGGTGGGGTCAGGCGTGGCGGCGGACCACGTAGGCGTTGCCCCGGGGGCGGGATTCGGCGCGGAGGAATTCGTGGCCGGTCATTTCGCACCAGGCGGGGATGTCCAGGGCCGACGCCTCGTCGTCGGAGAGGACGGTGATCAGCGTGCCGTCCTCGACGTCGAGGATGCGCTTCGCCAGTTCGATCACCGGGATCGGGCAGCGGCGGCCGAGGGCGTCGACGACCACCCCCTCCTCGGTCGCCGCCGGCGCGGGGGTCGGGGTGTGCGCGACCACCGCGCGGAGCCTGGCGACCAGGCCCGGGAGGAGGGCCAGGAAGCGGTCCACCTCGGCCTCGGCCGTGCCGCGCGGCAGCGACACGCGGATGTTGCCGTGGGACAACACGCCCATCGCCTCCAGGACATGGCTGGGGGTCAGGGTCGAGGACGTGCACGAGGAACCCGACGACACCGCGAAGCCCGCTTTGTCCAGTTCGGTCAGCAGGGCCTCGCCGTCGACGTACAAACAGGAGAACGTGACGATGTGCGGGAGTCGGTGGAGCGGATCGCCGACCACCTCGACATCGGGCACCGTCTCCCGGACGCGGGTGCGGATGCGGTCGACCAGCGCGGACAGCCGACGATCCTCGTCGGCCGACTCGGTGCTCACCGCGCCCAGCGCGACCGCCGCCGCGACGATCGCCGGCACGTTCTCGAATCCGGGCACCCGGCGCGCCTCGCGCTCGTCGTAGGGCAGTGCGGACGCGTAGCGGGTGCCCTTGCGCACCACCAGCAGGCCGACCCCCGCCGGACCGCCCCACTTGTGCGCGCTCGCGGTCAGCACCGACCAGCCGTCCGGCACCGACATCCGGCCCACCGACTGCGCGGCGTCCACGAGCAGTGGCACGCCCGCCCGCTGACACGTCGTCACCACCTCGGCGATCGGCTGCACCGTGCCAACCTCATGGTTGGCGCTTTGCACGCACGCGAGCGCGGTGTCCGAACGAAGCGCCGAGGCGAACGCCGGCACATCGAGCCGGCCCGTGCGGTCCACCCCCGTCCGGGTGATTTCCGCGACCGTTCCGCGCTGCTCCGAACGTGCCGCGTGCGTGTCCGCGGTGTGCAGTACGCAGGAGTGTTCGACCGCGCCGACGACCAGGTGCGTGCCCACCCGGCGGCGGCCCGCGAGCACGCCGAGCATGCCCAACTGGACCGCCTGTGTCCCGGATGTGGTGAATGACACTTCATCAGGTCGGGTGCCCAACACCGACGCCACCGTCTCGCGCGCGGCGTCGAGCAGCATGCGGGCTCGTCGGCCGTCGTAATAGCCGCGTGCGGGATCGGCCCAGCCCTCGTCCAGAGTGCTCAGGAAGGCCGCTTTCGCAGCGGGGTGCAGTGGTTCGGTGGAGGCCGCGTCGAAATACGCCATGGGTCGGACGGTAGCCAATCCTCGAATCCCGGACACGTTCGGGCCGTTCGCCCGAACGGATGCACCGGCACATCCACTCGGCCTGCGACACCAGACCTCCGCGCGCGACCCGAATAGGGCTGGAGTAGGGTTTGGCCCGCAGAAACATCCATACCTGTCCGCGCAACGGGTCGCCAGGGAAGAAAAGTTCCCCACCTCGACTCGCGCGCGGGCGAGACATTCGGGAAGGCGCTACGTGAGTCCCTACGGCTCCGACCGCTCGCCGCGGCGCTGGATGCGGCGCAGGGTGCCGCAGCTGCTGGCTCTGGGCCTCGTCACTGCGACCGCCACCGGCTGCTCCGTCGATTCCAAGGACCTGCCGAGACTCGGCCTGCCCAACCCTGTCACCGAGCAGGGTCCGCGAGTCCTGTCGCTCTGGCAGGGCGCCTGGATTGCAGCGCTGATCGTCGGGGCCGTGGTGTGGGGGCTCATCCTGTGGAGCGTCGCGTTCCACCGCCGGTCGCGCACCAAGATCGAGATCCCGCCGCAGACGCGGTACAACCTCCCCATCGAGGTTCTGTACACGGTCATCCCCGGCATCATGATCGCGGTCTTCTTCTACTTCACCGCGCGTGACGAGACCAAGCTCGAAGAACTCTCCAAGAACCCCGACAACGTGATCAACGTGGTCGGCGTGCAGTGGAGCTGGTCCTTCAACTACAAGGGCGACCCGGCCGACGGCACGGTCGACGTCTACGAGCAGGGCACGCCCGGCAAGCCGCCGATGCTCTACCTGCCCGTGAAGGAGTCCGTCCGGTTCGACCTGACCTCGCCGGACGTCATCCACTCGTTCTGGGTCCCGAACTTCTTGTACAAGAAGGACGTCTTCCCGGGCCGATTGAACAAGTTCGAGGTCGTCCCGACGAAGAAGGGCACGTACGGCGGCAAGTGCGCCGAACTGTGCGGTGTGGACCACTCGCGCATGCTCTTCAACGTGAAGATCGTGGACAAGGCCGAATACGTCCAGCACCTGAAGGAGCTGGCCGCGAAGGGCCAGACCGGCGAGCTGCGCAGCAAGATCAACGAGCCGGCCCCCGTTGAAGCGCACGGGAAGAAGTGACGAGTGACAATCCTCAGTGAGCCACAGACCGTGGCCCCGGACGGACCCCCGCCGGTCCGCCGCAAGGAGCCCGGGAACATCGTCATCAAGTGGATGACGACCACGGACCACAAGACGATCGGGTCGATGTACCTGATCACCTCCTTCGTCTTCTTCTGCATCGGTGGTGTGCTCGCGCTGCTCATGCGCGCGGAGCTGGCCCGCCCCGGCACGCAGTTCATGTCGAACGAGCAGTTCAACCAGTCGTTCACGATGCACGGCACGATCATGCTGCTGATGTTCGCGACGCCGCTGTTCGCCGGCTTCACGAACTGGATCATGCCGCTGCAGATCGGCGCGCCCGACGTCGCGTTCCCGCGCCTGAACATGTTCGCCTACTGGCTCTACCTGTTCGGCTCGATCATCGCGGTGGCCGGCTTCATCACCCCGCAGGGTGCCGCCGACTTCGGCTGGTTCGCGTACGCGCCGCTGTCCGACTCGGTCCGCTCGCCGGGCATCGGCGGCGACATGTGGATCATGGGTCTGGCGATGTCGGGCTTCGGCACCATCCTCGGTGCCGTCAACTTCATCACCACGATCATCTGCATGCGCGCGCCCGGTCTGACCATGTTCCGGATGTCGATCTTCTGCTGGAACGTGCTGCTGACCTCGGTCCTGGTGCTGATGGCGTTCCCGGTCCTGGCCGCGGCGCTGTTCGCGCTGGAGGCGGACCGCAAGTTCGGTACCCACATCTTCGATCCGGCCAACGGCGGACCGATCCTGTGGCAGCACCTCTTCTGGTTCTTCGGCCATCCCGAGGTGTACATCATCGCGTTGCCGTTCTTCGGCATCGTGTCGGAGATCATCCCGGTCTTCGCGCGCAAGCCGATGTTCGGTTACAAGAGCCTGATCGCCGCGACCATCTCGATCGCGGGCCTGTCGGTCACCGTGTGGGCGCACCACATGTTCCCGACCGGCGCGGTCATGCTGCCGTTCTTCTCCTTCATGACGTTCCTGATCGCCGTACCGACCGGCGTGAAGTTCTTCAACTGGATCGGCACCATGTGGCGCGGCTCGTTGTCTTTCGAGACACCGATGTTGTGGACCGTCGGCTTCCTGGTGACCTTCGCGTTCGGTGGCCTCACCGGCGTCATCCTGGCCTCCCCGCCGCTGGACTTCCACGTCTCCGACACCTACTTCGTGGTGGCGCACTTCCACTACGTGGTGTTCGGCACCGTGGTGTTCGCGATGTTCGCGGGCTTCCACTTCTGGTGGCCCAAGTTCACCGGCAAGATGCTCGACGAGCGGCTGGGCAAGATCACCTTCTGGACGCTGTTCATCGGCTTCCACACCACGTTCCTGGTGCAGCACTGGCTGGGTGCCGAGGGCATGGCCCGTCGGTACGCGGACTACCTGGACTCGGAAGGCTTCACCACGCTGAACACGATCTCGACCCTGGGCTCGTTCCTGCTGGGTCTGTCGATCCTGCCGTTCTTCTACAACATCTGGAAGACGCACAAGTACGGCAAGAAGATCACCGTGGACGACCCGTGGGGCTACGGCCGTTCGCTGGAGTGGGCGACCTCCTGCCCGCCGCCTCGGCACAACTTCACGAGCATTCCGCGGATCCGTTCCGAGGCCCCCGCGTTCGACCTCCACCACCCGGAGATCGCCGCGCTGGAGTACCTCACCGACGAGCGTTCCGAGGCATCGCCCGAGCTGGCGAAGGGAGCCGAGAAGTGAAGTTCAACGGTGTCCTGTTCGCCGTCCTGGCCGTGTTCCTGCTGCCGGTGACGATCATCTACTGGGTGCTCTCCGAGGACCCGACCGGCACCACCGCGCTGTCGTTGACCTTCGGTCTGTCGCTGATGATCGGGTTCTACCTGATCTTCACCGCGCGCCGGATGGACCTGCTCGCGCAGGACAACGAAGAGGGCGAGATCGCCGACGACGCCGGCGAGCTGGGCTTCTTCGCCCCGCACAGCTGGCAGCCGCTGATGCTGGGGGTCGGTTCGGCCCTGCTCTTCCTGGGCGTCATCTTCGGTTGGTGGCTGGCGATGTTCGCCGCGCCGATCGTCGCGATCGGTGTCTGGGGCTGGGTCTTCGAGTTCTACCGGGGTGCGGACCAGCGCTACTAGCACTACCGATTCGCAACCTTCGCAATACGGTTTCGCCACAAGGCCGATCACCCGAATGGGTGATCGGCCTTGTGTGATATCTACAGAGGACTCCTCGACGACCTCCGAATGTCACCGGTGTGTGACCGTTCTCCGGTTGTGGCAACCCGGACCGGGGGTCGATGCGTCAAATGGACGCAAGGGAGTTCCAGGACGAGGGAGGGACACGCGTGCCCCGGATACACGGAGCATCGCGCACGGGGGCAGCGGGCGGCGGCATACGCCTCTTCGCGGGACTCATGGTGGCGCCGCTCATATTCATCGCAGGCTGCTCGTCGGATGGCGGCAAGGCCGGCCCAGGGGGGAGCGGGGGCAATTCCGGCGGTTCGAGCAGTGGTCCGAACAAGAAGGCGGCCGCACCCGCCACCATCGCGATCACGCCCGCCGACGGCACCAAGAGCGTGGAGACGGACGGCGTCCTCAAGGTCGACGCGACCGGTGGCAAGCTCACCTCGGTCGTGGTCACCGACGCCAAGGGCAAGACCGTGGACGGGCAGCTCAGCCCCGACGGCATCGGCTGGAAGCCGGCCGCGCCGCTGGCCAACGGCGGTGCCTACACGGTGGCGGCCAAGGCCGCGAACGCCGACGGCGCCGAGGTCACCGCGCAGAGCAAGTTCAACACCAAGGCCGCCGACGACACGTTCGTGGCCGACTTCAACATCGAGCCGGACAGCACGTGGGGCGTCGGCGCGATCATCTCGCTCAAGTTCAACGAGCCGATCAAGGACAAGGCCGCGATCGAGCGCAACCTCAAGGTGATCTCCGAGCCCGCGGTGCAGGGCTCGTGGTCCTGGCTCAAGGACCTCGACGGCAACGACCGGATCGACTACCGCCCGGAGAAGTACTGGGCGAGTGGCACGAAGGTCAACCTCAAGGCGAACCTGACCGGCGCGAAGGCGGCGCCGGGCGTCTACGGCAAGCAGACCAAGGACATCAAGTTCACCATCGGGCGCTCCCTGGTGGCCACCGCGGACCTCAAGTCCAAGCACATGGTGGTCACCAAGGACGGGACCCAGGTCGAGGACCTGCCGATCTCGGCTGGCGGCCCCAACTACCCGACCTGGGGCGGGACGATGGTCGTCCTGGACAAGGTCGACGGCATCACGATGGACTCCGAGACGGTCGGGCTGGGCACCGCGTACAACATGAAGAACGTCCGACACGCGGTGCACCTGACCGCGTCCGGCACGTACGCGCACGGCGCGCCCTGGAACGATGGCAAGTTCGGTCGGCAGAACGACAGCCACGGCTGCATCGGACTGGGCGCCTCGAACGCCAAGACGTTCTTCGATCTGGTCACCCAGGGTGACCCGGTCGAGGTGGTCAACAGCACCGACAAGACCGTCAAGCCCGGCAACGGGCTCGGCGGCTGGAGCGTCGACTGGGCGACGTGGGTCAAGGGCAGCGCGCTCGGCGGTGGGGCGACCGGCACCCCGGCCGGCTGAGGGACACCACCCACGAGGTTCCACGCACGAGGTGGCACACGATAGGGCGAACCGCCCGATTGCGCGATCCGACCGGTGGTCGGCATCACGCGATCGGGCGGTTTGTGCGTTTGGATGAATGAAGCAGGGTGCTCCCGGCCACTCTCGATGCAACAACTCCGCGTATCCCGCGCTCGACGAGCACGGCTGGAGGTCGAGAGTGAATCGGGACAGGACTGTTCGCCTCCGCTGGATCGGCTGGGCCCTGACATCGGCCCTGCCACTCGTTTTCGTCACCGGCTGCGGGACGTGGGAGAAGCAGCGGGGTACCGAGATCGAGCGGCCCACCAAGAGCGCGGCCCGGCTCACGGTGGACGTGCGGCCGGATCGACCCGCGCAGCCGGCCAAACCGATCACCGTCACCGCGAGCGACGGCCGACTGTACGCGGTGAGCCTGACCGGCCCGGACGGGAAGCCGGTGTCCGGCGGCAACGCGGCCGGCGACGCGACGTGGTCCAACTCCGAACCGCTGGCCTACGGCACCACCTACACGCTGACCGCGTCGGCGGTCGACGCGTTCGGGCTGACCGCGACCCGTACCGATACGTTCACCACGCTCGTACCGGACGCCGAGAAGCACGTGGCCTCGGTGCTGCCGGAGGCCGACTCCACGGTGGGGGTGGGCATGCCGATCACCGCCACGCTGGAGAAGCCGGTCACCGATCCCGCGCAGCGCGCCGAAGTGGAGAAGCGGCTCCAGGTGTCCGCCTCCACGCCGGTCGAGGGCGCCTGGGGCTGGGTGGACGACAAGACGGTGCGCTATCGGCCCAAGGAGTACTGGCCGGTGGGCAGCAAGGTCTCGGTGGCCACCAGCCTGGTCGGCGTCGACTTCGGCGACGGCGTGTACGGCGGCCCGGGCAAGCCGGTCGGCTTCGAGGTCGGCGACTCCGTGGTCGCGACCGTGGACGCCGCGGCGCACACGATGACGGTCAAGCGCAACGGCACCGACGTCAAGACGGTGCCGGTGACCACCGGCAAGGCCGGCTTCACCACCCGTTCGGGTACCAAGGTGGTGCTGGGCAAGGCCCCGCACGTGCTGATGGACGGCACCACGGTGGGCATCTCGGCGAACAGCAGCGACAACTACCGGCTGGACGTCTCGTGGGCCACCCGGGTCACCTGGAGCGGCGAGTTCCTGCACGCGGCGCCGTGGTCGGTGGGCGCGCAGGGCAGTGCGAACGTGAGTCACGGCTGCGTGGGGATGAGCGACGAGAACGCCAAGTGGTTCTACGACGAGGTCAAGGTCGGCGACGTGGTCGTCGTGGTGAACACGGGTGAATCCAAGACCATGGAGCCGTTCGGCAACGGCTACGGCGAGTGGAACCTGGACTGGTCGCAGTGGCTGACCCACAGCGCGGCAGGCGCCTCCGGCACCCGGCAGCTCTGAGGACCGGCGCGCGGCGCCTGCGCGCAGCGCTGTACGGCAGTCTGCGGGGCGCAACGCGAAGGGCCCCACCGGAGAGATCCGGTGGGGCCCTTCGTCGTTCCTGCGCGTCCTACGGGTCGTGCCGATGTGGCGTCAGCAGCCCGGCCCCGGTCGCGTCAGTGGTGACCGTGTCCGCTGGTCAGTTCCTTGTACTCCTCGGCCGTCGGCTTCTCGATCGGCTCGGCGAAGTACCAGTGCGACATCCTCGAACGCAGTTTCTGCGAACGCTTGACCTTGCGGGCCACCCCGTTCTCGTCCTCGGCCGGCTCCAGCTCGTACGGCTTCGGCTGTTCGTGGGCGGTGAGGGTGTGCCGCACCCCGGCTTCCAGCGGTTCGTGGATCTCGACGAATTCGCCGTGCGGGAGCTTCTTGATCACGCCGGTCTCGCGACCGTGCAGGACCTTGTCCCGGTCGCGGCGCTGCAGACCCTTGCAGATCCGCACCGTGGCCAGGTAGGCCAGCACGGGCGCGATGAAGAACGCGAAGCGGCCGACCCAGGTGATCGTGTTGATCGACAGGTGGAAGTGCGTCGCGATGATGTCGTTGCCACCGCAGACCCACAACACGCCGTAGCACACGATCCAGGCGACGCCCAGGCCGGTGCGGACCGGCATGTTGCGCGGGCGGTCCAGCAGGTGGTGCTCACGCTTGTCGCCGGTGATCCAGCCTTCGATCCACGGGTACATCGCCAGGAACGTGAACAGCACGCCGGGCACGATCAGGGACGGGATCAACACGTTGAAGCTGAGCGTGTGGCCCCAGATGTTCCATTCCCAGTTCGGCATGATGCGCAGGGATCCCTCGAGGAACCCGATGTACCAGTCCGGTTGGGAACCCGCCGTGATCTGACCCGGGTTGTATGGACCGTAGGCCCAGATCGGGTTGATCTGCACCATGCCGCCGAGGGCGGCGGTGATGCCGAACACGATGAAGAAGAAGCCACCGGCCTTGGCCGCGTAGACCGGCAGCAGCGGCAGGCCGACCACGTTCTTCTCGGTCTTGCCCGGGCCGGGGAACTGGGTGTGCTTCTGGTAGAAGACCAGGATCAGGTGCACGGTCACCAGACCGACCATGATCGCCGGGATCAGCAGCACGTGGATGGTGAACAGGCGGGGCACGATGTCCTCGCCCGGGAACTCCCCGCCGAACAGGAAGAACTGCACGTACGTGCCGACCAGCGGGATGGCCAGGACCACACCCTCGGCGATGCGCAGACCCGTACCGGAGAGCAGGTCGTCCGGGAGCGAGTAGCCGGTGAAGCCGTTGACCATGGCCAGCACCAGCAGCAGGAAGCCGAACAGCCAGTTTATTTCGCGCGGCTTGCGGAACGCCCCGGTGAAGAAGATCCGGAACATGTGCACGAACAGCGACGACACGAAGATCAGCGCGGCCCAGTGGTGGATCTGACGCATCGCCAGGCCACCGCGGATGTCGAAGCTGATGTCCAGCGTCGAGGCGTACGCCTGGGACATGTGAATGCCCTGCAGCGGTACGTAGGAGCCGTCGTAGACGACCTCCTGCATGCTCGGCTTGAAGAACAGCGTCAGGAAGACACCGGTCAGCAGCAGCACGATGAAGCTGTACAGCGCCACTTCACCGAGCATGAAGGACCAGTGGTCCGGAAAGACCTTGCGCAGGTTCTTCTTCGCCGCGCCGTAGATGCCCAGCCGGCTGTCCAGCGCGTCGACCGCGCGAACGGTCGCGTTGTCCGGGATCGGGGTGCTCTTGTTCGCCCCGCCCTTGGGTTGTTCGCTCGACATCAGCCACGCTCCCAGAAGCTCGCGCCGACCGGTTCGGTGAAGTCCTGCGTCGCAGCGAGGTTACCCGCCTCGTTCACATGGATCTTCAACTGCGGCAGCGAACGCGCGGCCGGGCCGAACACGACCTTGCCGTCGTCGGCCAGGTCGAAGGTGGACTGGTGACAGGGGCACAGCAGGTGGTGCGTCTGCTGCTCGTACAGGCCGATCGGGCAACCCACGTGGGTGCAGATCTTCGAGTACGCCACGATGCCCTCGTAGCCCCAGGCCAGTTCCTTCTTGGACTTGATGTCCTCCGGCTCCAGACGGACCACCAGGACCGCGGACATGCCCGCCTTCTCCAGCCAGCCGTGCGAGAGCTCCACCTTCTCGCCGGCCGGGCCGTACTTCTCGACCAGGCCGTCGGGCAGCACCATGGTCAGCGAGCCCTTGACGATGTCGTCCGGCTTGATCGGCAGGCCGGTCGCCTCGTTGATGAGCTCCGTGCCCGGCTTCCAATCGGTGTGCCGCAGCTTGGTGCCCGGCAGCGGACCGAGGTCGCGCAGCAGCACGACGCCGGACAGCGGCACCAGGGCCATCGCGCCGATCATCGTGCGCCGGATCAGCGGCCGACGGCCGATCACCGAGTCCGCGGCACCCTGGGTGAACTCGCGGATCGCGTACTCGCGGGTCTCCGGGTCCGAGGTGAACTCGTGCCGCTCCTGGACGATCTCCTCGTCCGTCATCAGCGTGCGCGCCCAGTGGATCGCGCCTGCGCCGATGCAGAACAGCGCGAGGCCGAGGAAGCCGCCGAGCGCGAGGTTCTGGGCACCGATCTTCCCGAAGAAGAAGATGTCGATGATGCGGTGCTTGTCGATGCCGACGTACGCCCAGATGAAACCGATCGTGGACAACATCGAGATCACGAACAGGAACGCGACCTGACGTTCGGCCCGCTTGGCGGCCTTCTCGTCGATGTCGGTGACGCGCGGCTCGTGAGCCGGCAGGCCGGGGTCGGCGAACGGGTCGCCTTCCGCCGGAACATGTGCCGAGGCGTGTACCTCGGGCAGGTGCTCTTCAGGCACTTCAGACTTGTCCTGGCTACTCATTTGGTCCTGGCCTTGGGGGTCCGGGCGGCAATCCAGATCGCGCACGCGATGAGCAGACCGAGCGCGATGATCCAGCCGAACAGACCTTCGGAGACCGGGCCGAGACGGCCGAGACCCAGGCCGCCGGGGTTCGGCTCCTTCTTGGTCGTCTCGTGGACGTACGTGACGATGTCCTTCTTCTGCTGCTCGGGCATCGTGCTGTCCGGGAACGAAGGCATGTTCTGCGGGCCGGAGAGCATGGCCTCGTAGATGTGCTTCGGGTCCACGTCCTTCAGCGGCGGGGCGTACTTGCCCTCGGTCAGGGCGCCGCCCTCACCGGAGAAGTTGTGGCACTGCGAGCAGTTCGTGCGGAACAGCTCCGCGCCGTTGACGATGTCGCCGTCCGGCGCGTACATGTTCGCCGTCGGGATCTTGGGCCCGACGCCGAGGGAGGCCACGTACGCGGACAGCTGTTGGATCTGCGCCGGGGTGTACACCTCGGGCTTGCGCGGCGCCTGCGCGCCGGGCTGCTGAAGCGGCATCCGGCCGGTCGACACCTGGAAGTCGACGGCGGCCGCGCCGACGCCGATCAGGGAGGGGCCGTCGGTGGAACCCTGGGCGTCGAGCCCATGGCAGGTCGAGCATCCGCTCAGGTAGAGCTTCTTGCCCGCCTCGACCGCGATGGAGGCGGAGTCGTCGGCCTCCGCCTTCTTGGCAGGCGCGAACGCGGCGTACAGCCCCCCGGTAGCCGCGAGCGCGAAGATGAGTACGACGATCGCCGCCAAGGGGTGGCGTCGCCGCGCGGAGAGCTTTTTCACGGAAAACCCCGGTCCAATGTCGTCTGCGTAGTGAGTGTCGGGACGTCTACCTGATGACGTAGATCGTGAAGAACAGACCGATCCAGACCACGTCGACGAAGTGCCAGTAGTACGAGACGACGATTGCGGCCGTGGCCTGCTCGTGGGTGAATCGTCGGGCCGTGTAGGTGCGTCCGAGGACCAACAGGAAGGCGATCAGGCCACCTGTCACGTGCATGCCGTGGAAGCCGGTGGTCAGGTAGAAGACCGAACCGTAAGCCGACGACGAAAGCGTCGTTCCTTCCTTGACCAGGGCGGTGTACTCCATCACCTGGCCGCCGACGAAGACGGCGCCCATCACGAAGGTGATGACGAACCACATTCTGAGCTTCTTGACGTCACCGCGTTCGGCCGCGAAGACGCCGAGCTGGCAGGTGAGCGAGGACAGCACGAGGATCGTCGTGTTGCCCGTCGAGAACGGGATGTTCAGCTCACCGGCGTGCTCACGCCAAGCGTCCGCCCCGGTGACGGAGCGGATCGTGAAATACATCGCGAACAGAGCCGCGAAGAACATCAGCTCCGACGCCAACCAGACGATCGTGCCGATGCTGACCAAGTTGGGACGGTTGAGCGTCCCGTGTGTCCCGTGTGAGGGGGGCCCGGTTTCTAGTGCAGTTGCTGTCGCCACGGCGGCCATTATTGCGGTCGCCGGATCTGCCCACACTTCGGGGGGTAACCCTTGTAGAACGTGTCGGGGTTAGGCTCTGGTTCCGTGAGTGGCTCTGCAGGCGATGCCGGGATGTTTCTGGCACACGCGACCCCCGGGAACGTACCGCCGGAACTGACCCCCATTCGACTCCTGACCGGATGGGTGTTCGAGCCGATCCCGATTCTGGTCGCGATGCTGTTCGGCGGCCTCTATCTGTACGGGGTGCACAAGCTCAGGGCTCGCGGGGACTCGTGGTCGCGGTGGCGGAGCTTCTCCTTCCTGGGTCTGGGGCTGGGCACGTTCCTGCTCGCGACCGAGTCCGCGCTGGCCGCGTACGACACCGTGTTGCTGAGCGTGCACATGGTGCAGCACATGGTGCTGGCGATGATCACGCCGATCTTCCTCGCGCTCGGCGCACCGATCACACTCGCCCTGCGCACGCTGCCGGCCAAGTGGCGCAATCGCCTCAACGCCCTGCTGCACAGCAGATACGCGAAGGTGGTCACCTTCCCGGCGTTCGCCGGTTTCGTCTTCGTGCTCAACCCGTTCGCCCTGTACTTCACGCCCTGGTACGAGCTGACATTGCGGAATACCTTCATGCACGACATGAATCACGTGCACTTCGTGATCATCGGCTGCATGTGGTTCTGGCCACTCCTGGGTCTGGATCCGATGCCGCGGGCGAGTTACCCGATGCGGTTGCTCGCGGTGTTCGCGACGCTGCCGTTCCACGCGTGGCTGGGCATCGCGATCATGAGTTCGTCCAATGTCCTGGCCGGTGACTGGTACAACGACCTCGGTCGGGACTGGGGCGCGAGTCCGCTCTCGGACCAGGGCACGGCGGGCGGAATCCTGTGGGGCAGCGGCGACATCATCGGACTGCTGGTCTTCCTGGTGCTGTTCGTGCAGTGGGCTCGGGCCTCCGAACGCGAGGCGGTCCGGGAGGACCGCCGGCTGGACCGGCTCGAACTGATCGAGGCGGGTCGCAAGGCGCGCGAGGAGCGGTTGGCGCGCGAGGCGGCCGAGGCCGGCGAGGCCGGCGACGGTGCACGATCGGGCCTGGAAGTCGCCGGAAAATCCGTGCCGAAGAGCACTCTTCCGGGTGACTCTGCCCGAACGGAGGAGGCCGGCTCGGCCGTCCGGGTGGCCCGCGGGCCCGAACCGCGGTCGGCCGACTCGGCCGAGTAGCGTCGCGGCATGATCCTCGAACGTTTCCTGCGCCGCCGGCGACCGGAGCCCGCCCCCGTGCTCGTCGACGACGGCACGCTCGTCGTCGTCGGTTCGTGCTTCGATCCGGCGCGGGCCGACTCGGCGGTGGTCGCGGAGATGCGGGCGGCCGGGGTGGACGTGGAGAGCGGTGTCTTCGTGATGCGGCACGTGCTCACGCTGCCGGACCTGGCGGCGGCCGACGAGGCGGCCCGGATCCTGACGCCGGACGGCTGGGCGGTGCTGGCGCCGACTCCCGACGAGCGGCCGCTGCGGGTGCTGATCTCCCGCCAACAGGTGCTCACCGGCCTGGAGCCGGCTCGGGAACGGACCCGGATGGCGGGCCTGGCCCAGCGGCTGGGCGGGGACGCCGAGGGCTATGAGGTGCTCGCGCGCGGGTGAGTCGAGGGGGCGGTCGAGGCCGGCCGGGCGCGACCGGGACGGGCGCGGGAGTGACGAGGCGCACATTTTCCTGCCGAAAAGCGCTAACATCCGGGTCGATCCGAGTGTTGTCCATACTTGAACACGCAGCCCGAACATGCGCAGCCCCGAAGACACGCAGCCCAGACACAGGCAGGTGGACATGACGCGCGGCGAGACCATGACCGTCCTCGTGTACAGCGACGACCGCAACACCCGTCGGAAGGTCACTCTCGCGCTCGGGCGCAGGCCCGCCGTCGATGTGCCGTTCGTGGAATACCTGGAGTGCGCCACCGAGCCCGCCGTGATCGAGGCGATGGACAAGGGCGGCATCGATCTGGTGATCCTGGACGGGGAGACCGCGCCCGCCGGTGGCATGGGCGTGTGCCGTCAGCTCAAGGACGAGATCTACAACTGTCCGCCGGTGCTGACCCTGGTCGGTCGCCCGCAGGACGCGTGGCTGGCCACGTGGTGTCGCGCGGACGCGGTGGTGGCCCACCCGCTGGACCCGCGCACGCTCGCGGACGCCGCGGCCGACCTGATTCGCGGCCGGATCGCGGGCCGTCAGCCGGCCTGACCGCATCCCGGATAACCGCCCGGCCGCAACGGGCGCGGTGGGTACGCTGTCGCGGACTTATCCGATGACACAGCGGGAGCGGACCATGGGCGCCTCGACCTCTACGAACAAGAGCGGCGGCAACCCGGCGGCCCGTTCCTGGCGGGACCTCCTGGCGGCGCTCATGCGGGGCGACGACCTGCCCGCCGACGCGACCGCGTGGGCGATGGACCACATCATGACCGGCGAGGCGACCCCGGTGCAGGTGGCCGGGTTCGTGATCGCGTTGCGGGCCAAGGGCGAGACGGTGGACGAGGTCTCGGGCCTGGTGCGGGCGATGTACGCGCACGCGTCGACCATCGATGTGCCCGGCCGTACCGTCGACATCGTCGGCACCGGTGGCGACCTGGCCCGGACCGTGAACATCTCGACGATGTCCGCGATCGTGGTCGCGGGCACGGGCGAGACGGTGGTCAAGCACGGCAACCGGGCGGCCTCGTCGTCGAGTGGGGCCGCCGATGTGCTCGAAGCGCTCGGAGTGGTGCTGGACCTGACTCCGGATCAGGTGGCCCGTACGGCCGAGGAGGCGGGCATCACGCTGTGCTTCGCGCAGCGCTTCCACCCGTCGTTGCGGCACGCGGCGCAGGCGCGTCGCGAGTTGGGTGTGCCGACCACGTTCAACTTCCTCGGACCGTTGACCAATCCGGCCCGGGTGCGCTTCCACGCGATCGGGGTCGCGGATCTGCGGATGGCGCCGATCGTGGCGGGTGTGGTGGCCGATCGCGGCGGGAGCGCGCTGGTGTTCCGCGGCGACGACGGGCTGGACGAGTTGACCGTCACCACCACGTCGCAGGTGTGGATCGTGCGGGACGGCGACGTGCGCGAGGACCGGGTGGACCCGCGCGACCTGGGCCTTGTGCTGAACGGGATCGAGACGTTGCGCGGCGGTGACGCGGCGTTCAACGCGGAGGTCGCCCGCAAGCTGCTCGCCGGAGAGAAGGGTGCCGTGCGGGACGCGGTGCTGTTGAACTCGGCCGCGGCGCTGGCGGCGCTGGGCCCGGGGGAAGGGTCACTGACCCAGCAGTTGGCGGCGGGGATCGACCGGGCGGCCGAGGCGATCGACTCGGGGGCCGCGCGGGCCGCGCTCGATCGGTGGGTGGCGACGACACGTTCGTTCGCGCGCGGATAGTCGTTTCGGGCGCCGGGTGGGTCGGGCCGTCGTGCCGTCGTGGTCGACCCGCTCGGCGCCGCGCGGTGCGGGACGGGTGCGGTCCAGGATGTGGGAACGGTGGGGCCGTCGTTGCGCCGGGCGTTCGGTCCGGTAATAATTCTGCTCAGGTCACGAGTGACAGTGGAAAGCCCCGGCTTGCTGTCCGGCAACCCTCGCTCCGCGGTGGGGTGCCCCGGGTGATGACACGGCCAGGCGTCGTAAGGCGTCCCGGCAAGCGCGGACCCCTTGCATGACGGCAGCAGATGCTCCATGTGACCCGGGGGTCCTGTACCTGGGGAGCATGTGATGGCGTGAAATCTCTTTCTCGAAACGGGCGAATCGCCCTATTCCGTACGCGCTGAGTTCTCGCGCGTCACCCCCGGGCCGTTCATTGCCGCGGCCCGCGAGACCACGTTTTTTTCGCCAGCGGACCATCCGGTGCGTTTCGATGTCGATCAATCGACATCCGCTTCGGTGTTCCGTGCCTGCCGAGGAGTTCCGCCATGACCGTCGACACCGCTTCCGCTTCCGCCGCCGCCCTCGACTGTGACGTCGCCATCGCCGCCCCGCTGCCCGTGGTCGGTCGGGACGTGCTCGTTCCGCTGGTGACCGGCGGCGAGGTCGAGTACGCCGCGCTCGACTACGGGGCGAGCGCGCCGTGTCTGCAGCGGGTGTGGGACGACGTGTCCGCGTACCTGCCGTACTACGGCAGTGTGCACCGGGGCGCCGGTTACCTGTCCCAGTTGTCCACCGACCTGTACGAGCAGAGCCGGGCCACGGTCGCGAGCTTTTTGGGACTGCGGGCGGACGACACGCTGCTGTTCACCCGCGGGACCACCGACTCGCTCAACCTGCTCGCGTCCGTACTGCCGCGTGGCACCCGGGTGTTCGTCTTCGAGACCGAGCACCACGCGGCGCTGCTGCCGTGGCGGCGGCACGCGGGGGTGACCCAACTGGCCGCGCCCGAGTCGCCGGCGCAGGCGGTCGCGGCGCTGGAGGCGGCGCTGGCCGGGTCCGGTGACGGGCCCCGGCTGGTCTGCGTGACCGGCGCCTCGAACGTGACCGGCGAGATCTTCCCGGTCGCCGAGTTGGCCGAGGTCGCGCACCGGCACGGCGCGCGGATCGTGCTGGACGCCGCGCAACTGGCCCCGCACCACCCGGTGTCGGTGGCCGACCTGGACGTGGACTGGATCGCGCTGTCGGCGCACAAGCTGTACGCGCCGTTCGGCTCGGGGGTGTTGGCGGGGCGGGGCGACTGGTTGGACGCGGCCGAGCCGTACCTGGCCGGCGGCGGAGCGAGCAAGACGGTCAGCCGGGACCACGTGGAGTGGCAGAGCGGTGCGGCTCGGCACGAGGCGGGGTCGCCGAACGTGATCGGCGCCTACGCGTTGGCGTCCGCGTGCCGGGCGATCACCGAGGCGGGGCCGGCGGCGCTGGTCGCGCGCGAGGAGGCGTTGCTGGCGCGTCTTCGGGCGCAGTTGGCGCGGATTCCGGCGGTGCGGACGTTGGAGCTGTTCGGGCCCGAGTCGGCGCGCGTCGGGGTGCTCTCGTTCGTGGTCGAGGGGTGGAACAGCTCGCGCTTCGCGGCGGTGTTGTCGGCGGAGTACGGGATCGGGGTGCGGGACGGGTTGTTCTGCGCTCATCCGCTGGTGCGGCACCTGTTGGGCGGGCGGGCCGATCAGCCGACCGAGTGTGGGTCCCCGGACGCGCCGGAGGGTGAGCAGAACCTCAACGCGATCCGGGTCAGCTTCGGGTTGGGGACGCCCGTGGAGCACCTGGACCGCTTTGCGGCGGCGGTGCGGGAGTTGGTGTCGCGCGGGGCGGTGTGGAGCTACACGGTGGATGGCGGCCGGTGTGTTCCGGACGCGGATCCGCGGGGCGTGCGGCGGTTGCCTGCGGCGTAGGGGGTTTCGGCCTTGCCGGGCGGGTGTCCTCGAACGCCGGACGGGCTGGTTCGGGTGCCCTGGTGGTGTTCGCTGTGGGGGCGCTTGGGGGCGGCGTCGAATGATCCGGGTCCGGGCGCTTTGGGGCGCCCGGACGGGGTGGTTATTCCAGGCCGATGGCGAAGGCGGCTTCGAGGTCGTGTTGGGAGTAGGTGCGGAAGGCGATGTGGGTTGTGGTGGCTTCCACGCCGGGGACCTTGTTGAGGTGGCCCGGGATGACGTCGGCCAGGTCGTCGTGGGCGCGGACGCGCACCATGGCGATCAGGTCGAACTCACCGGTCACCGAGTAGACCTCGCTCACGCCCTCGATCGCGGCGATCGCCTCCGCGATTTCCGGGGTCTGGTCCACACGCGTCTTGACCTGCACGATCGCGGTGATCACGGGTAGTCCTCCGGCTCTCGACGACAAGATGCCCGAGCTTAGTCGGCGCGCGACCCGCACGGGCAGCCGCAGCGGGAGGAAGAACGGCGCGGTCGACGCGTGCGAGCGTCACCCGATAGGAGTGGTTTGCCCCGGCCAAACCCTGGGCGCCGGCGGTCGGCCCAGGGCGAGCAGGTCGGCCAACTCGTGCCGTCCGCTCTCGTGCATCCGGCCGATGAACGCGCGCAGGACGTGGGCGGTCGCCCGGGCGTCGGCCAACGCTCGGTGGGTCGGGTCGGTGGGCGCCTCGAAGTACCGCGCGAGTGTGCCCAGGCGCATGTTGGGCACCGTCCCCGGCGGCAGCAGCGCGCGGGCCAGCGCGAGCGTGTCCACCACCTGGAGATCGGGCCACGGTCGGTCGCACGCCAGGCTCGCCGCCCGCAGAAACCCCACGTCGAAGGGGGCGTTGTGGGCGACCAGGATGGCGTCCTCGGCGAAGCGGGTGAACGCCGGCAACACCAGGTGCAGCGCCGGCGCGTCGGCCACCAGGTCGTCGGATATCCCGGTCAGGTCGGTGATGAACTCCGGGATCGGTACGCCGGGCGCGACCAGGGTCGCGAACTCGCCCAACCGGTCCGATCCGCGCACGCGGACCGCGGCGATCTCGGTGATCCGCGCCTCCTGCGGATCCAGGCCGGTCGTCTCCAGATCGACGATCGTGAACACCTGTCGTTCCACCTCGTCACGAATCGCTCGGGATCCGTGCATGGTTCGCAACTCGTGGCCCGGGGCGATACTGTCCGGCGGGCGGGAACGCCGCGGCTGGTCGGCCGCCGGCAAGCCCTGATTCGCCGAACCTCGTGACCGGCAATCCCGGTGCGCGGTGCTGCTCATGTACCGGACGGTACGTTTCCGGCCCGACACGGCCGCGCCCAGGTACCTCTCGCCGCCCGGCATCATGGGTGTACGCGGACCGCTCGCGATCCGGAAAAGGCTCGCAAACGCGAACAGGAAGGGAACACGCATGTCGATCCAGGCCCCCACCGAGGACACCCGGTGGCGTTGCTCGCTCTGCGGCAACCTGACCCGGTTCGACGTGACCCGGACCACCAAGGCGGTCGAGTTCACCCACCTCGACCTCGCGGGCGTCGCCCGGGTCGAGGAGCGCGAGATCGTTTCCGACGAGATCGAGTCGGTGCGGTGCCGCTGGTGCAACGCGACCGATTCCGTCGAGCTGGTGGCGCGACCCGACGCGAGCTGAGCGCCGAGACCGTGCGGCGACAATGGGACTGTGCATCGTTTCGGCATCGGGGCGGCCCGGCGCGGCCGTCTCCGGTCCGGAACGCGCCATGATCAAGGCGTCGGCGTCCCGGCAACGGTGACGCGGGGAGGGGCCTCAAGGGAACGGGAAGGACCGGAGGAGCAGTGAGCGGACCGGATACCCGCGCGGACGAGGTCACGCCTGCGCACGCCGCCGAGGCCGCCGAGGCGGTGCCGGTTGCCGAGCCCGACCTCGACCCGCAGTCCCGGACCGAGGCGGGGACCGGTCTGCCCGGCTCCCTTGTCGAGCCCGAGGTGGCGGTCGACCACGCGGTCGACCGGGAGCCGGACGGCCCCACCGATCCCGCGGCCCACGCGCACCCGGCCGGGTCGGGCGCCGCCGAACCCGGCACCGCGACGGAGGACGAGCCCGCCGCCGTCACCGCGACCCAGACCGATGCCGCCCCCGCCCCCGCCCCCGCCCCCGGGCCCGAGACCGTGACCGAGTCCGACTCCGAGTCCCGGACGGAACCCGAGCCCGAGCCCGAGGCCGCGGAACCCGAAGCCGCCGCAGCGCCGGCAGTCGAGCCGGAGCCCGCTTCCGCCGGCACGGAGCCCGTTTCCGACCCGGGAGCCGGCACCGAGGCCGACCCGGACGGTTCGCAGCACGCCGAGCCCGAGGCGTTGTCCGGACCGTTGCCCGAGGCGGTTCGGGTGCGGGTGATCTCGGTGGCCGCCGACGCGCTCGGCACGATGACCGCGGACGAGGTGCCCGGCCCGCTGCGCCGGTTCGCCCGCTTCACCCACCAGCGCCGGGCCAAGTTCGCCGCTACACCGCTGGCCGCCGCGTTGGAGAACGATCCGGTGTTCCGCCAGCGCATAGCGGAGCGCTTTCGCAAGGGGCTGCCGGAGATCTCCGAGGCGCTCGAGGCCGGCAAGGTGCCCGCCGCGGCCGACCCGCTCGACGTGGCCGCCGCCGCGTACCTGCTGCGCCCGCGCGGCTGGGTCCGGCTGATCGAGACCGCCGGCGACGCGGCCAAGGAGGCCGCCGCCGACCGTGCCGAGGCCGAGGCCGCCGAGACGTTGTCCCGCCTGGAGCACGAGGTCGGCGTACTGCGCGCGGCATCCAAGACCGAGCACGAACGGCTGCGCGCGGAGTTGGAGACGGCCCGCAAGGAGGCCGACCACCTGCGCCGCCAGGTGCGCGGCCTACAGGGCAGCGCCAAGCACGAGGAGAAGGAGGCCCGCCGGGCCCGCTCCGAGCTGGACGCGGTGCGGGTCGAGGCGCAGGCCGCGATCGCCGCCGCGGAGAAGGAGGCCCGCCGGCTGCGCGGCCGGGTCGCCGAGGTCGAATCGGCCCTGGAGGCCAGTCGCCGAGCGGCCCGCGAGGGACGCAGCATGGAGGACACCCGGGTCCGGCTCCTCCTGGACACCGTCCTGGAGGCCGCCCAGGGGCTGCGCCGCGAACTCGCACTGCCGCCGGTGGGCATCCGGCCCGCCGACATGGTGGACGCGGTGGTGCCGGGCGCGTCCGGGATAAAGGACATCGCCCAACGTGCGTTGGAGGGCGACGATCCGGCCCTGCTCGACCAGCTGCTCGCGCTGCCGCAGGCGCACCTGGTGATCGACGGCTACAACGTGACCAAGACCGGCTACCCCACGCTCGCGCTGAACAAGCAGCGCGACCGGCTGGTCGGCGGTCTGACCGGGCTCGCCGCGCAGACCGGCTGCGAGGTGACCTGCGTGTTCGACGGCGCGCAACTGGACGCGCCGGTGCTGCTGGCTCCCGCGCGCGGGGTGCGGGTGATGTTCAGCAAGCCGGGCGAGACGGCCGACGAGCTGATCCGCCGGCTGGTCCGGGCCGAGCCGCCGGGCCGCCCGGTCGTGGTGGTCTCCACCGACCGCGAGGTGGCCGACGGCGTGCGCAAGGCGGGGGCGCGACCGGTGCCCTCGACGATGTTGTTGCGCCGGCTCACCCGAGGCTGATCCGGGCGCACGGACGCCGTTCGCACCACGTGTCGGTGCCGCTCCCTACCGTTGACGAGGAAAGTCGACGAAAGGGGAGAAGCCACATGCGCATCGCCTGTCGTACGCACCGAGGCCGCGGGCGCGCCGGCGCCGGCTGCGCGATTCCGGCCTCGATCGGGCCCGCGCTGATCAGCGCTCGATCCATGGATTCCGATATATCACCCGAATTATCGGACGCCTCTCCGTATGCCGACTCCGGGGAGTACGGCGAGCGTGCCGATCACCTCGACCACGCCGAGTTGGACGAGGAAACGCTGACCGCGCTGCGGTTGTTCGCGGCCGAGGGCATGCTGGCCGCAGCCGGTGCGCAACTGCGCGAAAGCGGCGAAATGATGAGCGCTCGTTGATCACTCGATCGCGAAAGATGATCCTTTTCGGCTGAATTGATGGCGCAAGACACGAAATTCGCGGATTGATTTGAAGCGGGCATGTTTGGGTCACTAGGGTCACCGGTCGAGCGCCCGCGCACTCGACCGTCCGACTCGGACGGCGGGTAGCCGGGCCCCCGGAGAAGGAGCCCGCCGCCGTGGCGTCCCATCGCAGGCCGAAGAGGGCCGGCCGTGCCCGGTTCACCGTGCTGACCGCCGCTGCCGTCACGGCGTTCGCGTTCGCGCCGAACGTCTCGCGGGCCGCCCCGGCGCCGACCGCGGAGCAGGTGCGGCAGCAGGTCGGCGAGCTGTACCGGCAGGCCGAGGCGACCACCGAGGAGTACAACGGCGTCGCCGAGCGGCAGGCCCGACTGCGCGAGCTGGTGGCCGGAGCCCAGGGGCGGATCGCCGACGCGCAGGCCGAGCTGGCGGCCCTGCAGGGCGGCATGGGCGCGATGGCCGCGGCCCAGTACCGCGCCGGTGGCATCGATCCCGCCATCGCGCTGCTGATGTCCGGGAATCCGGACGAATACCTGTCCCGGGCCGGCGTCCTGGACCGGCTGGCCGGCCGGCAGCGGGACGCGGTGACGCGTGTACGGTCCACCCGGCGCGCGCTGGAGCAGGAGCGCCGCGAGGCCGCCGATACGCTCGCCGCCCTGGAGGACGGGCGCAAGGACCTCGCGGCGGCGAAGGCGGCGGTCCGGACCAAGCTGGCGCGCGCCCGGGAACTGCTGAACACGCTGGACGCGGCGGACCGCGCGGCGTTCCTGGCCGGGGACGGGCCCGCCGAGGAGGGTACCGACCCGAACCGCGCCGGGCGCGACGACGCCCGGTGGCCGGTGGCCGGCCGCCAAGCGGCGAACCCCCCGATCGGTGGCCGGGCGGCGATCGCCGTGGCCGCCGCGACGACGGCGCTGGGCAAGCCGTACGTCTGGGGCGCCACCGGACCCGACTCGTTCGACTGTTCCGGTCTGACCGGCTGGGCGTGGCGACAGGCGGGCGTCGCGTTGCCGCGCACCTCGCAGGGGCAGGCCGGCGCGGGCCGGGCGATCCCGCTCACCGAGATCCGACCGGGCGACCTGGTCGTCTACTACGGCGGAGCCGGCCACGTGGGCATCTACGCCGGCGCCGGACGGATCATCCACGCACCCAAGCCGGGAACCCGCGTGCGCTACGCGCCGCTGAAGTCGATGCCGATCGCCAAGGTCGTCCGGCCCTCCTGACCCGCCTCGCCCGTTCGGCGGCCGGTCCGGTTCGGACCGGCCGTTCGGCGCGCCCACGTTACGATCGACCACGTGGATGACCCGAATCGGGCCGCACGCCGGATCCGCAGCCTGCTGCCCGTCCTGGTCGTGTTGTGCGCACTCGCCCAGCTCGGGGCCGTCCTCGGCGTCACCCGGTTCGTCTCGGACACGGTGACCGACGCGCCGTCGCGACCACGCGCCGGTGTCTCCGCCGGCCCCGTCCGGCCCTCGGCGGACGGCGGCGAGCAACACGCCAACGCGCGACGGATAGCGGTCGGCGCACTCCTGGACCGGCGCTCGACCGCGTTCCTCTCCCGCGACCGCGAGGCGTTCAACGCCACCCTGGACCCGCAGGACGCCGCGTTCCGACAGTCCCAGATCGGCGTCTTCGACAACGTCGCCGAGGTGCCGTTCGCCGGGTGGGAGTACGAGATCGTCACCCCCGACGCGTTCGAACTGCCCGCCGCGCGCAAGAGCGCACTCGGCGCACCCACCTTCACCGCCCGGGTCGACCTGCTCTACCGGATCACCGGACACGATGCGACCCCGGTGCGGGTGCCGCAGTACCTGACCTTCGTGCTGCGCTCGGGCACGTGGTACCTCGCGGCCGACACCGACGGCGCCGCGGCCGGGATGCGCGCCCCCACCCAGGTGTGGGACCTGGGCCCGATCACCGTCGTCCAGGGCACGCACAGCACGGTGCTCGGCATCGGCACCCGGGCCACGCTGCGCGAGTTCGCCGATACCGCGGACAAGGCGGTACCCCGGGTCAGCGCGGTCTGGGGAGAGTCCTGGCCGGGGCGCACGGTCGTCGTGGTGCCCGGTACCCAGGCGCAGATGGCCCGGCTGCTCGGCGCCGAACCGAGCAAATATCTCAAGATCGCGGCGGTGACCACCGGCGAACGCGGCGCGGCCTCGGATGCGGCCGCCGCCGACCGGGTGATCGTCAACCCGGACGCCTTCCGCGAATTGGGCGACCTGGAACGCCGAGTGGTGATGGCGCACGAGATCACCCACGTGGCGAGCCGGGCGTTCACCCGGGCCTGGACGCCGACCTGGCTGTCCGAGGGCTTCGCGGACTACATCGGCTACCTCGATTCGGCACAGACGATGCGCACGGCCGCCCCCGAACTGCGGCGGGACGTCAAGGCGGGCAAGGTGCCCACGCAGCTGCCGGCCGACCCGAGCTTCGAGACCACGCAGGAAGACCTGCCCCAGGCGTACGAGATGGGCTGGCTGGCGTGCAAACTGATCGCCGAGCGGTGGGGGCAGGCCAAGCTGGTCGAGTTGTACCGTACGGTCGGCGCCGAACGGCCGCCCGGCGTCAACGCGCCCGACTCGGCCTCGGCGCTCGCGTCGGCGATGGTGTCCGTCCTGGGCACCAACCCCGACGCCTTCACCAGGATCTGGCTCGACTACCTGCGTACGCAGGCCGGATGACAGGGGCACGGCAGGCATGTCCGTCCAGCGGTTGTTGCTGATCTGCCTGGTGTGCACAGGCGTCGTCCTGTTGGTGGCGATCGTGGTGACCACGCCGTGGCGGCCGCTGCCCGAGCCGCCCGGCGGCTTCACCCACCCGGATGCGGCCCGGGACTTCACCGCCGCCGAGATCGCCCGGGGCCGGTCGCTGGCCGAGGCAGCCCGCCCGCCCGCGTACCTGTCCATGGCGCTCTCGCTGGTGGTCTCGCTTGTGCTCGGGCTCACGCCCGTCGGCACGCGCGTCATCGAGGCGGTGGCCCGGCCCGTGGGCGGCGGGTGGGTGTGGCGCGTTCTGCTCGGCGGCCTGGCGCTGGCCCTGATCGGCCGGCTGGCGACAATGCCGTTCGCGGCGCGCCTGGAGGTGGTCCGGCGACGGTACGGGTTGTCCGTGCAGTCGTGGGGGAGTTGGTGGCTGGACCTGGCCAAGAGCTTCGCGATGTCCACCGGACTGCTGCTGCTGGTCGTGCTCGGGCTGTACGCCCTGATCCGGGCGCTGCCCCGGGCCGGCTGGCTGCTCGCGGCGGGCGCCGGCGCGCTGCTCGTGGTGGCGATCTCGTTCCTGTACCCGCTGCTGGTGGAACCGGCCTTCAACAAGTTCCACTCGATGCCGGACGGGCCGCTGCGCACGTCGCTGATGCAACTGGCCGAGCGGGACGGGGTGCCGGTACGGGACGTCCTGGTCGCGGACGCGTCCCGGCGGACCACGGCGCTCAACGCGTACGTGTCCGGGTTCGGCTCGACCCGGCGGATCGTGGTCTACGACACGACCGTGCGGGACGCGGATCAGCGCGAGGTGGAGCTGATCGCCGCGCACGAGTTGGGGCACGCCAAGCGCAACGACGTGCTGCACGGGACGCTGATCAGCGCGGCGGCGCTGGCGGCCGGCGTGTGCGCGCTGGGGCTGCTGATGACGTGCGCGCCGCTGCTGCGTCGGGCGGGCGCGGACGGTGCGGGCGACCCGCGCTCGCTGGCCCTGCTGCTCGCGATCGTCGCGGTGATCGGCACGGTGGCCGGTCCCGGCGAGATGCTGATCAGCCGTCGGCTGGAGGCCCGCGCCGACGTGCACGCGCTCGATCTGACCCGCGATCCGGACGCGTTCATCCGGATGCAGCACAGCCTGGCGGTGGCCAACCGCTCCAACGTCACCCCGAACCCGATCCTGCAATTCCTGTTCGCCTCCCACCCGACCGCCCCCGAGCGCATCGCACTGGCGCGGGACTGGGAGAAGCTGCACGGGAAGGGATAGGTCGGGGCGGGGCACCGGAAGCCGGGCCCGGGGCCGGGTCGTTCGCCACGGGCCGGGGCCGGCTGCGGCCGCTACCGCGACGGGCGCATCCAGACCGCCGGGTCCGGGACGAAGCGGACCCGCAGGACGCCGTCGCGTAGGCCCGCGCCCTCGATCACGCAGCGCCGGAGCGCCGATGGGAGTTTGAACAGGCGGCGGTTCGGGCCGACCGTGATCACGAGTTCGTCGCCGCGGCGCAGCAGGTCCAGGTCGTCGCGATCGGTGCCCGGCAGTGGCAGCAGCAGCGACAGCCGCTCGCCGTCGCGTTCGATCAGGTGCTCGTCGTCGATCGTGCCACCGGGGCCGACCGGGGCGAAGTGGGCGGCCACGTCCGCGAGTTCGGCCGCGCCCAGCGGCTCGGCGGCCAGCATCGGGATCTGTGCCAACGGCACGCGCGGGAACAGCGCGCACAGCGCGTCCACCGTCTCGCGCGCCACCTCGGCCCGGGACCGCACCGTCGGGTCGGGCGAGTCGGCGGCGCCCACCCCGTTCACGATCACGTCCTCGATCCGGTGCCCGTACAGCGCGAGCGCCGACGCGGCCCGTCGCGCCGCCGCCAGTGCGACCGTTCCGGGCCGGACCACCACCCGTACCGTCGTCGTCGGTGCCGCCACCAGCGACCGCAGCACCTCCAGCTCGCCGGTCACCCGCCGAGCCGTGGCGTAGACCCAATCCTCGGGCATCGGCACCCCCGCGACCGCGGCCAGCACCGGCCGCAGCGCCCGGGCCGCCTGCCGCTCGACCGGCAACAACCGGTCCAGGTAGCGCGCCAATCCCTCCGGCAGCGCCAGCGCCGGCACCGCCCGCTCGACGGCGGGCAGGTCGACCACGATCAACTCGTAGCGCCGCGCGTTCACCGCCCGGGCGAGCACCCGCAGCGCCAACACATCGCCGGCGCCGGGCAGCACGGTGATCTCCTCGGGATCCAGCGGATCCACCCCGACCACCGCGAGCGCCGCCCCCAACTGGCTCTGGACCAGCAGGAACTCGCGTTCGAACTCGGCCCGTGCGGCGACCCGCTGCACGGTCAGGTCCGGCAGCGCGTCGAACGGATCCGTGCCCACCGGCACATCCAGGACCGCGTCCACATCCCGCGTGCCGTCGGCCGCGAGGAGCAGCGTGCGCCGCCCGGCCCGCGCCGAGGCGACCGCCGTCGCCGCCGCGACGGTCGTGCGTCCGGCCCCCGGGAGGCCGGTGACCAACAGGACCCGCGTCACCGCCGGATCAGCTCTCGACGCGCTTCTTGAGCCCGGTCAAGGCGCGGTCGATGATGACCTTCTCCGCCTTGCGCTTGAGCATGCCCAGCATCGGGATCTTGACGTCCACGGTCAGTTCGTAGGTCACGTCGGTGCCGCCGCTGATCGGGCTCAGCGCGTAGCGGCCGTCGAGCGCCTTGAGCATCTGGCTGGTCACCAGGGTCCAGCGCACCTCGCGGTCGCCGTCCCACGTGTAACCGAGCACGTGCTCGTCGCTGATCACCCCGGCGTCGAGCTTGAATCGCACGCGCACCGCGCGCCCGGTCGCCTCGTCGATCTCGAGGACCTCGGTCTCCTTGACTTCGCCGGTCCACTCGGGATAGCCCTCGAACCCCGCGATGACGGCCATGACCTCGGCCGGCGTGGCGTCGATCGTGATGGTCGAGCTGGTCCGTTCAGCCATCGTGAGGAGTCCTCCGGAAGCTCGCGTAGCCGTTATGGCTGTCCTGCACGGACATCACCGGATGCCCGCGTACAACCGATCCGCCCGAAGGCTATCGTGCCCGACCTGCGCGTACGCGGCACCGGCTCACCAGGAGAGGACGTACGGTTTGCCGGTGGCCTGGAAATGCCCCACGTTGACGCATTCGGTACGTCCGATCCGCATCCGCGCCCGCAGCGGCTGGTGCACATGACCGAACAGCACCAGGTCGGGTTCGGTCTCGTGGATGGCCCGCAATACCGCCTCGCTGCCGCGCTCGAACCGGCGGGCCACCACGTCGTAGGTGAGGTCCGGCACGGCGGGCGGGATGTGGCAGCACAACACGTCGACCCGACCGACCGCGGCGACCTTGGCCGCGTACTCCTCGTCGGAGATCTCGTACGGCGTGTGCATCGGCGTGCGCAGGCCGCCGCCGACGAAGCCGAAGGTCCGGCCGCCGATCTCGACGACCTGGCCGTCGAGCACGGTGACCCCTTCACGCGCGTAGTCCGGCCACAGGTCGGGCACGTCGACGTTGCCATAGGTGACGTAGGTCGGCGTCGGGAAGGCCGCGAACAGCGCGGCGTACTGCCGGCGCACCGCCTGCTCGATCGCCGCGCGGGCACCACCCGGCACGCCCGCCCACAACGATCCGGAGAACGTCCGGGCCTCGGTGAAGCGGCGGGCGTTGCGCAGCGCGAGCAGCCTGCGGGTGTTCTCCACACCGAACAGATCGGTGAAGATGCCCCGATCGAGGTCGTGGTAGTCGAGGAAGAGCACCAGATCGCCCAGGCACACCAGGGCATCGGCGCCGTCGCCCGCGTGGGCGAGTGCCTCGGCAGCGCCGTGGACGTCGCTCACCACGTGGACCCGCATGTCCGTCACTGTACTGACGGCCCGGAACCGAAACCGACGGCGCGTCGGGGTTGCCTCCGTCACACCCGTCCCTCGCGACGAATCGATACTCTCGACATGCACCACCGAATCGGGACGGATGGGCCGTCGGTCTGCGGACGGGATCCGCGTCGATCCGGCCGTGGGCTTGTCCGTGGCGTGAGACCGGGCACAGGATCCTCGTGACCTCTGTCCCCCGGACCTACTTGCCAGTAACGTCTGCCCCCGTCGACGACTCGACAAGACCACCGACGAGCCGCCCGACGAGAGCCACCGAAGACACAGACCCACGACACGGACGCAAGACAGCGGGGCCAGGACACAGGCCGAAGTACCGGACCGCAGAAGAGCCGAAGAACAGACCCGTGAGACCGGCGGGCGAGCACGACACGCCGGCGACACGGATCGACACAGACAACGGCAAACGGCAGCGCCGAACCCCGGCGCCGAGACCGCAACGAGGAGCATCAGTGCGCGAGTGCAGCGTCCCGGCCCTGGCCGAGGTTCCCGCCGAGGGCAACCTGACCGACCTCATCAAGCGCAACGCCGCGGAGGCACCGGATGCCCCGGCGCTCGCCCGCAAGGTGGGCGGACGCTGGACCGACGTGACCTCGACCCGATTCCTGGCCGAGGTGTACGAGGTCGCCAAGGGCCTGATCGCGTCGGGCATCGAGCCCGGCGACCGGATCGGCCTGATGTCGCGCACGCGTTACGAGTGGACACTGATCGACTTCGCCATCTGGTGCGCCGGCGCGATCTCGGTGCCGGTGTACGAGACCTCCTCGGCCGAGCAGCTCGAGTGGATCCTGTCCGACTCGGGCGCGCGTGCGGTGATCGTGGAGAACGCGGCGCACGAGGGCGCGGTCGAGCGGGCCCGGGAGCGGCTGCCCGAGCTCAAGCACGTGTGGCGGATCGACGAGGGCGCCGGCGAGACCGCGGTGGCCGCGCTCACCGCCGCCGGGCGCGATGTGGCCGACGCCGTGGTCGAGGAGCGCAGCGCGACCCTGCGCGCCGACTCGGTGGCGACGATCATCTACACCTCCGGGACCACCGGGCGGCCCAAGGGCTGCGTCCTGACGCACGGCAACTTCCAGGCCGAACTGGGCAACGTGGTCGCGTTGCTGACCCAGCTGTTCGTCCCGGAGAAGTCGAGCTGCCTGCTGTTCCTGCCACTGGCGCACGTGCTCGGCCGGATCCTGGAGATCGGCTGCATCATGGCGCGCGTACGCATCGGGCACTGTCCCGACGTCAAGGACCTGACCAAGGAACTCGCGTCCTTCCAGCCGACCTTCGTGCTCGCGGTGCCCCGCGTGTTCGAGAAGGTCTACAACGCGGCCTCGGCCAAGGCGCAGGCCGACGGCAAGGGCAGGATCTTCGACATGGCCGCCGAGACGGCGATCGCCTACAGCGAGGGCATGGACGCTGCGAGCATCAGCCTGGGCCTCAAGCTCAAGCACAAGGTGTTCGACAAGCTGGTCTACGGCAAGCTGCGCGCGGCGCTGGGCGGCCGGGCCACCCACGCGATCTCCGGTGGTGCGCCGCTGGGCACCCGGCTCGGACACTTCTTCCGCGGCGTCGGCTTCACCGTCCTGGAGGGCTACGGCCTGACCGAGACCTGCGCCGCGCACACGGTCAACCCCGCGGTCGGGATCCGGATCGGCACGGTCGGTCGACCGGTTCCCGGCTCGGCGGTGCGGATCGCCGAGGACGGCGAGATCCTGGCCAAGGGCCCGAACGTGTTCACCGGCTACTGGAAGAACGACGCGGCCACCGCCGACGCGTTCGAGGACGGCTGGTTCCGTACCGGCGACATCGGTGTGCTGGACGACGACGGCTTCCTGACCGTGACCGGCCGCAAGAAGGAGATCCTGGTCACCGCGGGCGGCAAGAACATCGCACCGGCCGTGATCGAGGACCGCATCCGGGCCCACCCGCTGATCAGCGAGTGCATGGTGGTCGGCGATCGCCGTCCGTTCGTCGGCGCACTGATCACCATCGACCCGGAGGCGTTCCCGATCTGGAAGGAGCAGCACGGCAAGCCCGCCGACGCGACGGTCGCCGACCTCGCCGAGGACCCGGACCTGCTGGCCACCGTCCAGGACGCGATCGACGAGGGCAACAAGGCCGTCTCGCGGGCCGAGGGCGTGCGCAGGTTCCGCGTGCTGACCATCAACTTCACCGAGGAGAGCGGCCACGTGACGCCGTCCCTCAAGCTCAAGCGCAACCTGGTGCTGCGGGACTTCGAGCAGGACATCGAGAAGATCTACGAGGGCTGAGTCCCGAGCCGCGCACGAGGGCCGAGCCCGAGCGGCGTCGTGGGCGGGGCGCGCACCACACCGAAGGCGGCCGGCCCGGGAAACCCCGGGTCGGCCGCCTTCGGCACGTGGTGCGTCAGCCCGCCGACTTCGGATCCAGCAGCCCGCGCAGCCGCCCCGACAGCAGATCCCAGCGCCACTCGCGCTCCACCCAGCGCCGCCCCGCCGCGCCCATCCGGGCAGCCTGCGCCGGGTCGGCCAACAGACCCGCCACCTTGTCCGCGACGGCGGCCGGCGAGCGACCGTTCACCACGTATCCGGTCTCCCCGTCCAGGACCGCGTCCGGCGCCCCGCCCGAGTCGCCCGCCACCACGGGCCGGCCCACCGCGGACGCCTCCAGGTAGACGATGCCCAGGCCCTCCACGTCCAGCCCCTTGCGCCGGGTCCGGCACGGCATCGCGAACACGTCGCCGGCCTCGTGGTGCGCGGGCAGTTCGGCCCAGGGCACCGCGCCGGTGAACACCACCGAATCGCGCACGCCGACCCGGTCCACCATCGCCTCCAGCCGGTCCCGGTACGGTCCCGCGCCGACGATCAGCAGCGCCGCGTCCGGCACCCTGCGCCGGATCCGGGGCAGCGCGTGGATCAGTACGTCCTGGCCCTTGCGCGGGACCAGGCGTGACACGCACACCACCACCGGCCGATCGCTCAGCCCGTGCCGGGCGCGCACCTCGACCCCGCCCACATCCGGGCGGAACACCTGCTCGTCGACGCCGGGCGGCAGTCGCACCATCCGGGCGGCGGCGGCCGGAGTGAGCGCGGGTGCGATCCTCCCCCGGGTGTACTCGCCCAGGTAGGTGACGGTGTCCACCCCCTCGCCGATCCGCCGCAACAACCGCCGCGCCCCCGGCAACACCGCCCAGCCCGCCTCGTGCCCGTGTGTGGTGGCCACCAGCCGCTCGACGCCGACCGCGCGCAGCCGGGGCGCCATCAGGCCCAGTGGTGCCGCCGCGCCGAACCACGCGGTGTCGCAGCCCTCGGCACGGGCGATCTCGCGGGCCCGGCGTACCGCGCCGGGCGTGGGCACGAGCATCGGAGTGCGGTCGCGCACCACCGGGAAGGGCTGCTCCGCGTCGAACGCGGCCATCTCCGCCCGGTCCTTCCACGACGACGTGTAGACCACGACGCCGTCGGCCGGCAGCCGTAGGGCCATGGAGTGCACGAAGGACTGGATGCCGCCGGGACGCGGTGGGAAGTCGTTGGTGACGATCAAGGTCTTCATCACGATCGAGGATCCCAGACCGCGAGGCGCGGACCCGGCCGCGCCGGTGACGCGCCCGGCCGCCGGTGCCGGCCTCGGTACGATCCGTCGGTGAGCCCTCCCCAGTCGCACCGCATCCGGAACCCGTTTCGGACCCCGTCGAGTGCCCTGTGGACCATCGTGCTCGGCTGGGCGGCGACCCGGCTGCTGTTGTTGCTGATGGTCACCGAGGTGCTGCCGAATCCGTGGCCGTTCGTGACGGGCGACGCGCGGTTCATCTACCGCGAGTGGTTCGACATGCTGCGCTCGGGGACCTTCCCGGTGGACGACGTGCGCTGGCAGTATCCGCCGGGCGCGGCGGGCGTGTTGCTCCTGCCCGGGTTGTTGCCGTTCGACTACGCGACGTCGGTCTACCTGGTGATGATCGTCGCGGACGCGCTGGTGTTGTGGCTGCTGGCCCGGACGATCCCGCGCGGCACCTCGCCGTACGGCGCGGCGCTGTGGGTGGTGGCGGTGCCGCTGCTGGGGCCGATGATCCTGGCCCGCTACGACCTCGCGGTGACGGCGCCGACGGTGGCCGCGCTGCTGCTGGCCGGCGGCCGGCGTACCGACCGCGACCGGCTCGCGGGCCTGCTCGCGGGTGTGGCGGCGGCGATCAAGGTGTGGCCGGTGCTGATCTTCGTCGGGCTGCGCGGGCGCGGCCGGACGGCCCGGGTGTACGGGTGGACGCTGCTCGGCGGCGCGGTCGTGGTGCTGGGGTTCGCCGCCGTGCTGCCCGGCGCCTTCGCGTTCCTGGGCTACCAGAGCGAACGCGGCATCGAGGTCGAGTCGGTGTTCGCGCTGCCCTTCCACCTGGCGACCCGGTTCGGCTGGAGCGGCCGGGTGCAGGAGAGCTACGGCTCGCTGGAGTTCCACGGCCCGTACGTGTCGGCGGTCGGCCGGCTCAGCCTGATCGCCAGCGTGCTCGGCTTCGGCTGGCTGCTGCTGTGGCGGGTGCGCACCCGCCGGTTCACCGGCGCGACGGCGTGTGACGCGGCGCTGTGCGCGTTGCTGATCTTCGTGGTGACCAGCCGGGTGATCAGCCCGCAATACCTGGTGTGGCTGATCGGTCTGGCGGCGGTGTGCCTGACGCGTCGCGACACCACCCAGCGTCCGGTGGCCGTGCTGCTGCTCTGCGCGATGCCGCTGACCCTGCTCGAGTTCCCGATCTGGTTCGGCGAGTTGCTGGACTCGCAGGTCCAGGCGGTGTTGGCGCTCGGGCTGCGCAACGCGCTGCTGGTGACCGCGACGGTGGTGTCGGGTCGGCGGTTGTGGCGGGCGAGTCGGGCCGTCGAGGAGGCGGCCGTGGGCGAGGCGCCGGATCGGACCACGACGGTCGGTGCCGCACGGCGGCCGGCGGAGACCTCCGTATAGGGGAGCGAGTCGCTGTCGCGAGGCCCGATTTCGTGCCCGCGACGGCGGGTGGGTCCGCCGGGGAGGTGGTTCCGCTGCCCGCTTCGGACCGTTCGCGGGAGGCTTGTTCGCGTTGGGGTGCGAGAGCGCGGAGAATGCGTCGGATGGATCCTGATGAGCGGGTGACGGGTAAGGGCGCGGCCGAGGACGGCGCGGGCGCGTGGGCGGACAGCACGGACGAGGTGCCCACGCCCGGTGCGACCGACGACCGGGGGCACACCGAGCGTGATGACGCCGAGCGGGTCGATCCCTGGGCGCGGCTCGGGGAGGAGGCCCACAAATTGGCCGAATCGTTGAGTGGGGCCGACAAGGGGGACGAGGCGCCCGCCGCGCGGTTGGCCGAGGAGGCACGCAGGTTGGCCGAGACGCTCGTGGAGCAGGCCGGCGCGGTGCGTGAGCAGGTCGTGCGCAGGCATCCCGAGGTGGCCGCGCACCTGGCCGCGGCCGGGGCCGAGTTGGCGTCCGCGTACCGGGCCTTCGTGGGTGATCGGGAGCGCCGGTGGGCCGCGAAGCCGGCGGAGACCGAGCGGATTCGGCTCGACGACGAATAGCCGGACCGCGCACCTTCGCGCCGCCGCCCGCCCACGCGCGCGGGCATCCCCGCGGTGACCTGCGGGCGTACGGGTGGGGTGGACCCGGGGAAGGGACCAGTACGATCCGTTGCGGGCAATGCACGCGAACGAGCTTGGGACGACATGGGACTCACGATCGGTGTCGACATCGGTGGCACCAAAATCCTCGCGGGCGTGGTCGACGCCGACGGGGTGATCCTCGATCGGCTCAAGATCGCCACCCCCAAGGACGCCGATGGCACCGCGCAGGTGATCGCCGAGGCGGTCGACACCCTGCGGCAGAACCACGTCGTGGAGGCGGTCGGGCTCGGTGCGGCGGGGTTCATCGGCGCGGACCGGTCGACCGTGCTGTTCTCGGCCAACGTCGGTGCGTGGGTGGGGGAACCGCTGCGTGACCGGATGGAGGCGCTGATCGGCCTCCCGGTCGTGGTGGAGAACGACGCCAACGCCGCCGCCTGGGGCGAGGTCCGCTTCGGCGCCGCCGCGGGCCACACGAACGTGATGTGCGTGACCGTCGGCACCGGCATCGGCGGCGCGATCGTGTTCGGCGGCGAGCTGTACCGGGGCGGCGGCGGGATAGCGGGTGAGCCCGGCCACATGCGGGTGGTCCCGAACGGCATCGCCTGCCCGTGCGGCAACTACGGCTGCTGGGAGCAGTACGCCAGCGGCAGCGCGCTGACCCGCTACGCCCGCGACCGCGCGGCCGGGATGCCCGAGGCGGCGGAGAAGCTGCTCGCACTCGGCAACGGCACGCCCGCCGGTATCCAGGGCCCGCACGTCACCCAGGCCGCGCTGCTCGGCGACCCGGTCGCGCTCGCCGCCTTCCGTGAACTCGGCACGTGGCTCGGCCAGGGACTGGCCGACCTGTCGGCCGTGCTGGATCCCGCCGCGTTCGTGATCGGCGGCGGCGTCTCGGACGCGGGCGACCTGCTGCTGGTCCCCGCCCTGGAGACCTACCGCAGTGTGCTGCGCCGGGGTCATCGGCTCGGTGCCGAGGTCGTGGTGGCCACCCTGGGCAGCGACGCGGGACTGGTCGGCGCGGCGGACCTGGCCCGCCACTGATCCGTACCGCGACTCCACGCGGACAACCACCGCCCGTGCACCGGGTGGGTCCACAACTGGTCGATCATGGTTGGGGCCCGCCGGCCCGAACCGGGCAAGGGGGCTCCAGTGACCGTCGGTACCGGTGAGATCCGGGTCATGTCGTACAACGTGCGTTCGTTGCGCGACGATCGGGAAGCCCTGGTCCGTATCGTCCGACACTGCGAGCCCGATCTGCTCTGCGTCCAGGAGGCGCCGCGGTTCCTGCGTTGGCGGCACGCGGTGGCCCGGTTCGCGCGCGAGTGCGGCCTGGTGGTGGTCACCGGTGGGGGCACCGCGTCCGGCCCGCTGCTGCTGGGCGGCCTGCGGGTGCGGGTGCGCCGGGCACAGGACGTGCTGTTGCCGCGTACGCCCGGGCTGCACCAACGCGGCATGGCGGCCGCCGTGGTCGAGGTCGGCGGCGCCGAGTTCGCGGTGGCGGGCACCCAACTGGGCCTGGACGCCGCCGAGCGGTTGACGCAGGCCGAGCTGGTGCTGCGCCGGTTGGCCGGGCTCGGCGTCGAACACCGGGTGCTGGCAGGGGACTTCAACGAGTCGGCCGGGCGTCCCGCCTGGGACCTGCTGGCCGGGGAGATGCAGGACGGTTACGCGATCGCGCCCTGGGGCTCGGAGTTCACCTCGCCGCGCCGGGATCCCGGTCGACGCCTGGACGGCGTGTTCGCGTCCGAGGGCATCGAGGTGCTCGGATGCGGTGTGCCCGACGACGTCACGGACGCCGACTACACCGCTGCCTCCGACCACCGCCCGGTGCTGGCCACCCTGCGGGTGCCCACCACCTGACGGTGGTCGAGCAGCTCGATCCGGTCGGTCGGGGTCGAACGGGTCGGGTGGGTCGAGCGGTTCGTCCCGTCAGGGCTGGAAGCTCGACTTGAAGCCGGCCAACAACTCCTGTGTGGCCGGGTCGTCCCAGACCGCCTCGGGGGTGTCCAGGTACAGCGAGTAGCCCCGCCCGGAGGGGACCGTGAAGCCGAGGTTGAGCACGTGATGTCGGGTGCTGCTGCCGTAGGTGAAGTGCCATGCGGCGGCGGGGTAGTCGCGGTAGGTGGCCTTCTCGATGCTCAGCTTGCGGTAGTTCGGGAAATTGCCACGCACTTGAGGTTCCAGCTCCTTCCAGTCCTCGACCGGGTCGGTCGGTGAACTGGGGACGGTGTCCACGTTGAGCTTGAGTGTGCCCTCGGCGTTGGCGAAGAACTCCTGCGAGTCCACGGTCTTGAGCCTGGTCCAGCCCGGAGGCAGGCCGATCCGGTAGCCGGAGGTGCCACCCGTGTACGAAGTCCAGCCCGCCGGGAGGCCGTTCGAGTCGGCCGCGGGAGGCGGTTGGGTCTGCGGCGTGGTCTGCGCGGGCGGGTCGCTCGGGCTGCTCTTCGGCGGGTCCGTGCTCGGCGGCGGCTGGGTGGGTTGGCCCTCCGCCGGGGCGGTCGCGGCGGCGCTCGGCGAGGCCGAGGAAGTGGCCTGTGCAGCGGGCGAGTCGGCGCTGCCGGTGTGCTTCGCCGTGGGCTTCTTGTCGTCCTCGGGGGCGATCAGGAAGAGGATCAGGCCGACCACGACGCCGAAGACCACCAGGGCCGCGATCGCGGCGGGCAGCGGCAGCCACGGGAACGTGCGTGCCGGGCGGTCCTCCCGAACCGGTTCGGCGGGTTTCCCGGGCGGCGGGACGAGGGGCGATGCCATCTCCACGGCGGTCCGGGGTATTTCGTCGGGATCCGGTTCGTCGGCGCGCACCGCGGGTACCGCCGCGGGTATGGACTCCGCCTCGGGCGCGGGCCGGGGCAGCAGCGGCACCGGCGGAATCGGCACTGCCCGGGTGGCCGCGTTCTCCTCCCGGATCTCGCGCAGCGCGTCGCGCAGCATGGCCTCGGCCTCCGCCGCGTCCGGCCGCTCCTGCGGGTCCCGAGCCAACAGAGCGCGCAGCACCGGGTCGAGCGCGCCCGCGTGCTTGGCCGGCGTCGGGTCCTCACTGACGATCGCGGTCAGCGTGGCCAGCGGTGTCGAGCGCTCGAACGGGGCCTTGCCCTCGACCGCCGCGTACAGCGTCGCGCCGAGCGACCACAGGTCCGAAGCGGCGGTCGGATTCAGGCCCTTGGCCCGTTCCGGCGGGATGTACGCCGGCGCGCCGAGCACCACGCCCGACTGGGTGACCGACGAGTCGCCCTCGACCACCGCGATGCCGAAGTCGCTGAGCACGGCCCGGTCGTCCAGCGTGATCAGTACGTTGCCGGGTTTGACGTCGCGGTGCAGGATGCCGGCCGCATGCGCGGTGCGCAGCGCGTCGATCATGGTCAGGCCGATCTCGGCGACCCGATCGGCGGCCATCGGGCCGTCCCCGCGAATCACCTCGGCCAGCGAGCGCGAGGGGACCAACTCCATGACGATCCACGGCCGATCGTCCTCCTCGACCACGTCGTAGACGCGGACCACCGAGGGATGGCTCAGCCGGGCGGCGGCGCGGGCCTCGCGGGCGGCGCGCTCGCGCAGCCGGGCCCGCTCGGCGTCGTCCGCCCCCGGCTGCGGCAGCATTTCCTTCACCGCGACCTCGCGGCCCAGGACTTGGTCCCGTGCCCGCCAGACCGCACCCATGCCGCCTCGCCCGAGTCGGTCGGCGAGCAGGTAGCGCCCGCCGATCAGGCGTCCCTCGTTATCCGCGTCCACGCAAGGAAGGTACCCGTACCCGGACTCGGAATGCGGGATGACGTCCCGTCAGGACCCGCCATGATCGACCGGGGTGACGCCGAGTCAGACCACCGCGCCGTCGTCCGGGTCGTCCTCGTCCCGATCTCGCCGCATCCGTGCCACCAGCGCGACGAATCCGCCGGTGAACGCGGCGAACGCGACGAACGAGGTCCACGGCCCGACCGGGCGGCCGAGCAGCACCGACACGAGCAGGTAGAGCGGACCGCCGACCAGCGCGATCCAGGCGATCTTGGTGGCCGCGTCGGTCTTGGGCAGCGGGGGCGGCGGAGGCGGCACGAAGTGCTCCTCCGGGTCCTCCTCCAACTCGTCGATCACCGGCGGTCCCGGTGGCGCGAGCGAGTAGTCGCGCGGTCCCGCGGCGGCGGGCACCGCGACCTTGAACGACCCGTCGGTCGGCGGCTCGTCGCGCTCCGGGCGCTCACCGCCCAGGTCCTCGGCCACCGGCCAGCGCGGGACCGGGTCGGCCACGTCCTTGTCGAAGGACGCGACGATCTGCGCCCACACCTCGTCGTCACCCGGTCGTTCGGCGGGCGTCTGCGGTTCGGCCCGCTCCGCCCGCTCGGCGCCCTCCGCGCGCAGCGGATCCACCTGGGGGATGTCGGCGGGCCCGGCCGCCGCCTCCTTGGCCCGGGAGCGGGGCGAGGACGGCTCGGTCAGCGAGCGCAGGATCGCCCGGGCCCGCGACGTCGCCGCCGCGTCCACCCACAGGCGTTCGATCTGCTCGGGTTCCTCGTCCGGATCCCGAGGCTCCAACGTCGAGACGTATGCCGCCACCCCCGCGTCCCGCAGGGCGACCAGCATCACGTCCGCCGCCTCGGGATCGAGGTCGGTCAGGGGCTTGAAGGACTCCGCGTCGAGTCCGTTGCCACGTCCGCGCACCGTTCGTTCAGTCCCTCTCGGCCGTCTCCGGGGCCCGCGCGTCCGGCGCGAGCCGGCGTACGAACTCCAGGCTGGATGCGAAGATCCGTTCCGCGTCGTGATCGAGCGTCGCCACGTGATAGCTGTCGTTCAGCAGGACGTCGGTGACGTCCGTGGAGGAGATCTTGGCCAGCACCGTCTCGGAGTTGGCCGGTGAGACCACGTGGTCGTGCGGACTGTGCAGAAGCAGCACCGGCTGGGTGACCTGCGGCAGGTCGGCGGAGACCACGCGCCAGAAGCGGGACAACGAATAGGCCGCCTTCACCGGCGTGCGCGGGTAGGCGAGCTCGACCGAGCCCTCCAGGCGGATGTCCGACGCGATGCCGGCCACCGACGGTATGACGTGGCGCAGCACCGGCAGCAGCCTGACCTTGGGGTCGTCGGCCTGCACGGACGGGTTGACCAGTACCAGACCGGCCACCTTGTCGCCGTGCTGCTGGGCCAGCCGCAGGGCCAGACCGCCACCCATCGACAGGCCCATCACGAACACCGTGTCGCAGCGCTCGCGCAACCGGTCGAACGCGCGGTCCACAGTGGCGTACCAGTCCTGCCACGTGGTCAGGTTCATGTCCTGCCAGCGGGTGCCGTGACCGGGCAGCAGCGGCAGCGACACGGACAGACCGGCCGCGGCGAGGTATCGGGCCCACGGCCGCAGCGACTGCGGCGTGCCGGTGAAGCCGTGGCACAGCAGGACGCCCACGGACCCGCCGTCGTGGTGGTGGGGCTCGGCACCGGGCAGGATCGACACCAACGGGCTCCTTCGGGTGACGGGCTTGGCGGGACGAGCCGGCCGGGTGGCCACCACGGGGATGTGGTGACCGGTGGACGACGGCGGTACAGGTTCCATAACGGGGTCGGAAGGCGAGTGGTTCCGCCTCCTACTCCCAACACCTGGGCGCTCCGGAATCGTCCCACGGGGGTGCGCGATGCGTACAGCGGCGCGACGCGGGTCTCACCCGTCCCGCGACCCCCGCCCACGGGCGATGTCGCGATCGGGCTCCGAGCCCGCCGCGGCACCGGCGTCGACCGGGCCCGACAAGGCCGTACGGGGGTCCGGGCCGGGAGTGATGCTCTAGGGTTCGTCCTGTCCCGAGGAGGAGGTCAGGGTTGTTCTACCGGCTGATGAAGATGATCGTCGGCCCCGTGTTGAGGCTCTTCTTCCGCCCCTGGGTGGAGGGCGAGGAGCACATCCCGGACCGGGGCCCGGCGATTCTGGCGAGCAACCATCTCTCGTTCTCGGACTCCTTCTTCCTGCCCGTCGTGGTCCCGCGGCGGATCACCTTCCTGGCGAAGTCGGACTACTTCACCGGACGCGGCGTCAAGGGCCGGCTCACCGCCGCGTTCTTCAAGGGCGTCGGCCAACTCCCCGTCGACCGCACCGGTGGACGGGCCAGTGAAGCCGCGCTGAACGCCGGTCTCAAGGTGCTGCGCGAGGAGCACCTGTTCGGCATCTACCCCGAGGGCACCCGCTCCCCGGACGGCCGGCTGTACCGGGGCAAGACCGGGATCGCCCGGCTCGCGCTGGAGTCGCACGCGCCGGTGATCCCGGTGGCGATGATCGACACCGAGAAGATCCAGCCGCCCGGCAAGATCGTGCCCAAGGTGATGCGGGTGGGGATCAGGGTCGGCGAGCCGCTGGACTTCTCCCGCTACGAGGGCATGGAGGACGACCGCTTCATCCTGCGCGCGATCACCGACGAGATCATGTACGCGCTGATGGAGTTGTCCGGCCAGGAGTACGTCGACGTGTACGCGGCCGACGCCAAGAAGCGGATCGACGAGGCCCGCAAGCAGGCGGCCAAGGCGGCCGACACGACGGCGGGCGTCGCCGAACCGGACGCCGACGCCGGGCCCACCCCGAACGACGAATCGGGCGGTTCCGGCCGACCCGCCGCCTGACCGGGCGCACCCGGCACATCCTGGGGGGTTCACGTGGGGGTCGAACAGTCGCTCTGGCGGGCACTCACGGTCTTTCGGGTGCTTGCGCTGTGCTACGCGGTGGTGCGCTTCGCCCAGGTCGCGAACGAGTACCGCTATCCGGCCGGCGGGTGGGCCATCATGGCACTGCTCACCATCTGGACGGCGGCGACCGCGTACGGCTTCCGCAGCCCCACGTTCCGCGCACCGCCGCTGTTGATCATCGACGTGTGCGTGGCGGTCAGCTGCGTGCTGGCCACCCGCTGGCTGGACGATCCGGAGCGGGTCGCCCAGGGCACCATGACGCTGCCCACCGTGTGGGCCTCGGCCCCGGTGCTGGCGTGCGCGATCAAGGGCGGCTGGCGAACCGGTGCGCCGGCCGCGCTCGCGATCGGCGCCTCCAACGTGGCCGAACGCGGCGCGCTCACCGCCGACAACCAACACAACACCGTGTTGTTGCTGCTCGCCGGCGGTGCGGTCGGCTACGTGGTGCAGATCGCCCGGGTCAGCGAGCAGGCGTTGGCCCGAGCGCTGCAACTGGAGGCGGCCACCCGCGAGCGGGAGCGGTTGGCCCGGGACATCCACGACAGCGTGCTCCAGGTGCTCGCCCTGGTTCAGCGCCGCGGGGCCGAGATCGGCGGCGACGCGGCCGGCCTGGGCAAGCTGGCCGGCGAGCAGGAGGTGGCGCTGCGGCAGCTGATCTCGGCGACGCCCGCCCGGGTCGAGTCGGCCGACCTGCCCGGTTCCGGGGAGGACGGCGATCCGGCCCGACAGGATCTGCGGGTGCTGCTGGGCGCCTTCGCCGGCGCGCGGGTGACCGTGTCCTCGCCGGGTACGCCGGTATTGCTGCCGACCCCGGCGGCGCGCGAGGTGACCGCGGCCGTGGCGGCGGCCCTGGACAACGTGCGCCGGCACGCCGGCGAGCGGGCCAACGCGTGGATCCTGGTGGAGGACGAACCGGACGAGATCGTGATCAGCGTCCGCGACGACGGCCCGGGGATGGCTCCGGGCAGGCTGGAGGCGGCCCGGGCCCAGGGCAGGCTGGGCGTGGCCCAGTCGATCGAGGGCCGGGTGCGCGACCTCGGCGGCAGCGTGGTGTGGTCGTCGGTGACGGGAGAAGGCACCGAGTTGGAGTTCCGGGTGCCGAGGCAGGGGAGCGGATGAGCGAGACGAGTACACCCACACCGACGGCCGAACCGGCCCCGACGCCGCTCAAGGTCCTGGTCGTCGACGACCACCCGATGTGGCGCGAGGCGGTGGCCCGTGACCTCGCCGCGGCCGGCTACGACGTGGTCGCCACCGCCGGGGACGGCCCCGAGGCGGTCCGCCGGGCCCGGGCGACCTCGCCGAACGTGGTGATCCTGGATCTGCACCTGCCCAAGCTGCCGGGCGTCGAGGTGGCTCGCGAACTGGTCCGGTACGACCGGTCGGTGCGGATCCTGGTGTTGTCCGCCAGCGGTGAGCAGGAGGACGTGCTGGAGGCGGTCAAGGCGGGCGCGACGGGATACCTGGTCAAGTCGGCGAGCCGAGAGGAACTGGTCGACGCGGTGGGCCGGACCGCGGTCGGGGATCCGGTGTTCACCCCCGGGCTGGCCGGCCTGGTGCTCGGCGAGTTCCGCCGGATGGCCGCCGACCCGCCGCGCAAGGACGCGGACAAGGGCCCGGCCGCGCCGCGGCTGACCGACCGGGAGACCGAGGTGCTGCGGATGGTCGCCAAGGGCCTGTCCTACAAGCAGATCGCCCAGCGGTTGTTCCTGTCCCACCGCACGGTGCAGAACCACGTACAGAACACCTTGAACAAGCTGCAACTGCACAACCGGGTGGAACTCGTGCGCTACGCCATCGAGAAGGGTCTGGACGACTAGGCCGACACTCGTCCGGCCCGGATCCGGGCGGCTCGGTCCGATCAAGTCGGGTACCTCGAACGGGTGGTGGGAAGAGTCGAGGTGGCTTCTCGCACCGGTAGCGTGGGCCGCGAATCGTGCCGGACGGAAGAAATCGGAGATTTCGATGCGTGTCGGAGTACTGACCGGCGGCGGCGACTGCCCGGGCCTGAACGCGGTGATCCGGGCGGTCGTCCGCAAGGGCGTCCAGGACTACGGGTACGACTTCATCGGCTTTCGGGACGGCTGGCGGGGCCCGCTCGAAGGCGACACCATGCCGCTGGACATCAAGGCGGTACGCGGCATCCTGCCGCGCGGCGGAACCATCCTGGGCTCGTCCCGGACCAACCCGATCAAGGTCGACCGCGGCATCGAGCGGATCCGGGAGAATCTGGCCAAGTTCGAGGTGGACGCGCTCGTGGCGATCGGCGGCGAGGACACCCTCGGCGTCGCGACCCGCCTGCACGAGCACGACGTCAAGGTCGTCGGTGTGCCCAAGACCATCGACAACGACCTCAACGCGACCGACTACACCTTCGGTTTCGACACCGCGGTCAACATCGCCACCGAGGCGATCGACCGGCTGCACACCACCGCCGAATCGCACCGCCGGGTGCTGATCGTCGAGGTGATGGGCCGGCACGCGGGCTGGATCGCGATCCACTCCGGGATGGCCGGCGGCGCGAACGTGATCCTGATCCCCGAGCAGAACTTCGACGTCGAAGAGGTCTGCGGTTGGGTGGAAAGCCGCTTTCGGACCAACTACGCGCCGATCATCGTGGTCGCCGAGGGCGCCATTCCGCTGGCCGGCCAGATGGTCACCAAGGACCGGACGCTGGACGCGTTCGGCCACGTCAAGTTGTCCGGCATCGGCGACTGGCTGGCCTCGGAGATCGAGAAGCGCACCGGCCACGAGGCGCGCACCACCGTGCTCGGCCACGTGCAACGCGGCGGCACGCCCACCGCGTTCGACCGGTGGCTGGCCACCCGGTTCGGCTTCCACGCGATCGACGCGGTCAACGCGGGCGACTGGGGCAGGATGGTCGCGCTGCGCGGTACGGACGTGGTGACCGTGCCGCTGGAGGCGGCGACCCGCGAGCTCAAGACCGTGCCCGCCGCCCTGTACGACGAGGCGAAGGTGCTGTTCGGCTGATCCGCGAGTACGGATGACGCCGGGTCAGGCGTCGGGCCCGAGCTCGGTCCCGACGCTCTGCCGGCGGTTCTTGCGCGCGAAGTGCACGACCGTCCCGCCGACGCCGGCCAGCACGACCCAGACCGCGACGGTGGCGAAGGTGAGCGGGTCGTCATCGTCCTCCTTGCGCTGCTCGGCCGCCGAGTCCGGGGCGGTCGGCGGCAGTTCGGGTCGCAGCCGGGGAGTGCCCGTCGGCGCGCCCGGGTTGGGCACGTGGAACACCTGGAAGTCGCTGCGGGAGGCGAGCCGGGCCGGTACCTGGCCCGGGGGGCCGCCGCCGGCCAGCACCGCGAGGTCGCCACCGGCCACCGGGGAGCCGGCCGGGATCGACACCCGGATCGCGATGGTCGCCAACTCGCCCGGCGGCAACGGTCGTTGCTCGTCCCAGGGCTTCGGCGCCAGGGCTCCGGACAGGTGCGCGCTGCGACCGTTCGCGGGATCGGTGAGGACCTTGAGCTCGACCGGGTTCCAGCCCGGTTGGTAGGTGTCGTACGCCTCGACCACGAGTTGCCCGGGCGTGATCGGCGACTGTCCCGTGGTGAAGATCAACTCCGGTCGCACTCCCGGGATGACCCGGTCGGTGTCGTTGGAGAGGGTGAGCCGGAACTCGGCGGCACCGCCGCCCGCCCGCAACCACCCGGGCACGCCGGTCAGCGCGAACGTCGCGCCGGCGCCCCGCCGCTGAGTCGGCAATACCTTCGCGATGCCGCCCATCCGGTCCGGCGCCGCGTCGGGTACGGACGGGCGGGTCTCGCCGGGCGTCGGCGGACGGGTGGGCAGTCCGCCGTCCGGTCCGAGCAGCATCGTCTCCACGGAGAAGCCGGAGGTGAAGCGAGGTTCGTCGTCGGTGGCGGGAGCCTGGAGCCGGGGACCGACGCCGACCATCACGAATTGCGCCGGGACGTTCGCCGCGATCGAGAACCGCACCCGGAACTCGACCGAGGCGCCCGGAGCCAGCAGACCCGAGGTCTCGCCGCGTCCGCCGGGAAACGGCAGCGGCGCACCGGCGTTCGAGTCCAGGGGGGTGAGCGTCCAGGTCCCCCGGGCCGGGTCGAGCACCTCCACCCGGACCTGGTCGGGGGCGATCCGGCGGTCCCCGGTGACCGACAACATCGGGGCCATGGACAACGCGGTCGGCTCCGTGTTGCGCAGCTTCGCGGTGATCTCGACGGGCGTGGCGGGCCGGATCCGGTCCGGCAACCCGGTCAGCTCGACCTGTCGGACCTCCGCCGGCGCCTGGTCGACGGAGGGATCGGGAACCGGCGTGGCGATCGCGAGCGGCGACCCGAAGAGCACGAGGAAGGCCGTCGAGGCGAGACAGCGGCGCAGGCGCATGCGGGGTACCCGTCGTAGGAAGGAGCGTGCTCGACCGTTGGTGCGAACGGCCGGAGCCTACCGGTCGGTACGCGCCGGCCCCCACCCATATATGAGGTGCTGGCCGGCCGCCGGCGCCCGGCTCATGAGCCGTGTCGATCGCCCGCGCGGCGCAGTCGGATCACCGGGATGTCCCGCTCGGTCTTGTGCTGATAGCCCTCGTAGAGCGGGAACACCTCGACCAGGTGCGGCCATACCCGCGCCTTCTCCTCGGGGGAGAGCGTCTCGGCGATCGCGGCGAACCGCTCGGTCCCCACGCGCAGTCGCACTCCGGGATTGGCGGTCAGGTTCAGGTACCACAGCGGGTGGTGGTCCGAGCCGCCGAGCGAGGCGACGATCAGGTAGTCCTCGCCGTCGCGTCCGTAGATCAGCACGGTGCGGTGCCAGATGCCGCTCTTGCGGCCCAGCGTGTCCAGGAGCAGGCACGGCACACCCTGCACCGTGGTGCCCTTGGTGCCGTCGGACTCCTCGTAGAGCCGGGCCTGGTCGGCAACCCACTTGGTCGGACTGGGAGTTGCGTCGAGCTCGGACATCTGTGCCTCCGGGGTTGGTTCGGGTGATTCGAGTCACTCCAGTGTCGCCCGGCCGGGCGATCGGGCAGGCCCGGGCGAACACGCGCGGCGGTGCGCCCGGACCGAACGCGCCTCGGCCAGCGCGGTCAGGCGGGCGTTCCAGGGGGCCGCGTCGGTGGCGCCGATGCCGCGCGCGCACTGGTTGGTGGCGGCGAATACGAAGGTCTCCATGGCCTCTTTGGAGACCGTCCGCCAGCAGGCGAACCGGTCCGCCCACGAGGCCGCCTGTTCGGCGGTGTGCCCCTCGTCCATCAGCCGGCTGGCCACGAGGGTGACCTCGATCCATGCCGGGCCGCGGGCGGGCTGGGCCCAGTCGACCAGGTAGGCCCGGGGGCCGCGATCGCCGATCAGCACGTTGTGCGGGTGCAGGTCGGTGTGCAACAGGCTCTCGCCGCGCAGGAGTTGCAGCTGACGGCTGGTCAACAGCGAGCGCCAGCGCTCCTCGATCCGCGGGAGCGGCAGATCACGGACGGCGACCCGGCCCAGCCGGCGCAGCGCATCCGCGACCAGCGGCAGATCCGCGGTGCCGGGCGCGAAGTCGGCGTGCCGGCCGACGATGTGGTCGAACCCCAGGAGCACCCAGTCGTCCAGCCGCACCTCCCAGCGCAGCTGCGGCGACACGGTGCCCACGTGCGGGGCCACCCGGGCCTCCACCCGCTGCTGCGGGACCGCCGGGTGATCGCGCGGGACGCCCTTGACGAAGTAGCGGGATCGCTCGGTGGTCACGATGGCGGCGAACTTGCAGTTGAAGCCGGCCCACACCGTGGCGACGGCCAGCACGCGTCCCGCACACCGTTCGACCGCGGCGCGCGCGTCCGTGGGCAGTTCGTCCCAGGGGGTGCGCGGCGCCGTATGGAAGTGCGGCGGCGGGAGCGGCGGATCAACCATCGGCTTCCGGTGGTGACGGTGGCAGCGGGCGTGGCCCGCCGAAGGTCACTCCGCACTTGCGGCAACGTTTACGACCGCTCCAGTCGACGGGGTCGTGCGGCGGACAATCGGAGCCCACGGGAACCCCCTCCACTGGAACCGGTCAACGAACGGGGTCGAGCATCCTCCGTCGTACCGTGGCGAGCAACGCGATTATGGTCGCACGCCGGTGCGACACCGGGCCGGTCCCGACCGGTTGGCGGCTCGGCTGCGCGCACCGTGCCCGGCCACGCGTCCCACCGCGCGCCCGGCCGTTGCGGACCGGGCGCGGCGGCACGTTCGGGAGGGGATCCCACCTCCGGTCGGCGCGAATCCCACCTTCCGGTCGGCGCGGGCCTCACAGTCCGGCGAGCAGTTCCCGGACGATGCCCAGGCCGTTGTGGGTGAGCACCGACTCCGGGTGGAACTGCACGCCGGCGAGCCGCATCCGGCTCGACCGCAGCGCGTGCACCCCGCCGCTCTCCGGATCCGCGGCGAACTCGACGTTGGGCACAGCGCCGAGCGGCCGCACCGCCGCGAAGGCGTTGTAGAAGCCGACCTGCTCCGGCCGGCCGAAGAAGTCGATTGCGACCTGCTTGCCCTGATACGGGCGCTCCTTGCGGATCAGGTCCAGGCCCAGTTCGCGGGCCAGCAGTTGGTGTCCCAGGCAGACCGCGAGCAGCGGCCCGCTCGCGTCCAGACGGGTCCGCAGCAGCGCACCCATCAGCCGGATCTTGCGGTGCGTCGCGTCCCGGGGATCACCCGGTCCCGGGCCGAGCACGACCAACTCGGCGGTGCGCACCCGCCGCGAGGTGACGTCGTCGTACGAGCGGACCTCCACGTGCAGGCCGAGCGTGCGCAGCACGTGGGCGAGCATCGCGGTGAAGGTGTCCTCGCCGTCCACCACGAGCACCTGCCGACCCGCCAGCTCCGGAGCACGCAGCGCGCTCTCGTCCCGTGGCCGGAGCCAGAACGGCGCGAGTGCGCCGTTGCGCGCGGCCAACAGCGCGCCCACCTCGGGATCGGCGGCGAGTGCCGTGCCCGTGGTGTGCTCGGCGGCGGGCACCACCCCGAGCGCGGCCAGCACCCCGGCCGCCTTCGCGTGCGTCTCGGCGACCTCGTCCTCGGGCGTGGAGTGCCGGACCAGGGTGGCGCCCGCGGGCACCCGCAGGCCGCCGTCGGGGGTGATGTACGCGGTCCGGATCAGGATCGGCGCGTCCAGCGTGCGCCGGCCCTCGTCGTCGCGCCCGATCAGCGCGAGCACGCCCGAGTAGTAGCCGCGCCCGGTCGGCTCGTGCCGGCGGATCACCCGGCACGCGTTCTCCAACGGGCTCCCGGTCACCGTCGGCGCGAACATGGTGCCGCGCAGCACCGCGGCGACGTCGTGCGAGGTGATCCCGCGCAGCAGGTACTCGGTGTGGGTGAGGTGACCCATCGGCTTGAGGAACGGGCCCTCGACCGCGCCGCCGAGGTCGCACACCGCGCTCATCATCTTGAGCTCCTCGTCGACCACCATGAACAGCTCGTCGATCTCCTTGGGATCGCGCAGGAACGCCAGCAATCCCTCGCGCGAGGGCCCCTCGGCCGGATGCCGGTAGGTCCCGCTGATCGGGTTCATCACCACCTCGCCGCCCACCGAGCTGACGTGCCGCTCCGGGCTCGCGCCGACCAGGGTGAGATCGCCGGTGTGGATCAGATACGTCCAGTAGGCGCCGCTCTCCCGGGTCAGCAGCCGGCGCAGCAGGGTGCCGGCCGAGGCCGGCGTGTAGTCCTCGATGTGATCGCGGTAGTCGCGCCGGATGACGAAGTTGGCGCCCTCGCCGGTGCCGATCTCGTCCTGGATCACCCGCTTGACGATGGTGGCGTAGGTCTCGTCGTCCACGTCGAAGCCGCCGCCGCGCAGCGCGACCGGCACCCGCGGCAGCGCCGCCAGCACCTCGTCCAGGGGCAGACGCCGTTGTTCGGTGACCTTCAGGCAGCGCAGCGGGGTGCCGTCCTCGTGGCACTCGAAGCCGCGCTCACGGATCTGCGCGTACGGCACCAGGGCGAGTACTTCGTGCCCGGGGCCGCCCGCGGCCGGCAGCGGCAGGTCGGCCAGATCGCGCACGTCGACGATCTCGCCGGTGAGCAGCTCGACCTCGGGCGAGTGCTCGCGGCGGATCAGCGCGAAGGGCGGCGGGTCGGCGCGGAACAACGGGGACAGGGCGTCGGCGGTGCGCATGGGTGCTCCTCGGTCGGGAAGAGACGCCCTCCCGACCGGGCGATCCGCCGGTTGTCGCTCTCGTTCGGGGAGGAGGTCCGCCCGTCCGGGAAAAACAAAGGGCCGCCCTGCCGGGCGGCCGTCGGATCGTCAAGGTGATCGCGAAGTCAGTGGGCCGCCGCAGGGACGGGCCACCAGGAACTCCGATGGAAGCTGATCGCGATCACGGCCGCAGTCTATCCGGCGGCCGTGATCGGCGTCTCGCTCTCCGGGCGGTGGACCCAATCGGGTTGCCTCTCCGCTTAGTCTTGAACAGTGACCCTGAACGACATCGAATCCTGGCGTACCCTCCCGGCGGCCCAACAGCCCGAGTGGCCGGACAACGAGGCCCTGGGCTCCGCCCTCGCGGACCTCCGTTCCTATCCGCCGCTCGTCTTCGCCGGCGAGTGCGACCAGCTTCGTGGTCGGCTCGCATCGGTGGCGAAGGGCGAGGCGTTCCTGCTCCAGGGCGGCGACTGCGCGGAAACCTTCACCGGCAACACCGCCGACGCGATCAAGAACAAGCTCAAGACCCTTCTTCAGATGGCCGTCGTGCTGACCTACGCGGCCTCCGTGCCGGTGGTCAAGGTCGGTCGGATGGCCGGCCAGTACTCCAAGCCGCGCTCCAGCGGCATGGAGACCCGCGACGGGGTGACCCTGCCGTCCTACCGGGGCGACGCGGTCAACGAGCTGGCCTTCACCGAGGCCGCGCGCACGCCGGACCCCGAGCGGCTCAAGCGCATGTACCACTCGTCCTCCGCGACGCTGAACCTGGTCCGCGCGTTCACCACGGGCGGCTACGCGGACCTGCGCCAGGTGCACGCCTGGAACCAGGACTTCGTCGCACTGTCGCCCTCGGGCGAGCGCTACGAGCGGCTCGCGGCCGAGATCGACGGCGCGATGCGCTTCATGCACGCGTGCGGGACCGACCCCGAGGAATTCCGCACCGTGGAGTTCTACGCCAGCCACGAGGCGCTGATCCTGGACTACGAGGACGCGCTGACCCGGGTGGACTCGCGCACCGGCGACCTGTACGACGTGTCCGGCCACATGGTCTGGATCGGCGAGCGCACCCGGCAGCTGGACGGCGCGCACGTGGAGTTCGCGTCCCGGATCCGCAACCCGATCGGGGTCAAGCTCGGCCCGACCACCTCGCCCGAGGACGCGCTCGCGCTGATCGACAAGCTGGACCCGAACCGCGATCCGGGCCGGTTGACCTTCATCGTGCGGATGGGCGCGGGCAAGGTCCGGGACAACCTCCCGGCTCTGGTGGAGAAGGTGGCCGCGGCCGGTGCGCAGCCGGTATGGGTCTCCGACCCGATGCACGGCAACACGTTCGAGGCGTCCAGCGGGCACAAGACCCGCCGCTTCGACGACGTGCTGGACGAGGTCAAGGGCTTCTTCGAGGTGCACCGCGCGCTCGGCACCCACCCGGGCGGCATCCACGTCGAACTCACCGGCGACGACGTCACCGAGTGCGTGGGCGGCGGCGACGAGATCTTCGTCGACGACCTGCACCAGCGCTACGAGACGGCGTGCGACCCGCGGCTCAACCGCAGCCAGTCGCTCGACCTGGCGTTCCTGGTCGCGGAGATGTACCGAAAGAGCTGACCCGCCGTCACCGCGATCGCCGCAGGGCGGACCCTCCCGGGGGTCCGCCCTGCGGCGCGTCTGAAATGCTGCCGCCATGACCTTCACGGACCTGCGCAGCGACACCGTCACCAAGCCCGGCCCCGCGATGCGCGCGGCGATGGCGAACGCCGAGGTCGGCGACGACGTATACGCCGAGGACCCGACCGTGCGGGCACTGGAGGAGTACGTCGCCGACCTGTTCGGGCACTCCTTCGCGCTGTTCGCGCCGACCGGGGTGATGGCCAATCAGCTCGCCGTGCGGCTGTCCGTGCCGGCGGGTGGGGAACTGGTCCTGGACGCCGACGCGCACATCGTGGCGCACGAGGACGCGGCGGCGGCCTGGCACGGCGGCATCCAGACCCGGACCACGCTCAGTCCGCGCGGCCTGCTGGAGGTCGCCGATCTGGCCCGGTTGATCCGGGTCGGCAACCCGTACACCGTGGGTACGCACATGGTCGCGGTCGAACAGACGCACAACCGGGGCGGCGGCTCGGTCTACCCGCTGGAGCACCTGGCCGCGATTCGCGACCTGGTGCACGGCTACGACCTGCCGCTGCACTGCGACGGCGCGCGGATCTGGAACGCGCACGTGGCGACCGGCACGCCGCTGCGGGCCTACGGGGCGCTGTTCGACACGCTCAGCGTGTGCCTGTCCAAGGGGTTGGGCGCGCCGGCCGGCTCGGTGCTGCTGCTGCCCGCCGAGTACGAGGCCGAGGCGCGCCGGATGCGGCACCGGATGGGCGGCGGTCTGCGCCAGGCGGGCATCCTGGCTGCGGGCGGGCTGTACGCGCTGGAGCACCACGTCGAGCGGCTGGCCGAGGACCACGAGCACGCTCGGGAGTTGGCCGATCTGCTGCGCGACGCGGGCTTCGCGGTGGGCGACCCGGAGACCAACATCGTGCTGGTCGAGCTGGGGGAGGGGCAGCCGGACGCGGCCGCGGTGGCGGAGCGCTGCCGGGCGGAGGGGGTGCTGGTGTCGGCGTTCGGGCCCCGGCTGATCCGACTGGTCACCCACATGGATGTGGACGCGGCCGGCTGCGTGCGCGCCGCGGCGGCGATCGCGCAGGCGGCGAAGGGCTGACGGCAGGGCCGACCGGGCGGCGCCGGCTCGGGGGTGGTGGGCTCAGGCGGCGCTGTGCCGGCGCAGTGGGACCACGTTGTCGGGCAGGGCCGAGGCGGCCGGGACCGTGGGCATCGGCAGGGTGACCGGTTCGGCGGTGGGGGCGCCTGCGCACGCGGTCGCGCAGGTCTCGGTCTCGCCGCACAGCTCGCGACGCCGGCGGCGCGACTCGTCGCGGGGCAACATGGCGGTGATGCTCTTGACGCAGCGCCCGCAGTCGGTACCGGCGCCGCCGCAGGACTGGGCTATCTCACGCATGCTGCGCGCGCCATCGGCTATTCGGTCGTTCACCTGTTTGTCGGTGACACCGAAACACATGCAGACGTACACGGAGATTTCCCCCCAGCGGCGAGGTCACTTAGGTAAGGGTAACCTCAGCGCTCGCCGGGGGGAATACCGGGTGATCGGTGACACAATCCGGCCGGTTGTCCGAGCCGGTGTCACGGTGTCCTGCGGTGCCCCTCCCGTGGGGGTGCCCCGCCTCGCCGGTCAGCTCTCGTTCGGCTGCTTGAGCAGGCCCGCGATGTAGAGCTGCTCGCCGACCTCGGAGAGCAGGGCGAGCTGCGTCTCCAGGTAGTCGACGTGCTCTTCCTCGTCGGCCAGGATGTCCTCGAAGATGTTGGCCGAGGTCACGTCGCCCTTCTCGCGCATCAACGGGATGCCGCGCCGCAGCCGCTCCACGGCCTCCATCTCGACCGCCAGGTCGGCGCGGAACATCTCCTCCAGGTTCTGGCCGATCCGCAGCGCGTTCAGCCGCTGGTAGTTCGGCAGGCCCTCCAGCATCAGGATGCGGTCGGTCAACCGCTCCGCGTGCTTCATCTCGTCGATGGACTCGTGGCGGGTCCAGGCCGCGAGCTTGATGTAGCCGCGGTGCTCCTGCATCTTCGCGTGCAGGAAGTACTGGTTGATCGCGGTGAGTTCCGCTGTGAGCTGTTCGTTCAGGAGCTCGATGATCTGCGGGTCACTGTGCATCGCGACGCACCTTCCGATGTGGGTGGGACACAGGGGAACTCCAAGCACGCAAGGGGCAGGAGTTATCCAACGAATCCTGTCACTTTTGGTAGTGCATCCGCCACGAAGGGCAGCCTTGCCTTGCAATGTCGAACATGTCCCACCTCGCCTCGGTCGTCGTGCCCGGGCTTGGCGCACGCCACGGAGGAGGGCCTCCCGACGCGCGGAAGGACCCCGGGCGGGGCAGGGGCGGTCGTGAGTCGGCCGGGGCGTCTGGGACCATGTGAGGTATGGGGCATACGGAAGCGGCACAAGGTGGGACCGAGGCTCCGGACCGCGATCCGCGACTTCCGCCGGGCCAGCGGCTCCAGCGCGGATGGCCCGTTCTGCACTATGGACCGGTCCCGCGGTTCAAGCCCGAGATATGGGACTTTCGCGTCTTCGGCGCGACCGCCTCGGGGGACAAGCACTGCTGGAACTACGACGAGTTCTCGGCGCTGCCGCACGACACCGTCGTCGCCGACTTCCACTGCGTGACCAAGTTCAGCATGCTCGGCAACGAGTGGAGCGGGCTGACCATAGCCAAACTGCTGGAGATCGCGCCGCCGGCTCCCGAGGTCACCCACGCGATGGTGTGGGCGGAGTACGGCTTCAGCTCGAACCTGCGGATGTTCGACTTCGCGAACGACCAGACCATCCTGGCCACCCACCACAACGGCGAGCCGCTGACCGCCGAGCACGGTTTCCCGGTCCGGCTGATCGTGCCTCACCTGTACGCCTGGAAGGGCCCCAAATGGGTGCGCGGGATCGAGTACATGGTGGCCGACAAGCGCGGCTTCTGGGAGGAGCGGGGCTACCACAACATCGGTGACCCGTGGCAGGAGCAGCGCTACTCGTACCAGGAGGAGAGCGGTGAGGGGCCGGCGCTGACCTGAGCCGCCCCGGAGGCCCCACCCCACACGTGCGAAGGCCCCACCCGAGCGAATCGCGGTGGGGCCTTCGCACGTGCGGCGCCGGAGCGCGAAACCCGCCGGAGCGCAGCGCGCGCCGGCGGGAGCCCGCCTAGAAGTTCGAGATGAACACCTCGGTATTGCGCTTGACCATCGAGCCCGCCGCCGGGTCCTGCTTGCCGACGTTGGCCGGGATCAGCGGGATCATCCGGTTGTTCACCCGCAGTCCGGCGGCCTGTAGCGCCCGACCCGCGTCGTCCGGGTTCATCCCGGTCACCGGCGGGACCTGGACCAGGTCCGGGCCCTTGGACAGCACCACGGTGATCTTGGTACCGAAGGGCACGGTCGCGTTGGTGCCCGGCGTGGACGACATGATCCGGCCGACCGGCACGGTGTCCGAGAACTGCGGGGTCGGATCCGCCTCGACGCTCACCCCGGTCGCGGGCAGGAACCTGGCCTTGGCCTCGTTGATCTCCAGCCCGGTCAGGTCCGGCACCACGGTGTCCGGGCCCCGACTGATCACGAGGGAGACCACGCTGTCCCGCTGGAGCTGCTCGCCGACGGTCGGCTGGGTGCCCACCACGATGCCGGGCGCTTTGGGGCTCGCCACCCGCGTCTCGGTGCCCGGCTTCAACGCCGCGTCGGCCAGTGCCTTCTTGGCGTCCTCCACCGCCAGGTTCACCAGGGCCGGCACCACGTGCCGCTCGGGACCCTTGGACAGTTTGACCTTCACCGTCGAGCCGCTGAGCACGTTCTTGCCGGGAGCCGGGTCGGTGGACATGACCGAGCCCTTGGCGATCGTCTCGCTGAACTCTCCGTCACCGTCGTAGGCGATCTTGAGGTCGGCCGCCTTGAGCCGCTTCTCCGCCTCCGCCTGGGTCATGTTCAGCACGCCCGGCACGTCGGAGTACCGACCCGAGCCGTACCACCACGCGCCGCCACCGATCGCGGCGGCGACCAGCAGCACGACGGCGAGCACGATCATCCCGCGCGAGGGCCCGCGCCGACGCCGCCGGCCCGGCAGGCCGGGCTGCTGCGGATAGCCGCCGCCGGGAGTGCCCGCCGGGGTCGCCTCGGTGGGCGGCGCGTACTCGTGGTGCTCCGCCGCGTAGGGGTCGTGGTACGCCCCGCCGCCGTAGCGCGCCTGTTCGTCCTCGGTCGAGTCCACGCTCAGCCCGAGCGGCGCCAGGTGCGGCGGCAGCAGCACCTCGCCCGCCCGGAAAACGCTCGTGGCGTTGTCGTGGAGCGGCTCGGGCGGCGGCGGCAGTCGCAGCGCCGCGCCGAAGTCCAATTCCGCGTCCGGCATCGCGTGCCGGGTCCGGCGGACCAGGGTGAGCAGCGTCTCGGCGTCGTTCGGCCGGTGCTCGGGGTCGCGCACGGTGGCCGCGCGCACCAGCGTGTCCAGCGTGTGCGACAGACCCGGTACCGCGAGCGAGGGCGGCGGGACATCCGCGTGCACGTGCTTGTAGATCACCTCGACCGCGGTCGCACCGTGGTGCGGTTGCCGGCCGGTGAGCATCTCGTAGAGGACCACGCCCGCCGCGTACACGTCCGAGCGCGGGGTGGACTCGCCGCGCTCGACCTGCTCGGGGGCGAGGTAGGCGACCGTGCCGACCAGGACCTTGCCGGTCGCGGCGGTGGCGGTCGTGGTGGTCGCGCGGGCCAGCCCGAAGTCGCCGAGCTTGATCCCGCCGTCGTCGGAGATCAGCACGTTCTCCGGCTTGACGTCGCGGTGTACGAAGCCCGCCCGGTGTGCGGCGGAGAGTGCGGCCAGCATCGGCTCCAGCACCCCGAACGCCTCGCGCGGGGTCATGTTGCCCAGGTCCTGGAGCAACTCGCGCAGCGTGCGGCCCTCGACGTACTCCATCGCCAGGTAGGCGACGGCACCGTCGGTGCCCTGGTCGAAGACGTTGACCACGTTGGGATGCGACAGCCGCGCCGCGGCCTTCGCCTCCAGGATGAAGCGACGGGTGAACTCGGGGTCCTGGGCGAGCCCGGCATGCATCACCTTGAGGGCGACGGTGCGGTCGAGTCGGGTGTCGAGAGCCCGGTACACCGTGGCCATGCCACCCGCGGCCACTCGGGCATCGACCCGGTATCGACCGTCGAGCAGCCGCCCGACGAGCGGATCGTTCAAGGTCGTGTCCATGTTCAGGAGTGTAGGGTCCACTGCTTTGTGGACGCCGACGGTCTTCCCCACGGTTCCCCCGCCGACCTGCCCGCGTACGGGTTCAGAAGGCGGGGTGCTCGGGGCCGGCCTCCAGCATGCCGGCCATCGGTGACGACGCGTGCGCATGATGCCGCATCGGAATCCGCCCGGCGCGGTACGCCAGCCGGCCGCCGTCCACCGCGTGCCGCATCGCCTCGGCCATCAACCGCGGCGACTGCGCGCGGGTGACCGCCGTCGCCAGCATCACCGCGTCGCAGCCCAACTCCATCGCGAGCGCCGCGTCGGAGGCGGTGCCCAGACCCGCGTCCAGCACCACCGGGACCTCGGCCTGTTCGGTGATCAGCCGGATGTTGTGCGGGTTGCGGATGCCCAGACCCGAACCGATCGGCGAACCGAGCGGCATCACCGCCGCGCAGCCCACCTGTTCGAGCCGGCGCGCGAGCACCGGGTCGTCGTTGGTGTAGGCCAGCACCCGGAAGCCGTCGTCGACCAGCCGTTCGGCGGCGTCCACGAGCTCCACCCCGTCCGGCAGCAATGTGCGTTCGTCGGCCACCACTTCGAGCTTGACCCAGTCGGTCTCCAGCGCCTCGCGGGCCAACCGCGCGGTCAGCACCGCCTCGCCCGAGGTGAAGCACCCGGCGGTGTTCGGCAACACCCGGATGCCCAACCGGCGCAGCACATCCAGCACCGAGCCCGCCGTCCCCGGGTCCACCCGGCGCATCGCCACCGTGGTGATCTCGGTGCCCGAGGCGATCAGCGCCTGCTCCAGGATCTCCAGGCTCGGCGCGCCGCCGGTCCCGGTGATCAACCGCGAGGTGAAGGCCTCGCCGCCGATCACCAGCTTGTCGTCCTTGTCGTCGGCCATGCCGTCATCCTCCCTGGACGGCGGTCAGCACCTCGACGCGGCTGTCCGCGTCGAGCACGGTCCGCGCCCACGCCCCGCGCGGCACCACCGACTCGTCCACCGCGACCGCGACGCCCTTGGCGGCGGTGGTCAGCATGGCCACGAGTTCGGCGACGGTGGTACCGGTCGCGACACGGCGCCGGTCGCCGTTGACGCGGACCTCGATGTCGTTCATGCCATCACCTTCCGGGCGGCGGTCGCGAAGCGGTCGGGCCCGAAGGGCGCGACGAGTTCGGGGGTGGTGCCGTGTGCGAGGACCTCGGCCACGGTGTCGGCGGTGATCGGGGTGAGCAGGATGCCGTGCCGGTAGTGACCGGTCGCCACCACCAGGCCGGGCAGCGCGGAGCGGCCCAGGATCGGCGCGTTGTCCGGGCTGCCGGGGCGCAGCCCGGCGAGCGTCTCGACCAGTGGCAGCTCGGTGATGCCGGGGACGAGTTCGTGTGCGTCGCGCAGGAGTTCGTACACGCCGCCCGCGGTCACCTCGGTGTCGTGGCCGAGTTCGTGCTCGGTCGCGCCGATCACCAGTTCGCCGTCCGCGCGCGGGACCAGGTACATGCTGCCGCCCTTGACCACGCCCCGGACGTTGCGCGACAGCAGCGGCAGCAGCGCCGGCGGCACCTTCAGCCGCAGGATCTCGCCCTTGACCGGCCGCACCGGGGGGATGGCCTCGGGCGGCAGGCCCGGGATCAGCGCCGAGCGGCAGCCCGCCGCGAGCAGCACCTGATCGGCGATCAGGTCGCGTGCGCCGGTCGTCCGCACGCCGTACGCGCGCTCGTCGGCGACCAGGACGCGCTCGACGCTCTCGCGCACGAAGACCACGCCGGCCCGCGCGCAGGCCGCGAGCAGCGCCGCGACCAGCCGGCGGTTGTCGATCTGGTGGTCGTGCTCGACGTGCAGGCCGCCGGTGATCGCCGGGGACAACATCGGTTCGAGCCGACGGCACTCGCGGCTGGTCAGCCAGGACGACTGCAGGCCCAGCCGCTGCTGGTGGGCGTGCAGGTCCTTGAGTACGGCCCGGTCGTCCGCGTCCAGCGCGACCGCGATCGTGCCGCACGTGCGGTAACCCGAGGGCAGGCCCGCGGCCTCGGCCAGTTCGGCCGCGAACTCGGGGTAGCGCCGGGCGGATTCGATGTTCAGCCGGAGCAGGTTCTCCTCGCCGTACTGGAGTTCGGAGACGGGGGTGAGCATGCCCGCCGCGGCATGTGAGGCGCCCCTGCCCGGGGTCGGATCGACGACGGTGACCGTGAGTTTGTAGCGGGTGCGCGCGCGCCATGCGACGGACAGTCCGACGACACCCGCGCCGACCACGACGACGTCGGTGGGGCGCTCGGACATGGTGGGGCTCGACATGGTGAGGGGAACTCCCTTCGCCGGTATGACCCGGATCAGGTTCGGACGGTCGGGGGCTCGCAGCCCCCCTCTCAGCCCGGTCTCACCGGGCTCCCGTGACCTCTCCACACTACGACACCGGTTTCGGATGCCCCGGGGCGCCCGAGAGCGCCGAGATGTCCTTGACTGAGTCAAGACCCTGCTCGTCGGCGGCGCCCCGGCGCGTCATAGGGTGCCCTGCATGGACAACGTGCTCGTCGTGGGTGCCGGCATGGCCGGCCTGCAAACCGTGGTGGCGCTGCGGGACCAGGGGTACACCGGTCGCGTCACCCTGCTCGGGGCCGAGGCGCACGCGCCGTACGACCGCCCGCCGCTGTCGAAGGAGGTGCTCGCCGGCAAGTCCGACGACACGTCGTTCGAGGCGGACTGGGCCGCGCTGGAGACCGAGGTGCTGTTCGGCCGGACCGCGACCGGACTGCGCCCGGGGGCGGTGGACACCGACGCGGGGCCGATCGCCTTCGACCGGCTGGTGATCGCGACCGGTTCGCGGGTGCTCCACCTGCCCGGCGCGGCCGAGGTCCCCGGCGTGCACGTGCTGCGCACCATCGACGACGCCCGCGCGCTGCGCGCCGCACTGGTACCCGGCGCACACGTGGTGATCGTCGGCGCGGGCTGGATCGGCGCCGAGGTGGCCACCGCCGCGGCCGCCGCCGGCTGCCCGACCACCGTGGTCGAGGCCCTGCACACCCCGCTCGCCGGGCCCTTCCCGGACGCCATCGGCGAGCGGTTCGTGCCGTGGTACGCCGAGGCGGGCGTGGAACTGCTGCTGGGCGCGCGGGTGGACCGGCTGGAGCCGGGCGCGGTGCACCTGGCCGACGGCCGCCGGCTGCGCGCCGACGCGATCGTGGTCGGCATCGGGGTGCGCCCGGCCACCGACTGGCTGGCGGACTCCGGCGTGGTCCGCAACGAGCGCGGCTTCGTCGAGGTGGACGAGCACCTGGCCACCTCGGTGCCCGGGGTGTACGCGGTCGGCGACTGCGTGGACTTCCCGTCCGCCCGGTACGACACCCGAATGAACGTCGAGCACTGGGACAACGCGCTCCAGGCCCCGCGCGTGCTGGTCGCCAACCTGCTCGGCGGCGACCAGGCGTACGACCCGGTCCCCTACTTCTGGTCCGACCAGTTCGGCCGGATGGTCCAGTACGTCGGCCGGCACGGCGCGAGCGACGAACTGGTCTTCCGGGGCGCGGACGAGGACGGCAAGTGGACCGCGGGCTGGTTCGCCGGCGACCGGCTGACGGCGCTGCTCGCCGTCGCCCGGCCGCGCGACCTGGCCCAGGGCCGCAAGCTCGTGCAACTGGGCACCCCGGTGGACCGGGAGCGGTTCGCCGACCCGGAGAACCCGCTCAAGTCGGTCGCGCGCTGAGGGTCCGTCGCCCGCCCCACCGCCGGGCGCCGGCGGTCGGGACCGGGTGCGGAACCTAAACTTGGTCGGGTGAGCGAGATCGACGCCAAAACAGAAGCCCTCGTCCCCGCCTGGGTGACACTCCCCGACATCGCCGAGATCCTCGGCGTGGACATCCTGAAGGTCCGCCAGCAGCTCAAGGAGCGCAAGTTCCTGGCCGTGCGCCGCGGCGAGCACCGGGCCCTCCAGGTGCCCGCCGACTTCTTCCAGGGCGGCAACATCGTCAAGGGCCTGGTCGGCACGCTGACCCTGCTCGCGGACTCGGGCTTCACCGACGAGGAAGCGCTGGAGTGGCTGTTCACTCCGGACGACACGCTCCCGGGCACGCCGGTGCAGGCGCTGCAGGAGAACCGGATGACCGAGGTGCGTCGCCGCGCCCAGGCGCTGGCGATCTGAGGCCGCGCGGATGACGAGCCGTCAGGAACGGTTGGCCGCCGCCCGTCTGTACCTGTGCACCGACGCCCGGGAGCGCCAGGGCGACCTGCCCGCGTTCCTGGACGCGGTGCTGGGCGCGGGCGTGGACATCGTGCAGTTGCGGCAGAAGGGCCTGGAGGCCCGCCTCGAACTCGCATACCTGGAGGTGTTCGCGGACGCCTGCCGCCGGCACGGCGCGCTGCTCGCGGTCAACGACCGCGCGGACGTCGCGCACACGATCGGCCCCGACGTGCTGCACCTGGGCCAGGACGACCTGCCGGTCCCGGCGGCGCGCGCGATCGTCGGTGGCGACCTGCTGATCGGTCGATCCACGCACGCCGAGGCCGAGGTGGACGCGGCGATCGTCGAGCCCGGGGTGGACTACTTCTGCACCGGACCGGTCTGGCCGACCCCGACCAAGCCGGGCCGCCCCGCGCCGGGCCTGGACCTGGTCCGCTACACCGCCGCGCTGCGCCCGACCCGGCCGTGGTTCGCGATCGGCGGCATCGACTCGGGCAACCTGGACCGGGTGCTGGACGCGGGCGCCGACCGCGTGGTGGTCGTGCGCGCGATCACCGAGGCCGCGGACCCGGCCGAGGCGACGGCGCGATTCGCCCGGCGACTCGCCGCACGCTGACCAGACGTCTGCGCCGATCGGGTGGTTGGCTCGGCGGATGGGGCATTTCGGCCGAAGCGGGCGGGGCGGGCGGCCAGACTGCCGGGATGGACACACCCGACGTTCGCCTCCGTCCGGGGTCCGCAGAGGATGCCCGCGACCACGACCTGCCGCACCCCGCGACGGAGTCGCTGATTCCGGGTCCCCGGCTCGCCGCCGCCGAACACCGCGCGCCACGGCCCGGGCGCGCGGGCCCGGCACCGGACGGCGGCGGTGCGCTGCTGTTCCCGCTGCTCGTGCTCGCCGCGATGATCGGCGGGATCTACCTGGTCGGCCGCAACCCGCCACAGGCGCTGCTCCACGCCGACCACCCGCACGGCCCCCATCCCGACCGGGGCCGGCCGGCCGAGTCGGAGCAGCCCCGGTCCGCGCCGGCCGGCACGCCGTTCGCCGTCGCCGACCCGCTCTCGGACGCCCGACTAGACGCTGCGCACGGTTGCGGCGTCGGCCAACTCGCGCAGCACTTCGCGCGCGTCCTCGGCGATCGGCGCGACGGCCAGGGCCGCGAGGGCCCGCTCGGTCAGCTCGGTGATCATCGTCTCGACGTCGGCGAGCGCGCCGGTGTCCTCGATCACCACCCGCAGTTCCTTGACGCCGATGTCGCTCAGTCCCGGATCCCCGAGCAGCGTGTCCAGCACCTCGGCCTGGGCGCGGGAGGCCCGCTCGCCGGCGAGCGCGAGCAGTACGGTCCGCTTGCCCTCCCGCAGGTCGTCCCCGGCGGGCTTGCCGGTGCGTTCGGGGTCGCCGAAGACGCCGAGTACGTCGTCACGCAGTTGGAACGCCTCACCGAGCGGCAGCCCGTACGCGGAGTAGGCGGCCAGCGCGGCCTCGTCGGCGCCGGCCAGCGCGGCACCCACGTGCAGGGGGCGCTCGATCGTGTACTTGGCGGACTTGAACCGCATCACGCGCCGTGAGCGCTCGACCGAGCCGCCGCCCATCGCCTGCTCCAGCACGTCGAGGTACTGACCCGCCATCACCTCGGTGCGCATTACATCGAACAACGGCTTGGCCGCCCGCAGCGCCCGGTCGTCCACCCCGCTCGCGCCGAACATCTCGTCACACCAGGACAGACACAGGTCGCCGAGCAGGATCGCCGCGGCGGAGCCGAACGACTCGCCCGAGCCGACCCAGCCGCTCGCCCCGTGCAGTCCCTCGAACCGTCGGTGCACGGCGGGCTTGCCGCGCCGGGTGTCGCTGCTGTCCATCAGGTCGTCGTGGATCAGTGCGCTGGCCTGGAGCAACTCCAGCGCGGTGGCCGCGCGCACGATCGCCTCGTCCGGCGCCGCCGGCCCCGCTATGCCACGCCATCCCCAATAGCAGAAGCCGGGCCGCAGCCGCTTGCCGCCGTCGAGCACGAAATCGGTCAGCGCCCCGGTGACCGGGACCATGCCCTCGCCCACCTCGGCGAGCACCTCGGCCTGGCGGGCCATGAACTCACCGAGCGCGGCATTGACGCGCTGCCGCAGCCCGTCCCGGTCCAGGGGGTGTACGGGAAAGGAATCGGCAGCCATGGAGTCTTCCGTCGAGGGCGATGAAACGATGAGGAAATACGAGGAAGCCTAACTTGCGGTCCACTCGGCCATCCGGAGCAGCCCGGTCGTCTCGCCTTGTGGGAAGGCGTTCTCGCGGGCACGAGCGCCCGATAGCCTGCGTGCATGTCTCTCGGTGCCGCATCCACTCGCATCAGTCGAACCCCGGCCATTCGCGATCTGCTCGCGAACGGCACCCGGTCCTTCTCGTTCGAGTTCATGCCACCCAGGACGGAGAAGGGCACCCGCACCCTGTGGGACGCCATCCGTCGGGTCGAGGCGCTCGCGCCGACCTTCGTCTCGGTCACCTATGGCGCCGGCGGCTCCAGCCGGGGCCTGACCGTGAACACCACCGAGCGGATCGCCACCGAGACCACGCTCACCCCGGTGGGGCACCTCACCGCGGTCGGGCACTCGCGCGCCGAGCTGCGCAACATCATCGGGCAGTACGCCGACGCGGGCGTGCGCAACGTGCTCGCGCTGCGCGGCGACCCGCCCGGCGATGTGAAGGGCGAGTGGATCGCCCACCCGGACGGCTTCACGTACGCGATCGAGCTGGTCGAACTGCTGCGCGCGTCCGGCGACTTCTGCGTGGGCGTGGCCGCGTTCCCGGAGATGCACCCGCGCTCGGCGAGTTGGGACGAGGACATCCGGCACTTCGTGGCCAAGTGCCGCGCGGGCGCCGACTACGCGATCACCCAGATGTTCTTCCGGGTCGAGGACTACCTGCGGCTGCGCGACCGGGTCGCGGCGGCCGGGTGCGACATCCCGATCATTCCCGAGGTGATGCCGGTCACCAGCCCGACCACGTTGGTGCGGGCGGACGAGCTGAGCGGCTGCTCGGTGCCGGCCGACCTGGCGGCGGCGGTCGAGGCGGCCGGGGACGACCGGGCGGCGGTGCGCGCGGTCGGGGTGGAGTTCGCGACCCGGATGTCCGAGCGGCTGCTCGCCGAGGGCGCGCCGGGGCTGCACTTCATCACCCTCAATCGATCCACGGCGACCGCCGAGATCTACCAGAACCTCGGACTGCACGAACGATCGGGCGAAGGATTGGGCCAAGCCGGCTGATCCGGTTCGCTCCCGACGACGGTTCACCCTCCGGTGCCGCGGCGCTAATGTGAGGCGACGCGCCGGTAACGAAGGGATCGACCGTGCAGATCGGCCTGGTTGTGCTCTACATCCTGTTCGTGCCGATCGGACTGTGGTTGCTGACCGAGGTGCTGTGGCAGCACGGCGCACCGTTTCGCTACCGCGTGCTCGCCTTCGTCGGCTTCATCGGCGTGGCCGTGGGTGTGGGCATCAAGAACCCGGTGCTGGTGGGCATCGGCGTGTTCTGCTTCGCGGTCGGCCAGTTCCTGACCACGCGCTACGTGCGCAAGGCGTACCACCACGGCTGGACGGTCAGCGGCCGTCGCCCGAAGGGCCGCCGGGCCAAGGCCCGCTGAGAACACTCCCGGACGGGCCCTAGGCGCGCCCGATCAGCTCCGCCACCAGTGCCGCGGACATGCCGACCCGGGTCAGGCCGCCGCCCGGGTGGGCGCTCGCGCCGACCGAGAACAGGCCCGGTACGGCCGACCGGTTCGGCACCCGGCGCGGCGCGTTGCGCGGACCGTCGGCACCCGCGCCCGGCACCTCGCCGCCCGGGGCGCCGGTGTGTCCGGCCAGGTCGGCGGGGGTGCGCGGGATCGACCACAACACCCGGTCGCGCACGTCCAGGCCGCGGCGGGCGAGCAGGTCGAGCACGGTCGCCGAGCACTCGTCCCGGACGGCGGCCGTATCCCAGTCCACCGGGCCGTGTCGGGGCACGCGCAGCTGTACCGTCCACGCGCTGTGTCCCTCGGGGGCCAGCGTCTCGTCGTCGGGAGCCAGTACGCACAGCGTGGGATCAGTCGGCGGCGTCGCCCGGTCGGCGAACAGCGCGTCCGGCTCGCGCCCGGGGTCGTCCGCGAACAGGTACGTGCGGTGCGGTGTCCCGGGGGTGCGACCGCGCAGCGCGAGATGCAGTTCGAGCATCGCCGAGGAGGCCGGCACCCGGCCCGCCGCGGAAGCCTTCGGGCCCGGCAGCAGCCCGGCGGCCCGGGGGTCGACGGGCAGGTCGGTGATCACGATGTCCGCGTCGAGCCGGCCGCCGTCGGCGAGCAGCACGCCGGACACCCGCCCGCCCGCGCGCTCGATCGCGCTCACTTCGGTGTCGGTGCGCACCTTCACCTTCCGCTGCACACAGCGCGCGTGCAGCGCCTCGGTCATCCGATGCAGGCCACCGCGCACCCACCACACCCCGAAGGTCTCCTCCAGATACGGCAGCGTGGCCAGCGTCGCGGGCGCCTTGCCGGGATGGCAGCCCGCCTCGACGGCGAAGCGTTCGAGGTGGGCGCGCAGCCGCGGGTCGCTCAGGTGGGTCCGGCCGAGCGAGCGCAGCGAGCGCCAGGGCGCGGTGGTGCGCAGGTCGGATCGTCCGCCCGCGCTGCGCAGCCGCTCGGCCCGCCCGGCCGGATCGGCCAGGAGCGGCGCCTCGAAGAAGGTCTTGCGGGTGATGCCCCACATCTCGCCGGCCCGGTGCAGCAACCGCTGCCAGTCGTCGCCCGCACCGGCCCCGAAACCCGACTCGAACGCGTCGTGCGTGCCGGACCGGGACGCGTTGGGGATGTCGACGACGGTGCGCGGTCCGCTCGCGGCGGCGAAGGACTCCCGGGTGGGGGTGGCGATCGGGACCAGGTCCACGACGTCCTCGATCGCGGCACCGGTCTTGAGGAACAGGTCGCGGTAGACGGCCGGCAGCGTGAGCAGCCCCGGGCCGGTGGTGAAGGTGAAGCCGTCCCGGACGATCGACCCGGACGCCCCACCGGTGGCGGAGGACCGTTCGCAGATCGTCACCTCGTGCCGAAGCGTGGCCAGCCGAGCGGCCACCGCCAATCCACCCATACCTGCGCCGACAACCACGATGCGAGCCACGGTGACACAGCGTATATGCAGGTGAGGGGGATCAGGCCCGCCCCCCGGGCCTGATCCCCCCTCACCTTCCCGCGACCGCTCCCCACGGTCCACGGGCCCACCCCCCAGCGGGTCACGATTGATAAGACTCGCGACTCGGGCACAGGGTTGTACGCGTGAGGAAAATTTCTTTCGATCGAATGCGACCAGGGCCGGAAATCGTGATCAAGACGGATATGGGCGGCGATACTCGGGCCCGCTTCTGAGTACCTGTACGGATGTCCGCCCCGTGGGCCGACCGGCAGAGTGGTCGGCACGGGGAAGCGCCCACGGGAGCCTCGGGGGAGCGCCGTTCGGGGGAACGGCGGGGCGCGACGCCATCGGGATCGGCGCGGGGGGCGCCGGTGTCGACGGGACGACCGGCCGGCCGGGGGGCGGCGGGTCGTCGGGGCCGGCTCCGCCGATGGGGACGGCGGGGCCGGCGCCTTCGTGTCGGGGCCGATACCGGCCGACGAGGCGCCGGGTTCGGGGCCGGGATCAGCCGGTGACCACCGCGACCAGCCGGGTGCCCGGGGCGAACGTGCCACGCTCGGCGAGGGCGAACAGACCGAACAACATCTTGCCGACGTAGATCGGTTCGGGCGCGAAGTCGTGCCGGGCCGCGAAGTCGGCGAGGAACGTGTCCAGCTCCGGGCCGCGGCGGGCGTAGCCGCCGTGGTGGAAGTCGTGCTCCACGTGCCAGTTGTCGGTCGGCGCGCCGTACGCGCGGCGCTGGAGGTCGGCCACCTCGTCGGCGAGGAAGCCGCCCTTCAGCGCCGCGAAGCCGATCGCGCGCCGCCCGGGCGGCAGGGCCGCCGCGATGCCGGCCAGCGTGCCGCCGGTGCCCACCGCGACGCAGACCGCGTCGAAGTCGTCGCCGAGCTCGGCGGGTAGTTCCGCGCAGCCACGCACGGCGGCCTCGTTGCTGCCGCCTTCCGGGAGCACGTACGCGGGCCCGTGCGCGGCGAGCAGCCGATCGAGCACCTGCGGCGTGTGTTTGGCGCGGTAGGTCGCGCGGTCCACGAACACCAACCGCATGCCGTGTTCGACGGCGAAGGCGAGCGACGGGTTGAGCGGGCGGTCGGCGAGCTCCTCGCCGCGCACCACGCCCACCGTGGCCAGCCCGAGTGCGTGGCCGGCCGCGGCGGTGGCCCGCAGGTGGTTGGAGTACGCGCCGCCGAAGGTCAACAGCGTGCGCTGCCCCTGCTCGCGAGCCGCGGTCAGGTTGTGCTTCAGCTTGCGCCACTTGTTGCCCGATACCTCGGGGTGGATCAGGTCGTCCCGCTTGAGCGCGAGGCGCAGGCCGAGGGCGGTCAGTCGGGGATCGCACAGCTCGTGCAGCGGGGAGGGCAGGCGTGGGCGCACCCGGACAAGGGTGGCACGTCCGGTTGGTCCCGAGTGGTGTCGGTGTCGCCTGTCACGGTGGAACGCGTGGGGAGCAACCGCTCCCGACGACCGACCCGGTCGACTCGAACATGCTCGAACATCGCTCGAACGCGACGGTTCGCCCGGGACTGCGGCAATGACGTTGACGTGGGTGGAGGAGAGAGCTTTACTGGCAAACGAGTTCGAACTTTTGTTCGAGGAAAATGTTCGATCTCGTTCGGCACGGGGCAAGCGGATGGGCAGCCTGGGGCCGCGGTGCGTGGGGAAGCGCATCGCGGCTCCCGGCCTCGGCAGAGGAGGAGCTGTATGACGCGCCTGCACACCGACCCGGTGGAGGTGCTGCGCAGTGGCGGGGACCCCGCGCGGTTCCTGTGGCACGACCGGCTCTACGTGGTCCGGGAGGTGCTCGGTCACTGGGTGGAGACCGGCGAGTGGTGGCAGCACGCGCGCTCGCGGACCGCCGTCGTGACGACGGGGGAGCGCGAGGTGTGGCGCGTGGAGGCCGGGGCCGGCCGCAGCGCGCCGTTGGGTGTGTACGACCTCAGCCTGGACGCCGGCGCCGGAACCTGGACGCTGGCGCGGACCGCCGATTGAGGAGGTGACCGCGTGAGCGCGAGTGTGAGTGCGAGCGCGAGTTGGAACCAGTCCGCCCACATACCCGAGCCACCGCCGATCCGACGGGCGCCCGTGCGCTGGTCGTCCGCCCCGCGCGGCGCGCTCGACCTGCTGACCCAGGCCCGGCGCGGGCTCACCGAGGCCGCCGTCAACCACGATGCCGCGGAGCGCTACGCCACCGCCCACCTGGCCGCGCTGCGGGTGGCCGCGGCCGTGTTGGCCGCCCGGGCACAGGCCGACGACGAGCGCCCGGGCCGTCGTCGGCGGGCCCCGCGCAGCGCGTGGGAACTGCTGCCCAAGGTGGCGCCCGAGCTGACCGAGTGGGCGGCCTTCTTCGCGTCCGGCGCCCGCAAGCGTGCCGCCGCCGAGGCCGGGCTGCCCGGTGCGGTCACCGGCCGTGAGGCGGACGACCTGATCCGCGACGTGGAGAGCTTCTTCCGCCTGGTGGTGCGACTGCTCGCGCTGCCCCCGATCCCGGCCCCACCCCCTCCTATCGATTGAACGCACCACCATGAACCGACCGAGTCGATCGAACCGCCCGTTCGCCCACCTGCACGTCGCGTCCGGGCATTCGATGCGCTACGGCGTCGCGCACCCGCGCACGCTGATCGAGCGCGCGGTCGAACACGGTCCGGACACGCTCGCGCTGACCGATCGGGACGGGGTCTACGGCGCCGTCGCGTTCGCGCGCGGATGTGTCGGGGCGGGCATCCGGCCGATCCTGGGCGCCGAGCTCGCGGTGCTGCCCGCCGAACCGGCCGCCGCCGAGGCGGGCCGGCGGCGACGGACCCCGGCGCGTGGCGGCGCGTTCACCGACCCCGGCCATCCCCGGGTCACCGTGCTCGCCCGGGGCAAGGCCGGTTGGGGTGCGCTGTGCCGGCTGATCAGCGACGCGCACCGGCGCGACCGGGCCAACCCGGTGACCACGTGGGACGCGCTCGCCGCGACCGACGGCGCCGTGGTGCCGGCCGGACCCGACTCGGAGATCGGGCGGACGGTCGCCGCCGACGAGCCCGCGCACGCCGAGTGGCTGCTCATTCGCGCCCGAGCCGCGCCGGCCCGGGACGCCTTCCTCGTCGAACCGGTAAGCCATCAGGCGCCGCTCGGCCGGGCCCGCTCGGCCGCCCACGCGGCCCGGATGTCGCTCCTGGCCGATGCCCACCGGGTGCCCGCCGTGCTCACCAACGCGGTGCGCTACGCCGACCGCGAGGACGCCGCGGTCGCCGACGTGCTCGACGCGGCCCGCCGACTGGTCCCGCTCGGCCGGCACCACCTCACCCGTACCGGCTCCGAGGAATACCTCAAGCCCACCCTCGACATGGTCGCCGTCGCCGCCGAGATCACCTGCCCGGCCGGCCGCGGTACCGCCGCGCTGCTCGACGCCACCCGCGCCCTCGCCGACGGTCTGGTCCCGGACCCGGCCGAGGACCTCGGCATCGGCGGCGTGTTCCACCCCGAGCCGGAGGTGCTCGGTGTCCCGGCGAGCCGAGCCGCCGCCGAACTGCGCGCCCGCTGCGAGGCGGGCCTGGGCCTGCGCGCGATCGCCCCCACCGCCGAGGCACGCACCCGCCTGGACGACGAACTCGCGCTGATCGGCCGGCTCGGCCTGCCGTCCTACTTCCTGACCGTGGCCGGCGTGGTCGACCTGATCCGGGGGATGGGCGTGCGCTGCGCGGCCCGCGGCTCCGGAGCGGGCAGCCTGGTCAACCACCTGCTCGGCGTCTCCGAAGCTCTGGCACGCCGGCCCCGGGAGCGCGGGATGATCCGTCCACCCGCCCCAGGGTCCGCCTCCCCGACCCCGCCGGGGCCGCGCCGGCCTGATCCGACGGGATCGGGGAGGCGAGCCCTAAGGTGGAACCCGACCAGTTCCGGAGGAGGGTGTCCGTGTCCGACCAGACGCGCAGGCGCAGCTCGATGCGTACGGCCGTCGTGTGGCAGGTGCTGCGCGAGGCGTTGGACCGACGGGTCGAGGCGACCGGGCGGAGCGTCCTCGACGTGCTCGACGCCGGCGGCGGCACCGGCAACCTCGCCGTGCCCATCGCTCGACTCGGCCACCGGGTCACCGTCGTCGATCCCAGCCCGGACGCGCTCGCCGCGTTCGAGCGCCGGGCCGCCGAGGCCGGGGTCACCGACCTGGTCCGGGCCTACCAGGGCGACACGCACGGCCTGTTCGAGGTGGTCGAACCGGACGCCGCCGACGTGGTGCTGTGCCACGGCGTGCTGGAGGTGGTCGACGACCCCTCGGCCGACCTCGCACACATCGTCCGCGCCCTGCGCGCCGGCGGCACGCTCAGCCTGCTCGCGGCCAACCGCACCGGCGCGGTCCTGGCCCGTGCCCTGGCGGGGCACTTCGACCAGGCCCGCGACCTGCTCGCCGACCCCGAGGGCCGATACGGCCCGGCCGACCCGCTGCCGCGCCGGTTCACCGTCGCCGACCTCACCGCGCTGGTCGCCAAGGCCGGCCTGGAGGCCGGGCCGGTGCACGCGATCCGGGTCTTCGCCGACCTGGTCCCGGGCGTCCTGGTCGACGATCCGAACTCCTTCGACGCGCTCCTGGACCTGGAGCGCGCCGCGGCCGAACAGCCCGAGTACCGCGCCCTGGCCACCCAGTTGCACCTGCTCGCGAGCAAGCCGGCGGACAGGGTCTAGGACCCGCTCCGGTCGCCCGATCCGGACGGGCGGTGCCCGATGAGTACCACCCGATCCGGCGCGCCGGCGATCATGCACGTGGACATGGACGCCTTCTACGCGTCCGTCGAGATCCGCCGCAATCCCGAGCTGCGGAACACCCCCCTGGTGGTGGCCGGCCAGGGCCCGCGCGGGGTGGTGCTCTCCGCCACCTACGACGTGCGCGCGCTGGGCGTACACGCCGGCCAGGCCACCTCCCGGGCCCGCCGGCTCGCCCCGCACGCGGTGTTCCTGTCGCCGGACCACGACGACTACGGGCTGGTCTCCGGCGGCGTCATGGAGGTGCTTCGCTCGATCACTCCGCGGGTGGAGCCGCTGTCGCTGGACGAGGCGTTCCTGGACCTGACGGGTGTCACCCGCCGACTCGGCCCGCCGGAGGCGGTCGGTGAGAACGTCCGCGCCCGGATCCTCGACGAGCAGGGCATCACCTGCTCGGTCGGGATCGCCGACAACAAGTTCACCGCCAAGCTGGCCGGCGCACTGGCCAAGCCGGACGGCCTGAGCGTGGTCCGCCCCGAGGAGGTGGTGGACTTCCTGCACCCGCTCCCGGTGGACCGACTGTGGGGTGTCGGCGAACGCACCGGCGCGCTGCTGACCGATCTGGGCCTGACCACCATCGGTGATGTCGCCCACACCTCGGTCGAGACACTGAGCCGCGCGCTCGGCCCGGCCGCGGGTCGCGGACTGCACGAACTCGCGTGGGGTCGGGACCCGCGTCCGGTGATCCCGTGGGAACCCGAACGCAGTATCGGTGCCGAGGAGACTTTCCCCACCGACGTGGACGACCCGGACGTGATCCGCCGCACCCTGCTCGACCTCGCGCACCGCACCGCGACCCGACTGCGTCGGGCGAAGGCGGCCGGGCGGACCGTCACGATCAAGATCCGATTCGCCGACTTCAGCACCCTCACCCGGTCCAAGACCCTGCGCGAGGCCACCGATGTGGGCCACGAGATCTACGGCGTGGCCTGCGTCCTGCACGGCGCGCTGGGCCTGGAACGGGCCCGGCTGCGGCTGGTGGGCATCCGGGCGGAGGGCCTGGTCGGTGGCGCCTATCCGCGCCAACTGGCGCTCGGGGAACGGGTTCTGGGCCGGCGTGAGGCGGAGCGCGCGGCCGACGCGGTGCGCGGCCGGTTCGGCGACGCGGCACTGACCTCGGCCACGCTGCTCACCCCCGGGCCCCGGTCGCGCGGGCGCGGCGGGCGCTGAGGCCGAGCCCGTGGACCGCGATCGGTCCACGACTGTGACCCACGCGGCCCCGCCTCTCAGCGCGAACCGGCTCCGGCCGCATATCATCGAAGCCCTGACCGGGGGACATGAGCGTGCGCCGGACAGGGCAGGAGTGTCGACAGGGGCGGGAATCGACGTGGTGACCCATCATCTTGGAGCAGGCTTCGAGCCCGTGCCGAGGGTGGCTTTCACGACAGCGATTACCTGCCTATCCTGAAAGGGCCGCAAGGTCGCGTCGCGGCCGACGAAGGAGGACGCCGTGCCGCTCTCAGAGCACGAGCAGCGCATGCTTGAGCAGATGGAGCGAGCGCTCTACGCCGAAGATCCCAAATTCGCGACAGCGCTCGAAGCCGCCGGCATGCGCCGGCACACCCGGCGACGCACCGTTCAGGCAATCCTCGGATTCCTGCTCGGCATCGTCCTGTTGATGACCGGCATGATGGTCCAGCAGATCTGGGTGAGCGTCATCGGCTTCCTGGCGATGCTCGGTGGGGCGCTCCTCGCGGTCACCGGCTGGCGCCGGGGACCCGCGACGGCCAACGCGGGCGAAGGCGGCGGCGCTCCCGGGCGCGCACCGCGTCGACGCAAGGCCAAGGTGATGAACCGCATCGAGGACCGCTGGCGCCGTCGGCGCGAGGAAAACGGCGGCTGACCCCTCGGGGCGATCCGGACGACGCGGCGGGGGTGACCCGGCCGCCCCGCCCGGCCGCCGGGCGGACCCGGGTTCGACCCGCATCGACCCCTTCGGGTGCCCATCGGGTGAGCCGATTCGGGTGTGGTGACGAACGCCGGTGGCGGTGACTTCCGAGAATCTCGGGAGTCACCGCCACCGGCGTTTTCACGGGTTCGGCGCCACCGGGTTCAGCCGATGTCGGCCGGCTTCGCGGTGGGCCCGGGGCCCCCACCCCGGCGCCGGCGCGGACGGATCCGCTCGACGAACGTGTACCTGCGCTCGGCCAGGCTCGGTCGGCCCCAGCGGCGCAGCGACGGCGGGAGCAGTGTCGCGCGCAGTCGACGGCCGCGCCCGGCCCGGGCGAGCAGGCCCTTGCGGACCGCCTTGACGTCCTCGCCCAGGCCCGGTTCCCGGGTGGGCGGGACCTGCGCGTACAACAACCGCTCGGTGGCCAGTGCGATGCGCGGCAGCGCCTCGCGGGCGGCGAGTACCGCGGCGGACTCGGGGTTCGCGGCGTCGCCGTCCGCCGCCTCCGGCTGGTCGGAGAGCACGCGCGACAACCGCTCGGCCGCCTGCCGCGGGGTCTCCGCGCCCGGCGCCGGATGGCCCAGGTCGCGGGCGGTGTCCAGCACCTCGGCCCAGCCGCCGAGCACCGGCCCGGCACGATCACCGGGTTCGGTGCCCGCCCCGTCCGCCGCCACGTTGCGGGTCAGCGCGGCGAGTCGGCGACCCCTGATCCGGCCCCGGGTCAACATCGGCGCCGCCGCGAGCAGCACGATCAGCGCGATCCCGGACCCGATCAGCAGTGCCCGACCGGAGAGCCGGGGCCCGTCCGAGGAGCCGCCGGCGGTGACCGGCGCGGTGCTCGCGGACGCCGAGGGCGCCGCGCTCGGCGCGGTCTGCGGCTGCTTGGTGGGCAATTCGCCCGCGCTGCCCGGCGACGTGGAGGGCGCGACCGGCGCGACGTCCTGCTGGGCGTAGGAGGGCGAGTTGCCCCGCGAGGGGGTCGGTTCGAACCGGATCCAGCCCGCTCCGGAGAAGTACAGCTCCGGCCACGCGTGTGCGTCGTGGCTGCTGACCTTGTAGGTCAGGTCGGTTTGCAGCGTGCCGGGGATGAAGCCGACCGCGACCCGGGCCGGGATGCCCAACGTGCGGGCCATCACCGCCATCGCCGACGAGAACTGCTCGCAGTAGCCGACCTTCTGCTCCAGGAAGTTCTCCAGGGCGGAGGCACCGTTGCCCTGCGGGACCTTGGTGTCGTAGCGGAACTGGTTGGACCGGGCGAACCACTCCTCCAGGTTGCGGGCCCGGTCGTAGGGGGTGCCGTTCCCGCCGATCCTGAGCGCCTGTTGGCGGATCCGGTTCACCATGTCGCCCGGCAGCGGCAGCGACACGTACGGCGCGAGCGAGGGCGGCGGCGGCGGGGCGGCCTTGAGCTGGGCGGGGGTCGGCTCGACGTCGAGGCTGGTCACCGTCCAGCCCAGGCCTCGGGTGTCCTGCTTGTTGTCGCCGAGCAGCAGCCGCCCCTCGGGCTCGAACCGCCAGTTGCCCTTCACCTGGACCTGCGACGCCGGGTAGGGCATCGGCAGCGAACCCTGCCGGTAGCCGTCGTTGGCCTCGATCCGGGTGGTCACCTCGGTGGTGCGCACCCCCGAGTCCAGCCCTGCGGGCTTGGGGAAATCGCGCGGCACATCGTTCAGTTGCCGCTCCGAGGGCTGCCAACTGCGCCCGTCGAACCGGTCCAGTGAGGAGATCCGCAGGTATATCGAGCCCGGCGTGGCCGCATTGGTGCGGTAGCGCATCAGCTCGACGTTCTCCGCCCGGTTCAGCTCGTCGGAGAGCTTGACCACGGGGTTGATCGTGGTCAGCCGGTGCGACCGCGGTCCGTTGTCGTTCTTGTCGATCAGCCGATTGGCACTGAGCGGGATCAGCGCCGGGACCGCCACGGCCACCGCGAGTGCGGTCAGGCCGATCCGGCCGCCGCCACGGGCGGGTGGGCGGTACTGGCGCAGCGGCGGATAGCCGGGCGGCACCGGCGGGATCAGCGGGCGACCCCAGCGCAGCAGCCGCTCACGGCCCTCCGCGAGCAGCAGCAGCACATAGGCCAGCGCCGCGATCAGGAAGATCGCCCAGCCCAGTCCGGACCGGGACAGCGCCGCGGGCACGCTGTAGAGCGCGAGCAGCGGCAGGCCCGCGGGGGCGGCCTGGGCGTAGGTGACCGCGATCATGTCCACGAGTACGGCCATGCCGCCCATCACCAACAGCAGGATGGCGACGATCCCGGGCGAGGCCGGCGCGGGGGTGGTGAACTCGCGGATGTCCTGCCCGCCCACCCGCAGCAGGTCCACGAACGCGTCGATGCTGCTCGGGGTGGGGACCGGACCGCTGGCGTCCGGAACGCAGACCAGCAGCAGGTAGGGCACCAGCGCGGCGAGTTGGGTCAGTCCCACGATCGGGCGGGGTACCCGGATGCGTCGGGCGCCCTCGCCGACCAGGGCGACCAGCAGGATCGCGCCCAGTCCTTGGGCGATCCAGCCGCCCGCGTCGACCAGCGGGAGCAGCGAGGACGACGTCAGCGCGGTCGCGAGTCCCGCGACCAGGGCCAGGCGCAGCCGACCGGTCATGACCTTCCCCCTCCATCGACGGTGCCGCCCCCGACCGTGGGCGCCGTGCTCGGGCGCGGCGGGGTCGAGGAGTTGGTGTTCGCCGCGGGCGCGGCGGGAGCACTCGTGCGCGAGGCGCCGGCGAAGGACACCGGGCCGGCGGCGGCGGGGTCGCCCACCCGACCGGCCGAGCGCCACAGTTCGGACAACCGCGAGCCGGCCCGGGCGGACAACACCCGCCAGCCGGCCTGGCGCAGCAGGGCCACCGCGATGTCGTGCGACAGCGCGCCGGGCACCCGGCCCCACGTACTCACGTCCAGGATCACCGCGACCCCGCGGCCGGAGCGGTGCCGGGCCCGGCCGAGCCGCTTGACGTCGTCCTCGGTCAGCGCGCCGAGCACGGCGACGGTCAGCCCGCCGCCGCCCGGGTCGCGCAGCGCGGGCTCGGCCTGGTCGAGGGCGAGCACCGGCACCGTCTCCACCACGGCCAGCGCGTCCAGCAGGAAGCCCTCCAGGTCACCGGGCGCGGCCCGGATCCCCTCCAGGTCGCCGGCCAGTGCGTCACCCTCGGCGTCGAGCAGCCGGGTGGTGTAGCCGCGGCGGCACAGGTGCACGCCCACCGAGGCGGCGGCCGAGACGACCCACTCGAAGGACGAGGCCGGACCGTCGCCCACGTGCGCGCCCGCGCGGGTGTCGATCAGTACGGTGGCCCGGTTCTGCCATGCCTGTTCCTCGCGGCGCACCATGAGCTCGCCGCGGCGGGCGGTGGAGCGCCAGTGCACACGGCGCACGTCGTCGCCGTGTCGGTACTCGCGCGGGACCACGTCCTCCTCGCCGGACGCGGACACGTTGCGGGCGTGGCTGTCGCCGTACCCGGTCCACTCGCCACCCAGATCCACCGCGGGCAGCGGTTGTACGGCCGGGGTGACCACCAGGGTGTCCCGCGCGGCGAAGGACCGGGTCAGCTCGCACATCCCGAACGGGTCGGCCATCCGCAGCCGCAGCGGCCCGACCGGGAAGCGCCCGCGCAGGTCCGAGCGGACCCGGTAGGACACGTGCCGGCTGCCGTGCGGCTCGATCCGGTCGAGCACGAACCGGGGCCGCGAGCCGAGCACGTACGGAACGTGGTCCTCCAGCATCAGCAGGCCGGTGGGGATACGCGAGACGTTGTCCACGCGCAGCCGCACCTGTGACTCGTGACCGGCCGCCACCCGGGGCGGCTCCAGCGCCCGGGCGCTGGTGACCAGGTGCCGGGTGCGAGCGACGATCAGCACCGACACCAGGGGCAGCGCGGTGAGCAGGAAACCGACCCGCAACAGGTCGCGTTGGCCCAGGATCACCGCGCAGATGCTCGCGGCGACCCCCGCCGCGAGGAAGGACCGCCCCCGCGTCGTCAGGCCGGACAGGGCGGTACGCACGTCAGCGCGCCGCCCCGGAGCCCGTGCCGCCGAGGCGGCCGTCGGACGGCACCGGCGCGTAGCCCTGGTGCGCGGTGGGTGCCTGGGTCGGGTACGGCCGGCCGCCGTTGTGCTGCGGGACGCCGCCGGGATAGGGCATGTGGGCCGGCGGCGCGGGCGGGGCCTGGACGGTCTGCGGTGCGCCGACCCGAGCCTGGACCGGCGGAACCTGTCCGCTCGGCGAGCCGGGGACCGGGACCTGGCGGACGATGTCGGTGACGATCTGTTCCGGGGTGCGTCGGGCCATCTGCGCGTCGGCGGTCGGCAGCAGCCGGTGTGCGAGCACCGCGACGGCCAGCGTCTGCAGGTCGTCCGGGAGGACGTAGTCGCGGTTGTCCAGGGCCGCCGCCGCGCGGGAGGCGCGGACCAGGTGCAGGGTGGCGCGCGGGGAGGCGCCCAGGCGCAGTTCGGGGGAGCGGCGGGTGGCGTCGACCAGGTCGACCGCGTAGCGCGCGACGGCCGGGGACACGTGTACCCGGCGTACGGCGTCCGCGAGTCGGACCAGGTCCTCGGCGTCGGCGACCGGGGTCAGGTCGGTCAGCGGCGAGCCCGCGCTGTGGCCGCCGATCATCCGCAGTTCGGCGTCCGCGGCGGGGTAGCCCATCGAGACCCGGGCCATGAATCGGTCCCGCTGCGCCTCGGGGAGAGGATACGTTCCCTCCATCTCCACCGGGTTCTGCGTCGCGATCACCATGAACGGCGCCTGCAGTTCGTAGGTGGTGCCGTCCACGGTGACCTGACGCTCGGCCATGCACTCCAAAAGCGCGGACTGGGTCTTGGGCGAGGCGCGGTTGATCTCGTCGCCGACCACGATGTTCGCGAAGATCGCGCCGGGCTTGAACTCGAACTCGCGCTTCTCCTGGTCGAAGACGCTGACTCCGGTGATGTCCGACGGGAGCAGGTCCGGGGTGAACTGCACCCGGCGCATCCGGCAATCGACCGAGCGCGCGAGCGCCTTCGCCAGCATCGTCTTGCCGACTCCCGGAACGTCCTCGACGAGCAGGTGGCCCTCGGCCAGCAACACGGTCAAGGCGAGGCGGACGACCTCGGGCTTGCCCTCGATCACGGTCTCCATGGCCCCGCGGATCCGATCGGTGGTGACCGTCAGATCCCCCAGACCGGCCTGATCGTTGAACGTCGACACCCGTGCCCCTCCCTGGAACCGCGTTGTGCACGCCCTGGGTCAGGGCCACAGGCCGATTCTCCCGGTAGCGTGCGCTGCCGTCACCCCGTTGGACGGCCCGGACGACGCATGATGCGACTCCGGAGGGTAGTCGACGCGCCGCGGGGACGATCCGGTCGGCAGAAAATGGCTCGGCCGAGACGGGTCGGTCTCCTCGATAGTGCCGTGTCGAGCCGGAATCCGGGTCGGCAAGGTCGGGGCGACGGACCCTAGGACTGCTCGGGGGCGTCTTCCGGTTGCACGTCCGGGAGGGGGAAAACCTCGCGCAACAGGCCCGTGGTGACGTCGTATACGAATCCGCGCACCGTGTCGTTGTGCAGCAGGAAGGGTGACCTGCGCACCCGGTTCATCGACTGGCGTACGTCGCCGTCGAGATCGACGAACGCCTCGACCGCCCACTGCGGGCGCAGGCCGGTGTCGGCCTCGAGTTCGCGGCGGAAGTCCTCGGTCACCGTGAGCATGCCGCACTGGGTGTGGTGGATCAGCACGACCTGCGTGGTGCCCAGGTGTCGCTGACTGATCGTCAGCGAACGCACCACGTCGTCGGTGACCACGCCGCCCGCGTTGCGGATCACGTGCGTGTCACCGAGCTCGAGCCCGAGCATCGCGTGCACGTCCAAACGGGCGTCCATGCAGGTGACGACTGCTGTGTGGCGGACCGGCATCGCGGACATGCCGGGATCGCGGTAATTCTTCGCGTAGTGCCGGTTGGCGGCGACAAGACGATCGACCATGGTCAGGACGTTAGCGACCCGGGCCGCGTTCCGCCTCGTGGGGGGAGTCACACTCCCGAAGTCCGGATGGCTGATCACCGTTTCGGGTCCACGGATGCCAATCCCGGAATGGGAGATTCGCACCGGGAGCCCAGTGGTGCGGAGGTGGAAACCCGCGCTCGAAGCGAGGGAGTGGCGTGCAGGGGGCGCGCAATCGGGTGGTTCTCTCGATGCACCCCCTCTGACCTGGGGTTTTGGCGTAGCTGGGAACAGAGTGACGCGCCCGAAAAGGGTTGACCGTGGGGTTTGGTGGAGTAGAGTGGCGGGAAATGGAGCCGACAGGTTCCACGGGGCGGTCCGGAGGTGCTCGGTGTTCCTGGGCACATACGAGCCCCGGTTGGACGAAAAAGGTCGGCTGATCCTGCCGGCCCGGTTTCGGGACGAGCTGGCGGAGGGCCTTGTGATCACAAAGGGGCAGGAACGCTGCCTCTATGTGTGGCCCATCGCGGAGTTCACCCGGATCGCCGAACAACTGGGCAGGGCACCGGTGACCTCGAAGGCCGCCCGGGACTACATGCGCGTCTTCTACGCGGGCGCCTCGGACGCGGTCCCCGACAAGCAGGGGCGAGTGCTGGTGCCGCAACCGCTGCGGGACTACGCCGGGCTCGACCGGGACAGCCGCGACTGCGTCGTGATCGGGGCCAACACCCGGGTCGAGTTGTGGGCGGCGAAGACCTGGCACGACTACCTCGCCGAGCAGGAGCAGTTCTTCGCCGAGCTGTCCGAGGAGGTGCTGCCGGGCCTGCTGTGACCGAGGCGGCGACGCCCGGTGCCGCGATACTCTCCTGCACCTCTCCCGAACGCGATCCGAACCTCGGCGCACCTGCGGCGAGGTCTCCACCCGCTCCGAGCTTTCTGGCACTCCTTCCCCGGTGCCAGAGGTCACTTCCCCAGACGAGCGGGCGGGGACCTGGCGGCATGTTCTCCGAGCGGCGCGCGCGCAAGCCTCTAGACTGCGGGTTTCCGCACGACGAAGGGCCCGGAGTGAACGCGACGATGGTGGAGGGGCCGTGACGGCGCCCGCCCACATTCCGGTCCTGCTGGAGCGGTGCGTCGAACTGCTCGCTCCGGCGCTGCGCGCGCCCGGAGCGGTCGTGGTGGACGCGACGCTCGGGATGGGCGGGCACAGCGAAGCCCTGTTGACGGCCTTCCCCGAGGTACGGCTGATCGGCCTGGACCGCGACCCCGAGGCACTGGAGCGCTCCGGCGCCCGACTGGCGGCCTTCGGCGCGCGCGCCACGCTGGTGCACGCGGTGTACGACGAACTACCGCAGGTGCTCGACCGGCTCGGCATCGAGCGGATCGACGGCATCCTGTTCGACCTCGGCGTCTCCTCGCTGCAACTGGACCGGGCCGATCGCGGTTTCGCCTACGCGCAGGACGCGCCGCTGGACATGCGGATGGACCCGACGGTGGGCATCACCGCGGCCGACATCCTCAACAGCTACACCGCCGGCGACCTGGCCCGGATCCTGCGCGACTTCGGTGAGGAGCGGTTCGCCCGCCGGGTCGCCGACGCGATCGTGCGCGAGCGGGAGAAGGAGCCGTTCACCAACAGCGCGCGCCTGGTCGACATCGTGCGTACCGCGATCCCGGCCGCCACGCGGCGCACCGGCGGCAATCCGTCCAAGCGCACCTTCCAGGCGCTGCGCATCGAGGTCAACGGCGAACTCGCGGTTCTGGAGCGTGCGTTGCCCGCGGCGGTGCGGGCGCTGGCGCTGCATGGGCGGATCGTGGTGATGTCCTACCACTCGCTGGAGGACCGGATGACCAAGCGGGTGCTCGCGGCCGGCGCCGAGAGCAAGGCGCCGCCGGACCTGCCGGTGGTCCCGGAGGCCCTGCAGCCCCGGCTCGAGCTGCTCACCCGCGGCTCGGAGAAGGCGAGCGAGCAGGAGAACGAGGCCAACCCGCGCGCGGCCTCGGTGCGGCTGCGAGCGGCGGAACGGGTGCGGGAAGACCTGTGAATCGACGCGGCGGACGGGGGAGCCGGGGATGAGCGGCGCGGCGAGGACGATGACCCGGATCCGGCTGGCCGCGCATCAGGCCAAGGGCGCGACGCGGACCCCGTTCGTGCTGCTCGTGGTCGGCCTGCTCGGTGGTGGCCTGCTGTCCCTGCTGCTGCTCAACACCGCGCTCAACCAGGGCTCGTTCGAATTGGGCCGGCTGCAAAAGCGCCAGGACCAGCTCACCGACGATCGGGAGGCGCTCCAGCGCGAACTGGACGCCAAGGCCGCGCCGGGCGAACTCGCGCGACGAGCCCAGGAGCTGGGCCTGGTCCCGGGCGGCAGCCCGGTGTTCATCGACCCGGCGACCGGGCGCGTGCTCGGCGTCCCGAAGCCGGCCACGTCCAAGCCACCGCCCGAGGTACCCGCGACCGCGGCCGGCCCCGGCGCTTCCGGCGCCACGCCGCCGGAAGCGACCCGTTGACGGTGTTCGCCGCCGATCGGTTCGCCCACCCCGGCGGCCGATCCACCCCCGGCGGCCGATCCACCCGGCTCGGCGGGTCGGCCGGCCTCGGGGTCCGGCTGCCCGTTCCCGACCACTCGGGCCGCATCACCCGCCGTCGCGGCTCGGCGGGCGAGGGGGGTGGCCGCGCGGTGTGGTCCTGCGGGCGGGTTCGGGCGCCGTCGGTATCGCCGGTTGTTCGGGCTCGGGTGATGTCGCCCGTCGGGTCGGACCGGATGTCGCCGCCGATCGGGCGGTTCCACGGTTCGGAGCGAGGCGGGGGCGGTCGGGTCGACGCCGCTCGTTCGTTCGCTCGTGGTACGTATGCGTCGCCGGCAGCGGCGTGCCGCCGAATTCGGGCGCTGCCCAGTCCAAGTGAAGGGACCTCGCGTGACCGACGGACGCCGTGACCCCCGCGATCCGCGTGATCCCGATGAACCGCGTTCGGCCGGTCGGGCCCGCCGGGACCGTGGCGCCGACCCGGCCGCGTCCTCGGACCGCCGGCCCCGCCCACCCGCCCGACCGCGCCCGGCCGACGGCTCGGGTGCGGCGGACGGGCGACGCCCACGCGCCGGTGCGCGGGACGACCTGCCCGCGCCGCGTGACGCGCGTCCGCGCGCGGGCACGGGGGAGCGGGCCGAGCCGGGTGAGCGCACCCCGCGTCCCGGCCGCCCGCGTCGACCCGGCGGCGAGGAGGCACCCCCGGCGCGCCGCAGCGCCCGGTCCACGGATCCGGACGCGCCCCGGACCCCCCGCCCACGTCCGGGCAACGCCACGTCCGGCGAGCGTCCGGCCGGGTCGCGCGGCGGCGACGCGGCTGCCGGCGGACGTCCGGCTCGACCTCGGGCGGGCGACGTCGCGTCGGGGGGCGAGGGCTCGGATCGGTCGCGTTCCGGCCCGGGCGGCTCCGCTGGGCGATGGGGGCGCCCGCGTGCGGGTGACGCGTCGTCCGGCGAGCGTCCGGGCCGGCCGCGTACCGGTGATTCGGCGTCCGGTGAGCGTTCGGCGCGTCCCGGCGCGGGCGATTCGGCTTCCGGCGGGCGGTCCGGTCGGCCGCGTTCCGGTGCGGGCGCCTCGGGTGGGCTCTGGTCCCGGCTGCGGGCGGGTGCCGCCGCCTCGGGTGAGCGCCCGACCGGCGCCGGCGACTCGGCGTCGGGTGGGCGTCCGGCGCGTGCCGGTGGCGCGGCTTCCGGTGGGCGCCCGGTGCGTCCACGTGGCGATGCCGCGGTGTCCGGTGGGCGATCGGTTCGGTCGGGTGCGGGGGAGATCGCGGCCGATGCGGGCGCGGCCGGGGACGGGCGGCGGGCGGGAGAGGACGGGCGGTCTCGGGAGGAGCGTGCGGCGGCGCGTCGGCCGCGGCCGCGGCCGCGGCCGCGGCCGACGGAGGCACCGGCCGAGGACGGTGCGGATGCGCCGCGTCCCGGTCCACGTCCGCGCCCGCGGCCGGGTGTGCGGGGTGTCGATGTGCCCGGCCGTCCGGAACGGGCCGGGCGTCTGCGCCCGGCCGCCGGTGACGGCTCCGCGCGCGGCGCGCGGGACGCCGCTCGGGCCGACCATGCCGGCGCTCGCCCGGTCCGCCCGGCCCGACCGCGTCCGGGGGCGGCCCGGCCCGGTCGTACCCACGACGCGCACCCGGCCGGGCGGCCTCGACCCGCACGCCGGCCGCGGGCCGCCGCGCGGATGGGCGACCCGCGCAAGCGGCTGCGGATCGGGCTGATCGCGCTCGGCGTGGTGCTGACCCTGTTCGCCGGCCGACTGCTCCAGTTGCAGGCCCTGGACGCGCCCGCGTACGCCGCGCAGGCCGCCGCCAAGCGCACCCAGACCGTCAACGTCCCGGCCGAACGCGGCGCGCTCACCGACGCCTTCGGGGTGAGCCTGGCCAAGTCGGTGGACGCGTACGACGTCACCGCCGACCCCACCCAGGTGCAGAAGTACGACCCGCACGCCACCGCGCTGGCGCTGGCCCCGCTCGTGAACGGCGACCCGGTGGCCATCGAGGAGAAACTGCGCACGCCCAAGTCGCGCTACGTGGTGCTCGCCCAACAGGTCGATCCCGCGGTGTGGGAGCACATCCACCAGGTGCAGAAGGACCTGGGCAAGGTGCGCCGCAACGACCTGGTCGGCATCTACTCGACCAAGCACAGCAAGCGGGTCTACCCGGCCGGACCGGTCGGCGCGAACCTGGTCGGCTTCGTCAACGCCACCGGCCACGGCGGCGGCGGCCTGGAGATGACCCTGGACGGCCAACTGGCGGGCAAGGACGGCCGGACCACCCAGGAGATGGTCTACGGCCGCCGGGTGCCCACCTCCGACCTCACCGGGCGCGAGGCGGTGCCCGGGGCCGACGTGCAGCTGACCGTCTCGCGCGACCTGCAGTGGTACGCCGAGCAGTTGATCGCCGCGAAGGTCACCGAGACCAAATCCGAGTCGGGCACCGTGGTGGTCCAGGACGTGCGCACCGGCCAGATCCTGGCGATGGCCACCGCGCCCGGCTACGACCCCAACCACATCGGCCCCGGCGACGTGCACAACCTCGGCAACCGGGCCGTCGAGGAGGCATACGAGCCGGGCAGCACCGGCAAGGTGATGACCATGGCCGCGGTCATCCAGGAGGGCCGGGCCGGCCCGGGCACGCGCGTGACCGTGCCGAACCGGCTCGCCCGGGCCGACCAGCTGTTCAAGGACGAGCACGACCACGCCACCCAGCAGCTCACCCTGGCCGGCGTGCTGGCCAAGTCCAGCAACATCGGCACGATCCTGGCCTCGGAACAGCTCTCGCCCGATCGCGCCGAGGCCAACGCCAAGCTGCACGACTACCTGACCCGGTTCGGCGTCGGACAGCCCTCCGGGCTGAAGTTCCCGGGCGAGACGCCCGGCATCCTGGCCCAGCCGCAGAAGTGGAACGGCTCCCAGCAGTACACGATCCCGTTCGGCCAGGGCCTGTCGGTCAACTCGGTCCAGGCCACCTCGGTGTTCCAGACCATCGCCAACGGCGGCGTGCGGATCGAACCGAGCCTGGTCAAGGGCAGCACCGGCCCGGACGGGAAGTTCAAGCCCGCCGCGGCGCCCAAGTCGAACGTCGTGGTCAGCCCGGAGACCGCCCGCCAGGTGCGCGACATGCTGGAGACGGTGGTCGCCGACGAGGGGGGCACCGGCAAGAACGGCCGGATCCCCGGCTACCGGGTCGCGGGCAAGACCGGCACCGCGAACCGCGTCGACCCCAAGACCGGCCGCTACAACGGCTACACGACCTCGTTCATCGGCTTCGCCCCGGCGGACGATCCACAGGTCGTGGTATCCGTCACGCTCCAGGCGCCGGGCATCGACGGCGGTGGCGGCAGCCTGTGCGCGCCGGTGTTCCAGCAGGTGATGACATTCGCGTTGCAAAGCCGCCGGATCGCCCCCAGCGGAACCGCGCCCCTGGACCTGCCGATCGAGTGGTGACGGTGCCGCGACCGAGTGCGACGGGCCGGCCCGATCGGCCCGTCGGCACCGGTCGCGGCACCGGCCCGAGGACGAGCCGACGGCCCAAAGCGCGGTAGCCTGCCCGCCGTGCCCAACCGTGATCTGCGCCGCCCAGCCGAGGTGTGCCCCCAACCGCTGACCGGCCTGGCCGGGTTCGTCCGCGTCCCCCTCACCGGGGCCCCGAGCGACCCGGGGGCGATGCTGACGGGCGTCACCCACGACTCGCGGGCCGTACGCCCGGGGGATCTGTACGCCGGGCTGCCCGGTGAGAACTTCCACGGTGCCGCCTTCGCCGGACAGGCCGCCGCAGCGGGCGCGGTGGCCCTGCTGACCGACCCGGCGGGCGCCGAACTGGCCGCCGACAGCGGCCTTCCGACCCTGGTGGTGGCCGATCCGCGCGGCCGACTGGGTGAGATCGCCGCCTGGGTCTACGGGTCGCCCGCACAGGACCTGGTGATGTTCGGCGTCACCGGCACCAACGGCAAGACCACCACCGCCTACCTGCTGGACGGCGGGCTGCGCGCCGGCGGCGGCACGACCGGGGTGATCGGCACGGTCGAGACCCGGATCGGCGAGGAGGTGGTGCCCAGTGTGCGCACCACCCCCGAGGCCACCGACGTACAGGCGCTGCTCGCGTCGATGCGGGAGAACGGCGTCACCGCCGCGGTGATGGAGGTCTCCAGTCACGCGCTCGCGCTGGGCCGGGTCGACGGCACCGTGTACGACGTCGCGCTGTTCACCAACCTGTCCCAGGACCACCTGGACTTCCACGCGTCCATGGAGGAGTACTTCGAGACCAAGGCCGAACTGTTCACCCCGCGGCGCTCGCGGATCGGCGTGATCGACGTGGACGACGCCTACGGGCGTCGGCTCGCGAAGATGGCGAGCGTACCGGTGCTGACCGTGTCGGCGGCGGGCGCCGCGGATGCCGACTGGCGGGCCGAGAACGTCGACCTCGGCCCGGACGGCAGCCGCTTCACCGTGGTGGGCCCGGACGGGCACAAGGCCGACGCGAGCGTGCGGCTGGCCGGCCCGTTCAACGTGTCCAACGCGCTGCTGGCGATCGTCGCGCTGACCGCGGGCGGCGTGTCGCTCGCGGACGCGGTCGAGGGCGTGGGCCGCACCCCGGGCGTGCCCGGGCGGATGGAACGGGTGGACGAGGGCCAGTCGTTCCTGGCGCTGGTCGACTTCGCCCACACCCCGGACGCGGTGCAGACGCTGCTCGAGGCGCTGCGCCCGGTGACCGCCGGCACGCTGACCATCGTGCTCGGCGCGGGTGGCGACCGGGACCGGGCCAAGCGCCCGCTGATGGCCGCCGCCGCTGCCCGGCTCGCCGACCGCGTCGTGCTCACCAGCGACAACCCGCGCTCGGAGGACCCGCCGGCGATCTTGGACGAGATGCTCGCCGGCATCCCTGGGCTCGCCGACCCGCACGCCGACGTGCGGGTCGAGCCGGACCGGGCCGAGGCGATCGAGCTCGCGGTGGAGCAGGCCGGCCCCGGCGACACGGTCGTGGTCGCGGGCAAGGGACACGAGCAGGGCCAGGAGTTCGCGAACGGGGTCAAACACCCCTTCGACGACCGGGTCGAGCTGCGTCGCGCGATCGCCAGAACCATGCGCGGCGGCCCCGCGTCCCCGAAGCAGTCCGACGGTGCGAGGATCGTGACTCCCGCACCATCAACGCACACCCCGACGTCCGAGACCCCGACCCCAGGCGTCCCGGCGACCGGCACCTCTCGTGCCGAGGAGACGAACCAGTGATTTCCACCACTCTTGCCGAGATCGCGGAAGCTCTCGGAGGGCGGCTCGCGGGCGACGCGGACCCGAACGCGCGCATCACCGCGGAGGTGGTCGTGGACTCCCGCAAGGTCGGCCCCGGCTCGCTGTTCGCGGCCGTGCGCGGCGAAAACGTCGACGGGCACGACTACGCGCGCGCCGCGATCGAGGCCGGCGCGGTCGCGGTCCTGGCCGAACACGACACCGGCACCCCGGCGATCGTCGTGGACGACGTGGTCCGGGGGCTGGGCCGGCTCGCCCGCCTGATCACCGACCGGCTGACCGACACCACGGTGATCGCGCTGACCGGGTCCTCCGGCAAGACGAGCACCAAGGACCTGATCGGCCAGGTGCTCGCGCACGCGGGCCCGACGATCGCCCCGAGCGGCAACTTCAACACCGAGATCGGCCTGCCGCTGACCGTTCTCGGCGTGACCGAGGAAACCCGATACCTGGTCGCGGAGATGGGCGCGCGCCACGTCGGCGACATCGCCTACCTGTGCGAGATCACCCCGCCGCGGATCGGCCTGGTGCTCAACGTCGGCTCCGCGCACATGGGCGAGTTCGGCGGTCGCGAGGGCATCGCCCGGGCCAAGGGCGAACTCGTCGAGGCGCTGCCGGCCGACGGCGTGGCCGTGCTCAACCAGGACGACCCGCTCGTGCGGGCGATGGCCGAACGCACCAAGGCTCGCGTGGTCACCTTCGGCGAGAGTGCCAAGGCGGACGTACGGGCCGAGAACGTGACACTCGACGAGCAGGGCCGCGCCTCCTTCACGCTGTGCGTGCCGGGGGGCAGTGCGCCGGTGATCTTGCGCCTGTACGGTGAGCACCACGTGGCGAACGCTCTCGCGTGTGCCGCCGTGGCACGCGAAGTGGGCATGACCGTCGAGGACATCGCGGCGGCCCTCGGCGCTGCCGGTACGATCTCCCGCTGGCGGATGGAAGTGACCCGCAGGGACGACGGGGTGACCGTCGTGAACGACGCGTACAACGCCAACCCCGAGTCGATGCGAGCCGCGCTCAAGGCCCTCGTCGCGATGGCGGGCGGCAATCGTACGTTCGCTGTGCTGGGCGAGATGCGGGAGTTGGGCGAGGAGTCGCTGACCGAGCACGACGCGATCGGGCGACTCGCGGTACGCCTGAACATCCACCGGCTGGTGGCCGTGGGCGGCAGGGAGGCCGCCTGGATCGACATGGGCGCGAAGAACGAGGGTTCGTGGGGTGAGGAGTCGGTGCTGGTGCCCGACGTAGAGGCGGCCGTCGAACTACTCCGGGGCGAGCTGGCCCCGGGCGACGTCGTACTGGTGAAGGCGTCCCGAGGGGTGGCCCTGGAACGGCTCGCGGCCGCGCTGTTGGCGGACGCCGCCGGGGACGACGTGAGCAACGCGGAGGTGCACGGGTGAGGGCCATCCTCATCGCCGGCGGCATCGCCCTGGTGTTGTCGCTGATCGGTACGCCGCTCGCGATCCGGATCCTGGTCAAGCGTGGCTACGGCCAGCTGATCCGGGACGACGGTCCGGCCGGACACCACAGCAAGCGCGGTACGCCCACCATGGGCGGCGCGGTGATCATCCTGGCGGCGCTGGCGGGCTACGGCGGTGCCAAGGCGATCACGTTGGAGGCACCGAGCGCGTCCGCGCTGCTGGTGCTGTATCTGATGGCGGGCCTGGGCCTGGTCGGCTTCGTCGACGACTTCATCAAGATCGTCAAGCAGCGCAGTCTGGGTCTGCGGGCCAAGGCCAAGCTGGCCGGACAGTCCTTCGTGGGCATCTCGTTCGCGCTCCTGGCGATCCAGTTCAAGGACGCGCGCGGGTTCACCCCGGCGTCCACCCACCTGTCCTTCGTGCAGGACACCGCGCTGGACCTGACGCCGGTGTTCTTCGTGATCTGGGCCTACATCCTGATCGCCGGGCACTCCAACGGCGTCAACCTCACCGACGGTCTGGACGGTCTGGCGACCGGCGCCTCGGTGATCGTGTTCGGCGCGTACACCTTCATCGGGGTCTGGCAGTACGGCCAGTCCTGCCTGAACGCGCCCGGCGTGGGCTGCTACGACGTGCGCGATCCGCTGGACCTGGCGATCGTGTCCGCGGCGATGATGGGTTCGTGTTTCGGCTTCCTGTGGTGGAACACGTCGCCGGCGAAGATCTTCATGGGCGACACCGGTTCGCTCGCGCTCGGCGGCGCGCTCGCCGGGCTGGCCATCCTGACCCGCACCGAGTTGTTGTCCGCGCTCATCGGCGGCCTGTTCCTGATCATCTCGCTGTCGGTGATCATCCAGGTGGGCTACTTCAAGATGACCGGCAAACGGGTGTTCAAAATGGCGCCGCTCCAGCACCATTTCGAACTCAAGGGGTGGACCGAAGTACTCATCGTGGTTCGGTTCTGGATCATCGCCGGCCTGTGCGCCATTCTCGGGATCGGCATCTTCTACGCGGGCTGGGTTACGGGAACGTAAAGAGACGTGAGTAGCAAAGACCTGAGCACCTTCACCCATCACGGTGCGCCGTGGGCCGAGCTGTCGTTCTGTGTCGCGGGCACCGGGGTCACCGGCGCGTCCGCGGCCCGGGCGCTGCACGGCCTGGGCGCACGCGTCGTGGCGATCGACGGCTTCGACGACGACAACGCCCGGCGGCGCGCCGAGGAGTTGCGCGCGCTGGGCATCGAGGTGCGCCTGGGCGACGACGAGAACCTGCCGGAACGGGTGGACGTGCTGATCGCCTCGCCCGGACTGCAGCCCACCAAGCCGCTGTTCGCCGCCGCGCGCGCGGCCGGCGTGCCGGTGTGGGGCGACGTGGAACTGGCGTGGCGGCTGCGTCCGCGGGAGAACCCCGCGCCGTGGCTGGCGATCACCGGCACCAACGGCAAGACCACGACCGTGCGCATGCTCGCCTCGATCCTGGAGGCGTCCGGCAAGCGGGTCGCGGCGGCGGGCAATGTGGGCACGCCGGTGGTGGACGCGGTGCTCGCCCGCGACGGTGACGGCGAACCCGCCTACGACGTGCTCGCGTTGGAGTTGTCCAGCTTCCAACTGCACTGGCTGCCGACCTGGGAGGAAAGTCCCAAGGACGACGCCGGCGCGCCGCGGATGCTGGCCGCCGCGGTGCTCAACATCGCGCCGGACCACCTGGACTGGCACGGCTCGCCGGAGGCGTACGCGGCGGACAAGGGCCGGATCTACGGCGGTTGCCAGATCGCCTGCGTGTACAACCTCGCCGACCCACAGACCGAGCAGCTCGTGCACGAGGCCGAGGTCGAGGAGGGCTGCCGCGCGGTCGGCTTCGGGCTCGGCCCGCCGGGGCTGTCGAATTTCGGTGTGGTCGACGACCTGCTCGCCGACCGGGCGTTCGTGCCCGACCGGCACAGCACGGCGGCCGAACTGGCCACCGTGGGTGATGTGAACCCGCCCGCGCCGCACAACGTGGCCAACGCGCTGGCCGCCGCCGCCCTGGCCCGCGCCTACGGCGTGCCGCCGGTGGCGGTGCGCGACGGGCTGCGCGCGTTCCGGCCGGACGCGCACCGGATCGCGCACGTGGCCACCGTGGCCGGCGTCGACTACGTGGACGACTCCAAGGCCACCAACGGGCACGCCGCGGCGGCCTCGCTGGCCGCCTACCGGGACATCGTGTGGATCGCGGGCGGCCTGGCCAAGGGCGCCTCGTTCGACGACCTGGTCTCTGGCGCGAAGAACCGGTTGCGCGCGGTGGTGCTGATGGGCGCCGACCGCGCGGTGATCAAGGACGCGCTCGCGCGACACGCCCCCGATGTCCCGGTGGTCGAGGTCGCCGCGACCGACACTGGGGCCATGGAACTGGTCGTGGGCGAGGCGGCGGCGCTGGCGCGGCCCGGGGATACCGTGCTGCTCGCGCCCGCGTGCGCGTCGATGGACATGTACGCCAACTACGGAAAGCGCGGCGACGCCTTCGCCGACGCGGTCCGCGGACTCGACCCAGCGGCCGGCTGACCGGGCGAGCGATGGCCGCCGGTCCGCAGACTCGCGAGGCACGCCCCACGCCCACCGCCGACAAGCGGCGGACGCGGGGCGGTTCGCGGTTGCCCACGCCGCGCTCCGGATCGGCGCGCCCGGCCGGATCGGCGCGCCGCGAACTGCGTCGGGCCCTGGACAGCCCGCTCACCGCCTACTACCTGCTGCTCGGCTCGGGCCTGCTGCTGACCGTGCTGGGTCTGGTGATGGTGTTGTCCGCGTCGCAGATCACCTCCCGGACGATCTACGGCTCCTTCGACGAGATCTTCACCAAGCAGTTGATCGCGGTCGCCTTGGGCTTCCCGCTGATGTGGATCGCGTCACGTCTGCCGCTGCGCTGGTACCGCCGACTGGCGTATCCGTTCCTGATCGGCTGCGTCGGTGCGCTGTGTCTGGTCCTGGTGCCCGGCCTGGGCATCGAGGTGAACGGGAACCGGAACTGGATCGGCTTCGGCTCGTTCCAGATCCAGCCCTCCGAGTTCGCCAAGCTGGGCCTGGTGTTGTGGGGGGCCGACGTGCTCACCCGCAAGCGCCGGTTGCTCGACCGGTGGCGGCACATGTTCGTCCCGCTGCTGCCCGGCGCGCTGGTGATCCTGTTCCTGGTGCTGCTCGGCGGCGACATGGGCACCGCGATGATCATCACCGTGCTGGTGCTCGCGCTGTTGTGGATCGCCGGTGCGCCGGGCCGGTTGTTCGCCATGGCGATCGCCGTGGTGTCCGTGCTGGCCACCGTGCTGATCGTGCTCAAGCCGCACCGGGCCGCCCGGTTCGCGGGATTCCTGGACCCCTTCTCCGATCCCAACGGCAGCACGCTGCAGGCCGCCCAGGGCATCTACTCGCTCGCCACGGGCGGCTGGTTCGGCAGTGGAATCGGTACGAGTTATGGCAAATGGGGCACTTTGCCCGAGGCGCATACAGACTTCATCTTCGCCGTCATCGGCGAGGAATTGGGTCTGGTGGGGACGCTGTCCGTACTCACCCTCTTCGCGGCCCTAGGCTATGCAGGTATCCGCGTCGCGAGTCGCACGAAAGACCAGTTCGTACGGCTCGCCGCGGGTGGCGCGACCGCGTGGATCATGGCCCAGGTCATGATCAACGTCGGGGCGGTGCTCGGCCTGCTGCCGATCGCCGGAGTGCCGTTGCCATTGGTGTCCTACGGAGGTTCCGCCCTGCTTCCGACCATGTTCGCCGTGGGCATGCTGTTGTCCTTCGCCCGAGGTGAGCCAAAGGCCGAGGCGGCGCTCGCCGCACGCGGGCCCGGGGCGGTTCGTCGAGCGTTCGCGCGGATCCTGCCGCGCAGGGATGGGTGAATCAGGTGCATGTCGTCCTTGCCGGCGGAGGAACCGCCGGGCACATCGAGCCCGCTCTGGCATTGGCGGACGCGCTGCGCCGCCAGAACCCCAGCGTGGGTATCACGGCGCTGGGCACGGCCAAGGGCCTGGAGACCAAGCTCGTTCCCGCTCGCGGCTACGAACTCGCGTTGATCCCGGCCGTGCCGCTGCCCCGCAAGCCCACGCCCGAGCTGATGACCGTCCCCGGTCGACTGCGCGGCACGATCCGCGAGGCGGCGGCGGTCCTGGAGCGGACCAACGCGTCCTGCCTGGTCGGCTTCGGCGGCTATGTCGCGCTGCCGGGCTACCTCGCGGCCAAGCGCCAGGGTGTGCCCACGGTGGTGCACGAGGCCAACGCCCGGCCGGGCCTGGCCAACAAGATCGGTGCCCGCTACACCCGATTCGTCGCGGTCAGCACGCCGGACAGTAAGCTGCGCGGGGCCCGCTACATCGGTATCCCGCTGCGCCGGGCGATCGCCACCCTGGACCGCAACGCGCTGCGCGACGAGGCCCGCGCGATGTTCGGCCTGGACCCGATGCGGCCCACGCTGCTCGTGTTCGGCGGCTCGCAGGGCGCCCGGCGGCTGAACGAGACGCTGGCCGCCACCGCCCAGCAACTGCTCGCCGAGGGGGTCCAGGTGCTGCACGCGGCCGGGCCCAACAACGAACTCAAGATCAGCTCGCCGCCCGGGGGCCCGGCCTACGTCGTGGTGCCCTACCTCGACCGGATGGACCTGGCCTACGCGGCGGCCGACATGGTGCTGTGCCGCGCGGGCGCGATGACCTGTGCCGAACTGGCCGCGGTCGGCCTGCCCGCGGCCTACGTACCGCTGCCGATCGGCAACGGCGAGCAGCGGCTGAACGCGCAGCCCGTGGTCAAGGCGGGTGGCGGCCTGCTGGTCGACGACGCCGACCTGACCCCGGACTGGATCCGCTCGTCCGTGCTCCCAGTGCTCACCGACGCGCGCAAGCTGCACGACATGGGCAAGGCCGCGGCCGAGTTCGGTCGGCGCGATGCCGACGAGGAACTGGTCCGGATGGTCCACGAGGCGATCGCCGCCGCGCGGTTGCCCCAATAGGCTTAGGCCCAGGGAGCGTTCTTGCCCCAGACGAAGGAGCGCGCGCCGGTGCGTCCGGCAAGGGCCGGGCGCGGTCCGCGGCAGCGCTGGACCAACCTGCGCCCGCTTCTCGTTTTGGTGCTGCTCGTGCTGCTCGCGGCGACCGGATGGGGGATCGTCTACCATTCGCCGCTTCTGGACACCCGTACGGTGGCCATCGGCGGACTGGGCGTGCTGCCCCGGGATCAGGTCGCCAAGGTCGCGGCCGTGCCCGTCGGCGAGCCGCTGGCCGGGATCGACCTCGACGCGATCCGGGCCCGGGTGGCCGCGATCCCGCGCGTGGCCTCGGTCCGGGTCGAGCGGGATTGGCCGCACACCGTGCGGATCTCGGTGCGCGAACGGGTGACCGCGTTGGTCGTGCCGGACGCGGGCCGCTACGCGGAGATCGACAAGGACGGCGTACGGTTCGGTACGGTGGACGCCGCACCGGTGGGGGTGCCGGTCGTCAAGGCCGACGCCGACACGGTGAGTGGGGAAACGCTACGGGGGGTGGTCCAGGTGGTCGCGGCGCTGCCACCGCCGGTCGCCCAACGTGTGCGGGACATCACGGCACGGACGCGCGACGACATCGTGCTCGTGCTCGACAAGGGCGAGACCGTGTTGTGGGGCGGGGCCGAAGCGTCCGACCGCAAGGCTCTCGTACTGGCGGCACTGTTGCCGCGACCGGCGGGGTTCTACGACGTCAGCGCGCCCGACGCGCCGGTGACCCGGACCCAGCCGTTTCCCTCCGTCGCGCCGCCGGCGCCCGCCCGGTAGTTGCCTTCGGTCGCACCCGCCGCGGCGGTTTCGACCCCGACCACGCCGTGACAGGGAGCGGAAGCACCCCGCCACTGCGATAAAACAATAGGGACAGGTTCGGCGTGTTCGTTGAACCGTGTCCGATGGGGACCTAGTGTCGGCCTAGCCCCCAGGTTGACAAAGCAGTAATCCGCACCGCTCGCATCGGCGGCGTTCGATGCGAATGGGTGTAACTCTATACCTGAGGGTGAGGGTTTTGGTGGCTCGCGGAAATCGCGTCCCGACCTCCCCAAGTCGGCAAATGTCGGCATGCCGGAACCACGGCACGCCGACCGGAACTCGAGGCGAGAGGCCTTCGACGTGGCAGCACCCCAGAACTACCTCGCAGTCATCAAGGTGGTCGGTATCGGCGGTGGCGGTGTCAACGCCATCAACCGGATGATCGAGGTCGGTCTCAAGGGCGTCGAGTTCATCGCGATCAACACCGACGCCCAAGCCCTCCTCATGAGCGATGCCGACGTCAAGCTCGACGTCGGCCGGGAATTGACCCGCGGCCTCGGCGCCGGCGCGAACCCCGACGTCGGTCGCAAGGCCGCCGAAGACCACCGCGAGGAGATCGAGGAGGTCCTCAAGGGGGCCGACATGGTCTTCGTCACGGCGGGCGAGGGCGGTGGCACCGGCACCGGTGGCGCCCCCGTGGTGGCCAATATCGCCCGCTCGCTCGGCGCGCTCACCATCGGCGTGGTCACGCGCCCGTTCACCTTCGAGGGACGGCGCCGCGCGAACCAGGCCGAGGACGGCATCGCGCAGCTGCGCGACGAGGTCGACACCCTGATCGTCATCCCCAACGACCGACTGCTCTCCATCTCCGACCGGCAGGTCAGCGTCCTGGACGCGTTCCGCTCGGCCGACCAGGTGCTGCTGTCCGGTGTGCAGGGCATCACCGATCTGATCACCACGCCGGGCCTGATCAACCTGGACTTCGCCGACGTCAAGTCGGTGATGTCCGAGGCGGGTTCGGCGCTGATGGGGATCGGTTCGGCGCGCGGCGACGATCGTGCGGTGGCGGCGGCCGAGATGGCCATCTCCAGCCCGCTCCTGGAGGCGTCCATCGACGGCGCCCGCGGCGTGCTGCTCTCCATCTCCGGCGGCTCCGACCTCGGCCTGTTCGAGATCAACGAGGCCGCGCAGCTGGTCAGCGAGGCCGCGCACCCCGAGGCCAACATCATCTTCGGCGCGGTCATCGACGACGCCCTCGGCGACGAGGTGCGGGTCACCGTGATCGCGGCCGGCTTCGACGGCGGGCAGCCGCCGTCCAAGAGCGAGCTGGGCAAGCCCGCGACCACGACGCAGGCATCGCGGCCGGAGCCGGTGGGGCGGCCGTCCCAGCACCAGGGGCCGGGCGTGCTGCACGAGCCGACCCCGGCGCCGACCACCTACCCGGCGCCGACCACCCCGAGCCCGCGCGCGCCGTTGGTGCCGGAGCCGATCAAGGACGACCTGGATCTCGACATCCCGCCGTTCATGAAGTCCTAGTATTCCGCGGCAGTATCCGCGAACAAGGCGATATCGAAGAAAATCGACACAAGGAGTGGTCCGACGTGTTCACGCGAAGGGCCGCTTCCGGCGGCGCCCGTTTCGCCTTCACCGACCGGTGGGGCGGCACGGGCGCCGCGCCGTATGACGAGTTGAACCTCGGCGACCACGTGGGCGACGACCCGCGCGTGGTCGCGGCGAACCGCGCGCGCACCGCCGAGGCGCTGGGCCTGCCACCCGAACGGGTGGTGTGGATGAACCAGATACACGGCAATACGGTCACCATCGTCGACGCCGCGTCCACCGAGCCGTTGCCCGCCACCGATGCCCTGGTCACCGCGACTCGGGGGTTGGCGCTCGCGGTCCTGGTCGCCGACTGCACCCCGGTGTTGCTCGCCGATCCGCAGGCCGGCGTCGTGGCCGCCGCGCACGCCGGCCGGCCGGGCCTGGCCGCGGGCGTCGTGCCGGCCGCCGTCGAGGCGATGTGCAGGCTCGGTGCCGATCCGGCGCGGATCGTCGCCCGGACCGGGCCGGCCGTCTGTGGTGCCTGCTACGAGGTCCCCGAGGCGATGTGCGAGGAAGTGTCCGCAGTTGTCCCGGCGGCCCGCGCACGCACCCGTGAGGGCACTCCCGGGCTCGATATCCCGGCCGGTGTGTGGGCGCAACTCGCCGCGCAGGGGGTTGTGTCGGGTGAGAAATCGCACATCTGCACGCGTGAGTCGAGCGACCATTTCTCCTATCGCCGGGACCGGACCACGGGTCGGATCGCCGGCTACGTGTGGCTCGCCGAGGGCTGACCCCGCCCGGGCGTGTCCGGTTCTCGTCGGCGACGATGGGCGAATGGAAACGCACGCTCAACCGACCGCAGAGGGCGCCCGTCGAGGTGTCGAACTCGCCGCCAACCTGGCCGCCGTCCAGGACCGGATCGCCGCCGCGTGCGCGAGCGCCGGCCGCCCGCGCACGGACGTCACCCTCGTGGTGGTGACCAAGACGTACCCGGCGAGTGACGTGCGACTGCTCGCCGGACTCGGTGTCCGCGACGTGGGCGAGAACCGCGACCAGGAGGCCGCGCCCAAGGCGAAGGCCACCGAGGATCTGGACCTCACCTGGCACTATGTCGGCCAACTGCAGACCAACAAGGCCAAATCGGTGGCCGGTTACGCCGATGTGGTGCACTCGCTCGACCGGGTCAGGCTCGCCCGCTCGTTGTCCGCCGCGGCCGAGCGGCAACAGCGCACGATCACCGCGCTGTTGCAGGTCAGCCTGGACGAAGACCCCGCCCGCGGTGGGGTTTCCCCGGCCGATCTGGCCGAGCTCGCCGACGTGGTGGCCGGTGCGCCGAACCTGATCCTGGGCGGGGTGATGGCCGTGGCCCCGCTCGGTGTCGAACCCGCCCGCGCGTTCGCCGGATTGCGAGAAATCGCAACCCGCCTACGCGAAGCCCATCCGACTGCAAACATGGTTTCCGCGGGGATGAGCAACGACCTCGAAGCGGCCATCGAGGCCGGGGCGACACATGTACGCATCGGTACTGCGGTGCTCGGAGTCCGGCCTTCCCTCCGGTAGCGTCGCCGTGAAGTGGATCGCACGACCCACGGTGACCTCAGCCGATCCACCGTGAGACCGGAGGAAGCGGAACATGGCCGGCGCAATGCGCAAGATGGCGGTCTACCTCGGCCTCGTGGAGGACGATGTCTACGAGTATGACGATTACGATGAGGACGACATCGGCCAGGACGGCCGCGACCGGGTCGAGCGCACCGATCGTCGCGAGGAGCGGCGGGACGAGCGTCGTGAGGAGCCACGTGAAGTACGCGAACCGCGTGGGGAATCGCGGGAACGTCGCGAGGATCTCGTTCGTGGAGCTACTGCCCTTCGCGAAGCGGGGGCCCTTCGCGACGAAGGCCGCCTTGAAGAACACCGCGCAACAGTGTCCGCCATGCCCGAACGCCGTCCCGAGAGCAGCACACCGGTGACCGTACACAAAGTCGTCAGCGAACGTGAGCCCTACCGCATCACGACGCTGCACCCGCGTACCTACAACGAAGCCCGCACGATCGGCGAGCACTTTCGCGAGAGCACGCCCGTCATCATGAACCTGACGGAAATGGAGGACACCGACGCCAAGCGCCTGGTGGACTTCGCCGCGGGTCTCGTGTTCGGCCTGCACGGCAGCATCGAGCGGGTCACCCAAAAAGTCTTCCTCCTGTCGCCTGCTAACGTCGATGTGACAGCCGAGGACAAGGCCCGCATCGCCGAGGGCGGGTTCTTCAATCAGAGCTGAGGTGTGCGAAAACTGAGGCTAGGTGCGGTCCTGACCAGAGGGACGGCACGCGAGGGGGCAGGTAAATGAGCATCGCGCTGGAGATCATCCGCATCGTGCTCTACTGCTTTTTGATCGTGTTGTTCTTCCGCTTGGTGATGGACTATGTGTTCCAGTTCGCGCGGTCGTACGAGCCGCGCGGGGCCATGGTGGTATTGCTGGAGGCCACGTACTCCATCACCGATCCACCGTTGAAGTTGCTGCGCAGGTTCATTCCTCCGCTGCGCCTCGGGGGTGTAGCACTCGACCTGTCCTTCTTCGTACTGATGATCATCGTCTACATCCTGATCTCCGTCGTGGGCAGGCTGTAAGCGGTACCGTCTGTCCGATGCCGACGATCACGCTGAGGTGAAGAGATGCCGTTGACCCCCGAAGACGTGCGTAACAAGCAGTTCACGACCGTCCGTCTCCGTGAGGGCTATGACGAGGACGAGGTCGATGCGTTCCTCGATGAGGTCGAGGGCGAACTGACCCGACTTCTCCGGGAAAATGAGGACCTGCGAGCGAAACTCGCGGCGGCGACCCGTGCCGCCGCGCAGAGTCAGCAGCAGGCTCAGCAGCGCAAGGAGCGCGAGCGCCCCGACGCACCCGTCCCGGCAGCCATATCCGGGCCGACCCCGGTCCCTCCGCCGCCCCAGATGGGTGGGCCCCAGGGAATGCAGGGCGGCCAGCATCAGATGCAGGGCGGCCCGCAGCAGCTCGGTCCCGGTGGACCGCAGCAGCATCCCATGGGGGGACCGCAGCAGCTTGGTCCCGGCATGAGCGGTCAGCACCAGCTCCAGGGCCCGCCGCAGCACCAGCTGCAGGGTGGCCCCGGCATGAGCGGTCAGCACCAGCTGCCCGGTCAGCAGCAGCACCAGCTGCAGAGCGGTCAGCACCAGATGCAGGGCGGCCCCCAGATGAGTGGGCAGCACCAGCTCCAGGGTCCGCCGCAGCACCAACAACAGCTTCAGCAGCACCAGTTGCAGGGCGGCCCGCCGCAGCTCGGTCCGGGTGGACCGCAGCAGCAGATGGGCAACCCCGGTGGCGACAGCGCCGCTCGGGTGCTCGCGCTGGCGCAGCAGACGGCGGACCAGGCGATCGCCGAGGCCCGCTCCGAGGCGAACAAGATAGTGGGCGAGGCGCGCACCCGCGCCGAGGGCATGGAGCGCGACGCGCGTTCCAAGGCGGACGCCCTCGAGCGGGACGCGCAGGAGAAGCACCGCGTCGCGATGGGCTCTCTCGAGAGCGCCCGCGCCACGCTCGAGCGCAAGGTCGACGACCTGCGTGCGTTCGAGCGTGAGTACCGCACGCGCCTGAAGTCGTACCTGGAGAGCCAGCTGCGTCAGCTGGAGTCGCAGGCCGACGACTCGCTCGCGCCGCCGCGTACGCCGGCCACGGCCTCGTTGCCGCCGGCCATGTCGTCCGCGCCGGTACCGATGTCGCAGTCGATGTCGCAGCCGTCCTCGATGTCGCCGGCGATGACGCCGTCGATCGGGCAGCAGATGAGCCCGGCGATGACGCAGCAGATGTCGCCGGTGCGTCCGCAGGCTCCGCAGCCGCAGCAGATGCAGCAGCCCTCGCCGATGCGCGGGTTCCTGATCGACGAGGACCCCGACAACTGACCGGCCACTGAGCGTCGGTCGGCACATCCGAGAAGCGCCCGCCCCCTCCGGGGGGACGGGCGCTTCTCGGGTTTCCGGGCCGTTTCCGGCAATTCTCGATAATTTCCGGCAATTCAGGGCGATTCGTCGTGATTCACGACGACTCGGGATGCCTGGGGCGGGACGGCAGGGGCCGTCCCGCCCGCCGGTTCACACCTTGCGCAGCCAGAACCGCAGACCGAGCGCCGGGTCGCCGTGCTCGAACAGCTCCTCGTCCTCCGGGGAGCCCTGGGTGAACCGGGTCGCCAGCACCTCGTCGGCGACCTGGACGCCGTGCGCGAGCAGCGCCGACGTGGTCTCCTCCGACTCGTCGGCGGCCCACCACACCAGGATCCGGTCGGACACCTCCAGGCCGCTGTTCTTGCGCGCCTCCTGGATCAGCCGGACCACGTCGCGGGCCAGGCCCGCGAGCCGCAGCTCGGGCGTGATGGTCAGGTCGAGCGCGACGGTGGCGCCGTCCTGGCCGGCCACCGTCCAACCCTCGCGCGGGGTCTCGGTGACGATGACCTCCTCGGCCGCCACCTCGACCTGCTCGCCCTCGACCACGACCACCGCGCTGCCGAACTCGCGCAGCGCCGCGGACAACGCCGCCGCGTCCGTCGCCGCGATCGCCGCGGCCACGATCGGGGTGCGCTTGGCGAACCGCTTGCCCAGCGCCCGGAAGTTGCCCTTCGCGCTGTACTCGACCAGATCGCCGCCCGCCTCGGACAGCGCCGCGACGGAGACCACGTTGAGCTCCTCGGCGATCTGCTCGCGCAGTTCCCCGGACAACTCGTCCCAGCCCGCCGCGCCGATCAGCGCGCGGCCCAGCGGCTGCCGGGTCTTGACCCCGGAGTCCGCGCGGGTGGCCCGGCCCAGTTCGACCAGTCGCCGCACCAGCGTCATCTGCCGGCCCAACTCCGGGTGCACCAGCGCCGGGTCCGCCGTCGGCCAGGCGGCCATGTGCACCGACTCGGGCGCGTCGGCGGTGACCGGGCGGACCACGTCCTGCCAGACCCGCTCGGTGATGAACGGCACCAGCGGTGCCATCAACCGGGTGACCGTCTCCAGCGCCTCGTGCAGCGTGGCCAGGGCGGCCGGCTCCGCGTTCCAGAAGCGCCGCCGGGACCGGCGCACGTACCAGTTCGACAGGTCGTCCACGAACGCGGTGAGCGCCTTGCCCGCGCGCTGCGTGTCGTAGGCCTCCAGGGCCGCGTCCACGTCGCCCACGAGGGTGTTCAGCTCGGACAACAACCAGCGGTCGAGCAGCGGCCGCTCGGCGGGCGCCGGGTCGCTCGCGCTCGGCGTCCAGCCGCCGGTGCGCGCGTACAGGGCCTGGAAGCTGACCGTGTTCCAGTAGGTGAGCAGGGTCTTGCGGACCACCTCCTGGATGGTGCCGTGCCCGACCCGGCGGGCCGACCAGGGCGAGCCGCCCGCGGCCATGAACCAGCGCACCGCGTCCGCGCCGTGTCGGTCCATCAGCGGGATGGGCTCCAGGGTGTTGCCCAGGTGCTTGGACATCTTGCGGCCGTCCTCGGCCAGGATGTGCCCCAGGCACACCACGTTCTCGTAGGACGACTTGTCGAAGACCAGCGTGCCGACCGCCATCAGCGTGTAGAACCAGCCGCGGGTCTGGTCGATCGCCTCCGAGATGAACTGCGCCGGGTAGGACTGCTCGAACAACTCGCGGTTGCGATAGGGGTAGCCGAACTGGGCGAACGGCATCGAACCCGAGTCGTACCAGGCGTCGATCACCTCGGGCACCCGGGTCGCCCGGCCGCCGCACACCGCGCCGTCGCCGGCCTTGGCCGGGCAGTCGAAGACCACCTCGTCGATGAACGGTCGGTGCGGGTCCAGCCCGGACAGGTCCCGTCCGGTCAGTTCGGACAATTCGGCCAGCGAGCCGACGCACGTGAGGTGATTCTCGTCGCAATGCCAGATCGGCAGCGGCGTACCCCAGTAGCGGTTGCGGGACAGCGCCCAGTCGATGTTGTTGTTCAGCCAGTCGCCGTAGCGGCCCCACTTGACCGTGTCCGGGTGCCAGTTGGTCCGCTCGTTCTCGCGCAGCAGCGCGTCCTTCACCGCGGTGGTGCGGATGTACCAGGACGGCTGCGCGTAGTAGAGCAGCGCGGTGTGGCAGCGCCAGCAGTGCGGATAGCTGTGCTCGTACTCCAGATGCCGGAACAGCAGCCCGCGCTCGCGCAGGTCGGCGACCAGCGCCTCGTCGGCCTTCTTGAAGAACTGTCCGCCCACCAGCGGCAGGTCCGGCTCGAAGGTGCCGTCCGGGCGGACCGGGTTGACCACCGGCAGGCCGTACGCCCGGCAGGTCTTGAGGTCGTCCTCGCCGAAGGCGGGCGCCTGGTGTACGACACCCGAGCCGTCCTCGGTGGTGACGTACTCCGCGAGCACGACGAAGTTCGCGTCCTCCAGCGGCAGCAGGTCGAACGGGCGCCGGTAGGCCCAGCGTTCCATCTCCCGGCCGGTGAACCGCTCGCCGGTGGCCACCCAGCCCTCACCGAGCGCCTTGGCCACCAGCGGCTCGGCGACCACCAGGCGCTCCTCGCCGTCGGTGGCCACCACGTAGGTCACGTCCGGGTGCACCGCGGCCGCGGTGTTGGAGACCAGCGTCCACGGCGTGGTGGTCCACACCAGCAGCGCGGCCTGCCCGGCCAGCGGCCCGGAGATGAGCGGGAAGCGCACGTAGACCGAGGGGTCGACGACCGTCTCGTAGCCCTGCGCGAGTTCGTGGTCGGACAGCCCGGTGCCGCAGCGCGGACACCACGGCGCGACCCGGTAGTCCTGGGTCAGCAGACCCTTGTCGAAGATCTGCTTGAGCGACCACCACACCGACTCGACGTACTCGGGGTCCATCGTCCGGTACGCCTTGGACAGGTCGACCCAGTAGCCCATCCGGGTGGTCAGGTCCTCGAACGCGCCCACGTGGGTCATCACCGACTCGCGGCACTTCGCGTTGAACTCGGCGATCCCGTACCGCTCGATGTCCGGCTTGCCGGCGAAGCCGAGCTGCTTCTCCACGGCCAGCTCGACCGGCAGGCCGTGGCAGTCCCACCCGGCCTTGCGCGGCACGTTGTATCCGCGCATGGTGCGGTAGCGCGGGAACACGTCCTTGAACACGCGGGCTTCGATGTGGTGCGCGCCCGGCATGCCGTTGGCGGTCGGGGGACCCTCGTAGAAGACCCAGCGCGGGCCGTCGGCGTTCTGTTCGAGGGAGCGCTCGAAGATGTCGTTGTCCCGCCAGAACGCGAGGACCTCGTGCTCCATGGCGGGCAGGTCGACCTGCGCCGGTACCGGGCGGTACATGTGGCTTCCTTCCGCGGGCTGTGATGCGTGCCTACCGAAGGGACGAGACCGCCGTGCGCCGGTCCCGCGGTACCACCCTTCTTGGCCGCGCGCCGCCCGGTACGGCAACCGTGCCGGGGCGGGCACAACCCACTCGTCTGCGCGAGGGCCGGTTCTACGGGCCGATCCGGGATCGGATCGACCTTTCCTCCGGCGGCTCCGGGGTGATCTTCACGTCGCGCACACCTCCGGGCTCACACCGTCCCCGGATCGCTGATGGCTGCCTGCGGCGCTACTCGTCCCCATCGACACCGTCTCGCTCTGCGGATTGTACGGCCCGAAGGGGTCGGCGCGCCGCCGAGTTCGCCCACCCCCGGGTGCATAACGATCCGCTCGGGAACCGGTAACGAACGGGACACGTAGAAGAGGGATAAGCGTGGTTGCGTCTGGGCACAACCGATTTACGTCGCCGCCCCGGCGCAATCAGTGACGGGACGGCGCGTCCGGTTGTCCGGGGCGACCCATCCCTAAGCGAAACAAGGGGGCCGTGACCATGACGGATACAGAGAAGGCGAGCGGGCGGACGCGTCGTGCGACCGCGACGACGACGCCGCGAGCCTCGGTACGGGGAGGAACGGGACGCACCGTGAAGGCACCTGCACACGTGACTGCCGCCACCACGACGACGTTGGCCACGCCGCCCGACGGGTTCCATGCGCCGGCGGTCTACATCGTCCGAGCCGGCGAGGATCCGTGGGACGACGCGGAGCTGCGCGAGGTGCGGGAGGGGCTGATCGAGACCGCGCACGAATTGCGGGCCGAGATCGCCGTCTCCGAGAACGGCATCGCCGATCTGCTGCGCGACTCGGGCGAGGGCGCGGGCGACGATCAGGCGGACACCGGGACCAAGAACTTCGAGCGCGAGCACGAGATGTCCCTGACCAACAACGCGCGTGGCATGCTGCTCCAGTCGGAGAAGGCGCTGCGTCGTCTCGCCGACGGCACGTACGGGGCCTGCGAGTCGTGTGGTTCGGCCATCGGCAAGGCGCGCCTGCAGGCGTTCCCGCGTGCGACCCTGTGTGTGACCTGCAAACAGCGCGAGGAACGCCGGTAACCGTCGAGGCGGCCGGCGGCGCGTCGAAGGACTGGAGCGAGCCATCGGCACCGGAGCGGAACGACGGGATGACGCGGAGTCGCAGGCCCCCGCTGGGGAGCCGGACCCCGAGGCGACCGAGAGCGGGGCGGACGGCGAAGAGCCGACCGCGCCCGCCGGTTCGCACACCCGCCGATACATCGCCGTCCTGCTCGGCGTCGCGGCCTTCGCGTACGCCCTCGACCTGATCAGCAAGCTGATCGTGGTGGCCAAGCTCGAATACCACGCGCCGATCGACATCATCGGCGACTGGCTCCAGTTCCGGGCCACCCGCAACGCGGGCGCGGCGTTCGGCATGGGTCAGGGACTGACCATCGTGCTGACCGTGATCGCCACCGCCGTGGTCGTGGTGATCCTGCGGCTCGCACGCAAGCTGAACAGCCTGCCCTGGGCGATCGCGCTGGGCCTGTTGCTCGGCGGCGCGTTCGGCAACCTCACCGACCGGATCTTCCGAGCGCCCAGTGTGTTCCAGGGCCACGTCGTGGACTTCATCGCGCCCAAGCACTTCGCGATCTTCAACCTGGCCGACTCGGCCATCGTGGTCGGCGGCTGTCTGATCGTGCTGCTGTCCTTCCTGGGCCTGCAGCCCGACGGCACCCGCGAGGGCGACGACGACGGCGACGAGGCGGCCGAGGACGAGCCGGCGGCCGAGGCGCACCCGGCCGGCGCGACCGCGGCCGGGGAGAGCCCGGCCGGCACCGGGACGGCGGTCGAGCGGGACGGCGGGCCCGTGTCGGCCGGCGCCACCAAGGCCGTCGTCGAGCCGGCCCGGACCGAGCCGGCGCGGCCCGCGAAGCGGGCCGGCGACGACCACGCCGTCGAGTCCGGCCCCGATGCCGGGCATACTCGTATCTCGTGACTGTCAATCCCGGCTCGCCCGAAATCCGTACTCTTCCCGTTCCCGATGGCCTCGAAGGCGAGCGGGTCGATGCCGCGCTCTCGCGGATGTTCGGCTTCTCGCGCACCAAGGCGGCCGAGCTGGCCGCCGCCGGGAAGGTGCAGCTCGACGGCCGGGCGGCGGGGAAGTCCGACCGCGTGAACGGCGGCGCCTGGATCGAGGTCGAGATGCCGGGGGCGCCCAGGCCCGTGCAACTGGTCGCCGAGCCCGTGCCCGGCATGCGGATCGTGCACGACGACGACCACATCGTGGTGATCGACAAGCCGGTCGGCGTCGCCGCGCACCCCAGCCCCGGCTGGACCGGCACCACCGTGGTCGGCGGCCTCGCGGCGGCCGGCTACCGCATCTCCACCTCCGGCGCGGCCGAGCGCCAGGGCGTCGTGCATCGCCTGGACGTGGGCACCTCCGGGCTGATGGTGGTGGCCAAGTCCGAGCGCGCCTACACGCTGCTCAAGCAGCAGTTCCGCGACCGCACCGTGGACAAGCGCTACCACGCGCTGGTCCAGGGCCACCCGGACCCGCACACCGGCACCATCGACGCGCCGATCGACCGGCACCCCACCCACGACTACAAGTGGGCCGTGGTGATGGGCGGCAAGCCCAGCATCACGCACTACGACACGATCGAGGCGTTTCGCGCCGCGAGCCTGCTGTCGATCAAGCTGGAGACCGGCCGCACCCACCAGATCCGGGTGCACATGGCGGCCCTGCGCCACCCGTGCGTGGGCGACCTGACCTACGGCGCGGACCCGACGCTGTCCAAGCGGCTGGGGCTGGAGCGGCAGTGGCTGCACGCGGTGAGCCTGGCCTTCGAGCACCCCGGTGACGGCACGTGGGTGCAGTACGAGAGCGGCTATCCGGCCGACCTGACCGCGACCCTGGAGCGGGTCACCGACAGGTGACATCGATGCCCGCGGATCGGTGATTCGGCGGCGATTCGGGGAAAGCTCCAAGATCGAATCGCGGTCGATCGGTCTGGGGGTGGAGTGGGCCAGCTCACGCTGCTGTTCCTGTTGATGTTCGGCACGGTCGTGGTCGTGCCGCTCGCGGGGCGCCTGCGGCTGCCCTTCCCGGTACTGCTGACCCTGTACGGCGTGCTGCTCGGCTGGCTGCCGTTCGTACCGACCCTGCGGATCGATCCGGACCTGTTGCTGCCCCTGTTGTTGCCCCCGCTGCTGTACGCGGCGGCGCAGCGCTCGAGTTGGCGCGAGTTCGCCGCCAACGCCCGGCCGATCCTGTTGCTCGCGGTCGCGCTCGTGCTGGTCAGCACGGCCGCGGTGGCGGCGGTGGCGAACGCGATGGTGCCGGGACTGCCGCTCGCGGCCGCGGTCGCGCTGGGCGCGCTGGTCGCGCCGCCGGACCCGGTGGCGGCCACGGCGGTGGCCGGGAGTCTGCGGCTGCCCCGGCGATTGGTGTCGATTCTGCAGGGCGAGGGGCTCTTCAACGACGTCACCTCACTCGTGCTCTACCAGATCGCGGTCGCGGCCGCGGTCAGCGGGACGTTCTCGCCGGCCCGGGCGGTGGGGATGTTCGCGCTGTCCGCCGTGGTCGGCGTGGGGATCGGCTTCGCGGTCGGCCTGGCCGGTCGGCTGCTGCTCGGCCGGTTGGACGAGCCCACCCTGCAGACCCTGCTCACCCTGCTGGTGCCGTTCCTGGCCTACGTGGTCGCCGACGAACTGCACGGCTCGGGCGTGCTCGCGGTGCTGACCACGGCCTTCTACCTGGGCTCGGTCGCCGAGGACGCGGACAATGTGGTCGGCCGGCTCACCGGGCGCTCGTTCTGGGAGGTCGTGGACCTGGTGGTCACCGGCGTCGCGTTCGGGGTGATCGGCCTGGAGATGTGGGAGATCTTCCACGACCTGCACGGCGACCGGGTTCGGCTGTTCTGGGAGGCCGGCGCGGTGGTCCTGGTGCTGATCGTGGTCCGCGGCCTGTGGCTGTTCCCCGTCGCGGCGCTGGCCCGACGGTTGCACAACCGGCTGCCGACCGCCGGCGAGACGCAGACTCCGGACCCGCGCGAGACCGTCGTGGTCTGGTGGGCCGGGATGCGCGGCGTGGTGACCATCGCGCTCGCACTGGCGCTGCCGCTGACCACCGACGCCGACGAGGCGTTCCCCGAGCGGCAGCGGCTGATCGCGATCGCGTTCTGCGTGATCGTGGTGACCCTGCTGCTCCAGGGGGTCAGCCTGCCCTGGCTGGTGCGTCGGCTCGGGGTCTCCGAGGCGGACGACGTGGACAGCGGCGAGGAGCGCCGGATCGTGGCCACCGCGACCAAGGCGGCGCTGCACCGGCTGCGCGAGTTGGACGAGGAGCGAGACCTCCCGGACGAAATGGTGCAGCGGCTGCGCGCCCGGCAGAAGGCACTGCTCGCCGAACTCAAGCCGGAGGGCACGACCGAGGAGTTGGCCGACACGGTCGTCGAGCGCTCCCGGCGGATCAAGCTGCTGCACGAGATCGAGGCGGAGATGACCGCCGCCGCGCGGCGCGAGGTGATCGCGGCCCGGGGGCGGCGCGGCGTGGACCCGGCCGCCGCCGACCGGGTCCTGCGCCGCCTGGACCTGCGCAGCATGCGCTGACCCGAGTGCGGGGGCGGCACGCGCAGTACCGGGCGCCGGCGCCCGGTACCGTTGACCCTTTGTCCGATCGTTGCTCGCATGTCGTCCCCGGAAGGACCCCCACGTGGCCCGCATCGTGCTGTTCCACTCGGCCTATGGGCTGCGCCCCGCCGTCTTTGCCGCGGCGGAGCGGCTGCGTGCGGACGGGCACGAGGTGACCGTGCCCGACCTGTACGACGGGCGCGCCACCGAGTCGATCGAGGAGGGCATGGAGATCAAGGACGAGATCGGCGCGGACGAGTTGATCCGGCGCGCCGTGCGGGTCGCCGCCGGCCTGGGTCCGGGCCTGGTCTACGCGGGCTTCTCGCTCGGCGCCTCGATCGCGCAGAACGCCGTGTTCGCGGACCCCGCGGCGGCCGGGCTGCTGATGTTCCACGGCACCTCCGACCTGCGCGAGGACGCCGCGACCGAGGTGCCGGTGCAGTTGCACGTGGCCGAGCCGGACCCGTTCGAGACCGAGGACTGGCTCGGCACCTGGTATCTGGGCATGCGCCGGGCCGGGGCGGACGTGGAGATCCACCGCTACCGCGGCGCCGGCCACCTGTTCACCGACCCGGACCTGCCGGACTACGACCGCGAGGCCGCCTCACGGGCCTGGGCGATCGCCTCGGACTTCCTCAGCGAGATCGACTCGGCCGCGGCCGCCGCGGCAGCCAACGACTGAGGCTTCTTGGCCAGGTCCACGTACCTGCGGGGGCCGCTCTGCACGGGCACCTGCGGGGCCGAGCGCGCCTTGGCGAAGCGTCCGTTGCCGCTGTACGGGCCCACCGCCTCGTTGCCCAGCGGCGCGGGCGCGGTGGCGATCCGGGGCAGCGCGTACGGGTGTTCACAGCGCAGGTAGTCGAGCAGCTTCTCGCGCACCTCGCAGCGCAGCGTCCACAGGTCGTCGGAGTCGCGCGCGGTGACCACGGCCCGGACCAGGATCGTGGTCGGGGTGGTGTCGGTGACGTACAGACTCCAGCCCTGGCCGTCCCACAGGCCGGTGTCCTTGAGGATGCGGTGCAGTTCGTCGCGCAGTTCGCCGACCGGCGCGGAGTGGTCCAGGTGCAGGAAGACGGTGCCGGTCATCCGGGTGTCGGTGCGCGACCAGTTCTCGAACGGCCGGGAGGTGAAGTAGGACACCGGCATGACGATCCGGCGCTGGTCCCACGTGTTCACCACCAGATAGGTCAGGGTGATCTCCTCGATCGTGCCCATCTCCTGGTTGACCACGACCGAGTCGCCGATCCGGACCATGTCGCTGAACGCGATCTGCAATCCCGCGAACAGGTTGGCCAGCGCGCTCTGCGCGGCCAGACCGGCCACCACGCCGAGCAGACCGGCGGAGGCCAACAGGCTGGTCCCGATGGTCTTCATGCCCGGGAAGGTCATGATCATCGCGGCGAAGGTGATGATGCCGACGATCGCCACCGCGGTCCGGCGGATCAGCGCGATCTGGGTCTGGATCCGGCGCACCCGGCCGGTGTCGGTCGCGTTCGCCGCGTAGCGCTCGAAGGAGGTGTTCACCAGCAGGGTGACCGCGTGCACGATCAACCACGAGCATGCGGCGATCACCGCGAGCACCAGTAGGTGCCGGATCAGTCCGCGGCTGCGTTCGGGCAGGCCGGCGGCCGGTTCGGCGAGCAACAGGACCGACGCGCCGAGCGTCGCCACGATCGAGGCGCGTCCGCGCCGCATCATCGACCAGAGGGGTCCTGTCAGCGGCTTGCGGGTCTGTACTTCGCGGGCCAGGCGAGCCATTCCCCAGGTCACCAGACCCGTGAAGGCGATCACCGAGACGAGCACGATCAACGGGCGAAGTATGTGCCACACGTCCACGTCGAGAGCCTCCTAGGGGGCTTGTGGTCAAACCCGTACCGTACCCGAGCAAGCCGAGCCCACCCACGCGTCCGGTCCGCGCCGGCCGCGCCCCGCAGCCCGTCCGGGGCGCTAACGTGCGGGTCAGGCAGCGGACCGTACGGAGGACGCGCGATGTCCAAGTGGACCAGGATCGGCAAGGTCGGATTCGGCGCGGTGCGCCGCGGACAACGGTTTCGCAGCGCCTCCCGGGCGGCGGCGGAACGTTCCGCCGACAGCGGCGCGACCGCCTTCGGCTCGGACGTGGACACCCGGTTGACCCCGCGCCAGGCCGCCCTGCTGATCCGCTATCTGGTGGGCAAGGTGGTGCTGGGGCGGTTGGAGTTCATCTTCCTGCTCAAGTACCCGCTGCTCGTGGCGGGCGTGCCGCTGCTCCTGCTGTTCCCGCCGGCGGGCATCGTGCTGCTCGTGGTGTTCGGCCTCGCCGCGCTGGTGCAGTGGGTGATCGCGCGCACGATCGGCCGGCTCGCCGCGTTCCACCGGCTGGACGCGGCGGAGAACGAGATGACCGACGCGGCCACCGTGTGGTGGCCCAATCTCAAGCGGGAGACCGCCCGGGTGGGCCTGCCCACCCGGCCGCTCGTCCTGCTCAAGCTGGCCGCCGCCCGGGCGACCCGACGGTTGGACCCCGAGCGCGAAGCCGCGTTCGCCGCGATCGACTGGCGTGCGGTGATCCCGCGCGAGCAATGGCAGCGGGCCCGGATCCTGCTCGCCAAGGAGGCGGGCGGCCGGGGGGACGACGCGACCGCGTAGAGTCGTCCCGTCGTGTGTCACCCCACTCGGCCACTTGGCGCGAGGCGCGGGTCACACGCCATCTCCACCACCTTCAGGACGACGCGCGGGGTCGGATGTACAAGCTGCCCGGAACGGACGAGCGGAGCGTGACCATCCCCGGCGAGCCCACGGCGGCCGATCCGTGCTTCACGGTGCGCAAACTGACCAGGACGTATCGCACCGGGCGTCGCCGGGATCGGCACGTGGTGACCGCGAACGACGCGATCGACCTGGACGTGCGCCGAGGCGAGATCTTCGGCCTGCTCGGCCCCAACGGCGCGGGCAAGTCCACCCTGGTGCGCCAACTCACCGGCCTGCTCCGGCCGGACACCGGCACGATCGACCTGCTGGGCCACGACCTGGTGCGCCGGCCCGAGACCGCCGCCCGCCTGGTCGCCTACCTCGGGCAGGAATCCGGCGCGCTGGACGAGTTGACCGTCGCGCTGGCGATCGAGACCACCGCCCGGCTGCGCGCCCTGGACGCCACCCGGGCCCGGGCCGAGCGGGACGCGGTGCTCGACGAACTCGAACTGGGCGCGATCGCGGACCGACCACTCAAGAAGCTCTCCGGCGGCCAGCGCCGGCTCGCCTGCGTGGCCACCGCACTGGTCGGCGCCCGCCCGGTGCTGGTCCTGGACGAGCCGACCACCGGCATGGACCCGGTCGCGCGCCGCGCGGTGTGGGCCGCGGTGGATCGCCGCCGGGCCGAGCAGGGCGCCACCGTGCTTCTGGTGACGCACAACGTGATCGAGGCGGAGACCGTGCTGGACCGGGTCGCCGTGCTCGACGAGGGCCGGGTGATCGCGTGCGACACGCCCGGCGGACTCAAGGCCATGGTCGGCGACGAGGTCCGCCTGGACCTGGTCTGGCGGGCCGACCCGCCGATGGACGATCCGGCGGTGAGCATGCTCGCGCAGACCGCGGTGCGCACCGGCCGGCGCTGGAGCACCCGGATGGAGCCGGGAGTGGCCCGCGAACTGCTCGCCGGCGTCACCTCCGGGCCCGCGTTCGAGGCGCTCGACGACTTCACGCTGTCCACGCCGAGCCTGGAGGACGTCTACCTCGCGCTCGGCGGGCGCCACCAGGGACTGGTCAAGGGATGAGGGTGTCGACCCCAGTGAGTGCAGCGAGCATCGAGACCGCGCCGGCGCGCCCGGCCGAGGCGGTGGCGCCCGCGCCGACCACGTCGCTGGGCGCCGGGCTGCTGACCGTGTACCGCGCGCAGCTCTCCCGGGTGCGCGTCTCCCGGGTGCCGCTGCTGTTCGTCGCGGTGTTCCAGTCGGTCGGGATCATGATCCTGATGCGCGGCGTGGTGGACACCGGCAGCGACAGCGCGCGCGAGGCGGTGGTGGCCGGCTCCAGCGTGCTCGTGGTCGCCTTCGTCGCGCTCAACCTGCTCGCCCAGCACTTCGGCAACCTGCGTGCGGCCAACGCGCTCGACTACTACCTGACGCTGCCGGTGCGCCCGGCCGCGGTGGTGTTGGGCATGGCCGCCGCGTACGCGTCCTTCACGCTGCCCGGCACGGTCGCCACGGCCGTGATCGGCGCGCTGATGTTCCAACTGCCGCTGGCCAACCTGTGGGTGCTGCTGCTGGTCGTGCCGCTGTCCGGCGCGGCCCTGGCGGGCATCGGCGCGGTCTTCGGCCTGCTCGCGCCGCGCCCCGAACTGGCCACGCTGCTGGGCCAACTGGGCATGTCGGCCGCGCTGTTGCTCGGCGTGCTGCCCGAGGACCGGATGCCCGAGTTGATCGTTGTGGCCCGCGACCTGCTGCCGTCCTCGTACGGTGTGGACGCGTTCATCGCCAGTTACGGCGATCCCGACTGGGCGGCGGTGGGCGGCAACCTCGCGGTCTGCGCGGCGGTCGGCGTGGTGATGCTCTCGTTGGCCACGTGGTCCTTCCGGCGCAGCACCCGGTCGTAGTCGCACCCGTGCGCACCCGTCGTCTCGCCCCGACCACCAGACACACCGCCGCGCGGGGTCACGCCGCCGGCTCGATCCGCACACTCCATCCGCACATGGGACGCTGAACAGATGACGTCTGCCGGGGATATCGACCCCTACCCCTCGCCCGAGGGCGCGCACGTGGGCTTCGCGCCCGGGTTCGACGCGCCTCCCACGCTGTGGCAGCGCTACCGCACCGACGTGGTGGCCTTCGCCGTCGTGGTCGCGGCGTGCCTGGTCGTGGGCGCGATCGTGGGCGTGATCTGGGAGCAGGTGACGCCGCGCGTACCGCTGCTGGCGACCAAGGAGGGGGTCTTCCAGACCTCACCCGAGACCGAGACCTCGATCGCGCTGGACGGCTGGTTCGCGGTCTGCGGTGTGGCCGCCGGCATCGTGCTCGCGCCTCCGGCGTTCTGGCGCTTTCGCCGCCAGGGTGTGGCGACCGCGCTCGCGCTGACCGTCGGCGGGCTGGCCGGGTCGTACCTGGCGTTCAGGATCGGCGTGCGGTTGGGCCCGGACGGGATCATCGAGCAGGTTCGCCGGATCGGCCTGGGCAAGCGGTTCGACCAGCCGCTCGAACTCAAGGCCAAGGGTGTGCTGCTGCTGTGGCCGATCGCGTCGATGGTGATCTTCCTCGGCCTGTCCGCGGGATTCGCTCCGGCGGACAAGGAGCAGACGGCGGCGGGGCCCTATGGGTGGCAGCCCGGCCAGGCGTTTCCGTGGGCGCAGCCGGCTTCGCCGCGGGTCGACCTGACGAAGCGGGATCGGGACGAGGGCTGAGCCGCCTTCGGAATCGTGTTCGGCCCGGCCTGCGTTCGAGGCCGATGGTCAGGTACGACCCACGGCCGCCGTGACCGCTTGGATCAAACGGATCAGGTCCGCCGCAGCGAGCTCGATCTCGAGGCCGCGGCGGCCGGCCGAGACGTACACCGTCGGGTGGGCGAGGGCACTCTCGTCCACCACCGTGGGGTGCCGGCGCTTTTGGCCCAGGGGGCTGATCCCGCCCAGCACGTAGCCGGTGGCCCGCTCGGCCGCCGCGGGGTCCGCCATCGCCGCGCGCTTGCCGCCGACCGCCGCCGCGAGCGCCTTCAGGTCGAGCCTGCCCGCCACCGGGACCACCGCCACCGTCAGCGCGCCGTCCACGTCCGCCAGCAGCGTCTTGAACACCCGCTCGGCCGGGATGCCGAGCACCGCGACGGCCTCCTCGCCGTAGGACGCCGCGTCCGGGTCGTGCGGGTACGCGTGCACCGTGAACGCGACGCCCTCGCGGGTCAGCGCGACCGTCGCCGGGGTGCCCTGTCCACCCTTGGCCCTGCTCTTCGCCATCTCGGCGGCCCCTCGATCGCTGGTCAGTTGGGTTCGATGCTCTGCCGCAGCAACTCGACGGCGGGCAACGACGGCAGATGGTCCAGGAGCGCCGCCTCCCGGCGCAGCAGCTCGACCTCCGCGGTCAGCCGGACGGTCGCGTCCTCGGCCTCCAGGAGCCGCTGCTTGTCGTGCGGGTCCAGCACCACCGCGGCGGCCACCAGGTAGGACAGCACCACCGGGTCGTCGGGCAGCTCGGGCAGGCTCATCGGGGTGCGCTGCTGGGCCGAGAGCAGCCGGCGCTGATACTCGGCGAACGCCCGGGTCGCGGCCAGGCCGAGCACGTCGGCCCGCTCGCCGACCGGGTCCTCCAGGTATTCCACCTCGGCGTACAGGTAGGGACCCGAGTCGTCCACGGACACCAGCCGGAACCGGGTCGCCCCGGTGGCCACCAGGTCGTAGCGGCCGTCCTCGTGCGACTTGATCGTGGCGATCTCGGCGGTACAGCCCACCGGATGCAGGATCTCCAACGGATCGCCCTGGATGTCGCCCACCTCACGCCCGGTGCGCAGCGCCACCACGCCGAACCGCTGCTCCGCCTGGGGCAGCACCTCCAGGTCCCGGACCAGCGCGCGGTACCGCTCCTCGAAGATGTGCAGGGGCAGCACCAGACCCGGGTAGAGCACCGAGTTGAGCGGGAAGAGCGGAAGCCGGTCGGTCACGGTGACCAAGAGTAGGGCCTGACCGCCGGACCGCGTCGATCATTGATCTCAAGCACGGTTGAGCACCCGGCCGGCGCCCGCCGCGGCGGCTCCGGCGAGCACCCAGCCGAGCAGGATCAGCGTGTAGGCGAGCCACTGGCCCACCCCGGTCGGCTTCCACGCGCCGTCCTGACCGAGCGTCACCACCGGCAGCAGCAGGTCGAGGGTGTACCAGAACGGATTCCAGTGCGGCGCCTCGCCGGCCTTCAGCGGGGCGGGCGGGTCGGCGGCGAACACCGCCGTGCCGACCGCGATCAGCGCGATCAACCACCCGAAGGCCCGTGCCGGGCGGTAGCCGTAGCCGATCGCCACGTCCTGCACGTGGCCCCACAGCCGACCCGCCGGCCCCAGCCCGGCGCGCCGGCGCCGCTGCTTGGCCAGCAGCACGGTGCGGGCGTGCTCGTCCTCGCCGGCCGCGCGATAGGCGCCGGCGAGTTGGTCGTACGGCTGCGGCGTGTACTCCGGGGTGCCGCGCCCGACCCAGTCGATCCGCCGGTGCACGCTCATCGGCTCCTCGGAGCGCAGCACCGTGTACCGGGTCCCGGCGAGCACCAGGTCACCGGGCGCGGGCCAGGTGTCCGGCGCGTCGGTCAGCGTGCCGATGGTCGCGTTGGCCAGCACGATCCGCCCACGCGGCGGCCGGGCCAGCGCCATGTGCAGGCCGTCCGCGACCACCCGCCACATGGTCAGCTGTTCGCCCGGGTTCGCGCACACCACCGCCCGGCTGAGCACGATGCCGCCGCCCACGCGCGCGTCGTTCATCCGGATCGAGCCGGTCGCGGTGAATCCCACGCTCAGGTGCAGCGAGTGCTCGATCGTGATCCGCCCGAGATCCATGGCCAACTGCCCCGGGCGATCCACCGTCGAGCCGTACAGGGTCACCCGCCCGCCGAATCGGCCGCCGTGCAGACTCAGCTGCCCGGCGAAAACGCTGTGGTCCAGCGAGGAGTCCGCGCCGACCTGGAGGCCGTTGGCGTACAGCGCGCCGCCGCGGGAGTCCGGCCCGATCACGCAGTGGTCCATCCGCAGGTCGTTGTCCACCCGCGAGTCCAGGATCCGCACGCCGTCCGACACCTCGCAGTGCCGCAGCACCAGATCCCCGTCCACCCGCATGTTGCGGCCGTGCAGCGCGGTGAGCACGCAGTCGCGCAGGTTGATCGTCCGGGTCGAGGCCACGTTCAGCACGATCGTGTCCTCGAAGCGGCAGCCGATCATCGAGAAGTAGACGTCCAGGCGCGCGCCGCCCAACTCCAGCGTGCCCACCACCCGGGCCCCGGTGATCCGCAGCGCGGTGCTGTGCCCGGGTTCGGCCTCCGGCGGCTGGAGCAGCACCTGCGCGAGCACCTGGGCCCGGATCGTGCGGTCAGGGCCCCAGGCGGCGCCCTGCCGCGGATCGTCGTCCGCCGGCACGCCCGTGCTCAGATCCAGTCGTTCGCCCCGTCGATACGCCTCCCACACGCGTATCTCGGTCGCGCTCAGATGCCCCGGCGGTGTGCTCATCCGTGGTCCCCCGACACTGGAAGGCTGCTGCGTCCCGCCCATGATCGCGTGTCTCACTGTCCGACACGCAAGGACGGCTTCGCCCGGGCCGTCTCTACACTGGGGCAGGTGATCTCCCGTATCGACCTGCGCGGTCCCGCCTCGCGGGCTGTCCTGGACAGCCCCGCCGCACTGCGCGACGTGTTGCCCCGAGCCGAACTCGACGTCGAGGCGGCTCTGGAGAAGGTGCGCCCGATCTGCGAGGACGTGCGTCATCGCGGCGTCGAGGCGCTGATCGAGATCACCGAGCGCTTCGACGGTGTGCGGCTGACCGACATCCGGGTGCCCGCCGAGGCGATCGCATCGGCGCTCGAGGCGCTCGCGCCCAAGGTGCGCGCGGCCCTGGAGGAGTCCATCCACCGGGCCCGGCTCGTGCACCGCGAGCAGCGCCGGCAGGACGTCACCGTGCAGGTCGTGCCCGGCGGCACGGTCACCGAGCGATGGGTCCCGGTCGAGCGGGTCGGGCTGTACGTACCGGGCGGCAACGCCGTCTACCCGTCGTCGGTGATCATGAACGTGGTCCCCGCCCAGGAGGCCGGTGTCGCCTCGATGGCGATCGCCTCGCCGCCGCAGGCCGACTTCGGCGGGCTGCCGCACCCGACCATCCTGGCCGCGTGCGCGCTGCTCGGGGTGGACGAGGTGTACGCGGTCGGCGGCGCCCAGGCGGTGGCGATGTTCGCCTACGGCGCGGGCTCGTGTGCGCCGGTGCGCCTGGTCACCGGTCCCGGCAACATCTACGTCGCCGCCGCCAAGCGGCTGCTCAAGGGCCGGATCGGGATCGACGCCGAGGCCGGCCCGACCGAGATCGCCGTGCTCGCCGACGACAGCGCGGACGCCGGGCACGTCGCGGCCGACCTGATCAGCCAGGCCGAGCACGACACGCTCGCCGCGTCGATCCTGGTCACCGACTCCGCGTCGCTGGCCGACGCGGTGGTCGAGGAACTCAAGACCCGGGTCGACGCCACCCGGCACCGCGAGCGGGTCACCCAGGCGCTGGCCGGGCGGCAGTCGGGCATCGTGCTGGTCGACTCGGTGGACGACGGTCTGCGGGTGGTGGACGCCTACGGCGCCGAGCACCTGGAGATCCAGACCGCGGATGCGGCCGCGGTCGCGGCACGCGTGCACAACGCGGGCGCGATCTTCGTCGGCGCCTTCGCGCCGGTCTCGCTCGGCGACTACTGCGCCGGGTCCAACCACGTGCTGCCCACCGGCGGTTGCGCGTGCCACTCCTCGGGCCTGTCCGTGCAGTCCTTCCTGCGCGGCATCCACGTCGTGGACTACTCGCGCGCGGCGCTGGCCGATGTCGCCGAGCACGTGAGCGTGCTCGCCGACGCGGAGGACCTGCCCGCGCACGGCGAGGCGGTGCGGGCCCGGTTCGCCGCGGGCGAGCTGGCCGGTCTCGCGGCCTGGGAGGAGGACCGGTGACCGACCTGGACAGCCTGCCGATCCGGGACGAACTGCGCGGTCAGTCGCCGTACGGCGCACCGCAGTTGGATGTCCCGGTGCGGCTGAACACGAACGAGAACCCGTATCCGCTTCCGGACGCCCTGGTGGCCCGGATCGCCGAGCGGGTCGCCGTCGCCGCCCGCGACCTGAACCGCTACCCGGATCGGGACGCGGTCGAGTTGCGCACCGCGCTGGCGGCGTACCTGTCCCGGACCGGCGGCCACCCGCTGACCGCGGACCGGGTGTGGGCGGCCAACGGCTCCAACGAGGTGCTCCAGCAGCTGCTCCAGGCGTTCGGCGGCCCCGGCCGCACCGCGCTCGGCTTCGACCCGTCCTACTCGATGCACGCGCTGATCGCGCGCGGCACCGGCACCGGGTGGATCTCCGGCATGCGGGACGGGGACTACCGGATCGACCTCGACGAGGCGCTGGCGCGGATCGCCGAGCACCGGCCCAACGTGGTGTTCCTGTGCTCGCCGAACAACCCGACCGGCACCGCGCTGGCCCGCGAGGTGGTCGAGAAGGTGTACGACGCCGCGCAGACCGCCCGGCCGTCGCTGGTGATCGTGGACGAGGCGTACGTCGAGTTCGCGCACTCCGACTCGCTGCTGCCGCTGCTCACCGGCCGGCCGCACCTGGTGGTGACCCGCACGATGTCCAAGGCGTTCGGCGCGGCCGGGCTGCGGCTGGGCTACCTGGCGGCGGACGCGGGCGTGGTGGACGCCGTCCAGTTGGTGCGCCTGCCGTACCACCTCTCGGCCGTCAACCAGGCCACCGCGCTGGCCTGTCTGGAGTTCGAGGACACCCTGCTCGGCTACGTCCGCGAGCTCAAGGGGCAGCGCGACCGGCTGGTCGGCGAACTGCGCGCGCTGGGCTGCGAGGTGACCGACTCGGACGCCAACTTCGTCCAGTTCGGCCGGTTCGAGGACCCGCACGCGGTCTGGGCGGGGCTCCTCGAACAGGGGGTTCTGGTCCGCGACAACGGGGTCCCCGGCATGTTGCGGGTGACCGCCGGCACGAACGCCGAGAACACGGCCTTCCTGGACGCGATGCGTCACGTCCTGAAGAGCGCGAGTCCGAAGGACTGAGAGAGAGTCGAAATCACCGTCATGGCAAGAACCGGTCGCGTCGAACGCGCCACGAAGGAAACGTCCGTCGAGGTCGAGATCGACCTGGACGGCTCGGGGAAGGTCGACGTCGCGACCGGCGTCGGCTTCTTCGACCACATGCTCGACCAGCTCGGCAAGCACGGCCTGTTCGACCTGACCGTCAAGACCCGCGGCGACCTGCACATCGACGCGCACCACACGATCGAGGACACCGCGCTCGCGCTCGGCGCCGCGTTCCGGCAGGCGCTGGGCGACAAGAAGGGCATCCGCCGGTTCGCCGACGCGTCCGTGCCGCTGGACGAGGCGCTCGCACAGGTCACCGTGGACCTGTCCGGTCGGCCGTACCTGGTGCACTCGGAGCCGGCCGGTATCGCGCCGATGATCGGTCCGGACTACGACACCACGCTGACCCGGCACATCCTGGAGTCGTTCGTCGCCCAGGCGCAGATCTGCCTGCACGTGCACGTGCCCTACGGGCGCAACGCGCACCACATCGTCGAGGCCCAGTTCAAGGCGCTGGCCCGGGCGTTGTCCGACGCGTGTGTGCTCGACCCGCGCCGGGCCGGCGTGATCCCCTCCACCAAGGGCGCGCTGTGAGCACCGGGGCGATGGTCCTGATCGTGTTCGGCCTGTTCCTGGTCGGCGGGTGCATCTCGTTCGTCAAGCAGGGACTGCCCAAGAGTGTGGTCGCCCTGCTCGCCGTCGGCGCGGTCTTCTCGATCGCGGCTGGCGTCCTGAAGATCGGATAGGCACGTGCCCAAGAAGGTCATCGTCCTGGACTACGGCTTCGGGAACGTGCGCTCGGCCGAGCGGGCGCTCGCGCACGCCGGTGCCGACGTCGAGATCAGCGCCGATCACAAGGCGGCGCTGAACGCCGACGGGCTTCTGGTGCCCGGCGTCGGCGCGTTCGCCGCGTGCATGGAGGGCCTCAAGGCCGTCCGCGGCGACACCATCGTGGACAAGCGGCTCGCCGGCGGCCGGCCGGTGCTGGGCATCTGCGTCGGGATGCAGATCCTGTTCGCGCGCGGCGTCGAGCACGGGGTGGCCACCGAGGGCTGCGCGCAGTGGCCCGGCACGGTCGAGCGGCTGGCCGCTCCAGTGGTGCCGCACATGGGCTGGAACACCGTCGAGGCACCCGCGGGCAGCGTGCTGTTCGAGGGCGCCGACGCCGATACGCGGTACTACTTCGTGCACTCCTACGCGGTGCGCACGTGGGAGATGCCGGTGGTCCAGGACGGTCCGCACATCCCGCCGGACGTCACCTGGAGCACACACGGCACGCCGTTCGTGGCCGCCGTCGAGAACGGCGCGCTCAGCGCCACCCAGTTCCACCCGGAGAAGTCCGGCGAGGCCGGCGCGCAGCTGCTGCGCAACTGGCTCGCGACCCTGTAGCCGCGCCCGGGCGGTTTCGCCCCCGGTTACACCCCGCCGCGTTCCGACGTGCCCGTGAACGCACCGTCCGCTACGAACTGTTGAGGATCGCAACCGTCATGACGCAGACCCACCGCCTCGAACTGCTGCCCGCCGTCGACGTCGCCGACGGCCAGGCCGTCCGCCTGGTCAAGGGCGAGGCCGGGTCGGAGACCTCCTACGGCGACCCGTTGGCCGCCGCGCTGGCCTGGCAGAGCGCCGGCGCCGAGTGGATCCACCTGGTCGACCTGGACGCAGCGTTCGGCAAGGGCAGCAACCGCGAGCTGCTCGCCGACGTGGTCGGTCGGCTCGACGTCAAGGTCGAGCTGTCCGGCGGCATCCGCGACGACGCCTCGCTCGAGGCGGCGCTGTCCACCGGCTGCCGGCGGGTCAACCTGGGCACCGCCGCGCTGGAGACGCCGGACTGGGTGCGCTCGGCGATCGCCCGGCACGGGGACAGGATCGCGGTCGGCCTGGACGTGCGCGGCACCACGCTGGCCGGGCGCGGCTGGACCCGCGAGGGCGGCGAGCTGTTCGAGACGCTGGCCCGCCTGGACGCGGACGGCTGCGCGCGCTACGTGGTCACCGACGTGAACAAGGACGGCACCCTGACCGGCCCGAACCTGCAGCTGCTGCGGGACGTGTGCGCGGCCACGGATCGCCCGGTGGTGGCCTCGGGCGGGGTCTCCTCGCTGGCGGATCTGCGCGCCATCGCCGAACTGGTACCGCTGGGTGTGGAAGGCTCGATCGTCGGCAAGGCGCTGTACGCCCAGGCGTTCACCCTCGAAGAGGCGTTGGAGGCGGTGTCCCGGTGACGGGAAGCGACAACTCGGGCAACATCGAGCGATATTCGTCCGGCGGGCGGTGGGAGGAAGCCTTCGGCTACTCGCGCGCCGTCGCGGTGGGCGAGTACGTACACGTGTCGGGCTGCACCGCGATCGTCGAGGGCAACCTCGCGCACGAGGGCGATCCGCACCACCAGACCCTCGCGGCGTTCCGGATCGCGTTGGACGCGCTGGAGCACTTCGGGCTGGGTACATCGGACGTGGTGCGCACCCGGATGTTCATCACGCACGCCCGCGACGCGGACGACGTGGGCCGCGCGCACGGCGAGCTGTTCGCCGAGACACCGCCCGCCGCGACCATGGTCGTGGTGGCCGGGTTGATCGACTCGCGGATGCTGGTCGAGGTCGAGGTGGACGCGTACCGGGGGAGGGCCTCGTGACGCTGGCCGTGCGGGTGATCCCGTGTCTGGACGTGGACGCCGGCCGGGTGGTCAAGGGCGTCAACTTCCAGAATCTGCGGGACGCGGGCGACCCGGTCGAGATGGCCCGGGTGTACGACGCCGAGGGCGCGGACGAACTGGTCTTCCTCGACATCACCGCGTCCTCGGGCAACCGGGAGACCACCTACGACGTGGTGCGGCGCACCGCCGAGCAGGTGTTCATCCCGCTCACCGTCGGCGGCGGGGTGCGCGCGGTGGAGGACGTGGACAAGCTGCTGCGCGCGGGCGCGGACAAGGTGGGCGTGAACACTGCGGCCATCCTGCGTCCCGAGCTGATCGCCGAGATCGCGGACCGGTTCGGTTCGCAGGTGCTGGTGCTCTCGGTGGACGCGCGACGCCGCCGGGACGGTACGCCGGGCTTCGAGGTGACCACGCACGGCGGGCGCACCGGCACCGGCATCGACGCGGTCGAGTGGGCCGCGAAGGCGGCCGAACTGGGCGCGGGCGAGATCCTGCTCAATTCGATGGACGCGGACGGCACCAAGGACGGCTACGACCTGGAGCTGATCCGACTGGTGCGGGCCGAGGTGGGCATCCCGGTGATCGCCTCCGGCGGCGCCGGTGCGCCGGAGCACTTCGCGCCCGCGGTGGACGCGGGCGCGGACGCGGTGCTCGCGGCCAGCGTGTTCCACTTCGGCTTGTTGCGGATCCCGCAGGTCAAGGACGTATTGCGGGCCGCGGGGCACCCGATCCGCTGAGCGCCCCCGCCGACGAGGAAGCCGACCGCAGCCGCGGTCGGCTTTTTCGTCGGCGGATACGAAGGCATTATTGCGAAAGACTTATTGCGAAAGAATATTTTCGTACCTAGGCTGGGGTCATGAGCGAGCAGCCGCCGGCGCGCCGGATGATCAAGGACGTACAGACCCTCAAGGTGTTCACCCACCCGCTGCGGATCACCCTGCTGCGGACGTTGCACGCCGGCGGTCCGGCCACCGCGTCGATGCTGGCCAAGCGGGTCGACGCGACCCCGGCGCTGGTCAGCTACCACGTGCGCACGCTGGCCGGACACGGCTTCGTGGTCGAGGACTTCGAGCACGCCGAGGATGGGCGCGAGCGCTGGTGGAAGGTGGTCGAGGACCTCACCTTCTCGCTCGGCGACTTCACCGAGGACCGGGTCGGCCGGGACCTGTCCGCGAGCATCGCGCGGGTGCTGGGTTCGCAGTCCGAGGACCGCTACCGGCGCTTCCTGGACGAGATGCAGTCGTGGGGCGCGGAGTGGGCGGGCGCGGCCTTCAGCGGCGCGCCCACGCTCCGCCTGACCGCCGCCGAGCTGCGCGAACTGAGCGGCGCCATCGAGGAGCTCGTGGACGGCTACCGGGACCGGGAGAGCCCCGGCGCCGAACACGTGGAGATCTACTACCGCGGCTTCCCGTACCACCTGTGAGGGCCCTGCCGCCGCCGGCCCCTCCCGCGCGCCACGACCGCGCGCACCGCGGCGCCGCACGCATCGGCACGAACCGCCCGAACCGGAACGGGGACGATCATGGCCGTCACGAGCACCGCCGCCGCGACCTCGCGGCCCGCCCATCGCGACCCGCGCGTACTGGCCTGGCTCGGCGCCTACACCGCGTCCCTGATCGGTGATCAGATCTGGTTCCTGGCGCTGTCCTGGACCGCGGTCCGCGGCGGCGACGCCACCCGGACCGGCCTGGTGCTGGCCGCCGGTTCGCTGCCCCGGGTCCTGCTGATGTTGCCCGGCGGCGTGATCGCGGACCGGTACGGGCCGCGTCGGGTGGTGATCGGCAGCGACCTGGTGCGCTGCGCGGTGATGCTGGTCGCCGCGATCGCCGTGTCGGCGAGCAGCCCGGCGATCTGGCTACTGGTGGCGATCGCGCTGGTGTTCGGCGCGGTGGACGCGTTGTTCATGCCCGCCGTCGGCGCGTTGCCGGTGCGGTTGACCACGCGTACCCAACTGGTCCGGGTGCAGGGGATGCGCGCGTTGTCCCAGCGGGTGGCCACCGTGGTGTCCGCGCCGATCGGCGGCGCGGCGTTGGCGTGGGGCGACGCCGAGTCGGCCTTCATGCTCAACGCGGCGCTGTTCGCACTCTCCCTCGCGCTGCTGTGGCGGCTTCGCCCGGGGCCCGTCCCGGAGGCCGAACCGGGCACCGAGGAGCCGGAGTTGGGTCTGCGTGCGGGGCTGCGCCATGTGGCCCGGCATCGGGTGCTGCGGTCGCTTCTGATAGTCACCGCGCTGATGGAGGCGGGCTTCGCCATTCCGATGAACATCGGCATCGTGCTGCTCGCCGACGACACGGGCTGGGGGCCGGGCGGGATGGGTCTGGTGCTGGGTGCGTGGGGGATCGGCGCGGCGATCGGCGCACTGGGACTGACGGTTGCGGGCCGGGTGCCGCGTCCCGGGCTCCTGCTGCCGGTGGGCATGCTCGTGATGGCCACGAGCCTGGTCGGCCTGGGCTACGCGTCCGGGGTCGGGATCGCGGTGGTCTGCGCGGCGGTGCTGGGCATCGCCACCGGCGTGGTCGGCGGTTCCGGGAACGCCCTGGTGCAGACCAGCTGCGCGCCCGGCGCGCTGGGCCGGGTCACCGCGATCCAGATGCTGGTCGGGGTCGGTCTGATCCCGCTGCTGTATCCGGTCGGTGGCCTTCTCGCCTCGACCCACGGCCCCTCGGCGGTGTTCGCCGCCGGCGGCGGCGCGATACTCGCGGGGGTGCTTGTGGCCGTGGTGAGCGGACCGTTCCGCCGGGGCCCCGAGCCGCCGGATGTGAAATCGGGTCACGGAAGGATTCCGGTCCCACAACGATCATCTGACTCGGAGTCAAGTAGTTGGGCCCGGTCGAGCGGTGGCTTCACCCGATCAGGCAGGCTAGGCACATGACGACGCCGCCATCACCCGGACAGGGTGGCTACCCCGGCTATGGGCAGCAGCCAGACCAGGGTTATCCGAGCAATCAGCCGTACCCGGGGCAGCAGTACCCGCAGGGCGGCCAGCAATACCCGCAGGGCGGCCAGCAGTACCCGCCGCCGCAGAGCCCGTACGGTGGCTCCCCGCAATACCCGGGGGCCGGCGGCGGACCGCAGTACCCAGGCAACTACGGCGGCGGAGGCTACGGCGGCGGCATGCCGCCGGGGCCCAACCAGGGCGGCTCGGGCAAGGGCCCGCTGATCGCCGTGGTGATCGCCGCGATCGTCGTGGTCGGCGGCATCATCGCCACGCTCGTGGTGGTGCTGGGCGGCGACGACAAGAAGGACAAGACCGCCTCGCCCACGAACAGCGCGACCGGCTCGGCCAGTTCCTCGCCGTCGAGCAGTGCGAGCGCGCCGCCCACCACGCGCCCGACCACCTCCCGCCCGACCACGCCCCGGACCAGCGCGGCGAGCACGGCGGACCCGGACCTGCCGTCCGAGGTCCAGTACGTGGACCTGTCCAAGGGCGACTGCGTCACCCTGGACACCGTCTCCGGCACCATCGACAAGAAGTCCTGCACCAGCACGCACAACGGCGAGGTCATCATGACCTTCGAGCTGAGCGGCAGCACCTACCCGGGTGAGGCATCGATCACGGATCAGACCGAGTCGAAGTGCACCCCGGCGATGAACACGGCGGTCGGCGGCCGCTCCGACGCCTCGCAGTTCACCTTCACCTACACCTACCCCAAGCAGCCGGGGTGGGACATCGGTCGTCGCAAGGTGACCTGCATCGTGAAGTACAAGTCGGGGCAGACACTCACCAAGCCACTGCGCTGACCCGGGCGCTCGGCCCTTGGGGGAGGGATCGACCTGATGAGCACTCCCGGCGGATTCCCCGGCGGCAATCAAGGCGGCGGCTACGGCGGAGGCGCGGGTGGCTATCCCGGCGGACCCGCGGGGCCGCCACCCGCGGGCCCGCCTCCCGCGAACCCGCCCTACGACGGCCCGACGGTCGGCGGCCCGCCGTACGCGGGCGGCGGTCCGCCCTACGGTGGCGGCCCTCCCTACGGTCCGGCCGGCCCCGGCGGCCCGTCCGGCGGCCGGGGCGGCGGTCGTGTGGTCGTGATCGTGGTGGTCGTCGCCCTGGTCATCGCCGCCGGCGTGATCGCCCTGGTGCTGAACCTGGGCGGGGACGACAAGAAGGGCGACAAGGCCGGTCCGGCGGACACCACGGCCGGGCGCACCAGCGCGCCGCCGACCGGTACGCCACCGACCACCGACGAGCCGGAGCCGCCCTCCACCGAACCGCCGAGCACCGAGCCCCCCACCACTCCGGTGGCGACCAACTCCAACGGCAGCGTCGCCGTCAAGAAGGTCCCGCTCAGCCCGGGCGACTGCATCATGTTCGCCACGGGCAGCACGGACGTCGACAAGGTCGCGTGCACGAGCCCGCACGACGGCCAGCACATCGAGAACGTCGCGCTGCCGGACGGCACCTGGCCCGGCGACGCGGAGATGGACACGAAGGCGTCCGCGGTGTGCAAGCCGATCGCCGAGCCGGTGATCGCCCGGCAACCGCAGGCCGATCAGCTGACCTGGTTGTACATCTATCCGAAGGAATCCGGCTGGAGCAGCGGCGACCGCGAGGTCCAGTGCCTGGTCTCCTACACGGACGAGACCAAGAAGCTGACGGCACCGCTGAAATAGCGGTCGGTACGGGAGATGTCCGCACGCGTCGGGGCGGGCCGGGAATCGGCCCGCCCCGACGCGTGCGGACGACCGGCCGCGAACCGGTTCAGCGCGGTGCCGTCTTCTGCTGGGCCGTCCACGAGGCGTGCAGCCGCGAATAGATCCCGCCGGCCCCGACCAGGCGCGCGTGCGGGCCGCGTTCCACGAGCTTTCCGGCATCGAACACGAGCACCTCGTCGGCCGATTCGGCCGTGGACATCCGGTGTGCGATGAACACCGCGGTGCGGCCCCGGGTCAGTCCGTCCAGGGCCCGCCCTATCCGTACCTCGGTGGCCGGGTCGACGGCCGACGTCGCCTCGTCCAGGACCAGCAGGTCCGGGTCGGCGATGTAGGCCCGAACCAGGGCGACCAACTGCCGCTCGCCCGCCGACAACGACTCGCCGCGCTGGCCCACCGCGGTGTCCAGACCCGCGGCCAGTCCGGCCAGCCAGTCGGCCAGACCGAGGTCGGTGAACGCGGTGCGGATGGCCGCGTCGTCCGCGTCCGGCCGGCCGTACCGCACGTTCTCGCGCAGCGTGGCGTCGAACAGGAAGCCCTCCTGCGGCACCATCACCACCCGGGCGCGCAGCGACGAGAAGCGCACCCGGGGCAGTTCGACGCCGTCCAGGAGTACCCGGCCCTCGTCCGGGTCGACCAGTCGGGTCAGCAGCTTGGCGAACGTGGTCTTGCCCGAACCGGTCTCGCCCACCACCGCGACCCGGGTCCTGGGCGCCAGCGTCACGTCCACGTCGTGCAGGATCCGCGGCCCGCCCGGGTAGCCGTACGAGACGTGGTCGAAGGCGACCTCGACCGGGCCGCGCGCGAGTACCTCGCCCGCCTCGCCCGGGTCCGCGATGTCCGGTTCCGCGTCCAGCACCTCCAGCACCCGGCGCCAGCCCGCGAGCGCGTTCTGCGCCTCGTTGAGGATCTCCACGCCCATCTGTACCGGGCCCACGAACAGCGTGACCAGGAACAGGAAGGCGACCAGTTCGCCGACGCTGAGCTGCCCGTCGATGCCCAGCCACACACCCACCACGACCACGAGCCCGTTGGCCAGGCCGACCACGAACTCGCCCATCGGGAAGGTCAGCGCGACGAACAACTGGGCGCGGGTCTGCGCGTCCCGGTGCGCGTTCACCGACTCGTCGATGCGGTGCGCGGTGCGCTCCTCGATGCCGTGCGCGCGCACGATCGCGGCGCCCACGACCGGCTCCGAGATGGCGCCGAGCATGCGACCCATGGCCACCCGTACGTGCGAGTAGGCCGCGGCGATCCGCTTTTGTACCGCGCGCATGAAGAAGTACAGCGGCGCGAAGCACACCCACACCAGCAGCGTGAGCTGCCACGAGTAGACGAACATCAGCACCGTCACCAGCGCGATCTGCCCGACGCTGACGATCAGCAGCAGGCCGCCGAACTGGATGAACCGGCTGATCGTGTCCACGTCGCCGGTCACCCGGGAGACCAGCGAGCCGCGCTTCTCGGACTGCTGGTGCAGCGTGGACAGGTCGTGGATGTGTCGGAACGCGGCCACCCGCAGGGTGGACAGGCCGCGTTCGCTGGTGCGGTACAGGCGCACGTTCATCGCGTACGCGGACACCGCCGTGACCACCACCGCGAGCGCCGCGACCGCGGCCATCGTGCGCACCACGGTCAGGTCGGGGCCGGCGTCGGCGCGCAGCCCCCGGTCGATGGTCTGCTGCACGGCCAGCGGCACCACGATGCGCCCGGCCGTGCCGACCACGGCGAGCAGCAGCGTGACGACCAGGCCCTCGGTGAACTCCGGGGTCATCCGCAGGCCGCGGCGCAACACACTCGGGCCGGACTCGGCGGGCTTCGTGGAGTCGGGGTCGGCGCCGATCCGCGAACCGGGTTTCGGGTCCGGTTCGGGCACCTTGCGTACGACGGTGGCGATACTCATGAAGCCGTGGCCTCCTCGGCCTCGCTGACGTCGATGTCGATGTCCTCGTCCGCGCCCTCGCGCGCGGCCCGCTCGTAGGCGTTGACCAACCGGCGGTAGCCCACCGAGCGGTCCAGCAACTCGTGGTGCGGGCCGCGATCGAGCACCCGGCCGCCCTCGATGTAGATCACCTCGTCGGCGAGCGCGATGGTGGCCTTGCGGTAGGCGACCACGACCACGGTCGCCGGCCCCGCGTCGCGCAGGCCGTGCAGGATGGCCGCCTCCACCCGCGGGTCCACGGCCGACGTCGCGTCGTCCAGGACCAGCAGGCGCGGCCGGCGCACCAGCGCCCGGGCCAGCGCGATCCGCTGGCGCTGGCCTCCCGACAGCGTGGTCCCGCGCTCGCCCACCTGCGTGTCCAGGCCCTCGGGCAGCGCGCTCACGAAGTCGGCCTGGGCGATCCGCAGCGCCTCGTGCACCGCCGCGTCGTCCAGGTCCAGGCCCAGGGTGATGTTGTCGCGCACGCTGTCGTCGAACAGGAACGCCTGCTGCGGGACCAGTGCGGCGGTGGCCGCGATCCCGCCGCGCCGGTACTCGCGCAGGTCGGTGCCGTCGAGCAGGACCCCGCCGTCGAGCGGATCGACCAATCGCACCAGCAGCGAGACCAGCGTGGACTTGCCGGAGCCGGTCGGGCCGACGATCGCGATGGTGCGCCCGGGCTCGACGTCGAAGGCCACGTCGTGCAGCACGTCGGTGTCGTCGGTATAGCCGAAGCGCACCGCGCGGGCCTCCAGACGGGCCGGACCGGCCGAGGCGTCGCCGCCCTCGATCGCCCCGTAGGTGTGCTCGCCCTCGGCGTCCAGCACCCCCTTGACCCGGTCGAAGCCGACCACCGAGCGCGGCATGTCGCCCAGCAGCCAGCCGATCGCCCGAACGGGGAAGGCCAACAGGGTGAACAGGTAGGCCACCTGCACCAGGTCGCCGGGAGCCAGGTTTCCGTGCGAGACGCGGACCGTGCCGACCACCAGGACCAGCAGCACACCGAAGCTGGGCAGCGCCTCCAGCATCGGGTCGAACAGGGCCCGGACCCGGCCCACCGCGATGTTCGCGTCGGCCAACTCGCGCGAGGCGGCGGCGAAGCGGGTGGTCTCCTCGCTCTCCCGGCCCAGCGTCTTGACCACCAGCGCGCCGTCGAAGCTCTCGTGCGCGATCTCGGCGACGTCGGCGCGCAACTCCTGCGCGCGCATCGCCAGCGGCCCCTGCTTGCGCTGGTAGACCACGTTGAGTACGGCGATCGCCGGGAAGATCACGAAGCCGACCAGCGCGAGCGCCCAGTCGGTGAGCACCATCGAGATCGCCGCGACGAAGAGCATGACCACCACGCCGGTGGCCATCGGCAGCGGCGCGACCGGGTTCCAGGCCGCCTCGACGTCGGCGTTCGCGTTGGAGAGCAGCGTCCCGGTGGGGTGGCGGTGGTGCCACGCGAGCGGCAGGCGCAGGTATTGCCGGGTGACCCGGCGCCGGTAGGTGGCCTGGAGGCGGTACTGCATCACGCCCGCCCACAGGCGGCGGCCGATCACCCCGAACGCCTTGAGCAGCGCGATCCCGAACACCGCCGCGAACGCGCCGACCAGCGCGCCGGCCGTGGTCCGCCCGTCTCGGAAGGCCGGGATGATCACGTCGTCGGTGACCCGGCCGAGCACCAGCGCCGAGCCGACGGTCATCACGCCGTACACCGCGCTCGCGCCGACCGCGGCGGCGAAGATCTTGGGTTCCTCGCGGATCGCCACGCCGAGTACGCGCAGTCCTTGTCGCAGCACGACCTTGTCCGCCACGGGGCTCACTTTCACGGGAATCCGGCCGCCGCGAACGGGGCGGTCCGACAGGATTGTCGAGGGATGGTTGTCCAATGAAAGTACAAGGCGTCGGTGACGGTCCCGATTCCCGTCCGGGCCCTCGATTCCATCCGGATCGGCCGACGCTACGCGGCTTGGAGTGAATCTTTCCGCCATGTCACCCTGTTTCGGGCGCCCCCGCCGGCTTCCGTCGGAGCATGCCCGGCACCCGCAACCAATCGCCGAGCCGGTCGCGTCTTACGGGCGTGACCTGACCATGATCCATAGACCGAGGACGCCGCTGTGGGCCTCACCAGCCTCAAACTGATAATCCTGCTCGGCGTCGTCGCGTTCGCGGCGGCCGCAGCCGCCGTGTTCTTCTGGCCCAAGCTGTCCCGCCAGGGGGTGCTGCCGATCCTGGGACGGATCGGCATCCTGTTGAGTACGCAGGTGCTGCTGATGGCCACCGTGGCGGTGATCGGCAACCGCTACTTCGTCTTCTACACGACCTGGGACGACCTGCTCGGGCACACCGGCAAGCCGGTGGTGAACTTCGGCGCCGCCGGCCCCGGCGACGTACCCAAACTGGTCAAGGAGAACGGGACCGAGACGATCGACGTCCCGCAGGGCAAGAACCCCCAGGCCGCGGGTCAGATCATGCAGGTGGACGTGGCCGGCCGCCGCAGCGGGATGGGCTCGCCGGCCCTGGTGTACCTGCCGCCGCAGTACTTCCAGGCCCAGTACAAGGACCGGCGCTTCCCGGTCGTGGTGGTGCTCACCGGCTACCCGGGCAACGAGCGCAACCTGGTCACCCGCCTGGAACTGCCCAAGTTCGCCGCGAACGAGATAGCCGCGGGCCGGGTCCAGCCCACCATCTACGTGATGATGAAACCGAGCGTCGGCGCCGACCGCGACACCGAGTGCACCGACGTGCCCGGCGGACCGCAGGTGGGCATGTTCTTCAGCCAGGACCTGCCCGAGGCGATCAGCCAGGTGTACCGGGTCGCGCCCGGAGCGCGCAGCTGGGCCATGCTCGGCGACTCCACCGGCGGCTACTGCTCGGCCAAGCTGGCCATGCAGCACTCGGACCGGATCGGCGCGGCCGTCGCGCTGTCCGCCGACTACGGCGCGCCGCTGGACGGCGACACCGGCGACCTCTACGGCGGCAGCAAGGCGTACCGCAACCAGAACGACCTGATGTGGCGGCTGAAGAACATGCCGATGCCGCCGGTCAGTCTGCTGCTCACCAGCAGCGAGAGCGGCGAGCCCAACCTGCCCGAGACCAAGGAGTTCCAGCGGCTGGCCAAGCCGCCGCTCAAGGTGGACACGCTGCTGCTGCCCACCGGTGGGCACAACTTCAAGACCTGGCAGGCGGTGCTGCCGGACGCGCTGCGCTGGCTGAGCACGCAGCAGAAGAGCGACCAGCCCAAGGACTCCGCACCGGTGGCCGCCTCCCCCTGACCACCGGCGACGACCGGGTCCGGTCCGCCGGGATCGGCCGGACGGGGCCCGGATCCCCTTGACCGCGCCCGGTGCGGGCAAAAGGATCGGCACATGCCGACTTCGCACGCCCGCACCGAACGCGCCGCACTCGCCGAACTGCTGCGAGTCCTGGGCCCGGACGCGCCGACCCTGTGCGCGGGCTGGACCACCCGCGACCTCGCCGCCCACCTGGTGGTCCGCGAGCACCGCCCCGACTCGGCGCCGGGCATCATGCTCGCGCCGCTCGCGGGCTACACCGAGAAGGTCCGGCTGCGGCAGGCGGCCAAGCCGTACGAACAGAGCGTGCGGCTGGTCGCGGACGGCCCGCCGAAGTTGTCCGTGTTCGGCATCCCCGGCGTGGACGCGGCGGCCAACACGATGGAGTACTTCATCCACCTGGAGGACGTACGCCGGGCCCAGCCCGGCGGCGCCGAGCCGCGCCGACTGGCCCCCGAACTCACCGAGATCCTGTGGAAGCGGGCCAAGGGCGCCTCGCGGATGGCGCTGCGCGGCGTCCCGGTGGGCGTGGCGCTGCGCCGCACCGACACCGCGGCCGGGGAGCCGGCGCAGATCGTGCACAAGGGCACGCCCGTGGTGACGCTGAGCGGGCACCCGGGCGAGCTGCTCCTGTATCTGTTCGGCCGCAAGGACCAGGCCCGGGTCGAGATCGAGGGCGACGAGGCCGCGATCGACACCCTGCGTACGGCCCGTACCGGCCTGTGAACACCCGACCGAGCGGTTCGCGCGGGTCTGCGACAATGCGCGCATGACCGGTGCCACCCACCCGCCCGCGCGGCCGTCCGACCTCGACCCGACCATCGCCGCGCGCCTCAAGCGCGACCCCGACGGCCTGATCGCCGCCGTCGCGCAGGCCGCCGACACCGGCGAGGTGCTGATGGTCGGGTGGATGGACGACGAGGCGCTGCATCGCACGCTGACCACCGGCCGATGCACCTACTGGAGCCGCAGCCGGCAGGAATACTGGGTCAAGGGCGACACCTCCGGCCATGTGCAGAAGGTCCTCTCGGTCGCGCTCGACTGCGACGGCGACGCGGTGCTCGTTCGGGTCGAGCAGACCGGCGCCGCGTGCCACACCGGCGACCGCACCTGCTTCGACGCGGACGTCCTGCCCGTCTCCGACTGACCATCGCCGACCCCGGGCCCGCGTGGTCCCGGCTCCGCCCGACCTCGCTGCCCGGGAGATTGCGCACGCCATGACCACCGGAACCGTCACCCCCGACCTCGACACCTTCCGGACGCTCGCGCGCGACCGGCGCGTCATCCCCGTCACCCGGCGCTTCCTGGCCGACGGCGACACCCCCGTGGGCCTGTACCGCAAGCTCGCCGCCGAGCGGCCCGGCACCTTCCTGCTGGAATCCGCCGAGAACGGCCGTTCGTGGTCGCGCTATTCGTTCGTGGGCGTGCACAGCGCGGCGGTGCTCACCGAGGCGGCCGGGCGGGCCCGCTGGCTGGGAACCCCGCCGGTGGGCGTGCCGGTGGACGGCGATCCGCTGGAGGTGCTCCGGGCCACCGTCGCCGCACTGCACACCCCGCACGGCATCCCGGGCCTGGAACTGCCGCCGCTGACCGGCGGGATGGTCGGCTACCTCGGCTACGACGTGGTGCGCCGGCTGGAGCGGCTGCCGGAGTCGGCCGTGGACGACCTGCACGTGCCGGAGCTGATGATGTTCCTGGCCACCGACCTGGCGGTGCTCGACCACGTGGACGGCAGCGTGCTGTTGATCGCCAACGCGATCAACCACGACAACCGCGAGTCCGGCGTCGACGAGGCGTACCACGCGGCGGTGGCCCGGCTGGACGTGATGACCGCCGACCTGGCCCGGCCGACCGGCCTGGCCGCGGCGGCGTTCGAGCGCGGCGCGGTCGCCGAGGCGGCCGGTCCGTGGGGCTCGACCGCCTATCGCAAGGCGGTGGAGGCGGCCAAGGAGGAGATCCGGGCCGGCGAGGCGTTCCAGATCGTGCTGTCCCAGCGCTTCGAGATGCCCACCGAGGCCGGCGCCCTGGACGTGTACCGGATCCTGCGCGCGACCAACCCCAGCCCGTACATGTACCTGTTCCGGTTGCCGGGTCCGAACGGCGGCGCCGAGGGCGGCTTCGACGTGGTCGGCTCCAGCCCCGAGGCGCTGGTCAAGGTCGAGGACGGGCGCGCGATGCTGCACCCGATCGCGGGCACCCGCCCGCGCGGCGCCACCCCGGCCGAGGACGCCGACCTGGCCGAGGAGTTGCTCGCCGACCCCAAGGAACGCGCCGAGCACCTGATGCTGGTCGACCTGGGCCGCAACGACCTGGGCCGGGTCTGTACGCCGGGCACGGTCGAGGTGATCGACTTCATGGCGGTCGAGCGGTACAGCCACGTGATGCACATCGTGTCCACCGTGGTGGGCGAGTTGGCCCCGGGCCGTACCGCGTTGGACGTGTTCGCCGCGTGTTTCCCGGCGGGCACCCTGTCCGGCGCGCCCAAGCCGCGTGCGATGGAGATCATCGAGAACTTCGAGCCCACCCGGCGCGGCCTGTACGGCGGTTGTGTGGGCTACGTCGACTTCGCCGGCGACCTGGACACCGCGATCGCGATCCGCACCGCGTTGATCCGCGACGGGGTGGCCTACGTCCAGGCCGGCGCGGGCGTGGTCGCCGACTCCTCGCCCGAGGCCGAGGACATCGAATGCCGCAACAAGGCGGCGGCGGTGCTGCGCGCGGTGGCCATCGCGGCGACGCTCGCGCCGGCGCACGACGTTCGGATCGGGTAGGCCCGGCGAACACCCGCCCCGGGTCAAGCCGCCGCGGAGCGTGGGTCATGCTGGTGACATGAGCGACGCGAGGACCGAGGCCGGCGCAGCGGGTGCCGGCACCGAGACGGACGACCGAGCGGTTTCCGAAGCGGCGAGCGCGACCGGCGCGGCGAGCGCCACCACCGGGCAGGCGGCGGAATCGGCCTCGACCGATTCGGTCGAGAGCGGGGCCCTGCGCGCGCGCAAGGCCGCGCGACGCGAGTTGACCGTCGCGGTCCTGCTCGCCCTGGTCGGCGCGGCCCTGGTGCTCTCGGTGGCGGGTCGCACCTGGGCCGAGGGCACCGCGCCGGTGCACGGCTCACGGATCGCGGTGCACGCGAGCGGCAACACGATCAACAAGGCCGTTTCCGCGTTGGCCCTGCTCGGGCTCGCCGGCGGCCTCGCGGTGCTCGCCACCCGCACCATCGGCCGAAGCGTGATCGGCGCACTGGTGACCCTGGCCGGGATCGGGGTCACGGTGCTGGCCGTGCGGGGTGCGAGCGACACGTCGGCGGTGAATTCCGAGGCGGCGGGCAAGGCGGCCGTCGAGGGGGTTCGCGCGGTGGACGTGAGCCATACGATCTGGCCGTGGTTCGCGTTCGTGGGCGGCGTGCTGATCGTGCTCGCGGGTCTGCTCGTGGTGCTCCGGGGCAGGCGCTGGCCCGGTATGTCCAACCGCTACGACGCCCCGGCCGGCAAGCCGGTCGCCGCCAAGCGTGGCTCGGCCACCAACGCCGACCTGTGGAACGCGTTGGACCGGGGCGAGGACCCCACGCGCTGAGCACTGCTCCCTACGGGTGACAATAAGAATCGCGCGGTTGTGATCGCGGCGCCCTCACGGTGCCCCGGCAACCGCGCCCACGCGTGTGAAATGTGAAGCCGAAGGAGTAAGCGATGTCGTCGCAAGCCGGAAACCACGGCAGCACCCCCGCCGCCTGGACCGTGACCATACTGGCGCTGATCGGCTGCACGATCTCCGGCGTCGCGATGATCGCGGCCAACGTGATGTTGTTCTGGGCCGGCGCGGCCGTGGTCCTGGTGGGCTGCATCGCCGGTGCGGGCATGCGGATGGGTGGTCTGGGCGCGGCCCCCGCGCGTCGCTGACGTCCGGCTTCGGCTTCGGGCGCCGGCCGGGCCGGGTTGGTTCGGCCGGCCCCGGGTGTTCGGGCTTCGCCCGGTCGGCGTTTTCGGCGGGGGGCTCGGCGCTGTTCTAGGGTGGGCGTGCCGTAACGGCGTTACGCCAAGGGGGGAATGTGGCCTACGGCTATCCGGGGGCTCCCGGTGGCGGTGAGGAGCGTTCGGATCGGACGCGGGAGTGGAACGCGCCGGCCCGGCCGTTCGGGCACGCCATGCCCTACGGGCCGCCGACCACGCCGCCGCCCGCCGGTCCGCCGCCCGGCCCACCGGACAACTACCTCGCGTGGGCGGTCGTGGCGACCGTCTTCTGCTGCTTCCTCGCGGGCGTGCCCGCGCTGCTCGCGGCCACCAGCGTCAACGAGCGTTGGCACCGCGGCGATGTGGCCGGCGCCCGGCTCGCCTCGTTGCGGGCCCGCAACTGGACCATCGGCACCGTCCTGCTCGGCGTGATCTTCTGGACCACCTGGATGGTCGGCGTCTTCCTTCTGGGCTGGAAAGACACGCTGGGTGACCTCTGACGGTGCGTCCCGACGGCACAATGGGCCGATGACCACCCCGGCCCACCCCGTGTCCGGCACCGGCTTCCGGCTGCGCAACCTCGGTCTGCCCGCCGCGAGCCTGGCCCTGCTCGCCGCCGCGACCGCCTATGTGGGGCTGGTCGATCCGCGCGAGAGCGGTCACTATCCGCCGTGCCCCTACCTGGTGGTCACCGGCCTGCCCTGCCCCGGCTGCGGCGGGTTGCGGTGTGTGCACGCGCTCACCCACCTCGACCTGTCCGCCGCGCTCGGCTACAACGCGCTCGCGCTCGTGCTGTTCCCGCTGATCGGCCTGTTGTGGCTGCGCTGGGCGGTGCGAACCGCGCGCGGCGAACCGCGCCGGGGGCTGGCCGATCCCCGCGCGCTGTGGGCTCTGCTCGCGGTCGTGCTGCTCTTTTGGATCGTCCGCGACCTGCCGTTCGGCGCACCGCTCGCGCCCTGACGCACAGTGACGGCCGGCGATTTCGCCGGCCGGACCGTGCGCACGAACCCACCGTGCGACGCCGTATGCTGCCCCCACCTCTTCGGCGGTGCGGTGTGGACGGGTCTGTTCGAATCGGCCTATACCATCGAAGGGCCGGGGGAGCAGGTTCTCCGGACAAACGAGGGGATGTAGGGCGTGACGGTTCTCGACGAGATCATCGACGGTGTCAACGCCGACCTCGCCGAACGACAGGCCCGCGTATCCCTTGACCAGATCAAGGAACTCGCGGCCCGGGCGCCGGCGCCCCGCGACGCGGAGAGCATCCTGCGCGGCGACGGCATCGCCGTCATCGCCGAGGTCAAGCGCTCCAGCCCCTCCAAGGGCGCGCTCGCCGCGATCGCCGACCCCGCCGGCCTGGCCGCCGACTACGAGTCCGGCGGCGCCTCGGTGATCAGCGTGCTCACCGAGCAGCGCCGGTTCGGCGGCTCGCTCGACGACCTCGACGCCGTTCGCGCCGCCGTCGACATCCCGGTCCTGCGCAAGGACTTCATGGTGACGAGCTATCAGCTGTGGGAGGCCCGCGCCCACGGCGCGGACGTGGCCCTGCTGATCGTCGCCGCCCTGGAGCAGAACGCGCTGGTCTCGTTGATCGAGCGGTCCCGTTCGATCGGTCTCACCACGATCGTGGAGGTCCACGACGAGGAGGAGACCGCCCGCGCGCTCGACGCCGGCGCCACCGTGATCGGCGTCAACGCGCGCAACCTCAAGACCCTCGAGGTGGACCGCAACAACTTCGCCCGGATCGCCCCGTTGATCCCCAACTCGTGCGTGCGCATCGCCGAGTCCGGCGTGCGCGGTCCGCACGACCTGATCGCGTACGCCAACAACGGCGCCGACGCCGTCCTGGTGGGCGAGTCCCTGGTCACCGGTCGCGACCCGCGCAGCTCGGTCGCCGACCTGGTCGCCGCGGGCGCCCACCCGGCGATCCGGCACGGGCGCGGCTGAGGACGCGAGCGGCGATGAGCATGGACCCGCGACTGGCCAGGGGCTGCAAGCCCCGCGGCTGCCGCGCGCCCGCCCGACGGGCCCGGGGACGTCGGGTGCGCTATGTGATCGGCTGCGAGCCCGGCCAGGTGCCGGGCAGCCGATGGCGCCGACACGTTTCCTGACCCACCCGTCAGCAACGTGCCGTCCGACGGCATGCCACACCGACAAGGACCTCGCATGTCCAGCACTGCCCAACAGCCGGACGCCTCCGGCCACTTCGGCGTCTTCGGCGGGCGTTTCCTGCCCGAGGCGCTGATCGCCGCCCTCGACGAACTGACCGCGGCCTACGAGAAGGCCAAAAACGACCCGCAGTTCCAGGCCGAGTTCGCCGGCCTGCTGCGCGACTACGCCGGGCGCCCGAGCATCATCACCGAGGCGCCCCGCTTCGCCGAGCACGCCGGCGGCGCGCGGATCATCCTCAAGCGCGAGGATCTCAACCACACCGGCTCGCACAAGATCAACAACGTGCTGGGCCAGGCCATCCTGACCAAGCGCATGGGCAAGACCCGGGTGATCGCGGAGACCGGCGCCGGCCAGCACGGCGTGGCCACCGCGACCGCGTGCGCGCTGCTCGGCCTCGACTGCGTCGTCTACATGGGCGAACTCGACACCCAGCGCCAGGCGCTGAACGTGGCCCGGATGCGCGTGCTGGGCGCCGAGGTGATCCCGGTGGCGATCGGCTCGCGCACCCTCAAGGACGCGATCAACGAGGCGTTGCGCGACTGGGTCGCCAACGTCGACAACACCCACTACCTGCTCGGCACCGCAGCCGGCGCGCACCCCTTCCCGGCGATGGTCCGCGACTTCGTCAAGGTCATCTCCGTGGAGGCCCGGCAGCAGGTGCTCGACCTGACCGGCAAGCTGCCGGACGCGGTCTGCGCGTGCGTGGGCGGCGGCTCCAACGCGATCGGCGCCTTCCACGCGTTCATCCCCGACGAGAGCGTGCGGCTGTACGGCTTCGAGGCGGGCGGCGACGGCGTGGAGACCGGGCGGCACGCCGCCTCGATCACCGGCGGCTCGATCGGCGTCCTGCACGGCGCGCGCACCTACCTGCTCCAGGACGAATACGGGCAGACCAAGGAGTCGCACTCGATCTCGGCCGGCCTGGACTACCCGGCGGTGGGGCCCGAGCACGCGTGGTTGCACCAAAGCGGTCGGGCGATCTACCGGCCGATCGACGACGCCCCCGCGATGGAGGCGTTCCGGCTGCTGTGCCGCACCGAGGGCATCATCCCGGCGATCGAATCGGCGCACGCCCTGGCCGGCGCGATCGAGGTCGGGCGCGAACTCGGCCCGGACGCGACCATCCTGGTGAACCTCTCCGGGCGCGGTGACAAGGACATGCACACCGCCGCCAAGTACTTCGATCTCCTCGACGCGGAAGCGGAGCAGTCGTGACCGGCACCGGCACCACCACCAGGCTGACCGAGGTGCTGGCAGCCGCCCGCGCCGAGAACCGCGCCGCGCTGGTCGGCTACCTCCCGGCGGGCTACCCCTCCGTCGAGGGCTCCGCCGCCGCGATGCGGGCGATGGTCGAGGGCGGGTGCGACATCATCGAGGTCGGCCTGCCCTACAGCGACCCGCAGATGGACGGCCCCGTCATCCAGCGCGCCGTCGAACACGCGCTCGCGCACGGCACCAACACCCACCACGTGATCGACAACGTGCGGGCCGTCGCCGAGACCGGCGCCGCGACGCTGGTGATGTCGTACTGGAACCCGATCGAGCGCTACGGCGTCGAGCGGTTCGCGAGCGAACTGGCCGCGGCCGGCGGCAGCGGGGTGATCACCCCCGACCTGATCCCGGACGAGGCGCACGAGTGGATCGCCGCCACCGACCGGCAGCACCTGGACCGGATCTTCCTGGTCGCGCTGTCCTCCTCGGACGAACGCATCGGGTACACCACCCGCCACTGCGGCGGCTTCGTCTACGCCGCGTCCGTCATGGGCGTCACCGGAGCCCGGGCCTCGGTGAGCTCGCTGGCCGGCGACCTGGTCGCGCGTACCCGCAAGACCACCGACCTGCCGATCTGCGTCGGCCTGGGCGTCTCCACCGCCGCCCAGGCGGCCGAGGTCGCCGCCTACGCCGACGGCGTCATCGTCGGCTCCGCGTTCGTGCGCGCCCTGCTGGACGCACCGAACGAACAGGCCGGCCTGGACGCCGTCCGTGCCCTGGCCGCGGACCTTGCCGAGGGTGTCCGCAAGCGCTGATGCGCGCGGCAAGCCGCCATTCCGTGTAAAAACGCGCCAAAATGTACATCGGCTCATCAGCGGCCGCCGCAGCACCCCCGCGGCGGCCGTTGCCATGCCCGCGTCATCCCGTACCGCCCACATCGGAGGAACCAGCGTTGAGCACCAAACCCAGGACCAAACGAGCTCCCGTCATCCTGGCCGTCGTCGGCGTACTCGTGGTCGCCGTGCTGGCCGCCGTCCTGGGCCTCGTGTTCACCATCGGCAACGACGGCAAGGACGACGACTCCGGCGACGCCAAGGCACCCGGCACGGTCAAGTCCGCCATCCGCGACATCGACCCGGCCACCCTGCCCGCCGTCGCCCAGGCCGACGGCACGATCCGGGTCGGCAGTTCCTCGGCGCCGGTCGCGGTCACCGTGTTCGAGGACTTCCGCTGCCCGTTCTGCAAGCGCTTCGAGACCGACTTCGGCCCGCTCCTGGCGGACTACGCCGAATCCGGAAAGATCAGGGTCGACTACCACATCGCCTCCTTCCTGGACGGCAAGCTCGGTGGGACCGGCTCGGTCAAGGCGGCCAACGCCGCGCGCTGCTCGGTGGACGCGGGCAAGTTCGCCGCGTACCACGCGGTGCTGTTCAAGAACCAGCCCGAGGAATCCGAGGACGGCTACACCCCCGCCCGACTGCTCGACCTGGCCGGCCAGGTCCCGGGCCTGCGCGGCGAGGCGTTCGACGCGTGCGTGAACACCGACGCGCACGCCGCGTGGGTGACCGCCGCCGAGAGCGCGTTCGAAACCTCCGGAGTCTCCGCCACACCCGGCGTCGCGGTGGACGGAAAAATTCTGGACGGCGGGAACTCGGCCATGCGTTCGCCCGACAACCTTCGTGAACTGCTCGACCAGCGCCTGGAGAACCCCGGGAGTGGTAAGGCGGCTCTCGGACAGGAACCTCAGGCGCCTTCCGCCGGTTAGACAGGACATGTGCCGGTCCGGGGGGTGCGGGGGACCACCGGACCGGGGTCCTCGCACCTCACCCGTCGTGACGGAGGTCAGACCTTGGAAGGCAAGACGATCGAGCCGGTGGGCGAGCGGTGACCGCGACGGCCACCCCCAACGGCACCGCATCCGCAGGCTCGCTCACGAGCCTGCGCAAGGTCGCCCCCTGGATCGGCCTCGCCGCCCGACTGGGCCTTGCCTTCGTCTGGGCGTTCGCCGGCTGGGAGAAGGCGCTCGATCCCGATCAGGCCGCGTACGCGGTCCGGGGCTACGACGTGTTGCCCGATGGTCTCGTCGAGCCGGTCGGCTACGCCCTGCCCTACCTGGAACTGGGCCTGGCCCTGCTCCTGGTGGTCGGGATCGGTACCCGACTGGTCGCGTCCTTGTCCGCCCTGCTCCTGCTCGTGTTCATCGCGGGCATCGCCCAGGCGTGGGCGCGCGGTCTGGCCATCGACTGCGGCTGCTTCGGCGGCGGTGGTCCGGTCGAGCCGGACAAGACCGCGTACCTCGAGGAGATCCTGCGCGACTGCGGCTTCATGCTGCTCGCGATCTGGCTGATCCTCTTCCCGCGAACCCGCCTGTCCGCGGACGCCTGGCTGTTCCCCGAGGAGCCGCCGTACCTCCGGGACCAGGACGACGAGGACGAGCGGTGGACCGACGAGGACGAGTACCGCGGGGACGCGAACCGAAACCCCGGAACCCGGGAACCGAAAGGCCCTGAGATCACGTGAGCTCGAAGAATTCCGAAGGCAAGCGCACCGCGCGCGAGCGCATGGCCCAGGAGCGCGCGCGCCAACAGGCGCTCGACAAGCGCCGGCGTGTGATGGTCATCGCCGGTGCGGTGGTGGCCGTCCTCGTGGTGGTCGCCATCATCGGCGTGGTCGTCGGCATGTCCAAGACCAACAAGAAGAAGGGCCCCTGGAAGGACGCGCTCGCCAAGCCGTTCAGCGCCCCCGCGAACCTGTCCGCGGACGGCCTGGGCGTCCCCGTCGGCAGCAACCCCAACGCCCCCTCGCTGATCATGTACGAGGACTTCCGCTGCCCGATCTGCCACGAGGTGGAAAAGGCGCTCGGCCCCACCCTGCGGCAGATGGCCGACGCCGGCACCATCAAGATCGACTACCACATCGCGTCGTTCCTGGACGGCAAGCTCGGCGGCAACGGCTCCAAGTACGCGGCCAACGCCGCCGGCTGCGCACAAAACGCGGGCAAGTTCGCGCAGTACCACGACACGCTCTTCGCGAACCAGCCCGACGAGTTGGACGACAAGTTCGCCAGTCGCTCCTACCTGCTCGACCTCGCGGGCAAGGTGGACGGCCTGCGCTCGCCCACCTTCGACGCCTGCGTCAACGACCTGAGCGTCGCCGGTTGGGTCAACAAGGTCGAGGACGCGTTCCAGAACGCCAAGATCGGCGACACCCCGGTCACCGGGACGCCGACCGCGGGCATCAACGGCAAGACCATCGACCTGATCGTCAAGGGCCGCGGCCTGGCCACCCCCGACGAGGTGCGCGCGCAGATCCAGGCTGCGATCAAGTAGTCACTCGCTGCACCGGAACACCGGGCGCGGCACCGATTCCCTCGGTGCCGCGCCCGTTCGTCGACGCCCGCCGGCACACGTTCGCCTCCGCACCCGGTAGCGTCGTACCCGCCATGGACCTCGCATTCATTCCCAGCCCCTCGCGCGGACAGATCGACCTCGGTCCGATCCCGCTGCGCGGCTACGCGCTGTGCATCATCCTCGGTGTCGTCCTCGCGATCTGGCTCGGCGAGCGACGCTGGGTCGCCCGGGGCGGTCGCGCCGGCACGGTCGGCGACATCGCCGTGTGGATGGTGCCCTTCGGCCTCGTCGGAGGCCGCCTCTACCACGTCGTCACCACGCCGGGGCCGTACTTCGGCGACGGCGGCGACCCCATGCAGGCGTTCGCCGTCTGGAAGGGCGGCCTCGGCATCTGGGGCGCGATCGCGCTCGGCGCGGTGGGCGCCTGGATCGGCTGCCGGCGCCGGGGCATCCCGCTGCCCGCGCTGGCCGACGCGCTCGCCCCGGGCATCGTGCTCGCCCAGGCCGTGGGCCGCTGGGGCAACTGGTTCAACCAGGAGCTCTACGGCCGCGAGACCGACGTGCCGTGGGCGGTGAAGATCGACGGCGACCACAACGTGATCGACCCCGGTCAGGCCGGCACCTTCCACCCGACGTTCCTGTACGAGTCGCTGTGGTGCATCGGCGTCGCGGCCCTGGTGATCTGGGCCGACCGCCGGTTCAAGCTGGGCCACGGCCGGGCCTTCGCGCTCTACGTCGCGGGCTACACGGTGGGCCGGTTCTGGATCGAGTACATGCGCGTCGACGACGCCGAACACGTGCTGGGCATGCGGCTGAACAACTGGACCGCGATCGTCGTGTTCGCCGGCGCGATCGCGTACATGTGGATCTCGGCGCGCAAGCACCCCGGCCGCGAGGACCCGGCCACGCTGCGCGGCCACGACCCGGAGTCGGACGACGCCGACGAGCCGGCCGCGGAGGCGGACGCGCAGGACGCGGAGGCGGCGCGGGACCCGGAGGACGCGAAAGACGCGGAGGCGGCGCGGGACCCCGAGGACGTCAAGAGCGCGAAGGATTCGACGGACGCCGACGAGGGCGAGGGCGTGGTCCGCGATGCGGACGAGCCGATCGCGGACCCCGACGCCGACGCCGAGCGCACCCCCTCGGCCGCACGCAAGCCCGCCGACAAGGGCTGACCCCACCACACCGGAGGCTGCCCCGACCCGCCGAGCGCGGGTTCGGGGCAGCCTCCTGGGGTTCGGACAGCCTTTCCTGGCCGGCGGCGTGGCGGGCGAGAACGGTAGCGTCCAGGTCCCAGCGTGACGAGAGGGCCGAACAACCGTGAAGACCGACGACATAGCCGCCGAGGTCCCCGACACAGCCCCGGCGCTCGGGCACCAGGACGGCATCGACCACACCCACCGCGACATCGGCGGCGGCTGGCTGCGCCCGGCCGTGTTCGGTGCGATGGACGGGCTGGTCTCCAACTTCGCGCTGATCGCCGGCGTCGTCGGCAGCGACGCCACGCCCAAGACAGTCGTGGTCACCGGACTGGCCGGACTGGCCGGCGGCGCCTTCTCGATGGCGGCGGGGGAGTACACCTCGGTCGCCTCGCAGGCCGAGCTGGCCCGCGCCGAGGTCGAGGTGGAGCGTCGCGAACTGTGCCGCAGCCCCGAGGCCGAGCAGCGCGAACTCGCCGAGCTCTACATCGCGCGCGGCCTGGACGAGGACCTCGCCGTCGAGGTGGCCCGGCAACTCTCCCGCGACCCCGAACTGGCGCTGGAGATCCACGCCCGCGAGGAACTCGGTGTCGACCCGCACGACCTGCCCTCGCCGTGGCTCGCCGCCGGCTCCTCGTTCGCCTTCTTCGCGATCGGCGCGCTGCTTGCGCTGCTGCCCTACCTGCTGGGCGCCGCCACCTTGGCGCCTGCCCTGGTGCTGACCGCGCTCGGCCTGTTCGGCGCGGGCGCCGCGGTCTCGCGGGTGACCGCCCGGCCGTGGTGGTTCAGCGGCACCCGTCAGTTGGTCCTGGGCGCCGCCGCGGGCGGGCTGACCTACCTGCTCGGTCTGCTCATCGGCCAACAGGTGTGACGGGTGAGGTATACGTAACCCGGGTGTAGCACGGCGACCCGGCCCGGAAACGAGCGTTCCCACGGGTCGGACACCCAGTTTCGGCACCCGGATGGTCGGGAATGAGCCAGCTGATATGCCGGGGCGACCGGCGCGGCGCAGCGTCCTCGAGCCGACCGGTTCACCCTGGTGACCGCATGGTGAGACGGGTTTGTCCCGGGTTCCGGATACACGTACCGATCGTGTAACCTGCACGAAATCGCAGAGGGCCAACGTCGTCCCTGTTGCGCACCACACGCCACGACGACGACGGGAGCGCCCATGCCTCCTGCCATGCCCGCAACTCCGGGCCCCCTCTTCTCCGCGCTTCCCGCGGCACAGGGGTTGTACGACCCCCGTAACGAGCACGACGCCTGTGGTGTCGGATTCGTGGCCACGCTCACCGGCGAGCCCAGCCACGACATCGTCGACCAGGCCCTGACCGTCCTGCGGAACATGGAGCACCGGGGCGCCACCGGCGCCGAGGCCGACACCGGCGACGGCGCGGGCATCCTGATCCAGGTCCCGGACGCCTTCCTGCGCGAGAGCGTCGGCTTCGAGCTGCCCGCCGCCGGCGGCTACGCGGTCGGCATCGCCTTTCTGCCCGACGACGACGTGCACGCCGGCCGCGCCAAGTCCTCCATCGAGCGGATCGCCGCCGAGGAGAACCTGCGGGTGCTCGGCTGGCGCGACGTGCCCACCACGCCCGGCCTGGTCGGCTCGATGGCCGCCGAGACGATGCCGCGCTTCGCGCAGCTGTTCGTCGCGGGCGTCGACGACACGGTCACCGGGATCACCCTGGACCGGCTCGCCTTCGCGCTGCGCAAGCGGGCCGAACGCGAGGTCGAGGTCTACTTCGCCTCACTGTCCGCGCGCACCCTCGTCTACAAGGGCATGCTCACCACCGGGCAGCTGGAGCCGTTCTTCCCGGACCTGTCCGACCGGCGCCTGGCGTCCGCGATCGGCCTCGTGCACTCGCGGTTCTCCACCAACACCTTCCCGGCCTGGCCGCTCGCCCACCCGTACCGCTTCATCGCGCACAACGGCGAGATCAACACGGTCAAGGGCAACCGCAACTGGATGGCCGCGCGCGAGTCGATGCTCGCCACCGACCTGATCCCCGGCGACCTGAGCCGGCTGTACCCCATCTGCACGCCCGAAGCCTCCGACTCGGCGTCCTTCGACGAGGTCCTGGAACTGCTTCACCTGGGCGGTCGGCCGCTGCCGCACGCGGTGCTGATGATGATCCCCGAGGCGTGGGAGAACCACGCCACGATGGACGCCGCCCGACGCGCGTTCTACAAGTTCCACGCCACCGTGATGGAGCCGTGGGACGGACCGGCCTGCGTCACCTTCACCGACGGCACCCTGATCGGCGCGGTCCTGGACCGCAACGGTCTTCGGCCCTCGCGCTACTGGGTCACCGACGACGGCCTGGTCGTGCTCTCCTCCGAGGTCGGCGTCCTGGACATCGACCCCGCCAGGATCGTGCGCAAGGGCCGGCTCCAGCCCGGCCGGATGTTCCTGGTGGACACACAGGCCCGGCGGATCGTCGAGGACGACGAGATCAAGACCGCGCTCGCCGCCGAGCACCCCTACCAGGAATGGCTGCATGGCGGCCTGATCAACCTGGAGGACCTGCCCGAGCGCGAGCACGTCGTGCACACCCACGCCTCCGTCTCGCGCCGCCAGCAGACCTTCGGCTACACCGAGGAAGAACTGCGCGTCATCCTGGCGCCGATGGCCCGGGCCGGCGGCGAACCGCTCGGCTCGATGGGCACCGACAGCCCGATCGCCGCGCTCTCGACCAAGCCCCGACTGCTCTTCGACTACTTCGTCCAGCTCTTCGCGCAGGTCACCAACCCGCCGCTGGACGCGATCCGGGAAGAACTGGTCACCTCGCTCGGCAGCTTCGTCGGCCCCGAGGGCAACCTGCTCGACGCCCAGCCCGCCGACTGCCGCAACGTCGTGCTGCCCTTCCCGGTGCTGGACAACGACGAGCTCGCCAAGCTGATCCACATCAACCTCGACGGCGACCAGCCGGGCCTGAAGGCCGTCACCATCTCCGGCCTCTACCCGGTCGACGGCGGCGGCGCCGCGCTGGCCAAGCGGCTCGAGGAGATCCGCGCCGAAACCACCGGCGCGATCGCCGACGGCGCCCGCATCGTGGTCCTGTCCGACCGCCATTCGGACGCCGAGCACGCGCCGATCCCCTCGCTGCTGCTCACCTCCGCCGTGCACCACCACCTGATCCGGACCAAGACCCGCACCCAGGTCGGCCTGATCGTCGAGGCCGGCGACGTGCGCGAGGTGCACCACGTCGCGCTCCTGATCGGCTACGGCGCCGCCGCCGTCAACCCCTACCTCGCGATGGAATCCGTCGAGGACCTGGTCCGCGACGGCGTCTTCCTCGCCGACATCGCGCCCGAACAGGCCATCCGCAACCTGATCAAGGCACTGGGCAAGGGCGTACTGAAGGTGATGTCCAAGATGGGCATCTCCACCGTCGCCTCCTACCGCGGCGCCCAGGTCTTCGAAGCCGTCGGCCTCGCCGAGGACTTCGTCGCCGAATACTTCACCGGCACCACCAGCAAGCTCGGCGGCATCGGCCTGGACGTCGTCGCCGAGGAGGTCGCCCGCCGGCACGCCAAGGCCTACCCGCCCACCGGCATCGCGCCCTCGCACCGCCGGCTGGAGATAGGGGGCGAGTACCAGTGGCGCCGTGAGGGTGAGCCGCACCTGTTCGACCCGGAGACGGTCTTCCGGCTCCAGCACTCCACCCGAACCCGCCGCTACGACATCTTCAAGAAGTACACCTCGCGCGTGGACGAGCAGTCCAAGCGGCTGATGACCCTGCGCGGCCTGTTCGCGTTCAGGACGGGCGTGCGCGAGTCGATCCCCATCGACGAGGNCGAGCCGGTCTCCGAGATCGTCAAGCGCTTCTCCACCGGCGCCATGTCCTACGGCTCCATCTCGATGGAGGCGCACCAGACGCTGGCCATCGCGATGAACCGGCTCGGCGGCAAGTCCAACACCGGCGAGGGCGGCGAGGACCCCGAGCGGCTGTACGACCCCCAGCGGCGCTCGGCGATCAAGCAGGTCGCCTCCGGCCGGTTCGGCGTCACCAGCGAATACCTGGTCAACGCGGACGACATCCAGATCAAGATGGCCCAGGGCGCCAAGCCCGGCGAGGGCGGCCAACTGCCCGGCCACAAGGTCTACCCCTGGGTCGCCCGCACCCGACACTCCACCCCCGGCGTCGGCCTCATCTCGCCGCCGCCGCACCACGACATCTACTCGATCGAAGACCTCGCCCAGCTCATCCACGACCTCAAGAACGCCAACCCGGCGGCTCGAGTGCACGTGAAGCTGGTCGCCGAGGTCGGCGTCGGCACGGTCGCGGCGGGCGTGTCCAAGGCGCACGCCGACGTCGTGCTCATCTCCGGCCACGACGGTGGCACCGGCGCCTCGCCGCTCACCTCGCTCAAGCACGCCGGCGGCCCGTGGGAACTCGGCCTCGCCGAGACCCAGCAGACGCTGCTGCTCAACGGCCTGCGCGACCGCATCGTGGTGCAGACCGACGGCCAGCTCAAGACCGGCCGCGACGTCCTGGTCGCGGCCCTGCTGGGCGCCGAGGAGTACGGCTTCGCCACCGCGCCGCTCGTGGTCTCCGGCTGCGTGATGATGCGCGTCTGCCACCTCGACACCTGCCCCGTGGGCGTCGCCACACAAAACCCCGTGCTGCGCGAGCGGTACAACGGCCAGGCCGACCACGTGGTCAACTTCTTCGAATTCATCGCCGAAGAAGTCCGCGAACTGCTCGCCGAACTCGGCTTTCGCACCCTGGAAGAGGCCGTCGGCCACGCCGAACTCCTGGACACCGGCGCGGCGATCAGGCACTGGAAGACCGAGGGCCTCGACCTCGCGCCGCTGTTCCACGTGCCCGCGCTCGTCGAGGGCGCGGCCCTGCACCACACCAGCCCGCAGGACCACGGACTGGCCAAGGCGTTGGACAACCAGCTCATCCAACTCAGCGCCGACGCGCTCGAGAACGGGGAAAAGGTCGTCATCAACCTCCCGGTGCAGAACACCAACCGCACCGTCGGCACGATGCTCGGCCACGAGGTCACCAAGCGCTACCGCGGCGCGGGCCTGCCCGACGACACCATCGACATCACCCTGATCGGCTCCGCCGGCCAGTCGTTCGGCGCATTCGTGCCCAAGGGCATCACCCTGCGGCTCGAAGGCGACGGCAACGACTACGTCGGCAAGGGCCTGTCCGGCGGCCGGATCACCGTGCGCCCGCACCGGTCCGCACCCTTCGCCGCCGAGGACAACATCATCGCCGGCAACGTGATCGGCTACGGCGCCACCGGCGGCGAGATCTACCTGCGCGGCGTCGTCGGCGAACGCTTTTGCGTGCGCAACTCCGGCGCCACCGCGGTCGTCGAGGGCGTGGGCGACCACGGCTGCGAATACATGACCGGCGGCCGCGCCGTCGTCCTGGGCCGCACCGGCCGCAACTTCGCCGCCGGCATGTCGGGCGGCGTCGCCTACCTGCTCGACGCCGACCCGAACAACATCAACACCGAACTCGTCGGCGTCGAGGAACTCGACGCCGCGGACAGCGCCGAACTGCACGACGTTGTGCGCCGGCACCACGAGGAGACCGGATCGGCCGTCGCCGAAGCCCTGCTCTCCGACTGGGACGCCGCCTCCCGGCGCTTCACCAAGATCCTGCCCAGGGACTACAAGGCAGTGCTCGCCGCCAAGGACGCCGCCGAGCGAGCCGGTCTCACCGAGACCGAGATCGTCCAGAAGATGATGGAGGCGGTTCATGGCTGACCCGAAGGGCTTTTTGACCACGCCCCAAGAGCTCGGCACGCGTCGCCCCGTCGACGTGCGCATCCGGGACTGGAAGGAGGTGTACGAGGAGCGCACGCTGCTCCCGATCATCACCGAACAGGCCGGCCGCTGCATGGACTGCGGCATCCCGTTCTGCCACAACGGCTGCCCGCTGGGGAACATCGTCCCCGAGTGGAACGACCTGGTCTGGCGCGACGACTGGCAGGCCGCGAGCGAACGACTGCACGCGACCAACAACTTCCCGGAGTTCACCGGCCGGCTGTGCCCCGCGCCGTGCGAGGCCGCGTGCGTGCTCGGCATCAACCAGGCGCCGGTCACCATCAAGAACGTCGAGGTCTCGATCATCGACCGGGCCTGGGACGACAACAACGTCGCCCCGCAGCCGCCGGACCGACTCTCCGGCAAGACCGTCGCGGTGATCGGCTCCGGCCCGGCCGGCCTCGCCGTCGCCCAGCAACTCACCCGGGCCGGCCACACGGTCGCGGTGTACGAGCGGGCGGACCGGATCGGCGGACTGCTGCGCTACGGCATCCCCGAGTTCAAGATGGAAAAGCGGCACATCAACCGGCGCATCGAACAGATGCGCGCGGAAGGCACCAAGTTCTACACCGGCATGCAGATCGGCACCGACCTGGACGCGGCCAAGCTGCGCCGGCGCTACGACTCGGTGGTGATCGCCGCCGGCGCCACCGCCGCGCGTGACCTGCCGATCCCCGGGCGCGAGTTCGGCGGCGTCCACCAGGCGATGGAATACCTGCCGTTCGCCAACAAGGTGCAGGAGGGCGACCTGGTCGCCTCGCCGATCGACGTGGCCGGCAAGCACGTGGTGATCATCGGCGGCGGCGACACCGGCGCGGACTGCCTGGGCACCGCGCACCGCCAGGGCGCGGCCTCGGTCACCCAGCTGGAGATCATGCCCCGGCCCACCGAGGAGCGGCCCACCGCGCAACCGTGGCCGACGTACCCGATGACCTACCGGGTGGCCAGCGCGCACGAGGAGGGTGGCGAGCGTGTGTACGCGGTCAACACCCAGGAGTTCGTGGGCGGCGAGGACGGCCGGGTCAAGGCGCTCAAGCTGGTCGAGGTCGTGTTCGAGAACGGCCGCTTCGTGCCGGTGGCCGGCACCGAGCGGGAGATCCCGGCGGACTTCGTGTTCCTGGCGATGGGCTTCACCGGGACCGACCGCGCCAACGGACTGGTCGAGCAGCTCGGGCTGGCTCTGGACGAGCGCGGCAACGTGGCCCGGGACGAGGCGTTCGCGACCAACGTGGACGGCGTGTTCGTGGCCGGCGACGCCGGGCGCGGGCAGTCGTTGATCGTCTGGGCGATCGCCGAGGGCCGCTCGTGCGCGGCCGCGGTGGACGCGTGGTTGACCGGCGGGACCAACCTGCCGTCGCCGATCCGGCCCACCGATCGACCGCTCACCGTGTGACGCGGGGTGATCGGCTCGGTCGGGATTGAATATGTGACGAAAGTCGCGTGAACGGGAGAGGGCGCCGCCGTTGCGGCGCCCTTTCCGCATGCCGGAAAAGCGCCATATAGCGGACGCGGGTACGGCTTACCCGGCGGTAGGAACTAGGCTCTGGGACCATGCGTCGAGCCAAAATTGTCTGCACCCTGGGTCCTGCAACCAATTCGTATGAACAGATCCGCACGCTGGTCGACGCAGGCATGGATGTAGCCCGCTTCAACCTCAGTCACGGCGCCTACGCCGAGCACGAGGAGCGTTATCACCGCGTGCGTCGGGCATCCGACGAATCCGGTCGCAGCGTCGGCATCCTCGTCGATCTCCAAGGCCCCAAGATCCGCCTGGAGACCTTCGCCGAAGGCCCCGTGCTCCTGGAGCGCGGCGACGAGTTCTCGATCACGACCGAGGACGTCCCCGGCGACAAGCACGAGGTCGGCACCACCTACAAGGGGCTGACCGCCGACGTCACCAAGGGCGAGCGGATCCTCATCGACGACGGCCGGGTCACCCTGGAGGTCGTCGACGTCGAGGGCCCGCGCGTGCACACGATCGTCATCGAGGGCGGGATGGTCTCCGACCACAAGGGGCTCAACCTCCCCGGTGTGGCCGTGAGCGTTCCCGCACTGTCCGAGAAGGACATCGAGGACCTCAAGTGGGGCCTCGCCCTCGGCGCCGACATGATCGCGCTGTCCTTCGTGCGCGCCGCGAAGGACATCGAGGACGTCCACAAGATCATGGACGAGGTCGGTGTCCGGCTCCCGGTGATCGCCAAGATCGAGAAGCCGCAGGCGGTGGACAACCTCGAGGAGATCGTCCACGCCTTCGACGCCATCATGGTCGCCCGCGGCGACCTGGGCGTCGAGATGCCGCTGGAGGCCGTGCCGATCGTGCAGAAGCGCGCGATCACGCTGGCCCGGGCCAACGCCAAGCCCGTCATCGTCGCCACCCAGATGCTCGACTCGATGATCAGCGCCTCGCGCCCCACCCGGGCGGAGGCGTCGGACGTCGCCAACGCCGTCCTGGACGGCACGGACGCGGTCATGCTGTCGGGCGAGACCTCGGTCGGCAAATATCCGATCGAGACCGTCAAGACCATGGCGCGCATCGTGGTCGCGGCCGAGGACTCCTCCGCGATGCAGGAGGAGATCCGCGGTCTGGCCGGGCCGCGCACCCAGGGCGGGGTGATCGCGAAGGCCGCGATCGAGATCGCCGAGCGCCTGGACGCCAAGTACCTGGTGGCGTTCACCCAGAGCGGTGACACGGGCCGTCGGCTGTCCCGGTACCGCTCGATGATCCCGATGCTGGCCTTCACCCCCGAACCCGCCGTGCGCAGCCGCCTGGCGCTCACGTGGGGCCTGGAGACCTTCCTCGGCCCGCTGTGCAGCCACACCGACGAGATGGTTCGTCAGGTGGACGCGGCGCTCCTGGCCATCGGCCGCTGCAAGAAGGGCGACCTGGTCGTGATCACGGCGGGCTCCCCGCCCGGCGTCCCCGGCTCCACCAACCTGATCCGCCTGCACCACATAGGAGACCTCCCGGCCGAGTGACACCCGGTCGTGATGCCGACGGCCCGTCACCCTCGCGAGGGTGACGGGCCGTCAGTATTTGGGGCCGATGTGCCGGTCCATGAGCGCGACGGAGGCCCGGCGGGCGACGGAGAGGTTGTTGCGGCGGGCGAATCTCCACTCCACACCGAGTTCGTTTAGCGTGGTCGTGAGGATGCGCATGATGTCCATGGATTCGTTGGCGAAGAGGTAGCGCGGGTACTCGTAGCGCTTGCGCTCGCCGTCGACCATCCGGGTTGTCCAGTTCATGTTCCGACAGCCGTCGGAGTGAATCAGGCCGCGGACGAGGCCCCAGGGCTCGGCTCGGACGATGTCGTTCTGCCACGGCTCCAGGACGATCGACCGCTCATGTTTGCGGCCGGGGCCGTGTTGGGGGAACAGGCATGGCCAGTGTTGCGAGTAGCGCTTGACGTCCTTGCACCCTTGCCGGGGTACGAAGTTCGGCGGGGAACCGGGCAGAACGCGGGTAATGGCATTTGCGCATTCCTGCATCAGGCCGGGCCAGGCGTTCGCACATGAGATGGACAGGCTGTAGGAGCGAGGGTGCGCCACGATGTGGCCGTCGCCGAGGTACAGACCGAGGAGGTAGGCGTATGCCCGACGATCGACGTCGGCGTCGTGACATCGGAAGCAGGGGGCTCCGCGTCGTGCCGGGAGTTCGCCACGGCGAAAGCGCTCCATGTGCAGCCAGTAGCCCACGGTCCCTTTGGGGACGCACAGCCTACGAGCCACATCGGCGTTCGAGATGCCTGCTTGCAGCAGAGAGAGTGCCTGGCGGCGAAGATCCGGATCGGTCATGGACCCACGATGCGCCGCCGGCGCCTACTCATTCAGATGTTCGAGTCGACGTCACTCGAACGAGTGTTCTCTGAGGATGCACTGGTACCGGGTGCGGGATTCGAACCCGCAAGCCCTTTCGGGCAGATGGGTTTGAGCCATCCGCGTATGCCATTCCGCCAACCCGGCAGGTCAAGACGGTTTTGGTGTCCCAAAACCCCCTGCTAGGAGAACACCATACCGTGTCTCGGTACCCTCGTGTCCGCACCATTTCCCTGATCGAGGAGCGACGTGACCGCCGCCACGCAGCCGCCCGCCGCATCGCAGGACAGCCAACGCGCCCGTGTCGTCATTGCCGAGGACGAGGCGCTGATCCGGCTCGATCTGAAAGAGATGTTGGAGGAAGAGGGCTACCACGTCGTCGGAGAGGCCGGAGACGGGCAGCGGGCCGTGGAGCTGGTCCACGAGTGCCGGCCCGACCTGGTCATCCTCGACGTGAAGATGCCGATACTGGACGGTATTTCGGCGGCGGAGCAGATCGCCCAGGCGCGGCTGGCGCCGGTGCTGATGTTGACCGCGTTCTCCCAGCGCGAGCTGGTCGAGCGGGCTCGGGACGCCGGTGCGATGGCGTACCTGGTCAAGCCGTTCACCAAGGGCGATCTCGTCCCGGCGATCGAGATGGCCGTCTCGCGCTATACCGAATTGGCGGCCCTGGAGCGTGAGGTCGGCGACCTCACCCAGCGGCTGGAGACGCGCAAGCTGGTGGACCGGGCCAAGAGCGTGCTCCAGGAGAAGTACGGGATGTCCGAGCCCGAGGCGTTCCGCTGGATCCAGAAGGCATCGATGGATCGTCGGATGTCGATGCGCACCGTGGCCGAGGTGGTCGTGTCCGGGGGCGACGTCGCCGACTGACCCAGCCGTACCCATACTCCAACGAACCCATCCGGTTGCTGACAAACCGGATGGGTTCGTTGTTTTTCCGGCACCCGATGATCATATTTGATCACTTTGGATCGTAAGAATTCGTTTGCTGTTTCTTTTGGATTACATCTGGTTACGGGCGCATCACATCTCAGTCGGCGGACTGCCGCTGCCCTTCCGGCCGGACTACATTCCGGGCACCGCATGTTCATCGCGGTTTGTGAAGGCGCCCCGATGCGGGCTCCGAACTTTTTCTACAAGGGGTTGGGGTTTGCTGTGCTCAAGCGACGCGTGATCAAAATCGCGCTGCCCATCGCGGCAGCGGCACTCGTGCTTTCCGCGTGCGGCAGTGACGATGACGACGACAAGAAGAAGGAGGGCGGCAGCACCGCTCCCGGCAACACCGGCGGCGGTAACAAGCCGACCTGGACGATAGGTTTCCAAGCGGGGCTCTCGGGGGAGAATGCCCAGCTTGGCATCAACGAAGAGAACGGCGCTCGGCTCGCCGTCGAGCAGGCCAACGCGAAGGGCGATCTTCCCTTCACGCTCAAGTTCAAGACCTCGGACGACGAGGCATCGGAGACGAAGTCGGTCTCCGCGGCGCAGAAGCTGATCGACGACAGCAATGTTGTTGCCGTTATCGGCCCCGCCTTCTCCGGCCCCACCAAGGCCGCATCGCCGAACTACGCCAAGGCGAAGCTCGCCACGGTGTCCCCGTCGGCGACCAACCCGTCCCTGACGAGCGCGGGCAACAATTTCACCGCGTTCTTGCGTGGCACGCCGAACGACAATGCCCAGGGCAGCGGGATGGCGAAGTACCTGTCGAAGAAGCTCCAGGCCAAGAAGGTCTTCGTCGTCGACGACAAGACCGAGTACGGCGTGGGCCTGTCGAAGGTCGCCAAGGACGAGCTGGCCAAGGCCGGTGTCCAGGTCGTCTCGGACAGCGTGCCGAAGGCGACCCCGGACTACGGTCCGATCTCCACGAAGATCAAGAACTCCGGCGCGGACGCCATGATCTACGCGGGCTACTACCAGGACGGCGCGCCGTTCGCCAAGAAGCTCAAGGAAGCCGGCTTCACCGGCCCCAAGTTCTCCGGTGACGGCACCAACGACTCGCAGTTCGTCTCGCTCGCCGGAGACGCCGCGAACGACTGGTTCCTGACCTGCCCGTGCTCCGACGCGAACGTCGAGGCGGCCACGAAGCAGTTCACCGAGGACTACAAGAAGCGCTTCAACACGAACCCGAGCACCTACTCGGCGGAGTCGTTCGACATCGCCAACCTGGTGATCGACCAGATGAAGTCCTTCGGCGCGGAGAAGATCGGCCGCGAGGCGATGCTCACCAAGCTCAAGAGCGCCTCGTACAAGGGTCTGACCAAGTCGTTCAAGTTCCAGCCGAACGGCGAATTCGACGGTGCGACCACCTTCATCTACCAGGTGAAGGGCGGCAAGATCGGCTACATGGGCGACATCGACCAGCTCGTGGGCGGCTGACCCGTTAATCGGGGCGGCACAACCTGACGATCGGGCCCGGGTCTTCCCGGAGTTTTCGGGAAGACCCGGGCCCGTCCGGTTTTCTTGAGGAAGCTTTCCTTATGCAACCTGATGAAATCCTGGATTACCTTATTCCAGGGATCATGCTCGGTGCGTTGTACGCGGTGATCGCCATCGGCTATACCCTGGTCTACGGCGTTCTGCAACTCATCAACTTCGCGCACAGCGAAGTCTTCATGGTGGGCGCCTATTCGGCGCTGCTCGCCTTGACCTGGATCGACCCGAGCAGCAACCCGACGACGTTCATGTCGGTGTTGTTGGTCGCGGCCGGTCTGGCCGTTTCCGGCACCGCCGGCGCGGCCACGGCCTTTACGCTCGAGAAAGTCGCGTACAGACCGCTCAGACGCAGGAACGCGCCCCGCCTTGCGTTCCTGATCAGCGCGATCGGGGCCTCCTACTTCCTGCAGAACCTGGCGGGCAAGCTGTTCGGTCGCGACTCGCGCGCACTGCCGACGGTGTTCGAGAACAAGAAGGTCTTCTCGGTCTTCGGTACCCAGGTCACCATCCTCCAGCTGCTCATCGTTTGTGCGGCTGTGCTGATGATGGTCGGCCTGGACTACCTGGTGAACCGCACCAAGCTGGGCCTGGGTATCCGGGCCGTGGCGCAGGACGCCGAGACGGCGGGCCTGATGGGCGTGGACATCGACAAGGTGATCTCGCGGACGTTCATCATCGGCGGGTTCATGGGCGGTATCGCCGGTTTCCTGTTCGGCCTGCACCTGCAGCTGTCGTTCACGATGGGCTTCCTGCCCGGCATCACCGCGTTCGCCGCGGCTGTGGTCGGCGGGGTCGGCAACATCCGCGGCGCGATGATGGGCGGCATGCTGCTCGGCATCGTCGAGAGCTTCTCGTCGCCCATCTTCGGTGAGTCGTGGCGGTACGTCAGTGCCTTCGCGGTGCTGGTCCTGGTGCTGATGTTCCGGCCGACCGGCATCCTGGGCGAGCGCTTGGGGAGGTCGGCGTGAGCACGACGACGAAGGAACGCGATCTCGCGCCGACCGGGTCGGCGCTGGCCCGGCTGCGCACCAAGCGCTGGTATCAGCAGCCGATGTTCGGCCGCCTGGTGGGCACCGTCGCCGCGGCCGTGCTGCTGGACGTGATGAGCGGTCCGCAGGGCAGCCGCGAGGATGTGTTCTTCTCGCTGGACAAGACCCTCGGGTCGCTGCGCGTGGTGTGGTGGATCATCGGCGCGGTGGCGTTGTGGGCGATCCTGGAGTTCGCCAAGCCGCTGTACAACCGGTATCTGGCGGCGAGTGTGGGCCCTCTGGAGCGCTTCCACGCGCCGGTGACCGGCCCGGTCAAGGGGCTGATCGCGCAGACCCGGACGACCTCGGCGAACCTGCGTCGCATCCTCTGGGTCCGGATCGGTTTCTCGGCCGTGGTGATCGGCCTGCTGATCCTGCTGCCGAACGTGCTGTCCACCTTCTGGAACCAGGTGCTGGTCAACGAGGTGGCGATCTACGTCCTGCTCGCGATCGGCCTGAACGTGGTGATCGGCTGGGCGGGCCTGCTCGACCTGGGCTTCATCGCGTTCTTCGCGATCGGCGCGTACAGCACGGCGTACTGGACCGGCGCGATGCCGGTGGAACCGCCGTTCACGCTGAACGCGTTCCTGGTGATCCCGGTCGCGGTGGGCACGTGTCTGCTGGCCGGGCTGCTGCTCGGCGCGCCGACGCTGCGGCTGCGCGGTGACTACCTCGCGATCGTGACGCTGGGCTTCCACGAGATCATCTACCTGATCGCCAAGAACGCGGACGGGTTCACCAACGGTCCGCGTGGTGTCCAGGGCATCTCGAACTTCGGGGTGCACATCGGCGTGCTCGACTACGACTGGGAACTCGACCCGGTGCCCTACTGGTACCTGCTGATCGGTATCGCGACGATCCTGATCATCGCGTTCCTGCGGTTGGAGCACTCCCGGGTCGGCCGGGCCTGGACGGCGATCCGCGAGGACGAGGTGGCCGCGTCGGCCACCGGTGTCCCGACGGTGAAGTTCAAGCTGATGGCGTTCGCGATCGGCGCGTCCACGTCCGGTATCGCCGGTGTCGTGTACGCGAGCAAGGCCCGGTTCATCAGCCCGGAGAGCTTCCTGCTGCTGTTCTCGGTGCTGGTGGTGGCCTACGTCATCTTCGGCGGCATGGGTTCGCTGTGGGGCGTCATCATCGGCACGGCGTTCCTGGCCTGGCTGCCGCAGTACATGAAGGACTGGGTCAACCCGAACGATCGGTTCATGTACCTGGGCGCGCTGTTGATCGTCATGATGATCTACCGCCCGCAGGGTCTGATTCCCTCGGTTCGGCGCAAGCGCGAGTTGAGCATGGCCAAGGCGGGTCTCGGCGACGCGGACGCGATGTCGGAGCCGGCCGGCGGGAGGATGACGTGAGCATCACCACGACGAAGGCGGACGACCGGCCGCGGGTGGACCCCGAGGATCAGGTCATGCGGGTGCGCGGTGTCACGCTGCGCTTCGGTGGCCTGGTGGGTCTGTCCGACGTGGCGTTGGACCTGCACCGGGGTGAGATCCTCGCGGTGATCGGCCCCAACGGCGCGGGCAAGACCTCGCTGTTCAACTCGTTGACCGGGATGTACGTCCCGCAGGAAGGCAGCATCGTGCTGCGCGACCGGGCGGGTGGCGAGCACTCGCTCAAGGGACGCAAGCCGCACCTGGTGAACCGGCTCGGGGTGGCCCGTACGTTCCAGAACATTCGCCTGTTCGGCGCGCTCACCGCGTTGGAGAACGTGAAGATCGCGGCGGAGACCCGGCAGAAGGCCGGCCCGGTGTCGATCATGCTGGGCCTGCCGAACGCGCGTCGCGAGGATCGCGAGAGCGACCGGCGCGCGCTGGAGCTGCTGCATTTCGTGGGCCTGGACGGGCTGCTCAACGAACTGGCCGCGTCGCTGTCCTACGGCCAGCAGCGCAGTCTGGAGATCGCCCGGGCACTGGCCACCGATCCGCAGGTGTTGCTCCTGGACGAGCCGGCGGCGGGCACCAACCCGACCGAGAAGCTCGACCTGGAGGTGTTGATCCGCCGGATCAACCGCGAACTGGGCATCAGTGTGCTGCTGATCGAGCACGACATGCGCCTGGTGATGTCGGTCGCGGACCGGGTCACGGTGCTCAACTTCGGCAAGGTGATCGCGTCCGGCTCGCCGGCCGAGGTGCAGCGCAACCCGGAGGTCGTCGCGGCCTATCTGGGGGCGGAGATGGCCGCCGAGATGGTCGCGGCCTCGGATGCCGAGGCGGCCGACGGGTCGGACGGTACGGTCCCCGCGCAGCGGGACGGGGAGGAGCAGCGATGAGCGCCGCCGAGTCCATGGGCGCGGATGCGGTCGGGCTGACCAAGCCGGCCGCGACCGCGACGACGCCGCGAAAGAAGATGCTGGAACTGGACGATCTGCACGTGTTCTACGGCGCCATCCAGGCGTTGAAGGGCGTGCACATCGAGGTGGACGAGGGCGAGATCGTGGCTTTGCTCGGCGCCAACGGCGCGGGCAAGACCACGACGCTGCGCACCATCTCGGGGCTGCTGACGCCGCGCGAGGGCGAGGTGCGCTGGCGCGGCGAGCGGATCGACGGGGTGCCCGCCCACCATGTGGTGGGGCTGGGCATCGGGCACTCTCCGGAGGGTCGTCGGGTGTTCCCGGCGATGACCGTCACGGAGAACCTGAACATGGGTGCCTTCCGGTTCAAGTCGGTGCCCAGGGCCGAGCTGGATCGGGTGTTCGAGCTGTTCCCGCGGCTGGCCGAGCGGCGTACCCAGCTCGCGGGCACGTTGTCGGGCGGCGAGCAGCAGATGCTGGCGATCGGGCGGGCGTTGATGGGGCAGCCGAAGCTGCTGCTCCTGGACGAGCCGTCGATGGGTCTGGCGCCGCTGATCGTGGCGCAGATCTTCGACATCATCCGGGAGATCAACGAGCAGGGCACCACGGTGCTGCTGGTCGAGCAGAACGCGGCGCAGGCGCTGCGCCTGGCCCACCGCGGCTATGCCCTGGAGACCGGTTCGGTGGTGTTGTCCGGTCCGGCGGATCAGTTGTTGTCGGATCCGAAGGTGCGCGAGGCGTATCTGGGCGAGGGCGCGTAGCGGTGCCGTTTCAAGGCCGCGCGGCGGAGGGGGTCGGCCCCTTCGCCGCGCGGTGCCCGGGGCTCCGGGGGTTCAGGCGCGCTTGATCATGCAGCTCAGCCGCGCGGTGCAGACCCGCTTGTCGTCCTCGTCGGTGATCACGATCTCGTAGGTGGCCAGCGACCGACCCAGGTGCACCGGCGTGGCCACACCGGTGACCAGGCCGGACTTGGCCGAGCGGTGGTGGGTGGCGTTGATCTCGATGCCCAGGGTGATCGCGTCCTTGCCGGCGTGCAGCGCGGAGCCCACCGAGCCGAGGGTCTCGGCCAGGACGCAGGACGCGCCGCCGTGCAGGAGGCCGTAGGGCTGGGTGTTGCCCTTGACCGGCATGGTGGCGACCACCCGCCGGGCGGAGGCTTCGACGAATTCGATCCCCATGCGGTCGGCCAGGGTCTCCCGGGTGCCGATGTTCATGAACGCCAGGACCTCGTCGAGGCCGGGCTGTGGGGTCTGGTCGGGCATGGGGTGCTCCTCCGGCTACATGGTTGTGTCGGCCTGACAGCCTAGGATCGCGGTCGTGGCAGCGACTCAGACCCCCCAGACCTCCGTTCCCGCCGGCTCTCGGCCGCGACTTCTGCTCCTCGACGGGCATTCGTTGGCATATCGGGCGTTTTATGCGCTCAAGGAAGCGTCGATGAGTACCGCGACGGGCCAACCGACCCAGGCGGTCTACGGGTTCACGTCGATGCTGGTGAACGTGCTGCGCGACGAGGCGCCGAGCCATCTGGGCGTGGCGTTCGACCTGTCCCGGCAGTCGTTTCGCACCGAGGAGTTCCCGGACTACAAGGCGAACCGGTCGGAGACTCCGGAGGAGTTCAAGGGCCAGGTCGAGCTGATCATCGAGGAACTGCACGCGATGGGCGTGCCCACCATGCGGGTGGCGGGCTTCGAGGCGGACGACGTGATCGCCACGCTGGCGACCCGGGCGGCGGCCGAGGGCTTCGAGGTGTTGATTCTCACCGGTGACCGGGACGCGTTGCAGTTGGTCACGCCGGACGTCACGGTGCTGTATCCGATGATGGGTGTGAGCAAGCTGCACCGGTTCACGCCGGCGGCGGTCGAGGAGAAGTACGGGCTGACCCCGGCGCAGTATCCCGACTTCGCGGCGCTGCGCGGCGACCCGAGCGACAACCTGCCGGGCATCCCGGGTGTGGGTGAGAAGACGGCCGCGAAGTGGATTCGCGAGTTCGGCTCGTTCGCCGACCTGATGGAGCGCGCGGACGAGGTCAAGGGCAAGGCCGGGCAGAATCTGCGCGATCACCTGGACAACGTGAAGCTGAACCGGCGGCTGACCGAGCTGGTGCGCGAGGTCGAGTTGGAGGTGACGCCGGCCGATCTGGAGCGCAAGCCCTTCGATCGGGCGGCGATCGAGGTGGTGCTGGACACGCTGGAGTTCCGCAACGCCAACTTCCGGGATCGGCTGTGGGCGGTGGACCCGGGCCTGGTGCCCGAGGTGATCGAGGCGGAGCCGGGTTTCGAGCTGGACACCACGGTGGTCGAGCCGGGTGGGCTGACCGCGTGGCTGGAGGAGCACGCGGCGGGTGCGGGGCGGACCGGGCTCGCGGTGGAGGGTTCGTGGGGTCGCGGGACCGGCGAGGTCAAGGGCCTGGCGTTCGCCGCGGCGGACGGCGCGGCGGCCTTCATGGACCCGCTGGGTATGGACGAGAACGACGACGCGGCGTTGGCGGCCTGGTTGGCGGACCCGCAGCGGACCAAGGCGGTGCACGACGCGAAGGGTCCGATCCTGGCGTTGGCCGCGCGCGGCTGGGCGCTGTGGGGAGTCACCAGCGACACCGCGCTGGGCGCGTATCTGGTGTTGCCCGGTCAGCGTTCGTTCGCCCTGGAGACGCTGGTCGAGCGGTTCCTGGGTCGTGAGCTGAAGCTGGACCAGAGCGGCGCCGGGGACGGGCAGCTCGCGCTGGACATGTCGGATCAGGAGGACGCCGAGCCGGGTGCGGCGCTGATGCTGGCCGCCCGGGCCGTGGTGGACCTGGCCGCGGCGCTGGATGTCGAACTGGCCGCCAAGGGTGGCCTGGAGCTGCTCCAGGACATGGAGTTGCCGCTGCTGCCGGTGCTCGCCCAGATGGAGCAGTTCGGCATCGCCGCCGACCTGCCCTACCTGGAGGCGCTCCAGGAGCAGTTCGCGGCGGCGGTCAAGCAGGCCACCGACGAGGCGCACGCGGCGGTCGGGCACGAGTTCAACCTGGGTTCGCCCAAGCAGTTGCAGGAGATCCTGTTCAACGAGCTGGGCCTGCCCAAGACCAAGAAGATCAAGACCGGCTTCACCACCGACGCGGACGCGTTGACCTGGCTGGCCGGGCAGACCGACAACGAACTCCCGGTGATCCTGCTGCGCCACCGCGACCAGACCCGGTTGCGCACCACGGTCGAGGGTCTGATCAAGACGGTCGCGGACGACGCGCGCATCCACACCACGTTCAACCAGACCGTGGCGGCCACGGGCCGGTTGTCCTCGCAGGACCCGAACCTGCAGAACATTCCGATCCGGACCGAGGAGGGGCGCCTGATCCGGCGCTCGTTCGTGGTCGGCGCGGGCTTCGAGGGGCTGCTGACCGCCGACTACAGCCAGATCGAGCTGCGGATCATGGCCCACCTGTCCCAGGACGCGGCGCTGATCGAGGCGTTCACCTCGGGTGAGGATCTGCACTCGACGATGGCCGCGCAGGTCTTCTCGGTGGCCCCGGAGGCCGTCGACCACGCGCTGCGCAGCAAGATCAAGGCGATGTCCTACGGACTGGCGTACGGGCTCTCCGCGTTCGGTCTCTCCCAGCAGTTGGACATCGAACCGGCCGAGGCGCGCGGTTTGATGGAGACCTACTTCGAGCGGTTCGGCGGGGTGCGCGACTACCTGCACAAGGTGGTCGAGCAGGCCCGGCTGACCGGTTACACCGAGACCGTGTTCGGTCGCCGGCGCTACCTGCCGGACCTGACCAGCGACAACCGGCAGCGGCGCGAGATGGCCGAGCGGATGGCGTTGAACGCGCCGATCCAGGGTTCGGCGGCGGACATCGTCAAGGTCGCGATGCTCGCGGTGGATCGGGCGATGCGGGAGGAGAAGCTGGCCTCGCGGATATTGCTCCAGGTCCACGACGAACTGGTCCTGGAGGTGGCGCCGGGCGAGCGGGAACGGTTGGAGGCGCTGGTGCGTCGGGAGATGGCCGGCGCGTATCCGCTGCGCGCCCCGCTGGATGTCTCGGTCGGTTTCGGGCCGAACTGGGAGGACGCGGGCCACTGATTGTGAACCGGTGCGCCGTGGGGGTGGAGAGCCGGCCGCAGCCGGCATAGGTTCGCACGGGTCACCGGTGTACGACGCCATCCGGTGCAGAGTCGAACTTGCGCACAGAGGGGGGAGCTTCGTGGAAGAGGCCGAGTCGAGGCCCGATCCGCAGAAGCCGGGCAAGCCGGACGAGGTCGCGGTCGAGGCGGCGGTGGAGTCGATATCCGCCGCCGCTCCCGCGCCGAGGCCCGAGCCCGAGGCGCCGCCGATATCCGGCGCGCCGAACGCACCGGACAAGCGCAGACGGATCCTGAATCCGTGGCTGGGCAGCGCGGCGGCGATCCTGGTGGTGCTGGCCTGCGGTGCGGCGGTGCAGTCCCCGTTCACCATGGTCACCGCGCACCGGGTGCCCACGTCCGACCTGCCGCGGCTGTCCGATCCGGCGCCGGCAGACGGCACCTCGGCCAACGGTGGCGGGCCGAGCCACTTCGAACTGCCGCCGCCGGTACTGCCGGCCGCGTTGCCGGGGGCGCCGACCACGTCCGCGCCCGCCACCACCGCCGGGACGCCGACCTCCTCGGCGGGCACGCGGGGCACCACCGCGACCGGCACCGGCGGCATCCCGCAGACGGTGCTGCTGGCCTATCAGCAGGCCGCCTCCAACCTGGCCCGGATGGACCCGGGCTGCAAGCTGCCGTGGACACTGCTCGCGGGCATCGGCCGGGTCGAGTCGGAGCACGCGTACGGCGGCAACGTGACGGTGGACGGCACCGCGGTCACCCCGATCCTGGGCCCGCGCCTGGACGGCGGTCCATGGGCCCGGATCGCCGACACCGACGGCGGTCGCTACGACTTCGACACCGAGTTCGACCGCGCGGTGGGTCCGATGCAGTTCATCCCGTCCACGTGGAAGAGCTGGGGCATGGACGGCAACCGGGACGGCCAGATCAACCCGCAGAACATCTTCGACGCGACGTTGACCGCGGGCCGCTACCTGTGCGCGGGCAACCGGGACCTGTCCACCGGCGCGGGGCTGAACGCGGCGATCCTGTCCTACAACCATTCGAACGAGTACGTACGCAACGTGATGTCCTGGATGACGTACTACGCGACCGGCGCACGGTCCGTCCCGGACGCCCGGCAGCCTTCGGCCAAGCAGACCCCGACGCCCAAGCAGACCACCGCCAAGCCGACGCCGAGCAAGTCGGCGAGTCCCACGACGAGCCGTACCGCGAGCGCGTCGGGCTCGGTGTCCCCGTCGGCGTCGAACCGGGCCTCCGACACGGGTGAGCCGACCGAGGCAACGGAAACCGCCGCCGCTCGGTGACCACGAGCCGGTGGTCGGATTCGGCGTCCGGCAATCGCGATCCACCACGCAAAGAACGGGAACCTGTTCTCGTTTCTTGCTACCGTGCCCCATCGTCGGCCGTCGGGACGACGGCCGAGGCAGCAGCAGGAAGGTGGGACCGCCACATGCGTTCCTTCGCAGCGGTCGTGGTCGGGGCGCTCCTGGCCGTGGGAGCCGCGTTCGCGCTGAACGCGTGCGCCGCCGGCGACCCCGCGCCGGTGCACAAGCCGCTCCAGGTCACCAGCCCGCCCGCGCAGCCGTAGGGCGCGTTGCGGCGGTGTCCCGAACGGCGGCGCGAATCCATACCCGGTTTTATCGTCAAGGGGTCCACCTCGATGCGTCGTAAGTCCGGTCTGATCCTGCTGGCCGCCGCAGTGTTCTGTGTGGCCCTGGCGCCGCTGCTGCGCGAGTTCGTCTTTCCGAGGCTGGTCGCCAAGGCGCTGGCCGGCGAGGACGCCTACCGGGTCGTGGTGCTGGACGCGAACAACGCCACCCTCCTGGGCGCGCCCGAGGGCCCGGGCAAGGCCAAGGTCACCGCGATCCAGACGATCCGACCGGACGCCAAGGCGGCCAAGGACGGCACCGTGGTCTGGGACCTGAACCTGGCCGTCCTGGACAGCACCGGCAAGGTGGTCACCCAACTCCCCGAGCGCTACGCGTTCGAGGCGGCCGGCCAGATCCCCAGGAACTGCTGCGGCGAATCGGTCGACGGCGCCCCCGCCGCGCACACCGGCCTCGCCTACAAATGGCCGTTCTTCACCGGCAAGCGCGACTACAACTACTACGACTCGCAGGCGCACAGCGCCAACGTGATCTCGTACAAGGGCACCGAGAAGCGCAGTGGGCTGCAGACCTACCGCTTCGAGCAGGAGGTGCCGTGGATGAAGATCCCGATGCCCAAGCAGCTCCCGGGCGGCCTGGACCCGATCGCGATCGAGAAGGAGGGCATGCAGCTCTGGTACACCGCGACCCGCAAGATGTGGGTCGAGCCGGTCACCGGCATCCCGGTGTACATGGAGGAGACCCGCAAGGAGGAACTGCGCACCTCCCCACCGGCCGACGACCCGAACGCCAAGCCGGTGGCCACCAAGGTCTTCGAAGGCACCTTCACCCCCCGCCCGGCCTGGTCCCAAAAGCTGATCGCCGACGCCAAGGACCGCAGCGAAAAGCTCCGCATGATCCACGACACCATCCCACTGGCCCTCCTGGTGCTCGGCGTACTCCTCTTCCTGACCGCGGTAGCCCTCCAATTCCTCGCCGACCACAAATCCCGCCTCCGCCCCACCCCCACAAGCACCCCCGCCCCCGAGCACGCCAACACCCCCGACCCGACCCCATCCAAGTAACCAACGCAAACAAAGCCCCCAGACGCGTCACCGCCCCCGCCCCACCCCCACCCCCAGCGATCGACGCGCGAAGCGCGGAGAGCGGCGGAGCCGC
>NZ_KB889674.1 GCF_000372745.1 Embleya scabrispora DSM 41855 | reverse complement strand
GGCCTTCGACGGCGTCAACGGCAGCATGGGCGCGGCGGGCCTGGGACTGTTCTTCGCCTTCTGGTCCTGGGTCGGCTTCGAATCGACGGCGATGTATGGGGAGGAGTCCCGCGACCCCAAGAAGGTCGTGCCGCGAGCCACCCTGATCTCGGTGGTCGGTGTCGGCCTCTTCTACATCTTCGTCTCCTGGATGATGGTCTCCGCCGCCGGCAAATCCCATCTGGCCGACGCCGCCTCCGAGGGCACCCTGTTCTTCGGGCCACTGGGCGACCACTTCGGCGACACCTCGGTCAAGATCTTCCAGTGGCTGGTCGTCACCGGTTCCTTCGCCTGTGCGATGGCCTTCCACCAGTGCGCGTCGCGCTACCTCTACGCCATCGGCCGGGAGGGGTTCATCCACCCCGCGCTCGGCAGGACGCACCCGAAGCACGGTTCCCCCTACGTCGCGTCCTTCACCCAGTCGGTCATCGCCATCGTCCTGGTGAGCTTCTTCCTCATGGCGGACATGGACCCGTCGGTGCACCTCTACGGCCTGCTGGCGCTGCTCGGCACGATGGCGATCCTGATCGTGCAGACGCTGTGCTCCTTCTCGGTCGTCGGCTACTTCCACGTCCAAGGCAAGCACCCCGAGACCCGCAACTGGTTCACCACCCTCACCGCGCCGGTCATCGGCGGCGTCGCGATGAGCGCCGTGGTCGGACTGCTCGTCTACAACATGGACACGGCAGCGGGCGCGGCGGCGGACACCCTGCTGTTCAAGCTCATCCCGTACATCGTCGGCGGCTTCTTCGTCGCGGGCATCGCCCTGGCGCTCTACATGAAGAACAAGCGCCCCGCACGCTACGAGCAGATGGGCCGCATGGTCCTGGAGGACGCGGCCGAGCGCTGATCTTTGCCTCGGGCCCCGGGCACTACGTACTTCCTTCCTGGTTCTGCGTACCACCCGGGGCTTTGTCGTGCGCACATTCCCTCCCGGCCGGGAATCGGCCGCTTTCCAAGGAGCATCACCATGAGTCGCACCCCTGCCATGGCCGCGCTGCGGCGCACGGCCGCCGACCACCGCACCGCCGCGGCCCTGTGCATGCCGGTCGGGGAGTATCGGGACATCCGCGACGAGGCCACCGCCGACCCCACCGGCCCGAGCCGGCGTACGTTGATCAAGCGCGCCGGAGTCGTGGGCATCGGCCTGGGCCTGGCCGGCGCCGGGTTGTCCCGACCGGCGATCGCCGCCGAGACGGGCGCGAGACCTCCGGTGGACCCGGGCCGGGTGGTCATCGTCGGCGCCGGCATCGCCGGACTGACGGCGGCGCTGACCCTGGCCGACGCCGGGGTGAAGTCCACCGTGTACGAGGCGAACCCCACTCGTGTCGGCGGCCGGATGTACTCGCAGAAGACCTACTGGGGCGGCGGCCAGACCTCGGAGGTCGGTGGCGAACTGATCGACACCGGGCACAAGAAGATGCTCGAACTGTGCCGCCGGTTCGGGCTGGCCACCGTGGACTTCGCCGGCTCCGGGCCGAACGGCGCCACCGAGACCCTGTGGTTCGACAACGCCTACTACCCGCGTTCGCAGGCCGACGACGACTTCAGGGCGATGTACCAGGCGGTCCGCCGGGACTACCAGGAATGCGGCGACGTCAAGTGGAACCGGACCACCGCCACCGGCACCGCGATCTCGAACACGAACCTGCGGGACTGGATCAACTCCCGGACCCCGGGCGGCTCCTCGTCCAAGCTCGGGCAGTTCCTCGACGTGGCCTACACCGTCGAGTACGGCGCGGAGACGGTCGACCAGTCCGCCTACGCCGCCGTCAGCATGCTCGGCTGGCAGTCCAACCCGGGACACTTCAACATCTGGGGCGGTTCCAACGAGCGCTATCACGTGGTCGGCGGCAACGACCAGGTACCACTGGCGATCGCGGCGGCACTGCCGTCCGGCACGGTGCGGATGGGACACAAGCTGGTCGCCGTGCGGGCGAACAGTGACGGCACCCAGACCCTCACCTTCGACGCCAACGGTACGACGACGACGGTGACGGCCGACCATACGATCCTGGCCGTGCCGCTGCCGATCCTGAAGGGCCTCGACTCGACCCGGGCCGGCTTCGACCCGATGATGACGAACCTGCTCCGCGACTCGCGCATGGGCCACGTCTCCAAACTCAACATGCAGTTCACCAAGCGCACCTGGTTGGGGGTGAGTGGCAACGGTCTCGGGCCCTGGCCGGGCGTGGCGGCCGGGGACTCGTTCGCCGACCTGCCGTTCCAACAGACCTGGGACACCACCAAGGGCCAACCGGGCACCAAGGGCGTGCTGATCCAGTACGGCGGCGGTGCCCTGGCCTCCGGTCTCCACCCGGCCGGCCCGTTCAACACCGCCGAACAGGACGCCTACGTCGCGAACCTGGCGAACACCTACCTGGGGCAGATCGACAACCTCTTCCCCGGCACGAAGGCCCAGTGGACCGGCAAGGCCCAGCTGTCGTCGTGGACCAACAACCCGTACTCGTGGGGCGCCTACTCGTACTGGCCGGTCGGCTACCTGCACCGCTACGCCGGCTACGAGGGAACCCGGCAGGGCAACGTGCACATCTCCGGCGAGCACACGTCCTACGACTTCCAGGGCTTCATGGAAGGCGGCGCGACCGAGGGCGAGCGCGCCGCGCGGGAGGTCCTGGGCGTGGCCTGACCCGGACGGCCGACATCGGGTGCGGTCCGGGAGGGGCGGGCCCGCGCGTGTGGCGCCGCGCGGGCCACGTCGGGAATGGCTGCTTTCACGAGGACGGCCCACGCGTCACCCCTGAGCCGATCGCGTTGGATTCGTCGCAGCGCTGAAGGAGACCGACGGCGGCCCGATCGCCCCGGCCGTTCCCCGTTCGGCCGGGGCGACGCCGGGCGGACCCTCGAAGTGATCGAGGACGTCCTCGTTCGCCGACCGCGGCGATCCTCACGGCGTCGTCAATCCCTGTTCGTCTATCGGCCCGGTGGCGCACATCGCGTAACCCTGTGCCGGGAAAGGCGTGTTCTGCGCGAATACCTTGATCGTGTAGGTGCCGGGCACCGGGTTGCCGATTCGGACGGCTTCGACCGTGTTGGCGCGGTCGAGCGGGAGACCGGTGAGTTGCGCCACGGCGCTGCGGTCGAAGCCGGGGACCTTGTTGTAGGTGTGCTCCTGGTTGCCCACGCGGATGGTGCCGTCGGGTGTGGTCACCGCGAGGTCGAGGTTGTTCTGCACGGCGCTGCCGGGGCGGTCGGTCCAGGCCAGGACGACACGCAGGTCGTCGGTGTGGAGGCCATCCGGCACCGTGAGGCGGTAGGCGCGACTGCCGTGCCGGGTACCCTCCGGGTCGGCGAACGCTTCGAGCGCGTCGGGATCGGCGTCCGACAGGTCGACCCACACGAGCCGGCGATCCGCCGGCGCATCGGGGGTGGGCAGGACGGTGCTCAGGTCCAGCCGCCCGAAACCCTGGTCGAAGTCGGGGTAGCCGAGATCCTGGACGGTGTGCGGCGCGCGCAGCGAGGGCAGGCGGCGTGTCGCGGCGATGAGGACGGCCTTCATGAGCGCGGCTGAGGGTGCCGCGAGTCCGTGCACCTCGCGCAGGTATTGCCGGAGCACGGCGGCGGTGCCGGCGACGACGGGAGCGGCCATGCTGGTGCCGCCGATGTACATGTAGTGCCCGTCGTGGTCGGGGCATTCGCGCCAGGGCAGCCGCGGGTCCATCTGTGCGCTGCTACTGCGGGCCGAGAGCACGAAGGTGCCCGGGGCGAGCAGATGCGGTACGACACTGCCGTAGTCGCTGGGGCCTCGGCTGCTGATCGCGGCAGGCAGGTCCGGGTTGCCGCATACGTGCTCGACGCCGGCCGGCGGCAGCGGGAACTGGGGCTGACGGAAGCGGTCCCAGGTCAGATCGGCGAGGCCGTCGTTGTCGCGGTCGGTGTCGCAGGCGCCGACGGTGAGCGCGTTCTTGGCGGTGGCGGGGGTGCCGCAGGTGTTGAACTCGTGGGTCCCCTTGGGGGCGACGCCGCTGTTGCCGGCCGCGATGATCACGAGCACGTCGGGATGCTCGGCGACGAACTTGTCCACCGCGAGCGAGTATTGGTCGTAGGTGCCCGACAACGGGTTGCCCCAGCTGAGGTTGATGATGTGCGCTCCCGCGTCTACGGCACGGGTGAGCATCGGGCCCAGGCTGGGGCCCACGTGCAGGCGGTTGTCCTCGTCGAAGACGCGGAAGACGGCCAACCGGGCGCCGGGCGCGACACCGGTGATCAGGCCACCGCTTGCCGCGCCGGTTCCGGCGACGATGCCGGCTACGTGGGTGCCGTGGCCGCAGACGTCGAACGCGTCGCCGCCGACCAGGGATTCGGTCACGAGGATGCGGTCGACGAGGTCGGGATGGGTGCCGTCGACGCCGCTGTCGAACACGCCGACGATCTCGCCTGCCCCGGTCCAGGGCACCTGGGCCGCCGGCGCACCGGCTTCGGCTCGCGGTCCGATGCGGTCCACGCCGACGAGCCGGCGGGCATGGTCGGCATAGAGCAGAGGCGGCCGATAGGGGCCGACCCGACGGGTTTCCTCCCGGGCGGCGATGACGGCGAGCAGGTCGCGCCGCCGGTCCCCGGTCAGGTCGGTGCGAAAGCGCAGCATGACGTCCACGGCGGCGAGCACCTCGACGCCGGGCGTGGCGTCGAGGGCGGGGCGGAGCGTGGCGAGGTCGAGGGGGTCGTGCACGAGGACGTCGAAGGTGTCCAGGTACGGGTCCGGCGCGACGGCGCCCTCGTCGGCGGCGAGTTGCGGACCGGCGGCACGTTGGGCGTCCTGGTCGAGCGCGTCGCCGAGCGCGTGCGTGACCGAGTCGGCGAGCCCCCAGGGACGTACCGCGATCACCCACGGCAGGTCGGCGACCAGGTCGCGTTGCTCGCGGGTGAGGCGGAGGTGGTACGTACCGGGCGGTTGGAACTCGACGACGCGGGCTCCGATTTGGGCGAAGGCGGCGCGGCGGGCCTGGTCCAGCGGTCCGCGCAGACGGACCAGGTAGGTGTTGTACCGCGGCTCGTCCGACGGGACCGGAAGCGGTACCGCGGTCTCCTGGTCGGCCGCGCCCTGTTCGCCTGCGCCCACGGCGCGTTCGGTGAGGTCGGCCACGAACTCCGGGGCGGGGGCGACTCGGTCGGTGGTGCCCGTGCCCGCCGCGCCGGCGCCGGGTGGAGGCAGCATGCTTTGCGGACCGGCACTACCGGGAACCTCGTCCGTTGCGGTCTCGCTGCGGGCGGCGCGTTCGGCCGTGAGGTCGGCGCGGACGTCGACGACGCAACCGGCCGCGCGAAGTCGGGTGATTCGCTCCGCGGAGGTCTCGGCGAGGACGACCCCCAGGTAGCGGTGCGTTCCGTCTCCGAGGATCGCCTCGATGCGCTCGGCCTCTCGGTCGGTGTCGAAGTAGACGGCGATGCGGTACCGCGTGTCGAGCGCTCCCTCGGGATCGGCTCTGCCGGACATCGTGCTCTCGCTTTCGCAGGATGATGGCGCAGATGGGGCGGTTCGGCGTCAGTCCTCCCGGTCGTCGGTGTGTGCCCAGACCTCGGCGACGGGTGCGGCCCGTTCGGTGATGCCGTCGAGCAGCCGCAGTTGGGTGCGCTTGTCCGCCCCGACCGGCGCCGATCCGTCGGCGAGCAGGGCGGGGCCGCCCCCCGGGAGCGGCGTGAGCACGTCGGCGTACGGGCACGGGCCGATGTCGAGCACGGGGCAGAAGGAGCACGAACCGCGCGGGCGCGCCAGGTGCCCGACGCGTTCGTCGTGACCCAGCCGGCCGGAGCGGGCCTCGTGCAGGAGTTGTTCGACCAGCAGCGGCCGGGCCTGCGCGTAGTCGTCGGGGTGCCCGGTGGGATGCGGGGCGAACAGCACCCGGGCGTCGAGCTCCCCGCCGTCGTCGAGGGTGCCGTAGGTGAGCCGGACCTCGGTCGCCATCAGCTGCGCCATGGGCGTATCCGGGGCGGGTACGGGTGCCAGGCGGTCGCCGAGTTCGCCGGTGAACGCGTTGGCCGTGCTCTGTCCGAGCACGAGGATCACGGCCGGCAGCGACTGGAACATCTGCCGCAGCAGGTGGCGGCGGGTACGGAAGCACTCGCCGACGATCCCGACGCGCTGGTCCTCGGTCATCGGCGGCAGGGCAGGGTCGTGCGGGTCGGGTCGGGTGGTCCACTTGGCCGAGGCGCAGGCGACCATGTTGCCGTACGAGAGGTCCTCGCCGACGGTGAGCGCGCCCCGGTCGAGGCCCAGTTCCGCGCCGAGGGCGTCCAGGAGTTGCTGGTAGGCGAGGTACATGCGCTGCGGCTGCTCGCGGACCGCGATCTCGCGGTGGCCCCGCCCGTCCCGGGGAACGGTGAGCGGAAGCCCGGCCAGGGGATCGTCGTCGGGGCCGCCGCCGAAGGCGCGATACGCGTCGTCGGGCAACTCGGGCTTGAATACCCCTCGGTGGCGGAAGTAGTGCGCGTATTGGCGCACGGAATCGAAGTCGGGGGTGAGCGAGCCGTGGCTGTCGGGCCACCAACCCGGGAGGTTCGGGTTGATGCCGACGGCGAGGATCGGGGCCTTGCGGCAGCCGGACAACGGTTCCGGCAGCGGGGTCATGCGGCCGGTGTAGTGCGAGGGCCGCACGATCGAGGCGTTCGCCGGCGGCTCGTCGGCGTCGTAGTCGTAGGCATGGTAAGTACCCCACGAACGGAAGTACGCGCACGGATGGGCTCCGGGCCCGGCGTACTGCGAGGTGCGCAACGCGTTGCACGGCATGAGCTCGAACAGCAGCTCGACCTCGATGGGAAGTCGGGTGGCGGCCGGCGGGTCAGGCATCGTCGATGCCCGCCTCGGAGAGTCCCGCGAGCAGGCCCCATGTGGCGAGTGCACCGCAGACGCTGGTCCAGTAGCCGTACGACTCGTAGTAGGACACCGCCCACATGGTCTGCTGGTTGAGGCGGAATTCGCGAGTGGGGAGTTCGCCGTTGATCTGGGGGTCGGACATGTTGCGGACCACCACCCAGTCGGGCACGTGATCCGAGCCCGCGTCGGTCAGGCCCGCGCAGGCCAGACCGAGCGCCGCGTCGCCCATCTCGACGGCCGCTCCCTCGTGTTCCAGGCCGTTCGTGGACGTGCCGTACTCGAAGTAGTCGGTGGTCAGGATCGGGTGGAACTCGGGCATGTCCCGCGCGCCCTGCTCGATGCGGACGGTCGGCTCGTTGGCGGGCGGCCGGAGCAGCGGCCCGACGAAGGGGAAACGGGTGGACGGCGGGCCGAGCGGTGGTTCGGTGAGCCGGTCGGCGAAGCCGCGCATGAGCTTTTGTGCGTCGTCGATCCGGCCGAGCGGGAGGGTCCGGTCGCACTTGAACGTTTTGCCGTTGAAGTCCTCGTTGCGAAACTCCTTTTGGCAGCGGAACTTCGCCGCGCGCGTGACCACCACGTCGCCCAGGGGGAAGTCGCCGAAGACGCTGCCCGAGGTGCCGATGGTGGCGATCATTCGCGGCCGCACCTCCTCGATGATCTGCTCGAAGAAGTCCCGGACGGGCAGGGTGGCGGTGCCTTCGCCGGTCTTGCGACCGTCCTGGTTGAGGTGGAGTTCGGACTTCACGCACAGCACGTTCAGGTCGCCGAGCCTGACGGGGAAGTACGAGCCCAGGCGGGGCGGGCGGGCGGCGAGCGAGGGCGCTCCGTTTCTGATCAGCGGCCGGTAGTGCTCCTCGAAGCGGCGGGTGTACCGATACCAGCGCAGCCGCCCGAAGCCTTGGGTGAACACGTCGGCGAGGGCGTTCTGTTCGGCGACGGTCCAAGTGATCACGACGACATCGGCACGAGGCAGCGCGGCGTCGGGGGACGGTTCGACGTCGAAGGGCTGTGGGACGGGTGCGAGGCCGTCGGGGAAGACGATCCCGAGGTCGGCGGCGAGGACGGGGCCTTCCGGCGCCGCGGCCAGGTCGGGCGACAGTTCGAGGTCGGCCGGGGTGATCCCGGCGGACAGCAGGGCGCGGGCGATGTCGACTCGCTCGTCGAGGGTGTCCATGGTGCGACCTTTCGCATCGTTCCCGGTCGGCGCGGACGGGTGCCGGTGTGCTGCTTTGCCGTTGTTCGGTTCCTTGTTGTCGGTGTGCGCCTCGGGTATGTGCCTCGGCCGGGGTTCGCCGGTTGCTCGCACGTACGCGATCGGTGTCGGCGGGCGGGGTGCGGGGTGGAGGTGGGTGGGGTTCGAGGCGCCGGTGGGCGGCGTGAGTACGCGGCCGAGGACGGTTCCGCGTTCGGCGACGGACCGGTGTCGTTGACGACGACACGCACGTCCATGAATCCAGTGCAGCATGAATCGACCGTTTTGCGCCTCTCGCGAACGCCGGCGAAGCCGTGACGGGCGGAGCGGGTGGCGCTACGTCGCCGATTGATCACGATCTGTGCGCGTCTCGCGGCGGTTCGCCGCGCTGCGGGAACGGGGAGTGGACGCGCTCGCAAACGCTCCGGCGCACGATCTGGGCCGCCACGGGCACTGGAGCCGGAACGGCAAGCAGCTTTCGATCACGATGCCTCGGCGCCGGCGAGTGGGACATCGCGTGGTCGCCCGTCTCGGTTGCCCTGCCCGACCGGAACGCCACCTTCTTCTCCGGCCCCAGGCCACCGGAGGGCCTCGACTACGGCGGCACCGACAACCCGGAGTACCGACGCCTCGTGGAGCGCGCGAGCGCCAAGTCGCAGGGGCCGGCTCGGCGGGAGCCGCTGCATCGCGAGGCTGCGACGCAACGGCTCCCGCCGGGCCCGGCCCGGCTGATCGGGTCGAGGATCAGCCGAGCGACTGCCAACCGGCGAAGGGGGCACCCGGCGTGCTCGTGGTCTGCGCGGCGGCGTAGAGGTTGGCGTCCGTACCGAACCGGAAGAGCACGATGCGGCCGTCGGGACCGTAGCCGGCCGCCGGCGTGTCGACGGTGGTGCCTGCCAGCGCGGTCCAGCTGCCGAAGCCCGCGTTGGGAGCGGTTTGCCAACAGACACTGACGCCGCCGGAGGCGTTCCGGGCGTAGAGCAGGATTCGGCCGTCCGACAGTGCCGTGATCGCGCCGATCTCCCGAGTACCGCCGTCGCCGCCCAGGTTGGTGGGGCCGGTCGACCAAGGTCCGCCCGCGGACGACTGGGTGAGTACCGCGACGTTGGCGGTGGCGTCCTCGCGGTAGAAGACCTGGATCCGACCGTCGGCGTTGCGCACCGGGGTCGGACCGCTCGCGACGTTGCTCGCCACCAATGGCGACGTGTAGTTGGCCACGGTCTTGACCGCCGATTGGTACCACGCGCACAGCAGACCGTTGCGATAGTTGTCCAGCGCGTATCCGAACAACTCGATCCGGCCCGCGTAGCCCACCACGGCGGCGAGTTCGTCCTGCAGGCCGCTGCCGCCCAGGTCCGCCCAGGTCAGGTTCCAGGCGCCGGAGACCGGGTTCGTCTGCACCACGGTGCTGACCCCACCGCCACCGTTCTTGACGAAGATCTGGAGCAGACCGTCCTGGTTGCGGACCAGGATCGGAGTGCCGATGCGAGGCTTGTTGGCCGGCGCCGCGATGTCATTGGGATTGCCGAAGTTGGACCACGACGTCGCGAAGGCGCCGTTGACGGAGGTTTGGTGGATTGTGGTGATCTGATGGTTGTCCAGCCGCCGGCCGACCACTTGGAGCCGCCCGTCCGGATTGTTCGCGACGGACAGCCCCGGAGCCAGCGGTCCACCGGGCGAGGGCAGGCTCTGCGCGCTGCCCCAGGTGCCGTCGGTCGCCTGACGCCAGAACAGCACCTGCGTCCCGACCACGGCGAACGCCTGAAGCGTGTTGTCCGCGTTCCGTCCCACCCAACGACTGCCTCGGGCCCAGCGCACGTACTGCGGTTTCCCCCACCCCGACGTGGTCGCGCCGTGGGTGGCGATATTCGTGTAGCTGAGCAACACGGCCGTCTTGGCCGCCTGCTCCGAGGCGGATATGTCGTCGGGGGAGTTCCCGGTGTTGTATCCGCGGTACGAAGTGACCAGGATGCGACGACCCGTCGAGGTCTGGTACTGGGCGACGGCGTCGTTCGCGAGCTTCGCGGCCGAGGTGTGATCGAGATGGTCGCTCGCGTAGCGCGGGTCCGGAAGCGCGTCGAGGATCCGCAGCGCGCCGGGACGGAAGTGGTCGAACAACGTCACGAGCGCGGTGAGGAGTTGGGCCCGCGTGTACGTATAGGTCGTGTTGACGCCGGTGGTCGCGGATTGCGGGTTGACGGTCTGGGCGCTGGAGGTGCCCGCGGCGAGGCCGGGCAAAGACGTACCGTCGGGGAGGTTCATGAAGACCAGCCGGACGTTGGGGCGCTGGTCCAGGGTGAACACCTCGACCAGGGACGTCGGCACCCCCAATGCCGTCCCGGTCCAGGTCGGCGTGGTCACCTGCGCCGCTTCCGCGTGCGCGGCCATCAGCCCGAGTTGGCGCGTGTGCAGCGGGTCCTGGATCTCGCCGGCCGTGAGGAAGACCGACGTCGACGCCACGCCGGCCCGGATCCCCTCGATCATCTCGGGATCCATGAAGTACAGGTCGTCGTCGGGGTGGGCCGCGATCTGCATGAATCCGTCGGGTGCGTATATGTCCTCTTCGGCGGAGAAGGACACGACTGACGCGACATCGACAGGAGCGTCGGTTATTTCGGTTTCGGAATCATCGGCGGATGATACTGAGAAATGCTCCATATTGCCCCCATGTCTTGAGTGTCCGTCCGGAAAACGGGTCGCGAGAATGACCGACCCCCCCACGGGAACGGAATTTCCCGCGAATACTACGCTGCGGACATCGGTATGCAGGAGAAATAGAAGGGGCTTCGGGTACGAAAAAAATCACATGGTGGGCTGCGTGGCGGTCCGGGGTGGAGTACGAGCACGACGGATATCGCCGGGGCGGTGACCGCGGCGAACCGGCCGACCACACGTGGTGAGACCTGCCGTCGGCCTGGGATTTCGCGACCCGAACGAGGTCGCGACGCACGCGTGTGAACCGATTGTCGAGCGAATTGTTCGGGGCGTAACCGTCCGGGGTCGAATGCGTTACGAACGCACCGCAACGATCCTTTGCCACGTGGCGGGCCCGCATTCGCACGCCGATATTCCGACCCCGAAGTCAAAGCCGTCCATCGGAGTGCGAGTGGTGCGTCGGCCGCGCTCGGGGAGCGATTCGGCTTCGTTTTCGACGCAACCGGGATCATGGCGATCCGGACCAGGCGACCTCCGCACCGAAACGACTTCGGTCACCGGCCGATTCGAGCGGATGCTCGGGTCGGCCGGTTACCATGCCGGAGACGCCGGGCCTGCGGCCCACGCGGTCGAGGACGACGGGGTCCTTGGTGAGGCGGAGAGACCATGGCAGTAGATCGAATCCGCGTGAGGGACATGGATCCCTCGATCGTCGAGCGGGCGAGGTCGGCGCTGGTCGGGGTAACCGACGCCGAATTACGCGAGCGGTTGGCGTCGAATCCGTGGGCGGCCGGCGCCGGAAGCCGTCATGACGAGCCGGCGGCCTTCGTTGCGACGGCAATCGAGGCTTTGTCTCGTAGCACGAGCCGGGCCTTCGACGCGGACTTCGTGGCCGGCGTGGCGGCCATGCTCGACGGGCCGTTGCTGGATCGGACCGAAGCGCATCCCGGTCTGGACTTCGAGTTCGCGTCGATCGTGCCGATCCACGTTCATGTCGCCGCAGGGTATCGCGTGCATGTTCTCGCCAGGGACGCCGAGCGGGCCGCGCTCTGTTACGAGGTCGCGCGGGAATACTTCGACTTCGTGGGGATCGGGTGCGCTTACGTCGAACCATGGGACCGGGTCGACCTGATGGAGTCCGTACCGGAAGGGCGGCGGCGTCGATACGCGGCGGAGGTCGTCTACGGCGCGTACGACACCTTGGTCATGGACGCGCTGACGATGGAACCGCTCACCGACGGTCGCTTCCTCGATGATCGACATGTCGCATTCGTGGAAGAGATCGACACGGTCCTGGTCAAGAGCGGCGACTCGGATATTCGGATCACCGGACCCGCGACGTCGAATCCGGGCCGGTACGCGGCGCTTGCCCGGTGGGTGCGAACGCTCGACGAGGACATCGACTACACGATCGACGAGGAGCTTGTCCGGGCCCGGCTGACGTCCGAGGCACTGGCCGGATTGTGGGACCACTTCGGGATCACCCAGCGCAGTTCGCCGGTGGAGCGGATGGACTTGGCGATCGACGCGGAGCTGTCGGTGCGCGCGCACGAGTGCTTCGAGATCGGCATCGACTACGAGGTCGCCGAAGGGCGGATCGCACCGATCGCCGAGGGGCGGCTTCCGGTGGGCTCGTACTACGAGGCCGGACTGCACCAAGCGCTGGCCGCTCGCGAGGGTCTGCCGGTGTGGGAGCGTCGCAAGGTTCTCGAAGCAGCGAACGTTCGCGCGCATCTCCGCAAGTACGCGTCCATTCGCGGGGGTTGCCGATCGACGGTGTCCTACGGCGCCGTTCTCGAAGCGATCTTCGGACTGCACGTCGTGGACCTGCGCCCGATGGAATTCCGGGACGTCGACGCTCGGTACGGCGAGCTCATGGAACTGGTCGCGGCCCACGGGGCGGTGCAGTTGCGCCGGTGGGACGTACTGGCCGAACTGGCGGAGCGGTATTGGGCTGTGCGGGCGACTGTCTCGTCCGAGGGCGGGTCGCCGTCCGATCTCGCCGGATTGCTCGACCTGACAGTGCGGGGCCTGGGCCGTACCGACCGTGTCCTCGCGCACTCGGCCACGGTGGACTCGCTCGCCCACCGCTACGCGGACCGGTACGCGAGTGAGCGGACGCGGTGGCGCGTCGCATGCGCCGAGGCGTTTCGTTTCGAGTTGGACACGGCCTGGTCCGACCACGTCGACTTCGCGATGCGGTTGAGCGAGTCGTTTCCTGATCTGCACCTCGACGAGTTCACCGCCCACACGACCGCATCCTTCGAAATCCACCTGGCCGACGCCGTGATCCGTGCCTTCGGGCGCATCTTCGCCACCCGCCTGTGAGCACGGAATCGGCATCGTGTGTTGGCCCGCGCGTCCTTCGGCTCGGTGCTGATCGCCTTCGATGTGTGGAACACGACCAACTCAACGCGGCCGTGGCCGTCCGGGGCCGCGGCATCGTGGATTCGGCGATGGTGTGAGGGCCTCCCGTCGGTTGGTGTTTTGCGTCGGCATGGAGTCGCGTACGGTGACGACGCCGAGGGGGTGGGTGCGCATCCATCGCGGTGCGTACCCACCCGGGGCGGTCAGTTGCAGGTGAGCCTGGGGCTCGCCCAATCGGCGTGATCGTGGTCGATGCCGTTGCCGCCGTCGGTCACCACGAGGGTCAGCGTCCGGCCTCCGGTCAGGTCGGCGGTGAGTCTCCTGGAGGCGTCCGACGTGGTCATCACGCCGCTGTCCGCCACCTTCGTGGTGTCCCGGTAGATCTGGAAGGTGACCGCCCCGATGGCGGCGCTCTCGTCGTCGACGCCCACGTCCACCGTCAGGCCGGTGCACCGGGCATCGAGGTGGTAGGTGATCCTGCCGGCGGCGTGCGCGCCGAGGCCCTTGGCGTACACGGCGCCGTTGATCGTCAGGGCCCTGCCGTCGGAGGCCGCTCGCTCACCGTTGCTCCGGTCCTTCTCCACCGGTCCCCAGCCGTTGACCATGCCCGTCCAGGGGACGTCGGACAGGTGGGACGTGCCGGCGGGGGGCAGTGGGAGCGGACCGGGCGTGATCCGGTAGGCGACGGTCGCGTGGGAGGGTACGGAGGTACTGATCGTGCCGGTCGTGTTCGTGGAGACGGCCTTGGTCCACAGGTCTTTCAGCCGGTAGGGGCCGCGGTTGGCGATGCCCAGGGCGTCCGTGGTGGTGGAGACGGTGGCGGTGGTCCCGGTCTCGTTGGTCAGCGAGACGGCCCGGTCTCCGTTCGCCAACTCCTTGACCATGACCACCAGACCTCCGCTGTTCACGACCACCGTGCCCTGCTTGCCCAGGGGGTCCTGGTCGACGGCGATCACATCGGCATTGGAGAGGATCCCGAAGGTGTCGGCGCTCGCCGTGCGCAGATCGGTCCCGATCAACAGTGGCGCGGACATCATCGACCAGAGAGTGAAGTGGGTGCGGTACTCGGTGGCGGTCATACCGCCGTTGCCGACCTCCAGCATGTCCGGGTCGTTCCAGTGGCCGGGACCGGCGTACGCGGCGAGCGATTGGTTCCGGTGTGCGATGCCGATCATCGAGAACCAGTTGTCCCCGATGTCGCCCGTGGTGCGCCACAGGTGACCGATCGGGGCCGCCCACTCCCAGGCCTTGCTCTCGCCCCAATCGCAGAGGGAGAAGACGATGGGGCGGCCGGTGTCGCGCAGGGCGTTCGCCATGTCGGTGTAGCGTTTCCTGGCGTCCACGCCCTGGTTGTTGCAGTTGTCGTATTTGAGGTAGTCGACGCCGAAGGAGGCGAACAGGTTCGCGTCCTGCCGCTCGTGGCCGAGGCCGCCGGGGAATCCGGCGGTGTTACAGGTCTTGGTGCCGGCGCTGGTGTAGATGCCGAACTTGAGACCCTTGCCGTGCACATAGTCCGCGACGGCCTTGATGCCGTGTGGGAAGCGGACCGGGTCGGCGACCAGATTGCCCGAGGCATCCCGGTTCGGTAAGGCCCAGCAGTCGTCGAGATTGACGTACTGGTAGCCGGCGTCCTTGAGCCCCTTCGACACGAAGAGGTCGGCGATCCCCTTGATCATCGCCTCGTTGAAATCGGCCCGGCAGTGGGTCGAGTTCCAGTTGTTGAAGCCCATCGGGGGGAGCGCGGCCTGGCCGTCGGGCGCCGCGGCGGCCGACGGGGCGGCGGCGACGGACGCGCCGGCCAGTGCGGCGGTGCCCACCGTCGGGATCAGGAGGGGCAGCGCGGTGAGAGTGGCCGCAAGGCGGCGGGCGAGGGTGGTTCGTACCTTATGCACGGACGGCTCCAGAGCTCGTGGGTTCGAGAGAGCGCAGGTGCAGAGTGGTGCGATGGGTACTTCCGGACCCGTGAAATCATCATGTTCGAACGTATTTCAACGGGAAGTAACATCCCACCGTTGCGACAGTGGGTGTGTCAAGGGAGCAAATCGCAGCAATTCATGTCACTTGCTGCAAGTGCTCGGTGATGTTGGGATGTTGATATATGTCGGGTTGCTGAGGCTGCTCAGGGCTGCTCAGGGCTGCTCGGGGCTGCTCAGGTCGCCGAGGCGCGAGGCGGGCGCCGAGTCGGTCGTGTCCGGTGCTCCTCGATCGTGAACGCCGCTGCCTATGTGGGCAGTCCGACGGCGCGTTCCCCGTTGCGCCGTTGTTGGATGACGACGGCGACGACGAGGAGCGCCCCCTGGGCGACGTTTTGCCAGAAGGAGTTGACGCCGACGACGTTGAGGCCGTTTTCGAGGGCGCCGAGCAGGAAGACGGCGAGGAGCGTGCCGCCGATGCCGCCCTTGCCGCCCTTGAGGGCGCAGCCGCCGAGTGCGGCCGCGGTGATGGCCTTGAGTTCCAGACCTTCGCTGCCGGAGGTCGGCTGACCGGAGCCGGTGCGCGCGGTCAGGATGACTCCGGCGATCGCCGCCACGACGCCGGCGAGGGCGTACACGGCTACGAGGTACTTGTTGATGTTGATACCGGCGAGGCGGGCCGCGGTGTCGTTGCCACCGATGGCGTATATGTTGCGGCCGATGTCGGTGTACTTGAGCAGGATGTGTACGGCGACGGCGACCACGAACAACGTCCAGATCTGGACGGACAGTCCGAGGATCTTGCCACGTGCCACGAAGATGAAGAAGTCGTCGCCGAGCACGTAGCCCTGTGCGCGCCCGCCCGCCAGCAGTTGGGCGACACCCTTGTACGCGGCGAGGGTGGCCAGCGTGGCGATGACGGGGTTGACCCGCCCGTACACGATGACGACGCCGTTGACCACGCCCGCCGCGATGCCGACGCCGATTGCGGCGAGGATGCCCAGGGCCGCGTTGCCGTCGGTCGAGGTGAACGCCATGGCGCTGACGACGGACGCGATGCCCGCTTGCGAGCCGACGGAGATGTCGAGCGCGCCGCAGATGATGACGACGGTCTGTACGACCGCGAGGAGGCCGGTCACCGCGACCGTGTCGCCGATCACGGTCATGTTGGCGGTGGTGAGATAGCCGTCGTCGAGCCAGGCGAAGGTGCCGACCACGACGATGAGCGCGCCGATCAGGCTGGTGTTCTGCGCGCCGACGGCCGTGGCGACGCGGCGGGGCAACGCCCGGGCGTGGGCTCCGGAGGTGGTGGCGGGCATCGGTGGCGGCGCGTTGGTCGTGGTGGTCATGACGGGTTCCCCTGGGTCGGTTCGGCGAGGTCGTATGCCATGGCGAGGGCGAGGATGCCCTCCTCGTCGGCGTCCGCGCGGTCGAGTTCGCCGGTGATCCTGCCGTTTTGCATCACGACGATCCGATCCGCGAGACCGAGCACCTCGGGCAGTTCGGAGGAGATGACGAGGATGGCGACACCGGCCCCCGCCAACTCGTCTACGAGACGGTAGATTTCCGCCTTGGCGCCGATGTCGATGCCGCGGGTGGGTTCGTCCAGGATCAGGATCTTGGGTCGACGGGCGAGCCAGCGAGCCAGGACGACCTTTTGCTGGTTGCCGCCGGACAGCTTGCGCACCTCGTGGTCGATGGACGGGGTGCGTACTTCGAGTCGGTCGACGAACTCGTGCGCGAGGCGTCGTTCGCGACGCGAGCTGACGAATCGAAAGCGACGCAGGCGGTCGAGGACGGCGACGCTGATGTTGTGACGGACCGAGCCGGTCATGAACAACGCCTGGGCCTTGCGTTCCTCGGGCGCGTAGCCGATGCCCGCCCGAACGGCGTCCCGGGGGATGCGCAGCCGAAGCGGCCGGCCCTCCACGCGTACCTCGCCGGAGCGGATCGGCAGGTCTCCCACGAGGGCGGCGGCCAGTTCGGATCGCCCGGCGCCGACCAGGCCGGCCAGGGCGACGACCTCGCCCTCGTGTACCTCGAGACACACGTTCGACACGTGTTCGGTGGTGAGGTCGCGTACGTCGAGGACGACGCGGTCGCCGGCGCTGCGCCCGCGCGCGAACAGCGTCGACAGGTCGCGGCCGACCATCAGTCGCACGACCTCGCCCTCGTCGGCCTGCGAGGCGTCGCGTACGCCGGCGAGCTCTCCGTCGCGCAGCACCGCGATGCGGTCGGCGAGGCGGAAGATCTCCTGCATGCGGTGCGAGACGTAGATGATGGCCAGACCTTGGTCGCGGAGTCGCCGGATGAGGTCGAAGAGCGCTTCCACCTCGTGTTCGGACAGCGACGAGGTCGGTTCGTCGAAGGCCAGGACGGCGGCCTCGGTGGTGAGGGCGCGCAGGATCTCCACGAGTTGGCGCTGCGCGGGCGAGAGTTGGGAACCGAGCGCCTCGGGGGCGATGGCGTGTGCGAACCCCAGGCGTTCGAGGTCGGAGCGCATGCGTCGGTACAGCGCGCTGCGGTCGAGCACGCGGCCCGCCTTGCGCGGCAGGGCGCCGATGTAGACGTTCTCGGCCACGCTGACGTGCGGGACGATCTCGGGCTCCTGCGCGATCACCCGGATTCCGTGCCTGCGTGCGTCGGCGGGGCTGTGCAGTTCGCGTGGTGTGCCGGCGACCAGGACACGGCCGTCGCCGGGGCGATGGTCGCCATTGATGATTCTGATGAGGGTCGACTTGCCGGCGCCGTTCTCCCCCATGAGCGCGGTGACGGTGCCGCGGGGGAAGTCCAGCGTGATGCCGCGCAGTGCGTGGACTCCGGCGAAGTCCTTGTGGATGTTCTCGACGGCGAGCGCGGGGCCCGGGAGGTCGAGAGGTGGGCTTTTCGTCATGGCTGGACCTCGTCGAGGGCGTTTCGGGAGGTCGCGGCAACCCATGCGGGCGCCCGGGTCGCCGCGACTCGTGCCGGGCGGTGCCGTCAGGGGTGACGGCGGGCGGGTCGACGCGGCCGCGGGCCGGGCCGGGTCACGTGCACTTGAGGCCGGATTGTTGCCAGTTCGACGGGTCGACCATCTTCGTGGTCGCGAACGCCTCGGCGGGGAAGGGCTTGCCGTTCCTGAGCCGATCGACCATGGTCTGCACGGCCAGGCCGCCGACCTCGTGGCCGTTGATGAACAACGCGGCCTTCATTCCGCTCGGCTTGCCGGAACCCCAGTCCTTGCACGCCAGATAGGCGCCCAGTCCGACGCCGATCACGTCGTTGGATCCGTAGCCGCCGTTGTGCAGCGCGGTGACCGCGCCACTCACGTTCTCGTCGTTGCAGCCCCACACGATCCAGTGCTTCACCGACCGGTTGCCGCTCATCGTGGCCGCCGTCTTGTTCTGGGCGTCGGGCGGCGTGTTGTCGGTGCCGACCTTGAGTACCTTGACGTCCGCGCCGGTTGCCTGTTTGAACGCCTGGTGGGCGGCCTCGACCCGATCGGTGCAGACCGTCACGTCCTGCTTCCAGGCGGCGATGATCGCGGTGTCGGCGGGAGTCCAGCCCGCCTTCTTGAATTCCTCGGCCGCGCGTTGGCCCACCTGCGTGCCCATCTGGGGGCCGCTGAAGCCCACGCGCGGGACCAGCTTGTCCTTGGCGCATTTGGTCGGGTCGGCCCCGCCGACGCAGATCTGGTCGTCGGACGCGAGAAGTGGTGCGCCGCCGCCCGTGGCGATGTCGACGACCTGCGGTCCCACGGCCGGATCGGGCACGACGATCACGACACCGTTGTACTTCTGCGCCATGGCCGCCTGGACTTCGCTGACGGCCTTGTTGGTGTCGTTGCCGAGGTTGACGACCTTGAGGTCGACCCCGAGTTCCTTGGCCTTCGCGCGGGCGCCGTCCGCCTCGTCCACGAAGTACTGCTGGTCTCCCTGCTTCTGCAGATAGGCGATCTTGATGGTGCCGGATAAGGAAGCCGGTGGGCCCGAGGGCGATCCGGACTTGTTCTCGTCCTTGCCGGACGAACAGGCCGTGAGCGCCACGGCGAATGCGAACGCCGCCACCATCGCGGCCCTCCGCCGGGTGCGTCTGCGGTGCGTCATGGTCAGCCCCTGTGAATGTCGGCGATCCGGGAGGACCGCGTGTGTTCGATGGTCGATGCGTCGACATGCCCGGCCGTCACGTTTCGCTCCCATCGACCCGACGGAAGCGCTCCGACCTGCGGAAGGGCGGATGTGCGAATCGGAACCCCCTGGCGCACGGGAAAAAGGTCGATCTTGAAATCGAACATGGATGCGCGGTATTCGCTCGTAATGCGACTCACATATCTAGCAGTTCCAACATTAACCAACAAGACTCGGTTTGGTAACACCCCTGTCGCGACGGCTTCTCCCCGGGCGGGAAAGGCCGCGCGCATAAAAGATCTTTCCCTGAGGTAGAACGCGGGGCGGGAAACGAACACTGCTATGTTGGAATATGTTGGTTACCTACGGGCGAGAGGATCGCGAATGCTGGCACGTCAGCGACAAAACACGATCTTGGAAATGATCGCCGATCAGGGGTCCGTCCGTGTCGCGACGCTGGTGCGGAAATTCGGGGTCTCGGACATGACCATTCGACGCGACCTCGAAGTGCTGGCCGCGCAGGGTCTGATCGCCAAGGTGCACGGCGGGGCCACTTCGAGGGACGGCAGCTCGACCGAGGAACCGGGGTTCGTGACCAAGTCCGGGCTCCAGGCCGCGGAGAAGGAGGCGATCGCCCGACGTGCGGCGGCGATGGTCGCGCCGAACAGCGCCATCGCGTTGTCGGCGGGCACGACGACATGGACACTGGCCCGGCAACTCGTCGACGTCCCGGGGCTCACGGTGGTCACCAACTCGATTCCGGTCGCGGACGTGTTCCACCAATCCGGCCGCTCCGACCAGACCGTGGTGATCGTCGGCGGCGTGCGCACGCCGTCCGACGCGCTGGTGGGTCCCGTCGCGGTCGCGGCGTTGCGGAGCCTCAACGTCGACATGCTCATGCTGGGCGTCCACGGCATCAGCCCGCGCGTCGGATTCACCACTCCCAACCTGCTGGAGGCGGAGACCAATCATGCCCTCGTGCGAGCCGCCCGCCGCTTGGTCGTGGTCGCCGATCACACCAAGTGGGGCCTGATCGGGATCAGCACGATCGCACAACTCGGCGACGCGGACACGCTGATCATGGACACCGGTCTGCCCCAGGAAGCGCGCGAGCAACTGACCGAACACATCGAGGAACTCGTCGTGGTCGATCCCGTGGACCCTGCCGCCTCCTGACGAAGTATCACCGCACGGGCGGCATTCGAGGTGGCCGGCGTTTTTCGCGGTTGAGCGCTTCGAAGAGGTCGGGGGCCACCCGGAGGGGGCGCCGATGCCCGGGGCCTCCACCTTGACGACGTCGGCGCCGAGGTCGGCGAGCAGGGAGGTGGCGTCGGGGGACGGGCAGGCGCCGTCATCCACGAGGCATGCCCGCGGCGGTTCGCTCGCCGCCGACGCTACGATCTGTCGCGCCGAAGCGCGCAGAATTCGACAATTGTCCGATGAGAGTCGGCCGTGCCGCCGGCACGCTTCAGCAATGGCGGAAGCCGAACTCGAACCGGAGCAAACCATTCCGATGGTCGCCTCCGGGTGGAACGGCCCCGGCAAACGCCGCCGGCCCCACTCCCATCCCTCCGGCCCCGGACCACACTACCCCCGGAGCCCGGGACCCACTCGACCAGTGAACGCGCCCTGACCTCTACCCAGTGACGACTCATCGGGAGGCAGCAATGCATTCGCACGCGCAGAACGCCCGGGCCTCCGGACCTTCGCGACGGACCGTGCTGCGAGGGGCCGGGGCGGCCGGGCTCCTGCTCGGCCTCGGCGGCGCGCTCAGCGCCTGTGAACGGCGAGGCTCGGCGGCCACCGTGCCCGCGGGCCCGCCCCGGCGCGGCGGGCGGTTGCGGATCGGCATGGTCGGCGCCGGCAAGTCGGAGTCGTTCAATCCCTCCGGGGCGGCGAGCGCGCTGATCAACGTGGCCCGGGTCACCGCGGTGTTCGACTCGCTCGTGGCCATCGGGCCCGACCTGAACCCGAGACCCATGCTGGCGCTCTCCTGGACCCCCGACGACACGGCGGCCACCTGGACGTTCCGTCTGCGGCCCGGAGTTCGCTGGCACGACGGGAAGCCGTTCACGGCCGAGGACGTCATCTACTCGCTCAACTGGATGTCCGATCCGAGCAACCAGCTGTCGGCCGCCGTCACCAACGTCGACCTGCCACGACTGGCCGCACCCGACCCGGAGACGGTGATCGTCCGGCTGCACCGGCCGGACCTGCTGTTTCCGCAGGCCATCGCCGCGACATGGATCGTGCAAAGCGGCGCCACGGACTTCTCCCGACCCGTGGGCACCGGACCGTTCGTCTTCGACTCGCTGATGCCCGGTCAGGTCAGTGTCTGCCGCCGCAACCCCGACTACTGGGACACCGGCAAGCCGTACGTCGACAGCCTCGTCATCCAGTCCATCAGCGACGACAACGCCCGGGTCAACGCCCTGCTGGGCGGCCAGATCGACATGGTGGCGCAGATACCGTACGCCCAGGCCAAGGCCTATGACGGGGCCGGGCTCCGGCTCCTGGACAGCCCCGGCATCACGGCCCAGGGGTTCTACATGGCCGTCGACCACAAGCCCTTCGACGACGCGCGGGTCCGGCAGGCGATGCGGCTGCTCGTGGACCGGCAACAACTCGTCGACGTGGCGCTCTACGGCTACGGCACCGTGGGCAACGACCTCTTCGGCCGAGGACTGACGTACTACGCCGACGCGATCCCGCAACGCAAGCGCGACATCGCCCGGGCGAAGGCCCTGCTGGCACAGGCCGGCCACGGGCGGGGCCTCACCGTCACCCTGGAGACCGCGCCCGCCGCGCCCGGAATGGTCGAGGCCGCGACGCTGTTCGCGCAGCAGGCCGCCGACGCCGGAGTCACGGTCCATGTCTCGCAAGTGGACGCGAGTTCGTACTTCGACCCGACCGTGCAATACCTGAAACGACCGTTCGGCCAGACCCTCTGGGCCGGATTCGCGAGCCTGTCGAGCTTCTACCAGTACGCGATCCTGCCGGACGGCCCCGGCAACGAGACGCACTGGAACAACGGCAAGACCACCGAGCTGACCGACAGGGCCGTCTCCGCCGCCGACGCGCAGGAGGCGGCGAACAACTGGAACGCGGTCCAGCAAGAGCAGTGGGACGACGGCGGATACCTGTGGTGGGCGAACGTCGACAACGTCGACGCCATGTCGAACCAGGTCGCGGGCATCACCCCCAGCAGATACCTCAACCTGGGGTTGCCCGCCGGCCTCACGACCGTCTACTTCGCGTCGTGAGCGGCCACGTCGCCCCCCGGCCGGGGCACCGTGTGTCGGTCGGCGTGCACCCGGTGCTGCGGTACGCCGTGCGTCGCGTCCTCGCGGGTGCCGGGACGCTGCTGGTGCTGTCCGTCCTGGTCTTCCTCGCGACCTCGGTCCTGCCCGGCGACGCCGCCAGTGCGGTGCTGGGCCGCAACGCGACCGGTCCCGCACTGCGCGAACTGCGCCAGGAAATGGGCCTGGACCAGCCCATTTGGGTGCAGTACCGGGACTGGCTCACCGGCCTGCTCCAGGGTGACCTCGGCCGCTCGGTCTCCAGCTACCTGACCGGCAGCGACGTCAGCGTGTGGAGCCAGGTCGGCGGCAAGCTCTCCAACTCCCTGACCCTCGCCGCACTCGCCTTCGCCGTGATCGTCCCGGTCTCCCTCGCGGGCGGCGTCCTCGTCGCCCTGCGCGCCGGCCGTTGGCAGGACCACGTGATCTCGACGGTCACCCTCGTACCGTCGGCGTTGCCCGAGTTCGTGCTCGGCACGGTACTGCTCGCCGTGTTCTTCACCTGGCTCGACGTGCTGCCGCCGGTCTCCCTCATCGCCCCGGGAACCAGTCCCCTGGAAGCACCCGACCTGCTGGTCCTTCCGCTGCTCACCCTGGTCGGGGTCACCGTCGGCGCCGCGATCCGGATGATCCGGGCCGGGATGCTGGACGCGCTGGCGGCCGACTACGTCACGGTGGCCCGACTCAACGGCATCGCGGAGCCGCGCGTGGTGCGCCGATACGCGCTGCGCAACGCGCTGGCGCCCAGCATCCAGGTGTTCGCGCTGATCGCGCAGTACCTCGTGGGCGGACTGCTCATCGTGGAGTACATGTTCGCCTATCCCGGCATCGGCAACGAGCTGGTGCAGGCCGTCACCATTCACGACAACACCGAGGTCAGATCGGTCACGATGCTGCTGGCCGCCATCTACGTCGCGCTGATGATCCTGGCCGACGTGATCGTGCTCCTCGTCGTCCCGAAGCTCGCAGAGGTAGGGGGATCGGCATGACCACGGACTTGATCGCACGACTCGTCCCGCGGCGATCCTGGTGGCCGGCGACCCGCGCCGGCCGCGTGGGACTCGTGTTGCTCGTCGCCACCGCCGGGGCGGCGCTGGTCGGCCCGTTCTTCGCCGGCTCCCCGGACCGGAGCGTGGCGCCGCCCTTCAGCCCGCCCGACGGCGACGCGCCGCTGGGCACCGACTTCCTCGGCCGCGACGTACTGGCCCGGCTGCTGACGGGCGGAGAGAGCGTCCTGCTGTACGCGGGGCTGGCGACGCTGGTCGCCTACGCGGTCGGCATCACCGTCGGTCTCGCGGCCGGCTATCTGCGCTCGTGGCCGGACCCGCTTCTGATGCGTTCCGTCGACGTACTGCTCTCCTTCCCCTCGCTGGTGTTCATCCTGCTCTTCGCCACCGCCTTCGGCCGCGGCATCGGCGCGGTGGTCATGGCCACCGCCGTCATCCAACTCCCCGCCATCGCACGCATCATCAGGACGGCCACCCTCACCCAGTCCGCGCGCGGATACGTGGAGGCCGCGGTACTGCGCGGCGAGAGCTCCTCCTCGGTACTGCGCCGGGAAATCCTGCCGAACATCACCCGGACCCTGTCCGCCGACGTCGGCCTGCGCTTCACATGGTCCGTTCTGCTGATCGCGAGCGTGAACTTCCTCGGCCTCGGCCTGCAACCCCCGAACGCCGACTGGGGCCTGATGGTCTCGGAGAACCGCGCCGGAATGAGCGTCGCCCTCAACCCCTGGGCGGTCCTGGCCCCCGCACTGATGCTCGGCCTGTTGACGGTGGCCATCAACCTGCTCGGCGACGCGATGTCGGGAGACAAGAAATGAGCACGCCGCAGGCGGGGAGCGAAGAATCGAGCGCGCGGGCGGGGCTGGAAGACACGGGTACGCCGCGGGCGACAGTGCTGGACGTGGTCGGGCTGCGGGTGGAACTCGACTCCGGAACACCCGTGGTCGAGGGAGTGAGTCTGCGGCTCGACCGCGGCGAAATCCTCGGCCTGGTGGGCGAGTCGGGCTGCGGCAAGACCACCACCGCGCTGGCCCTGCTGGGCTTCGCCCGGCCGGGTACGCGGATCGCCGGCGGCGAGGTATTCGTCGCGGGCGAGGACATCCTGCGCCTGGACGAGAGCGACCGTCGGCGACTGCGCGGCAAAAAGGTGTCCTACGTTCCGCAGGACGCGGGGCAGGCACTCAATCCGGCGCTGCGCATCGGCGGCTCCATCACGGACGTTATGCGCCGGCCCCACGAGGCATCCGGGAACGGGGTCGGCGCCCTGCTCACCGCCGTCGACCTGCCGGGCACGGCGGAGTTCGCCGCCCGGCTGCCCCACCGGCTCTCCGGCGGGCAACAGCAGCGCGTGACCATCGCCATGGCGCTCGCGTGCGAGCCGCCGGTCGTGGTGATGGACGAACCGACCACCGGGCTCGACGTGATCACCCAGGCCGGCGTGCTCGACGAGGTCCGCAGGCTGCGCGACGAGCTCGGTACGTCACTGGTGTACGTCTCGCACGACCTCGCCGTCGTCTCGCGACTCGCCGACCGCATCGCGGTGATGTACGCGGGCCGGATCGTGGAAGAGGGGCCCACCGCGACCCTGTTGGCCCGGCCCGAACACCCCTACACCAAGGGCCTGGTCCAGTCGATCCCCGACCACACCCGGCCGAGCAGGCTCACCGCCATGCCCGGCACCGCGCTGGGAGTCGAAGACCGACCACAGGGCTGCGCGTTCGCCCCCCGCTGCCCGCAACGAAGCGACGCCTGCACCGAGCGAATGCCGGAACTCAGCGGCACCGGACACCGGGTGCGCTGCGTGCACGCCGACCGCACCCCGCCGATCGTGCCGGGGCCGCCGCGCACCGCTCGCGCGACCGTCGAGCGGGGCCTGCTGCTCACGGTGAGCGACCTGCACGCGAGCCACCGCACCGGCAGGGACGCGGTGATCGCCGCAGCGGGCGTCTCCTTCGACCTGGGCAGCGGGGAATGCCTCGCGCTGGTCGGCCAGTCCGGCAGCGGCAAGACGACCATCGCACGCTGCCTGGTGGGCCTGCACCGCCGTGACGGGGGCACCGTGGCACTGGGCGGCGAACCCCTCGCGGACAGGGTCCGCCGCCGGACCACCGACCAGCGCCGTCGCATCCAGTACGTCTTCCAGAACCCCTACGAGTCGCTCAACCCCCGGCAGACCGTCGGCGAACAACTGGCCAGGCCCGCCCGCAAACTCCGCGGGCTGTCCGCGGCCGCCGCCCGAGCCGAGGTCGGGCCTCTCCTGGAACAGGTCAGGCTCCCGGCCGGCATCGCGGATCGCTACCCCCGCAGGCTCTCCGGCGGGGAGCGCCAACGGGTGGCGATCGCACGAGCCCTGGCGGCCGGCCCGGACGTGCTGGTGTGCGACGAGATCACCTCGGCACTGGACGTCTCGGTACAGGCCGCGATTTTGGAACTGCTCGCCGACCTGCGCGGCGAACTCGGCCTGGCCATGCTGCTGATCACCCACGACCTCGGCGTGGTGGCGGTCGCCGCCGACCGGGTGGCGGTGCTGGAGCAGGGCACCATCCGCGAATCCGGCGCCGTCGAGGACGTGTTGCACGCGCCCGAGCATCCCTACACCGCGCGGCTGGTGGCGGCTGCACCGACCATCGGCCGCACCGACGGACCCCTCGCGGTCCCCGACACCGGGAAGTCGCAGACGTGAACGCCATGACGTCGTCGCAATCGGAACTCGACGCCTACATCCGGGGACAGGAGAAGCGCCTCGCCGAACGCACGCCGCAACTGCCCTTCGAACCGGCCGAATACGCCCGGCGGATGACGGAACTGCGATCGCGGATGGCCCGGCAGGGCATCGACATCCTGATCCTGTCCTCGCCCGACGGCATGTGCTGGCTGCACGGATATGACGCTCGGTGGTATCGCTCGCACTCCTCGACGCGGTTCCCGCCCACGCAGTGCACCATCGTGCACCTCGACCACGACCGGGCATACCTCATCGAGACACCCGAGCACGAACAACTGGCTCATCTCACCTCCCACGCGACGACGTTCCGCGGTGTCCCGGGCACCGGCATCGGCGGCGAGATCACCCTTGAGGACTTCGTGTCCTTCCTGGCCGAGGAACTCGCCGCACACGGCCGGCCGAACGCGACCGTCGGGGTCGAACGGTGGAGCTCGGTACCCAATCCCGCGGTCCAGACCGCGGTGGAGGCCACACTGACCTCACACGGCTACCGGATGGTCGACGGCACCGCGGCGGTCCGGGCCGCACGGCGCCTGAAGTCCGCGGCCGAGATCGCCGTCATCGAACGCGCGCAGGCCGCCTGCGACACAGGTATCCGCGAACTGCGGCGCCGGGTGCGCGTCGGCATGACCGAACTGGAGGCGTGGAGCGTCTACATGAGCGCGGTGATCGCCGCGGGCGGCGAACCGTCGGCCATGCACGAGACCATCGCCGCGGGTGCCCCGATGCCGATGCTGCACGGGAGCAGCAGCCGCCGGCCGTTTCGACACGGCGACCACTTCCACACCGACGTCGCCGCGGCCGTACACCGCTACCACGCCCGCGCGACACGCCCGTTCCACTTCGGCGAACCACCGAGGGAACTGGCCGCGCTGGCCCGGATCGTGGCCGGCGCCCACGACGTGCTGACCGCCACCGCCCGGCCGGGCCTGCCGTTTCGAACCCTGAACCGCGCGCTGCGCGAGTACTACGCGGACGCCGGCGTCACCGCCGACGGCTGGGCCGGCGGCTACGAGCTCGGCGTGTCCTTCCCGCCCGACTGGGTCGGCGAGTTCTGCTGGTCCAGCACGGACCGGGAAACCGACGAGGTGATCGAGAACGGGCTGGTCACCAACTTCGAGAGCTGCGCCTTCGTGGCCATGGTCGACACCGTGGTGTTCGACGACGACGGGGCGCGACTGCTGTCGTCGCTGCCGCGCGAACTGCTGATCGTCGGCGACGACGGAAGGGGAGGCACCCGATGAGTACCGGGGGGCAGGCGATGAGGACCGAAAAGATCACGACCGCACAGGGCTTCAAGCTCCACTGCACGGTCGGCGGCGCGGGCCGGAGCCTGCTGCTCGTCCTGCACGGCGGCCCCGGGGGCGACGGCGCGGGCTACCTGGAGCCACTGCACCGGCTGGCCGGCCCCACCCGCACGGTGGTCACCTTCGACCAACTCGGCACCGGAGGCTCCGAGGTGCCACCCGACTCCTACACCTGGGGCGTCGAACAGGCGGCGGCCGACGTCGACGCCGTTCGTTCGCATTTCGGCGCGGAGCGCGTGGACGTGTTGGGGCATTCCTGGGGCGGCATGCTCGCCCTGCAATACGCCCTGGACCACCCTGCCCGCGTGCGTCGTCTGGTGTTGTCCAACACCGCCTCCAGCGCCGCCGCGATCACCGCCGACTTCCTGCGGCAAATCCTCGACCTGCTGCCGACGCACGAGGCGGTCGCCGCGCTGACCGCCGACGTCCTGGCCGACCACGGCGATCCCCTGTTCCGCTCGGCCGTGGGGCGATGGCTCGCCGCGTACTCCACCAACGACGACGCGGCGGCGGCCCTGGAGGGCATGACGGAGGCCCTCGCGCCGGGGCCGGCGGGCGTGGGGCTGTGGGGAGACCGCCTGTGGTTCGCCACGGGCGCGCTGCGCGGTTGGGACGCCGGGCCGCGGCTCGGGGAGATCACCGCACCCACCCTGATCCTCAACGGCGGCCGCGACATGTCGGGCCCCGCCGCGAACCGGACGCTCGTCGACGGGATCCGCGACAGCGAATGGATCACCTTCAACCGCAACGGCCACATCATGTTCGACGAATCCAACGCGGGGACCTGCCTCGCGGTCGTGGGCTCGTTTCTGGACGGCCGGACCACGTCCGCCGACATCGACAAGGAGGATCGGGCGATATGACCGTCGATCAACACGGTGCGAGTGCGATCATGCGGACGCAGATCGAACGCGGTCTCGGCATCCCGCGCGATCTCTACCTCTGCGAGGAGTTGTTCGAGCGCGAGGTCGACGCGATCTTCGACAGGACCTGGCTGCCGGCCGGACACGTGTCACAGTTGTCCGCGCCGGGCCGGTATCTCACCGTCGAGAGTGGCCGGGAGAGCATCGTGGTGGCCAGGACCGCGGAGGGCGATCTCGCCGCGTTCCACAACGTGTGCCGCCACCGCGGGGCCCGCCTGGTGGACCCCGGTTGCGGCTCCGCGCGCCGCCTGGTGTGCCCGTACCACCAGTGGACGTACCGGATGGACGGCTCCCTCCAGGGCGCGCCCAAGATGCCGGCGGACTTCGATTCCGCGCGGCACCCGCTGCCCCGGGTCCATGTGGCGACCTGGCAGGGACTGGTCTTCGTCAGCCTGGCCGCCGACCCCGGCCCGTCACCGCAAGACCTGCTGGGAGTCGGCGAGCCGCTCATCGCCCCCTTCGACCTGGCCGGTGCCACCGTCGCGCACAGCGTGACCTACGACGTCGCGGCGAACTGGAAACTGGTCTGGGAGAACGCCCAGGAGTGCTACCACTGCACCGCCAACCACCCCGAACTGCTCAAGGCGTTCGACGTGACGGGCGCGGGGTCCGCGCAGGCCGATCCGGGCGACCTCCACCGCAGCGCGGACAACCGCGTGCAGTACGCCAGGTTCACCCTCAAGGCCGGGGCCGCTTCGCTGACCGTGGACGGCCGACCCGCCTCGGCCAAGCCGATGGGCGAGTTCGCCCACGGACGCGAGCCGTACACGGTGGCCCTGCACCTCAAGCCCACGTTCGCCGTCGTGTGCTCGCCCGACTACGCCGTGGTGCTGCGCGACCGCCCGATCTCGGTGGACCGGACCGAGGTCACCATGCAGTGGCTGGTGCGCGGCGACGCCGAAGCGGACGTGGACTACGACCTCGACAATCTGATCAAAGTCTGGGACCGGACGAACCGCCAGGACTGGGCGCTGTGCGAACGCACCCAACTCGGCGTGCGATCACGGTCGTTCGAGCCGGGACCGCTGTCCGATGACGAGTCGTCCGTGGCCGCGTTCCATCGGGCGTACGCCGAAATGCTCGCCGGGGCCGGGCTGTGATCGGTGCCCGGCCTTGATTCGTGAACTTCCCTCCTCCGGAAAGGAATCGCCATGGCGGACAGGGCACAAACGGACATCGTCGTGGTCGGGGCGGGGGTCCTCGGACTCTCGGTGGCCTGCCATCTGCTCGACCGCAACGCCGGCCGGGTAGTCGTGGTCGACGCGGACACACCGGCCGCGGGCACCTCCGGCGCGGGCGCGGGCTTCGTGGGCCTGTGGGCGGCCGGCTACGCGGACTTCTTCACCGACGGCGAGCTCACCCTGGAGCAGTACGGCATCGACTACTACCGCGACCTCGCCGAACACGGCGCGTCGATCGACCACCGGGTGAACGGCAACCTCTACGCCGCGACCACCGAGGACGGTTGGCGGCGCTGGGTCGAGCCCGTCGTGGGGCACGCCTCGGCGCCCCCGGGCACCCGAGGTCTGTCCCCGCGCGAGACGGCAGAGGCCACCGGGGGCGTGCTGTCCGCGGAGTCCGTGGTCGGCGCGGCCCTGCATCCCGGCGGCATCCAGATCAGCGCGGGCCGCGCCACCCGGGCACTCGCCGACCGACTGGTGGCCGGAGGCGGCGTGCTGCGCACCCACACGCGCGTGACCGGGCTGCTGACCTCGGACCGGGCCGTGACGGGCGTGCGTACCGCGGCGGGGGACATCACGGCGAAGTCGGTGGTCCTCGCATGCGGCGCCTGGACCAATGCGCTGGTCCCCGCGCTGGGCTATCGGGCACCGCTGATGCGCGTGGTGGCCACCAGGGTGATCTCGCCCCCGTCCGGCGTCGGCGCCGACATGCCGACGGTGATGGTTCCGGACCTGTACGGCCTGTGGCTGCGCGAGCACCGCGGCGGCCTCACCTACGGCAACGGCGACGGCTACGCGCCGCTCTTCGAACTGGACGGCGCCCTCGGCGAAGGCGGCCGGCCGCACGCCGGGCAGCTGGTCGAACGGCTGGCGGAACTGCTGTCTCCCAGGCTCCGCAAGCTGGTGCCCGCACACGACACCTCGGTCGGCTGGTGGCTCCAGGGGGTGCCGTGCATGACGCCGGACCGACGCTTCCTCGCCGGACCCGTCCCCGGCGTGCGCGGAGTACACGTCGTCACGGGGGACAACGAGGCCGGGGTGACCCACGGGCCGGGCCTGGGCCGGATGATGGCGGATTTGATCCTCGACGGCGGCAGCACCTGGATCGACCCGGCGGACTACCGGCTCGACCGCTTCGCGCCCGGCACGTTCCCCACCGAGCGGTCCGTCCTGGCCGCGATGCCGGCCCGGCGCTGAGGGGCGCCCCGATGCTCGACCGGCCGCGCGTGTACGGGCGTTCTTCGAACGCTCCCGCGCTTCCGCACTCGGCGATGTCCGCGATGTCGGCGGCGCGGCCGAGCCGGTGGTATCGCCGGCCGGATGACCACGTGCCGGCAGCGGCACCCGCGCAGGGTGCCGCGATCCCGGCCACCTCACGACCGACAGGGGTTGACGTCCGATACACACTGATCGCATGAGTGAGCTGCAACGGCTCACCGATCGGGTCGGCGAGCGGCTGGGACGGTCGGTGGCCATCGACGACACGAGGATGCGGCTGCAGTCGCACAGCCCTCACTACGGCGCCGTCGACGAACAACGGCTGGCGTCCATCCTGCGCCGCCGGGCGAACGACGAGGCCATCGGGTGGGGGCACCGGCACGGCATCCAACACGCCACCGGCTGGGTGCGGCTGCCGGCCAACTCGGACCTGCAGATGCTCAGCCGGGTGTGCGTGCCCATCCGCTTCCGCACCCTCCACCTGGGCTACCTGTGGATCATCGACCCCGACGGATCGCTGACACACGAGCAGCTGGACTTCGCCGAACAGTCGGCCTCGGAGGCCGCCGACGTCATCTACCGCGCCGGTCTCGTGTCCGACCTGCAGAGTGCCCGTGGGCGCGAACTTCTGCGCGACCTGCTCAACGACGACGCCGCCATCCGCACCCAGGCAGTCAGCGGCCTCGCCGAGGACGCGCTGCTGGAGATCGACCGCCCGGTCCAAGTACTCGTTCTGGACACCTCGGAACCGGCCGGCGAGGCGGACCGGACCGCGACCGCGGACCTGGCGCTGACCCATGCCCGGCGGCTGCTCCCCACCCGGCGCAGCCTGCACCTGACCAGGCCCCACCACGCACTCCTGGTCGTCGCCGTCGACCGGGACCTGCGGGCGACGGACCTGGCCGCCCAGGTGCAGGCGGACTATCTCGACGGCCTCGGCCGCGACACCGTCCGCAGCGCGCGGGTGGGCATCGGCGATCCGGTGGCGGCCCTGGTCGACGCCCAGTCCTCGTACCGGCAGGCGCTACAGGCGGTACGCGTGAGCCGGGTGCTCGGCCTCGATCCGATCGTGGAGTGGTCCCGACTGGGCATCTACCGCCTGCTGGCGGAGCTCAACGTCGAACAGGCGGCCCTGGACCTGCTGCATCCGGCCCTGGACAAGCTCGCGAAGCACGACGCCGGCGGCCAACTCCTGGACACACTGGAGACGTTTTTGGACCTTGCCGGGGACGTCAAGGCGTCGTCCGAGCAACTGCTCGTACACCGCACCACGCTCTACCACCGGCTGGCCAGGATCGAGGAGATCGGCGAGGTGAACCTCGCCCGCGGCAGCGACCGTCTCGCCCTGCACCTGGGCCTGAAGATCGGCCACCTCTACGGCCGCTATGCACATACGAAGTCGTCGATGGGCAAGGGCGCCACGGAGCCGCCGCCGGCTCGGGGCGGCTGACCCGAGGCGGCAAAAGCCGTCCAGCCGACGGCATTCCGGCCGTCGTTCGAGGCGGGTCGGGTCCAGTGTCCGGGGCGGGTCGGGTCCGGTCCGGGTCTACTTCTCCGCCTTGTCGGGAGGTTCACCGGATTTGTTCTTCTTCTCCTTGGTCTTGGGGTCGATCTTCGGCTCCTTGCTGTTCGAGCCTCGGGTCGGGGACTCGTCGCCGGTGGGGGAGGAGACCTGGTTGTCGACGAAGGGGGTCGTGCCCCGGGGCGGAGGGGGAGCGATCGCGCGCGTGGGTAGCGCCGAGGGCGTGGGGGTGGAAGCCGTCGTCGGGGTCGCCGCGGGCGGGGGCAGGGACTGTGTGGAAGGTGGGAGGGGCTCGGTGGTCGGTGCCGGACGGCTGTTGTCCGCGTCCGGGGCGGCGTGGTTGTCGAGAACCGCCATGGTCGCCCCGGTCGCGCCCAGGATGATGCCGGCGACCACCCCTGTGGTCAGCAGGCGATGTCGTCTCCGCCGCACCACCTTCGTACCGGATGCGGCCAAGGTCGAGGCCGAGGCGGACGCGGAGACCTCGCCGACGGACGCGTGGCGGGTCGTGGCTTCGGGTACGCGCGGCGCGCCGGACGTGGGCGTGGACGACGCGGCGGCTTCGAGCAGGCGGACGCAGTCGGCGGCGCCGGGCCTGGCGGCGGGGTCGGTTCGGGTCATCGCCTCGATCACGGAGGCGAGTTCGCCGGGCACGTAGGACGGGATGTGCGGCGAGCGCAGTGAGCGCGTCAGGGCGGCATCGAGGGAGGCTCCCGGATATTCGCGTTCGCCCTTCAGTGCCTCAAGCAGAACCAGGCCGAGGGCGTGCACGTCGCACGCGGGCCCGGAGCCCTGGCCGAGGATCTGTTCGGGCGCGAGGTAGGGGATGGTGCCGACGATCGTGCCGGGTGTGGAGCGGGTGGGTTCGTCGACGAGACGCGAGACCCCGAAGTCCGCCAGGTACGCGGCGTCGCCGGGACCGATCAGGACGTTGGACGGCTTCACGTCCCGATGCACGATGCCGGCCGCGTGTACGTGTTCCAACGCCGAGGCCAGTCGCACGCCGAGCCTTGCCACCCGGTCGCTCGTCAGCGGGCCGTCCAGTATGTGCTCCCGCAGGGTGACGCCCCTGATCAGGCGCATCACCACATATGTGCAACTCTCGTGCCAACCGACATCGTGCACCGTGACGAGGGCAGGATGCGTCAACCGACCCAGCAGCACCGCCTCCTGGCAGAACCGTTCCGCCGTCACCGCGCACGTACCGGGTTGGAAGATCTTGACCGCGACCTCCCGCCGCAGTCGCAGATCGACGGCCCGGAAGACATCGGCGGTACCGCCCGCGCCCAGCAGTTGCCCCAGGCGGTAGCGACCGTCGAGGATGCCGCCGCTACGCGGAAGGGGACGCCGTATTCGGCGCGGCAATGCCGTCATGCAATCTCCTCGGCTCGGTCCCGACAATGCCCGGGTCCCTACCCATCCCTCGCCGGCACATGCCGAAGCACGACCCGAACGCCGGGAACTCCGCGTGCACCGCGGGACAAATGGCGTGTTCCCCGCGCGCGAGGGACAACGATCGCCCACATGGAGGTAGTGCATCGCGTGCGTGGCCACTTTTCGCCGGGGCCCGACCCCAACAAGACCTCGGTGACCGGCCGAAGACGCGGCAGCCGCCCTGATCGGCTCGCGGCCGGCAGGTCGACGACATACACGAGGGTCTCGTTCGGCCGCGTGGCGCCGAACGCCTCGGCGGGTGGGATGACCAACCGCACGCGACTCGGCGGCGGCCGATCTCACGAACTCGGCCGTCCACTTCGGGCGGAGCCCCGTTCGTCATCTCAGCCGAAGCGCAGGACGCGTGCGGCGAAGGTGCCCTCGGGGCCGTCGGCGCGGCCGACCGACCAGACCGTCGCCGTGCCCGGTACCGGTGCCAGCAGGAACACCCGGGAATCGCCCTCCCCGGCCACCGCCGGTTCGCTGTACTCGGTGAACGACTGTCCGTTCCAGGCAAGGAAATCCGGCCCGGGGACAAGCGGCGGATAGCTGCCCGGCGGGCCCCACTTCTGCGAGCGGGCCACCGAGACCCAGATCGGCGCGCCGGAAGTGGTGGGTGCCAGTGAGCTGATCGAGCCGAAGTCGGTGGGCACGGCCACCCTGCTCCACGCCTGCCCGTCCCAGCGGACCAGCAGTGGCGGAATCGGCCGGCCCGGCGGCCCGCCGACGAACCCGGCCGTGCCACCGGCCCACACCTCCGTCGGCGAGACCGCCAGCACACTGCCCACGGCCGACCGAGGGAACCCGTCCACGATCGTCTGCCGCCACGTCTGCCCGTTCCAGTGCGACACGGTCGCACCCGAGTCGGTGGCGCCCGCGGCCCAGACGTCGTCGGCCGCCAGGATGTGCAGGCCGTACACGAATCCCGGCGGCACCGGCACGTCCCGCCAGCCGTTCCCGTGCCGGCGCAGCAATACCTGCGCGCCGTTTCGCGAACCGATCAGCCAGGTCTCACCGCCGCCGGCGACGACCTTGGTCAGCGCGACACCGCGCGGCGGCCGGCTCTCGTACCAGGCGATGCCGTCGAAGCGGAGCAGGTGGGCGCCGCCCGCCGAGTCGCGGCCGACCGCCCAGACCGCGGTCGGTGAGGTCGCGGCGATGGACAGCAACTCTCCCTGCCAACCGATCCCGGGCAGGCTCTGCCGCTGCCACGCGCTTCCGTCCCAGCGCAGTATCAGCGGGAAGCCCGGCGCCTCGCGACCGACGGCGTCGGCACCCACCGCCCACGCCCGGTCCGGCCCCAACGCCACGGCCTCGTTCAGCCCGGCCTGTGGACGTACCTGTGCCGGGACCGGAACGGGTTGCCAGGACGGGGGTTCCGCCCCGGCCGAGCCCATGGTCGTCGCGATGGTCACGGCGACGGCGAGGGCCGCGACGAGAAGTCTGCGTGCCATGGTCAGCCTCCCAGCCGCTCGCTCATCAGGTTCGGTTTCGAGCCGTAGATCTCGACGGTCCCGAAGGACAGCAGTGAGGACCCCGCTCTCGCGAGCGCACGCGGTTTGACGTCGATCGCGTTGGTGCGCTCCGGGCCGTAGGAGAAGGTGGTGCGCAGGCCGTCCACCCGTGCGTACCGGGACTGGAACGCGCGGTCGCTGCGCACCGGCAGCCACAGCGCGCCGTCCGGACCGCGCACCATGGCCTCGGTGTCGGTGTCGCCCAACGGTGGGTAAGTGGTGTGCCAGGCGTGCCCGTTCCCGGTCATCAGGTACGTGCGGGCCACGCCGTCGGTATACCGGCTGCCGCCGATCGTGACCCGGCCGGACGGTTCGAGCATGATCGTGTGCACGTTGCTGTTCGGCGGCAGCGATACCTTCGCGTCCCGCCACGCCGTGCCGTCCCAGCGCAGGACGGTGGTCCCGGTGTCGGTGTCCGCCCAAGCCCAGGCGTCGGTGGCGGTACGCGCGGTGATCCCCATCAGGTACAGCACACCGTCCGGGGTGGACTGGGTGGTCCAGCCGGAACCGTCGTAGCGCAACACCTTCAGTCCGGTGTCGTCCTCGCCGATCACCCACGCGGCACCCGGTACCGCGGCGAAGTCCTGATAGGTCCACAGTTCCTGCGGCAGCGGGACGGCACTCCACCCGCCCGCCGATCGGCGCAGGATCTCCACGACCCCCGCGCGGCTGTGGAGGATCCACATTTCCTCGCCGACGAACTGCATCTTGCCGAGCCAGCCCGGCTCACCGGCGCCGGGGATGGTCGTGTCCCGGCTCCACGTCGTGCCGTCCCACCGGTACAAGATCGGCCGCCATTCATCGGCGGCGTACTCGTACCCCGTCGCCCACGCCTCGCCCGGCCCGCGGGCGGCGAGATCGGACACGATCACCGGTGGGGCCGCCGCCGGCACCGGCAGCGCCGACCAGCTCCGCGGCACGGCCGCGGCGGGGGAGACCACCACAACCGGGGACACCACTGCGGCACACGCGACGACAAGGCAGACGATGAACGCACGGAGACCGTTCACGAGACCTCCCCAGAACGCGAAGGTCGCTCAGCCTATTGACGTTCACCCACCCGCGAACAGACGCCATTCGGCCGATTACAGTTGTTTCCGGAAGCCCACCGTGCCGTGCGACTCCCGGAGCCGCGAGCGCGGTTCGCCATTCGGCCGGAGCTTCGGCCGCAGTCGGTCCGGCGACTCGGACACCGACCCGGCGAGCCACGATCGCCGGCGCGATCGGCGGGTGCAAGTCGGCGACGGCCCACGACCCGACCGGCCGCGGCACCACCCCGCCGACATTCTCCCCCGCGGCCACGGCACCGCGGTGTTCGCCGCGGAACCGTCGGGTCCGGGGTGAAATTCGTCGGCTGTGTGGGTGAGGCGGGCCTGTCGAGCCCGCGGCGGTGGCGAGACGGTTGGTAGAACGCGGGGGTGACGAGGAACCGTCCGTGCTGTTCCGGCGCGACGTCGTCTTCCTGTTGTTTCGTCGGGCGAAAGGGTGACCGTGATGAGCCGGGGCTTGATCGTGGTGGACGTGCAGAACGACTTCTGTGAAGGAGGCAGCGTTCCCGTCGCCGGTGGGGCGCGCCTGGCCACGGCGATCGCCGATCTGGTCGAGCGAAGCGCGGGCGGCGACTACGCATACGTCGTGGCCACCCGGGATCACCACATCGACCCGGGAACCCACTTCTCCGACGACCCCGACTTCCGGGACAGTTTCCCGGTCCACTGCGTGGTAGGGGAGGCGGGCGGCGAGTTCCATCCCGGCTTCGCCCCGGTCGTCACCGGTGGCAAGGTCGACGCCGTCTTCTTCAAGGGCGCCCACAGCGCCTCCAAGAGCGGCTTCGAAGGCTTCGATGCCCAGGGCGCCCCCTTGGCCGACTGGCTGCGTGCTCGTGGGGTGGAGGACCTCGACGTGGTGGGTATCGCCACCGACCACTGCGTACGGGCGACCGCGCTGGACGCCGTCGCGGCGGGGTTTCGCGCGCGCGTACTCCTGGACTACTCGGTCGGCGTCGCCTCGGACACGACCGCCGCGGCCGTGCAGGACTTCCACCGGGCCGGCGTCGCCGTTTCCGGCGAGACGCCGACACGTTAGGCGTATTTCCCCCATGGGTTGGGGGTGAGAGCCGGAGATCCGCGCGCCTTCGAGGAGTTGTTCGTCGAGCACTCCGGATCCGTCTACAACCACGCCTTCCGTCTGATCGGCGATTGGGCGCTCGCCGAGGACGTGGTGGCCCCGACCTTTCCGGAGGCGTGGCGATTGCGCGGCAGGGTCGCCGAGGACGGCGGGTCGCTGCGGCCGTGGCTGCTCGGCGTGGCCGGCAACGTCACCCACGACAACCGCCGGACGAACAGACGACATCAGGCGGTGCTCGCCAGGCTGCCGCGCGAGCAGGTGGTGCCCGACTTCGCCGACGTGTTGGTCGAACGGATCGACGACACCCGCACCATCGCCCGGTCCAGTCGCTGCTCGGCGCGCTGCGCCGTCATGAACGCGACGTCATCGCCTTGTGCGTGTGGGCCGGCCTGGACTCGGCCGCCGCCGAAGCACTCGGCGTACCGGTCGGCACGGTCCGGTCCCGACTTGTCCAGGGCGCGCGCCAAGCTCAGGCGGCTCGCCGAACGCGAGCAGCCGCCGAATCCGGAAGCGCGCGTGCCGCTCGACGACACCGGCGAAGCCCGACGTCCCGAGACCGCAGCCCGAACCCACACAACGCCGGTCCTTTTGCCGCGGACAGCACCAACCACGCGTCGTTCGCGGCTGCTTCGGTGGTCGACACGTGCGTTATGTCCTCGAATGGAACCATTTGAATTTCCGGTCGATAGGTGGCCTCCGGGCACTCATTGCATGGTGGTGCGCGCAACGGAACTTCCGGAAGGAAAGCGCACCATGCGTAAGTGGGGGCCGCTCATCGCGGTGAGCCTGGGAGCGTTCATGCTCCTCATCGATACAACGGTGGTGCTCGTCGCACTGCCGGACATAGCCAACAGCACGGGGTCGTCGTACGCCGATCTGCAATGGGTGATGGACGCCTACGCACTCGCACTGGCCGCACTCCTGCTCGGAGCCGGTGCGCTCGCCGACATCATCGGGTGCAGGAAGGTGTACCTGTTCGGCGTGCTGGTCTTCACTCTGGCCTCGCTGCTGTGCGGGCTCGCGCCCGGCATCGGCACGCTGGTGGCGGCGCGGGTGCTCCAGGGCATCGGCGCCGCGGCGATCTTCGCGACCTCGATCGCGCTGATCGGTTCGGCGTACCAGGGCCGTGACCGGGGCATCGCGTTCGGCGTGTGGGGTGCCGTCTCGGGCGCGTCGGCCGCGCTGGGGCCGGTGGTCGGCGGAATCCTGACCGAGCAGGTGGGGTGGCGGTCGATCTTCCTGGTCAACATCCCGGTCGGCGTGGTCACGCTGGTGCTCGCGTCGCGGATGTTGCGGGAGTCGCGCGGGGTGTCGGGTACGCGGGTGGACCTGCCGGGGATGGCGGCGTTCACAGGAGCGGCCGGGGTGCTGACGTACGGCCTGATCCGGGCGGGGGAGAGCGGTTGGAGCGACATGGGGGTGTGGCTCGCGCTGGGTGGCGCGGCGGCGGCCTTGATCGCTTTCGTGGTGATCGAGAGCCGGGTCGCGGCGCCGATGTTGGACCTCCGGCTGCTGCGGAACCCTTCCTTCAGCGGGATCCTGCTGGCCGGACTCGCCCTGCAGTTCTCGGCGTTCGCGTACTTCCCCCAGGTGTCGGTGTGGCTCCAGTCGCAGCTCGGCCACGGCCCCGTGAAGGCCGGACTGATGTTGTCCCCGATGGCGGGCACGGCCTTCGTCGTCGCGGCACTCGCCGGGCGGCTGCAGCTGCGGGGGGTCGCACCGCGCTGGATGATCGGCGGCGGGCTGGTGTTGATCGGCATCGGCGCGCTGCTGCTCGGCCTCACGAGCGCGGGCGACGACTGGACGGCCCTCGTGCCGGGCCTGGCCGTCTCGGGGGTGGGAGTGGGGCTCGGTACGCCCGCGCTGTCCGGGGCGGTTTTGGGCGTGGTCCCGCCGCAGCAGGCCGGCATGGCCGGTGGGGCGCTCAACACGTTGCGTCAACTCGGCTTCGCTCTGGGGATCGCGCTCACAGGTGTGGTGTTTCGGAGCAAGGCCGAGTCGGTTTTGAATGACGCCGGAATCGGCGATGCGCATGACGCGGCCGAGGCCCTCGCGGGTGGGCGCGGGGGAACGATCCCGACGCTGCGCACGGGGGCGGGGCAAGAGGCGTCGCAACATGCCTACGTCTCGGGGCTGGACGCGGTGGTGACACTGGCCGGCGTCGTCGGGGTGGTCGCCGGGATCGCGGTGATGGCGTTGGTCAAGAGCGGCACGTCGACCGCGCCGACTCCGGCACCGAGCAGCCCGGACGCGGCACCGGACCCGGTCCGGGCGTAGCGGGGTACGAGGGGCGGGCGCGCGGCTCCCGCGCACCCGCCCCTCGCGCGTCGTCGCTGTACGGGCACAACACCGGGTTCCTTGAGGACGGCGCCGCCTCGCCGTGCGTTTCGCGGCAGTACACCGGCACCGCGGGCAAGGTCACCAACTGCCGGGTCGGGGTATCGCTGCACATGGCCTCCCGACACGCCTCGACGGCGATGGACCGGCGGCTGTTCCTGCCCAGGGGCTGGGACCCGGCCTCGCCGGACGCCGACCCGGCCGAGGTCGCCCGTCGCGCCGCGTGCGGCATCCCCGACGACGTCGGCCACGTCGAGAAGTGGCAGTTGGCCCCGGACATGCTCGACGAGGCCCTCTCCCGGGGCATCGACGTACCCCTGGCCGTCGCCGACGCCGGGTAGGGCGACGCCGCCGCGTTCCGCCCGGGCCTGGAGGCACGCGGCCTGGACTGGGTGGTGGGGATCTCCACCACCCGGACGGCCCATATGGCCCGCCGGGAACGGCGAGCCGGTGCAGTTCCACGGGCCAGAACCTTCCGCATCACCGGGATGGTCAAATCCCCATGGACAATTGCCCCGGAGCGGTGCGTGCCTCGGAAGACGATCGGGTACCTGTGACCTGTTCATCCCGATAGGTACCGAACCATCCGTCAGATCCGATATCCGGAGCCCCGTATGGAACCAGCCTCCACGCCGCGGAATTGTCCGTTCGACTATGCCGAGGCCCTCGAATTCGATCCGCTGCTCAAGCAACTGCAGAACGACGAACCCGTTGCCCGCATCCGGCTGCCCCACGGCGACGGGGAAGCATGGCTTGTCACCGGCTATGACGACGTACGCACGGTGACCACCGACCGGCGTTTCAGCCGCAGCGCCATCATCGGCCGGAACTTCCCCCGGATGACCCCTGAACCCATCGTTCAGGACGAGGCGATCAATGTGATGGACCCACCGGCCAGCAGCCGCCTGCGCAGCCTGATCTCCAAGGGTTTCGCGCCGCGCCACATGGAACGCATGCGGGTCCGTACCCAGCATGTCGTGGATGAGCTGCTGGACCGGATGGAGGAGCACGGTTCCCCCGCCGACCTCTTCGAGCACCTCGCGGCCCCCCTGCCCCTGACCACCATCTGCGAGGTCCTCGACATTCCCGAGGGTGACCACGTTCGACTGCGCGCCCACGCGCGCACCATGATGGACGTCGGCATCGACAACCGGGACAACGCGGTACGCGCCAAGGCCGATCTCCGCGCCTACTTCGCGAAGCTGACGGCGCACCGGCGCGAGAACCCGGGTGACGACCTGATCAGCGCGCTGGCCGCCGCCCGCGACGGGGACGAGCTCCTCAACGATCAAGAACTGACCGTCATGGCCATGGTCCTGCTCATCACCGGCCAGGACACCACCACATACGAGATCGGGAACATCGCATACACCCTGCTCACGCGTCCCAAGGAGCTGGCCATGTTGCGTGCCCGCCCCGAGATGCTCCCGCAGGCCATCGAGGAACTGCTGCGCTTCATCCCCTTCCGCAAGGGCGTCGGCATTCCCCGCGTCGCCACCGAGGACGTGGAACTGAGCGGGGTGAAGATCCGAGCGGGAGACATCGTGCACGTCTCCTACCTGACGGCCAACCGGGACGGCGGGAAGTTCGACCGGCCCGACGAGCTGGACCTGGAACGCGTCGCTCCGCCCCATATGACCTTCGGCTGGGGTGGCCACCATTGTCTCGGTGCCCCGCTCGCCGTCACAGAGCTCCAAGTCGCACTCGGAACCCTCCTGAAACGCTTCCCTGACCTCCGGCTGGCAAAGCCGGCCGAAGAAGTGGCCTGGAACAAGACATCGATCTGGCGTTATCCGCTCGCACTGCCCGTCGCCTGGTGACGTCGACGCGCCGGCAAGGCATCAGGCTCTTCGTGCAACCGCAGCACGCGATCAGGGCCACCCATGAGGCGACGCCCGTGGAGACCCACCGTGCTGTGGCCCGGGTCCGGCCCTGGCGCAGGAGCGCCCGACTGCCGCGCGCGGCCCAGGCGCCGCCTGGCAGGTGAGTCGATGCCTGGCGGCAGGGCGGCCCCCGTGTCCGGCTCCGTGGCTCGCACCGCGCGACGGAGCGGGGGCGGCTCGCCCCGAGTGGTGATCACCGGTCCGCGGGATGGGTGACAGCCGCCCCGCAGCGGTGCGTCTCCCGCCGTGGGGCGGCTCCTCGGCGGGCCGGTCGTGCACGCGCTGGGCAGCGCCGGGCACGGGCGGTCCGCCCGCCGTGGCCGAGGACGAACGAGTGCCGCATCGATCCTCGAAAGGCGGAAACCCGGAAGATTCCGGGGCTCCCGGACTCCGCTCTCCGTCCGACGTGCGACCCTCACCCGCCTGTCGTAGCGTGATCTCCGGGCCGATCGAAGGTACGGCCGAAATTCATCCGCGCATACGGTGAGAATTCAGCGCATTCGTCGATCGGTCCGTCCATGCCCATCCAGGGCATCGAAACTTCGGCGCCGCAACCAAAAAGTCTGTTCCGTGTCGCCCCACGCACGGTGCCGCAGTGGTTACCGACACGTGCCCCCGCATCCGGTCAGGGCTCGGTCGTGTGGTTCATCGTCCGCTAGGAGGAGATCCATGGCGGTACTCTGCAAGCCCGCAATCGCAGTTCCCGAATACGTCATCACCAACGACGAAACCCTCGAACTGGCACAACGGCTGCACGGCGACCATCCGCAGCTCGATCTGATCCTCCGTCTGATCGAACACACCGGGGTTCGGAAACGCCATCTGATCCAGCCGATCGAAAAGGTGCTGCAACACCCGGGGTTCGATGCGCGCAGCGAAATCTACGAGGCGCAGACCAAGGCCCGCGTCCCGGCTGTTGTCCGCCGGGCACTGGACCATGCGGAACTCGAGCCGTCGCAGATCGACTTGATCATCTACGTCTCCTGCACCGGCTTCATGATGCCTCCGCCGACCGCGTGGCTCATCAACACGATGGGCTTTCGGCCGGAGACACGGCAGATGCCGATCGCGCAACTGGGCTGTGCGGCAGGTGGCGCAGCCGTCAACCGGGCGCACGACTTCTGCACGGCGTACCCCAACCGCAACGTGCTCGTGATCGCTTGCGAGTTCTGCTCGCTGTGCTACCAGCCCACCGACCTGGGTGTGGGGTCCCTGCTGTCCAACGGCTTGTTCGGCGACGGGATCGCCGCCGTCGTGGTCCGGGGCCAGGGCGGCACCGGAATCCGTCTGGAACGCAACGGGTCGTACATCATCCCAAACACCCAGGAATGGATCTCCTACGCGGTCCGGTCCACGGGCTTCCACTTCCAGCTCGACAAGCGCGTGCCCGGAACCATGGAGCCACTTGCCCCGGCCCTGAGCGCCCTCGCGGAACAGCACCGGTGGAACGTCGGCAAGCTGGACTTCTACATCATCCACGCCGGCGGTCCGCGCATCCTGGACGACCTGAGCCGCTTCCTCGACGTGCCGCCCGAAGCGTTCCGCTTCAGCCGGGCCACGCTCACCGAGTACGGCAACATCGCCAGCGCGGTGCTACTCGACGCCCTGGCCCGCATGTTCGACGAGGCGTCGACCCTCCATGGCCAGCGCGGCATCATGGCCGGCTTCGGACCGGGCATCACCGCCGAGATCTCCTTGGGAACGTGGACCTCGGCGCCCGAGACAAGGGCGTGAGCCACGCATCCGCACGGTGTGTGCCCGGCAACCTGAACGGGAAGCCCTGGGCCACACCAATCCCGGCCCCCGGGCATCAGGCGCCGTCCGCAGCTTGAGGCCCGGGGGCCGCCCTCATGCCCGTCCGATGATGGAGGGGACGTCAGGCTCCCTCTCGGCCGATCCGGCAATACCGCTGCATACGGTCACGACAAACCGCACACTCGAGCTGACCAAGCACCACTAGGGTCGGATCCCATGATCGTATGGCTCAACGGCACCCATGGCGCGGGCAAGACGACGACCAGTGCACTGGTGCAGCAACTGATCCCGGATTCACGGGTGTTCGATGCCGAAAAGGTCGGCGAGACACTGATGGACATCACGCCGGGGCTGCCCGGGACGGACAACTTCCAGCACTGGCCGCCGTGGCGCCAACTCGTCGTCGAGACCGCTCGCCGCGTGCTCGACTACACCGGCGGCACTCTGGTGATGCCCATGACTGTCCTGGTCGAGCAGTACTGGCGCGAGATCAGCACGGGCCTCGCCCGACATGCCATCCCGGTGCGGCACTTCGTGCTGCACGCCGACCAGGAGACCCTCCGCGGGCGCATCGAGGGGGACACTCTTCTCGGTCCCTCCCCATTCCGCCTCAAATACCTCGATCCCTACGCCGAGGCGGCCCGCACGTGGCTACACGGCGAGGCCGAGGTCGTCGACACCACGCACCTCACACCGGCCCAGGTCGCCCTGCGGATCGCAGCGGCCGTCAACAATTGAAGTTCGCCCGCCATGGGAACCGGGGTCCCGGTTCGGCCCGGCACCGCAAGGTCGGGGCCTGTCCGGCGGATCGTGCCGGACAGGCCCCTGGTTCCCGGGAGGGCTCAGCGCTTGAGCGTGAAGGTGAAGTCGCCGGAGAGCTTGCCGCTCAGCCGTACCGCCGAAACGAGTTTCCCCTCCTCGATCAGTCTGTCGACCTCGGCCCGGGAAAGACCGCAACCTTCGGCGATCAGTCGCACCGGTCGGACAGGGATCCGCGCCGCGAAGCGGACCGAGACGTCGATCACCTCGTGGTCCGGGTGATTTGATCCGTCGGTGTCGAGGCGCCAGGCGTTGTCCCAGTCGAGGGCGATGCGATTACGGCGCCGCACGACCGGATCCTGGAGCAGCTCGGCTGTCAGGCCGGGGTCGTTGTCATGCAGCCGGTCCAGCAACTCGGGTCGTATGGAGCGCACATGCACCCGCTCCAGGACCGTGAGCCTTGCCGTTTCCCCGCACGCGGTACAGAGCGCGAGGAGCCAGGCGTCGATGAGCTTGTGGTTCGCGTTGACGCGAAATTTACCGCTTGGCCGGAAGTGCTCGCGCGCGCACGTGTGGCAGCGGCGGCGGACGAGCGGCAGGCAGGTGGGTACGACCACCCAGGTTTTGAGCACAGAAGTACACCGGTTCCGGTGAGAAGTCCGCAGCAAGAAAGAGCGCGGCGCACATGCGCGACGCGCGACGATTCAGCGCTCGGGAGGTCTCACAGGGTGTACAACGGCGCGTCCTTGACTAGACGACTGGGTTCGGCAGCACGGTAATGGCGCGCAGCGGCGCTGCTCCACTGGTTTTCGAGCGCCTCACCGCCACGTGCCGTCCGGCGGATCATGGACGAAGCCGGAGCCGGAGCCGGATCGCGGCGACGGTGACGGTGCCCTGGATGACGTAGGCCCGCTTGTCGTACCTGGTGGCCACGGCCCGAAAGTCACGACGCGGAGCCGCGCGGCCGATTCAGGCGGGTTCCGCCCCCAGGAACCGGGTGAGCAGGAGCCGCAGCATCGGGGACTGGTCCAGCGGTGCGAAGTCCGGGTCGGTGGCGACTCGGGCGAAGAGGCCGTCGATCTGGGCGGCCACCCACGTCGCGGCCCCGTCCGGGTCCAGGGTGTCGTCGATTCGGCCGGCCGCGGCGGCGCGGCGCAGCAAGTCGGCGATGCCGGCGCGCAGTTGGCGGTCGTTGTGGGCCACCAGGGCGCCGATGCCCTCGTCGCGCCGGGCCTCGGCGGCGGTGTCGAGGGTCAGGCCCGCGTAGGCGGGGTCGGCCGCCAGGCGCACCACCGCGTCGATCAGGTCGAACAGGGCGGCCAGCGGGTCTTCGGCGCGGGCCAGGTCGGCGAGGTAGGTCGCGGTATCGGTTCCCTCCTGTTCGACCAGCGCGACGATGATCGCGTGCTTGCTGGGGAAGTAGTGGAAGACGTTCCCGGGACTCATGCCGGCGCGTGCGCAGATGTCCGCGGTCCGGGTTCCGTGGAAGCCCTTGTCGGCGAAGCAGGCTGCGGCGGCTTCGAGGATCTGGCGACGTTTGGCGGCGTGCTTGGCCGGGTCGACTGTGCGCATGGCCTGCCTACCTTACCTGGGCGACCCGAGCTGTTTGATGTGCCGGGCGTGACTGGGTTAATAATAGACCGACCCGTCGAACTATCAATCGACATCTTCGTTCCAGAGGAGGCACATCCATGACTGACCCCCGACGACCCGGCCGGCCTACCAGCCGTCGCGGATTCCTACAGGCCGTGGGCGCGGTGGGCGGAGCCGGGGCGGCGTTGACCGCGATGGGCGCGCTCGGGCTCGCGCCGACGTCGGCGAGCGCTGCCACTCCGCCCTTCCGTGCGCCGCGCGAGTCCGACTTCACGCTCACCGGCCGCAGCGCGGCGAGCGTCGCGGTGGTGGGCGCCGGAGTGGCGGGGTTGACCGCCGCGTACGAGTTGCGCAAGGCCGGCCACGATGTGACGGTGCTGGACGCGCGCCCTCGGATCGGCGGTCGCAGTCTCACGGTGCGTGCCGGAGACACCCTGACCGACAAGAACGGCGTGACGCAGCGGGCGGGTTTCGCGCCGGGCCAGTACTTCAACGCCGGACCGGCGATGTTGCCGCAGTGGTCGGTCAGCACGGACTACTGCCGCGAGTTGCACGTGCCGTTGGAGGTGTTCTCGGTGTCGAACGCGAACACATTCGTGTTCGACCCGAACCGGCCGGACCGGATGCGCTATCAGACCGCTCGGGCGGACGCGTACGGCGTGGTCGCCGAACTGTTGGCCAAGGTGACGAACCAGGGTTCCCTCGACCGGCAGTTGACCGCGGCCGACAAGGAACGTCTGCTGGGGTTCCTGCGGACCATGGGCGATCTCGGCGCCGACGGCGCCTACGCGGCCGACCCGCGGCGGCGGGGGTTCGCGGTGCACCCCGGCGCGGCAGGATTCCCCGGTGAACCGCTGCCCCCGCGGGGCTCGCTGGATCGCGTGTTCTCGGAACAGCTCTCGCGGCACTGGTACCTGGACGCCGGCTTCGACATGGCGTCGACGCTGCTTCAACCGGTCGGCGGCATGGACCGCATCGTCGAGGCCCTGGCGGATTGCATCGGTCGGCCGCGCATTCGATGCGGTGTCGAGGTCACGTCCATCACCGACGGCCCGCAGGGCACGCGGGTCGAATATCGCGGCTCCAGGAGTGGTGCCCTCGACGTCGACTACTGCATCGTGACCACGCCTCCGCGCGTGGCGGCGCGCATCGCCGGGCTGTCGACCGACGTGGTCCGCCTGCTGGGCGGCTTCATGGCGGAGTTTCCCGGCAAGGTCGGGCTGGAGTACCGCAGTCGGTGGTGGGAGGACGACCACGCGATCTACGGCGGCCTCACGTCGTACGGGCGGGACGGGTCGCTGTGGTACCCGTCGTCCGGCTACCACGGCGAACGCGGCGTGATGGTCGCCTACTTCGAACAGGCGGAGACGACGATCCAGTCGTGGTCACCGGCCAGGCGGGCGGCCGAGGCGGTCGATCGCAACGAGCGGGTGCACGGTGCGAAGGCCCGTACGGAACTCGCGAGTTCGATCTCGGTGATGTGGGGCCTCGAACCGTTCATCGAGGGCGGCTGGCAGGCAGCCGATCAAGAGAACAACGGCGCCGTCAACACCCCGGCGTTCCGGCCGCTCACCGACCCGAGCGGGAGGGTCTTCTTCGCCGGCGATTGGCTCGGCAACATGCTGGGCTGGCAGCACGGCTCGATGGTGTCGGCGCGGCAGGCGGTCGAGAAGGTGCACGCGCGCGCCTTGGCCGGCTGACCGGGCCCGCCTCGCGTCGTACGACGCGACGGTCTTCCGTCAACCTTGAGGCTGACCCGTTCCTACCCCGCGTGGCGGACGTCGGCGTCGCATCCCGCCCATAAATTAGACCGACTAGTCGATCTACTATTCGGTTCGCCCTTCCGGGCGCACCGGCCCGCGCCTCGATAGAGGCGCGGGCCCCACCTCTGGAGAACCCGATGAGCACACCCCGCCACTCTCGAAGCGTCGCCGACTCACGTCCGCCGTCCGGCCAGGACGCGCCGTACGCCGCCATCGCCGCGAACCTCATGAAGGTCTACGGCGAAGGGGAGACCGAAGTCCGCGCCCTCGACGACGTGTCCGTCGGCTTCCGCAGCGGGGAGTTCACCGCGATCATGGGGCCCTCGGGCTCCGGCAAGTCGACCCTGATGCACTGCATGGCGGGCCTGGACAAGATCTCCTCGGGCTCGGTGCGCCTGGGCGACATCGAACTCGCGTCGCTCGACGACACCGGGCTGACCCACCTGCGCCGCGACCGACTCGGCTTCATCTTCCAGGCGTTCAACCTGCTGCCGACGCTGACCGCACTGGAGAACATCACCCTCCCGCTCGACATCGCCGGACGTCGGGCGGATCCGGCGTGGCTCGACATGGTCATCGAGACCGTCGGCCTGGGCAACCGCCTCGACCACCGGCCCGCCCAGCTGTCCGGTGGACAGCAACAGCGCGTCGCGTGCGCCCGCGCCCTCGCCGGACGCCCCGAGATCATCTTCGCCGACGAACCCACCGGCAACCTCGACTCGCACTCGGGCACCGAAGTCCTCAACTTCCTGCGCGCCTCGGTCACCGAGAACGGCCAGACCATCGTGATGGTCACCCACGACGCGGTCGCCGCCTCCTACGCCGACCGGGTCCTGTTCCTCGCCGACGGTCGCATCGTCGACGACATGGCCGCGCCCACCCCCGACCGGGTGCTGGAGCGCATGCGCGCGTTCAACCGGAAACCCGACGAAACCACCGCCGCCGTCTCCGCCCTCCCTCTCTGAAGGACGCGACCTTGCTTCGCACATCCCTGCGCAACCTTGTCGCCTACAAGGTGCGCCTCGCCCTCACCGCGCTCGCCGTCGTCTTCGGCGTCGCGTTCGTGGCGGCCGTCCTGGTCTTCGGCGACACCCTGAAGGCGGCCATGACGGACGCCGCGCTGCGTGAGCACCGCGGCATCGCGGCCGATGTTCGGGCCACCAAGTACGCCGTCGAGCACCTCCAGACCCCGCCCCTGGACGAACCCCTCGTCGGGAAACTGCGCGCGCTGCCCGGCGTCGCGTCGGTCACCGGCCATGTCACCGGCTTCACCGCCGTCGTCGACCGCAACGGCAAGCTCGTCGGGAAGAAGTCGAGCGCGACCGGCGCCAACGCGGTCCCCGGCCGCGACGGAAAGGACCCCCGCTACACACTGACCGCAGGACGCCTGCCCGCGAAGGCCGGCGAGGTCGCGCTCGACACCAAGACCGCGAAGGCCGCGGGATACAAGGTCGGCGACCGGATCCGGATCGTCGCCCGCGGGCCCGTACTGGACCAGACCGTCGTCGGCGTCTTCACCACCGACAGCGCCGCCGTCGAGGCCGGCGGCTCACTCACCCTCCTCGACACCGCCACCGCCCAGGAGCTGTACCTGGAACCCGGCGTCTACGGCGAACTGCGCCTGAACGCACGACCCGGCACCACCCAGGAGCAACTCCGGGCCGCCGTGGCCCCGTTGGTCCCCAAGGGAGCAGAAGCCCTCACCGGCGACACGCTGCGCCAGGACGACCGGAACAAGGTGAACAAGGAGATCGCCTCCCTGCGCACTCTGCTCCTGGTGTTCGCCGGCATCGCGCTGTTCGTCGGCAGCTTCATCATCGCCAACACCTTCGCCATGCTCGTCGCCCAACGCACCCGCGAACTCGCCCTGTTGCGCGCCATCGGCGCCACCCGCAAACAGGTGACCCGATCGGTGATGTTCGAGGCACTCGCGGTCGGCGTCGTCGCCGGACTCGCCGGGTTCGTCATCGGCATCGGCCTCGCGGTCGGCCTGCGCGGCATCCTCAACAACGTCGGCGCCGACCTCACCCCGGGGCCGACCATCGTGACCACCGCGACGGCCCTGTGGAGCCTGACCGTCGGCATCGGCGTCACCCTCCTCGCCGCCTGGCTGCCGGTACGCCGAGCCGCCAAGATCCCGCCCGTCGCGGCGCTGCGCACCAACCTGCCGCCCAGCACGTCGAGCCTGCGCCGCCGCAACATCGCCGGCGCGGTGACGATGCTGCTCGGCGGCGCCGTACTCCTCGCCGGCATCAAGGGCTCGGCGACCGGCAACGCCAAGGTGTTCACCGTGATGGGCGGCGCGGGCATCATCCTGGTCGGCGTCATCGTGCTCACCCCCCTCATCGCCACCCCCGCGGTACGCGCTTTCGGCGCGCTGCTCCAGCGCGTGTACCCCGTCGAGGGCCGGCTCGCGTACCAGAACGCGGCCCGCAACCCGCGCCGCACCGCCGCCACCGCGGCCGCCCTGATGATCGGCATGGTGCTGGTCACCTCACTGACCGTCTTCAGCACATCGCTCAAGCAACTGGTCGACCGCACCCTGTCCAAGGGCATCACCGCCGAATTCGTGCTCAGTTCTTCGGCGGAAGGGCAGGCACTGGCGCCGGAGATCGCCGCCACCGTCGCGAAGGTGCCCGGCGTCACCGCCGTCAGCCCCGTCCGCGAGGCGCGGGTGAGTGTCGACGGCAAGGAACACAACGTCACCGCGGTCGACCCGGCAAGCGCGTTCTCAGTGCTCGCGACCACCTTCACCCAGGGCGGCCCGCAATCGCTCCCGACCGGGCTGCTGGTGTCCAAGCAGACCGCCGACGACCGCAAATGGCGGGTCGGGACGTCCGTCGCGGTCACCTTCCCGGACGGACAACGAGTCCAGCTGCCCATCGGCGGAATCTACGACCAAGCACCGATGCTCGGCGCCCTCACCGTCTCGCTCCGGACGCTGACGCCGCACATCGACGTCGTCGGCGACGACTTCCTGCTGGCCAAGGTCGCGCCCCAGTACAAGGACGGGATGCGCGACGCGCTGCGCAAGGCGGTCGGCAACAGCCCCGCCATCAACGTGCAAACGTCGAAGGAGGTACGCAAGGACTTCAACAAGCTCTTCGACATCATGCTCAACATCGTCTACGGCCTGCTGTCGATGGCGATCGTCATCGCGGTGCTCGGCGTGGTCAACACGCTGGCCATGTCCGTGTTCGAACGCACCCGTGAGATCGGCATGATGCGGGCCATCGGACTCGACCGCCGGCGCACCCGACGGGTGATCCGCCTGGAATCCTTGATCATCTCGCTCTTCGGCGGCCTGCTGGGCGTCGCACTGGGCCTGATCGCCGGCGTCGGCGGCACCAAGGGCATGGCCCGCTCCACCAGGGACCTCACCGTGGTGATCCCCTGGGACAGAGTGCTGATCTTCCTCATCCTCGCCGCGATCGTCGGCGTCCTCGCGGCGGCGTGGCCCGCCCGACGCGCCGCGAAACTCGACGTCCTCACCGCGCTGCGCACCGACTAGACAACGACCTGCTCCCCGGCCGCGCCACCCACGCGGCCGGGGCCACCCCTGACCTCACGGACCGAAAGGCGCGCGTCCCATGCGAGCCCACACCACCCGAACCCCCGGCTTCACCGGCCCCGAACGCCATCGCTGCGATCACGGCCACCCACGTGACCAACGGCTCGACGGGATCGCCCCACACGGCCGTCGACACCGGCACGAGGCTGCGGTGGCATGTGCCGCCGGCGCCGCGTGGACGGCGATCGGTCGTCGTTGCCGCGCCCAGGGCGAGCAGGGACGACAACCGCGCACCCTCCGTCCACGCGTGCGGGTTCGAGTCGCGAAGGTAGGGCGATGATCATGGATTGGGGCGATCTCGCAGACCTTGCGCTGGACCGGCTCGACGGTGCGAACACCGTGACGCGGGCCGTCGGCGACACCGCCGTACCCGGTGAGGCCCCCGTGTGGGCGACGTCCGCCCGCGCCCGTCAGGAGTGGACCAACGGAACCCTGGTGCTCACCACCCACCGTCTGGTCCACGTCAAGGAGGGCAGGCCCCCCGCTGCGATGCCCCTGGCGGGGATCACCGACATCGGGGTCACCAGGTCCCGGCTCTCCGGGACCGTGCTGAAGGTCACCTCCCTGAGCGGCGCGCACAGTTGGGAGAACGTCACCGACATCGAGACGTTCGTCGGAAAACTGCGGGAAGCCGTCGCCGACGCCGCGAATCCGCGGCACGCCCTCGAGGAAACGACCGCCCCCGGGCAGCAGGGCGATGGGCCCTCGATGCTCGACGAGCTCGAGCGCCTCGCCGTCCTGCACCGCGACGGCGCTCTGACGGACGAGGAGTTCACCCGGGCCAAGAGACGGCTCATCGGCGACTGACCGCACCCGCCCACCCCCGTGCCCGAGCGCCGCGTCGCGTCGTCACCGCGGATCGTGAGGTGGTGCGGGGAAGGGGGAGGAGTGGGTGCGGTGCCGTCCGGAGTCATCGGCTGCCGGCCGGTCGGCGGCGGGCCTGCCGTACCAATCCAGGCAGACGACCAGGGCGTCGTCGTCGGGGACGGGACGTCCGCGATGACCGGTGAGCTCGCGCAGGACCGCCCGGGGCATCTCGGCGGGCGGCAGCAGCCGGGTGGCGTTGATCGCCCGGGCCAACGCGCGTTCCCCGTAGGCTTCGCCGGCCGGCGAGGCGACCGCGTGGACGCCGTCGCTGACGAACACGAGCCGATCGCCGGGTCGGACGTGGAATTCCTGCGCCCTGTAGTCGGTCTCCTCGAACATGCCCAGGGGCAGTTGCGCGTCGAAGTCGATCGCGGTGACCGCGCCCTCACGCAGGAGCAGCAGGCGTGGGGAGCCGGCGTCGACCACCTGGACTCGCCCGGTGGCCAGTTCGAAGTCCAGCAGCAGGACGGACAGGTAGGCGTCGCCGCGGTGCCGGCCGAAGACGGCCTGATCGGCGAGGGCCGCCTGGTCGGCGATGGGGATGCCGGCGCGTCGGGCGTTGCGCAGGGCGTTGATCGTGAGGTTGCTGAGCAGGGCGGCGTCGATGCCCTCGCCCATGCCGTTGGTCACCGTCAGGACGAGGTGGTCGGCGGTGGCGGACCAGTCGAAGTTGTCGCCGTGGACGGCGTAGGCGGGCTCGAGCTGGGCGCCGATCGCGTACTCTTCGCGGCTGCAGGCTCGTCCGGGCAGGAGCTGCCACTGCATCTCGGCCGCCAGGGTCAGGCGGTCCTTGCGCCGGGCCCGGAGGTAGAGGTCGGTGTCGCGTTCGGCGACGGTCACCGCGTGGGCGAGCATCTCGGCGATGTCGGCGAGTTCGGCCAGGATCTCCGGGGGACAGGCGTCGGTGGGAAGGGTGACGGTGAGTACACCGAGGCGGTCGCCGCGTACGGTCACCGGGAGGTGGACGACCGTGGCCTCTCGTTGTTCCTCGCGCGCGGGCTCCTGCGCGCCGAAGACTCGGCCCTGGGGACTGTTGTCGACGGAGAGGGGTTCGATGGCGTGCGGGAGCGCGGACACCGATTGCAGGACGGTCAGGCTGTAGTCGGCCATCAGCAGATCGACGGATTTCGCCCGGTAGTGCCTTGCCAGCACGCTGCGGATGGCGTCCGGCAGCCCGTGCGCGGGCGCGGCGCGCAGCGCGCGCTCGGCTTCCTCGTATGCGTTCACAGTATGTCTTCAGCCGTTCTCTGCGGGGTGCGGCGGGGAGCACCCTCGTGCGTGTCCGCGGAACGGCCCGGACCGCCTGTCGGATCAACCGCTTTTACAGCGTCTATTGTGGTGACGGCGCGGCCGTGGGGCCGACGGCCGCTTCGGGCGTCAGAGTAAGGCGGTGAGCGGGGTTACCTCCTCTCGACACGACCATTCGGACGAGACGGCGCGTGTGGCGACCGCGGCGGCCGAATTGCTCGAGATGCTGCTGGGGCGGGCGTCCACCGCACCCGTTTCCGCGTCACAGCTGCGCGTGCTGTTCCTGCTGGAACAGCACGAGGGGATCAACCTGCGCACGTTGGCCGACGGCCTGCGGTCGACACCCTCCTCGACGAGTCGCCTGTGTGACCGCTTGCAGGCGGTGGGTTTCGTCGAGCGCCTGCCCAGCGCCAGCAGTCGTCGTGAACTGGAGTTGCGACTCAGCAGGCGGGGCTGCGCCTTCCTGGCGGATCTGCGGGCCCGCCGTGAGCGGGAACTGGCAGTAGTCACCGCGCGCATGTCGGGCGAATCCCGGGCGATGCTGCTGAAGGGGCTCGAATCCCTGCGGAGCGCCGCCGTCCCTGTCATGGACGAGGGGGCGGACGCATCGCTCGCCCCCCACGCGCGGACCGCTTGAGGCGACCGGCCGCCATACGCGGGCCGCGCGGTGCGCCCGCTTCAGCGTGTGCCGGGAGCGCCGAGCACGCCGGGCCGACGTGTCGCGACCGGACGCCGGCCGATGCCGATGCCGATGTCCCATGGCGACTCCTTCCGTCGGACGCGCGGCGCCACACGACCGCAGGCGAGCGGATCGAGCGGCGGACCAACGTCGTTGCCTTCGACGTCGGTTGCCCCGCCGTCCGAAGCGAAGCGTATCGAATGATTGACTGATGACAAATATTGCGGGTCGACATGCGTCACGGTTTCGGTCTGCGTGACCCCGGGCGCGTTCCCTCGGGGACCACCTCGTGAACGCGGCCCCGACAACGCGCGTGTGCGTGGGCCGGGCCGCCGACGAGGTGGCGGTGCGGCCTCGTCCCGCGGCTCCTTACCCCCAGGTGGGCGTCTGTGCGAAGACGTGTTCCCAATCGATGCCCTCGGCCCATCGGCGGAAGTCGTGCCACGCGACCTCGGGGAACTCGGCGTGCAGAGCCGCGATGTCGGTGTGCGGCGGGTTGTCCTCGAAGCTCTGGAACATGTCGGCGATCTCGTCGCCGGCCCACTGTCGTACCTGCGGGATCGGGATGTGCGCGTAGGGGAGGTCCTTGCCGAGCACGCCGGAGAGGATCCGCGCGACCTCGACCGTGCTGAGACTGTCCGAGACGACGTCGATCCGGTGCCCGGTGAGGGTGCCCGGGTTCTCGATCGCGTGTACGGCCAATCCCGCGATGTCGAGCACCGTGACCTGGTCGAGTCGGCGGTCGGCCGAGAGCGGGAACGCGTAGACGCCCTGCGGCAAACGGTTGAAGCCGACGTTGAGCGCGTTCTCCATGAAATAGCGGGGTCGAACGGGCTGACCGCCTGCGCGGGAGGCGGTTCGACGGGGGCGGTTCGACGAGGGCGGAACCGGGGGAGCGTTTCGGAAGCGACGGAAGCGACTCAGTCGACCGTCAGGACGACCTTGCCGCGCACGTGTCCGGTCTCGATCTCGCGGTGCGCCTCGGCGGCGTCGGCCGGCGCCACCTCGCGCGCGGTCTCGATCCGCAGCAGGTATTTCTCGAACAGCGCGGCGAGCGCGCCGAGTTGCTCGGCGTTGCGAGTGGCTCGCACCGCCTGTACAAACACGATCGCGCGACTCATGCCGAACCCTCCTCCTCGCCCGCACCCGCGTCCGCGGGCACAAGCATCTTCATCAGTTGCGCGCGCACTCGCCGGCGGTATTCGGCGGAAAGCGGATCGATGCCGTAGATGCCCTCGACCACCTGCGGAAGCGCGATCGGGGCGAAGGACAACACGAAGCCGAGCAGCACCGCGAACTCGGCGTCGAACTCGTCGGTGACCTCACCCGATTCCTGTCGGGCGCGCATCCGCTCCACCGCGCCGGCCATCGTCGTGCGCCATTCGTCCGTCAGCGCCTGCGCGTCGTCGGGTCCGTCGCCGAGCGCCTGCCACACGACCATCCGCGCACGTTGCGGATCGTCGAGGGTGGCGTCCATTTGGGAATCCGACAACCTCACGGCGACAGACGCCTCTTCGCGATCTTTCCGCGCTCGGGCAACCCCGCGCCCCCAAGCCCTTGTTTGTATGGGTGAAGGGGGTGTGCATGAAGCCAGACGACGCTGCGGCTTTCCGCGAGTTCGTCCAGTCCCGATGGGGAAGGCTGGTGCGGATCGCGTACTTGATGACCGGAGACCACGGCGAGGCCGAGGATCTCACCCAAACGGCACTTGCCCGGGTGGGCGCCTCGTGGACGCGGGTGCGGGCGGTCGAGCAGCCGGATTCGTACGTGCGCCGGGTCCTCGTCAACTGCAATATCAACCGGTATCGCCGGCTGCGCCCGGTGGCCTTGTTCGGCATGCGCACGCCCGATGTGCCGGGCCCTGATCCGACCCACCAGATCGACGAGCGCGATGCGTTGATGCGCGCCCTGGCCGATCTGCCCCCGCGCCAGCGCGCCGTGGTCGTCCTGCGTTTTTGGGACGACATGTCGGAGGCGGACGTGGCGGGGGTTCTCGGCTGCTCGGTCGGAACCGTCAAGAGCCAGACATCCAAGGGCCTCGCGAAGCTGCGCCGCGACCCCGCACTGGCGGCGGCAGCTCGGAACGCGCAGGCCCCGTTGGAAGGGACATCCCATGAACGTACGTGACGAAACGGCCTGGATCCGGGCCGGACTCGACGAGCGGATGGCGGACTTCACCGAACCGCCGGCTCCGATCGAGAGCATCGACCGCCGGCGCCGCCGAATCCGCCGGCGCCGCACGGGAGTGACGGTCACCCTGACTTCCGCCGCCGTGGCGATCGCGGCGGTCTGCACGCTCGCCCTGGTCGAACACAGCCCCAAGGGCGCGGCGACCCGCCAGGGCCCGGCCGCCGCCGGTACCGCCGGCGCCTCGGTGAAGCCCACCTACACCGCGCGCACGCTCCCGGGGGGAACACAGGCGCCTGTGCCGCCGCATGGCGCGGAGGTTGCCCGGCGCACCGAGGGCGCCATCGCCGTGATCATCGAGACCCTCGACCCCGCGAAGGCCCACCTGCGATTCATCGCGCCGGAATACGGCGGCGACAACGACGGCTTCACCCATGCCCGCTACGACGGTGCGTGGCAGGACGGCGACCGTACGGGCAACCTGGCCGTCACCTTCTACTCGCCCAAATTGGCGGTCGGCAACGAACCGCGGGCCGGGCAAGGCCCCAAGATCCCACTGGACAACCCCGCGGACCTGTGCGGCACGCCCCCCGACCCGGAAGCGCTCGACACGAACCGGTGGAACGAGTGCACCCCGCAGACGCTGCCCGACGGCCGCGTCATCAGCGTCGGCCGCGGCACCTCCACCGACCCCGACGCGGTCACCGCCACCGTCACCCATCCCGACGGCAGCAAGGTCAGCGTCTCCATGACCGTGCACGGCTACGGCCAGACCACCCCACCGACCCAAGGCACTCCCCTGACCACGATCCCGGTCACCCAGGCACAACTGAAGTCCCTGGTGGAGGACCCTCGCATCAAGTGGTGACCCCCGCCCGGTGCGGGACGGCCCGATCCCGGGCCGTGGACTCGAGCACCGGGTGACGCCCGGGCAGTGTGATCGGCTGCCCGGGCCGGAGTACACGGACCCGGCGCCACGAAGGGGGCGGGGCGGATGGCCGTAAACCACCACGCCATCTGGGAAGTTGCCGAACTCGGCAGTAATATCCGACTCGCTCGCGCACCGCCGCCGCGGCCCGATGCCCGCCTGTCCCACGGGCCGTTTCCGCACCTCCGCGTCTCCGAAAGGTCCGCGCATGCGCCTTCGCCTCGTGTTGTCGGCTCTCGTCGTCGCCCTCCTGTGCACCTTCGGCGTGGTCCCCGCCCAGGCCCGTCCCGGCGACGGCGGGGGAGGCGGCCCGGCGCCGGACCGGGTGACCGTGGGGGAGCGCACGTACATCGCCGACGATCGCGGCCGGGCGACCCAGTGGCGCGGCTTCGACCTCTCCGACAAGGGTCATCGCGGCGCCGAGGCGTTCGCCGACATCCACGAGCGGGACCTGCGCGAGATGGCCGCGCGCGGCTTCAACCTCGCGCGCCTCGCCTTCTTCTGGGACGACCTCGAACCCGCCCAGGGCCGGTACGACCGCACCTATCTCGCCAAGATGCGCCGCATCCTCGACTGGGCCGACCGCTACGGCATCAAGGTCGTCCTCGACGCCCACCAGGACATCTACGGCCCGCACTTCGGCGCGCGCGGCATCCCCGACTGGGCCACCCGCGACGACGGTCTGCCGTTCGAGCCGATACCCGGCGACTGGTTCTCCGAATACTTCGAGCCGTCCGTACAAACGGCGTTCGACCACCTGTACAACGACCGCGACCTGCGCACCGCCCACGCCCGCATGTGGACGACCGTCGCCGCGACACTCGGACGGCACCCGGCGCTGCTCGGCTACGACCTGATGAACGAGCCGTTCGCCAAGTTCCTCGAAGGCGAGGACCTGCCGACCGCCGCGAGCCGCTTCGAGGCCACCCAACTGACCGACCTGTGGAACCGCCTCGCCGACGCCATACGCCTCGTCGACCGCAAATCCTGGGTCTTCGTCGAACCCACGGTCATCGTCGGCCTGGGCGTCCCGACCACCCTCGGTCACATCGACGACCCGCACGCCGCCTACATGCCGCACTTCTACGAGACCGCGATGGAATCCGGCGCCGACTACGACCCGAACGGCACCTTCATCGCCGCCTACGAGGCGGCCATCAGCGACTATCCGACCCGCAACCGCATGCCGGTCATCGTCGGGGAGTGGGGCACGAGCCCCGCCATCCCGCACGGTGCGCAGTTCATCAACGACATGACCGCTGCCATGTCCCGCTTCTCCAGCGGCTGGACATGGTGGCAGTGGTGCCTGGGCAACGGCGGCTACTGCAACCTCGACCCGAACGGGAACTGGCGTCCGAACGCCGAACTGCTCAGTCAGCCGTACGCGTCCGCCACAGCCGGCAACCCCCTGGCAGCCGGCTACGACCCGACGACCCGCACCTACCGCCTCACTTACACCACGCGCCGCAACACCGACGGACCCACCGAGATCGTCGTTCCCGAGAGCGTCTACCCGCACGGCTACCACGTCAAGATCGACGGCCCAAGGGCAAGTCGCAACGACCGAGGCCGAACGGTCAAGGTCACCACACACGCCCGCCCGGGCACCGCGTACACGATCACCATCACTCCGTAACGCGCCCAGCCGCCGGTGCCCGAGACCGGCAAGCGTCCCACCGGGGTTCGAACAGCCTTCACCGCAGCATTGCCCGAGGTCGCCTATGACGACGTCTCGGTTGTGGGCGGCAGTCCGGCCAAGGCTCTTCCGGCGTGATGCCACATGTGCAATGTTACATGTCGCATATCGGCAGGCCGCGTTCTGGTACGCGGCCGACAACGGCCCCGGAGGCCCCCGCAGATGAGTCCCTCCCGGATATCAAAGGCCAATACGCGCAGACTCCCTGCGCTCGGCGTGGCCCTGTTCATGGCGCTCGGCCTGTTCGCGCCACCGAGCCAGGCCGCCCCGGTCGGCGCCACGGCTCCGGCCGGTGTGAGCGCCGGCAAAACCGCGGCCCCGGCGCCGCGGTCGATCCCGGTCCCCAAGTCACCCGACGCCAGGACCGACAGCGCCGGCTTCAAGATCTCCTCGCCGGAAGGCACCGAGGAGTCCGCCCCGCAGGCCTCCCCGGCGGCCGAACCGGCCAAGGGCGGCGGGCAGTTCTCGGCCGCCGGGGACGAATGCGGGGACCTGTCCGGAGTCGTCAACGCCACGGGCAGCGCGCTGATCCAACAACTCAAGGCCCTTCCCAAGGTCACGTGCACCTACCCGCTGTTCAACCTCACCGGGGCGACCGCGGGGACGGCCTTCCGCGAAGCCAAGATGGTGACCGTCGCCGAGGCGCTGCGCGACACCGCCGCGACGTACCCGGGCACCAACACCACCTCCATCGGACAGCTGGTGATGTTCCTGCGCGCCGGCTACTACGTGCAGGACAACCACGCGGACGCCGTCGGCGACTACGGTCCGGCGTTGGACACCGCGGCCCGCAGCGCGCTGGACGCCTTCTTTGCCTCCCCGCACAGCAAGGACATCACCGACGCCAACGGCGAGAACCTCAACGAGGTCGTCACGTTGATCGACAGCACCCACACGGCCGGTCGGTACGCCGGCGTCGTCAAGTGGCTGCTCGCCGGCTACGGGGCCACCTGGCCCAGCCGGATGACCCTCGCCGTGGAGCACGTCGAGTGGGTCGTCGAGAACGGCTTCAAGGCCAAGAACGACGGCCGCGGCTGGCGGGCCGCCCTCAAGGCCGACCCCACCATCCTCGACACCTGGGCCGACTTCATCATCCGCAACAACGCCCAGCTGAACCGCTTGGACGTCGTCAGCAACGTCGGCCGCTACCTCGGCTACGCCCTCGACGTCCCCGAGCTCAAGGACCGGGTCCGGCCGCTGCTGAAGGACCTGATCAACCGCTACCCGAACGTCGGCCCCACCGCACCGATCACCATGAACCTGGCCTGGTACACGCGCCGGTTCGACAAGAACAACTGTGCGGCCTACGCCATCTGCGACCTCGGCGACCGTGTGCTCCCCGTGGTCCTGCCGATTCGGCACACCTGTAACCCGAACCTGAAGTTCCGCGCCCAGGACATGTCTCCCGGGCAGCTGGCCACCACCTGCACCAGCCTGATCAACCAAGACGCGTATTTCCACCGGGTGATCGGCGACAAGGGCGCGATCCCCGGTGACGTGAACACCAACCTCGAGGTCGTCGCCTTCGACGACTACGCCCAGTACGCGCTGTACGCCTGGGCCATCTACAACATCGACGTCGACAACGGCGGCATGTACGAGGAGGGCAACCCGACCCAGGCCGGCAACCAGGCCCGCTTCATCGCCCACGAGGCCGACTGGCTGCGTCCGTCCTTCGAGATCTGGAACCTCAACCACGAGTACACCCACTACCTCGACGGCCGCTACAACATGTACGGCGACTTCGATGCCAGTCTGACCACGCCGACCATCTGGTGGGTCGAGGGCATCGCCGAGAACATCTCGTTCGGCTACCGCAACGAGCGCAACGCCGATGCCATCGCCGCGGCCGGCCTGAAGACCTACACGCTCAGCGAACTGTTCGACACCGTCTACGGTCAGGACGAAGACCCCGACGTCAACTCGGCCCGGGTCTACCGGTGGGGCTTCCTGGCCGTCCGCTACATGCTGCAGGCGCACCCCGCGGACGTCGAGACGGTGCTCGCCAAGTACCGCACCGGTGACTGGAACGGCGCCCGCACCTTCCTGAAGCAGACCATCGGCACCGGCTACGACGCCGGCTTCGCCACCTGGCTGACGACCACCTGCGCCACCGACGACTGCGGCCCCCTGCCGGAGGCGTCGTCCGTACCGCTCTGCACCATCGCCGACCCCCGCCAGTTCGACAAGAACTGCCGCCGGGACAACCTCGCGGCCACCACCGGCAATTACAGCTACCACTTCCTCCACCTGCCGGCCGGCGTCAAGGAGCTGACCATCACCAGCAGCGGCGGCACCGGCAACGCCGACCTGTACTACGGCGGAACCAGCTGGGCCACCACCGGCAACTACCAGGCGAAGTCCACCAACGCCGGCAACGGTGAGACCTTGACGATCGCCGACCCGCCATCCGGCTGGGTCTACTTCTCCCTCGCCGCCTCGCAGACCTTCGGCGGCGTGAGCGCCACCACGCAGTACAAGTGAGCCGGTCCACCGGGCCTCGCACCGAGCCCCGGTGGACCAGGATCCCCTGAGCAGGGATCCGCCCGGCAAATCGGGCCCCGCCGGCGTGGCACGGCCGGGAAACGGGGCCCAGGCGTGACGGCGGTCCTCGCCACCCGGTTGTGGCCGGCAAGGACCGCCGCTCGTGTCCGGGGTTCTGCTCGGCCGCACAGTACCGCGCACGGGAACTCGGAGCCACGCTCGCAGCCGTGGCCGGCTTCTCGTGTGTCGGGGGCGTGTGATCCGGAAAACGCGGGGTCCGGCCCGGACGCGCCGGATGGCTTGACGTGCCCGGGACGGTCACCGACCGTGTGTCATTCGTGAACCGTTCCACGCCCCTTGCCCCGACGCACCCGCGTGGCCTTGTCGGCCGGCGGGTCGGCTGCTTCGCGTCCGAAGGGCGGGTCAGAGCATCGGAGTTGCATGACCTTGTCGTTCTCGCGGCTCCTGTGGGAGCACGCCCTCGCGAGGCAGCCGCATCCGCCTCCGGGGCTTGTCCTCGTCGCCGGGGGTGTGGCCTTGACCTGTGTGGTGCATCGGTTGGCATGGTCCACCTTGCGGTGCTACTCGGTGATGGCACACGAGGCGGGCCACGTCCTCGCCGCGCTCCTGTGCGGACATCGCGTCGTCGCCGTCCGCTTGGAGGTCGACAACTCGGGAACCACGTCTCATCGAGGCAAGGGCCGCGTTCGCCGACTCCTGATCTCGGCGGCCGGCTATCCGGCACCCTCGTTGGCGGGAATCGGTGGTGCGGCTCTTCTGCGCGCGGGGCACGTCACGGCGTCGCTGTGGGGCGTAACCGCTTTGATGCTCCTGCTGTTGACGACGATTCGCAACGTGTTCGGCGTGGTGATCATCCTCCTCGCGTCCGGTGTCCTGGCCGCGGTGTCGTGGCAGGGCCGGACGGACGTACAGGCTTTCGCCGCGTACGTGGTCGTCTGGTTCCTGCTGATCGCCGCGGTACGGCACGTCGTCGAGCTGCTACGACGCCATCTGAAGGGCAACTCCTCCTCCGACGCGGCGAATTTGGCGACCTCCACCGGGATACCGTGGCCCGTGTGGGTGGCGGCCTTCGGCCTGATTTCGATCGCCATGGCCTGGCTCGGCGCCACCTGGCTGCTCGATGACGGAGACGTGTTCACGGCCTGGAATCCGCTGCGGTTGCCCGGCTAGGCAGCCACAACGCGCGACCTCGATTCCCGGTTGGGGCGGCAACATCACCAGGGCACACGGCGGAGGCAGGCGACCGCCGCAGGCGCGGTTCTCGGCTCCGCCGGCGACCACTCGGGAGCACGGGGTGCGGTGAGCCCGGACGGGAGCGGCGATCCCGGGTCGGCGCACCCGTCCGGACGCGCGGGGAATTTCGGGCGGGAGACGGCCGTTGTGCTTTCCGTCGGTGAGGGTGTGCCCCCGGGCCCAACCATTGCCTCCGTGGAATACCGCTCGGCTGGAGCCACGGTGTGCCTTCCGCCGTGAGGCGGCCACCCTCACCGACCTTCGACGTCGACGGCGCCGTTCCCGCATCGGGGCGGCGCCGTTCGCGTTCTCCGGCCGCACGGGGGCGTGCGGGGCGGTTCGGCGATGTTGTCGGACGTGATGGGCGTCGAGGCGGAATTCGGGGTTGCCGTCGGCACGGAGCCCGGCCGAGGGAGCGGTCAGCGGATGGGGGTGGCGAGTTCGTGGACGATGTCGAGGTAGGCCGCGGCGACGGCGTTCAAGCCGGTGCGCGGCCACAGGAAGCCGTAATCGATCGGCAGGGCGTCGCGCAGCGGGACGAACGCCAGGCCCGGGCGGGAGTGGAAGTCCTGGGCGCGCAGCGACACCGTGCTGACACCGACGCCCATGCTGACGTGGACCAGTACCTCGGGCCAGAACCGGGTGGCCGGCCCTTGCGTGATCGGACGGCCGGACGGGGTTCTTCGCGGGAAGTAGTAGTCCATCCAGTACTCGGGGACGTTCTCCGAGTCGATCGTGACCAGCGTCGTATCGGCGAGGTCTTCCAGCGAGACGGACTCCATGGCGGCGAAGGGGTGGTCGGCGGGCACCATCAGCCCGCGCGGCTCGGCGAACATCAGCGGCCCCCGGACGATGTCCGGCTCGTCGATGGGGAACTCGGTGAGCTGCAGGTCCACCTTGCCGGCCCGCATGAGGCCGAGCGGGTCGACGAGCTGGATCTCCTGGATCTCCACCACGCTGTCCGGATGGCGCACACGGAACAGGTCGGCGGCCTTGACGAGCAGGTTGCCGCACCACGCCCCGGAGAAGCCGACGCGCACCACACCCTTGATGCGCACGCCTCGGGTTGTTGTGATCGCCTGCGCCAGCCCGGCGGCGATCTGGTCGTACGCGGGTCGCAGGTCGTCGCGCAGCTGCTCGCCGAGCGGAGTCAGCGTCACCTTACGGCTGTTGCGTTCGAACAGCGGTCCGCCGACGCGGCGCTCCAGCTTGCGGATGGTCTGGCTGATCCGGCCGGTCGTGACGTGCAGGCGCTCGGCGGTGCGCCCGAAGTGCAGCTCCTCGGCGAGCGTGAGAAACGCTTCGAGCTCCAACCGTTCAAGCATGCCCGCCCCCTGATCGTTTAATCGCGCTCAACCTAGCGTGCTGCGGTCGGATCTTGTTGTACCGCGTGCGGATCTTGGACGCTGGAGGGGTCGCGTCCGACGGTCACCGGGACCTCGGAGCGGATCCCCCATGCTGCGAAACGGAGACTTCCGCATGAGCAAGGTCGTTGCGGTCATGTACATCACGATGGACGGCGTCGTCGAGGACCCCGCGTGGACCGGCCCGTTCTGGAACGACGAGCACGCCAAGTACCAGAACGGCCAACTGCGCGCGAGCCGCGCCCTGCTGCTGGGGCGCGCCACCTACGAGAGCTTCGCGAAGGCGTGGGCCCCGCGCGACGAGTCGGACGAGTTCACCGCGCGGATGAACCACATCCCCAAGTACGTCGCCACCACCACGCTGCAGACGACGACCTGGAACACGGCGATCCTCGACGGCGACGTCGTCGAACAGGTGGCCAAGCTCAAGGCCGAGCCGGGCGACGACCTCCTGATCTACGGCAGCGTCACGCTCGTCGACACGCTGATCGAGCACGACCTGGTCGACGAACTCAAGCTGTTCCTCCACCCGGTGACCGTCGGCACCGGCAAGCGCCTGTTCAAGGATGGTCTCACCCCGAAGACCTGGACCCTCGCGGGCACCCAGTCCTTCAGCTCGGGCGCGATCGTCCTCGACTACCGCCCCGCCCCGGCGGCCTGACCCACCGCCCGCGGCGGGCACGGCGACCACACGTCCGCGACTGCGGCCGAATAACCCGAACACGGTCCGGAACGGCGGGTAGTCGGCCGGCAGGGCCCGCCGGTTGATCCCGTTGTCCGTGACATGGCGGATCGCGGCGGCGATGTCGCGGCGATGGTGCTTCTCGGGGCGGCCGCCGGGGGCCGGCGCCATGCCGGGGTCGGCAACAGCGGTTCCGGCAGGGCCCATTCGGCGTCGGTTGTGTCGCAGGGGTAGCGCTGCCGGCCGTCCGGGCCGGGTCAGGCGAGCAGTAGTCGGCACCAGGTGTCGGCGAGCCATTGTTCGAACCGTTCGGGCGGCCAGCCGCGGTCTTCGACCAGCAGGCAATAGAACTCGGGCGAGTTGGTGGCCCAGATGACGTCGGCCACCTCGTCCGGGTCCAGTTCGTGGCGCAGTTGCCCGGTCGCGGCCAGGTCACGGGCGAGCAGTCGCATGTTGTCCGCGCGGCGTCGGGTGATGTCCTGCCAGATCCGGGCGACTTCGGGGGGCCCGGTGCGGGCGACGCGCAGCAGCGGCGCCAGCCGGGCGTGCATCTCCCGGATGGCCCGCGCGTAGCGGCGAAGTTTGCGGGCCGCGTCCGGCTCGGCGCGCATCTCGCGCACGTAGTCGCGCTCGGCCGCCGGGACGGCCTCGTCGGTGCCGGAGATGGCGGCCTCCACCAGATGCAGGAACAGCGCGGGTTTGCGGCCGGCGACCGTGTAGACGGTGTCGACCGCGACGCCCGCGGACTCGGCGAGTTGCGCCATGGTGGTCGCCGCGTAGCCGCGTTCGACGAACAGCCGCGTGGCGGTGTCCAGGATCGCCCGGCGGGTCTCCTGCGCGGCGGCGCGGCGGCGGCTGGTGTCGTATTGCCTCTTGACCTGTCTGTCCACGCGGTCGATGCTAATCGCATTCATCCGAAACGGCTTCGGTTGAATATGAGGGATGTGGTCCCGTGACGTACGCGTTCACCTTCGAGGTGCCGATCGACCCGGCCATCTACGCACGGATCAGGGAAGCGTTGGGGTCGGAGAAGCCCCCGGGGCTGGTGGCCCACCTCGTCCACCGCACACCGGGCGGGCTGCGGTACACCGATGTCTGGGAGTCGGAGGCCCACTGGAAGAGGTTCGCCGGGGAGCGCCTGCACCCGGTCGTGGATCGAGTGGTCACCGCGGCGCTGGGCTTTCGCCCGCCCGAGCCGGCGGTCGAACAACTGGAGATGATCGACGCCTGGATCGGCGACTGACGCCCGCCGAGGGCGGCCGTGGCCGCCCTCGGAGACGGCGCGCGGCTGTGGGGGAGGCGCGGTGGGGATCTCCCACCCCGACTCCGTCACCCACCTCATCGAGGACGCCGCCGGCGGCGCCTGTCCCGCTAGCGCCGTACGGTGAAGAACGCCAGGCCCTGCTGGTCCGAGTCCTGTGCCTGGCCGCTCGCCGCCACGACCGCAAGCTGGACACCGACTTTCCTGATCCAATCGTCGTCCGGGATGACAGCCTCTCCCGAGAACGAACCATCCGCTGCCGCGCGGAACTCGCCGAGCTGTGGATTCATCGGATCCTGGCAGATCACCTGCACGATTTTGCCCGGCTGGAAGCCGGTGCCCGAGATCCGGATGGGAGTCCCCGGAGGACCCGAGTTCGGCTCGATGGTGATCTCGGTGTTGGCCGGGGTCGCGGCCGGCGGCTCGCCGTTGTCGTCGTTCACGCGTCCGACGAGCCACGCCACGGCGACGATCGCGGCCACGGCGACCGCGACCAGCATGACCAGCGTCAGTGGGCCCAACTGTTTGACGATGTTCTTGTTGTTGTGGGTGCGTGAACTGTTGTCCACGGTCATGTCACGGCCGGACAGGTACGCCGAGGCGTGATCGTTCACCGAAGCGTGCGTGGTCGACCGGCCGGGGTCCTCGCCCGGGGGCAGCGGCGGTGGCTGTGTCATGACGAGGTCTTCTTGACCGTCATGTCGCGACCGGCCAGATAGGCCTCTCCGTGGCCGGAGACGTTGGCGCTCATCCGGATGTCGGTGATGCCGGCGCGTGCGGCGTCCGGCAGCAGCGGAGTCAGCTCTTCATCAAGGACGCGCTGCAACTCGGCCCGCAGCGAGGGGTCCTCGGACAGCAGCCGCCTGAGTTTGCGCTGCCAGTCGCCGATCAGGGCCTCTTCGACGGAACCGTCTCCGACCGCCCGTGCCTCGGTCACCTCGGTGCGGCAGTGCGCCAGTTCCGCCTCGATGGCCGGGACCTCTTCGGCGTGGCGCTGCCGCCAGAACGCCACCACCGCCTGGCGTGCCTGCTCCCAGGTCTGCGTCGCCATTGCCCCCACCACTGCGGATGCCGCAGCAAGTGTCAACGGATCCACGCGATTTCCCCCTCGCGTCCGAATACCACCACCAAGGGTAGTCCGGAGTATGGAACTCCGTGCGTATTCGCGGCTATTCGGCTCGCGATTTCAGCACTGTGCCGGCGCGGCCGGGAGCGTTCCCGGCCGCGCCGTGAGAACCCGATCCCGGGCGCGAACTACGCCGCGGCCACCGGTCGGTAGGTGCACACGTGCACGCCTGTGCCGCTGACCACCGTCGAGACCAGTTCGAGCGTGCGCAGTGTGCCGTCGGCCGGGTAGATCGTCTTTCCGCCGCCGAGGAGCACCGGCATGATCATGAGCCGCAGTTCGTCGACCAGCCCGTTGGCGAGGAGGGTGCGGGCGAGCGTCAGGCTGCCCATCACCACCAGGTCCCGGCCCTCGGTGTCACGCAGCTTCCGGATCCGGTCGAGTGCCTGGTCGCCGGGTATGCGGGTGGTGTTGTTCCACGTCGGGTCGTCTTCGCCCGGCGTGCCGGAGACGACGTACTTGGCGACCGAGTTCATGTGGTCGGCGAAGGGGTCGCCGGCCCGCTCGGGCCACGCGGCGGCCATGACCTGCCACGTGCGGCGCCCGAAAAGCAGCGCGTCGGTGTCGGCGGCCCACTCGGCGAGGGCGCCGCCCATCACCTGCGGGTCGAAGAACGGGTGCGTCCAGCCGCCGTGGGCGAACCCGCCGTCGGTGTCCTCGTCGGGGCCGCCGGGAGCCTGCATGACGCCGTCCAGGCTGACGAATTCACCAATCACAATGCGCATCGAACTGTCTCGCTTCCTCGTTGGTTGCCGGTCATGGAGGGCGTCGGGCCGTCCACTACTCCGTCGGTTCCGACGATCATTTTTTGCGGGCGCCCCAGCGGCTGACCTTCGACCACCTCGTCGTGCGACGACGTGCGCGTCACCAAGCCGGGCGGGCCTCGGGTTTCTTCCGTGGGGCTCGCACCGTCGTCGACTCGCCGATGTGACAGGGAATAATGCAATTCCCTGTCACATGGCCGCCACGACGCGTCCATGCACCCCGGCGATCCGGCCGGGCGAGACGAAACCGGAGAAACAGCATGCGCTACCTGATGACCTCCAGGGCCTCGGAGAACGCGAAGGCCCCCGACGAGAAGCTGTTCGCCGAGATGGGCGCCTTCATCGAGGAACTCAGCGCCGCAGGCGTACTGCTGGCCACCGGCGGGCTCGAGCCGGGCGGCGTCCGGCTGGTCTCCGAGGGCGACGACGTCACCGTCACGGACGGTCCGTTCGCCGAGTCCAAGGAGGCGGTCGTCGGCTTCGCCCTGGTCGAGGTCCGCTCCAAGGAGGAGGCGGTCGAGCTGGGCCGCCGGTTCCGGAGGATCGTCGGTGACGGCGAGAGCATGCTTCAGCAGGTCTTCGGCCCGTGACCGACGTCCACCGCACGGTCGACGCGATCTGGAAGATGGAGTCGGCCCGGATCGTCGCCGCGCTCACCCGCATGGTGCGCGACGTCGGGGTGGCCGAGGAACTGGCGCAGGACGCGCTGGTCGCGGCGCTGGAGCAGTGGCCGGAGTCGGGTGTCCCGGACAATCCGGGTGCCTGGCTCACCACCGTCGCCAAACGCCGTGCCGTCGACCACATCCGCCGCGACCGGCGGTCGGCGGAACACGACGAACTGCTCGCGCACGACCTGGCCGAGCGGCGGCGGCTCGAGGACGGCGTCGGCGGCCCCGAGTACGACCTCGGGGCCGCCGAGCCGGCGTCCGAACAAGAGGACGTGCTGCGGCTGATGTTCGTCTCCTGCCACTCGGTCCTGCCGACCGAGGCACGCGTCGCCCTGACCCTGCGGCTGCTCGGCGGACTCACCGCATCCGAGATCGCCCGCGCGTTCCTCACGGTCGAGCCGCTGATCGCCCGCCGCATCGCGACCGCGAAGCGCACGCTCGCCGAGGAGCGGGTGCCGTTCGAACTCCCGGACGGCGCCGACCCGGCCGAACGCCTGTCCTCCGTCCTGGAGGTCGTCTACCTGATCTTCAATGAGGGCTACTCGGCGACATCGGGCGACGATCTGATGCGGCCCGGCCTGTGCCTGGAGGCGCTGCGGCTGGGGCGTCTGCTCGCCGAGTCCGCGCCGGACGAGGCAGAAGTGCACGGCCTGGTGGCGCTGATGGAGATTCAGGCGTCCCGTACGGCGGCGCGTACCGGCCCTGCCGGCGAACCGGTTCCGTTGCACACGCAAAACCGGGGGCGCTGGGACCGGTTGCTCATCCGCCGCGGCTTCGCGGCGATGTTGCGGGCCCGCGCGGTCGGCACGCCCGGCCGGCCCGGTCCTTACGTGTTGCAGGCGGCGATCGCCGTGTGTCACGCCCAGGCACGCACCGCCGAGGAGACCGACTGGGTGCGGATCGCCGGACTCTACGCGGCACTTGCCCGCCTTCTGCCCACCGCCGTGGTGCGGCTCAACCAGGCGGTCGCGGTGGGGATGGCGGACGGCCCCGCGGCCGGCCTCGCCCTCGTCGACACGCTCACCTGGGACCCGACGCTGCGTGACTACCACCTGCTCCCCGGGGTACGCGGCGACCTGCTGCTGCGCCTGGGACGCGGCGAGGAGGCCCGCCGCGAGTTCGAGCGCGCGGCGCTGCTGACCGGGAACGCCGCCGAACGCGCCTACCTGACGCGTCGTGCCGAGGCGATCCCGGTCGGGGACGCGTCCACGCGGACGTTCGGTGAGGCCATCGACGCGTTTCTGGCCCAGGACCGGCTCGCACCGGCGACGGCCCGCTCCTACGGACAGACGTTGTGGCGACTGCGGCTCTCTCTGGGCGTGGGGATGCCGCTCGCGTCGCTGACGGCCGATCAGATCGCCGGCGCCTTCCGCGGGTCGTGGGGCGGCGTGGCGGCGGCCACCTGGAACCGACACCGGGCCGCCGTACGGGCGTTCGGGGCGTGGACGCACACCCCGGGCCTCGACGCGGGCATCCCCCAGCGGATGCCCGAACGCCGCTCCGCGCCGGCGCCCGCTCCGATCCCGCCCGCCACGGTCCCGCCCGGAACGGCGTGGCCCGGAGACGTGGAAGCCGCGCTGCGCGAGCGCACGTTGTGGACGCTGCTGCGCGAGTCGGGCGCCACCGTCGCGGCCGTGCTGGCCCTCAACGTCCAAGACCTCGACCTGCCGGAGCGACGAGCCCGCCGCGCGGACCGGCGGTCGGATCGGCGGTCGGATCGGCGTGGCACGTGGATCACCTGGCGATCCGGGACGGCCGCGCTCCTGCCCGAACTCCTGAACGGCCGGACCAGGGGCCCGGTGTTCCTCGCCGACCGACGCCCGGGTCCGGCCCGGGCGGGGACCTTGGGCGCGGAGGACATCTGCCCGCAGACCGGCCGAGGGCGACTGTCCTACGAGCGCGCCGAGTTCCTGTGCAAGTCGGCGACCGGACACTCGCTGCGCCGACTGCGGGACCGGGGCGGGGAGGGAACGAACCCTGCGGCCGGGCCGACGTCGCCGAGGTGATTCGAGGCGATCCGATCCCGCATCCGGAGGAACCGATCGCCGCGCTACCGGCCGGAGTCGAGCACCTCTTCGACCACGGCGTGCGCCCCCGAGCCGCGGTGACGGATCCGGTGCCCGGCGACAACGTGGTCTCGCCATGGTGCCTCGGCATCGAGAGGACGTTCGGGAGCGGTGGACGCGGGTGATGGCCGACGAACACCACTCACCCGGTACTCGCCGCTCACCGAACCCCCCGACCCGCCGGAGGAATACAGGTCAGCGGCTCGTCCGATCTCTCGCGACGGGCTTGGTGTAGCGGTGGCAGGGGACGAGGACGGAGCCGGTGACGCCGTCCGCCGGATAGTCGAACAGGCCCTCGTCGGTCCAGCCGTTGCGTGCGTAGAACCTACGGGCTCGGGCGTTGCCGCCCACGACGGCCAGCCACGCCCGACGATGGCCGCCGGCACCGACGAGGCGCTCGGCTTCCGCGAGCAGTAAGTCTCCCACTCCGGTACCTCGGCGCTCGTTCGACACGTAGACCTGTTCCACCTCGTCGTCGATCACCGTCACGAACCCCGCCACAGCGTCACCGGTGTCCACGACCACCGTGTCGTCGACACGTTCGAGGGCCCGTGTCCTGAACAACGGCGCACTGCGGACGGCGACGAGAGCCTCGGGAACGTGTCCCAGATGACCATCACGCCACCCTTGTTGCCAGATCTCCGCGATCGTCCCCACGTCGCCCGGACTTGCGGGCCGCAGCATCAAGAATTGCTTGTCAAGAGTCATCGGTCGAACGTATGACGAGCATCCGGCCGCCTTCCAGCCTCCTTCCGGTCATGTCTTGACGGTGGCCGTCGACGCCGACCTCCACGGACGTGAACGTCCGCCGCCGGGGCGCGAGTGCGCGCGCATGGGCACTCGGCGACGAACGGAACGCTGGACGACCTGTGGACCGACGAGGTCCTGGCCGATCTCGGGCCGACCGGGGGGCTTCGAGCTCGCGTCCGGGGTCGGATTCGCCGGCTGAGGAATGTTGTAGGGCCTGAGATTTGGTGCCCCAATCTCAGGCGCGGATGAGCCGGCCTCCACTCGTATACTCGGGCGAGCTCACAGAGGACGGGAGGTGGGGCAGTGAAACTTGCTGAGGCACTGGCAGAACGTGCGGAGACGCAGCGTCGTGTAGAGCAGCTGCGAGCGCGCGTAGTCAGCAGTGCGCGGTACCAGGAAGGGGAGACGCCCGCCGAGGATGCAGCTCGGCTGCTGGCCGAGGCCGGTGAAATGCTGGACGCCCTCGAAACGTTGATTCGTCGGATCAACCGGACCAATGCCACGGTGGAGATGGTCCCTGATGGCACGCTCACCGACGCCCTCGCGCGCCGGGATGTCCTGCGGCTGCGTCACTCCGTGGTCACCGCGGCGGCGGACGCGGCAGCGGGCACGGGGGAGCGGGGATACGGCCGGCAGCTTCGGTCCGAGCTGATGACGCTCTCCGCGCTTCCGGTCGCGGAACTGCGCGGTCAGGCGGATGCACTGGCCCGCGAGATCCGTGAGGTCGATGTGCGGATCCAGCGAACGAACTGGGAAGCCGACCTGCTGGACTGAGGAGCCCGGCAAGCCGGGAGGATGTGGAGCAGGTAGCTGCTTCGGAGGCGTGCACACACCGAGGGCCGGCGGTTTCCAGCCCACTCCTGGTGCGTGAAGAGCAACGCGGGGGTTCGACTCCCCAATTGACAACGCAGCTCAGCACGGCGTACAGGTAACGGTGCACATCGCACAGCACATCACCACGTGCAGATCCGGGGCGGCGAGGGTGGGTTCGGGGTTTTCCACATCGCAGCACCATGGAGAATGATGTTCTCCTGCGGACACCGTCGGCGACATCGGAGGCGCTCCTGCCCCTGCCGCGAACGAGACTCCGCGAAAGCCGGGTCGTTTGAGAACGCCGGCCACCGGCGTTCTCAAACGACCCGGCACTCGCACAGGTCGGCAGACCGCTGTCCGTGGAGGTCTCGGCCGCGCGGGCGGGGCCGTCACGGTCACGAACGATCGAGCTCTGAAGGCCCGTCGGCTCCGGCCGCGAGGGTGTCGGCCGGCGCGGATAGGGTTTGCCGCATGAGCATGTCGCTGTCGCTGTTCCTCGTCGACCCCGAAGTCACGCGCGCTGTGGTGGGATCCGGCGACGTCCGGGTCCGTCGCGCCATCGGCGGGCGGTTCAAGCAGGAGATGTCGCACGACGACGACTACTTCGCCCACGAGATCGAGAACGGCGCGCCGACGCGGTACGAGGCGCTGACGGCTGTCGTGGACGGCGGGCCGTTCGACGAGAAGCACGCCTTCCAGTACGGGTACGCGTACCGGATGGTCTGCGCCTTCCACGGGCGCCGTCTGTGGGGTAACAGCTTCTCGCCCTTCAAGTACGCGTGGCTGGGGTACGTGGACGAGGCCCTGAAGTCCCTCGGGATCGAAGCCGTCACGGTGTCCGAGTTCGGCTACGGGTTGCCTTCGCCGCTGCCGTACACCGATCTGCCCGGCAACGGCGTCTGGTCACCGGATGCCTGTGCCGTCGCACTCGCGCAGTACGAGGCCGTGACCGAGGAGCAACTCGCCGCACTGGACCGCGAGGTGCGCGAGGCGGTCGAGGAGATCGGCGGATGGCTCCGCGAAGCCCGCGCGCACCCGGGGCGCGGCGTCGTGGGCTTCCTGGCGTGACACCCCGGGCCGCCGACCATCCGGGTAGCGCGTCCAAGCCGTCTCTTCGATTGGTGACGCGGGATCATGGGGTTTGTGATCCGCAGTTGTGAACCGACCCACGACGACCGGCTGTTGAGTACCTGCGTCCAATCCCGGGCCTGCGGCGCGCAGCAACGGAGATCGCGCTGATGGGTGTCGCCCAGGACGTCGGTGACGACGAGCCTGATGTCGCACGATCCCACCCGGCAACGCCACGAATGCCGCACACGCAGACGTGTCCAACACCGTGAACCGCCACGGCCACTCCCCACGAACCCCACGATCCAGATTCGCCTTCACCACCTCCCACACCAAATCCACCACCGAACACCAACACCACCGCCGGAAGCCGCAACGTCACAACACCACTGGCCGAAACCCGCCGCTGCGCCCAGGGGTCCGTGGCGGGCCCATCCCCCAACGTGTCCGTCGGCGTCACGTCCTCGACGCCAGGCCCCATGAGACACCACTCGCGCACCGGCCGGAAGTGGTACCTCGGCCCCATGCTCACCGGCACGACGGTGGTACGTCGAAGCGCGCGTGTAGAACGACCGTGGTGGGGACGGATACACCCCACGTTTGACGTGCTCGGCCGACCCCGTGGATAGCGTCGTCCTGTCATTGCACAACCGACGACATACGGGAGGAAAGACCATGAAACGACGCATAGCCACGGGGCTCGTCGCGGTGGCAGCGTTCGCGGCGTGCTCCGGGACGGCCGTCGCCTCGGCGGCGCCCGCCGCACCGTCCGGGCAGGTGAGCGTGCTGGGCAGTTGCCCGGAGACGAGGAACGTCTCCGTCAACGGCGGTGAGGCCCACTGGACCGTTTGGTGTTCGGGTGGCCGGGTCTACGTCGACGGCTACGTGAAGGACACCAAGGCCGACGGAAAGTGCGCCGAGGTCTACGGCAGCGTCGGCTCGGTGGCGGTCAACAGCGCCAACGCCTGCCCCAAGAACACCAAGAAGACGTTCGCCTGGAACGCGCCGGGTAGCAGCGTCGCCCTGTACCTGCGTCTGATCTGATCCGCAGCGATCGTTCGTTCGGCCGGTGATCCGCAATGGGGATCACCGGCCGAACGGCCGTGTCCGGCCAGAGGCGGCCTGTTGTGCGACGCCGCTCTCACCATCACTGCTCCTTCCCCGACATCACCAAGGCGCGGGCGGACGGCGGCTGCAAGAACGGCACCGTCGGCCACACGCACACCCTCGGCGTCGACCTGGAACTCGTGAACCGACCCTGCCACCAAGGGCTTCGCGGTTCTGCCCAAACGGTGGGTCGTCGAGCAGACATTCGGCATCCTCGCCCGCTACCGTCGCCCGCATCGCGGCTACGAGACCCATCCCGAACGGTCCCGCGCGATGATCCCCTGGGCGATGACCAATACACTCGCCCGCCGACTGGTCGGACCCAAGGTCCGATTCCGGCAAACCACCCACCCAAAACCGGACGCAGAAGCCTGAACCTTTACCGGATCCTCTCCGGTCGCCAGGAGTCGCGGGTCGACGTCCGGGCGCAGCAGGCCCGGGACCAGGTCGTCGAGGCCGACGCGGTGTCCGCGGGTGCGCGGCTCGGCGCCCGGCCGACCCCGGGGACCTCCAAAACCGGGCGCGAGCGGCGCAGTTCCTCATCCGGCCGCCGTAGTCGGGCCCGGTCGGGTGCCGGGCCGCCGGCGGCCTCACCGGGCATTCCTCACCCTCGGTCGGTCCCACGCCGAGGGCGCACCGCCGCAGGTTCGTGGTCTACCAGGCGTCCAGGTCGCCTCGGGGGTCGTGGTTCACGTCCCTGCAGTGCGAACCAGGCAGGACCCGGATCTCTGCGCGTGCGCGCGGGAAAAAGCTCGTCGCCGGGCGGTTCGTCTTTCGCCGGGGGCGGCCCGGGGCGGGCGGCGGGTGACGGCGATGTGTTCAGTCATATGAAGGACCGTCACGACCGAGATCGTGTGAGCGCAGAGCGGCCCGGTACTCGTTTCAACGCCTCATGCGGCGATTCAACGGCATGACCGAGGCGCGGTCGGGAGTGGGCCCGCACATATCGAGTGGCGCGTGACCCGTTGACAGGTACACAACCGAGCCCTAGCGTGCTCCATCACCGGATAGGAAAGTTTCCTAACTATCGAGGTCCAGCGCCAACTTCCCCCGCGTGACCGACCGTTGCCGGATATCGCTTGCCGCGAAGACTCTCGCAGCGGACCCGCCCGGGCAGCACCACGAGCTGCTGAGTCGCCCCGCGCTCAGCCCCTCTTCGCTGGAGGACACCGTGAGATGCATCAAATCCCGGCCGTCCAGGGCGTTCGGCGCCCTGATAGCTGCGGCCACCACCGCCTCGCTCTGCGTGGCCCTGCCCGCTGCCCACTCCGCTACCCTCTCTCGCGCCGCCACGTACGAGGCCGAGGCCGCCCATGTCGTCAAGGGCAAGGTGGAGTCCAACCACGCCGGCCACACCGGCACCGGCTTCGTGAACTTCGACGCGGTCTCCGACGCGTACGTCGAGTTCACCGTCCAGGCTGAGCAGCCGGGAGCCACGAAGCTCGACTTCCGTTACGCCAACGGCACTTCCGCCGACCGGCCGTTGGACATCACGGTCAACGGCACCCAGGCCGCCGGTGACCTCTCCTTCCCCGGCACCGGCGCCTGGACGACCTGGAAGACGGTCTCCGTCACGACGGCACTGGTTGCGGGCACCAACAGGATTCGCGCCACCACCTCGGGGGTGGACGGCCCCAACCTCGACAGCCTGGCCGTCACCCCGCAGGGCCCGGCCGACACCGAGAAGCCGACGGCCCCGAAGAACCTGCGCAAGGACAAGGAGCCGACTACCACCTCGGTGTCCCTCACCTGGGACGCGGCCAGTGACAACGTGAAGGTCACCGGGTACGACGTCTACCAGCACGGCCAGCTCATGAAGCAGGTCGACGGCTCCACACTGGCCACCACGGTGACCGGCCTGACGCCCGAGACCAGCTACGACTGGACCGTATTCGCGCGCGATGCAGCGCCGAACGTCTCCGACGCCAGCAACGCGGTCACCATCGCCACGCTGCCCGCGCCACCCGACGGCGAGGCGCCGAGTACCCCGCAGGGGCTGCACGCCACCGGCAAGACCGCGACCAGCGTCGACCTGGCATGGACGCCGTCCACCGACAACGTGCAGGTCACGGGGTATGACATCTACCGTGACGGCGCCGCCGCGGGTACCTCGGAAACCGCGTCCACGACCGTCGCCGGCCTGAAGGCCGACACGGCGTACAGATTCAAGGTGCGGGCCTTCGACGCCAAGGGCAACCGGTCGGCGTTCGGCCCGGAGATCAGCGTCACCACCGCCGGTTCCCAGCCGGGCGGCACCCCTGATCCGGGCGCCGTGAAGACCTTGGCCGACGGTGTGGACGTCGCCTGGGGCGTGGCGTTCCTGCCGGACGGCTCCGGGATCTACACCGAGCGGAACACCTTCAACGTCTACCGGCTGACCAAGTCCGGCCAGAGGACACAGCTCGGCAAGGTGCCCAACTCCCAGACCACCGGCGGCGAGGGCGGTCTCATGGGGGTGGAGGTTTCCCCGAACTTCGCCACCGACCACTACGTGTACTTCCTGCACACCTCGTCCGACGGCAACCGCATCGCCCGGATGAAGCTGGAGAACAACGCGCTCAGCGGCTACAAGGTGCTGCTCGATGGCATGGCCAAGAGCCGCTACCACAACGGCGGACGGCTTCGCTTCGGGCCTGACGGCAAGCTGTACGCCGGCATGGGCGATGCCCAGAACGACTCCCGGGCGCAGGACAAGAACTCCCTCAACGGCAAGATCCTGCGCATCAACCCGGACGGCTCGATCCCGTCGGACAACCCGTTCGGCAACGCCGTCTGGTCCATCGGGCACCGCAACCCGCAGGGCCTGGACTTCGATTCCAAGGGACGCCTCTGGCAGGCGGAGTTCGGCGACAACATCATGGACGAGGTCAACCTGATCCAGAAAGGCGGCAACTACGGTTGGCCCAACTGTCAGGGCACCGAAGGTAGTTGCTCCGGATACATCGCGCCGAAGAAGACCTGGCCGGTGTCGTCCGCCTCGCCGAGCGGCCTGACCATCATCAACGACCACGTGTTCGTGGCCACGACTCGGGGCGAGCGAGTCTACCGGCTGCGCATCGACTCCAGCTCCAATCTGGTCGAGCAGAAGTCGTACTTCGAGGGGACGTACGACCGGCTGCGTACCGTGGAGGTCGACCACGACGGGGACATCTGGCTCACCACGTCCACGGACAAGGACGGCACGGCGGGCAACGACCGGATCCTGCTGATCGACATCGTCTACTCGGGCGGACCCGGCTCGGGGCCCGGCGAGTTCGAGCCGACCGGCACCGCCTTCGCCGACAACGCCACCATCCCCGACAAGTACACCTGGGACGGTTCGGCGGCCCAGGACACCTCACCGCCGCCGGCGTGGGGTGCGGGCGGCACCGGCGCCAAGAGCTGACGGTTCGCGTTGCCCGAGCCGGGCCGGGAACGCCCGCAGTCGACCAGGCAAGCCCGTTCGACGAGTTGTGCCCCTCGGGCCGGTGGTTTCGGCGCCGGTGGTGGTGCGGGAGTCGAGGCGGCGGGGTCTCGTCGATGGGGACCATGCGGGCGCCGGCCCGGATTGGGTGTGCGCCGGACCGCCTCGGTGATCCGGGCCCGCCTCATGCGGGTGCCGGCGTGGAAGCTGAGGCAGCGGGCGAGGGACCGGCCCCAACTGGTCGTCGCCGCGTACGAGTCCGGACTCGTCAGGCCCGGCTGGAGCCCGGGCCGGACGCGTCCGGGACGCCTTGAGCGGAGGTCGAGCCCCGCCATGGAGGCCATCCATGACGGCCCCACCGCCGCGCTCGCCCACGCCGACGCCGGTGGCGATCATGCTCGCTCCGCTTCAGTCCGCTGCCACCGCGATAGGTTCCTCAGGTGCGGATGGGAGGCCGTGGAGCCCGCTCACCGGGGACAGGAAGAGGGGGATCAGTACGGCGGCGGATCCGAACGCCGCCACGGTCAAAGCGCCTTGGGCTCCGATTCGGCCCGACAGCAGACCTGCGGAGAGGCCGCCGAGTGCGCCGCCCCCGAACAACAGGGTGCGGAAGACCGCCGTCATCCGGCCCATCATCGACTGCGGGGTGCCGGCCTGACGCAGGCTGACGATGACGACGCCGGCGACGCCGAGACCGAGGTAGGTGACGAAGAAGGAGAGGACGAACATCGCCACCATCACCGGCCGGGGGCCGGTGGCCAGGACGATCGGTATCGGACCCAGGAGAAGCGCCGACTGGGCGACGAGATAGACGCGACCGAGCCGGAAGCGCCGAATGACCTCCCGGGAGACCGCCGCGCCGATCAGGCCGCCCACGGAGGCGGTTGCGAAGATGCCACCGAGGGCCGTCGAGCCCAGATGCAGGTCACGGGCGCCGTACAGCAGGAACATGGTCCACACGGTGACCATGGAGAAGTTGCAGCAGAAGCCGATGAGCGCCAGCCAACGCAGGATCGGGTTCTTCAGAACCCAGCGCAGGCCGTCCCGGAGTTCGGTGGGCCAGTGCCGTTGTACGGACGGGGGTTGAGGGCGGGGCTCGGGGGTGCGGATGAGCAACAGCGAGACGAGGGACACCAGATACGAGAACGCGTCCACGATCAGCGCCACCGGCGCCGTCAGGGCGCCGATCAGGACACCGGCGAGCCCGGGTCCCGCCACGTCGGCCGCCGACGAACTCATCCCCATCTTGGCGCCGGCCTCGACGTAGTGCCTCGGGTCGCGGACCAGAGTCGGTACGTAGGACATCCAACTCACGTCGAAGAGGACCGAGGCGACACCGACGGCGCAGGCGATCACCAGCAGCCGGACGAGGCTGAGTGTGCCCGTCCAGTACATGACGGGCACGAGGGCCAGCAGGATCATCCGGACGAGGTTGGCGGCGAGCATGATCCGCCGCCGTCGGGCTCGGTCCACCCAAACCCCGAAGACCAGTGCGAGCCCGAGGTAGGGGACCAGTTGTAGGAATCGCAGGACACCGACCTGCTCGTCACCGGCGTCGAAGGCGGTGATCGCCGTCAGTGGCAGTGCGAGGTTGGTGACCTGGGTGCCGAGGAGCGACAGCGTCTCGCCGAGCCAGAATCTGAGGAAATCGCCGTTACGCCAGAGACTGACCGGGCTCTCCGGGCTCTCCGGGTTCTCCGGAGAAGATTCCTCGGCGTGCCTTCCGGAGGCCTTCATCGCCGTCCCCGACGGACGAGGTCCGCGACCGCGTCGCCGACCCGATCCACCTCTTCCTCGGTGTTGTAGTAGTGCGGTGACAAGCGCAGGCACCATTCGACGTCCTTGTCCGCGAAGTCGAACTGTGCGAACTCTCGGAAGCTGAGCGCCGAGTTGATGCCGCGGGCGTCCATGGCCGCCTTGAACGGGTGCGGCTGCCAACCTTCCACGCCGAAGGTGACGAGCGCGGCGAGACGCGGGCCGCGGTCGAGGACGCGTACGCCGGCGATGGGTTCGAGACGTTCGCGTAGCCGGGCCGCGAGCGCCGGTGTGCGCTGCTCGATGGCCTCGAGGCCGACCTTGCGGGCGTAGCGCGTCGCGGCGGCGCTGCCGAGCACGGTGGCGTACGGAAACTCCCACTCCTCGAACCGGGCCGCCGTCGCGACGGGCTCGTAGCCGCCCGGTTGCGTCCAGCGGGCCCCGTGCATGTCGATGAACAGCGGTTCGTAGCCGGCGTTCAGGACGCGATCGGATACGTACAGAAATCCGGAACCGCGTGGGCCGCGGAGGAATTTGCGGCAGGTGGCGGTGAGGAAATCGCAACCGATCTCTTCCACGTCGATGACGTACTGGCCCACCGACTGGCAGGCGTCGACCAGGTAGAGCAGGTCCAGTTCGCGGCAGTGGCGGCCGATCTCGGCGACCGGCGAGACCAGTCCCGAGTTGGTGGGGACGTGGGTGACGGACACCAGACGGGGGCGATGGGTCCGCATCAGCGCTGCCATCGCCTCCACCTCGACCCCGCCGTCGGGTGTGTTGGGCGCGTGGACTATCCGTACGCCGAATCGCTTGCGCAGGGAGAGGAACGCGATCTGGTTGGAGACGAAGTCGTCGCGGGTGGTGAGGATGACGTCGTCGGCCTCGAACGGGATCGACGACAAGGCGTTCGCGTAGGCGTGGGTGGCGCTGCCCGCGAAGGCGATGTTGTCGGGCGTGGCGTGGACGAGCGCGGCTATCTCCGTGTGGAAAGCCCGGACTTCGGCGGCCCGGGCGGCCGAGGCCTCGTAGCCGCCGATCTCCGCCTCGAGGTTGAGATGGCCGACCATCGCGTCGAGGACCGGGGTGGCGAGGAGCCCGCATCCCGCGTTGTTGAAGTGGATGACGTTCCGGCATCCCGGAGTGTCGGCACGCAGGGTGGCGACGTCCAGTTGAAGCACTTCCGGGCGGAATTCAATAGCGCTACTGTTGTCCTTCATGAATGACAGTAGCACTTCCAGGCAGCTTGCCGACCGTCTTCGCACGCTGGTTTCCGGTCTGTCGCCCGGCGACCTGCTGCCGAGCAGCCGGGACCTGATCAAGGAGTACCGGGTCGGCCCCGCGACCGTGGCACGGGCCATCGCGTCGCTGGCCGCGGAGGGCGTGGTGGTGACTCGTCCGGGCAGTGGAACGTACGTGGCGCAGCGCCCCAGGCTGCGCGACGGAGTCACCGACACCGACTGGCAGACCGTCGCTCTCACCGACCGCGCCGTCGACACCCACCTGATCGCCGATCCGCTCGGACCGCCGTCGGCTGGGACCATCTCCATGGACGGCGGCTACGTGCATCGTTCGCTCCAGCCCACTCGGGTCCTGAGCGCGGCGCTGGCGAGGGCGGCACGCCGTCCGGACGCCTGGGATCGTGCCCCGTCCGGCGGTCTGATGGAACTGCGCACCGTGTTCGCCGGCATCGTCGGCGGCGGCGTGGCGCCGGAGGATGTGCTGGTCACCGCAGGCGGACAGAGTGCCCTGTCGATTGCGTTCCGAGCCATCGCAGGCCCCGGCAGCCCGGTCCTGGTGGAATCGCCCACCTATCCCCAGGCGCTGGCCGCAGCTCGCGCCGCGGGGCTGCGGCCGGTGCCGGTGCCCCTCGACGCCGACGGGGTGCGGCCCGACATGCTGGCCGAGGCGTTCGCGATGACCGGCGCCCGGTTGTTCTACTGCCAGCCCACGTTCCAGAACCCGACCGGTACCGTGCTGGCACCCGAACGACGCCGCCAAATCCTCGATGTGGCGCACGCGTCGGGGGCGTTCGTGATCGAGGACGACTTCGCTCGACACCTGGGGCACGGCGGCGCCGTGCGCCGGCCTTTGGCGGCGGACGACAACGACGGCACGGTCGTCTACGTGACCTCACTCACCAAGCCCGGGGCACCGAGCCTGCGGATCGGGGCGCTGGTGGCCCGGGGGCCGGTGATGGAGCGTATGCGGGCGGTGCGCCTGGTCGACGACTTCTTCGTCAGCCGCCCACTCCAGGAGGCCGCGCTGGAAGTACTCGGTTCCCCGTCCTGGGACCGGCACATCCGCTCCCTCGGCGCGGCGCTTCGGGAGCGGTGCGCGCTGCTGGCCGCCGCGGTCGCCCGCGAGATCCCCGGCGCCACCTTGACCGGGCTGCCCGCGGGCGGACTACACCTGTGGGTGCGCCTGCCGCCCGGCGTGGACGACACCGTATTGACGAGCGCGGCCCGGCAACGCGGCGTCGCCGTCAGCGCGGGCAGCCGCTATTTCGCCACCGAGCCAACCGCGGGCCACCTGCGTATCGGGTTCGCCGCCGCAGCCGACCTCGCCGAACTGACCGAGGGCACACGTCGATTGGGAGCCGCGCTCGCGGATCTCGCGCCGGCGCGGGAGCGAGGCGCATGAAACATCGGACTCCGCGGGCCGCTTCGTGGACAAGGACGGTGCAATGACTTCATCGTGAGGCGCGAAGGCTGTTGAGGTATGTCGGCACCGAGTCCCGGCGGCCTGGCGACGAGCGGTGTGGCGGCCTCGTTGTGCTTGAGGAGTGCTTGAGCGACGACCGGACGGTTCTCTGTCGGGCGGGTTACGGGCGGGCGTCTCGGATCGGTTGTGTACGGGACGGGCGGCCCGCCGTCCTCCGCGGCGATGGCGATGTCGAGGGCGCCGTCCGCGCGTCGCGTCCGGGGACCTCGGAATCCCCCGGCAGGTCGCAGGGCCGGCGCGGGACCGGAGCGGGGTGCTCGGGCCCCGATCGTCGGCAGGTGACGGCCCGTCGGCGGGGGCCGCACCGGCACCCGGATCGTGCTGCTCTTTCGCTTGTCCGACTACCAGAGGGTGGCCGGTCCCGAGACGACCCAGCCGGCGTCGGTGGGCTTGACCCAAAAGCTCAATGACACCTCGATGATCCGCGCGCGGTAGGTGATCTCGACGTAGCAACCGGAGTCCTCGTGGCCCCAGTGGAAGTCCGCGAGATCGAGTTCGCGGAGCCAGGACGAGTCCTGTTCCCAGTCGTCGGCGGCAGGGCTGTAGCTCGCCTCGTCCTCATCGGCGCTCGCCCGGACCGAGCCGGTCCACAGCGACTTGAGCACATGCCGGACCGAGGTGTGATCGACGAGCTGTTCGGCCTCGGAGATCCTCCCGGCTCGGAGTAGACCGAAGTAGCGACGGACGACTGCCTCGACGTCGGTCCTGGCAGGGCGCTCCCTCCAGATCTTCACCGTGAGATCTTAACCGGGCGTTTCCTCCCCGGATTTGGAGCTCGGGTTCCGCGCCGGGTGGGGCGGCTTCGCCGGTGGGTCGGTCGGCTCGGACCGTGTCCGGGTGTGGTGGTGTGGTGGTTTGTCGTCTGGTTTCGGCGGTGGGGGTTCTGCGTGTTTCGAGGTCCTGCTTCCGCCCTTCGTGCAAGGAGCGGGCCGGCGGGGTTGTGCTCGGTTCGGGTGGCCTGCCCGGTGCGGGCGCCGATCCTGGCCGGCGCGGTTCTCACCCGGCGGGAAGAGACGTCGGCAGGTTTTGTCCCCGCGTCGGCCGCCGACAACGTCGTCCCATTCCGTCCGCCACCTGACCTCGGTCGAAGAAGCGCCTGGGCACGTTCGGAAGTACGCCAAAGTAGACCGTCGCCCAGTTGGAGCGGTGCACCAATTTGGTTCACCGCTCCAAATGTGTCACTGTGGCGGCATGGCAACGAGAACCCGCCGGCCTCAGCGGCGTAACCAGGTGCTCTCCCGGGAGCAGATCATCGAGGCTGCGATCGAGCTGCTCGATGCGGGCGGCGAGAGCGCGCTGACCACTCGAGCGCTGACCGAGCGCCTGTCCACCGGGTCCGGGGCGATCTACTACCGGGTGGGCAGCCGTGACGAACTGCTGGACACGGCAACGGAAACGGTCGTCACTGCCGCACTGGCAGCCAAGCCCGCCGGGGTCGCGGCCACGCCCGAGGACGAGATCCGCACCGTCGCGCTGGCACTGTTCGACGCGATCGCCGAGCACCAGTGGCTCGCGACACGGCTGACTCTGCAGATCGTCCGGAAGCCACTCGGTCCGGTGACGGTGGGGATCTTCGAACGGATCGGCCGGCAGGTGGGCGCGCTGGGTGTGCCACAGGCTTCCTGGTTCGACGCCGCCTCGACGCTTGTGCACTACATCCTCGGAGCCGTCAGCCAGAACGCCCGCATCGACGGTGACACCTCGACCGTCCAGCCCGACCGTGCCGAGTTTCTCGAAGCGACAGCGACGGCCTGGCAGGGCCTCGCTCCCGAGGACTACCCGTTCATGCACGCCGTCGTCGACCAGATCAGGGAGCACGACGATCGCGCGCAGTTCCTCGCCGGCATCGCCATCGTCCTCGATGGCCTGACCCGGCTCGGTTGACCCGCCCCGTCCGGCCGGGTCCCCAGCGTGCGTTTTCAGAAAGGTATCCCTCATGCGCGACGTGGTGATAGCAGGCGGCGGCCCGGTCGGCTTGTTCCTGGCCACCGAGCTCGCCCTGGGCGGCTGTTCCGTCCTGGTGCTGGAGCGGGACGAGGAGGTCACCTCGCCGTACAAGACGCTCCCGCTCGGATTGCGCGGCCTGAGCGCCGGATCGGCCGAGGCGTTCTACCGCCGCGGCCTGCTCGAAGCAGTGATCAACGCTTCGGGCGCCGACGCGGACAAGGTCGGCGCGGCTGCCGACGCGATCGAGGCGCCGGCCCCCCGTGACGTGAGCCATTTCGCGGGCATGGGCCTGGACGCGGCCGACATCGACGTATCCGCCCTCCCGTTCCGGCTGCCCAGCCCGGCGATGGAAGGGTTCATGACCAGCCTCGAAGCGGTCGGCACGGTCATGGCCGAGCGCGCCACCGCGCTCGGCGTGGACATCGTCCGCGGCGCTCCGGTCACGGCCGTGACGCAGGACGACCAGTCCATCACCGTCACGGCGGGTGGACAGGAGTACCAGGCCCGCTACCTGGTGGGCTGCGACGGCGGACGCAGCACGGTGCGCGGCCTCGCCGGCTTCGACTTCGTCGGCACGGACCCGCTCTTCACCGGCTACGTCGCGCGTGTCACCTTCGCCGACCCGCAGCAGCTGCCACTCGGCTTCAACCTGACGCCGAACGGCATGTATCTGCGTACGCCCTTCGAGGGGCACCTGGGCATGATGGACTTCGACGGCGGCACGTTCGACCGCTCCAAGCCTTTGACCCGCGAGCACCTCCAGGAGGTCCTGCGCCGCATCACCGATACCGACGTGACGCTGACCGATGTTCATCTGGCATCGAGCTTCACGGACCGTGCGATGCAGGTGACGACCTACCGCAAGGGCCGCGTGCTGCTTGCCGGCGACGCCGCGCACATCCATTCCCCCCTCGGCGGCCAGGGGCTCAACCTCGGCATCGGTGATGCCGCCAACCTTGGCTGGAAGCTCGCCGCGACCGCGACCGCGCACGGCAACGCGCCCGAGGGCCTGCTCGACACCTACACCCGTGAGCGCCACCCCGTCGGCGCCGCGACCCTGGACTGGTCACGCGCCCAGGTGGCCACCATGGCGCCCGGCCCCAACGCCCCCGCGCTGCGGCAGCTGGTGCACGAGCTTGTGAGCACCACGGACGGAACGACCCTCGCCTACCGGAAGACGACCGGGCTGTTCAACCGCTACGACCTGGGCAGCGCGCAGCCGCTCGTCGGCTGTACCGCCCCTGACTTCTGTTTCGAGGACGGCACTCGCCTCGGTGACTTGTTGCGCCAGGGCCGGGGCGTGGTCCTCGACTTCAGCGGCGACCACGCGCTGCGGCATGCGACCAAGAGCTGGGAGGGCCGGATCCAGTACGCGGCCGGCACGGCACGCAACGACCTCGGATTCAGCGCCCTGCTCATCCGCCCGGACGGCGTCGTGGCCTGGGCAGACGATCACGCCCCCGACCGTGAGGCGTTCCAGCAGGCCGCGACTCGTTGGTTCGGGCCCGCTCCGGCTGGACAGACCGCTGCGCGAAACCGCGGCGGGAGCCGCCGCTGCGGCGGGCCGTCGCCGAGCTCGTACCCGGGGACCCGGCCGTAGCAACACACCACAGACCGCCGTTCCATGACGGTCGGAGAGGGCAAGGAGAAAGTCATGTTCTGAGCGCACCGCCTGATGACAGTCGCCTCTGCCCGAGACGGCTGCTTCCGCCCAGCTTTGGGCCATGGCCGTCTCGGGTATCCGATGCCGTCGCTGTGATCCGGGGTCATCCACTCCCGCACGTAAACCTGGACGGCGTTCTGAGGCCGACGCACGCTGGGCAACTCCCCAACGGCAGGCTCCCATTCGCGCACCACGTGTTGCCCGCAGCGCGGGGGAGAGTCGGCAAGGCCACCACCTTCGCCGCGGGCACCAAGCCCTGAGCGGCCCCGGACCGTTCCCGCACGGCCGGCCCCTCCTCATCGCGCGCCCCAGCGGCGGCCGGCTACGGCCCCCGTCCCCGCGCCGGCGCCCCCTCTTCGGCCCTTTGGAGATGAACATGACCACACGTCAGCGTCGCACCATGTCAACGAAAGCCAAGGTGATGGTCGCTTCCGTGGCTGCGATCGCCACGGCCGGGCTCGCCGTGCCGGCTATCGCTTCCGCACAGGCGGAACCCCCCGCGCAAGCCGACACCGCGTCCGCCACAAGCGCAGTACAGAGCAGGCACCCTGACGCCCGCTGTTACGAGGTGCAGGTCCCGGTAACGGTCAGGAAGATAGGCAGTGCCCACATATACGGAGAGCTGTGTCAGCCGCGAAACGGCGGCAAGACGAGCAAGACCGTTCAGCTGCTCGTGCCGGGCTCCACCTACAACCACAGCTACTACGACATGCCGGTAAAGTCTTCCCGCTACTCGTACGTCTCCAAGGCCCTCGACGACGGCTTCTCCACGTTCAACATCGACCGGCTCGCCACGGGCAAGAGCACCCTGCCGCCCAGTTCGCGTTACACCCTCGACTCCGGGACCGAGGCCATCCACCAAGTGATCACCAAGCTGCGTGCGGGGCAGATCAAGGACCGCGCGTTCGACAAGGTGGTGTGGGTCGGCCACTCGCTGGGCTCGTCCATGGCCTGGGACCAGGCCAAGACGTACATCGACGACATCGACGCCTTCGTGCTCACCAGCATGAGCCACGTCGTCCGCGACGAGGAGCCGTCGGACGAGGGGCCTGGAGGGGACGTCCCGTTTGAGATCAAGGCCATGGACGACCCGAAGTTCCACGGCAGGATCAACGACCCCGGCTACCTGACGACGAACGCCGGCATGCGGCGGTTCTTCTACTACGCCCCCAACACCGACCCGGCCGTCATCAAGGCGGACGAACGCCTCAAGGACGTGAGCACCGCGGCGGACTCGGACGGCACGAGCCTTCCTCCGGCACAGTCCCCCTCCCGCTCGATCAAGGTGCCGACCCTCCTGGTCGTCGGTGACAAGGACCGATACTGCACCCCCGGCACCTGCACCCCCGAGTCGATGCTGGCCAACGAGCGGCCGTACTACTCCGACAAGGTCGACCTCGAGGCCATCGTTGTGCCTGACAGCGGCCACGACGTGCAGCTGCACAAGGACGCGCCCACGACCAACGCGGCGATCCTCCAGTGGATCAAGGACGTGATGTCCTGAATCGCCCGCGTCTGCTCTTGAGGTCGATCATGGCCTCGGAGCGGTGCGGGTGCACCCCTTTTGCGGACCCAACCGCCGGATTTCGCGCGCCGGGCGTCCCGGCCTGCCTCCGCCGTGTCACCGAGCCGGGCCGCGTACCCCTCCAACGGCCCCGGCGCGGGCGGACACGGTACACGAGCGGTCATGACGCCCCCCGAACGGGCCCTCGAATACCGCTACTTCACGACATACTGCTGATCAGAGCCGCCGTCGACAAACCACCGGAAGCGCGTGACGTTCGCGCGCGGACCGTCGACGGGCGAGTTGCCGTGGCCGCACGAACCGCGGCCTGCTCGTGTGTTCCGAACCGTGACGGTCTCTTGGTGGGTGTCGGGGTCGTTGTCGGCGAGGTTGCGGCGGATCGGAGAGGCTCCCGAGGCGTCGGTGGCCGTCGATAGCATCTTCGGCCATGACCATCAGACTGACCGATGCCGAGATCGATGACCTGGTCCCCCGGTTCCAGGCCTTGGGCATGGGGGAGTGGGACCGGAGCGCGGTGGAGCGCGCGACCGCCGGCCTGGGGTGGAGGCTTCGCTCCGAGGACGACACGGAGCTGACGTTCGACGGGCCGTTGCCGGGCGGGCGGACCTTCGCCTACCGAGGTCATGTCCACGGTTCGCCGCGCGAAGGCTGCTTCACCCTGCTGGAGTGCGAGTTGGCACGTACCGAGGACGAGGCCGTTCTGGAAGCGGCGTTCGAGGCGAGCAGGGAGGCGGTCGAGGCATGCATCGGGCCGGCGCCGATCCGACGCGGGCCCGGGCCGGTGGTGCGCTGGCGCCGCGAGGAGACCCTCCTGGAGCTCGAGTGGGACAGGGGAGCGGTGCGGTTGGCGCTGTTGTCCGCGGCGGTGGTCGAGAACCACGAGTACCAGGTCTCCAGGTGGAGCGAACGCGACGACGCGGTCTCCGAGCTCGGGGTGTGGCAGGCCTACGGGTACGGCCATGCGGGAATGGAGGACGCGTTCATGCCGGGCGGCCGCCAGGCCCAGACCTGGGATGAGTTCGGCCTGTGGCTGGAAGAGACGCTCGCGGCGGTGGTGAAGGACATGGGCCGACTGGACGACGAACTCGTCCTGGTGATGCGGCCAAACACGGACGAGGACAAGCCACACGTGGTGCAGTTGATCTGCAACGCTCGGCTGCTGCGCCTTGAGGCGAGCACCGCGGTACTGAGCCCGCCTACGCTCGCGGGACTGGGTTGGCGGCCCGGCCCCGAGGTCGAATTTCACGTACTCGATTTCCCGCACCCCCAACCCCGGGACACGGTGCCTGCGGCCCGGATGCTGGTGGACACCTTGCGTGCGCAAGACGTGCACCTGGACGATCTGCGCTACATGGCGTGGCTGAACAGGAGCGACTGCATGCTGAACCTGTACGGGCTGGGCCTTCCGAGACGCTGAGCGACCCTGACGTCGGCCACGGCACCGGGCGGGCGCCGCGGGACGCAGGTCGGGTCGATATGGCTCGCCCGGTGTGGGAAGCGCACCCCGAAGCGGAGGAGCAGCGCCGTGGTCAGGTCTGCGGCCCGCCGTCGCCCGGCGAGCCCTCCCGGTCGACCTTGGGTTCGGTCAACTCGCCTATCCAGCCCAGAAGTTGGTGCCCGACTAGTACGTCTACGGATCGGTGCCGGGTGAACCGCCGACCTGGATGCGTGCGGTCACAAGACCGGCGACTGCCATGGGGACCTCGTTCTCCAGTAGGTGGTGGTCAGGTCTGCTGCTTGCGCGGCAGCTTCAGTGCCGCCAGCGAGCTGAGCAGGGCCCCGGCCGTAACGAGCAGCGCGGTCACGAAGATGGCGTTCGCCGAGGAGTCGGCCGCGTGGCTGTCGGCCGCGCCGAGGTACACGCTGCCGTAAGCCGCGACGCCGAGGACCTGCGCGATCTGGGCCGCGGTCGTCATCACGCCACTCGCGTCCGCCGCGTCGGCCGGCTCGACCCGGGCCAGCGCCACGGTGAGCAGTGGGCTGGTGATGTACCCCATCCCGATGCCGACGACCAGTTGCAGGGCCGGGAGCGCAAGGCCGCCGTGTCCGCCGGAGCGCATGTCGAAGCCGATGCCCACATACCCGACCGCGGCGACCACGCACGCGGTGACGATCATTGGCCGGTGCAGCCGCTCGGGCACCTTCTGCCAGGTGAGGCTGCCGGTCGCGACGCCGAAGGCGAGCGGCGCGAATGTCAGTCCGGTCCGGGTCGCCGACTCGCCGAGCCCCGACTGCATGTGCTGCGAGAAGGCGAAGAGGAATCCCGCGTACCCGGCCATCGCGAAGAAGTTCGCGGACGCTCCGGACACCAGGCCGGGCGTCTTCAGCACCCGGCCCGGCACCAGCGGTGCTCCGCCGCGGCGCGCGACCGCACGCTCGACGAGGGTGAACACCACGAGCATGGGGACCGAGGCGACCAGGGAGATCCTCATCCACAGCGGCCAGTTCCGCTCGTGGCCCATCACGAGCGGCACAACCAGCAGCAGCAGTGCGGCGGTCAGCGTGATCAGACCGGGGATGTCCAGGCCCTTGGGCTTCGGGGGCTTGCCCCGCGGCAGCAGCCGCAGCCCGGCGATCGCCAGCACCACACCGACCGGGACATTGACCAGGAACACCGGACGCCAGCCGGTGCCGAAGAGGTCCGCGCTGACCAGGAGGCCGCCGGCGACCTGGCCGACCACGACGCCGAGCCCGATGACGGCCGCGTACAGGCTCAGTGCCCGGGCCCGCGCGGCCCCTTCGAACCTCAGCTGGATCAGGCTGTAGATCTGTGGCATCAGCATCGCCGCGCCGATGCCCTGCACGACGCGTGCGCAGATGAGGGTCGCCGAGTCGGGTGCCAGACCACAGGCGAGCGAGGCCGCGGTGAAGGTGATGAGCCCGAACAGGAACATGGTCCGGAAGCCGTTGCGCGCGCCGAGGCGGGCGCCGGTCACCAACAGCGTGGCGTACGCGATCGTGTAGCCGGAGACGATGAGCTGCAGCGCCGAGCCTGTGGTGCCGAGGTCGGTGCGGATGGTCGGCGTCGCGACGTTGACGATGGTCGAGTCGAGCAGGGCCATGAAGACCGCGCCCAGCATGACGACCAGCACGCGGTTGTTCCGGCGTTGGTGCGCGGCGGGGTCCTGCGCCTGCGTCGAGGTCTGTGGCGCGGTCTCTCCGGGCGGGGCCGCAACGGCCGGGTTCTGTGTCGTCTCACTCATGACGGCGATGATCGTGGTCGTCGCATCCGGGTACCAGGTACCCGGTTGTCCCGGTACCGGGGGTATCCGGCTGCGCCCTGCGGTCGTCCCGCACACTGGGATGGTGATGCCCGACGACCCCAAGGCCCAGCGGCGCTCCGAACTGGGCGCATTCCTCCGACTCCGCCGCGAGCGCATCACCCCGGAGGACGCGGGCATCTCGCGCGGCGCCCGGCGGCGTACGCCCGGACTGCGCCGCGAGGAGGTCGCCCAGCTCTCCGGCATCGGAGTCGCCTGGTACACCTGGCTGGAACAGGGCCGGGAGATCAACCCCAGCGTCCAGGTGCTCGACGCGATCGCCCGGACGCTGCGGCTGGACCGGACCGAGCGCGACCATCTCCACCGGCTCGCGAACATCCCCGGCGTGCCCCTCGCCACGTCGGAGGGCCGGGACCGGCCACCGGAGCACCAGACCATCCTCGATGCCCTGACCCCGCTTCCGGCGAGCATCGTGACCGCCCGCTACGACGTGCTCGCCTTCAACGACGCGTACGCGGCGCTCGATCCGGGTCTCGCACTGTTGCCGCCGGCGGACCGCAATGTGCTGTGGCACCTGTTCACTGCCGAGGAGCATCTGCAGCCGCTCGTCGAGTGGGATCGCGAGATCTCGTTCATGGTCGCCCAGTTGCGGACCGAGTCCGGCCGCCGCCTGGGCGATCCGCACTGGACGGGGTTCATCCGGCGGCTCTCCGAGGCGAGTGGGCGCTTCGCCGAGATCTGGGCCAGACACGAGGTCGCCTCGTCCGTCACCCGGCGCAAGTCGTTTTGGACCGTCGACGGCGACGAGCTGAGCGTGATCGCGACCGGTTTCGCGATGGCCTCCGACCCCGACACCAAGATGTGGATCTATACGCCCGACGACCCGGAGACGGAGCGGCTGCTCGGTCAACTTGTCGGCCGCTACCGGGAATTGGGCCCCGCCGAGCTGCTGAAGCAGGGCGCCCGCAGCGGGGCCGCACCGGCACCGGCCGCGGCCGACGGTCCGCTCACTGAGTCCGATCGCCACTGAGCCCGGGCCGCACCGCCGCTCCGGCTCCGCTCCGACGCCTCGCAACGGCCGGGGAACTCGGCCCCGGTGAGTATCAGCAGCGGGTCCGACTTGACCGCCGTCTCCTCGAACTCGGAACAGTTCAACCGCAGCGCACCGGCCTCCGGATGGTCCAGGGTCTTGGTGTCGGTGCCCGGCAGCGGTGGACCGGACGCGCCTGCCGGATCTGCCGGAACTCCTCACTGCCGGCGTGCAGTTCGGCTGGCAGGGCGGCCGGCCGCGGATCGTGCGGGTAGCGGTCCGCGGCCCGGTAGTGGGCCGGCTCCTGCCGCGCCATGCCGCCTCCTCCCACCGCCTGGTCCAGGCTGTCCCTGGCAGGGCGGCCACGACCAGGGAAGCGTGGTTGCGATGAACGAACGCACAGCTTTGGTCACCGGTGCCAACGAGGGGATCGGGTGGACCGCCTGGATGTGCTGGTCAACAACGCCGGCCGAGGACGGCGTCAAGGTCAACGCGCTCGCCCCCGGCCTGCGGGCCACCGATCTCAACTCCCGGGCCGCCGCTGCCCGGCGGTGACCCGGCCGAGGTCGCACAATGCGCCCTCCGCCTGGCCCTGCCGCCGGATGACGGCCCCGCTCTCACCCGCACCCAGCAGGCGGTCTTCGCCCAACGTCAGCAGATCGGCATTGCCGGGGTGGCCAGGCGACACACCTGCCGCTACACAGGGGTGTTCGCCCGGCAGGGCACGCCGGATTCCATATTGGCGGAAGCGTCGGCAATGACCGAGTCGAGCCGGTCCCGGGTGTGCGTGAGGTCAGCGATGTGCTGATCGATGTGAGCACGCTCCACGGCGAGGCGGGCGAGGAGCGAAGCGCATCCTGGATGAGCTCGACACCCTGGAGGCGTCCGTGCCCGGCCTGGCCGACCGGGTCGACCGCAGCCGCATCGTCGCGGCCGGGCACTCCTTCGGCGGCCAGACCGCGGGCATCCTCGTAGGTCTGCGCGTAAAGGACCCGCAGACCGGCGTCGTCGAGGACCTGTCCGATCCCCGAATCATGGCCACCATCCAGTTGGCGACCGCCGGCAAGGGCGGGGACGAACTGACCCCGTTCGCCTACGAGAACGTACCGTGGCTGCGCGACCAGGACTTCTCCCACATCACCGCCCCCGGACTGGTCGTCGCCGGAGATGACGACCACCTCCCCATGCTCTCCACCCGGGGACCGGCCTGGACAGCCGACCCCTACACCCTCAGCCTCAGCCGCAAGAGCCTGCTCACCGTCCACGGCGGCCGGCACATGCTCGGCGGCATCTCCGGCTACGAGGTAGCCGAGACCACCGACGAGGACCCCGGCCGCGTCGCGCTCGTCCAGCAGGTCACCCTCGCCTACCTGCGCCACGTCACCGGCATTGAGGACACCGACTGGAAGACGGCCCAGGCCGTACTCGCCGAGGCCCACCCGCTGGGACGGCTGGAATCCAAGTGACCACCGAAGCAACTCCCCTCACAGGGACGCCGCGGCCGCGCACTCGTCGACTCGACGCTGCGCTCTCTCGCACCTCGACGTGTTCGTCGTCGGGGATGCGGCAGCCCTCACCACGGCCGGGGCAGGGACGCTGCGGATGGCCGTTGCCACCGCGATGCTCTCGGGCGCACGCCGCCGAGTGCATCGAGGCGCTCCACCGGGGCCGAGAACCCGAACCGTTCCGCTTCCGGTTCGTCGGCCAGGCCCTCAGCCCCCAGCCTCGGCCGCAACGACGCGGTCATGCAGCCCACCCGCGCCAACGACACACCCCACGGCCCGGTCCTCACCGGCCGCCTGGCAGCCCGCGTCAAGAACCGGATCAACCGCTACACCCTCAGCGCCCTGCGCACCGAACGACGCAAGCCCGGCAGCTACCGCTGGGTCAAACCCCTGCGCAAGCACGCACCCTGACGGGACCGACCGGCATGACCGCACCACGTAAGAAGATCGCATTTCTCACCTTCGGCCACTGGCGAGACGAGCCCGGCTCCCACACCCGCACCGCGGCCGATGCCCTCCTGCAGACGATCGACCTGGCCCAGGCCGCAGAGGACATCGGCATCGACGGCGCGTACGTCCGGATCCATCACTGGCAGCGCCAACTTGCTTCCCCGTTCCCGCTGCCGGCCGCCATAGCCGCTCGCACCCGGCGGATCGAGATCGGCACCGGCGTCATCAACATTCGCTACGAGAACTCGCTCTACATGGCCGAAGAGGCGGCAGCCACCGATCTCATCAGCGGCGGACGCCTCCAACTCGGCATCAGCCGGGGAGCCCCGGACAGCGTCTCCGATGGGCCGCGTGCCTTCGGCTACGTGCCCGCCGAGGGAGAGAGAGCGAGGCGGACATGGCCCGCCGCAAGACTGAGCAGTTCCTCTCAGCGATCGACGGCAGACCGGTCGCCGCCGGGGGCGACGGGTCGAGATACGGGGCAGCGGCCGTAATCCAGCCCCAGTCCTCCGGCCTGCGTGAGCGCATCTGGTGGGGATCCGGCAGCAGTGCCACCGCTTCCTGGGCGGGGAGACTCGGTATGAATCTGCAGTCGTCGACGGTGCTGATCGAGAACACCGGGGTTCCGTTCGAGCAGTTGCAGGCCGAACAGATCCGCGCCTACCGTGCCGCCTATGCTCAATCGGGGCAGGCGCACCCACCACGCGTTTCGGTGGCCCGGACCGTGCTGCCCGTCACCGAGGACATCGACCGCGTGTACTTCGGTGAGCGCGGTCGCGGTGAACAAGCCGGCTCACTCGGCCATTTGCGGTCGCTGGCCGGCCGCACCCACGTCGGAGCCCCCGACGCCATCGCGGCAGACCTCACCCGCGACGAGGCCGTCCAAGAGGCCGACACCCTGATGCTCACGCTGCCGAGCCAACTCGGCGTCGATTACAGCGCGCGCATCCTGCGCACCATCGCCGACCACATCGCGCCGCTCTCGGGTGGGCGCCGGCCCCGCCGCGGCAGGCGGTGACTGCCCTCGGGGCGACGACCACGCCGTGCTAGCCCGGCCTCGGTACTGGTGGGCTCGCGTATTCAACTGTCGCCAGTTCTCTGCGGGTTCCAGCCGGGTGGTGACCGCCGGTGCTCTCCTGGGGCGTATCGGCTCCAGGTGCTTCCGGCTTCGGAGGCGAGCTTGGCCGTGATGACTCGGTGGTAGCCGAGGGCCTCGGCAACGACGGGTGCGGGCATTTCCAGAACGTGTTGTCGGATTGCGGCTGTGGTTCCGACGGTGGTGGGAACGCCGATGTCGTTGATGAGTCCCGCGAGCACGTCGGGGTGCATCGGCTGTCCGGCTCGGCGGCAGGGGAACAGCCACGTCGAGTCCTGGTTCGTCGCGGTGTTCGGACAGTTCGATCCCGCGGTTACGCAACAACGGCACCGGTTCGGTGGTGGTGACCTTGCCGTGCGCGGCCAGTACCTCGCGCAGGTTCCATGCGTAGTCGACCTTGCGTTTCATGCCCGGCTCCCCTTCCGGCTCTCCAGGGCGGCTGCGACGGTGCCGTCCAGGTGCCTGCGCAGGGCGCGGGTGCGGAAGAGGGTCGCGTCGCGAAAGGCGGGCAGCCAACCCTTGCGGCCGAATGCCCTGATGCGGGCGACCTCGTCGTCGCAATGGGCGAAGAACGCGTGCAGTTCGGCTTTGGCGAAGGCTCGCTTCCTCGCGTCGGCCTGCACGCGAAGGGGTCCGCCCCGGGTGTGAGGCGGATCCTTCTTGCCCGGGGAGCCCGGGACCACCGTCAAGGGTGCGGTCGGTCCCCGGTCGTCGACGGCTCCGCTCGTTGTGCGATCAGGCGTTGACGAAGGTCGAGTTCCTCGGGTGTTGGCACCTCGTCCGGGCGCGCGATGCGCGCCCGGACGGGCCGGGGGATGTCGTCGCCGTCGGCTTGGTGGGCGAAGTCGGCGTGGGTCTGTTCGACGGCGTCGGGACCGGAGTGCCGGGCCATGCGCGCGCCGTTGTCCGGCCTGCACGGCATGGCCCGGCCAGACCTGCTCGCTGAAGTTCCCCACCCGGGAACGGCGGACCAGGGGAGCGGCCTCCGTCGCGACGGAGGCAGATGCCCGGCCGCCGGATCGTCGGTCATGACGTCGGCGCGCGGATCGGCTGCCCAGGCCGCTGCGGGAACGTTCCCATGTGCGAGGGCTTCCGGACTTGTCCTACCGTCCTCGGCAGCGGGCCCGCATCCATCGTTCGTTTCCCACAAACAGGGGTTCTTCATGACCATCCTCGTGACCGGAGCGACCGGCACCGTGGGCAGGCACGTGGTCGCTCGGCTCGTCGCGGCCGGACGGCCCGTCCGGGCGCTCACCCGCACTCCGGAGACCGCCGGGCTGCCCAAGGGCGTCGACGTCGTCAAAGGCGACCTGAACCGTTCGGGCGCCCTGGCGTTCGACGGGGTGCGGAGCGTGTTCCTCATCGCGGGCATCTTCGACCCGGCGCACGCGGCCGACCTGGCGCAAGCCTTGGTCGGCCGTGCCGTGGCGGCCGGGGTCGCCCGGATCGTGACCCTGACCAGCTCTGCCGTCACGACCGGACGAGGCGGCCACTACGACACGCTCCACGCGGTGGAACAGGTCGTCGAGAAGTGCCAGGTGGCCTGGACCCACGTGCGGCCGGGCGAGTTCGCCGTCAACAAGCTCGACGTCTGGGGCGCGTCCATCCGCAACGAGAGCATGGTCCGCAACGCCTACCCCGACGGCATCGGCGTGCCGATCCACGAGGCCGACATCGCCGACGTCGCAGCGATCGCCCTGACGCGGGACGGCCACGCGGGCCGGGCGTACGACCTGACCGGGCCGGAGGCCCTCACCCACCGGGAGCAGGCGCAGGCGATCGGCGCCGGGCTCGGCCGCGCGATCGCGTTCGAGGGACTGACGTACGGTCAGGCCCGCCGCGCCTACCTCGAGGCCGGATTCCCGGCGGAGATCGCCGAGTTCATCCTGGGCTACCAGGCCGAATACGCCGAGGAACCCCCGTCGGTCTCACCCACGTTCGAGCAGGTGACCGGGAAGAAGGGCCGCACGCTCGCGCAGTGGGCGGTCGACCACGCCGCCGAGCTGGCCCCGGCCGCCTGACGGTCTACGGCATGAGGCGGGGCGGTGCTGCGGGCCGAGGCCCGCAGCACCGCCCTCGTCGTCGGCGCCTGATCCGGCCGGCATCGGGTCCCCGAGACCGTCTTCCAAGCCAACGAGCGGACGAGTGACATCAATTCACACTGACATTGATCTAGCTTCAGCAAGACCGGTGACTCCCGCACTCACCGCGAAACGACTCTCACAGACGGTGACACAGCCACCCGGAACGCCGCGACCCCGGATTCGCGCGACGGCAAGCCGCACTTGGGCTGTGACGAACAGTCAAGGGTGGGCGCAGCCCATCGCGCGGCGACGCGCAGCGCCCCCGACGGGGAGGAGCTGCCGATCCCCTCAACTGGCGGGCGAATCCGCGCCCTTGTTGCTCCGTCAATCAAGTGGCATCAGCAGCCCTGGGGATCTTCCAAGTTGTGACGCATATTTCGTGATGGTCACTTTGGAACAAGTCGTCGGCCGAGCCCAGCGGGTAGTCGAGCGTCGTCGGTGTGGTGAACGCCTGCGGATTCCGGGAGTTGGTGTGGCCGGACGTCGAGGACCTCGTCGTGGACGGCTTCCGCGTCGTGGGCGACGTGGTGTGGATCGATGTCCGCAACGGGCGCTCGACAGTGGGGTGTCCGGCGTGCGGACGCGGCGGCATCGAGAACCTGACGGCGCGTCACGGCCGGACCACCGATGCCGTGTCGCGCCCGCCGCGGTCCTCGACGCCGGGACACCACCGACGCAACCGCATTCGACATCGCGCGATATCGACGCCGCAGGCGGGCGTGCGCGGGCCGATACAGTACGCGTTTTCATGTGCCCGACCCTCGGAGGAACCGACGTGACCCGGCACCCGCAGCACGAGGCCACCCCGCCGATACCGCCCTCCTCCTTACCCGATGCCGGGCCCGCCGCGGTGAAACCGCCCTACGACCTTCTGGCCGCCCTCGCCCCGGTGGCAGCCTTCTTCTGCCCGGTCGTCCCCGTGGGCATGGTCCTGGGGATCGTCGGGCTGCAACGCATCCGACGCAGCGGCGAACGCGGCAGGTGGACCGCCGCGGTCGCGATCGTGATCAACGGGGCGTGGCTGATCGCGTTCTTCGTCCTTCTCGTCTTCGGTCTCGCCCGGGACGACGACCCGCCCCGGCAGCCCGCCGAGTTCGGCGCCGCGCTCCGCAAAGGCGACTGCTTCGTGACCGATGGAGCGGTTCGCCCGGCCGGCTTCGACGCCGTCGGCGTCGTGCCCTGCACCCGCGTTCACATCGGCGAGATCTACGCCGTCTTCACCATCGACTCCCAGGCCCCCTATCCCGGCGCCCCGGGCCTGGACCCCGTGGCCGGCCCTCGCTGCGAGAGGCTGCTCGCGGGCTTTTTGCCCTCGTCCGGAACGCCGGTCAACGAGGCGGGCGTTCGCTACCTGCTCCCGGACCGGGCACGGTGGGACACCGGCAGGCGGGAAGTGGCCTGCTACGTCGCCGATACCGGAGTGCGGCTGTCGCGCCCCGACGAACGCCCATAGACACGGCTACAGAGTCCGATTCCTGCCCGGGTCGAACTGTGCCCGCTGACAAGACCGTTGCCTACCCGCCGTTGCGTTCCGCCCACATGGCGGAGAGCTACGGGGCGGCATGCGCGAGCGTGGGAGTCGAGCCCACAGCCAAGGGCTACGGCCTGGTGCTCGCCCTGGACGCAGACGGCGGCTGGTGGGCCAAGGTCATCCGCGATGGCTCCGTCGTTGATACGACCCTGTTCCCGGCCGAGTCGGGGATCGAGTTCGGCTTCGGCATCGACCCGGATGCCCTTTTCGCGGACCTGCCGGGCCGAGTTGCGTGCTGCACACTCGGTCTGCTCGCAGGAACGACTGCCGACAGCGGTCGACGTCGGCGTCGGTCGCGTCGGTCTTGGACCACCATGGCCGGACCGGCTCGGCCTCGCCGCCACTGGGCAGGTGAGCGACCTGGAGTCGGACGGCCGTCCCGGAGATCATCGGCAACTCGCCGTCGAATCCTTCCCACGCGCTGCGTCGGGTCAGCCGGGGGGGTGGAGTCGGTCCCACGCGGTGGCGACTGCGGTGCCGATGCGGGTGGTCTCGGTTGTCGTCACGGCCCTACGGATCGCCCCACGTCGTGGGCTGCCCGAAGACGAACTCGGCGCCGTGCTCGGGCGGTCGGCCGCCTTGCCGGTCGTAGATCCCGGGTGGCGTGGGCCGCCGCGGTACCCGGTCGGAGCGCATGCGGCCGAGCACCTCAACCAAAAGTCCCGCAAGGACGAGAGCGATGCGAGGGACGTCGTAGCCGGCGTCCAGCACGATCAACACGTCCGGAACCTTCGGTCCGCACTGCCCAGCGGCGACCAGGCGTTCGACAACCACGCGGACCCGGGCGGCGGTCGCGGCGGCGACGTCCTCGCCCGGCCCGAGCCGTACCGCGTCCAGCTGACGACGCCCGACAGGAACGCTTCCGACAGGCCAAGACACGGATCGACGCCGCCGAAGCCGCCGTCGACCGGATACACCGCGAGGCCCGAGGACTCAAGGAACGGCACACCGAGGCGGCGAAATCGGCCGCCGGCGAGATCAAACAGGCCGCACGGATGATCTCCCCGAGGACATGGCCGCACTCGGCCTGCCCGGCGCCTCCGCGTTCATCCCCCCGGAGGCGGCGTCGGGAACGCGCGCGTACTCGCGGCGCGCCCTCGTCGACGCCGACATGACCGCCACCGAAGGCGGCGGAGGTCGCGGTGGGCGGCTGGTGGGCGACCGACGATCCGTCGGCCGCCCACCAGCGGGTCCTCCTTGTTGTGCCGGCCGCTACTGCGCTGTTACTTCGCGAGCTTCTCGACGATCCACTCGACGAGTTCCCGCTGCACCGAACCGTGTTCGGTGTTGGTCCTGGCGCATCGGAAGTCGTCCAGCCAGACGTCGTCGGTGGTGATTTCGATGGCCGGGCGGTAGAGGTCTTCGGTCCAGATGACCGGGTCCTTGTCCAGGGCGATTGCGCTCACCGTCGGCACGAATCCGCTGAAACGGCTGCCGTCTTCGATCGGCGCCCCCAACTGGTCCGCGATCGCACCGTAGGTCAGCAGCGTGCCGCCGGGCGCGCCGTCGAATGCCGGGACGTCCGAGGTCGCTCCTGTCAGCACGGGGCCGAGGAGGCTCATCTCGCTGACCCGTCGCCGCGTACCGCCATCCGGCTGGACGTACGCGACCGCCTTGGCGATGCCCTCCATCTCCCACGCGAACGCCGGCTCGCCGGGCGGGAGTTTCCCGGGGGTGCCGTCGCCCGCACCGTTGGCGACCCCGAGCTTGATCGGCCGCACGGGGAACCCGCGGAGGTCGTCCAGCTCGCGGATCAGGTCCAGGCGCAGGTCCGCCTCGCTCACCGGACCGGAGTACGCGGCCTCCGGCACCGAGCCCCAGAGCAACTGCCGCGCTGCGGCACTGCGCAGCAGCTCGGCCTGCTTGGCCTGGCCCTCGGGCGGCTCGGGCAGGATCGGCTCGAACTGGAACGCCATCTGCTGGAGCGACAGCGGCGTCCAGGCCCCGAGGTGCGGCGTGTCGTACGACAGGTAGGTGCCGGTCTCGTGCTCGTCCTCGTCCCTCTCCATCCGGGCCAACGCGAAGCGCGTGACCATACCGCCCATGCTGACGCCGCCGACGATCAGCGGTGCCTGTCCGACGCGTTCGCGGATCGCGCGCCTGATACACGAGACCGCGACCCCGGCGTTCGCCTGGATGTGATTGTGCCGCACGTCGAAGCCGAGCAGGATCACGTCGATGCCCAGCGCGTGGAGCTGGTCCAGGAAGCCCGGCGTGCCCTCCTGGTAGACGCGGTTGAAGTGCTGCCAGAGCCCCTTCAGGTCGCTGCGGCCGTAGTTGAAGCCGTCGGCGAAGATGAACGGCCGCGTCAGCGTGCGATGCCCGGGGGCGTAGTGGACGACCGCGGTGCCGGTCGCCTTGCGTCCCATGTGGGCGTGCGGGGAGACGAGCTCCCACACCTCGTTCGGGCGCCGCGCCTCGCCGGCCGCGTCCAGGCGCATGCCGAGAGGCGGGGCTTTTGCCAACGCGGCCGAGAGGGCCGCGCGCTGGGTGTCTGTCGGTGTCGCCTGCCTACCGGAGATCTCGACGTCGATCCTGGGCGTCTCGGGCATGTGGCCACCTCTCGCGTCATACCGTGCATGCTGATGGGTGACCATTCGACTGCGGACTGTCACCCACTGGACGGTTGTAGTCTCGCAGTCGCCGGGACGTTTTGCTTGCAGGTTCGGTCAAAGTGGTGGACGGGCCTGGCATCCGGCCGCCGGACTCGGTCGGCGAAATACCTGCTCCGACACCGCGACGTCGCGGCTGTTGTCCCAGGGCGCCCGATTGACCCCCGGGCATGTCGACCCCGACACCCGTGAGGGCCGCGATGGGGCGCGGCCGCGTCGGCTCGCCGACGAAGTGGTGGTTCGCGGTGAACCGCCGCAGATGGGTCGGCGCCCGGGCTCTACGACGCGGTGGACGCTCTGCTCGCATAGGCCCGAGCGATCTCCCGCCCCCTGGCCGAACGCACCCGGCTGCGCAAAGCCGGCGGCTTCACCCGGCAGCAGGTCGCCGACGCCCTGGGCGTCACCCGCGTGACGGTCGTGGGCCGGGAAGCCGGCCGTACCGAACCCCGACCGCCCCAACTCCCCGCCTACGCCCGACTTCTCGCCGGTCCCGCCGAGCGCCACCTCACGCCCCATCCCGACCCGGCCGCCGAGACCGTCTTCCGACGCCGACCGGCCCGCGACTACGAAACCCTCCCCACCCGCTCCGAGAGGCCATGATTCAACTCGCCATGACCTGATGGCCCGGTGCCTCACCGGCGAGGCCAGGATCTCCTGGCGCGATCCAACGCTATGGGACAAACAGCCAATTCCAGGATGAAACATCGGCAGAAAGCGACCTCTGAGCCCGCCCATGCTGCCGGAATCGGGTTCACGCACGGGCCTCTACCGGCTCGGCGCCGACGAACCGATCACCGACGAGACGGGCGCGTCTCGCATCTCGACCGGCAACTTCGCCGTAGCGTTGCTCGACGAGGCCGTACGCCGGAGCACAGCCGTACGCCGGAGCACAGCAGAACCCGGTTCACCGCGGTCTACCGGCCGTCGCGCGTCACTCTGAAGTCGAAGGTGTGCCACCATTCCGGTCGCATGTGGATCGTGATGTAGCCGGCCGCGGTCTCTTCCGTCGCGTTGATGTAGTCGGTGGCGCGGTCCGGGCCCATGTATCGGGCGGCCAGGTCGAAGCGCTCCTGCTTCGAGGTCGGTTCGATCCCGGTCACCGGACCCTCCACCGACACGTACCGGTAGTCGTCGACTTCGGCCACCTGCGCGCACAACGCGAACCGGCCGGCCTCCTCGATGAGCCGGACCTTGCGCAGGCCGGGGGCCGTGATCACCTTGACGAGTCTGCCCGGCTGGTACTCGTACCAGATCGGGACGGTCAGCGGAGCACGTCCCGCCTCGGCCGTGACGCTCAGCACCCCGACATGAGGCTCTGCGAGGAAGGCATCTCGTTCCTCGAGGGTCATCGGACGCATAACCGTCAGGCTAGCGCCTTGTCGGACTGCCGAGGGGAGGTACTGAAGTTTCGTCGTGATGTCGTGGACGGGTTGAAGATCCCGCTGGGCGGTCTCCTCGGGGACGTTGCCGGTGATGCCGTACTTGGTCCGTGCCAACGGGCGCGACGCCCTGTCCTGGGAACGGTCAACGACCTCGACGTGCGGCACTTGTCCCACGCCCGGTGGCAACTGCTGCACCGGGTCGCTCTGGGCGGGGTGTTGCAGTGTGGCGCGGTCGATCCGAGTTTTCGGGGGCGGGATCGGCTGCGGAACATGGCTGTGGGGGAGTCGGCGGTGACGACCGGGATGCGGCTGCGCGAGTTCACCACCCTGCTCGACATCGAGGTCGACCCACCGCGCCCGGACGGCTCGGGGGCGCGGGTGCGGTTGCACGCCGTCGCCAAGTACGGCATCCCGCGCGACGTGGTGATTCGCCACGAGGTGCTGCGGTCGATCGACCTCTACCGCCGGACCGAACGAGCACGCGCCGTGAAAGCCGCAGGCCGGTTGTCGGCCCGGGAGGCGGACGGTTGTTCGTGGTCGACGACGTCGACGAGACCCGGGTGCGGCCGGCCGGCCGTCTACACGGCAGGCGACGCGTGTTCGCGATCGCGGCGATGCCCGCGCCGCTGCGTCGGGTGACGGTGATCGATCGGGGGCGGGGGTTGGAGCCGATGGCATTGTTCGTCGGCGCGCGGGGACTGATGCCGGTCAAGTCCCGGTGGGAGCAGGTCTTCGCCGAAGCGACCTCGCGGGCGCGTGAGGCGGCGACGGCGGCGGGGGTGGTGATGCCCGCACGGGTTCGGGTCCACGATCTTCGGCACACGTGCGCGGTGTTCATGTCGGCGATCCCGACCCGCCTGGTGGTGCGGGAGGAGACCGGGCGCCGCGAGGGCGGCTCGACGTACCTGGCCGGTCATCTGGTGCGGAATCCGTTGTTGACGGTGCAGCGGTTGCTCGGGCATCGCAGTCCGGCAACGACCTACCGGTATCTGTACCACCGGGAGCAGACGGAGGCGATCCGTGGCGCGGGCCCTTGAGGAGTGGACGGACGCCGGCACCGATTGGGCGGACCACGCCCGGACCGTGCCGGGCGTGGGGGTGTGCTGATGTTGCCGCGCGGAACGCCTGGCCTTGCGGACGGCCGCGCGAGTGGACGTGCGCGCGGTGGAGGAGCGCGTGGCCGAAGGCCGCGCGTGCCTGCGCGAGCTGCCCGTCGACGCCGGAAAGGACACCCGCCCGGCGCCCCGCCGAGCCCACCGCGCCCGCGACCTCGGGGCGGGCACCGGTCTCGGGAGTCGGGACGTCGCGAGGTCGCGAGGTCGTGCGCATCGGGGTTCGACGGCGCCTCGGGCCTGGCCGGCCCAAACGTGACGATCGAAGCGGCGTCGAACCCCTTGCTGTCGATCCCCCCGCCGCGCCGAGGGCGGGGCTGGTGGATCAGTAGGTCAATGCCGGGCTGAACGCACTCTTGCCGACACACCAGATGTCGACGTTATTGGGATTGTGGTGCAGCTTGACCGACCAGTTCGTGGCGCTGGGCGGACTGGCCGACTGGATCACGGTCATGGCCTGACCGGCGGAGATCGTGCCCGCCGTCTTGTTCAGCGGACCCAGGTTGACCGGACCGAAGGGGCCGGACGTGCCGGCGGTGCCGCTGAAGGTGACCGTGCCGCTCGGACCCCCGAGGTTGGCGGTGATCGTGAGGTCGCCGTTGTTGATGGTGATCAGCGGCGCGAGCGCGATGGTGGCCGAGATCTGGTGCGACGCGTTGGTGGTGAACGTCGCGCTCTTGCCGGTGTAGCTGATCCCGATCGAGGTCAGACAGTCGTACTTCGCGGTGGACGGGCCACCGGCCGTGGCCGTGCCGCTGAGTGCGACGGTCGCGGCCATGGCACCGGCGAAGACGGCGGCGCCGGCCGCGAGGGCTTTGGATCGTGACATGGAAGGAGCCCCTTTCGACAGATACTGCGGAAGTTCCTGTCGGCGCATTTGGAGTGAATCCGAAGTTTCGGATTTCGTCAAGCAGGATCGGAGCGCAATTCTCCGACAGCGAAATTCAAGATCGACAATTCATGATCGCAATTCACGACCAGTCATATCGGCAAAGAATATTCGGTTTCCCGGGTATTTCTCGATCATGGTGACACGTGTCGAATGAATCGGGTCGCATCTTGCTCTTGACTACGGATGATCCAAATGTGCGAATAGTTCGCTACGCCTTTCGTTTCCGACGGGCTCCGAACAGGTCGTCCGCACCGGCCGTCCACACGAAGGAGCAACGTGTCAAAACGGCTATCCCGAAGATTGACCCGCCATCGCTGGGCCGCCTCGGTGGCGGCAGCCGCCCTGGCCCTCGGCGGCGGTCTGGTCGCCCTCGCGCCGTCGGCGGGCGCGGGCACCGTGACCCCGGTCATGCGATGTACGACCCCGGTCGGCGCCCCCGAGGGGCAGCAACAGTTCGAGGTGACCCTGGACCCGACACACGGTGACGGTGCCACCTCGATGCACGTCGTGGCGGGCGGGAGTCCGGCGACCAGCCCGATTCCGATTCCGCTCGCGACGATCAAGTCCGTCTACACGTTCGCCATGTCCGGCGGCACGACCGGGGATCTCTCGGTGGCGCCACCGTCGTTCGAAACGCCGATCGAGGTGAACACGCCCATCGTGCCGCCCCCGTTCACCGTGCCTACGACGATCGTCGGTGCGGCGGCCGGGTCCACGGTGGACCTCACCCTGAAGTCGATCGTGGTGCAGACCATCGTCGGCGGAAACCTGCTCGCGACGGCGACGTGCGTGCCGATCTCCGGTAACGGCGTGGTCGCGTCGTACACGGTCGAGCAGGGCAGTCAGGCGCCCACGCTGACCGCGACTCCGAGCACCGTCGACTCGAACTCCCGGGTCACGCTGTCCGGCGCGCACTGGCCGGCCGGTCCGGTGGGGTTGACCATGTGCTTCCCCGAGTTCGGCGGATTCTGCGACAACGGCTACTCGACCATCGCCGCGAGCGACGTCAAGGTCGTCGACGGTGTGCTGTCGGGGTGGGTGCACGTCGCCGGCGCGGTTCCCAGTACGGCGGCGCTCCTGAAGGTCACGTCGGGATCGGTGGCCCTGGAGGCGCCGTTGACCGTCGTGTCCGTACCGGTCGGCGGGCGGGGGCTCGTGCTGAGCCCGAACACCGGTCCGGTCGGTACCCAGGTGACCGTCACCGGTACCGCGTTCTCGCCGAACGCCCAGATCACCGTCCAACCCCAGGACGAGCCCGGGGCGCCGACGGAGGACGCCGTGACCACCACCGCCGACGCGAACGGCTCGTTCACCGCGACGTTCACGGTGACCGCCGCGGCCACCGCCGCGGTCGCGGCGTACGAGTTCGGCAACCCCGCGATCGGAATGCGGACGCCGTACACGGTGGGCGAGGGCCCGGCTCGGCTGACCCAGTCGGTCAGTGGGCAGATCAAGCCCGGCGGCCTGACGATGTCCCAGGCCGGCGGCCGGATCGACTTCGGCAGCGCGACGATCGACGGCAAACCGCTGCGCCTGAACGCCGCGCTCAACCGGGTCACCGTGGTCGATGCCCGAGGGACCGACCTCGGGTGGTCGCTCACCGGCACGATGTCGGAGCTGACGGCCCAGAACGGCACCGACAAGCTCCCGGCCGGGAGCGTGGCCTGGACCCCCGCGTGCGTGGCGGCCGATGGCGCGCCCGGAACGGTCACCCCCGGCACCCCGGGGCCGCTCGGGGCGACGCAGGCCCAGTTGTGCACGCAGACGCCGGTCGAGGGTCGAGCCACGGGCGGCAGCGTTTCGGCGGACGCCGCCCTGACGTTGACGACCCCGGCGTTCGTACGCCCGGGGACCTACTCGGGGGCGCTCACGCTGAGCCTGAGTTAGCCGGGCGGAAGTCAACCGAGCTCGAGTCACCGAGCTCGAGATGGTCGACACCGAGTCGACGCGTCGGGACGTGCGGGTGCCGACGCTTCGAGACGGTGCCGCTTTACTCGCCCGGTGGTGTGGGACGACCCGGCCACTACCGGCCGGCGCCCCCGCCACCGGGCGTTTTCGTACGCGGCACAGGATCGTGATCGGCCGCCCGGAGCGACGGCGTGGGGCCGTCGCGCCCTCTTCGCGACCGCCCGGTATCGCGACCGCTCGGGGGATGGCGGGGAACGCGTCGACATCCTCTGGGGCGACAAATTCGGCGGGCGGGCTTTTACCGGCACGACATCACGCCGCTTTCCCGGCGTCCGCCGCCCCGGGTGCGGAACCGGGGCGGAACCGGGGCGCGGATTTCGGCGGTCAGCGCGTCGGCAGGATCAACAGTTCGTCGGTGCCCGGGCGTTGCATGACATCCAGGGGGCGGCCGTACAGCTCGGACAGCAGCGGGGCCGTGCAGACCTCCGCGGGGGCGCCGCAGGCGACCAGGCGGCCCCGGGCCGTCCCCCGCCGGCCACGATCCATCGCTGCGGAGCGACGATGTCCGAGTGTTGTGGCCCTATTGCCCGTCCAGCGGCGGAGATCCTGTGTTCGAAATCCACCGGCGATATCGTCGCGAACTCGTTGTGGTCGAGCACAAGCACTTCCGTTCCCTCTCCCACGCCCTGGGGGTACAGGAAGAATCCCGATGCTCGTGTGGGTTGGGGGCTGCTTGTGAGGCGGGAGTTGCTTTTCTTCCGGTGTCTCGTGGACGACTTCGGCAGCACACACCCTGTTCAGATGTTGCCCTAATCAACAGTCGTGACGAGACGGTAGGTGGGGTATGAGGGAGAGGCCCTTTTGCGGCTGGTCGAGGTCGGGCCCGCTGCCCCGGCTGTCGATGCCGGGCGGGACGCGTGGGCTTTCCAGACCGGCCGCGCGCCGGCCTTCGCCGATACCTGGGTGATACGGGGCTTCGCCGCAACGACGACCTGGTCCTACATCCGCCTGCTGAGCGCGTACCGGGCCACTTCGACCGCCCGTGTAGCGGATCGAACCCGCCATCGCCGCGAGCGACGTCCACGCGGACACGATGCTCCACGACCTGCTGCTCGCGGGCCGGCCCGCGGGAACCAGGCGCTCGTACCCGGACATGCCGCGCACACTCCACACGTTCGTGCGCCTGCGTCACACTGCACAGATCCGCGCCCTCTACAAAGAACCGGTCCACGATCCGCTTGACCGGTTCAACCGGCTACGCCACGTCTGGGACGGCACGCCTCGCGCGCTGCCGCCCTCGGCCGCGCGTCTCACCGCGTTCTTCGCGTTCGCCCGCGCCCGCCCGGCCGCCGCGTCCGACTACCCGGCCGCGGCACGGGACTACGCGCTGCCGCGGCACCCCGCAGGTAGCCCGGAGCGAGAGAGACCCGTTGTCGACGACATGGCCGCCTGGGTGCCGCCCTTCGCCCTCATGCCCGGTTTGCTCATCACCTTGACGGACGCGGTGTTGTCCTCGTGGCAGACGGAGATCAGGCGCGGTACGCGGGCGTACTCGAAGGCGAAGCGGAGCACCTCGAAGGCGGCCTCGGTGGCGATGCCGTGATGTCGGCCTCGTCTACGAACGCGAGCACGTTGACGATCTTCCTGCTGGGCAGCGGCAGCTCGGTCATGTCCTCGTCGGTGGATCGGGGGCGGCGTGGTTCGACGTCCGGGAACGGGGCGAACCACCGCTGCGGGTCCTCGTCGAGTGTGGCCTCGGCGTCGGCGAGGGCCAGGCCGTGGTGTCCCGCCGGACAGGGGGAAGGGAAGCGGGCCGCGTTCGAGGCCGGCGATCAGGTCGTCGACGGCGGCGGCCATGCTCCGCCGCCACGGAGTGTCGCCGTCCCACGGAATACGGCGCACGATGCCCACGGCACCTTCCGACCACTGTTGAAACAGTGATATGCGTCACGGGCGCGCGAGTGACCGCGAAAGCGTTGCGCCTCCGAACCTCGCCCACATGTCGTACTTTATCCGATTGGAAGCGATCAATCCGCTTCTCGGCCGAATTGAGCATCCCGGCGAACGGAATCCCCTGCGTCATTTTCGATGGCCAGAGCCGTTTCCGATCGCCGATCACCAATTTCGCACCACCCGGTGACCACGCCACAGGCATGACTGTCCGCCCGAGTCAAGCCTGCCGTCCGGCTCCGCCCCGCACGCGGGCGCCGACCACTTGCGAGCCCGTTCCCGGACTTCCAACAATGGCGGCCCGCCGGCGTCCGACAGCCCCCCAACAGGACGCTACGCCGAAACCAAGTGAGGTCACGCATGCGGAAGCACCGTAGGACGCAATACAAAAAGAAGATGGCCATAGCCGCCGCCACCCTGGGCATCATCGGCGTACCCACCGCCGCCATGGCCTGCATAGCCCCCCAGGGCCCGGGCGCGACGAAGAACGTCGCGGGCGTGACGAGGAACGTCGGCAACCAGAGCACGCACCCCTCCTCCAGTCGGCCCCTCCCCGGCACACCGGTCCCCAGCTGGACGGACAGTGCGGCCGATCCGACCGGGGGAACCCAGCCGACCGCGAAGACCACTCACACTCCGCACAAGCGCAAGCCCACCGGGATGACCAAGCCCCCCACCGCGACGACACCGACACAGCCTGCCCCGATCCGGCCGACGCACCCCGTCGGCAAGCCGACCACCGAGGCAAGCAAGCCCCCCGCCCCGACGAAGCCGACCACCGAGGCAAGCAAGCCCCCCGCCCCGACGAAGCCGACCACGCCGGTCGACACGCAGAAGCCGACCACCCCGGCCGCTCCGCCCTCGGGCCCCGCCGCCGAGGTGGTGAGCCTCGTCAATCAGGAGCGCGCCAAGGCAGGATGTCCGGCACTCACCGTCAACACGAAACTGACGGCCGCCGCCCTGCAACACAGCCAGGACATGGCCGCCCACGCCAACATGTCGCACACCGGCTCCGACGGCTCCGGCCCGGGCGAGCGCATCACCCGCGCCGGCTACATCTGGACGACCTACGGGGAGAACGTCGCCTACGGCTACAGCACGCCCCAGCTGGTCATGACCGGCTGGATGAACAGCCCCGGACACAGGCAGAACATCCTCAACTGCTCCTTCAAGGAGATCGGCGTCGGCCTCGCGGGCCCGAACTCCTACTGGACGCAGGACTTCGGCACGGCCCGCTGACACCACCGGCCCGCCGATACCGCCGGCCGGTTCCCAACACCCACAGCACCGGCCGGCGGATGCGGATCGCCTACGGCGCGCACCGCGGCTCGCCCCCCGGCGCCCCACCCCCGCCCGGCACGCCGCTCCCGGACCTCGGGCCGGGAGCCGCAGAAGTTCCACGTCTGCCAGGGCACGGCCCGGCCGGGGTGAGCCGATTCGGCGCGGCGGGTCCTTCCCAGGGCCGCCGCAGGTCGTCGGCGGGCGGGCGCGTGATGAAGAGCCGCGTGTGGGCGGCGATGACGATCCAGGTCCGCAGGCCGGTTGATTCGATGCCGTCCCCGGGTGCGATTCTCGATCGCACCCGGGGCGGCCCGGTGCCCGGCCAGGGCCGCCCACTCGGGGCGGCCCGCCAAGAGGGGGGTACGGATGAACATCGCCGACATCGCGGAGGCCGGCGTCCGGGCACACCGCCGCCACGGCTGCGGGAGTTGGCGGCGCAGGGTCCGGGGCCGGCCCGGATCGTGGCGTCGCGAATAGGTCTGTCGGCCGAGCCGGCCGAGGAGGTGGCCGTCCGGGCCGTCGCCGGCGGCCCGGAGTGGCTCGGGGTGCTGCGTGCGCTCGCCGCCCACCCGGCCACCTCGGCCGAGCGGTTGGCCGAACTCGCCGCCCACCCCGAGGAGTCGGTGCGCCGGGTCGCGGCGGTGCACCGCGCGACCCCCAAGGCCGCGATCAAGGCGCCGGCCCGGGACGGATCGGCGGCGGTGCGCCGGGCACTGGCCGCGCGAGGAACTCCGGTGCGGTGTGGCCGAGTTGCTGGTCGTCGACGCCTGCGGCGAAGTCCGGCTGGCCCTGGTCCTGCGGGTCGACGCCCGGCCGGAGCAGTTGCGGGCCCTGGCCGCCGACCCGGACGTGCGGGTCCGCCGGGCGGTGGCCGCACTGGGCCACGCCGGCGACGCGGACCTCGCCGATCCGGACCCGGGCGTGCGCCGAACCGCCGTTCGCAAGCGTGCGGCCGCGGAACTCGCCCCGTGGCTCGACGCCTTGGCGCAGGACCCGGACATCCGAATTCGGGAGCTGATCGCCCAGCAGCACCGCAACCGCATCCCGGCCGTGCCGGCTCGGCTCGCGGCCGACGCCGAACCGTGCGTCCGGGCCGGCGCGGCGGCCAACGCGTTCACCCCCGTCCGGCGGCTCACCGAACCGGCCGGCGACCCGAGTCCGGCCGTGCTCGCCGCGATCGGCCGGAACAGGACGGCCCCGCCCGAGGCGCTCGCCCGGCTGGTCGCTACGATCGCGCACTCGTTGGGTGACGGTGAGAGTGGCGCCGTCAGGCAGCACCAGGACGTCCAAGACCTGGTGGGCGCGGCACGGGAACACCCCGCCACCCCCGCCCGAGTCGCTGCGCGCACTCCCGGCAGGATGAAATTCCGCAGTGGAGGGACCTGCGCTTCGAGCGCGTCGATCATGCCCTCCAGCGCCTCGACTTCATCGCCGCATTGCCCGAGATCGTGACACCGGAGCCGGGCACCACGCTCTTTGAGGACGGTCTGCTCCTGCTGGAAGGGCGGCTCGACGGTGACGGCGACCCCGCCGCCTTGCATTGGCTGCTCGACGCCGAGACGGTCGGTCACGGACCGCGTGCCTTCGTCGCCCGCCCTGGCTCCGGAGAGCACACCGTGTCCCTGCGATACGGCGCCGAACGCCGTCAAGTCGAGGTCACGGTTCGTCCCGCCCCTGCGACGCCGGCACAACCACCGCGCTGGGATCCACCGTGGCGCACCGGTCCGGTGCGCTCGGTCGGCGTCGCCTACCCCGGCGACGACTCCGCCTGAGGTCCGAAGCCGACCGAATGCCTGGACATCGACCGGGAGCAGGCAGCCCTCCACCATGCGCTGCCTCTGTGCCGGCCAGTGCTCCGACCGCATGGGTTCGCCGGTTGCTACACCGCCGAGGAAGCAGCCGGGTGGTGTTGCCGAAGGTGTGGGGAAGCGGCGGTCGTCAGGGGGTGGTGTGGCGGCGGAAGCCTCTTCCGGCCTTGCGGCGGAGGTAGCCGGCCCGGACCAGGGCTGTGCCCGGTCCGGGGGCGCCCGGCGCTGGTGTCGGTGTTGCAGTTCGCGGAGGGACTGACGACCGGCAGGCCGCACACGCGGTCCGCTCACGACGCACTCACCGCCACCTGACGTGACGCGACCGAACTCCTTTGCCTGCCCTGCTCGGCAGCGCCATTTGAACTCCTCCACACCCGGGACGACCGCGTCGCGTCCTCGCGGTCCCGGTCGGCAACGCCCGTGCTCTCGACGGACCGATGGACGCCGTCAGACGAGAAGGTCGTCCTCACCATTGGTGGCTGGGGTCCTCGACGCGTGCGGCACCCTGGGGAGACCAGCGGAACTTCGCCCGCCGCTGCGCCGAAGCGTGGCCCGGCCGCCGTGTGTTCGGCGGCCGGGCCACGGTGTCATCGGCCGATCAGGGTGCGGGCCGTCCGTGTCGGGCGGGGACGGGTCGGTCGTCACACGCATGCGCGGTCGCGATCTCGAAGGCCCCCGGTGTGGATCCGGTACACGCCTTCGCCGATGACGGGGGAGCACTCGCGGACGGCGTCGCGAGCGGCGGGGTGCCATCGGGTGCCGTCGATCCACACGACGTTCTCCGACACCTCGAGATCCGCGAACTCCATCACGGACAGATCCGCGCCCGACACGTCCACGGTCCGACGCGGAGGATTCCGAACGGGTCGGCAGTCATGGCTGCCTGCCTTCCGACCGACCGGGGGCGCACCTCGCCGACAGTTGGGCCACGGCGGACGCGACCTGTCTCCGGCGTGGCAAACACGGCCCCCGCACTCACCTTTTGAGCCGGACACGCAATCGATGCGCGCGTCGGGATATGCGGAGGGGCGACGCGGACTGCGCCGCCTTTCTGCGTATCCCGACCGGATCCGCCTGCGTCGATGGGGCAGGTCCGGCGGCAGCGGTCGAGCGGTCGTCGGCGGCAGCGGACCGCACTCGGCGCCACCCGGTCCGACGCGACCACGCCCGTCCCCTGTCCTAACCTGGAAGAGCGGCACCCTGTCCCGGCGTGGTACGCGGGGCTCCGCCCACGCATTCCGGAGGATCCATGTCGCCCATCGACGAGAAGCACGATTCCCTGATATCCAACGGCATCCTGGATCTGGGCGATCCCACCGGGGACGAGGAAGAGCTCTACGACGGCGGCTCCTGCCGAGCCTACATTTTCGGGCGCATCTACTTCCATCCGCGGGTGGGCGAGGCGTTCGAGATGCACGGACTGATCATGGAGAGCTACCTCGGTCTGGGAGCGGAGACCAGCGGACTGGGCTATCCGATCACCGACGAGGCCGACAGTCCGGATGTCGCCGGCGGGCGGATGAACGCCTTCGAACTCGGCACCATCACGTTCGATCCGGTCTCCGGTATCAACGTGCGGACGACCGATCCCCAGGTCGCCCCGCAGGTGATCGTCAAGATCGCCGACGGGGTCTTCGTGCCGCTCGGCCAGGGCGGCAGCCTCGACCTGAACCGGTTCGCCGCCGATGTCCTGGGCCCGGGAAGCGAGTTCGCCGTCGAGGCGGTGCGGGCGCTGCTGCCCGATCTCGCGTTGAGCCGCGTCTTCGACGGAGTATCCGGGGACCGGATCCAGGTGATGGTCGATCAGGCCGTCCAGGAGGAACCCGACTACGAGCGAACGAACTTCGACAACTACCTCGAGATCGACTGCCCGGTCGGATTCGACACCGAGACGCTCGCGAGCGCCATGGCCGCGTTCGGGGGCAACGTCGAATTCGCCTACAGCATGCCACTCGCCTCGGATCCGGCCGTCGTCGGCACCACCAACCCGCTCTTCTTCCGGCAGGGCTACCTGGACCCGGCCCTGGACGGCATCGGCGTACAAGCGGCGTGGGCCAACGGCGCGGACGGCAGCGGCACGCGGTTCATCGACGTCGAACAGGGCTGGTTCGTGGGCCATGAGGATCTTCCCCCGGGGCTGCGCCTGATCGACGGCATCAACACCCCCCTGAGCTTCGCGCACGGCACTGCCGTCGTCGGCTCGATCGTCGGCATCGACAACGCCCGGGGCATCTGCGGCATAGCGCCGAACTCGTCGGCGCGGATGATCTCCTACTTCCACTCAAAAGAGGCATTCAACTCGCCGGCGGACCGGCAACGTGTCGCCAACGCCATCCTGCGGGCGCAGTCGGAGCTCTCCTCCGGCGACGTGCTGCTGCTGGAAGTCCAGTTCCAGGCGCAGTTCAACGGCGTACCCCGCTTCGTGCCCGTGGAGACCGATCCGGGTTGCTTCGCCGCGATTGCCCTGGCCACCGCCCGCGGCGTGATCGTCGTGGAGGCGGCGGGGAACAAGAACGCCAACCTCGACGAATTCCGCGACCCCACGAGCAATCGGCGCGTTCTCAACCGCAACGAGCCGGGCGAGTTCCGCGAGTCGCGCGCCATCATGGTGGGGTCCGGCACGTCCGTGCAGCCGCACGGCCGAATCCAGGCGGAGAATGCGACCACCGGCGCCTCGCTGAGCAGCTTCGGCAGCCGCGTCGACTGCTTTGCGTGGGGCGAGAACATCGTCACGACGGGCAACCCGAACACGCCCACGAAACGCGACGCCTACTGGACCGGCCCGTTCTTCGGCGGCACCTCGGGCGCCGCCGCGATCATCGCCGGGGTGTGCCTACTGGTGCAGGACCTGTTCACCAGGCTGAACCCGGGCGTCGGCGCACCGGGCAAACTGGGCCCGAATCGCATGCGCACGGTGTTGACCACCCCGAGCAACAGCACGGCGGGCGCTCCCGGCGCGTCCATCGGGGTGATGCCGGACCTGAAGAAGCTGATCGCGCACGAATTCGTCTAGTACTCCAGCTGCACTTCTCCATCGGCGCTGGTCAGCGGGCTGTTTCAGAGCGGATTCTGCTGACGGCCCGTCAGGGCGGTGGTTGTTCGTGACTCATCCGATCGGGTCGCGTGCGGTGCCGGTAGTGAAAGTGGCGGGCGATGGCCTGGTGGTGTCCGCGCCGGCATGACCAGCGAAGCCGGTGTGAGGGTGACCGGTGTCGGATCGCGGGGGATGGGCAAGGTCCAGGAGCCGTCGGATTTCTGCCACGGTGAGGAGAACGAGGCTGCTCGAACCGTTTCCTCGGCCCCCTTTCGAGTGCGTGGGCGGCCATCGCCGCGAGGAAGGCGTGCGCGAGCATGGCCGGCGTGATGTGGCGGTACCAGCCGACGTGCGGACTTCGTACCGGTCGAGACCACATTCGTTCTTCGCGGCCTGGAAGCACTCCTCGATGGCCCATCGGGCGCCGGCCACCCGCACCGGTTCGGAGACGGCGGTGTCCGCCGGGGCGAAGGCGAGGCAGTACGCGATCTCCTCGGGACGTGCCAACACCCGGCGGTGGTGGGAGGGTTCCATGCCCTCGACGGCGGGCGGTCCGGCTGCGGCCCGGTCGTGGACCTGCGGTCCCTTCGACAGCAGTACGACCAGATCGTGAAGTACACCACCGCACTCAGGTTGGGCGCCGCCGAGGCCGAGCAGGTGCTGCGGCGCTTCACCCGGGGCGGCCCCGAGCACTCCACCTACCGGGCGATCGAGGAATTGGGACGCGCGGTGCGCACCTCGTTCGTGTGCGACTACCTCGCCGACGTCGAGCTCCGGCAGGAGATCCACGAGGGGTTGCAGGTCGTGGAGAACTGGAACTCGGCGAACCAGGACCTGTTCTACGGCAAGGACGGCGACCTCACCGGCTCCGACAAGGAGAGCCAGGAGGTCTCCATACTCGCTCTGCACCTCGTTCAGGCCGCGTTGGTCCACGTGAACACCCTGCTGATCCAACGGGCCCTGGCCAAGCCGAAGTGGGCGGACACCCTGGGCGAGGCCGACCGCCGGGCTCCTTCACCCCTCTTCTGGACGTACGTGAACCCGTACGACAGATTCGAACTCGACATGAACACCCACCTGGACCCGGCCGACGAGTCGGTGGCCGTGGTGCCCCTTCCCCGCGCACCACGAGAGAACGACCGGGGCCTTCATGGCGGCTTTTGGGCTCACCTTGGTCGGCCACCCAGAAGCCGCGGAGGACGGCGAGAAGGACGCCGGGTGCACTATGGACTGGAGTGACGCGTGGGGGGTATGCGCGTTTTGAAGCAGCCGACAAGTGAAGGGGACCCGCCAATGCAGCGAGAGGACCTGCCCGCCCCGGTCACCGGGGTGCTCCTCACGCACTTCCTGACCGTGCGGGACGTGCCCCGGTCGCGCGCCTTCTACACGGACGTCCTGGGCGGCAGTGTGGTGCTGGAAGAGAACCCATGCATCGTCAAGCTCGCCAACGGCTGGATCATCATGAATCCCGGCGGCGGCCCGACCCCCGACAAACCCGATGTGATGCTGCAGCCGCCCGATGACCCCAACACCACATCGAGCTTCCTCAACATCCGTGTGGCCGACATCGAGGCCTGCTACAGGGACTGGAGCGCCAAGGGGGCGGAATTCCTCACCCCGCCCATCGACCGGAAAGCCGAGTTGCGCTGCTATCTCCGCGATCCCGACGGATACCTCATTGAGGTCGGCCAGGC
>NZ_KB889673.1:16494-120120 GCF_000372745.1 Embleya scabrispora DSM 41855 | reverse complement strand
GTCTCGTCCAGGACGATGTCGGCGGACACGATGCCCTCGAGGAAGAGCGCGAATCGTCGGTCGGTGGCTTCGAAGGCGCCGAGGTTTTCGAGGAGTTGCTCCGTGGTCCAGTCGCCGGGATTCCTGAGGACGTGTTGTTGTATTCGCGAACGCAGGTCTTGGGCGTTGCCGAGGAGCATTCCCAGGAGTTGGTCGCCCNGNACCCACAGTCGGTCCAGCAGCGCCATGAACCGGTCGGCGTCCCGGACGAGGTCCTCCACGTCGAGGGTCCGGGCGATTTCGCGTCTGGTGCGCTTCGGGACGACCGGGTGCTGCTCGATCGTCCACACCAGGTCCTGGAGTTCGTTGCGCCNNGACGGCTCGAGTGGATGGCCGACCAGGATGTTGCGGGCGAGTACGAGCAGGTCGTCGTCGTGCACGGCGGCAAAGCCGGCGGCCATGCGCTCGCGCTTGGTGCCCTCGTCCGGGGGCGCCGGCAACCCGAGCACCTCGCAGACACCCGGGAGGTCGACATGCCGGTGTCCGACGGCGATGTCCGCGGTGATGCCATCGAGGAGATCGCGCACGGCCGCGAGAAGCGTGTTCGACGCCATCGGCTGATGATGGCAGATGTCCGCGCACCGGGAGGGCGGCTGGTCGCAAACGCCGGCAGGCGGATACCGACGACAACGGTGGTCATCCGGGTCACAGGGTTGTATCCGGTCCATCGGTGTCGACCACGTACCGGCCGGTGATCGAAGCCGTCCCGGATCCTTGGGGTTCGCGTCGCGTTCAGATCCGCCAGGAGCGCAGGAGTTCCGCAACGGCGTACACGTCGGTGGTGCCGGTGTCGACGGCTCGGGCCAGGTCGATCATTGCCCCGTAAGGGGCGTCGACGCCGTCGCCGCTCGCCGCCATGTACGCCACCGCGACACCGCACGCGAACAGGGCGTTGCGGGCGGGCAGGGGGCGCAGGCGGATGAGGGTGTGCAGGAGGGCGGCGGCGCGCCAGGCCGCGTCGGCGTCCTCGCCCAGCCGTGGGGTGTTGACGCGGTGGCGGGCGATGGCGGCGACCAGGCCGGAGTAGTCGTGGACGTCGATGCCGTCGGGCAGGAGCGTGGCTTGGCGTTCGAGAAGCCACCGCAGATCGATGTGCAGTTCCATTGGGTTCAGGCGGCTCCGCGTCGGCGCCGCTGTTCCGCGGTGGGGGCGTCTTCGGGGAACGCCTCGTCGAACGCGGCCGCGTTCTCGCGGACGAACGTGTCCAGGACGTCGGTCATCCGGGCCAGCGCGCGGTGTCGATCGAGGTCCCCGGTAACGGCCTCGCGAACCAGGCCCTTGAGAGTCACCCCGCGCTCGTGGGCGGTCGCGCGAAGCTCCGCGAGTTCCTCTTCACTGAAATCGATGTTCAAAGCCGGCATGCCACCACAGTACCGATCCGGTACCGGAGAAGAAAGATCCCCTGCTCACAGGGTGTGGGTTGCAGTACCTCGCCGGGAGAAACGACGACATCGTCCAGTTGGCGGCACGCGTGGATCCACAGCGACCACATGAACGTGCCGTTCGACGTTCACGTGTGGCGGCACGTGCAGGCGGATGTCGACCGGCGGGGTGGCCGGGAACAACACGAGGCCGACCTCGCCCGCACCCTCGGCACGCTCCTGCGCGGCATCCGCCCCGCTGCGGGGCCCACCCGCGGCAAGAGCGGACAAGGTGATCGTCCTGGGCCCGCGCCCCGACACCCTGCGGCCGGGCACGGGATTCCCGGGCCGACGCGCGGACGTCGGGCCGCCATCCCCCCGATACCGAGGCCGGGAAACGAGTGTCCTATCCGCCGAGGCGGTTCGTCGGAACGTCGAGCCAGGCGTGTTCGCCCCGGCGATCGATCGTGAGGCCGAAGCCGGTCGGCGGTCGGGCCGCCCGCCCCGGTCCACCGACGGTAGGCAGCCTCGAGTTCGTCCCACAGACGCCTGGACCCGCTCTGATACACCGCGCCCCCGGTGTCGCGTCGTCCAGCAGCGCCGCGGCCCAAGTCACATGCCGGGGATTTCGCGATCCGGGCTCGCGTACCAGGGGACCTGGTGAACCTCTCCCGCGCCGACGGTCACGGTCAGGCCGAAGTCGAACACCTCCGGGCGGCCCACCCGGTCGCACCACCGATAGGCCTCCTCGACCTCGCTCCACAGCGAACGCGGCCCCGCCTGAAGGACGTTCGGACGACGACCCTGGGCAAAGCCCGCCGCGGCCACCGACGGATGCGCGCCGCCGGCCGTCAACCACAGCGTGCCGTCACCGGCGCCCTCACCGGGAACGAGCACGGGCACGCACCCGGGAACCCGCAGACCGATCACGAAGGCGACCGGATCGTAGGGACCACCGACCACGTCCGCCAACGACAGCTCGGTGCCGCCGGCACGCGCCACGCCCGGCCACCCCTCGGGAAGGTCGATCACCGGCGGCACCGCACGTTGCGCGCGCAGCTTCATGAACGACAACGCCATCGTGAACGGACCACTCGCCCGCGCCGGTCCTTCCACGACCAGGCGCAGCGCCGCGTCGTGGGGGCTGTAGTCGGTGCCCCACGGCAGGAGGAGAATCGCGCCGGGGGCGGCCTGTTCGAGCCAGGTCGCGGGGATGTGGCGGACTCCGGCGGTGACGTGGATCCGGTCGTAGAGGGCCCCGGCGGGGTGGCCGTGGGCGCCGTCGCCGGTGATCACGGTGACGTCCGGGTATCCGGCGCGGGCGAGGTTCTTACGGGCCTGGTCGGCGAGGTGTTCGTCGACCTCGACGGTGGTCACCGCGCAGCCGCGGGCGGCCAGGAGGGCGGCGGTGTAGCCGGTCCCGGTGCCGATGTCCAGGACGCGCTCCCCGCCGTGGATGTCGAGGTCCAGGAGCATGTCGGCGACGGCGGAGGGCATCGACGCCGACGACGACGCCACCAGGCCCGGGGCCGGGCCGTCGTGGCGACCGTCATCCCACTGGGTCACCAACGCGGTGTTGCCGCGCACCGCCTCTTCCCACGCGACGGGGTCCAGCGTGCGGTCCACGGCGTGCTGTTGGCCATCGTAGGTGAACGGCCACACCCGGTCCGGGGCGAACAGCGCGCGGTCGACGGTACGGAACGCCTGCTCCCACCCCGGCGGCATGCGGTCCACCGACACCAACAGGTCCGCGATGGAGGCCGGTTCCACCGGTCAGTCGTCCTTGCGGCGACGGCCCGGCCCCGGCGGGCGATCCCCGTCCGGGCTCGGCGTCGGGGACGGGTTCGGGCGCGGGTTCGTCGGCGGCTCAAGGATCGGGGCGGGATCACCACCGTGATCTCCGGGCACCACGCCACCTTCCGTGATCGAGACGCTACACATCGGAGCGTAGGAGCAGCCGGGCGCGCACGTCAATGAAACGACGGACGCCTCCGCCGAGGTCCGCAAGCGCGCCGTCGGCGTGCGGGAGGCCGCACTCGGGGCGCAGGTGGAGGTGCCGCGCGGAGGATGCGGTCGTGTCCGAGGGTGTGGCGGACGACGGCGGGATCGTCGACGGGTGTCACGGGCCGGGGCCGACGCCCGGTCGGGTCGCTGGCGGTGGCGGTGGCTCAGACACCGGCCCCTGGTACCGGGAGGCGGTGAACCGGTGCGGAGGTGGTCCTCGACGCGCCGGGCGGCGGGTGCTGGAGTACAGGCCCGATGGGGCTGTGGACTCTGACAGCATTGTCGAACTTGCGTTCGATTAGTGTGAGTTCTGGACAGAGCGTTATCGAGATCGGGAGACTTGGGCATGGCGTCCTCCGCGCATGAGGCATCTGCGTCCGCCCTGGGCTATATCTTCCAGGCGCAACTCGCCCTCCTTGAGCTGCTGCGCGGGCAGGAAGATCGTCCGGACGGGGCGATCAGCTTGGAGCTCCACGATGACGTTGCGTGGGAACAAGGCGGTCGGCCTGTCGAGTTGCTTCGGGTCAAGCACCACATCCGCGGGGTGCGGTCGCTCGGCGACAAGGACGACGACGTGTGGCGGACCATCCAGTCCTGGATGGACACCCACGCGCCCGGTGACGAATACGGTCCATTGCTGACCTTGATCACCACTCAGCAGGCTCGGCCGGGGACGGCCATGGCCGCGCTCAGGGTGCCGAACCCGGCGCCCGCCCAGGCCCTGGAACTGCTCATCGCCGCCGCGCAGGAGTCGAAGGCCAAGGAGTCGAAGGACGCGCGAGCGGCTTTCCTGGCCCTTCAGCCGGCCCAACGTGCCGTCTTCGTACGGCGGATGCGGGTCGTCGACGGTACGCCGTCCATCGACGACCTCGACGCGCAGGTACGGGTGAAGCTCAGGGCCGTGCTTCCCGAGGGTCACGCCGACTCTTTCATGCGGCAGCTGTGGGCGTGGTGGTACGAACAGACCGTGGACATGCTGCAGAAGCGGCACACCAGCGTCTCCGTGACCCGGCTGATGCAACGCATCAGCCGCATCCGGGACGACTACACCTCCGACAGACTGCCCACTCTGGTGGACCGCGGGGATTTCCCCCGGGACGCCGGGACCGAACTGGCCGATGCCTGCTTCGTCCACCAGTTGCTCTGGGTGGGTGCCGGCCGCCAGTTGGACAAGGCGATGGTGGATTACTACCGCGCCTACACGCAGACCGTGGCCTGGCTCGAGGACGACCTGGTGGACCTCGACGAGCTGGCGCGTTTCGAAGGCAACCTCACCGACGAGTGGCAGCGGGAGTTCGACTGGATGCTCGACGATCTGGGTGACGACGCCACCGATCGGGAGCAGGAACAGGCCGGCAAGGCGCTGCTGCGCAAGATCCTGGACCAGACCCGGTACCGGATCCGTGAGGCGTACGACGAGGCGTTCTTCTCTCGGGGCAAGCACCACGAGTTGGCCGACCGCGGACGGGTCGGATGGCATCCCGACTTCGAGGCGCGGGTGCAGAACCTGATCAGGAGTGCGCGTGCCTAGCTGGGCACAGCGGCCGCAGGCCGGCGCCGCCTTCCTCAATCCTGCCCTCATGGCCGTCGTCGCGGGCACTGCGGCACGGGACTACGAGCGGGAGGCCTCGGGCAGGCTGATGCCTTGGCCGATGGCGTTCCTCGTGGCCCCGCTGGTCCTGCCCCGGCCCACGCGGCAGGTGCTGCCCGTGTCGACGCGCACCCATCTGACGAGCTGGGTGGCGAACCATCCGGCACTCGTCGCGAGCCTCGCCAGCCGCAGCACCTCACTCGCGCCCGCGGTGCGGGAAGGCCTGCGCTTCGGGCTCCGCCACCGGATGCTCACCGTCGAACAGGGCTCCCTGAAAAGCAGAATCCCGAAATCCCGTACCGAGGGCGAACTCGCCGATCTGATCAAGGCGGCCTCGATGGTGGGCCGCTGGACTGCAAGGTCCGACAACCCTTCCACCGTCTTCGCGTTGCTGGGCGTGAGACCCTGAGCCGGTGCAGATCCGGTCGATCATCCTCTACGGCAAGAGCGGCGAAAAGCGTGTCCTCGGGTTCCGGCTCGGCGAGCTCAACATCGTCACCGGCACCTCCCAGACAGGCAAGAGCGCGCTGCTCGACATCGTCGACTTCTGTCTCGGCAGAGATGAGGCGACACTCCCGATCAGCCCGATCTTCAACACCGTCGCCTGGTACGCGGTCATCCTGCAACTTCCCGACACGCGCGTCCTCACCGCGCGGCCGGCTCCTCGCCCCGGCGCGAAGTCCGTCACCAACGCCATGCTCGAAGTCGGCAACGACCTCGGCGTTCCGGAACTGTCCGACCTGCGCGTCAACACCGACTCCACACAGCTGCGCCAGCATCTCGGGCGTCGCATCGGCATCGGTGACACCCGCAGCGAACCGGCACCGGGAACTCACCCACAGCCTCGGCTATCTCAGCGGAAAGATGACGGCCCACGCCCGATCGCTGAAGCTCGAACACGGCGACCACATGGTCCGCCTGGACCTCAAGAAACTCACCGTCGTCGCCGACACCCTCCAGGGCATCACCGAGCTGCTCCGTATCGGCAGCGGTAAGAACCACGTCGGCTACCACCTGGCCGCCCACCTCGCCCTCCACCAGTACTTCGTCGCCCACGGCCGGCCGGTGCCCCGCTTCCTCATGCTCGACCAGCCGACCCAGCCCTACTACCCCTCCGACATGGCCAAACAGAGGGGGCGACTGGAAGACCTCGCCCTGGACGAGGACCGCGTGACGGTCACCCGCCTCTTCGAACTCATGCATCAGGTCGTCGGCGAACTCTCCCCCGGCTTCCAGATGATCGTCAGCGACCACGCGGACCTGCCTCACGGCTGGTACCAGGAGTCCGTCCGCTACAACTGGCGCAACGGCGAAAAGCTCATCCCGACCACCTGGCTCGACGACAACCCCGCCCCGTAGTCGGGTGACCTGCCTCGCCACGAGGCCCGGTAGGGTTGCGCGATCGCCGATCGGGCGTGAAACGAACCCGCACGATCCTGCCCGCACCCGTCCGGGCGCAACGGGCAGGCCGGGACGGCCGCACGAGCCGAACACGCGCCCGTTCACCATGCACAACACGTCGAGATCTCGAACTCGGAGGCGTAACACACCAAATCAGACTCGGCGTCGCACTCGTCTACGGCGGACAACGACACGCCACCCACCCGCACGGCTCCGCCCGTACCGACATCACCCCAGACAGGTCCGCACCATGACTCAGTCTGTGGTGTCCCAGGACTTGAGGACCGCCGCGACGCTCGCCGCGGTGGAGGACGCGCGGGTCAACTCGTCGGCGAGCGCGGTGACACCGGCCTGGGTGAGCTTGACCGAAACGCCGCACGCCGAGAGGTAGCCGTGGGCCACCGCGACGGCCACCCGCAGGTTCGAGTGCCCCAGCCAGCGCATCCGGCCCAGGCTGTGCGCGAGCGCGGCGGCCTTGGCGTAGGGGACACGCTCTCTGCAAGGAAGGGGAGGCGTCCTGTAGAGGACGAGGGCTCTCACCGGCGGTGCGGTCAGAGCTTTTCGAGGCCCAACTTGGACAGGTACGCGGGAATCCTCGCCACCGTCCTTCTGGGAATTGTGGTTGTCTGCAAGGTGCCTTGCGCCAGATCTCGCACGATGACCGTGTAGGTGCCCCGGTCGTGTACGAGTTCGACCGCATACAACACTTCCGCAGACGTGTCGCCCGCCGCCTCTGCAGCGTGGTCTTGCTCTTCAAACATGTCCGTCGATTCCTTCACAGCCTCGTCCGCGTTGAGAGGGCGACAGTGCCTGCGTCCGAACCTCCAGCGGTGCACAAGGCCGGCCGTATCAATCCCGGCCACCATTCGGACGTAAGGCAGCTCCGCACCCACCGCCCGGGCATGACGCAACTGAGGGCACGATGTCAGGCGACGCGGAGGCAGCCGTGTTTCGATGGTCGCATCCGTCCGCGCGCGATGTCCGGGTTGTGCCCGTGCGGGGGTCGTCGCCGCCTGTGCTTTGGTCGCGCCGAGTTCGAAGCGGACGCCCACCGTTGTCGTACGGGCTCTACCTCGCCTCAGCGAGACTCCGCGGTCGCATGTCCGTCCAGGTGTGCTCGATGTAGTCCAAGCACGCCTGCCGAGCGTTCTCCGTGTAGGCCGTCGTCCAACCGCGTGGCACCTCGGAGACGGCAGGCCACAAGGTGTGCTGGTCCTCGTCGTTGACCAGCACTACGAAGCGGCCGTTCTCGTCCTCGAACGGGTTCGTCATTTTCGTTTCTCCTGCGATCCGCTTGGGGACGCGCCGACAGTAGGCGCGCCCCTCGACCCGTGCAGAGGGTGGGGCCTCAACTCTTTCCGCCGGCGCCCGCGGCAGCCGCGACAGGCCGAGTCTTCGTGCCCTTGGCGTCGGCCTTCTCGTCTTCCCGCAGTTCGGCACCAAACCTCTCAGCGGACGCCTCCGCAGCGAGATCGTGGAACTCTTCACTTGCCTGGTGAGCTGCCTTCTTCACCTCCATGACCAGATTGATGGACGTCTTGATGGTTCCCTGAACCAGCGGTTTGACGACGCGCTTCGCCAACGGCGCCAATACGATACCCAATAGGAAAGGAGGAACGGCGCTCATGGGCTGTAATCTCTCTGCGAGTGGTCGACGGACAAATCGCGGCCGTAGGTTGAGTGCGACCTCGCAAGAGAACCGGCACTCATGGACGGACTGGCGTCCTCTTTTGGGTCAAACAGTGACGTCCCGTACGGCCAGTGGATCCACGCTAACCGACGTGCGGGCGTGTCAATCGATGAATGCAAGAAGCTTCACTCTTTCGGGTGCAATCAATATTGCGGCGAGTCATGTGATCGCGCGGCCGAGATTGCGGTAGGGTCCCCGCGCTCTGGTCGCACCGATTCCGGCAATCCCCGCCACCAGATGACGCCGAAGCGGCACCATGGGCACGTCTCCGGACAGGAGACGATCACTCGAAGGCACAACGGGGCGCTGGGTGCGCGCCAAGGCTGCACCTCCAGGCTGGTGTCCACGGCCCCCGCCGATCCGAGCCGAGCCGGCCCGTCCGGCTGGCCGGGCTGCCGAATGCGATCGGGCGCGCAGCACATGCTCAGCGAATCCTATTGAAGTGCCATTCGAGCCAAGCGACAGCCCGCAAAAGAATTATAAGCGTTTCGTATGCGATGACTGGGTGGGTGGTTTATTACACGAGCCCGGAGGAGAGTGGACCGGGCCGTCGATGGAGGAGTTCGGGTCACTTGTAAATTCACCTGTTGGAGGGACAGCGCGAACGGCCATTTGGATCGCAGAACAAGCTCTGCGAAGCTCGTAATCCATGAACCGTCGTTCCAGCCGCTCTCGATCGGTGAGCGCGAGCGGCAAACAACGAGAGGAGAGCGGCGCGTGGATTTCGCGCTGACCGCCGAACAAGAGCTGGTGCGCAAGGAAGCCGGGCGGTTTGCTCAAACCCAGCTCGCCGCGTCTTCATCGGGCACAGGTCGAACGTTTTCTCGTGAATTGTGGCGCCGTTGTGCCGAGTTCGGTGTACAGGGAATGCCGTTTCCCGCCGAGTACGGCGGTCAGGGCGCCGACCTGATCACCACCGTGCTGACCTTGGAGGAGCTGGGGTACGGCTGCCACGACAATGGCCTGCTGTTCTCGTTGGGCGCGCATATGTGGTCCTGTGCACTGCCGATCTGGCGTTTCGGTGATGCTCGGCAGCGGGATCGGTATCTGCCCTCGCTGTGCAACGGTTCGGCCGTCGGTGTCCAGGCGGTGACTGAGGTCCGGTCCGGGTCCGACGCGCTGGCGGTGCGAACGGCGGCGCGAGCCTGCGGTGACGAGTACATCCTCGACGGGGTCAAGACGTTCATCACCAACGCACCCGTGGCCGACGTCTTCGTGGTGCTGGCCCAAACGGGCAGCGTCGGGGATCTGGGCGGACTGTGCGCGTTCGTGGTGGACCGGAAGCAGCCGGGCATCTCGGTGGGTGAGCCCGTCGAGAAACTGGGGTTGGCCTCGTCTCCCATGAGCGAGGTTGTCCTGGACGACTGCCGGGTACCGGCGGCGGCGATGCTGGGCGGCCCGGGTGCGGGAATGACCGTGTTCAACACCACGATCGAGTGGGAGCGCAGCTTCATCCTGGCCACCGCCCTGGGCACCATGCGCCGCCAACTGGAGGAGTCGATCGCGCACGCGCGCGCCCACACACGTTTCGGTGAGCCGATCGGCCGAAACCAGGCCGTCGCCCACCGCATCGCAGACATGCGCGTGCGGCTCGAGGCCGCTCGACTGCTGTTGTACCGCGTGGCCTGGCTCAAGGACGAGGGCAGGCGCACGAGTCTGGAGTCCTCCGTCGTCAAGCTCTTCCTCAGCGAGGCATTCGTCGAGTCCAGCATGGCGGCGTTCACCACTCACGGTGCCGACGCCTACATGTCCGGTGCCGCGCAGGAGCGCGACGTTCGCGACGCTCTGGCAAGCCGTATCTACTCGGGCACATCCGACCTCCAACGCGTGATCATCGCGCGGATGCTGGGGCTGTGAACGCATGACCGATCTCCTGCACCAACTCCTGCGCGAGAGCGCCGCCCGTACTCCGCACGCCACTGCCGTGATCGACGACGCCGGCGTCACCACCTACGCCGAGTTGGACCAGCGCGCCAACCAGGTAGCCCACCTGTTGCGGTCCCGGGGGGTACGACCCGGCGACCGTGTGGGACTGCACCTGCCTCGGACCGCCGATGCCCTCGTCGGCGTATACGGGGTGCTCGCAGCCGGGGCCGCCTACGTCCCGCTGCCCCTGGGCGTTCCGGCGTCCAGGCTGCGCACCATCGTGATCGACGCGGGCATCCGGATCATCCTGGCGGCACACGACGACACCACCCAAGTGCGAGCGGATCTCGGCGGGCCCGACTCTCCACTGACGGACGTCGTGGCCCCCCGGGCCGCGGCCGAACTGTCCGGTGAGCCCCCGCAGATCCCGGTGGAGCCCGACGACCTCGCCTACGTCCTGTACACCTCGGGTTCCACGGGAGTCCCCAAAGGTGTGATGATCTCGCACCGCAACGCCATGTCGTTCGTGGACTGGGCGGCACGGGAGTTTTGCGTCACCGGGGAGGACCGGCTGGCCAACCACGCGCCGCTCCACTTCGACCTGTCCGTCTTCGACGTGTTCGCCGCAGCGTGGGCGGGTGCCGCAGTGGTACCGGTGCCGCCGCAGGCCGCCGCCTTCCCGGCCGTGCTGGCCGACTTCGTCCGCACACAACAAATCACCGTCTGGTACTCGGTGCCGTCGGCGCTCAACCTCCTGGTGTCGCGAAGCGGCCTGCGTGCCGGCGACCTGCCCGCATTGCGCCTGGTCCTGTTCGCGGGCGAGGTCTACCCCCTCCCGCAACTGCGGTCGGCCCTGGAGACGCTGCCCGACGCATGTTTCTACAACCTCTACGGGCCGACCGAGACCAACGTGTGTACCTACTATCGAGTGCCGCGGCCGTTCCCGGCGGACTCCGCGGCCCTGCCCATCGGGATCCCTTTGCCGGGCATCGACCTGTGTGCCGAGACCGACGACGGCCGCCTGGCCGGGGTGGGCGAGACGGGCGAGCTGTGCGTTCGCGGGACGACGGTCATGCGCGGATACCTCGGCGACCCGGCCCGTACCGCGCAGGCCCTGCGCCCCGTCGTCGACGGACCGGGGATCCCCACGTATCACACCGGTGACCTGGTCACCCGGGACTCGGACGGCCACTGGCATTTCCTCGGACGGCGGGACTCCCAGATCAAGACTCGTGGGTACCGGGTCGAACTGGGCGAGGTCGAAAGGGCGTTGGCCCTGCATCCGGCGGTGGTGGAGTGCGCCGTCGTCGCGGTGCCCGACGAGGAGTTCGGACATCTCATCGCGGCTTTCGTGGTGTTGCGTGAGGAGGTGGCGACCGCCCGCTTGACGGCTCATTGCCGCACCGTCCTGCCGAGCTACATGGTCCCGTGGCGCATGCGTGCCGTGACAGCCCTGCCCAGGACCACCACGGACAAGATCGACTATCGGCTGCTGAAGGCAGACGCGGAGGAGAGTGCTCATGCGGGACATCGCTGACCAGGTGCGGACGTTCATCGTGGAGGATCTGGGGTGGGAAGGCCCCCGAGCCGAACTCACCGACGACCTGCCCCTGATCGAGAAGGGCGTTCTCGACTCACTGGGCCTGCTGAGCTTGGTAACCCACCTGGAGGACAGACTCGGAATCCGCGTCGAGGACCGCGACATGGTTCCCGACAACCTCGGCACGCTCCGGAACATCGACCGATTCGTTGCGCAGAAACTGGAAGCCGCACGCGATCGGAACACTCCGGCAACGAGGTAGCACGTCGACGCGGCGTCCGGAAAGACCCACCGTGCCACGGCTCGCAGGACCGCGAATGCGGTGCCGTCGGCCGAGCCCCGCCGCACGACCGACGTAAGCACCGGTGATCCGAACATCGGAAAGCAGTCCGCGACCCGAACGGATCCAGTCGAGCCACCCGTCTGCCGCCTGCCGGGAGCACAACGGAGAAGTTCATGCGTTCGGATGGCGGATCCGTCGAACGATCGGAGCAAACGCCCGTAGCACGCACGATGAAGACACCGAATCGTGGCCCCCGCCAGTCGGGTTCGCCTCTTCGATCGTGTTGGTCCACCCTCGTCAGTCTCCGGCCGCCTGCGACGCATCGCGGAGGGCCCGGCTCCCTGCCATGTCCTCGACCGGCCGAACGTCACCGGCATGGGCGCGGCGGAGTTCCAGAACATTGCAGGAGGTTGCCCGTGTCCCGCCGTAGATTTGCCGTTCTGCGTGATCCTTCCTCGGAGCCGAACCCCGGTTGCGCAGCCGGACCCTCGGCCGATGTTCTTCCAGTCACCGCGGCGCAACGGGAAATCTGGCTGGCCGAGCAGCGTTCTCCGGAAGCGGGCGCGGCGCTGCGCATGGGCGAGTACCTGGAGATCGACGGGCCGATCGACCCTGGGATGTTCGAGGCGGCGCTGCGTCGGGTCGTGGCCGAAACCGACTCGCTGCGGGTGCGTGTGGTGCCCGGCGAGGGTGGGCCACTGCAAATCCTGGAACACGTACTGCCCTGGGCCCTGACGCTCGTCGACGTCGCCGACGAGCCCGATCCGGACGGCGCCGCACGGGCCTGGATCGCGTCGGACCTGGCTCAGCCCATGGACCTGGCGTCCGGTCCGCTGTTCAGTTTCGCCCTGCTCCGGGTGGCATCGGATCGCTTCTGGTGGTGTCACCTGTATCACCACGCGGTCATGGACGGGTACGGCCTCTCCCTGGTGGCGCGACGGACGGCTGCGGTGTACACGGCTCTGGCACGCGGGGAACAAGCCGGTCCCAGCCCCTTCGGCCGCTTGTCGGCCCTGGTCCGCGCCGATGAGGAGTACCGCGCGTCCGACGGGTGTGCCACCGACCGGAAGTACTGGGCGGAGCGGTTGTCGGGCTGGTCCCCTGCCGTCGCGATTCCGCCTCGCCGCGGGTTCGCGGACGAGGAGTGCGGCCGCGGCGAGGTCGAGCCCGCCGAGAAGGCATCGGTCTTCGGGTACTCGGTGTTGGGGATGGCCCGCAGGACGCGGGAGCTTCCGCTTCCGCAGGCGCTGCGGGCGGCGGCCTGGCGCGCCAACCTCCCCCCGAACAGGTTCGTCGTCGCCGCGGTGGCGCTGTACGCGCATCGACTGACGGGCATGGGGGACGTCACGGTGGGGCTGGCCGTGGCCGGCCGGCTGGATCGTGCTGCGCGCACGACGCCCGGGATGCTCGCCAACGGGGTTCCCGTACGGCTGAGCGTACGGCGCGATATGACCCTCGAAGACCTCTTGGTCCAGGTCGACGAGCGCTTGCGCGAGGCGGTGGAACACCAGCGCTACCGCGGCGAGGACCTGCCTCGTGACCTCGGTCTGCCGCGCGGCGCCGGCGCGGTGTTCTCGCCGGTGGTCAACCTCATGGGCTTCAACTACGACATCACCTTCGCCGGCCACCGGTGCACCGTGCACAACGTTTCCGCCGGGCTGCTCGCCGACTTGATGATCGCGGTGTGGGACCGCCGTAATCACACCGATCTGTGCCTGGAACTGCGCGCGATGCCCGGGATGTATGGCGACGTCGACCTCGCGGACCATCAGGAGCGCCTCCTGCGCCTCTTGGGGGATATGGCGGAATCCGACCTCGCTTGTTCGGTCGGCACGCTCGACGTGCTGTCGGCCGAGGAACGACGGTGCCTGGCCGGAGAGGGCGACGCCGGTGGGGCCGGGGTCCCCGGCGTTCCGGTTCCGGTGCTGTTCGAGGCCCAGGTGGCACGAACGCCCCGGGCCACCGCACTGGTCGCCGACGACGCGGACCTGACGTACGCCGAGTTGAACGCGCGTGCGAACCGGCTCGCCCACGCGCTCATTGCCCGCGGTATCGGAGCCGAGGACGTGGTGGCCCTTGCCCTGTCACGTGGCGTCGAACTGGTCGTGTCGATTCTGGGAGTGCTCAAGGCCGGGGCCGCTTTCCTGCCGGTGGATCCGGAATACCCCACGGAGCGCGTCGAGTACATGCTCTCCGACGTGCGCCCGGCCCTGGTCATCGCCGACGCACGGACCGTCGCGGAGTTGGAGAAGGGAGGGCCGGACAGCGATCCCGGGATCGCCCGGGATCCGCGGAACCCGGCTTATGTGATCTACACGTCGGGGTCGACCGGGCTGCCCAAGGGGGTGGTGGTCACCCACATCGGCGTGGCCAACCTGGTCGCCGCCTTGGCGGAGCGGTTCGGGATCGACGCCCGCAGCCGCGTTCTCCAGTTCGCCTCGCCCAGCTTCGACGGCTTCGTGGCGGAGATGTGCAGTGCCCTGCTGACCGGGGCCGTGCTGGTACTCGCCCCCACGGCCGACCCCTTGTCGGCACTGACCGACTCGGGGCTTGGCATCACCCACGCCACCGTGCCGCCGTCGGCGTTGGCGGCGGTGTCCGAGACGGCCGGCTCCGTGTCGACGCTGGCGGTGGTGGGCGAGGCGTGTCCGGCGCAGACGGTTGCGCGGTGGGCGCCGGGACGACGGATGATCAACGGGTACGGGCCGACCGAGGCCACGGTGTGCGCGACGTTGAGCGAGCCGCTGACATCCGGGGGCTCGGCACCACCGATCGGGCGGCCGATTCCCGGCGTCCGTGTGTACGTGTTGGATGCGTCGTTGGGGTTGGTGCCGCCGGGGGTGGCGGGTGAGTTGTACGTGGCCGGGGNGGGTCTGGCGCGCGGCTATCTGCGCAGGCCGGGTCTGACCGCGCAGCGGTTCGTGGCCGACCCGTACGGGCCGCCCGGCACGCGCATGTACCGCACCGGGGATCTGGTCCGCCGGCGCCCCGACGGACAGTTGGAGTACCTCGGCCGTACCGACCACCAGGTGAAGGTCCGCGGCCACCGGATCGAACCCGGCGAGATCGAGACCGCCCTGACCACCGACCCCACCGTCACCCAAGCCGTCGTCATCGCGCACGAGGACAGACTCGTCGCCTATGTCGTGCCGGCCGCCGGTGCCGGTGTCGACACCGGATCGCTGCGCGGGCGTCTGCGGTCCCGGTTGCCCTCGCACCTGGTGCCGTCGGTGTTCACGGTGTTGGACGCGCTGCCCCTGACGGCGAACGGGAAGCTGGACCGGGCCGCGCTGCCCGCACCCGACCCGACGACCACCACCACCGCAAACGGCCGACCTCCGCGCACCCCACGCGAACGCGTGCTGTGCGAGCTGTTCGCCGAAACCCTCGGCGTACCCACCGTCGGAATCGACGACGACTTCTTCGCCCTGGGCGGCCACTCCCTCCTCGCCACCCGACTCACCAGCCGCATCCGCACCGTTCTGGACACCGACGTCAACCTGCGCACACTCTTCGAAGCACCCACGGTCACCGGCCTGGCGGCCCACTTGGACGAAGCGGGACAGGCACGGCCGCGGCTGACTACCGGCGAGCGCCCGGAGAAGGTACCGCTGTCGTTCGCACAGCAGGGACTGTGGTTCCTTCACCGTCTGGAGGGCCCCGGCGCCACCTACAACATCCCCTTGGCGCTGCGCCTGAGAGGCGCCCTCGATCGAACCGCGCTGAACCAGGCGTTGGATGATGTGATGGCCCGGCACGAGAGCCTGCGCACGGTGTTTGCGGAGTCCGACGATCTCCCCTTCCAGCAGATCATCGGTACGTCCGCGGCGCGCCGTCCGCTCTCGATGACCCGGGTGACCGAGGCCACGCTTGCGTCGCGGCTGGCCGAAGGCGCTCGACACGCCTTCGATCTGGTCACCGAACCTCCGCTGCGTGCCGAGCTGTTCGCGCTCGATCCCACCGAGCACGTGCTCCTGATCGTCATCCATCACATCGCGGCCGACGGTTGGTCCCTGGAGCCCTTGGCTCGAGACCTCGCGACGGCCTACGCCGCACGGAGCCGGAACCAGGAACCCGGATGGGAACCTCTGCCGGTGCAGTACGCCGACTACACCCTGTGGCAGCATCGACTGCTCGGCGACCGTACCGACCCCGACAGTCTGCTGAACCGTCAACTCGCCTACTGGACCAGCGCGTTGGCCGGTCTTCCCGACGAACTGACGCTCCCCCACGACCGGCCGCGCCCCGCCGTCGCCTCGCATCACGGCGCCCGGGTCGACGTCGAGCTGGACGCGGAACTGCACACGGCGTTGGCCGACCTGGCCCGCCGGTCCGGGGCGAGCCTGTTCATGGTGCTCCACGCAAGCCTGGCCGCCCTGCTCACCAAACTCGGCGCCGGCATCGATATTCCCGTCGGCAGCCCGATCGCCGGACGCACCGACCAGGCCCTCGACCACCTGGTGGGGTACTTCGTCAACACCCTGGTGCTGCGCACCGACACCTCCGGCGACCCCACCTTCACCCAACTCGTGGAACGCGTCCGCGAAAGGGCCCTCGCCGCCTACGCCCACCAGGACCTGCCCTTCGAACACCTGGTGCAGGCCCTCAATCCGAACCGGTCCCCGGCCCGTCATCCGCTGTTCCAGGTGATGCTCTCCATCGACACCGCCGAGGCCGAGGCGTTCGCACTCCCGGGACTGGACACCCACGCCACCCCGGTACCCGCGGCAACGGCCAAGTTCGATCTGGACATCGCCCTCACCGATCGGCGCTCCGAGGGCGGAGGGTGCCTGGGTATGAGCGGCGCCGTCGAGTACGCCACCGATCTGTTCGATCCGAGCACCGTACGGAACCTGACCGCGCGCTGGGTGCGGCTGTTGCGGGCCGTCGTGGGCGCCCCGGAGCAGCCTCTGGGCCGCATCGACGTGCTGTCCGCCGACGAGCGCCACCTGCTCGTGGGCGACGGCGGCGGGACGACGGCGACACGACCGCGCGCGGGCACGATCCCCGAGCTCTTCCGCATCCAGGCACGCGCCACGCCGGACGCGGTCGCGGTGGTGGCCGACGACACCACCTTGACCTACGCCGAACTGGAGACCGGGGCCAATCGGCTCGCGCACGCGTTGATCGCCCGCGGCGTCGGAGTCGAGGACGTCGTCGCCGTGGCCCTGCCCCGCTCGGCGTCCCTGGTCGTGGCGGTCCTCGCGGTGCTCAAGGCCGGGGCCGCCTACCTTCCGCTGGACGCGGACTACCCGGCGGCACGCATCGAGGCCATGGTCGAGGACGCCCGGCCCGTGCTGCTGGTGGCCGACACCCCCACGGCCGCCGCGGACGGCCTCGGCACCCACGTGCCGCATGTCCTGCTCGATACGCCGGAGACCGTCGAGTTGTTGCAGGCCATGCCGGACGCCGACCCGGCGCCGAGGCTGATGCCCGACCACCCGGCGTACGTGATCTACACCTCCGGGTCGACCGGGGTCCCCAAGGGGGTCGTCGCCCGCCACACGAGCGTGGTCGACACGGCCGGCCAGTACGGGGAACGGGTGTTCGCCCCGGCGGCAGAGAAGTGCGGCAGGCGGTTGCGGGTGGCGTTGACCGCCTCGGTGTCCTTCGACGCCTCCTGGGCGCAACTCGCTGCCCTCATGGACGGCCACGAACTCCACATCGTCGACGCCGCCACCTGGGCCGACGCGGACCGGTTCTCGGCGTGGCTGGTGCGTCAGCGAATCGACTCCGTCGACGTCACCCCCACGTACATGCGTGTCCTGGCCGACAAGGGTCTGTTCACGAACGAGCGGTGGCGGCCGAGCGTGGCCGTCCTCGGCGGCGAGGCGCTGCCGGAACGGCTGTGGCGGGAACTGCGGGCCGTGGACGGTCTGACGGCGTACAACATGTACGGGCCGACGGAGTGCACCGTGGACGCGGTGCGCGCGCGGCTCGACGCCGCCGCGACCCCCGTCATCGGATCACCGGTGGCCGGGGCACGTGCCTACGTGTTGGACGCTTCGTTGGGGTTGGTGCCGCCGGGGGTGGCGGGTGAGTTGTACGTGGCCGGGGCGGGTCTGGCGCGCGGCTATCTGCGCAGGCCGGGTCTGACCGCGCAGCGGTTCGTGGCCGACCCGTACGGGCCGCCCGGCACGCGCATGTACCGCACCGGGGATCTGGTCCGCCGGCGCCCCGACGGACAGTTGGAGTACCTCGGCCGTACCGACCACCAGGTGAAGGTCCGCGGCCACCGGATCGAACCCGGCGAGATCGAGACCGCCCTGACCACCGACCCCACCGTCACCCAAGCCGTCGTCATCGCGCACGAGAACCACCGCGGGGACACGCACCTGATCGCCTACGTGGTGCCGGCCCCCGGCTCCGACACGGAACCGGCCCGCCTGAGAGCCCATCTTCGCCGCACCCTCCCCGACCACATGGTGCCGTCGGTGTTCACGGTGTTGGACGCGCTGCCCCTGACTCCGAACGGGAAACTGGACCGGGCCGCCCTGCCCGCACCCGACCCGACGACCACCACCACAACCGGCCGACCTCCCCGCACCCCACGCGAACGCGTGCTGTGCGAGCTGTTCGCCGAAACCCTCGGCGTACCCACCGTCGGAATCGACGACGACTTCTTCGCCCTCGGCGGCCACTCCCTCCTCGCCACCCGACTCACCAGCCGCATCCGCACCACCCTCGGCGCGGAGGTAGCCGTACGCGCCCTGTTCGAGGCACCCACCGTCGCCGAGTTGGCCGCCCGGCTCGACTCCGTCGCGGTGCCTGTGCGTGCCGCCCCGCTGCCCGGGCCACGACCCGAGAGATTGCCGCTGTCGTTCCTGCAGCGGCGCCTGTGGTTCATGTACTGCCTGGAGGGCCCCGACCCCGCCTACAACATCCCCCTGGCACTGCGCCTGTCCGGCGACCTCGATCGGGACGCTCTGGAGAGGGCGTTGGGCGATGTCGTGGCCCGGCACGAGACGCTCCGTACGGTTTTCCCGGAGACCGATGGTGAGCCCTTCCAGAGGGTGCTGGAGTCCTCGGCGGCCTGGTCCCGGCTGCGTACAGCCGCGGTCGACGACGCGGAGCTGCCGGATCGATTGGCGGAAGCTGCCCGGTGCGCGTTCGACCTGTTCACCGAACCTCCCTTGCGCGCCGAGTTGTTCGTGCTGAGCCCGACCGAGCACGTGCTGTTGATCGTGATCCACCACATCGCGGCCGACGGCTGGTCGATGATGCCCCTGGCCCGCGACCTCACGACCGCCTACACTGCCCGCTCCCGGGGCGAGGAGCCCAACTGGGCACCCCTGCCGGTCCAATATGCCGACTACACCCAATGGCACCACCGGTTGCTCGGCGACCCCGCCGACCCCGACAGCCTCCTGAACCGTCAACTCACCTACTGGACCGGCGCGCTGGCCGACCTGCCCGACGAACTCACGCTTCCCTACGATCGGCCTCGCTCCGCCCACACCTCACACGACGGCGACGAAGCTCACCTGCACATCAACGCGGAACTGCACACGGCGTTGGCCGAACTGGGCCGCCGCTCCGGGGCGAGCATGTTCATGGTGTTCCACGCAAGCCTGGCCGCCCTGCTCACCGAACTCGGCGCCGGCAGCGACATCACCGTCGGCAGCCCCATCGCCGGACGCACCGACCAGGCCCTCGACCACCTGGTGGGGTACTTCACCAACATCCTGGTGCTGCGCACCGACACCTCCGGCGACCCCACCTTCACCCAACTCGTGGAACGCGTCCGCGAAAGAGCCCTCGCCGCCTACGCCCACCAGGACCTGCCCTTCGGACGCCTGGTGCAGGCCCTCAACCCCGCCCGGTCCCCGGCCCGCCAGCCGCTGATTCCGGTCAGGCTGGTGCTGCAGAACACCCCGGACTACGACTTCGATCTACCGGGGATCCGAGTAAGCGAGATCGTCACGTCGACAAGAACGGCGAAATCGGACCTCGGCATCAGCCTGGCAGAGCGTGGACATGCGGACGGCAACCACCGCGGGGTGGACGGCTTCATCCAGTTCAGCACCGACCTGTTCGACCGGGAGACAGTCGAGGGTCTCTGCGTGCGCTGGGTACGACTGCTGGAAGCAGCCGTACAGTCGCCCCACCAACCGCTGAGCAGGTTGGCGGACGCAGCGACTCCCCTGGTCGACGCGTGCAATCAAGGCTTCCGCACACGTCCGTTCGAACAGCGATGAGCACGGACCACAGCTCGATGGAGCTCCTGCCCTTCCCGTGCCGGCCGGTTCCGGCCGTCCTCGGAACAAGCCATTCCCTGTGCCGCAGGGCGTTGCAGTGCCTTGCCGTGGCGCCGCACCGTGCGACCCCCGATCCCGAAAACCGGTGATTGTCGCGATGTCCTTGCCAACAGCCAGACGCGCCCACAGCCCGGTGACCCACAGCCGGGTGACCCGCAACCCGCATCCTCGGACAGCACCGCGTGCCCGTTCGGTGATCCCGGGCAGACAACGCTGGGAGGTCGCGGGCCTGTACGGCAACCCCGTCCTCGCCCGACTGATCGAGACCTACCTCAATCGGCACGAGAACATCGTCGAGGCACGCGCGAACCCGGCCACCGGGCGCATGCTGATCCTGCACGACCCAGAGGTCCCCTCTCGGGACATCGCCGACTACGCGCGAGAGGCGGTCGCACGGAGCCTGGAGTACGCGCGAACACACGCCGACCGTCCCCTCGCATCGCCCGATACGTCGAACGGCTCCAAACCCGCTCGGCCCCAGGGGGAGCCGACCGCCCCGACGCGACACAGCAAGCGGTCGGCAACGGTGCTCCGCGGCGCGGTCGCGGGCGTCGCGATCGCGACCTGCGGCAAATTCGGCATGACATTGCTCGCCAACCCGCTCGTCAGTCTCGGCCTGGCCGCCGCCGCGAGCGCGATCGTGGTCAAAAGGGCGTGGCGACGATCCGACCGGACACCGCCACGACCGGGTGAAACGACCCCACACCGCCGGCCGCTCCGACGCATCATCGGCCGGCACAAGCGCAAGCTCGGCACGGCAACGACCTTGTCCGTACTTGCCCAGCTGGCGGAGATGACGCTCTACGCCCTGGTCCCCTCGATCGTCCTGCTGCTCGCCAAAGGCGAGAGCACGATCCTGGCCCGGCTTGGCATCGCGGGCGTCGCCACCCAACTGCCCGTCCTCGTCGGTGCCGCCGCGCTCGCCTGCCTCACCATGGCCGCTTTGGGCTACGGCGCCGACGTCGCGTGGCGCCGGCTGGGACAGACGGTCGAGGACGACTGGCGCACCCAAATTTACGGCCACGTGCAACAACTGGCCCCGGCGGATCTGGAGAGCGAGCGCACCAGTCGCGTCAACACGGTGCTCACCGAGGACATCAACCAATTGGGGAGCTTCGTCGGAGGCAACCTGCACGAGGTGGTCCAACTGGCCACCAGCCTCGCTGTTCTCATCCCCGTGTACATGCTGCTCGCGCCGCAACTCGCATGGGTCGCCTTTGCGCCGGTCCCGCTGGTCGCCTGGCTGTCCTTCCGGTTCCACGAGCGCGCCGTCGCCGACCACATCGCCTCCGGTGAGCACCGAGGTCGATTGCACAACCGCATGGCCGACAACCTTCAGGCCCACAGCACCATCAAAGCCGTATGCACCGAGGAACACGAGAGCACGCGCATCCGCGACCTGAGCCGAAACTACCGCGAAGCCAACAACGCCACCGATCGCAGCGCCGCGGCCCAAACCCAGATCCTGCGGCTGTCCGCCTGCTCGGCGCTGGTGGGCACCCTGCTCCTGGGCGGCCGAGCCGTCCTCGACGGTCGACTCCCCGCCGAAGCCTTCGGCCCGCTGATCGAAATGCCGGCCAACGCCTTGGGGAAACTGACCCGATTGGGTTCCATCACCGACCAGTACCAGCGCACCCTCGCCGCCCTGGACCGGGTGGAGAGCCTGCACGACCTGCCCATCGAATCCGGCATCGAAGGCCGCCCGCTCCCCGCACAACGGGTCACAGGCAGGATCGAACTGCGGAAGGTGACCTTCGCCTACCCCGGACGACCCGCCACACTCCGAGACACCTCCCTGTCCATCGCCCCCGGCAGGACCACCGGCATCGTCGGCACCACCGGCGCGGGCAAGTCCACCGTCGCCAAACTCCTCATGCGCTTCCGACACCCCGACGAAGGCCAAGTACTCCTCGACGGCACCGACGTACGAGGCCTCGGCCTACCCGACTTGCGCCAGGCCATCGGGTACGTCACCCAGGAGCCCTTCCTGTTCGACAGCTCGATCGCCGACAACATCCGCTACGGCACCTTCGACGCCACCGACGAACAACTCGTCGCCGCCGCCCGCACCGCCGGGGCACACTCGTTCATCACCGATCTGCCCGCCGGCTACGACACCTCGGTGGGCGAGCGCGGAGCCGCGCTGTCCGGCGGACAGAAACAGCGCATCGCGCTGGCTCGCACCATCCTGCGCAACCCCCCGATCGTCATCCTCGACGAGGCCACCTCCGCCGTCGACAACGAGACCGAAGCCGCCATCCAGCACGCCCTGCAGGCATTCGGAACCGACCGCACCATGGTCGTCATCGCACATCGACTGTCCACGGTCAGAGGCGCCGACCGCATCTACGTCATGAGCCCCGGCGGCCTCGTGGGAGAACACGGAACACACGACGAACTCCTGGCCCTCGGCGGCACCTACGCCAACCTGTGGAAACTGCAGGACGGACCGCACGTACCGGCCTGACGCGCGTCAATCGCGACGCAGTGACCGTGGCGATGATCGAGTTACGATCACCGGTGCTCCCGGGCCCGGCGGGGCCGGGTGAGCGCGTTGGCGAATGCGTCGTGCGGGCGTGGGTGGCGGCCCAGGGTACCCGTCGGGAACTCGCGGTGGGGCGGGTGCCGAACCCCCGCAGAGCATGATGTCGCGCTCCAGGTGGGAACTGTTGTTGACCGGGCCGGTGCCGGGCGCGTTCGAGGACCCGGGCGAGGACGACCCGGTCATCCGGTGGGGCCGGATCCATACCCAGGGTTGTCGCGGCCACGGTGCCCACCCTGGTCGAACGCGCCGCCGTGGCCGGCTCCTCGCCGCTGGTGTCGGCCCTGGCCGCCGCCGGGGAGGCGCACGCCCTTGTCGAGCCGTTGTGCCGGGCGCTGGACGCCCACATGAGCCGACGCCCACCCGGACTCCCGGACTCCGTCCGGGAGCTGGAGAACCTGCGCCGGGCCGGCCCGACCCACGAGGAGTTCCTGTCGTTGTGCAAGGCCCGTGGCGCGTTGATCGCGCTGTGCACCACCCTGGCCCGGCCCACCGGGCAGCGCTGCTGCGGCGCGCTCGCGTCCGAACGAGCGAGGGGCCCGCGCGCCGGAGTCGGTCCCGGCGCGGCACGTTCATGGCGGCCGACACGTTCGAGGGAACGTTTTCGCATCCGGGTCAACCCCGTGCGATCGAAACCGTTTCGCCGTCATCGTGGACACACACCCCTCGCGGGGTCCGCGGGCTCGTCGGCGACGGACATGCGGGCTGTGCCCCCGCGACGGGGAAGGCCGAGGGCGTCGACCACCTGTGGGGTCGACGCCCTCGCCGAGCCCATGCCGCCCGGTATCGATCCATCGGGGTATCCCGAGCCGAGGTTCGCCGAAGAATCGGATCGCCGCGTACCGGGCCGAGAACGGCGTCGACGTCACCGAACCGAAGGAGCAGTCGGCGGCAGGGGCGGTACGGGCGGATCGGTGGACGCTCACCCTCGCCGCAGCCGCGGCGTACCGGCACCGCGAAGGCCACCTCACCGTCCCCCGCAAACACGTCGAAACCATCGAACACGACGGCGAGACGCACCGGGTCAAGTTGGGGGTCGCCCTCGCCAACGCGCGGCAGCGGCGGGCCACCCACCCCCGGAGCGGCTCGAGGTTCTCTCCACGCTCGGCATGCGATGGACGTGAGTTCGGGGTAGGGGCCGGGTGGGGCCGGGGTCTCGTTCGGCGTCGGCCGAGGAGGGACCACTGCGGTGTCGCCGAAGCGGATGTGTGTGCGTCATTCGGGTGAACTCCCCGCGCGCCGACCCGTTTCCCGGCCGTGGGGCCTTGAGAGGATCGACGCGTTCCCGGCGCGATCACGTGTCCGGCTTCCGGCTCCACAGGGATGGCATCGCATGGCTCAGGGCACCGTGAAGTGGTTCAACGACGAGAAGGGGTTCGGGTTCATCGCGCCCGACGACGGCACCCCGGACGTCTTCGTGCACTTCTCCGCGATCGACTCCTCCGGACACCGGTCACTGACCGAGAATCAACGGGTCGAGTTCTCGACCTCGCAGGGCCCCAAAGGCCCGCAGGCCGAGCAGGTCCGCCCCCTCTGACACACCCGAACCACCACCCCCGGACCCGCCGACCACGCCGTCTCGCTCGGATCGTCCGACCGTGGGTCCGGGCGGGCCGTCGACCCCCACGCGGCGGACGAACCCGGGCCGGGACGTCGCCTCCGGCGTCCACGGCCTCGAACGCACCCGCCGACCGCGGGAGAGGCGACTCGCGCCCGGCCCCAGTGAGGGCGACGACGTGACGTCGAGGAACTCGCGGTGGACGGTGTCCGCGTCGTGGGCGACGTGGTGTGGATCCATGCCCGCAACGGGCGTTCGACGGTGAAGCGTCCGGCGGGTGGACACGGCGACACAAGGGTGCACGGTTCCCAGCGAGCACGTCGAGACCGTCGAACACGACGGCAAGACACACCCGGTCAAGTTGGGGATCGCCCTCGCCAACGCGCGACAACGACACGCCACATGCCCACCGGAACGCCTCGAGGCGCTCTCCGCGCTCGACATGCGATGAACATGAGTTCGGGGCGGGGCCGGGGTGGGCCCAGTCCTCTCACAAACGGTCGGATGAGACACACCCGCCGACACCGCGAATCGTGTCCGGATCGCCCCTGTTTCCCGTCGCACAATTCCTCGCAGAACCGGCGGATTGCGCGAGAGGGTTCTGCGACGCTGAACCGTATGGAGTGGACCCCGGATCGGGCCGCCGACGCGGTCGAGCGCCACGACTGCCCCAAGTGCGCGGCGCCGGCGGAGAGTCCGTGCCGCACCCGGGCCGGGAGGACCGCGGTGAAGTACCACACGTCGCGGTTCGTCCTGGTGCCCGCGCTGCGCGAACTCCTCGACGTGGCCACCCCCGCCGACCGCCGTCCCGGGAAAGCGTGGATCGCACGGCCCGCACCGACCACGGCTGCGGCCGGCGCACCCGGGCCGATCCGGATCGGGTACGCACACCCACCCGCCGGCAGGAACTCGCGAGCCAGATCGAAGCCCTGGAGAAGGCCGGCTGCTCGAAGATCTTCCGCGAACAGATCAGCACCCGGATCAAGGTCCGACCCGAACTGGACAAGGCCCGCAACTCGCCCACCGGTTCAAGGAGGCCGCTCCCGACAAGAACGTGATCCTGACCGTGCACGAGCTGAAACGGCTCACCCGGAACGCGGCGGAGTTGATGCGGCTGTCGGCCGATCTCCAGGCCGGCGACATCTCCCTCGAACTCCTCACTGGCCCGCTCACCGGGGTGTACGACCCCAGCGGCATGGGCGCCATGCTCTTCGCCGTCCTGGCGGTGGCCGCCCAACTCGACCGCGACTACATCCGGGAGAAGACCCTCGAAGGCCAGGACGTCGCAGCCGCCAAGGGCCGCCACGGCGGACGGCTCAGGGTCGTCGACGACGACATGCTCGTCTTCGCCCTGGCACTGCGCAACAAGCCGGCCGACCGCCCTCGCTCGCGTGGTGTACCGCGCACTCGCCGAAGCCGGCGAAACCACGCACGACACATCACCGACCACGACTTCGCCGACGCACCGACACGTTCTCCGCGTCCGACACCGGGTTCGGCCGACAGCGGCGAAGGACGATCTTTCCGGGGGCCGGACGGTGGGAAGGGGTTCCTGCATGACCGATCCCGTGAACGAGGGCGCTCCGGCGCCGACGACCCTGTCGATCTCCGTGAAGGGGCTCGCGGACGCGGGCCTGGAACCGCAGTTGCGGTCCTGGGTCGGCTCCGGACCCAACGAGCCGGTGACCGCCGAACAGATCACCCTGGCCGTCGGAGAGGACGAACTCGCCCGGACCGCCGAATCCCTGGGACGCGACCCCGGCAACCTCGCCGCGGACATCGCCCTCGCCCTCCCCGAACTGATCGACACGGCATCCCCCGACGGCCGTGCCGCACCGCCCCTCGCGCCGGACGGCGCCGGCAGTGTCCGGGCCCGTGGGCTGACACTCTCACCCCGGGTGGTCGTCGGGGAATCCGAATCGGACGTCAACTACAGGGCCCCGTTGAGCATCAGCGCAAGGGGAACGAACTTCACGCCGGGCGACTACACCGGCACCGTGACGATGATCTTCGACGCCGTGCCCCCGGTGTAACCGGCCCGCGGTCGAGGGCAGGCCCGGGGGCGCGGTCGCCGGACGAATCAGCGGCCGCGTCTGTCCGCCCGGGGCTACACGACCCGGGCGCTGCGATCGACGGCCGAAACCGCGGACGTTCCCTCATGGCGAACCCGCTGCCGCATTCGGGCCCTGTCCCCGGAAGCGGGAATCGCCCGGCGAGCGCGCTCACTCGGCGGCACCGGCGAGGAATCGCGCCGGTCGGCATGTGGTTCGCGACGCCCGATCCACGACGTGGGGATCACCCACGCTTCCCGGGTTCCGTGGCCGAGCGTTGTGGGTGGCGGACTTCGCCACCCACAACGCTCGGCCCGGCCGGTCCGGTTCGTACCAAGGATCACGGGGTCCAGGTGAAGGTGAACCGGTTGACGTCGGACCTGTGGCAGGTGAGGGCTTGTGGCAGTTGGCTCTTGTCCTCGTCGATGCCGACCGCGCCGGTGCCGTGGTCGTAGGTGAAGTACACCGAGCCGGTGGCGAGGTCCTGCGCGGTGGACACACGCCGGACGACGACGTGGGTGGCCTGTGTGCTCTGGGTGTCGACGGCCCTGCACGACTCGCCGGAGACCAGCTGCTGTTGGTCGTCGCCGACCTTGAGGACCAGGGCGTGGGTGTCCTGCGGGTCGCCGGTGGTGTGCAGCGAGGCGCAGATCTGCCGGGGTTCGAGCGGTCCGCAGTCCCGGTCGCGTTCCCGTGCCACGGCCAGGAAGTGAAGAGCGCCGCGGGCCAGCGCCGTGACCCGTTTGCCCGCCGTCGCGTCGAGGATCTCCGGCAGCACCCCGGAGGTGTCGGCTCCGGCGCCCAGGAGTGTGCCGTCCTCGGTCACCGCCAGGCACACGTTGTGGATGGCGGCCACGGCCGTGATCCTTTTTCCCTCGGCGGCCTTGAGGATCCCCGACACCTGCTGGGAGCCGTCGTTTCCGGTGGCCAGCAGTGCGCCGTCCTCGGTCACCGCCAGGGCGACCCCGTTGCCGGCCGAGACAGCCCTGATCCTCTTTCCCTCGGCGGCCTTCACGAGCTGCGCCGAGAACGACGTGCCACTGGACGACGAGGTCAGAGTGCCCTCCTCGGTCACCGCGAAGCAGTAGCCCGAGCCGCAGTCCGTGACGGTGACCCTCTTGCCCTCGGTGGCCTTCAGGATCGCCGCCAGTTGGCCGCCGTTGTCCCGTCCGGCGGCCGAGAGCATGCCGTCCTCGCCCACCACGAGAGCGAATCCGGAGCCGGCGCTCACGGCCCTGACCGTCCTGCCCTGGGTGTCACGCACGATCTCCGCCGCGCCGCTTCCGGCGGCCAGCAGCGTGCCGTCCCGCGTCACGGCCACAGCGGTGGCGTCGAAGGCGGAAACAGCCGCGATCTTCTTGCCTTCGGCGGCCTCCAGGATCCCCGACACCAGCTCGTACAGGTCCTCTCCGGCGACCAGCAGCGTGCCGTCCTCGGTCACCGCCAGACTCGCCGCGGCCGAGGCGGCCACCGCCGTGATCCTCCTGCCCTCGGCGGCCTCCAGGATCCCCGACACCTGCCCGGAGTCGTCCGACCCGGCGGCGACCAGGGCACCCGGTGTCACGGCCCCGCCGGGGTGAATCCCCGAGGCACTCGGCGAAGTGGCGGATCCTGCGTCGTTACTGCCCACGAACACTCCCTGAACTCATCGGTCGGCGTCCCCGACACGCTAGAGCCGACCCAAGCATCCAGGGACCGAAATCGCCCGACTCGCCCCCAACCAGCCACCGTATGGCCGGATGCAGCGGCCCGGCATGTGGTTCGCGGCGCCCGATCCACGACGGGAAGATCATCAAGGTCATCCGTGCTTCCCGAGACGGGGCCCACTCTCGCGGCGGACGACGGACGGCACACCCCCAACCAACTGTCCGTAAATGATCTGTTCCGGAGAGTGATTTCATGGGGATGATCGGGAGTGCGTCGCGTGCGCGTCGTACTCCTTCCCTCGACGGGACACACCTGTCCGGGTCGGTCGAACCGGCCCGGAGCCCGATCGGTCGCCCCGTGTGTTCGTCGGATGGGACGAGTACGCGCCGTCGGGGCGCGTCCGTTGTCCGACCGGCGTTGGAGGTCCCATGTCCGCGGAGTACGTCGAGGTTTCCCACCACGAGCGTCCGGAGCGGTTGCGCGCGCAGCTCCGAGGCGGTTTGGCGGTCCGGGCGGGCGGGCGCACGGCGCCGCCGCGCGGGGCGAACCTGTTGTACGGGGTGATGCTGCGCGCCGCGGCCCGTCTGGACGCGGGCCTGGAGCCGACCGAACTCGAACAGGGCATGCTCGAGTTCCTGCGCGTGATGGTGCCCGAGGAGGAGATCCGCGAGTTCGGCCGCGTCTACGCGCAGGAGCACGCCGCCCGCGCCACGGGGTCGGTGTTGCCGGCCACGCTCACCGAGCGCGCGATCGAGGACGGATACGAGTTCGCGGACCTGGTCGAGGACGTGCCCGCGCTGCGCGCGGAGTCCGGGACCCAGCCGAACCTGAACGTGGTGGACCTGGACCGCCCGGAGGAGGGGGCCGCGGCGGACGACGCGGGATTCGTGGCGGGCTTGGGCGAGTACGGGTACGGGGTCACCCTGGTGACCGCCTCCGACCACCACGACGACGAGCCGGCCCCGGCGGCCGGGGAGGGCGGGCCGGGGACGGCGGGCGCGTTGGACAGGGTGCTGGTGGAGTTGAAGTACTTCAAGTGCTACCGCGAGTCCGACGAGTGGAGCGGCAGCGACGAGATCTACTTCTGCACCGCCGCCTCCTCCGACACCGGGCACCGACACGAGAACGTCACCCGCGCCTACGGCGACGTCGACAAGGACGAGATCCACCAGATCGACGGCGGCACGTACCTGTTCAACGCCTCCGCCGACGCGTTCGTCACCGCCACCGTCGTGTGTTGGGAGCGGGACCAGAGCCCGCCCGGCTGGTTCGACGAGATGTACAAGACCCTGAACACGCTCTCCGGACTGCTCCAGTTGCTGGCCCAGAAACTCAAGGACTACGGCGGGCACTTCGACGTCCCCGAATACCACGACCTGATCGACTACGTCGAGATCGCCAACATGCTCGTCCTGGCGTGGGGCGGGTTCATGAAGATCTTCTCCAACCCGGACGACTACGTCGCCGAACGCACCCTGGTCTTCGACCGCGCCGCCCTGAAGGCGTGGGCCACCGGCACCTCCACCCCCATCGCGGGCTGGCACTTCAACGGCAAGAAGGGCGAGGGCCACTACGTGCTCGTCACCAGCGGCACCGCCGTCGTCAACACCCGACCGCACACGATCACCCTGCCCAGCCTCGACGGGACACCCGGCAAGCCCGGCGGCCCCGCCTGGGCCGCGACCGCGCCCCTGCCCAACGGCGCGATGAGCCGCGCACCCGCGCTGACCTCCAGAACCCACTCCACCGCGATGGACTGCATGGTCCAGTCCTTCGGCGACGGCCCCGGCGAGTTGTGGCACGCCCGCTCCGACGGCACCACCTGGGGCGCCTTCACCCGCGGACCCGCGGGCAGGACACGACACCGCCCCGCCCTGGCCTGGTTCAAGAACGTCCTGCACTGCGCCTTCAACCAGGACGACACGCTGTACCTGAGCAAACTCCAGGGCACGACCTGGACCACCCCCGAACCCGTCACGTTCGGCGGCGTGGCCCCCGGAACCGTCCGCGGGGCACCCGCCCTGGCCGCCCAGAGCGACACGCAACTGTTCTGCGCCGTGACCACCATCGCCGACAGGGTCCGCTACGCGGTGTCCGACGGCACCCGGTGGGGCACGGCGTTCATCATCCCCGGCCCCGGCGCGGCCCCCGACCCCGCGCTGATGATCGCGTCGGGCTCCGTCTTCCTGTGCGCCTACCGCAGCAGGACCGGCGACCAGATCTGGGTGTCCGAGTACAACGGATTCACCTGGGGCGACCCGGTCCGACTGCCCGGCACCACCTCGGCCGGCCCCGCCCTCGGCTTCAACTACGGCCGACCGATCTGCGTCGTCCGCGCGGCCGGCACCAACGAACAGCTCTACTGGTCCATGCGCGACGACAAGGGCGACAAGACCTGGAGCTCCTTCAGCACCATCCCCAACATCTCCAGCGCCGACGCCCCGGCCCTGACCCACCTCGGACCCATCCCCGGCGACACCACCGCCCCCTACGGACGCACCGTCCTCCTCTTCCGCTACTGACCCGACCCGTGTCCGGGCCCGCCCACAAGGCGGGGCCCGAACGCGGACACGACACCGCGGCAATCGGCGGACGGCGGGTCGCCGCCTCGAACAGGCCCGCGCCACACGGGCGACGTCCGCGTGCGGACAAACCCGCACAGCACCCCGCCGCCGCCCACCGTCCCGAACATGCGTCGATCCGAAGAACGGGCACCGAGGCCGCTGACATTTGATCATGGCGAGAACTGCTGTCACCTTCGCGTCGGTCGACAGCGATTGTTGATTGACATGGAAGTATCAGCGCGATTTGACAGTCGTTGTCAGCGGTTCTGCCACGAGCTTTGTCAGTACGGGTGCCAGGGTTGTGTGGAGCGATCGGTGGGCGGGAGATCGTCCGGCTCGAACAGCCCGAGGCTGTATTGGACGTCCGCGCTGAGACTGATCCGGGCATCGCCGAACACCTCGTCCCCCTCGATTTCGGGTGGGTGGCAGGCGAGCCAGCCGGCCGTGATCAGGTTCGCCCTGGTGTAGTCGTCAACGACGAACACGGGCTGCGGGTTATCACTCTCGGTGATGACAGCGGCGATGGCTTGGGCCTCGATGGGGTCGATGTCGTGGCGGCGGCCGTGGCGGTAGTAGTACGGGGAACGCGCGTCGTCGGTGGAGCGGCCACGAGCCGGTCCATCGCGTCGACGCACGAGTCGCCCGACGGGCGGTGGCACATCGACGCGCGACAAGCGCCACCACCACGAGCAACGACCCGGCGACTCACGCGCCGACGCCCGAAACCGGGCCACCGAGGCGAGCATCTCCAGGCTGCGGGACAAGGTCGTGAACCAGTCGCGGTAGCTCCGCGGGCCCGGGCATCGCTTCCGCCACTGCGGCCATCGGAGGGACACGCCGCCACACGACACCGCAACGGCCACCTCCGGCTGCCGTCGCCCGCCACCGCCCGATTCCGACCGAACCGCCGGCCGGCGACGGCAACGGCGACGGCGACGGCGACGGTGGAACGCGACATCCCCTTCGACTTCGACGCAGCTTCTCCCACCGACAACAACTTCGCCGACACGCTGACACTTCCTTCGCTTTCGACACCAGTCGGTGTCAGCGGTTCCGCCATGAGGTTTGTCAGCGGGGGCGCCGTGGCCGGCGGCTGCGATCGGTGGGCGGTAGCCGGTCGGGGTCGAACGGGTCGAGGCTGTAGAGGACGTCGGCGGTGAGCGCGACCCGGGGTCGTCGAGGTCGTGCTCCGCGTCCTCGGGTTCGCCGCGATGGGCGAGGCAGCCGGCGATGATCAGGGTCCGGCGGGTGTTGGTTCGAGGCGGGCGACCCGATCGAATAAATCCACTACACAGAGTCCCGGATGTGGAACTCCGTGTGATGTTTGTGGTGATCATCCTCGTGCCCGGCCCGGGAGCCCGCCTCCGTCGGCTCCCCCGGGGTCGGGCGCGGGTGAGTGGACTCGGGTGAGGAGCGGGACGTGACGGACGCGGACGTGGACCAGCAGAGCCTGTGGCGGTCGGTGTACACGAGCGGGGAGGGTTGGAGCAGACCGGAGCCGTTCGCGGGCCATCTCAGCGCGAGGGCCCCGTGCTCGCCGCGGTGGACGGAACCGTGTACTGCGCCCACAAGGGCAAGGGCGAGCCCGGGATCGAGGCCCCGCTGATGTGGACCCCCTTCACGCCGGCCGCCGTGCAGCCGTTCGTCAAGGCGTTGGAGACGGCCGCCGAGCCGTTGCCCGAGAATGCCTCCGAGGCGGAGGCGGCCGAGCGGGAGAAGGGGATCCGGGCCGCTTCCGAGGCCCTGGCCGCCGCCCGCAAGTGGCGCCCGGACACCGCGATCGGTGTCGACAGCCCGTTGCCCCCGCACTGGTGAACGACGGCGGGACCCTGCGCCTCGTCTACCGGGCCTTCACGACCGCCCACCCGAACTACGAACTGAGGGAAGCGGTCCTGGGGAGCAAGGACGGGGCGCCCGTGTGGTCCGCCGCCCCCAACGCCATGAAGGCCTCCGCGACCTGGCCGGCCGCGGCCGCGTTCCGGGGGACGACCCACGTCGTCGCCCAGAACTGCTACAACGACCTCGTGCACTTCGTCCGCGGCGCCGACGGGACATGGGCGGCGGCCCGGGCGAACGGGGCCGCGGTGAAGACTCCCGACCGCGGCGACTCGCTGGGGCCGTCCTCACGGGGCATGCACGACGGCAAGCTGCACCTCGTCCGGGGCACGATGTTCGACACCCGGCTGTGGCACGCCGTGTTCGACGGCACCGCCTGGAGCGAGGGCACCCTGCTCCCGGAAACCCACGTGTCGACCCACCCTCCCGCCCTCGCCTCCTACGACGGCAGGCTCCACGCCGTCTACACGACGCCCGAGGGCGGCCTGCGGCACACCACCTGGACCACCGAGGACGGCTGGGCCCGGGACGTGGAAGGCCGCGAGTCACAGGAACTGCCCGCCCTGCTGACGTTCAAGCACGGGCCGGCCGGAGCGGAACGCGAGGCGCTGCTCCTGGTCAACCGCGGCCCCTGGCGCTACGTGGCGCCCGACCGCCCCGAGCCGGCGACCCGGGACGACGTCGCCAGCACGGGCACACCCGTGGCCGGCGAGTACCGCAGCGACCTCGGCGCGGAGGGCTGGTCCCGCATCACGCACCGCGTCCTGCTCACCCCGGCCACCCTGAAGAACGGCAGGACGGCGGCCATCGCCACCTGGGAGGCCCGGGCCGCCTACTACTGGGGGTTCGGCTACTACCCGGAGAACTACGGCCCCCCGTACCACGCGTCCGTCTCCGGCATCCTGCGGTTCACGAGGGCCGACGGCAGCGGGGCCGGCCACCAGGTGGACTTCTCCGGCGGCTTCGACTCCGACGGCCGCTTCCGCCACGACGCCCTCGTCCCCAACATCGACCCCGGCGACTACACGCTGTACGTGAGCACCTCCAACACCGACAAGAAGGGCGGCTACTGGCACATCTTCAGGGCCGACGCGCCCGACGCGGACGGCTGGGCCCGCATCGACAGACTCAGCGGCGCCACCGTCACCGCCACCGTCTGAGACCCGCCCCAGGCCACAGGACACCACCCATCGGGCCGCGTGAAGCCCGGCCTCACCCAGGCCGGGGCCTCACACGGCTCCCGGACCGGATGCAGGGGATGCGCTTCGACGGACACCACCCCCGGACCATGGGCACCGATGGCGACGGATCACAGAACTCGGAACTCGAGCCAGAGCCTGTTCCCGTGAACAGCGCCGGCCCCACGACCCGAACCCGGTTGCCGACACATGTTCACGGCGAGAGCCGCTGTCACTTCGCCGCGGACAACAGGGGCGGGTGGGGTCGGTTGTCGGACGACATCTCGATGGGCTTCCGCCCCGACGGCGCGATCAGTCGTTCCGGTCGAAGGCCCCCGTCCCCTCGGGATCGGCGGCTTCGGGCCACCTGCCCGAAGCCGCCGAGGTGACGGAGGCCGTCGCGGACCGACTGCGTACGACCGGTCACCGAACCCGTCCACCACCCCGCCGACGGCGTCACCGCGCGGATCACACGTCGACGAAAACACCCTGGGGCGGGACGCCTCCCGGCTCGAGGGCGTCCCGCCCTTCCCGGCGGTGTGTCACGCGGGGACGACGCACCAGAGGCAGTCGACCCTCGTGGTGTTGCCGTCGGGCCCGCCGAAGGCGGCCATCCCGTCCCACTTGATGTACGCGTACCTCTCGGGGGGGCGGAACGCGACCAGGTCCCCGTACCTGATCAGGGTGGAGATCGTGCCGTGCGCCTGCAAGGAGCGACGCGCCCCGATCGCGATCACCTTCGGGACGACCTCGACCACGTCCATCTCCAGGTCGCCCCGCCTGCCGAAGTCGTCGGTCGGGAAGAGCGTGTCCCCGGCGGGCCCGTTGACCTTGTACTCCATCCGGCCGTCGCGCAGGCTCGCGAGCCGGCACGAGTGCGTGAACGGCGGCGGGGGCGTGCCGTTCGCGCGGAAGGCGAACACCCACCTGCCCTCGTCGTACTGGGCGTAGCTGCGGTCGATGTACCCGCCGTCACAGACCTCGCCCGGTTTGTCGGACCGCGACGTCCACTCGTCCAGGAAGGGCTCCGGCTTGGCCGAGTAGTAGTAGAACGACTGGAGTTTGACGACCCGGGAGTACATCCACCCGGCCCCTTCGAACTGGTGCGCGACCAGCTCCGGGGGCCTGGTCGGGCTGCTCCCGTCGCGCAACTGTTGGAGTGTCAGGGCGTTCGCGGGCGGCGACGCGTCGCTCTCGGCCCCGGCGGTGATCTCGGCGATGCCGGCGGGTGTCTCGAAGTCCGACGCCGAATGGATACTTTCTGTCACGAATTAATCTCCTTGGGTGACTACGACCAGTCTGGCTCTCCCATCCGAGACCGCGTCAAACGCCGAAACCACTGACATCTGATCGTGGCGAAATCCACTGACAAGTTGGCTCTGGCACGGGAAGCGTGAACGATCTTCAGACGCCAGGAGTCCACCCGCGTGCACCCTCGGCCGACCAGCACCGATCGCGACCCGCCGGTGCCAACCCGGCTCCCGACGAGAGGCGTTCACGCTTCCCGTGCCAGAGCCTCTATCTGTCATCGGGGTTCGCCGCGGGAAGATGTCAGCGGTCGGTCGTCGGTCCGGGTTGTTTCGGGGTCGAACGTGTCGTGTCCCGCCGTCGTATTTTCGACAGCGGGACACGTAGGCGCGGCGCGTGGTGGTTCAGGGGCCCACGGCGAAGACGGTCTTCGTGGTGGGGATTCCTCCGCCGGTCGGCGTTGACACGACCCTTGGGTGGGTCGGCGAACACTCCTTCACCCGGGACGGGTCCTGTCAGCAGTAGAGATCGCTCAGGCAGAACCCCGAATGCGCGGCCGAGGCTGATCCGCTCTAGCCCAGTTCCGCAGGGACGATCAGCGATCCGGGAGTCGTGATCTGAGTGGCCGGCTCCCAATCGAGATCACAGTCCTGAAAAGAGAAGGATTTGGCGAAGGCCGATCGTGCCTGTGCCTTGACTTCGGATGGTGCGTTCGCCAGTTCTCTCAGCGAACGGGCGAGTTCTGCGGCCTGGGCTTCGATCCGCTTGATCGTGTCGTCATGGTTCGTCACCGGGATGGTGACTGGGGCTGGGCCTTTTCCTTCGGGCATGGCTGTCCCTCCTCGTTGGCCGGCTCGGCGCCGACTCCGGTGGATCGTCCCATGACGGCCTGTGCGGACGGCGCCACCCTCTCTGCCTGTTCGGACCCGACGACCTACCACCCACCCGACGGGACAACCCATGGCACCCGCACCGATCCGGATCCACTGACTGTCGAAAGCGAAGAAAGTGTCAGCGTGTCGGCGAAGTTGTTGTCGGTGGGAGAAGCTGCGTCGAAGTCGAAGGGGATGTCGCGTTCCACCGTCGCCGTCGCCAGCCGGCGGTTCGGTCGGAATCGGGCGGTGGCGGGCGACGGCAGCCGGAGGTGGCCGTTGCGGTGTCGTGTGGCGGCGTGTCCCTCCGATGGCCGCAGTGGCGGAAGCGATGCCCGGGCCCGCGGAGCTACCGCGACTGGTTCACGACCTTGTCCCGCAGCCTGGAGATGCTCGCCTCGGTGGCCCGGTTTCGGGCGTCGGCGCGTGAGTCGCCGGGTCGTTGCTCGTGGTGGTGGCGCTTGTCGCGCGTCGATGTGCCACCGCCCGTCGGGCGACTTGTGCGTGGGTGGCGTGGGCGGTGCGCCGGCCGCCTGCCCGGCGGCGTCGGAGTGTGGCGCGGCCTCGTCTGCGCCGAGGGGTCCGGGACGGCCGGGCGCGGGCACGGCTTCGTCGGCGTGGGTACGGCGGACGGCGGACGGCCGCCGCGATCCGGCCATATTGCTGAACCGTCTCCGAGAAGGTGTCGGGCGGGGCCAGCGGTGGAGGATCGCCTGATGGAGAACCCAGAGGTACCCACCGGTTCCTTCCCGACGGAATCGTCGTGCCCGACGGCTGGGAGAGGCTGCGGGACCCCGCCGGCCGAGGAGACCTCACCCCCGAGCAGGTGGCGGCCGCCGCCGCGCGTACCACCGAAACGACTTCGGCCGTCGATTACTTCGTACTGCGTCCGGTCGCCAACCAGGATCTGGTCGTCACCGCGCCCCGGCTCGACGGTGAGTGGTACAGCCCCGTCCTCACCCTGGCTCGCCGCGACGACGGCGACCTTCATCAACACTGGGCACTGGGTCAAGGTTCCATCGGCGGCGGGCTGTTGACCTACGTCTACATCAACCGGGCCACCGCACAGGGCATCGGCCGCACCGGCACGAGCCCGGTCGCGCAGGTGATCGACGACTCGAACCACTTCCCGACCGGATGGATCCCGCAGGGCCGGCCCAACTCCATGGACCGTGTCTACGCGATCCTGACGCGGGACCCCGTGTACCCCGCGGGCACGCCCGTCGAGCAGCACTGGATCGGCAGGCGGGCCATGGCCCCGGTGGACCCGCAGGCCGGAAGCCCGCTCAAGATGGTCGACGGGAAACTCGCCTACGACACCCGCGCCTACCAGTTGGAGCAGGTGTTCCTGTGACGCCGCCGCCCGACGGCGGAATCGACGACGACACCGGCCCGACCGTCCGACGACACCACGCGCTCGACACCCTCGCCGAGGCCCGCTCATCCACCGCGGACCCACCACGGACACCATCGCCCCCGGCGTCGCGTACAGCCTCCGCCTGATGGCCGAGCTTCCCGACCCGGCACCGGCCACAACGACGGAACCCCCGCCACCCCCTACTGACACGAACTCTGCCGACCCACTGACAGAACCTCGCCGTTCCCACTGACGTTGTCTCTGCCTTCGACACCACCGGTGTTGTTGGTGAAAGTGTCAGTGGGATCGGCCGGGAAAAGTGTCAGCCGATTCCTCGGGCTCGCCGGGTCGGAGGCTTGGCCGGGAGCCGTTTTCCGTCGACCGTCGGCGGGAATCGGCCATCACCGAGGGGGAACACTGCGCCGTGTGCCCCGTGGCTGAATGATCATCAAGCGGGTCACGCGGCGTCGTCCGGCGTCGTCGGCCCGGCCCTGTGCGTCCGATCCGAGGAGGACCCGTGACCGGTAGTGAAGCAGAAGCCATCGAACCGGCGGTCGACGAAGGCGTCCGGCAGATCCCGGCGACGGTGGTCCGGGTGGAGCAGCCCGCCTCCGTCACCGATGCCCGCGACCGGTTGCTCGCTGCCATCGGCCGCGCGGCGGAACGGGCCGGCGATGCCGACCCCGGTGGGGCGCCCGAGGCGCTGGAGAAACTCGCCCGTGCGTTCGTCTTGGTGAGCACGGGCTCCACCGCGGGCGGGTTCTTCGACGTCAGGAACAGCAACGCCTCCGTGCATGCCTCCCTGGAGGGCATCCCCAAATGACAACGGCTGTCGGAACACGCTGACCGTTGACGGCCTTGTGCGCCGGCTCGTCGGACCCCGACGGGCCGGCGGGCACCCGCGTCGAGTTCACGCTCGAACGCGCCCGAGGCAGCGCCCACGCCGGCACCGGGACGCACGTCCTGCGGCGCTCCTCCTCCGCGCACTACACCGTGACCGCGCGCATGGACATTTCCCACGGCCAAGCCGCTGACATCTCTCGGCTCTGTCTCGGGAAGCGTGAATGTGTGACTGATGGTGATGTCGTCAGCGAGTGTGCAGGATGCGGTGCCGCAGGAGATCGAGGTTGGCCCGGCCATACATCTGGCGCTTGAGCATCTTGATCCGATTCACGGCGTCTTCCGTCGGTCCGTTGCTCCAAGGCAGGGTGAGCCCGGCGAAGACGGCGGCGTGATCTCGTTGGAGGCTGTTCGCGAAGCTGTGCAGCGCGGGAAGATCGTCGGCTCGGACCCGGCTGAGCCACTGAGGCAGTCGGGTCCCGCCCAGGTTTCGGATCACGTCGGCGAAGGTGCGCACGTGGACGTGAACGGCCGCGAGTTCGGGGCAACGGGCGAAGATGTCCTTCAGTTGCGTGGCCGCACCGGCTGAGAGGTTCTCGGGTTCGGTCATGATCCACTGCACGACGCGACGCGGCTTGGGTGTGGCCGCTGCGGGGTGAGCTGCTCTGACTTCCGCGCCATCCCAAGTCCTGCAGTTCGCGGTGGAGTTCGCTCGCGTTGGTGCAGCCCTCGACCCATCGCATGTGGATGTAGGGCTTGAACCGATCGAGGGAACTGGCCCGGTTGACCGCCTTGACCATCAGTTCTTCGGGCGTGGAGGCGAGCGCGTAGCGGCGGACGGTCCTGAAACACAGATCGAGTTCCTGGGCGATCGCCTTGAACGAACGCCCTCGGCCAACCAGGTCCTGGACTGCGGCGTAACGCTCGCGGGTCCGTCGCACGATGAGGCGGTGCGGATCGCTCTCCCTGGGTCCGGCCTGTTCGGCTCGTGACCTCTCGTCGTCCGAAAGACGCCTCTCGAACGCTTCGAGGCCGGTGGGCTCCTCCGCGCCGACGGGTGGTGTCGGGGACGGTTCGCGCAGGCAGGCGCGGTGCGTGACGACGGTCTTCTCGACGACCTCGGCGAGGTTCCTCCACAGATGCCAGCGGTCCGCGACCTCGATGGCGTGCGGGGCGCCGATACGGCAGCCTTCCGCGTATGAGCCCGCTCGGTCGCGGCAGATGATGCGGATGCCGGGCCGGTCCCGGAGCCAGGCCGCGAGGGTGGCCGCATCCCGCCCGGCGAACACGTCGATCGGCCGATGCGATTCCATGTCGATGATCACGGTCGCGTAGACGGAGCCCTTGCGCAGGGCGAAATCGTCCACTCCGATCACCTGCGGCGTCGCCGCGGGAGCCCGTTCGGGTACCGCTCGGACCAAGCGCAACATCGTGCAACGACTCGCTTGGATCCCCATAGTCGCCGCCAATCTGGCCCCGGCCCGCCCGGCCAGGGCCAGACCGATCGAGGTGAGCTCCCGGCACAGCCGCACGCTACGACGCCTTCGGCGCAGCACCACACGATCGGAACACTCGACGAACGTTCGCCGCGAACACCCCTCGGTGCGACAGAAGAACCGACGAACCCGCAGGGTGATACGAGTCGGACGACCGCCCACGGGCAGGTCGGCGAACCGGCGCTCGTAGCGACTGTGGACCGATACCGAGGAGGTTCCGCAGTCCGGACAAGACGATGCGTCCGATCGAGCACACGCCCGTATTCGGATCACCGCCCCACCGGCGTCGATTGATTCGAACGTCAGATCGGCCAAGTGCGGCAGTAGGCACTTGAGTTCGGATGGATTGACCACGGTGCTCAAGGCCCGCCAGCAGCGGGCGTCGCCGGGGCCGGCACCTCGATCGCGGCTCAGGGTTTCCCGATCGGGTAGAACGCGAAGTGGGCCGGGGTGCCGCCGGGGTTCGGGCAGAGGCCCGAGTACTGGTCGCCGCGGTGGACGGGCAGTGCCGCCGTGGTGGGCGAGTATCCCTTGTCGAAGGCCCAGGCCTGTGTCCCGTCTCGGAGTTCGATCTGATCGAGGGTGTGGAACCCGACCAGGAAGCCGTCGGTGGAAGCCGATGCGGTTGTCTGGGACCCGTTCGCGACGACGGGGTTGCCGAGGATGGAGACCGGGCCTTTGGTGGCGTCGAGGGTGTCGTCGCTTTGGAGGGCTCCGGTCACCGTCAGGGTGCCGGCGGTGACCTTCGGGTTCGTGCCGGTGGCGGTGATCGCTCCGGTCGTGGTCAGGGCGGTTGTGGTGATCGCGGTGGTGACGCTCACGCCCCGGGTGACGGTGCAGGTCTTGTCGGTCGTCGTCGCCTGGGCCACGTTCAGGGTTGCGGTGCAGGTGGTCGCGGGGCCGGCGATGGTCAGCGCGGGGGCTCCGTGCAGCGAGTCGACGCGCAGGCCCGGCAGGAGGGGCTTGTCGACGGTCACGGTGACCGAGTCGTAGCGGTCGATGCCGTTCGAGGTGGTCTTGACGAGGAACGTCTCGTCGCGTTCGAGCGCGGCGACGCGGTGGGGGAAGGTGATCGGGGTCCCGTTCGGGGTTGCCCGGGCGTACAGGACGTGCTCTCCCGTCGGTCCTTGCCAGGTCAGGTGGAACGGGGTGGTCCCGGGGAGGAGGGTCGCGGGTGGGGCGCCGGGCGCGGTCGTCAGACGGGCGGAGAGGTTGGCCGTGTCCGTCGGCTCGTTGTGCGTGTCGTCGCCCGTCGTGGTGGTCGACGCGCTCTCGGCGGGCAGGTCGCGTCGGCGCCTGGGGGGCCGGGACTTGGTGAGCGGGATCTGCAGGAGGCGTTCGGTGTCGGGCTCGCCGGGGCCGGTGGTGCTGCTCTCGATGATGCGCAGCCGGGCGGTTCCGGCTTTGCGGCTGAGTTTGATGCCGTCGAGTTGGATGGCCAGGCTCGCGGTGACCTGGTCCTGGCGGTCGTGGTCGGAGCGGGTGAACTCGGCTGTACCGTCCTGGGGTACGGCGATCAGGACGTCTTCCTGGATCGCGACCACCGACCAGGTGTGCGGGGTGGCGGTGGCGACGATGCCGACCCCGGTCTCGGCGAGGTCGGCGGCGATGGTGCCCACCGGCAGCACGATCGTGATCCGGTCGCAGCGCACGGGGTCGGGCAGCGGGTTGGACACGAGCAACCGCAGGCGGGCCAGGGAGAGTTCGCCGACGGGGTCGCTGGGAATCAGGTCCTGCGGGGTGGTTTCGCAGGTGTAGGTGAGCAGGGGTGGCGGTTCGGTGGTCGTGGTGGGTGTGGTCGGCGTGCCGGTCATGGCGGGGGCCTCCTGCGCGTCGAGAGGGTGGCCGGTGGCGGGTGGCGGTGGGTCAGACGCCGAAGGCGTACCAGTGGAAGGTGTGGGTTCCGCCGGTGCCGGTGACGCCCCAGGTGGCGGTGTCCCCGGCTCGCACGGGTGCGATCAGGGTGCCGAGCCCGGCCCCGGTGCCCGTGCGGAACTCCGCGCCCCCGGTGATGCGTACCCACAGGGTGAGATTGCCGTTCTGGTGGGCGTTGGCCAGGATGAGGCCGTCGGTGGTGAACGTCGCGGAGCCGCCGCCGGCGGCGGCGGACAGCTCCTGCCTTCCGGCTTTGAGAATGTCGACGCGTCCGCTCGCGGTCAGGCCCCTGGTCGTGGTCACCCTGGCCGCGGTGAGGTTGTTCGCGGTCAGGGCGCCGGTGATCGCGAGGGTGCCCGCGAACTGGGTGGTGGCGGCCGTGATCGCGGGTGCGGTCACGGTTCCGGTGATCGCCAGGGTGCTTGCGGCCGTGATCGCCTCCTTGACGGAGAGGGTCCCGGCCACGGTGGCGGGGGATTCGATGCGGATGACGCTGTTCGGGAGCGGGCCGGCGAGGACTGCGTTGGCGATGGTGACCTTCGGGTACTGGGGTACGTCCACCTGGACGGTGATCGAGTCGTAGCGGTTGACGGTGCCGTCGACCTGGGAGACGGTCTGCACGGTGAACGTCGTCTCGCGCAGCAGGGGCCCGCACACCATCTGGGTCACCCCGTCGGGGATGATCTCGCCGTCCTGCTGGTCGCGGTGGTGCAGTCGGCGTACGACGCCGTGTGCGGGGTTCCACGCCACGGTGACCTTGCTTCCCGGTCGGACGCTGACCGCGGGTGGGCGGCCGTCGATCGGCGCCTCGCCGGCGTAGACGCGCAGGTTGGTGCCGACCGGGAGGGTGGTCGTGGTGCCGGCGGGGAACTTCGGCAGCCGGGCGAAGCGCGTGCGGGCGACGGGGGCGTCCTGGCCCTTGGCGGAGGTCTCCACGATCCGCGGGTAGGCCACGCCGACCGTGTTGTTGACGGGCACGCCGGTGAGGACGAACTCCACCGGGTCCTCGGTGATGATCCCGTCCTCGGGCGTGGAAGGAACGAATTCGAAGCGCACGCGGTTCGCGTCGACCTCTCGTGTGGGCCGGGACCATCCCGGGGTGGTGGTCGTCGCCTCGATGCCCTGCGCCGTGGTGACGAGGTCGCGGGGCCGGGTGCCGATGGGGAGCTCGACGGCGAGGGAGGTGCACCGCACAGCGGTGTGACCGCCGTTGGAGACGGTCACCCGGATCCAATGTTGTTCGACCTCGACGGCGTCGTCCTCGACACCGCCCACGCGGTGCGCGCCACCCTCGCCGCGGTTGCCACCTGCGCGCTCGGCCGCCGCGTGCCGATCCTCGGTCTGCCCCCGGACGCCCTGCTCCGGCCCCGCTGCGACGTCCTGGCCGACCTGGGGGTGATCGACCCGGACGGCGCGTGCGCGCGGTGGTGGGATCCGGCCCTGGCCGCCGCCGGAAACGTCCACGCGTTTCCCGGCGTCGTGGAGAGCCTGCGCGCCCTCCACCTGCGCGGAACACCCCTCGCCGTGGTCACCCTTCAGGACCGCGACCGCCTGGCCTGGCTGTTGCCCCCGGAGGTGGCCGCGGTGCTGCCGGTGATCGTCACCCGCCACGACGCCGCACCCAAACCCGCACCCGACGGCCTCCACTTGGCACTGGACCGCCTCGGCTTCCCGGCCTCGTCGTCGGTCTCGTTCGTCGGGGACACCCCCGGTGACATGGCCGCCGCGCACGCCGCCGGCGTCACGGCCGTCGGCGTCGCCTGGGGATGGGCACCGACGCGCGCGCTTCGCGCGGCCGGCGCCGCCCGGGTGCTCCGCGACCCCCGCGAACTCCTCGCCGGCACCGGCACGGTGAAACCCGCCTGAACCCGTCCCCTTCGACCGCTACTGTGGGGCGGTACGCACCACACGGTGACGTACCGCCCCACGAACCCGTGAGGAACACGCGAGATGGCCTCTGTCCGCGCCGACGCGCGAGCACCCCGCGCCGTGCCGGAGAACTGAGCCAACCCTCGACAGGCTCGGCCCGGCCCGGCGGACACACCCCACCCGGCCGACACCCCGCGCGAAGGTTCCCGCACTCATGCCGCACCGCATCCAATGGTCCGACCTGCCCGGTCCGGTCCGCACCCACCTCGAACACGCCCTCGGCGGCCGCATCGTCGACGCCACCGGACCCGCCGGCGGATTCGGCCACCAACTCGCCGCCGTCCTCACCCTCGCGAGCGGGCGCCGCGTATTCGTCAAGGCCGCCCCCGACGACGACCCCCTGACGGCCTCCAACGTCGCGGAGGCCGCCGTCCTGCACGCACTGCCGCACCGCGCGCCGGCGCCGGACCCGATCACGCTGGAACGAACCCACGGCTGGACGGTGGTCGTCATCGAACACCTCGACGGACCCCATCCCGACCTCGGGCCCGGCTCACCCGACACGGCCGCCGTGCCGGAGCGCCTCGACAAACTCGCCGCCGACCCCGCCGACGACCGCTACCGCACCGCGGTGGGCACCACCGCCGCCGAGAGCATCCGCCTCCACGGCTGGAGCGATCCCCACCTCACCGACCTCGACCCCTGGGCGAGCGGCCGGCTCGACCGACTGCGCGACCTCGAACAGGCATGGCCCGCACACGCGTTCGGCGACCGCGTCGTCCACGGCGACCTGCGCGCGGACAACATGGTCCGCGACCGCATCCACGGACCCGTCTTCGTCGACTGGGCCCACGCCACCCTGGGCCCCGGCTGGGTCGACCTCGCGTCACTGGCCCCGCAACTCGTCCTCGCCGGACACCGACCCGTCGACGTTGCCGACCTCCTGACCGGCCACCCGCTCACGGGCAACGCCCCCGACGGCGTCGACGCGTTCCTCGCCGCCCTCACCGGCCACTGGGAACGCGGCAGCCGCCAAGGCGACCCCGCCCGCGCCCCGGGCCTGCGCGCCTACCAACGCCGAGCCGCCGCGGCCGGACGCGCCCCTCGCCGCGCGCCTGCCCTGACACCGGGCCAAGACCGTGAACCCACAGGCTGCTGACCTGGGGTCGGACGCCAGGCCCGTGGGAGCCGCCCGATAACCCGCGCTTTCAGGGGTCGGGTCGGACTGTCCAGGGTGGCGTAGCCATCGCGTCAGCAATGCCGCGAAGTTACGGATCATGGGTCCGTGTCCATCGCTGGTTGGGGTGGGATTCGGTAGATGCCAGGGACAACGTCGACGAGACGGCCGTAGGACAGGCGTGTCGATGTCGCCGGTTTTGGGAGTCTCGTTGCCTCTGCAGTCCGTTGATCGCACCGCCATGGTGGGCGTGTCACGAACCGTCCGGGTCGCGGCCGGGGTGTTCGCGCCCGGCCACCTCGGAGCGTTGACGCGCTACGTGCCCTTCGAGTTGGTGGACGCGGTCCTGGAGGAGACCAGGACCCGCGAACGCCGACTGCGGGACCTGCCCTCGCGCGTGGGCGTGTACTTCCTGCTCGGCCTGGGACTGTTCTCCGGCATCGGATACCTGCGGGTGTGGGCGAAACTGGTCGCCGGACTGGACGACCTGGCCGTGCCCCGAGCGTCGGAGAAGGCCCTGCGCGACCTACGGCGCCGACTGGGGCCGGCGCCGATGAAGGCCCTGTTCGACGCGCTGGCCGGGCCGATCGCCGGCCCCCGAACGCCCGGCGTGACCTATCGCGGGCTGCGCACGGTCGCGATCGACGGCTGCAACTCGCTGAAGGTCCCCGAGACCGAGGCCAATCGCACGTGGCTCGGGCTGCGCAGGAATCCCAACGGCTGGGCGGGCTATCCCACGCTGCGGCTGGTCGCACTGGTGGAAACCGGCACCCGCGGACTGCTCGCTGCGGCCATCGGTTCCTCCCGGAGCGGGGAACTCACGCGCGCCCGCTCGACAACGCCCGGACCTTGACGACCTGATCGACCTGACGGCAACGCGGGCAATGGATCACTCTGCTCTCCTCCCATGGGGACGATTCGACATCGGCCGAGCGGCGATCGTCAGGCGGGCGGGCAACGCATCACGCGCCGTGCAGGGTCGAACGCGACCGCCCCGGACCGACGACGCGCGCCCGGCGAGCGGCAGGAGCAGTCGCTCGTGAGAGACGGCCGCGAACGCGTGGACACGCATCGATCGACGCGGCGGCAAGGACATCACACCAACGGCGCCCGAGGCGGACCGGCGAAACCTCATGCTGCCGGTGCCTTTCCCCGCCCGCGCCGTCACGACCGTTCCACATCAGTCAACCACCCAAGCACTCACGCTCGCACGGGAGTTCGGAAGACCGACGGCACACGGCGACGTCGTCGGTCGAGGCCGACTCCTGCGGGACCTGCGGAAACGGCCCGGAGGCGAGGCCTGATACTCCCCCACCGCAGGGTCGCTCTGCAGGAGGAGGGTGGCGGGTGTCGATGGCCCGATGGGCCGGCTCTTCGCGGTGTGTCGGCGAAGGGGAAGGTCGAGCCCTCGAGGAAGGGGCCGCGGTAGGTGTCGAGTGCGCGCTCGCGCAGCGCGGCCCGGGCATCGGAGTCCTTCGCGTCGACCACATCGCGCAGGAGTGTCGTGGATTCCGCCGGGCCGCTGGTGATTTCCCGGGAGCGCAGGTGGTGGCGGTCGCCGGAACGGGCGAAGAACCACGCCGTTGTTGCCTTGATTCGTTCAGGAGTAGGTGGGTGGATGGGAACGGGTTCGCCATTTTGCGCGTGGTGCCCTCGGGGCGGCGAGCGGGTTCGGGTGGTAGGCGATCTTCTTGCCGCGCACCCCGTTGGGATGCGCGGCAAGAAGTCCGAGGCATGCGTGCACACCGTCCTCGAGGTGGCGCCCAGGGCGACGGCCTGTCGTCGACGTCGAGGCCGAACGAATCCGGCAGCCGCGGGCGCAGTGCCGGTATCACTGCCGGCGCCGTCCGCCGGGTCGGACGGTGCGACGGGGGTGCCGGGGTGGTGCGTTCAGGGGCTGGGGCGAGCGAGGTGGTGGTGTCGTTGCCCGGGGCTTGGGCATCGGGATCGTGTCGGTTGCGGCAGGCGGCGGCAACCGACACGCCCCGCGCCGCAGGGCTCGCCCGCCACGATGGCCAACGTGCACCATCGGCCCACCACACGGGCCGCTTTACCGAAATCCGTCCCTTACGGGAGCGAGCGCGGTCGTCGCGGCACCACCCGATGGCAAGCACCTCACGCCATCGGGTCGCCGTGTCGGGACGTGGCGCGGTAGCAGGTGCCCGCGTGGCGACCCGACCACACTCGACATGCAATGGACATGAGAACGGGGGTTTGGGGCCGGGTGGGGCCCGAGGTCGCGTTCGGCGTCGGCCGAACGCGTGGTGATCCCGACCTGGTGACCGGGTCCCCGGCGGTGCGGAGACCCGGCGGATGGCACGCTTGGCGTCGGTCAGATGCGTACCGCGATGAAGTCCGCGGCGGGGACGCTGTGTTCGGGTCGGGAGTAGGACAGGTGGGCAGCCGGGTCGACGCCTCCTCCGCAGGCGGGGTCGCCAGTGGCGCAGTCGTCGAGAGTGCGGGCCCGGTAGGTGCCGGTGATCGTGGTGGGCTTGTACAGCGGTATTCCGCGCTGCGGGCTGCCGTAGAGCACGAGCGCTGCGACCCGGGGTTCGATGTTTGCCGGGATCACGGCGACGATGGGCGCGCCGGTGAGGGAGCCGAGGCTGCCGACGCCGACGGAGTTGGACACGACGTTGGCGCCCTGTGAGTAGCCGACCGCGGCGAATTTCTGGTTCGGACAGGCAGCGGCCTGGGCTTCGATGTGCCGGACGAGGTCCCAATTGCCGACGGACGCGGACCAAGGCTCAAGACTGGCAGGGTAGTTCACGCGGTGGTATGAGACCGTCTTGGCGCCGCCGAGGCGGGTGTCGATTGCGGCGACGAGGGCGTCGTAGACGGGGTCGGGGTCGGATGGTCCGGACGGGCCGAACTGCGTGCCCATGGCGTAGGTTACGTCGATGTCGGCGCACGAGCCGGTGGCAGCCGAGGCAGTGCCGGACGTGACAGTGAGGGTGCTTGCCGCCGTCACCGCGGCAGTTGCCATGGCGGCGAGTCTGGCGGCGGTACGGGTTCGTGACATGGGGGCCCTTCGGTATGGCGCCGAACGAACCGGCGCACGCCGGTGTGCCGGAAGCCGGCAATCCAGCGCCCCCGCACGGGGGGCATCGATACGTCGCGGCACCGCAGCCACGCCGCTGAATCGCGTCAGCTCGGATTTTGTACCACCGGGTAACAAAGGTTGCAAGCGAAACCGATCGGGTGGAGCCATGCACGTCGGCGGCGACCGCTCGTCGATACCCGCGCGCCGCCGGCGGGGCGTGCGGAGCCGGGGCCGAACTCGCGGACGGCCGCGGGGAATCACTCGGAGGCGCTCCGACCGGCGGGTCCACCGGCCACGACGATCCGCGGCGGTCGCCCGGCCGCGCGGCGCCCGATCGCACGCCCGTGAAAGAATCTCGCCGAAGATTCCCACTCGCGGTGCGCCGGTGGCGGCTGCCCCGGAGATTTGCGGGAGAACACATTGCGGGAGGTCGGAGCATGAGCGGCGGCCGACGTGGACGTGGACGGCCGGCACGTATCGACCGCGACCGCATCGTGCAGGCTGCCTTGGAGTTGGACGCGGCCGGCGAGCCCTTGAGCATGAAGGCCGTGGCCGACCGTCTGGGGGTGCACGCGCCGAATCTCTACCACCACGTGGGCGACCGCGATTCGCTGGCGGCGCTGGTGGCCGCGGCGCGGATCGAGCGTGTACTGGACGAGTCGTGGATGCCTGCGCCGGACGCGGACTGGCGCACCTGGCTGCGGGCGTTCGCCTACGCGACCCGCGACGCGTCGTTGACCTTGCCGGGGCATGCGGAGTACTTCGCGTTCAGCGGACCGGCCGGGCGGCGGCAGTTGGACCAGATCGAGCGGCTGCACGAGGTCTTGGTGGACGCGGGCTTCGACCCGGTCGTCGCGGGGCGGTGCGTGACGCTGATCGGCGAGTTGGTGCACATCAACGTTCGCTCGGTCTTCATGCTGCGCGCCCAAGGGCAGGAGCCGCATCGGGCAACGATCAGCGAGATTCTGCGCGATGAGCCGGACGCACTGCCGCTGATGCGCGCCGCGGGTCATGGCGGCTACGACCCGGACGCGCAGTTCGCCTTCGACTTGGACGCGGCACTCGCCGGTCTGGCGCCTTCGCCTGTCGACCCCGGCCGGGGCTGAACCGAGCGGCCCCGCCGAGCGGCCCGAGCCTCTTCGACGTGCGGGCCGAGTCTTCCCTTGCACTTTTGGTGGTCCTACACTCGACGCCTCCCGGCCGCTGACTCGTTTCAGCGCCGTTTCCGGAGCCGCATGTGTCAGATCGAGGAGTGCCCATGGCCACCGCTGCCGACCCATCGCTCTACCCGACCCAGCTGCCCGAGTCCGCCCGGCGGATCGAACTGCGCACGACCGGCGGGCCGCTCGCGGCCTTGGAGATCACGCCGCCGGAAGGCGTCGAGACGAGGGGCACCGCAGTACTGGTGCCCGGGTTCAGCGGTTCGAAGGAAGACTTCCTGCCGATGCTGGAGCCGTTGGCCGCCGAGGGGTATCGCGTCGTGTCGTACGACCAGCGCGGCCAGTTCCAGTCACCCGGCCCGACCCGGTGGCGGGAGTACGACGTGACCGCCTTCGCGGCCGAACTGGCCGAGGTCATCGCGGCCGTCGACACCGCGCCGGTGCACCTGCTGGGACACAGCTTCGGCGGGATCGTGGCGCAGCGTGCGGTGGCGGACGCGCCGTCGAGCGTGCGGAGCCTGACGCTGCTCGGCACAGGCCCGGGCAACACCGAGTTCGCGGGCGCGAAGATGGTCGGGCCGCTGGTGTGGATCCTGCGGATCGGTGGGACGTCGCTGCTGTGGATGCTCATGCGCGGCCAACTGAGGAAGGCCGGACTCGCGCACGGCTCGCAGGTATGGCTGAAGCACCGGCTCGTCCACACGCGCAAGGCGAACCTGATCGGGATCATCCGCACGATGCTGGGAGAGCCGTCGCGGGTGGAGGTGTTGGCACAAACGGATGTGCGCTTCCTGGTGATGTACGGGGAGAACGACATGCCGTGGACACCCGCGACGCAGGCGAAGATGGCCCGGAACCTGAACGCGCGGCACGTGGTGATCGCCAACGCGGGGCACACGCCGAACGAGGAACAACCGGAGGAGACCGCGAAGGCGCTGGCGGACTTCTGGGTTTCGGTGGACGCGGAGAGCTGAGCGACCCACTCGGCCGACCACGGCGGCGGATCCCCGTACCCCGCCCACGCGGTGATCCTCCGGACGCCGACCCGCCGACCCGCCTGGCTGCTCCCCCGGGGGGAGTCGACCACACGCCCTGCAGGCCCGATGCCTGCAGGGCGTGTGGCGTTCTCGGCCGCGATGGTGGTCGGCACACCCCGACGCGGCGCCGTGCCTGAACGGCCCCGAGAAGTCCTCCCCTTCAGGGTCTGGACATTTATTTAATCTGGAATAAACAATTGGGCTCCGCACCGGGAGACGTCCCGGCCGCATACGCGCGGTCGGGGTGTCACGCCTGCGGGTTCGTCTGTGTGGTGACCGTTCCGAGCCGCGAGGATGCCCGATGTGTACGACCTTCCTTCCCCCTGCGCCTGATCCGTCCCACGGGCGACAGGGCCGGCGATCGCACCCTCCGGCACGGCCGCAGGTGGCAGTTGGGCGCAACCGGCCCACGCGGTACGGGCGTTGCCGGTGAGCGGCGCGGTGGACGATGCCACCAGGGACGATGCCATCGAGGTGGTCGCGCCTCGGGACGAGCAGCGCCGCTCCGCCGCGGGCCTGGCCGCCGAACTCGTCGATGCCGAGGCGACACGTGCCCGGGCGGCCGAGGCCGAACGTGGGGTGCTCTTCGCCGACGATCTGTTGCCCGGGGTGGGCGGCGAGCAGTTGACGCTCCGACGGGGTCTTGCCGCAGGCGGGTCGGCGACGTTCCTGACGCTGATGGCGCTGTCCGCGTTCGACGAGTTGGAGACCGCGACGCTGGGCGTGCTCGCCCCGGACATCCGAGACTCGTTCGGGATGAGCGACGGAGCGATCGTGTTCCTGTCGGCGGCGTCGGGCGCGTTCCTGGTGCTCGGTGCGCTGCCGATGGGCTGGCTGGCGGACCGGTACCGGCGCGGCAGGGTCGCGGGATGGGCCGGACTGGCCTTCGCCGCCTTCGTGTTCGCATGCGGTATGGCGGCGAACGTATTCCTGATGTTCCTCGCCCGGCTGGGCGTCGGGGTGGCCAAGGCCAGCACACTGCCGGTGCACGGCTCGCTGAACGCGGACGCCTACCCCATCGGGGTACGGGGCCGCATCGCCGCGGCAACCGGTATGGCGGGCCGCCTCGCGGGGGTGCTGAGCCCGCTGGTGGTCGGCGCGATCGCCGCCGTGGCCGGCGGCGACGACGGCTGGCGCTGGGCGTTCTTCGTCCTGGGCGTCCCCACCGCGCTTGTGGCGCTGTACGCCTTCCGGCTGCCCGAACCCCCGCGCGGACAGCACGAGATGAAGGCGGTGCTCGGCGAGGTCATCACCCACGACAAGCCGATGCCGATCTCGGTCGAGGCGGCGTTCGCCCGGCTGATGCGCATCCGCACCACCAAGACGGTCATCCTGGCGTTCGCGGCGATGGGTTTCGGCCTGTTCACCGGACCGGTGCTGACCAACCTGTGGATGGAGGACCACTTCGGGCTCGGCACCTTCGAACGCGGGGTGTACGGCACCCTGGGCGGACTGGGCGTGCTGGCCGTCCTGCCGTTCGTCGGCCCCCGTTACGACCGGCTCTACCGCACCGACCCGGCGCGCGCCCTGAAGCTGGTCGGCTACCTGATCCTGCCGGTGGCGGCGCTGACGCCGGTGCAGTGGTTCATGCCGACCGCGCCCGCATTCGTCATCGCACAGATGTTGCCGCTCGTCCTCCTGTCCGCGGCGTTCGCGATGATCGGCCCGGTCATGCAGTCCGTATCCCCGTACCGACTGCGCGGATTGGGCACGGCGCTCGCGGCGATCTACATCTTCTTCATCGGCGCGACCGGCGGTTCGCTGCTGTCCGCGCTCATCCTGGACTCCTACGACGCGCGCGCGGCGGCACTGGTCATCGGCGTCCCGGCGACGCTGGTGGGCAGCCTGATGCTGATCCGCAGTTCCTCGTTCATCAAGCACGACCTGGCCTTGGTCGTCCGTGAGCTCCAGGAGGAGCTCGCCGAGAGGGATCGCCAGGCCCGGGACCCCGAGCAGGTCCCGGTGCTCCAGGTCAACAACATCGACTTCGAATACGGCAACGTGCAGGTGCTGTTCGGCGTCGGGTTCGAAGTCCGGCGCGGCGAAGTCCTCGCCCTCCTGGGGACGAACGGCGCCGGCAAGTCCACGATCCTGAAGGCGATCTGCGGCCTGGGGACCCCCTCTCGCGGCGTGGTCCGGCTCAACGGGAAGACCATCACGTACGTCTCGCCCGAGCAGCGCGGCCGGTACGGCATCCGCCTGCTGCCCGGCGGCAAGGGCACCTTCCCCGGCATGACCGTGGCGGAGAACCTGGAGATGGCCGCGTTCGGGCTCCGCGACCGGGACCGGGCACACCGCGACGCCCGACTCGCCTATGTGCTGGACGTGTTCCCCGACCTGAACGCCCGCCTCGCCCAGCGGGCGGGCAGCATGTCCGGCGGCCAGCAGCAACAACTCGCCCTCGCCATGGTGCTGATGCACGACCCCGAGGTGCTGCTCATCGACGAACTCTCGCTCGGCCTCGCCCCCGTCGTGGTCCAGGACCTGCTCGCGGTGGTCGAGCGCCTCAAGGCGGACGGCATGACGATGATCATCGTCGAGCAGTCCCTGAATGTGGCGCTGGCGATCGCCGACCGGGCGGTCTTCCTGGAGAAGGGGCAGGTCCGGTTCACCGGCGACGCCCGCGAGCTCGCCGAACGCGACGACCTCGCCCGTGCGGTGTTCCTCGGCAAGGACGGTGGCTGACCATGATCGAACTCACCCGGCAGCTCGCCTTCGACGGCGTCGTCAACGGCATGGTCATCGGCCTGCTCGCGATGGGCATCGTCCTCGTCCACCGCTCCACCCGCATCGTCAGCTTCGCCGTCGCCAACATGGGTCTGGTCGGCTCAGCGCTGTTCGCCCTGCTGAACCTCCGCTACGGCGTACCGTTCTGTATCGCGCTGGCCGTCTCCCTCGTCGTCGGCACCGTATTCGGCGCGGTCGTCGACCTCGTCGTGGTCCGACGCCTGTTCGCCGCACCCCGGGTGATCCTGTTGGTCGCCACGATCGGCGTCGCCCAGCTGGCGCTGGTGATCGTCATGGCCTATCCGGAGGTCGACGCCGCCAACTCGTATCCGGTGTGGTCCGCGGCGAAGTGGAGTCCCGCCGGCGTAGAGGTCACCGCGACCCAGCTCGCCGTGCTCGTCGTCGTCCCGCTCGTCGCCGTCGCGCTGGGCTGGTTCCTCGCCCGTACCGTGCTCGGCAAGACGGTCAAGGCGTCGGCGGACAACCCGGACCTGGCCAGGCTCAACGGCATCAGCCCCAAGGCCGTCTCCACCGCGGTATGGGCGATCGCCGGGCTCGTCGCGACGATCTGCCTGATCCTCATCTCCGGCCGCACCGGATCGGTCGGTTCCCCCGCGGTACTGGGCATGACCACCCTGATGAGGGCGCTGGCGGCCGCGGTGATCGCCCGCATGGTCTCCTTCCGGGTCGCCCTGGTCGCCGGAGTACTCCTCGGGTTCCTCGAATCCGTCGTCCAGTTCAACTGGATCGACCGGCCCGGCCTGACCGACATGATCGTCTTCGCGCTCGTCCTGGTCGCGGTGTTCGTCGTGGGGCGCGGCCGGGACACCGAGGCGTCGACGTTCTCCTTCGCGCCCAAGGTCCGGCCGATCCCGGTACGCCTCCAAGAACTGTGGTGGGTGCGCAACCTGGAGCGGTTCGGCCTGGTGTTCCTCGGGCTGATCGCGGTCGTCATGCCGCTGCTCGTCACGCAGCCGTCCAAGCAGCTGCTCTACACGACCATCCTGGCGTACGCGATCTGCGCCGCCTCGGTCACCGTGCTCACCGGCTGGGCCGGGCAACTCTCGCTCGGGCAGATGGCGTTCGCCGGGATCGGCGCGCTCACCGCGGCATCGCTCTCGCGCGGACTGCGGCTGGACATCGGCGGCGGCAACGTCCTCGTGGTCCAGCGCCTGACGTTCCCCACCGCCGTGTGCGTCGCGGCGCTGCTGACCGCGGCGCTCGCCGCCGTGATCGGCGCCGGCGCACTGCGCGTGCGGGGACTGCTGCTCGCGGTCAGCACCCTCGCGTTCGCGGTCGCCTGCGAGCAGTGGGTCTACACCCAGGACATGTTCCACGACAGTCCGACGCAGACCGCCGCGTCCTTCCCGCGCACCGACGTCTTCGGGATCGACATCACCGCGCAACGCCCCTACTACTACGTGGTGTTGGTCGTGCTCGTGGCCGTGCTCGCGGTGACCGGCAGGCTGCGCCGCACGGGCGTGGGCCGGACCACGATCGGGGTACGCGACAACCCGGCGACCGCATCCGCGTACACCGTCCCCGCGGCCCGCGTGAAGCTGCGGGCGTTCGCCCTGGCAGGAGGCGTCGCCGGACTCGGCGGAGCGCTGCTCGCGGGCGCGCTCCAGACGGTGCCCTACAGCGACGCCTACTTCCGCAGCGCGGACTCCCTCATGCTGGTATCCGTCGTCGTCATCGGCGGACTCGGCACCACCTCGGGGCCGGTATGGGGATCGTTGTGGGTGATCGGCCTGCCCGCCGTGTTCCCCGGCAACTCCATCGTGCCGCTGCTCGCCTCCAGCCTCGGCCTGCTGATGCTGCTGCTGTACTTCCCCGGCGGTCTGGTCCAGATCGGCTACGCGATGCGCGATGACGTGCTCTCCTGGGCGGAACAACGTCTGGGCCCGGCACCCGCGAAGACCGTCGGTGCCGTCCCCACGTCGCTCACCCCCACGGAGCGCGCACCGCTGCCCGCCGGGAAGCCGGTGCTGGCGACCTCGAACATCCGCGTCAGGTTCGGCGGCGTCGCCGCCGTCGACGGCGTGGCGATCGAGGTCATGCCGAACGAGATCGTCGGCCTGATCGGCACCAACGGCGCGGGCAAGTCCACCCTGATGAACGCCATCGGCGGGTTCGTCCCGGCCACCGGCACCATCGAACTCCTCGGCCGGGACGTGTCCACACTGGCGCCCGCGCGCCGCGCGTCCGTCGGCTTGGGCCGCACCTTCCAGGCCGCGACGCTCTTCCCCGAGCTCACGGTCACCGAGACCGTGCAGATCGCCCTGGAGGCGCGCGGACGTACCGGACTGCTGTCGTCCGCGCTGTGGCTGCCCAAATCCCTGAAGGGGGAGCGCGCCAAGAAGGCCGAGGCACACGACCTCATCGACTTCCTGGGCCTCGGCCGATACGCCAACGCGTTCATCGGCGACCTGTCCACCGGCACCCGGCGGATCGTCGAGCTCGCCGGTCTGCTCGCGCTGGACGCCCGCGTCCTGTGTCTGGACGAGCCGACCGCCGGTGTCGCACAGCGCGAGACGGAGGCATTCGGCCCGCTCATTCGCGAGATCCGCCGCGAACTCGGCGCGTCCATGCTGATCATCGAGCACGACATGCCGCTGATCATGGGCATCAGCGACCGCGTGTACTGCCTGGAGACCGGCCGCGTCATCGCCACCGGCGCACCGTCCGCCGTACGCAACGACCCGAAGGTCGTCGCGAGTTACCTCGGCACCGACGAACGCGCCATCGAACGCAGCGACGCGGTGCCCACCTGAGCCGGTCCCGTCGCCTGTCACACCCCCACTCGGTTGCGCCCCACCCTCCAGTTGCGCCCCGCCCTTCAGTTGTACCCAGCCCTCCAGTTGCGCTCCGCCCTCCGAAAGGACTCCACCGGCATGACCACCACCAGACGTATCCGTCCGACCGCCCGGCGTGCCACCTCGATACTGGCCGCGCTGTGCGTGGCGGCAGCCGCGGCGGGCTGCACCGTCGAGGACAAGAAGTCGCCCACCACCTCCTCCGGTTCGAACGCTTCGGCCGTGCCGGCGGCGGCGCCGGGGGTCACCGCGGACAGCATCAGGATCGGCGTCGTCTACCCCGACTTCGCCGCGCTCAAGCCGTTCGTCAACCTCGACGCGGGTGACTTCGAGGTCGCCTACAAGGCGCTGATCGCCAAGATCAACGCCGCAGGTGGGATCAACGGCCGCAAGATCGTCCCCGTGTTCGCGAAGATCAACCTGCTTGCTCCGGCCTCCGCCCAGGAGACCTGTGTGAAGCTCACCGAGGACGAGAAGGTCTTCGCCGTCCTGGGCATGCTGCCCATCGCGGACCAGACCTCGTGCTACGTCCAGACCCACAAGACCGCACTGATCGGCGGGGCCATGCCGGCCGCGCTGTACGCGCAGGCCCAGGCCCCCTGGTTCACCGACATCGACGGCGACGCCTCCGCCAAGGCCGTCGACGCGCTCGCGGCGCACGGCGACCTGACGGGCAAGAAGGTCGCCGTCGTCGCCGATACCCAGGGGCGGACGGACGCCGAGAACATCCTCCTGCCCGCGCTCGAGCGCAACGGCGCCGCGCCCGTCGCCACCGGCTACCTCGCGTCGACCGCCGGCGACCCGGCCGCGACCCTGCAGCAGGGCACCGTCCTCCTGCAGAAGGCCCGGACCGCGGGGGCCGACGCGATCCTGCTGACCGGCGGCGCGGCCTCGCAGATACCGGTGATCCTGGAGAAGTCGGACTGGCGCCCGCGCCTGCTGTTCAGCCTCAACCCCTCGGGCTACACGCAGGACAAGGGCCGGCACGACTTCGGCACGCTCACCGGCTCGGTGGTGGTCAACCCCGTTCTGGACTGGACGGAACCGCAGATCGTGGACTGCGTGCACACCGTCGAGCAGGCCGACCCCTCGCTCACCGGCAAGCTCGTCGACCCCACCACCGTTGCCCCCGGCCTGCCGACCCTGGGTGGATCCGTCCAGACGGCCTGCATCAACCTCTCCCTGTTCAAGGCGATCGCCGGGAAGACCGGCAAGGACCTGAACTACAACACCTTCCAGCAGGCCGGGTTCGGCCTTGGGAAGTACCGCCTGCCCAACTACCGGGAAGACGCGATGTACGCGCAGCGGACGCCGAGCGGCGCGCTCCCCTTCCGGGTCCAGGCGTACGAGCCGGGCACCAACCGCTTCATCGCGGTGCCGTCCTGACTGCTCAGCTGATTGCTCCGCCGATTGCTCTGCTGATTGTTCCGCGGCAGCCGGGCAAAGCACACACACGCAAGCCATGGAGTCGAACATGAACCGCCTCATCCCGCCGGACCCGGCCGACGCCCACGACCCGACCGCCCTGCTGGGCCGACTCACCCTCGAAGACAAGGTGCGCCTGGTCGCCGGCCACGACATGTGGTCGCTGGCCGAACTGCCGCAGATCGGCCTGCGCGCGCTGCGCATGTCCGACGGCCCGGCGGGAGTGCGCGGCGTCAACATGGGCGAGCGCGAGACCTCGCTGCTATTCCCCTGCCCCACCGCGACCGCGGCGACCTGGGATCCGGAGACGGCCCGCCGAGTGGGCCACCTGATGGGCACGCAGGCCCTGGACAGGGACGTCCACATCCTGCTGGCACCGACCGTGAACATGCACCGCACCCCGCTGGGCGGGCGCCACTTCGAGTGCTACTCCGAGGACCCGCTGCTCACCTCGCGGACCGCCGTCGCGTTCATCGAGGGCGTCCAGTCGACCGGAGTCGCCGCGACGATCAAGCACTTCGTCGCGAACGACTCCGAGGACGAACGCATGTCCTATGACAGCCGCGTGGACGAGCGCGCGCTGCGCGAGATCTACCTCGCGCCGTTCGAGGCGGCGGTACGCGAGGCCCGGGTGTGGCTCGTGATGTCGGCGTACAACTCGGTCAACGGCGCGTCGATGACCGAGAACTCCCGGTTGCAGAACGACGTCCTCAAGGACGAGTGGGGCTTCGACGGTGTCGTGGTCTCCGACTGGACGGCGGTCCGCTCCACCGAGCCCGCCGCCGTCGGAGGCACCGACGTCGCCATGCCGGGCCCCACCACGCAGTGGCTCGAACCGCTCGTCGAGGCGGTCCGTGCCGGCCGGGTCGACGAGGCCGTCCTGGACGACAAGGTGCTGCGCATCCTGCGACTCGCCGCCCGCGTCGGTGTGCTCGACGAGGAAGTCACGCGGAGCCACACGAGCACTCCGGTGGACGCCACGGCGCAGCTCCGCGCGGTTGCGGCCCGCGCCATGGTGCTGCTGGAGAACCGTGCCCGGGCGCTCCCACTGGATGCCTCGGCGCTGCGCCGGGTCGCGTTGATCGGCCCGAACGCGGTACGCCTGTCCGCCCAGGGCGGCGGCTCCGCGCACGTCAACCCCGAGCACATCGTCGGGGTCCCCGAGGGACTGCGGGCCGCCCTCGGTCCCGACGTCGAATTGACGGTACGGTCCGGCGCGTTCACCCACCGGTACCTGCCCGTGCTGCCTCGCGACGCCGTCGTGGACCCGGCCACCGGCGAGCCGGGCGTGGGCCTGGAATACCGGGCCGCAGACGGCACCGTGCTGGACACCGCCGTGCGCCTCGATCCCGCCATGATCTTCTGGCCGGGCACCTTGGCCGAGGGCACCACCGCCGTGGCGATGCGCACCGGACTCACCCCGGTCGTGGACGGCACCCACCTGATCGACGTCGTCGGCGCCGGCGCGTTCACGCTCACGGTCGACGGTGTGTCCCACGAGATCCATTCGGCCGCCGAGAGCGCCGACATGGGCGCGATGCTGCTGCGCCCGCCGGTGCGGCGCCTGGAAGTCGACGCGCGGGCCGGCGTGCCCGTCGACATCGAGCTGGTCTTCCACAGTGTGGTCGAGACCCTGTTCGGCAAGATCGGCATGGGCTGGGGCGCCCCGCAGCTGTCCGACGACGAGGAACTCATCGAGGCGATCGCCGACGCCGCCGCGGCCGATGTCGCCATCGTCGTCGTGGGCACCACCGATGACATCGAATCCGAATCCTTCGATCGCAAGAACCTGGCACTGCCCGGCCGTACCGACGAACTGGTGGCCCGGATCGCCGAGGCGAACCCGAACACCATCGTCGTCGTCAACGCGGGTGCACCGGTTCTCATGCCGTGGCGCGACCAGGTGGCCGCGGTGTTGTGGGCATGGCTGCCCGGCCAGGAAGGCGGTGCGTCACTTGCCGACGTCCTGACCGGCGAGGTCGAACCCGGCGGCCGGCTGCCCTCGACGTTCCCGGCCGAGGAGGAGCACGTCCCGCTGCTGTCGACGAAGGTCGTCGACGGCGGAATCGACTACACCGAAGGCCACACCATCGGCTACCGCCTGTGGGCACGGCACGGCACCAAGCCCGCCTATCCCTTCGGCTACGGGCTCGGCTACACCGACTGGCGCTACGACGACGCCGAGGTCGAGGGCGATGCCGACCAGGGCCTGACCATCGACGTCACACTCACCAACGCCGGCACGCGGGACGGCCGCGAAGTGGTGCAGGTGTACCTGGAACCCGCGGACGGCACGCTGTTCGGCGCACCCGAACCAATCCGGCTGATCGGCTTCACCGCCGTGGACGTCCCCGCCGGTGCCACCGAGGCCGTCCGCGTCCATGTCACACCGCGGACCCTCGAGCGCTGGGACACCGAGGCGAACGCCTGGACCACGGTGCCCGGCACCTACCGACTGGCCATCGGCAGGCACGCCGCCGACCCGCACATCACTACCACACTCACCCTCTGATGCTCCGGTGGTGCACCGCCACCGGCACCGAGCCGGGGCTCGTGCGCGAGCCGGGCAACCGCACGCCGGTGTAGATGCCGTGGGGGCCGCCGTCGCGGCAGCCGTCGCGGCACGGGACCTGGGGGCCGTGCCGCGACGGTGGGGATCGAATGCGCGACAGAGTGCGGCAATATCGATTTCGGCATGCCCGTAAATTGAATTATTCACACGGATCGGCATGCGGGAAAAGGACCGCAGTAACCATGGGAATCAACCGGAGATCTACTTTCCGTATCTCTGGACATGTTGGTGACTCGGCAGTAGCTTACCGGCCGGTACTACAAACAGATTCCCATGAAGGTCATCCGGGAGGAATTGTGCTCCGCACGATCCTGAAAAGATCCCCCGTTCTACTCGGTACTGCCGCACTACTCGCCGCAACGGTCCTGACCGGGCCGGCCACCGCGCAGGGTGCGCCGTCCTATTCGAAGTACACCGCGCTCGGCGACTCGTACGCCGCGGGCGCGGGCATACCGGATGTGTCCGCCGGTGCGTGCCTGCGGTCGAACCACGACTTCGGAAGTGTCGTCGCGGCCTCGCTCGGCGTGGCCGACTACAGTGACGTGACCTGCGCGGGTGCGAAGGTCCTCGATCTGACGGCATCCCAGGTATCCCCGGTGCCACAGCTGGATGCCGTCGACAGTGACACCGACCTGCTGACGCTCGGCATCGGCGGCAACGACCTCAGCGACTCCCCGCTCGGTGTCGTCGAAGTCATTCTCAAGTGCATCCTGGTATCGGGGTCGGACCCGCTCGGTGCTCCGTGCCACAACCAATACGCCGACCGGCACTTCGACTTCGGCACAGCGTCATGGGTGTACGAGAACGACACCCTCGCCGCCGCCATCACGGCGACCGCACCGCGACTCGCCTCGGCCCTCCAGGCGATCCACACCAAGGCGCCGGGGGCGAAGATCGTCCTCGTCGGCTACCCGTCGGTCCTTCCGGACAACGAGTGGACGTGCTTCGGACGCCAGCCGCTGGCAATCGGCGACGTCGCGTACCTGCGCGGCATCATCACCCAATTGAACGGCATGCTGGCCACCACCGCAGCCGCGAACGGCACGACGTACGTCGACACGGCCACTCCGAGCAAGGGCCACGACGTGTGCTCCGACCAACGGTGGGTCGAAGGCCTGATACCGGGTTCACCCGCACTTCCCTTCCACCCGAACGCGGTCGGTGAAAGCGCCATGGCCAAGGCGGTGCTCGCCGTACTGAGCCACTAGCCGACCTGAATTCCGCGGCGCTCGAAGCGGCATCATGAAAGCGGTTTGAATTACCGTCGCGGCACGGAGGCGAACACGGGTTCCTCGGCCGAAGATCTCCGGCCGCGGAACTTGTCGCGCACCGGATTTCGGGTATCGGATTTCCGGTTCCCGTCCGGAGCCGGATTCCCGGGATATGTTGCACACCGCCCACGCGCCCCTCAGGCGACTCACCCGCCGGCGCGATTTACCCTCCGCACCTCCGCGACCGAGCCCGCAAGTCGGATCCGATCATCCCGAATGCCTTGTATCCATGTACTGATGCATGCAAAACTGACGCCATGTCAGACGAACGAGCCGTGCGCCGGATCGAAGCATTCGTCGGCCAAGTGGCCGACATGACGCGGCTGCCCGGCTACCGCAACCGGCTGCTGGCGGTCGCCGGCGTCGAGTTGCACCAGTCCGGACTGTCGATCCTGTCCGTCCTCGAACGCGAAGGCTCCCTCGGCGTCAGCGAACTGGCGGTGCGCCTCGGCGTCGACCAGTCCACGGCCAGCCGCCAGGTCCGGCCGCTCGAGGTCGCCGGGCTGGTCGCGCGCGGTCCGGACCCCGCCGACCGCAGGGCCAGCCTGCTCCGCGTCACCGAGGCCGGCCTGCGTCTGCGCGCCCGGGTGCGCGACACATGGCTCGCCGACATCGCCTGGGCGGTCCGCGACTGGGACCCCGCCGAACGCGAGCAATTGGGTGAGCTCCTGGAGCGGTTCGCCGCACGCTGGCGCGACGCCGCTGCCGGGGCCGGCCTCGACGCCGCACCCCGCACCGACCCCGGACCAACCGACGAACAGGTGACCTCGTGACCGACCGATTCGACCTCACCGGCCGCGTGGCCATCGTGACCGGCGGCAGCCGCGGCATCGGCCGCGCCATCGCCCATGCCTACGCCCGCGCCGGTGCCGCGGTCGTGATCGCCAGCCGCAAGGCCGACGCCTGCAAGGCCGTGGCCGAGGAGATCGAGGCGGCCGGCGGGCAGGCCCTGGCCGTCGCCACCCACCTCGGCGAACTCGACCAGCTCGAGGCCCTCGTCGATGCCACCGTGGCGCGCTTCGGGCGCCTGGACATCATCGTCAATAACGCCGCCAACGAACTCGCCCAGCCCGTCGGGCACATCACCCCCGAAGCCTGGGACAAGTCGTTCGCGGTCAACCTGCGCGGCCCGGTCTTTCTGGTCCAGTACGCGCTCCCGCACCTGATCGCCAGTGGTCGCGCGTCGGTCGTCAACGTGGTGAGCGCCGCCGTGTTCACGCGCGCCGAAGGCAAGGGCCTGTACGCGGCGGGCAAGTCCGCGCTGGTGGCCTTCACCCGCACGATGGCCGGCGAACTCGCCGTCCACAACATCCGCGTCAACGCGATGGCGCCTGGCACCGTCAAGACTGACATGGTCCTCAAAACGACACCCGACATGCAGGAACGCATGACCAAAGCGGCCCCGCTCAAGCGCATGGCCGACCCCGAGGAGATGACCGGTCTCGCCCTGCTGCTCGCCTCCAACGCGGGCAGCTTCATGACCGGCCAGATCGTCAGCATCGACGGCGGCCTCACGGTCCACTGAGCCACCGCGCCACTCGGCGCGACGGCACACCGACCCACCGACCCACCGACAGGCCCGTCGACACAGGGAGAGTCAGATATGGACTTCGAGAATCGCGTCGCCGTGGTCACCGGCGCCGGAGGCGGGCTCGGCCGCGGCTACGCCCTCGAACTCGCCCGGCTCGGCGCCCGCGTCCTGGTCAACGACCTCGGCGGCGGCAGCCACGGCGAACCGCCGGCCGACGACTCGGCCGGGGCGAACGGCCCGGGCGCGGCCGAGCAGGTGGCCGCCGAGATCCGCGCGGCGGGCGGCACCGCGCAAGCGGACACCCGCGACATCACCGTCGACGCGGCGGGCGTCATCGGCGCCGCGGTCGAGACCTGGGGCCGCGTCGACATCCTCGTCAACAACGCGGGCATCTCCGGCGGCGGGGAGATCGACGCCATCCCCGACGCCGAGTTCCGCCGCATGGTCGACGTGCACTACTGGGGCACCGTCGAGATGATCCGCGCCGCATGGCCGATCATGCGAGCGCAGGGATACGGACGCGTCGTCAACTCGTCGTCGACATCGGTCCTGGGCATCCCCCACACCAGCCACTACATCTCGGCCAAGGCCGGCGTCCTCGGTCTGACCCGAGCCCTCGCACAGGACGGCGCGGCCCACGACATCAAGGTCAACGCGATCATGCCGACCGCGTACACCCGGCTGACCGCCGAGATCCCCGACGACGAACTGCGGGGCCTCCTCGCACACTTCTTCAAAGCCGAATACGTCGCGCCGTTCGTCGCGGTGCTCGCGGACGAGAACGCCCCGTGCACCGGCGAGACGTTCACCGTGGGCGCGGGGCGCGCCGCGCGAGTCTTCCTGGGAGTGGCGCCCGGCTACCTCTCCCCCGATCCCGGCAGCGCGACGCCGGGCGAATACCTGGCCAACTTCGACCGGATCCTCGCGACCGAGGACCACATCGTGGCGACCAGCGCCATGGACGAAGTGGTCCTCTCCGCCAAAATGCTCGGCATCGACGCGGGCACCCCTACCGTCGGCACGTAAGCCGGGCTCCCGCCCTCCCGTTCCCTCCCGGGATGACCCCGCAGGATATCCGCCCGAATCACACGCCGCGCGGATCTCCATGTCGCCAGCTGTCCGCGCCCGTCATAAGGAAACCGTGTTCCGCTGTGCGTCCTCGGCCCACGATGCGGCCCCGGAAATCAGCTCGCCGTGGCTCCGTCTCGGCGGATTCGACCGGTGGTGTGGGACAGATGAGCGCCGGTGCCTCCTTGGGTCGCGCTGATGATTTCGGCGAGGATCGCGATGGCGGTCTGCTGCGGGGTGCGGGCGCCGAGGTCGAGGCCGATGGGTGAGTGGAGGCGGGTGAGCTCCGCGGGTGTCACGCCTGCCTGGCGAAGACGGTCGAGGCGGTCTCGGTGTGCCTGGCGGCTGCCCATGGCTCCGATATAGGCGACCGGCAGGCGCAGGGCGCGGGCGAGCACGGGTACGTCGAATTTGGGGTCGTGGGTCAGGACACAGACGGCGGTTCGGCGGTCGGTGTGCGTACGCGCGAGGTAGCGGTCCGGCCAGTCGACGACGAGTTCGTCGACGTGCGGGAAGCGGTCCCGCGTCGCGAAGACGGCGCGGGCGTCGCAGACCGTGACCCGGTAGCCGGTGAAGGACCCGACGGCGGCGACGGCGGTGGCGTAGTCGTTCGAGCCGAAGACCAGCAGGCGGGGGCGCGGCAGGTGGCTGCGGACGAAGACGGTCTCGTGTCCGTCGATTGTGTCCACGACGCCGGTCTTGCCGGCGGCGAGCATGCGGTCGGCGTGGGCGGCCAACGGGCCTGCGGCGCCGGAGAGTACGTGGTGGCCGATGCGGCGGCTGTCGGGGCTTGCGATGACGGTGGCGACCGCGACCGGGTCGCCGTCGTCGCGCAGGGCGGCGAGTACGGCAGGGAACTCCCGGTAGCGCCGGGTGTCCACCGGTTCGACGAACACCTCGAGCGTGCCCCCGCAGGTCAGTCCGGCCATGAGCGCGTCCTCGTCGCTCACGCCGTAGCTCGCTGTCCGCGCACGGCCGGTCTCGGTCACCTCGCGGGCGAGTTCGTAGACCGCGCCCTCGACGCAGCCGCCGGACACGCTGCCGAGGGCTGTGCCGTCCGACGACACGGCCATGACAGCACCGACTTCGCGAGGTGCGCTGCGCAGCGTCGACACGACGGTGGCGAGCGCGAAAGTCGCTCCGGTGCGGTACCACGCTTCGAGTTCGCTGCTCAGGTGACGCATGTTTCATCGGCCCTTCCCGGATGTCGGACGACGACAGCGGCGGTCCTGCTCAGCGGGGTGCTCGACCACCGGCGGCTGCGTGTGTCGCTCCCGTGCCGCGAGAACGGGCGGTGCGGCGCTCGGTGTCGTATCCCGCCTGGACCGCGGCGGACAGTTCTGCCTCCACGACCACGCGGAGGTTCGCCATGAAGGTGTGCGGGGCATCGCACGCGTCGGGGCTCTCGGGGATGATCCGGTCGACCGTCCCGGACGCGAGGAGGTGTTCCGCACCGACCCTCTGGGCGCGGCTCATGTCGGCCGCGTACAGCGGGTGCCCGTGCACGATGGCGCTGGCTCCTTCGGGAGGGAGCGGTGCGACCCAGGCGTTCTGTGCGGCGAGGACGCGGTCCGCCGGGAGGAGTGCCAGCGCGCCGCCGCCGGTGCCTCGGCCGAGGAGGAGGGACACCGTGGGGGTTCGCAGGGTGGTCAGTTCGGCAAGGCAGGCCGCGATCTCCTTGGCGAGGCCGCCTTCTTCCGCCGCAACCGACAAGGTCGCTCCGGCGGTGTCGATCACGGTGAGCAGCGGCAGGCCCAGTTCCTCGGCCAGGTGCATCCCGCGGCGCGCGGTGCGGAGTCCGGCGGGGCCGGCCGGGCCGGACTCCGCTTCGGCCGTGCGGTCGTGCCCGACAACCACGCACGACGCGTTGCCGAAGCGCATGAGCCCGAGGTACATCGACGGTTCGCGTTCGCCGTGGCCGGTGCCGTTGAGCGGGACGACGTCCTCGGCACGGTCGACGAGTTGACGCAGTCCCGGGCGTCCGCGCCGCCGGGTGCGTCGGATCGCGTCCCAGGCATCGACCGCAGGGGCGGGGTGATCGCCGGGTGGGCGCGGGCAGGCGGGGGTGATGTCGTTGAGGCGGACGATCCGCGCGACCAGGTCGGCCAGTTGGGTCGCCGGTACGACGGCGTCGACCAGTCCGTGGGCGAAGAGGTTCTCCGCGGTCTGCACGTCGGCCGGGAAGGTGGTCCCGGTGAGCGTTTCGAAGACGCGGGGGCCGAGGAAGCCGAGGAGGGCGCCGGGTTCGGCGGTCGTGATGTGGCCGAGTGCGCCCCACGAGGCCATCACGCCGCCGGTGGTGGGGTGGCGCAGGTGGACCAGGTACGGCAGGCCGACGCGCTTGTGGCGGACCACGGCCGCGCAGATGTCGGCCATGTGGACGAAGGCGGGCGTCCCCTCCTGCATCCGCGTTCCTCCCGAGGCCGGTAGGGCCAGAACGGGGAGCCCCGCACGTGTCGCGCGCTCGAGCGCGTCGACGATGCGTTCGGCTTCGCGCACGCCGATGGACCCTCCCAGGAAGCGGAACTCGCTGACCAGCAGGGCGATTCGCCGCCCGTGGATGCGACCCTCGCCGGTCAGCACCGCGCCGTCGACACCGGTCTTGAGACGTGCTTCCGTCAGTTCGGAGTCGTACGCCGCGTCCCGCCCGGCGGGGACGATCGGCGTGTCCCAGGACACCCAGGAGTCGGGGTCGAGTATCGACGCTATGAGGTCGCGTGCGGTCTGCCGCTTGGGCATGTGCGGTCCTTGACTGGTTCAGGGCTTTCAGGGTGGTTCAGGGTTGTTCGCGGTTGTTCGGGGTTGTTCGGGGACGTCTCAGATGGATCCGGGTAGATCACGAGGTTCGGATTCGAGGGCTCCGGGGCGTCCGGCGGCCGACCCACAGACGGCGCGCCGTCGGGGTCACGGCGGCGAAGCGCAGGCTCCACGGCGCCTCGAGGAAGTCAGCGGACCGACAGCCCTCCGTCGGGGCGCAGGACTTCGCCCGTCATGCCGCAGGCCTCGTCCGATGCGAGGAAGCGGTACAGCGGGGCGAGTTGAGCCGCGCTGAGGACCACGCCCAGGGGATTTTGGCTGCGAATCTCCTCCCGCATGGCGTCGGGGTTTTCGGCGAACAGCTCCGCACCGTCCGCCTCCCGCAGTCCGGTCACAATGCCGCTGGGAGCAACGGCGTTCACGCGGACATGTGGTGCCAGGTCCGCGGCGAGGTGCCGCACCACGCCGAGGGCGGCATGCTTGGCGGCGGTGTAGGCGATGCCGGCCCCCAGGTCCGGAGCGACCATGAACGACGCGTCGGACAGGGTGAACACCATCGTGCCGCGTGACGTGGTCAGCGCCTCGGCGGCGGCTCGGGCAGCCAACAGGTAGCCGACGACGTCCACGTCGAGCACCCGCCGGGCCAGCGCGGCCAGTTCGGCCCCGGACCGGTCGCGCAGCCGCACCTCGCCGTCGTGGATCCCGGCGTTGCCGACCAGCAGGTGCAGCGCGCCGTACCGGTCGAGCGCGGTATCGACGGCGCGCTGGTTGTCGTCCGGGCTGGTGACGTCGCCGAGGACGAAGGTGGCCCCGCCGATGTCGCCGTCCGGCTGCTCCCGATCCAGCACCACCGTGTCGTAGTCGTGGGCGGTCAGATCCGCCACGATCGCCCGGCCGATGCCGGACGAGCCGCCGGTCACCAAGGCCACACGCTTGCTCATGCTTGCACTCACAGGAAGTAGAGGCGGTTGAGGGGGACCGAGTCGACGGCGTCGCTGTGGATCCGCATGCCGTCCAGGGTGACCCGTCCGGTGGTGGACTCGACGCGGACCGCGCCGGTACGCCGGTTCAGCACCATGTCGGGAAGTCCGATACCGCGTGTTCCTTGCACCGCAACCCTTCGCCGCCGCGTGGGCAGGAGATCGGAGCCGATGAACCCCTGATTGACGAACGCGACGGAGATTTCCGCGGGCGTGGCACCGTGTGCACCGAACTGCGGCCCGAGCACCCGCGGTTCGGCGCTCTCCACGGCCGCGTTCGGGTCGCCGGTGACGCCGTACGCGGGGAAGCCCGACTTGAGGATGAGCTGCGGCTTCGCGCCGAAGTAGGCGGGCTCCCACAGCACGATGTCGGCCAGTTTCCCCGTCTCGATCGACCCGATCTCGTGTGCGAGGCCGTGCGCGATGGCCGGGTTGATGGTGAGCTTGGCGAGGTAGCGCAGTACCCGGTCGTTGTCGTGGCCGTCGGTCTCGCCGCCGCGCATCTTGGCGGCGAGTTGCAGCGTGCGGCGCACGGTCTCGCCCGCGCGCCCCATGCCCTGCGCGTCCGACGACGTGATCGGGATGACGCCGAGTTCGTGCAGCATGTCCTCGGCGCCCATGGTCCCGGCCCGGATGCGGTCGCGCGCGATGACCACGTCGGACGGCAGTTCGGTTTTGAGTCCGTGGCAGGACACGATCATGTCGAAGTGCTCGGCGAGCGCGTCCCGCCCGAACGGCAGCGTCGGATTGGTCGACGAGCCGATCACGTTGGGCTCGCCGGCCAGGCGCAACACGTCCGGGACGTGGCCGCCGCCGCAGCCCTCGATGTGGAAGGCGTGGATCGTGCGTCCGTCGAGAACGGCCAGGGTGTCCGCGACCGACAGGCTCTCGTTGAGGCCGTCGGTGTGCAGGGCCACCTGGACGTCGTATTCCTCGGCGACGGTCAGCGCCGTGTCCAGGGCGCGCGAGTGCGCGCCCATGTCCTCGTGCACCTTGAACCCGCACGCGCCGCCCTCCCGCAGTGCGCGGACCAGGGACTCCGGGTCGGAGGCGGATCCGCGGGCCAGGAATCCGATGTTGACCGGCCACGCGTCGAAGGCGCTGAAGGCGTGCCGCAGAGCCCAGGGTGAGTTCACCCCGACGCCCCACACCGGGCCGAACTCCTGCCCGATGATGGTGGTGACGCCGGATGCCAGCGACGCTTCCATGATCCGTGGCGACATCAGGTGGACGTGGGTGTCGATCGCTCCGGCGGTGGCGATCAATCCCTCTCCGGAGATGATCGTCGTGCCGGTCCCGGTGACGACGTCCACGCCGTCGAGGGTGTCCGGGTTGCCGGCGCGGCCGATCGCGCTGATCCGCCCGTCGGTGATCCCGATCGAGGCGGTGCGTATCCCGGCCACCGGGTCGAGGATCAGGACGTTGCTGATGACCAGGTCGCACGAGGTACCCCTGGCCCTCAGGTGCAGGCCGTCGCGGGCGGTCTTGCCGAAGCCCGCGAGGAATTCGTCGCCGGGCCGCTGCGAGTCGTGTTCCACCTCCACGACGAGCCCGGAGTCGCCCAGCCGGACGCGGTCGCCTTTGCGGGGGCCGTGGATCACTGTTCCTCCTCCATGTATCCGCAGGCCAGTGCCTTCGCCAGGGCCTGTTCGAACGCGCCGGGCGCGTCCAGCGGCCCGTCCACGAGGCCGGCGAAGCCGATCACCACGCGCTCCCCGCTGATCGGGACCAGGTCGACCGTCCGGCTCGTGCCGGGATCGAAGCGGACGGTGGCGCCGGCGGGTATCGCCAGGCGTCTGCCGTACGCCGCAGCCCGGTCGAACCGCAGCCTCGGGTTGACCTCGAAGAAGTGGAAATGCGACGTCACGCTGATGGGCACCGTCGCGGAGTTCGTCACCGAGACGGACACGACGCCGTCGTACACGACCGGGTCCTGCTCGGCCTCCTCGACCCAGGATCCGCCCTCGACGCCGAACGGATCGGTGACGACGGCGAGCCGGGTTCCGTCGTCGAACACGGCCTCGACCTGGACCTCGAAGACGACGTCCACGACACCGGGCAGCACGTCGTCGGGCCCCAGCAGCGTCCTGCCCGCCGCGATCGCTTCCGCGAGCCGCAGTCCGTCGCGGGCGGCTTCCGCCACGGTGTCGGCAATGAGCGCCGTTGCCTCCGGGACGTTGAGGCGCAGCCCGCGCGCGCGGCGGGCGCGGGCGAGTTCGGCGGCGGTGAACAGCAGGAGCCGATCGCGTTCCGTGGGGTTCAGGAGCATGCCGACTCCCTGGCGCGCAGGATGCCGACGTAGCCGGTGCAGCGGCAGATGTTGCCGGACGGGTCCGCCCCGCCGTACGCGGCGACCACTTGGCCGGGCGTGCAGAACCCGCACTGGAACCCGCCTTCTTCGGCGAACGCGCGGCACAGCCCCGGGGCGGACTCGGCCACGCCCTCGACCGTGGTCACCTCGCCCGAGACGCGGACGGCCAGGGTCAGGCAGGACACGACGGCTCGGCCGTCCACCAGCACCGTGCACGCCCCGCATTCCCCGACGCCGCAGGCCTCCTTGGTGCCGGTCAGGCCGAGCGGCCCGCGGATCACGTCGAGCAGGCGGTCCCCGGGCGAGGCGTCTACCTCGTGCGGGGTGCCGTTGACCATCAGGCGCATGCTTCCTCCAGGAGACGGGTCAACAGGCCCGTCCCGGCGTCGAGTTTCCAGGCGTTGTCGCGCAACGGGTGCGCATCGCGCGTCCACGCGCCGGCCGCGTGCTCGGGCACCGCGCCGGCCAGGACGAGGCGTTCGACCTCGTGGGCGCGATACGGCACCGGGGCCACGCCACCGAGCACGACCCGGCATTGCGAGCGATCCGCGGCAATCGACACCGCCGCCGAGACGGTCGCGAATCCGCCGTCCCACAGCCGGGACTTCGCGAAGACCGTCGTACGCTGCCGCGCCGCGGCCGGCACCAGGACCGCGGTGACGATCTCGTCCCGGTCGATCACGGTCTCGCCCGGGCCCTTGTACAGGTCGGCGATGGGCAGGTCACGGATCTGGGTACGCACCACGGCGTCCAGCGCCGTGAACGTGGTCGCGAGGTCGGACGGAGTCACCGCCTGGCAGCGGTGGCCGTCGATGACCGAGTGGTAGAACCGGTGGTCGCCCAGGACCGCGTAGCAGGGCGACGCGGGTCCGCTGCGCTTGTAGCAGTCGAACCCGTGCCGGTAGAACCAACAGCGCTTGTCCTGCAAGAGGTTGCCCGCCACGGTCGCCATGCTGCGGATCTGCGTCGAGGCGATCTGCCGGGCCGTGTCGCGCAGCGCCGCACCGACCGTGCCGGCCGCTTCCAGCTCGGCCAGCGTGACGGCCGCCCCGACATGCAGGCCGCCGTCCTCGTCGTCCGAGACCCGGGCGAGACCGGAGCAGCCGGTGAGGTCGACCAGGATCTCGGGGGCGACGAGTTGCTGCTTCCGCGCGACCAGCAGGTCCGTGCCGCCGGCGATGACCTTCGCCTGCTTGTTGCCGGCCAGCAACGTGGCGGCTTCGGCGACGGTGGTCGGCTGGTGCACGGCGTCGATCGAACCGGTCCGCGGAGCACGCCCCCACCGGGCACCGAGTCGGCTCAGCACCGCGTGCAGGCCCTTGGGGTACGCCCACCGGATCGCGCCGACCCACCAGCGGTTGGGCCTGCGCCACAGCGGTCGTACCGGGGTGCTTCGTCCGAGCGCCTTCAGAATCCGGTCGGGCGTCATCGGTGTTTCGCGGACCCGGGTGCCGAGCGCGTGGCTGACCGCGTTGACGACGGCGGCGCCCGTGGGCAGCAGCGTGATCTCGGCGAGGCCCTTGGCTCCGTACGGGCCTTCCGGATCATCCGCGCCCAGGAAGTGCACGCTGATCTCGGGGATGTCGGCGGCCCTGGGCATCGCGTAGTCGGCGTAGCCGGCGTTGACCACCCGCCCGCCCTCGAAGATCAGTTCCTCGCCGAGCACGGCGCCGACCCCGATCACGACCCCGCCTTCGACCTGGCCGCGTGCGGTCAGCGGGTTGAGGATGCGGCCGGAGTCGTGTGCGGCGACGACCTTCACGACCTTGACCGCGCCGGTGGTCCGGTCCACGTCGACCTCGACCGCGTGGGCGGCGAACGAGTAGGTGGCGGAGATGTCGCCGGCGCCTGTGCCGTCGTCGTCCTCGAAGTCGCCGATGTACTCGGTCTCGACTCTCAGCTCGCCTTCCAGGACGTCGACCAGCTCGCCGATGGGCAGGCTTCCCCCCGGTCCCGTCACCTGCCCATCGGCGAGGGTGACGTCGCCGGGGTCGCACGCGAACTTGGCGGCGGCCAGGTCACGCAGCGCCTCGGCCGCGGTGCGCGCGGCCTTCCCGACGGCGTGCGCCGACACGAACGTGCCCCGTGAGGCACCCGCCCCGGTGTCGTGCGGCGTGCGCTCCGTGTCGGTGGTCACCAGGTCGATCCGGTCGAGCCCGACGCGAAGTTCGTGGGCGACGACCTGGGCCAACATGGTCTTCTGCCCGGTCCCGGGGTCACCGGCGCCGGTCCGCAGCCGGATCCGGCCGTCCCGGAGGATGTCCACGGCGGCACCGGACTCGACCATGCCCTCCCGGCGCAGCCCGGTGACGTGGATGGTCGCCGCGACACCGACCCCGCGGCCGGAACCGCCCAGCGCGCGCTTGGCGTCCCAATCGATCTCCCGGCGCACGGTCGCCAGGCAGTCCACGAGCCGGGAGGATTTGACGTGCCATCCGGTGACCGCGGTCTCACCGGGCGCGCCGACCGCGTTCTTGATCCGGAAGTCGATGGGGTCCATGCCCACCGCGTCGGCGAGTTCGTCGGCGATGATCTCCAGGCCGAAATTCGGCGGGTAGCCGCCCGCGCCGCGGAATGACGACGGGGGCTGCTTGTTGGTGTACACGCAACGCCCGTGCGCCGCGTAGCCGCGTACGCGGTACGCGGACCCGAGCGCGCTTGCCCCGTAGTAGATCTCGCTGGGCCCGGCCATGTTGTAGGCGCCGTTGTCGCTGACGAAGTCCGCGGCCAGGTGGGTGACCGCGCCGTCGGCATCCGCGCCGAACTCCAGTTCCATGTCCCAGGATTGGCGGGACTTGGTGAAGGCGAACTCGTCCTCGCGGTCGTGGCCCAGGCGCACGGGTCGCCCGGTCTTCATGCTCAGGAACGCGGCCAACGACTCCAGGTGCGAGATGTCGACGCGCGATCCGAAGTCGCCGCCGACCGCCACCTCGTTGAGGTGCACCTGCTCGGGGTCGAGTCCGAGCACCTGCGCCAGGTCTGCATGGATGGCACGCGGGCCCTGGGACGGCGCCCACATCTCCAGGCGCTCGCCGGTCCAGTGCGCGACGACGGTGTGCGGCTCCATGATCGCGTGGGCCTGTTTCGGCGAGACGTATCGGCCCTTGACGACATGCACGGCCGCGCGACGGCCGGCGGTGATGTCGCCGTGGCTCTGCCGGGTCTCGGAGGCGAGGTTGCCGCCCGGGTGGATCGACGGCGCGCCGGAGGCGAGCGCGTCGGCCACCGTCGGCGCCGCCCGCAGCCGCCGGTACCCGACCTTGATCAAGGCCAGTGCCCGGTCCACCTGTTCGCGCGTCTGGGCCGCGACGATCGCGACGGGCTCGCCCACGTGTCGCACGACGTCCCGGGCCAACGGGTACCGGTCCGCGTACGGTCCGCCGTAGTCCAGGTAGCGGCGGTCCGGCAGGTCGTCGGCGGTCAGCACGCACGCCACGCCCGACAGCGCGACGGCCGCCGAGACGTCGATCGACGTGATCCGGGCGTGCGGGTGCGGACTGCGCAGCACGCCGCCGATCAGCATGCCGGGCAGCGCGAGGTCTCCCGCGTAGATCGCACTGCCGCCGGTACGAGCCTGCCAGTCCACCGGTGGTACGGGGTGCCCGATCACGCGGCGCCTCCCGATGCGAGGGCCTTGCCCGGCACCCAGCCCGGTCCCGGGACACTGGCGCGCAGCCGCCGCGTGTATTCGTGCTGCGGCTCGTCGAGGATCTTGGCCGTCGGGCCGCTTTCCACAACGGCACCCTGGTACATGACGACGGCCTCCTCGGTGATCTGGCGGACGACCGCCAGGTCGTGCGAAATGAGGATGTAGCTGATGGACGTGCGTTCGCGGATGTCGGCGAGCAGGTTCAGCACCTGGGCCTGGATGGAGACGTCGAGAGCCGCGACGGCCTCGTCGAGGATGAGTACCTCCGGCTCGGCGGCCAAGGCTCGCGCGATGGCCACGCGCTGTCGTTGCCCGCCCGACAGCGCACCGGGGCGACCCCGGAGCATGCGGTCGTCCAGGCCCACCAGGTCGGCGAGTTCGCTCACCCGGGCGGCCCGCTGCTCCGCCGACATCGGGAAGTGCACCCTGAGGACCTCGTCCAGGCAGGACGCGATGGTCTGACGCCGATCGAGTGAGCTGTACGGGTCTTGGAACACCATCTGGATCCCGCGGGCCCGCTCTCGCCGCCGCGCGGTGGAACGTGCTCGCTCCAGCGGCTCTCCGTCGAAGAGGATCCGCCCCTGGGTGGGTACCTCCAGTCCGACCAGCATGCGCGCCGTCGTGGTCTTTCCGGAGCCGGACTCGCCGACGATGCCCAGCGAGCCGCCGCGGGCCAAGGCGAACGAGACGTCCGCGACGGCGACGTTCCCGCCGAACGTCTTGCGCAGGCCCTGCGCTTCGAGAATCGGTGTCATGACAACTCTCCCACCCGATGGCATCGCACGCCATCGACGAACTCGGGCCCGCTCTCCCGACACTGCGCGATTACGTGGGCGCAGCGCGGAGCGAACGCGCACCCGCCCGGCGCCTCGAACGCGGACAGCGGCTTGCCCGGGATCACCGGCAGCCGCCGCGTGGTCGCGGTCAGACTGGGCCGCGAGGTCAACAGGCCCTGGGTGTACGGGTGACGTGCGGCCTCGTGCAGCGCGTCCGAGGACAACGTCTCGACGATCGACCCGGCGTACATCACGCCGATCCGGTCGCAGACCGCGCCCGCGAGCTCCAGGTCGTGGGTGATGAACAACATCGCCACACCGTGCTCGGCACGCAGTCGATTGAGGATGCCCATCACCTCGGACTGGGTCGTCACGTCGAGGGCGGTGGTGGGTTCGTCGGCCAGCAACAGCTTCGGATCACCCATCAGTGCCGACGCGATCATGACGCGTTGCAGCAGGCCGCCGGACAACTGGTGCGGGTGTTGCTTGAGTCGTCGACCGCCGTCGGCGATGCCCACCTCCGCGAGCAGCGCCACGGCCTTGTCCTCGGCCTCGCGCCTGCGCATGCCGAAGTTGGTGCGGGCGGCCTCGGTGAGGAAGTCGCCCACGGTCCGTACCGGATTGATGGACGCTCGGGGGTCCTGGAAGATCATCGCGACGTCGTCGACCCGATAGCGGCGCAGTTCGTCCGGTTTCAGAGCGAGCACCGGCTTCCCGGCGAAGGCGATCTCCCCGGTGCACTCGGCGCCCTCCGGCAGCAGCCGGGCCACCGCCCGCGCCGTCATCGACTTGCCCGACCCGGACTCGCCGATCAGACCGAATGCCTCGCCGGCGCCGATCGTGAACGACGTGTCGTGGATGACGGTCCGAGGTTCGCCCTCGACCCGCAGGCGCACCCGCAGATTCTTGATCTCCAGCATCATCGCGTCCATTCGTCCAGGCGGTCGCCGAGCAGGTTGAAGGCGGCCACCACGACCACGATCAGCGCGCCGGCGTACAGCGACTCCTGGGGGAAGCCTTGGAGGATGGACGGCTGACCGGAGGACACCATCACGCCCCAGTCCGCGGTCGGCGGCTGTACGCCCAGACCGAGGAAGGAGATCGCGGCCAGGTCGACCATCGCGTACCCGAAGGTCAGCGTGGACTGCGCGAGGATCAGCGGCAGCAGGTTGGGGATCAGGTGGCGCCGGCAGATGGCGAACCCGCCGACTCCCTGGATCGTCAGGGCCGTGATGTACGGCTGGGCCTGCTCCCGCAGCGCCGCGCTGCGCACGAGTCGGGCGATGTACGGCACGTAGGAGATCGCGAGCGCGACGACGGCGACGGTCAGGCCGGCGCCGAACAGCGCGACGACCAGGATCGCCAGCAGTACGCCGGGGAACGCGAACAGTACGTCGACGCAGCGGGAGACCACCGCGTCCAGCCAGCCGCCTCGCCAGGCCGACGCCACCGCGATCGCGACGCCGAGCACGGTGGCCAGCACGACGACCAGGAGCGGTCCGGCCAGGCTCGACCGGGCTCCCCATATGAGACGGGACAGGAGGTCGCGGCCCGAGGCGTCGGTACCGAGCGGATGCGTGGCCGAGTTTCCCTGGAACGCGTCCATCAGGTTGATCTCGTTCGGGTCGTGCGGGGCCAGCCATGGCGCGAGCAGCCCGACCAGGGCGAGGAGCAGGACGACGCCCAGCGCCACGATTCCGGTGCGTCCGGCTGCCGTCCGGGGTAGTGCGATCGCGGTCATCCGCGGCCCCCTGGTTCGATCCGGGAGTCGATGAGCCTGTAGAGCACGTCGACGAGGGTGTTGAGGACGACGAAGGTCGCCACGAGCAGCAGGACGATCGCCTGGACCACGGGGTAGTCGGACTTGGTGACCGAGTCGATCAGGAAGGCGCCGATTCCGTTGAGGCTGAAGGCGCGTTCCACCACCAGTGAGCCGACGACGAGGCCGGCCACGGTCAGGCCGGAGACCGTCGTGATCGGGACCATGGCGTTGCGCAGCACGTGCCGGCGCACGACGAGCCGGCGCGGAATGCCCCGGCTGATCGCCGTCTCCACATGCTCCTTGCCCAACTCCTCGCGGATCGCCGCGCGGGTCAGCCGGGCGACCAGCGCGGTGGAGGACACCGCGAGCGCGATCGCGGGCAGGGTCAGGTGCCACAGTCGGTCCGTGAATCCGTCGCCCGGCCCGAACACGGGGAACCAGCCGAGCCCGGTCGCGAAGACGACGATCAGCACGATCGCGGTGAGAAAGCTGGGGATGGCCATGCCGGCTGTCGTGCCCAGCATGATCACGTTGTCGACCGCACCCTTGCGCAGGGCCGCGACGATGCCCAGGGTGATCCCGGCGGCGAGGATGAGTACGGCGGCGTAGACCACGAGCAGCACCGTCGTCTCCGTCCGGGAGGCGAGCAGGTCGGAGACGTCGCGCCGAGCGATGATCGACTGCCCGAGATCGCCGTGCAGAATGCCGGTCAACCACTGCCAGTACCTGCTGAGGAACGGGTCGTCCAGGTGGTAGTGCGCCCGGAGTGAGGCAATGGTCTCCGGGTCGACCGACCGCCCTCCGGTGAGGACGGCGATCGGGTCTCCGGGCGCGAGCGCCGTGGCGCCGAACACCACGAAGCTCGCCGCCAGCAGTGTCGCCACAAGCCCGAACAGCTTGCGGATCAGGAATTTACCGAGCTCCGACATCGGCTGCCCACGGGTAGTAGAGGTACACGAACGATGCGGGAGCCCCGGTGATCCGCTTGCTCATGAAGAGGCGGTTGGCGGGTTCGACGATCGGCAGGACGGCCGAGTCGGTGGTGATCCGCGCCTGAGCCTCGGTCACCAGCCTGGCTCGGGCGGTGTCGTCGGTGGTCCGCAGGGCCTCGTCCAGCTTCTTGGTGACCTCGGGGTTGTCGTAGCCGTCGTAGTTGTAGAAGTCGCCGGGCCGGAAGCCGCGATACATCTGCAACGGCTCGGGAATGTCGGTGTAGTTGGTGGTGAAGAAGGCGTCGACCTGGTTGCGCGCGTCCTTCTCGAAGAAGAACGTGGTGTACGTCGACGTCGGGAAACCCTGGAGTCGGACGTTGAGCCCGATCTTCTTGCCCGCGTCCTGGACGACAGTCGCCAACTGGGCGTAAAGCGGGAAGTCGGAGACCGCCGCGATGACAATCTCGTCCTTGGGTGCACCGGCATCCTGGACGAGCTTCCGAGCGGCGTCGAGGTCGGTGTGCGGCTCGGTCAGCGCCTTGTACGCGGCGGTGTACACGTCGGGGGCGTATCCCCAGGTGCCCGGACCGACGTAGGCGCGCAGCGGGGAGGCGGTGCCCTTGTAGATCTGCTGGACGATGCCCTTGTAGTCGATCGCCAGGCGCAGGGCCTGCCGGATCTTCGGGTCCTGGAGCGGTGACTTCTTCTCGGTGGGGAGGAGTGACAGAGTTGCCTGCGTCTTGCCGTACCACAACGATCCCGCGCCGCCGGTGCGCAGTTGCGGGAGGCCGGACAGCGGCACGTCGTAGGTACCGTCGATCTCGCCGGCCTGGAGCGCGTTGGTGGCGGCGGCCTCGTCGACGACGAAGGAGAACTCGAAGGTCTTGGCCTTGGCCCGGTGCGCCTGGTCCCAGTACGCGTCATTGCGAGTCATGGTGATGGACTTGCCGCCGACCCACGACTGGAGCTTGAACGGTCCGGTGCACATCAGGCCGCCGTCGGCGGTGCCGAATTTCTCGCCGGCCGCCTTGATGAAGTCGGCTCTGCCGATCGTTCCCGCCGGGGTCGCCAACCATCGATCGAACATCACATCGGGCTCTTTGAGCTTCACCGTGACCTGGTCGGGAGCGGTCTTGGCGATCGACTCGACCTTGTCGTAGTACGTCCCCCACAGGGAGGACACCGCGGGGTCCAGGTGTCGATTCAGGCTGTAGACCACGTCGTCGGCGGTCAGCGGGGAGCCGTCCCAGAAAGTGACGCCCTGTCGGATCTTGTACACGTACGTCGTCGGGTCGGGGTTGCTCGTGGACTCCGCGAGCGCGGGAACGACCTTGAAGTCGGGCGTCAGGCGGTAGAGGCCCTCGCACAGGTTGGCCCCGACCGTGTTCTCCGAATAGCTGTACGCCTTGGTCCAGTCGACCGACGAAGGTTCGCCGTAGGGGAGGTTCCAGACGACCTTGTCCACGTCGCCCGAGGGCTTGGGGGTCAGGACGGCGTTGTTGTCGGAACCCGAACCGCCGGTTCCCGAGTTGTTCGTGGCGTTGCCGGAACATCCGGCGGTGACGATCATGCAGGCGGCCACGAGTGCCGCATACGTGGGGACACGTCTCATCTGATCTCCCTGTTCACCAACACGTGGCTATGTACTTGGTCTCCAAGAACTCGAGAAGCCCGTCGTGGCCGCCCTCGCGGCCGATTCCGCTCTGCTTGACCCCGCCGAACGGCGCCGCGGGGTCGGAGACCAGGCCGCGGTTGAGCGCGACCATGCCGAAGTCGAGTCGCTCGCCGACCCGCAGGCCGCGAGCCAGGTCGCCGGTGTAGACGTAGGCCGCGAGGCCGTACTCGGTGTCGTTGGCCGCCGCGACGACCTCGGCTTCGGAGTCGAACCGCACGATGGGGGCGACCGGGCCGAAGATCTCCTGGCGCAGAATCGGCGCGTCGGCAGGCACGTCGGCCAGAACCGTCGCCGGATAGAAGAAGCCGCTGCCCGCCGGCACCGCCCCGCCGGTGAGGACCGTGCCGGAGTCGACGACCAGGGCGTCCACTCGTTCGCGGGCCTTCGCGCTGATCAGCACGGCTTCCTGGTCGCCGAGTTCGGCGGCCAAGCGCGCGGCGAACTCGTCCGCGATCGAGGCCTCGACGTAGAAGCGGTTGGCCGCGGTGCAGGCCTGGCCGCCGCCGCGCATTTTGGCGATCAGCGCGCCCTCGATCGCCGCGTCCAGGTCGGCGTCGGCGAACACGATGAACGGGGCGTTCCCGCCCAGCTCCATGGAGCAGCTGACGATGGTGTCGGCGGCCTCGCGGAGCAGGACGCTGCCGACCTCGGTCGAGCCGGTGAACGACAGCTTGGCGACCCGGCGGTCGTGCAGCATGGCCGCCACGACCGGGCCGCTGCGTTCCGCGACCACGACGTTGACCACACCGGCCGGCACGCCCGCCTCGGCCAGGATCTCGGCGACGAGCAGCGCGGTGAGCGGCGTCTCGGACGCCGGCTTGAGCACCACCGTGCAGCCCGCGGCGAGCGCCGGACCGATCTTGCGGGTCGCCATCGCGGCGGGGAAGTTCCACGGGGTGACCAGGACGGCGACGCCGATCGGCTGCCGCAACACGAGGATCTTGTTGCCGCCCGCCGGGGCGGTGCGCAGGTCGCCGTCGATGCGGACGGCTTCCTCGGAATACCAGCGGAAGAACTCCGCGGCGTAGCCGACTTCGCTGAGCGCGTCGGCCTTGGACTTGCCGTTCTCGGCCACGATGAGATCGGCGATCTCGTCGGCACGCGCGGTCATCAGGTCGAACGCGCGGCGCAGGATCTCGGCGCGGGCCCGAGGCGGCGTCGCGGCCCAACCGGGCCCGGCCTCGTGCGCGGCGGCGACGGCCGCGAGCCCTTCGTCGACGTTGCCGGCGGCGACCGAGGCGATGGTGTCGCCGGTGGCGGGGTTGATCACCTCGATGCGCTGCCCGGAGGCGGCGGGGAGCCAGCGGCCTCCGATGAACAGGTCGATGGGTGTCACGTACGGAACTCCGTAAAGAGAAGGTGTGGAGAGTCAGAGATCGTGGGTGCGACCGATCGCCGGGGCTCCGGGCCGACCGGGGATCAGAGGTTCTGCTTGCGGCTCATCGCGGGCGCGACGAGCCGACCGACGCCGCGCTCCTCGGCGCGGCGCAGGATGTGCGCGGCCAGCACGAGGTCCTGTTCGGGGCTGCCGATGGACTTGAAGACGCTGTACGGCTCGGCCGGACGGGCCGGTGCGGCCAGCGCGGCGCCGAGCAGTTCGTACGCCTTGGGGTCGAGTGCGGCCTCGATGAGGTCGCCGGACTCCTCGATGGCGTCCTCGGTGTCGATGACGATGCGGCCGGCCCGCGCGAACAGGTCGCCCCTGGCTTCGCGCTGGTCGGGCGCCGTGGAGCCGATGGTGGCGACGACGTGGGCGCTGCCCACGTCGTCGCGTCCGTAGACCGCGCCGGCGGGCGAGGCGGTGGCGGAGTAGACGAGGTCCGCGCCGTCGGTCGCCTCCCGGATGGAGGCCACCGGGCGTACCGGGACGCCCAGTTCCTCGGTCATCCGCGTGGCGAACGCCTCACGGTTGGCGGCGCGGCGGCTGAACACCCGGGCCTCGGGGATGTCGGTGACCCGGGTGAGAGCCCGCAGACCGGCCTGGGCCTCGGCGCCGGAGCCGATGACGCCGACCACGCCCGCACGACCCGGACCGTACAGACACTCGACCCCGACGGCCGCGGTCGCCGCCGTCCGGAGCGTCGTGATCGAGGCCGCGTCGACCACGCCGATCGGCGCGCCGTCGGAGGCGCGGAACAGGTGGCACGCGTACCGGACACCGCTGCCGATCCAGTGGAACTGCTTGTATCCGAACAGGTCCAGGGAGGGCAGCGCCGCAGCGAGGAAGCGGGTGCCGGACTCGCCGCCGGCCCACGCGAACTGCAGTCGTCCACTGACGACCTGGCCTTCGGCTCGGGCAATCGCGGCTTCGCGCGCGGCGGCGAGCGTGTCGTCCAGCGACACGAGGGCGGCCAGGTCCGCGGCGTCGATCAGACGCATCACTTCGGGTGCCTCCCGACGAAGAACTCGGCGTCGTCGTCGGAGGTGACCGGCAGACCGGCGTTGACCAGCCCACGGCGCAGAGCGCGCATCTGGCCGTCGTCTATGCGCATCTGGGGGAAGCGGACCGGGCCGCCGTTGAACCCGTTCAGCCAACCCTGGTACTTCCACTGCATGCGGTGAACCAGGTTCGCGCCCGCGACGGCCGTGCTGCCGACCGACGAGACGACCCCTCGGGCCGGGTGCAGCCGCCAGTAGATGTCCATGCCCGCCTCGAACGTCTCCGGGTTCTGGAGCAGTTCGAACATCCGGGGGATCTCGGGGCCGTAGTACTCGTAGTTGGAGGTCCCCATCCACGGCATCCCGAAGGTCGGGATCCACGCCGCGCAGTTCATCTCCATCGGGTCGGCCACCAGCACGCGGTCGCGGAACTGCTTGAACACCTGCGCGTTGCCGGAGATGCCCGGGTAGCCGATCTCGTTCTTGATCGCCACGACGTTGGGGATGGTGTCGACCATTTCCTCGAGCCACGCGGGGGCGAACCCGGAGGGGTGCAGCCGCTCGAAGTTCCACATGTCGAGGGCGAAGACCACCATGCCCATGTTCGTGGCGTCGGCCACGGTCTTGGTGAACTCCACGACCTCGTCCGGGCTCTGCGGGTAGAAGGTCAGCGGGTAGGACATCAGGACCAGGTCCACGCCCGCGGCCTCGGCGTCGCGGACCAGGGAGAGGGTGTCGGCGAGTGTCGGCTCGGAGGCCTGGAGGATGGTGACCATGTCGTCGCCGACCTCGTCGACGACGATGTCGATGAAGCGGCGGAACTCCGTCGGCGTGGTGCCGCACTCGGAGACCAGCAGCGCGCCGGTGAAACCGAGCTCGCGTTCGAGGGCGGCGTCGTGCCGGATGGCCGCCTCGTTGAGGTTGTTCAGATCGCCGGTGAACGTCGGCATGAGGCAGCCGGCCACCCCCCGCAGCTCGGACTGGGCCCACGCCCGTGCCTGACCGGGTTCGAACTTCATCAAGTACTCCTTGCTAGGGGCCGCGCACGGCCCGGGGATGGGACCGTCACGGCTTGGTGCCGGGCACCGTTACGGCTGGAGGTAGGGGTCGGGCGCGCCGGTCATCAGCGCGATGCCCTCGTCGGACGGGTCGCCGGTGCCCCAGACGTTGTCCTGCTCGGGGTCGTCCATCGGCCAGACCTTGGCTTCACGGGGATCGGCCTCGTCGAAGACCTCGAGGGCGGAGGTGTACTCCACGACCACGCCGTTGGGGTCGCCGAAGTACGAGAAGACGTTGTCGCCGGGGCCGTGTCGGCCCGGGCCCCACACGGGATCGCTGCCCAGGCCCTGCAGCCGGGCCGAGTCGCGCATGACGCCGTCGATGCTGCCGACCTCGAACGCGATGTGGTTGAGCGAGGTGTGCTCGGCTTGGCCCAGCGCGACCGAGTGGTGGTAGCGGTTGCAGCGCAGGAAGACCATGTAGTCGCCGTAGCGGTCGGAGACGGTGAAGTCGAACAGCTCGCAGTACAGCTCCGCGGTCGCCTCCAGGTCCGGCGTGTTGAGCACGACGTGGCTGATCAGCATCGGCCGGTCGAGGAAGGGCACGTGGGAAACCGGGTCGGGCCGGGCCTTGTCGGCGTGTGCCACTTCGAGCAGCAGCCCGCTGCCGTCGCGCAGGCGGGTGCGGTAGGCCCCTTCGTCGTCGACGCCGGGCTCCTCGACGAGCCGCAGCCCGAGCCTTTGGACGCGGGCGGCGACGTCGTCCACGTCGCGGTGGCTCGCAGCGCCGAGGGAGATGTGGTCGATGCCGAGCGCCGGGCCTTCGCTCAGCCTCACCAAAGGGTGGGCGTCGGCCGTGCCCCGGAGGCCGGCGTCGGTGGGGACGAGCCCGAACGCGTCGCCGAGGAACGCGCTGGAGGCGTCGGGGCGCGGCACGCGCAGTGCGACATGGCGCACGGAGCGGACGGTCATTGGTCGTTCTCCGTCACGAGGGTGAGGATGCGGGAGATCTGGTCGGGCGTCAGCCGGGTGATGGCGTCCAGGGCCATGGGATCGAGCAGGACCGTGCGGTCCTGGCGTTCGGAGCGCACCTCGATGCGGGAAGCGTTGCCGAAGCGGACCTTGCGCAGTCGGATGCTCGCGAACTCGTTGGCGAGACGCAGCTCGGGTCCGTCCGGGCCCGGGCTCGACGCGTCAGTAGACGGGGATGAGCTGGCCGGCACTGGGCACCTCCACATCGAGGTGGACCGTGCGGGCCGCCAGCAGGAATCCGCGCTCCGGGTCGCCGCGCAGGACGTCGACCCGCCCGGCGGTGGCCAGCGTGCTCTCCTCGCTGGAGCGCGACCTGGCGACGAGCACGTTGCTGCGCACCTCCCACTCGTCCGGGCCGAGCGGGCGCACCCGGATGTTGGAGACGAAGTGGCGCAGGAAGTGCCGCGGCCGGTCGCTCCAGGCGTACTCGGAAGAGACCCGGTCGAAGCGCATCCGCAGTGAGCCCTTGGACTCGCGCGAGATGGGCATCCGGCTGGAGTACTGCTCCTCGTCCGGGCTCTGCGGGGTGATCGGCTGCGGTACTTCGTACCGGAAGTCGTCGGCGAGCAGCGCGAGCCAGTCGGAGTACCGGGCCTCGTCGAGCGCCGCCGACTCCTCGTAGAGGAACTGCCCGATCGCTTCGGTGAGCGTCACGCCCCCTCCTTCGTGTCCTTCATGTACCGCAGCCAGGTGCCGTAGAAGGCCCGGTGGGTGTACTCGCTGTGGTCGTGCGGTACCGATTCCCCCGGCCCGGCCCAGTCGTCGGGTTCCGGCCTGGGCAGGTTGGTGCCCAGGGAGTAGTCCAGGTCGGTGTCGTGGGCGAGCGCCCCGTCCGCCGTGACGCTGACGCAGGTGAAGTTGTCGACGTCGTCCCCCTCGAAGAGCACCGCGGCGGCACCGTGGGTACGCACGCAGGCCACGACCGACTTCTGCTTCCACTCCTCGTCGGCGCCGCGCGGCACCAGGGCGAAGTTGTACAGCTCGGTCGTGTCGGGGGTGACGGGCTGGGCGAGGCGGAGCACCGTGAAGGAGACGGGTTCGGCTTCGTCACCCGTGTAGGTGATGGCCGTCTGGATGAACGACAGGTTCGGGAAGACGTTGCCGTGCACCACGTCGGAGTTGGCGAGCACGCTCAGCGTCTCGGGCCCGGCGTTCGCCGCCAAGTCGTCCCGCAGGTTCTCGGGGTATCCGGGGTAGGGCGGCTCGGCGTACTCCGGCGGCAGGTAGCCGACCCGCGCGGTGTGGCCTTGCGGGGTCCAGACGACGCGCCCGGTGGGCTTGCCGACCTCGCCCCCTTCCTCGTCCTCGCCGAACAGGCCCGACTCGATCGGCACCCGGTGGGTGTAGGGCAGGTGGTAGCCGTCGCCGCCGAAGTTCTCGCAGCTCAGCTTCCAGTTCGCCTTGATCGTGTACCGCTGCGGCGGGCCTGCCACCTCCCAGCCGCCGGTCGCGGTGCCCAGGAGCGCGTCGAGGTACCACGCGATGTCACCGAGCGACTCGGCGAGCGACGGCCCGTCCTCGGCCCAGGTCGCGAAGACCAGGCCCTGGTAGACCTCGGTCCGGGCGCGGCGCAGGTCGCGCGAGGGCTTGTCGAAGCCACCGTAGGAGGGTCGGGCCTCCGGGACGCCGCGCAGGCGTCCCGAGTTGTCGAACGTCCAGGCGTGGTACGGGCACATGAAGTGCGAGGTGTTGCCCAGTGTCGCCTTGCACAGGAGCGTGCCCCGGTGCGTGCAGGCGTTGCGCATCACCCGGACCTGCCCGTCCTCGCCGCGGGCGACGATGACCTGGTCGCGGCCCATGCGGCGGGTCACGTAGTCGCCGGCTTCGGCGACCTCCGACTCGTGCGCGACGAAGAGCCACGTCTTGGTGAAGATCCGGGTCAGCTCCGCGTCCAGGACCGCTGCGTCGCCGAAGACCGATTGGGGCACCGAACTGCAATCCGGCGCGAACCGGTCGAAGATCTCGGTGAGAGTCATGAACACCTCTCTTGTCTGCAAGTTCCGCTCATCTTCCATGCAAGTTGTCCGCAAGGCAATACTCATGTTGTATTGTTTTGGCGACGGCATGCATATATCTTCCATGCATGTCGTCAACAAGAACTGGAAGCGGGGGCTTGTCCGCCCCCGAGCGGGCCTACGCACACATTCGCGAGCGTCTGTTCGACGGCACCTACGCCGGTGGCATGATGCTCAGCGAGGGTGAGATCGCCGAGTCGCTGGCCATGAGCCGGACACCGGTCCACGAAGCCCTTCTGCGCTGCGAGTTCGAAGGCCATGTCCGCCTCTACCCCAAACGGGGCGCCCTCGTCCTCCCGGTCAGCGCCAAGGAGATCCAGGAAGTCCTGGTCACCAGGGGGCTGATCGAGGTCTATGCCGTCGAGCAGGCCGGCGCGTCGGGAGCCCTGGGCCCCGGACTACTGGAGATGGTCGACGCGCAGGCCGCGTTGCTCGCGGAAGGCGAGGACGACAAGTTCTCCGCCGCCGACGACGACTTCCACCGCCGGATCGTGGTGGCCACCGGCAACAGCCTTCTGACCAAGGCATACGCCCTGGCCCGAGACGTCCCCCTGCGGGTCGGCAACAGCAACCTGCGGAACGACCCCGGGCGTGCCGAGCAGGTCATCGCCGAACACCGGGCCATCGCGCAGGCCATCGCCGACCGCGACCCCGCCGCCGCCCGCGCGGCGGTCGAAGCCCACCTCGACCACGCCATGCAGAGCCTTCTCCGCGCCATCTGAAACGGCGCCCTCAGACGTCCCTCAGCACAAACCGTGTCTCTTCAAGGAGTCCCCATGTGGCCTGACAACGCCCAGGTAGCCGTCGGTCTGACCATCGACTTCGACGCCGAGGAGCTGTGGCTCCACGAGTCCGGCGGCGTCAACGTCGGCAAGCCCGGCGTCCTGTCGCAAGGCACCTACGGCGGCCGGGTGGCCGTTCCGGAGCTGCTCAAGCTGCTCGACAAGCACCGCCTGCGGGCCACGTTCTTCGTGCCCGGCCGCGTCGCCGAGGTGTGGCCGGACCGGGTCCGCGACATCGTCGCCGCCGGCCACGAGCTCGCCAACCACGGCTACAGCCATGTCTCGCCCACCAAGCTCACCCGCGAACAGGAGGAGCGCGAGCTGGTACGCGGCCACGAGATCCTCACCTCGTTCGGCGCGGAGGTCACCGGCTACCGCGCCCCCTCGCTCGAACTGACCGTGCACACCCTGGAGTTGCTGGAGAAGCACGGCTACAACTACAGCACCAACATGATGGCCGACGTGCGGCCGTACTGGCACGAGGGCACCCGCGTCCTGGAACTGCCGACCTCGTGGCCCACCAACGACTCCGTGCACTGGTGGTTCGACACCGAGTCGTGGAACAAGAAGATCAGCACCTCGGAAGAGGTCCGCTCCATATGGAGCGAGGAGTACTACGGCATCAAGGACCTCGGCGGCGTCTGCATCTACACGACCCACCCGCAGATCATCGGACGCCCGATGCGGCTGCGCTTCCTCGACAAGTACCTGGAATTCCTCACCGCGCAGCCCGACACGTGGATCGCCTCGCTCGACGAGATGACCGCGCATCTGACCAAGACGGGCTACGACGTGTCGAGCAACCACGTGGAGGTGGCGCGGAACCTGCGTGTGGTCGAGGCATGACCGGACAGGCCCACGTGACCGCCGCCGACGGCAACACCCGAACCGTGCCGGTCCGCTACGGGGTCAAGCTCATGCCCGAGCTGCGCTCCGCACGCGTCGGAGTCGTCGGGATGTGCGGCGGCAACGCCGCCTGCGGCACCTGCCACGTCTACGTGAGCCCATCGTGGCTCGGCGCCCTCAAGGCGCCGGGCACCGACGAGGCGGACATGCTCGACGAGTTGGAGTCGCGCAGCCCACAGTCCCGGCTGGCCTGCCAGATCGCCTTCGGCCCCGAACTTGACGGGATAGAACTGGCCGTGGCACCCCATGATTGAGCGAATCCTCATCGTGGGGGCGTCACTTGCCGGCGTGCACGCCGCCGAGGAGCTCCGCGCGGCCGGCTTCGAGGGCGAACTCACCATGCTGTCGGCCGAAACCGAGCCGCCCTACGACCGGCCGCCGCTGTCCAAGCGGTTCCTCGCCGGACACTGTGGCGAGGAGGAGCTGAGCCTGCGGCCGGTGGACTCCTACGCCGCGCTCGGGATCAAGCTGCACCTCGGGGCGACCGCCACCGGACTCGACCTCGGCCGGCGCGAGGTGCACACGGTGGACGGGACCGTCCACCCCTTCGACGGCCTCGTCATCGCCACCGGGTCGCGGCCACGCTGGCCCGCGGCGCTGCCCCGCCTCGCGGGCATGCACACCCTGCGCACCGCCGCCGATGCCCGTCGCCTGGCCGACGAGTTCGCGGGATCCCCGCGCGTCGCCGTGCTCGGCGGCGGATTCATCGGCGCCGAGGTCGCGGCGACCGCCCGCGGCCTCGGCCTGGACGTCACGATCGTCGAGGCGGCCCCCACCCTCATGAGCAGGGCGCTGGGCCCGTCCTTCGGCGACCTGCTGGTCCGGATCCATCGCGACCACGGAGTCGACGTCCGATGCGGCGCCGCCGTCGTCGACGTCACCGGCGACATCCGCGTCGACGGCCTGATGCTCGCGGACGGCACCCGCGTCGACGCCGACGTGGTCGTCGTCGGCGTGGGGAACGCGCCGGTCACCGGCTGGCTCGCGTCCTCGGGTCTGGAGCTGGACGACGGCGTGGTGTGCGACGAGACCTGCGCCACCGGCGTCGCCGGCGTCGTCGCCGCCGGCGACGTGGCCCGCTGGCGACACCCCCGCCTGGGGGTCACCCGTTCGGAGCACCACTCCAACGCGGTGGAGCAGGGTATGGCCGCCGCGCGGACGCTGCTGGGCCAGGCCGCGCCGTACGCACCGGTGGGCTACGTCTGGTCCGACCAGTACGAGCACAAGATCCACGCGCTCGGGTCCTGGCAGCCCGGTGCCGAGACCCGCATGATCGGCCCCTCGCTCGCGTGCTTCGTGCGCGAGGGGCAGGTCGTGGGGGCGGCCGGCATCGACGCCCGTCGGGAAGTGATGCGCCTGCGCAAGGTGATCGAACAAGGAGAACCGTGTCCAGTCTCCACCGGCTGACCGCGACCGAACTGGCCGCGCGAATCCGCCGCCGCGACGTGTCGAGCCGGGAGGCCGTGCAGGACCATCTCGACCGGATCGAACGGGTCAACCCCGAGATCAACGCCATCGTCACGCTCACCGCCGACCACGCCCTGGCCGACGCGGACCGGGCGGACCGGGCACTCGCCCATGGCGTCACGCCCGGTCCGCTGCACGGCGTCCCCGTCGTCTACAAGGACCTGCACGACACGGCGGGCGTGCGCACGACGTACGGATCCACGATCTACGCCGGCCACGTCCCCACGCGGGACGCGCGGATCGTGGCCCGAATGAAGCAGGCCGGCGCGATCACCCTCGGCAAGACCAACACCCCCGAATTCGGCACCGGTTCGCACACCTACAACGCCGTCTTCGGCGTCACCCGCAACCCGTACGCCCCGGACCGGAGCGCGGGCGGAAGCAGCGGCGGCTCCGCCGCGGCGCTCGCCGCACACATGGCACCACTGGCGAGCGGCACCGACATGGGCGGCTCGCTGCGCAACCCGGCGAGCTTCTGCGGCGTCGTCGGTCTGCGGCCCAGCGCGGGCCTGGTACCCGCGTCCGGCGACTGGTGCACACTCGCCGTCGACGGACCGATGGCCCGCACGGTCGAGGACGTCGCGCTCATGCTCAGCGTCATCGCGGGCCACGACCCGGCGAGTCCGCTGTCCTGGCCCGGCGACGGAGCGCGGTTCCGCGACTTGGTGCCGCAGCCGATGAAGGGCCTGCGGGTCGCCTGGGGCAAGGACCTGGGCGGCCTCCCGGTCGACAAGCGCGTCACGGACGTCCTCGACACCGCCGGGCGCCCGGTCTTCGAGGGACTCGGCTGCTTCGTCCAGGACCGGGAACCCGACTTCACCGGTGCCGACGAAGCCTTCCGCACGTGGCGCGCCTGGTACTACGCGCAATGGTTCGGCGAGGAGGACCGCGCCGCGCTCAACCCCGACACGTTGTGGAACATCGACGCCGGACTCGGCTTGTCGGGGCCGGAGCTCGCGCGGGCGGAGCGGCACCGGATCCGGCTGTACGCCGAAGTCTCCCGATTCTTCGACGACTTCGACGTCCTCGCGCTGCCCGTCGCGCAGGTGCCGCCCTTCCCGGTCGAAACGCGGTGGCCCGACGAGATCGAGGGCGTCCGCCAGACCGGCTACCTGGACTGGATGCGCTCGGCGTACTACATCAGCGCGACCGGCCTGCCCGCGATCTCCGTGCCGTGCGGATACACCGACAACGGACTGCCCGTCGGCATCCAGCTCGTCGGCCGACCGGCCGGCGACCTGGAACTCCTGCGGATCGCCCATGCCTTCCAGCTGGCCAACGCCAAGTCCTGACGCCACGACCTCGCGACCTCCGCATTCGCGGACCTGATCGGCCTCTGCACACGCTCACCGGACCGGCGAGCGGCGTGGAGCACCCTGGCGACCACGCGAGCGCACTCATGCCCGCACCCCGCCGCCCCCAGAACGGAGTACACATGCCTGTCCCCGAGACGACCTCCCCCTGGCTCGAGAACGACGGAGCACTCGCCGGGCTGCGCGTACTCGACCTGTCCCGCATCCTGTCCGGCCCGTTCTGCACGATGATCCTCGGCGACCTCGGCGCGGACGTCATCAAGGTCGAGAACGTCGAAAGCGGCGACGACACCCGCGCCTGGGGCCCGCCCTTCCAAGGCGCGGACGCCGCGTACTTCCACACCGTCAACCGCAACAAGCGCGGCATCGCCGTCGACCTGAAGAACCCGCAATGCCGTGAGCTGGTCAAGGAGTTGGCCGCCACCGCCGACGTCGTCGTGGAGAACTTCCGCCCCGGGGCGGTCGCCCGCCTCGGGCTCGGCTACGAGCAGATACGCGAGATCAACCCGGGCATCGTCTACGTCTCGGTCTCGGGCTACGGGCAGACCGGCCCCATGTCCCAGGAGCCCGGCTACGACGCGATCGCCCAGGCGCTGTCCGGCATGATGAGCGTCACCGGCGAATCGCACGGCCCGCCGGTACGCGTCGGCGTCGCCGCCGCCGACCTCGCCGCCGGGATGTGGGCCTGCATCGGCATGCTCGCCGCCCTGCGCGCCAAGGACCGCACCGGTGAAGGCCAGTGGGTGGACGTCTCGCTCCTCGACGGCCAGATCTCCTGGCTCACCTACGTCGCCGGCGGCTACTTCGTCACCGGCGACACCCCGCCGCGCTACGGCTCCGCCCACCCGACGATCGTCCCGTACCAGGCCTTCCCGACCGCCGACGGCCACCTCATGGTTGCCGCCGGCAACGACGGCCTGTGGCGCCGCTTCGCCCCCGCCGTCGGCCTCGGCCACCTCGCCGAAGAGCCCCGGTTCGGCACCAACCCCGACCGCGTCCGCAACCGCCACGAACTCCTGCCGCTGATAGAAGCCGCACTCGCCGAACGCTCAGCCCACGACTGGGGCAAGGTCCTCTCCGACGCCGGCGTACCCGCGGGCCCCATCAACACCGTCGACCAGGCCCTCGCCCACCCCCAGGTCCTGGCCCGGGACATGATCGCCAAGATCGACCACCCCTCCGCAGGCACCATCACGATGGTCGGATCCCCCCTCAAGCTCTCCCGCACCGCCACCACCATCCGCACCGCGCCTCCCGAACTCGGCCAACACACCGACGAAGTCCTCACCGCCCTCGGCTGCACCCCGAGGGACCTGGCCGACCTCCACTCCGCGGGGGCGGTGCGTTGAGTCGACCAGAAAACTGCGGAATACAACGATATTTCGCCATTATTGATCGCGACCGGTGGCGCGAGTATGCCCGCCCGTCCAAGCCGCCCATCAGTTAGGGGAAGTCATGTCCTTGGAGTTCACCCGGATCACCGCCGCGCCGGTGCCGTCGACTGCCCGCCAGTCCATGGTGCGGATGCGCGACGGCGTACGCCTGGCCACCGACGTCTACCTCCCCGAGGGCGACGAGCCGGTGCAGGCGGTCCTGGTTCGCCTGCCCTATGACAAGAACAGCAGCTTCGTCTTCATGGACACGGTCGCCGAGCGCTTCAACGCCCGCGGCTACGCGCTCGTCGTCCAGGACGTCCGCGGCAAGTTCCGCTCCGAGGGCGAGACTGCGGCGTGGAGCGGCGAGGTCAACGACGGCTACGACTCCATCGAGTGGATCGTCAACCAGGAGTGGTCTGACGGCGCCGTCGGCATGTTCGGCGACTCCTACTACGGGTTCGCCCAGTGGGCTGCGGTGGCCGGCCAGCACCCCGCGCTGCGCGCCATCGTCCCCCGGGTCACCTCCACCGGCTGGGCACCGCACGTGATGAACCCCGGCGATCCGGCGATCCGGCGCGTCCCGTGGATGGAGGGCGCCCTCTACCTCGCGTCGCACTGGGTGGACCGCGACACCTACGAGTACGAGCCCGACTACTCGATCCGCCCGCTGCGCGACGCCTTCGAGGCGGCCTTCGAGGCCATCGGCGCCCGCTCGTCCGCATTCGACCTGACCGTGCCACGCCCCGTCCCGGTGGACGCCTACGGCACGGTCCACCCCTACGACGCGCGCCCGGTGCCCGTACTGCAGTGCGTGGGCTGGTACGACAACATCGGGGCCGCCCAGATGTACGACTACACCCAGCTCGCCAAGCGCCCCGGCTGGGCCGCCGTCCAGTACCTGTCGGCGGGCAGCAGCGACCACAACGGTTACCCGCTCCACGACGCACCTCACACCGACGACAGCATGAGCGAGGAGTCACTGGACTCCTACCTCGGTCCCGCGCTCGATTTCTTCGACGTCTTCCTCAAGGGCGCCAAGCCGCTGGACACCCTGCCCAAGGTGCGTTGGCACCTCGGCCACGTCGGCTGGCAGACCTCCGACGTGTGGCCCCCCGAGGGCACGCGGACCGTCTCGCTCTCCCTGGCCGATGCCCAGGCCGCAACGAGCGCGGCCCCCGGTGGCAGCCTGAGTGAGCAGCCCGACGCGTCCGGTTCCAGCGTCGACTGGCGGTACAACCCCGAGGCACTGGTCCCCTCCACCCTGCCGATGACGTGGATTCAACTGCGCTTCCACCCCGACGAGCAGGCCGTCGCCGACCGCGACGACGTACTGCTGTTCACCGGCCCCGTGCGCACCGAACCGCTGGACCTGGCCGGCCCCGTCGAACTGACGCTGGACGCGGAGAGCACCGCGCCGACCTTCGACGTGCTCGCCAAGCTCCTCGACGTCGCCCCCGACGGCACCGCCCGCATGATCGTGCGCGGCGACGCGCAGGGCACCGGGCGCGGCGAACTGCGCATCGACCTCGGTCACACCGGCTATCGCGTCCGCCCCGGCCACCGGCTCGCCCTGATCGTCGCCGGCAGCGACTTCCCGCTCTACGTCCCCAACTCCGGCACCGACGAAAACCCCTGGCTGACCACGGCCCCCAAGCCCAGCACCCAGACCCTGCACACCGGCTCGCTCAACATCACCGTGCTCGGGTAGGCGCTCGGCCGGCCACAAGCACAATCCACATCGGACCGGGCCGAGTCGCAGGAGCTCTTCAGCCAGGCGCAGGCGCTTTACGCGTCCACGGGGGTGGGGTTGTCGGTGGCCTCGCAGGGTGGGGTCGGTGATCCACAGCGACCCGGTTTCGTCCCGGTCGCCAAGCGGGTTCGGGAGATCGTCGTGCTCCCAGGCCGGGGGCTCGGCATGCCCAAGAAGAAACCCAAGGCCCGCAAGACCTCCGCGCGCCCGCGATCCTCCGTTCGGGAGCGGGCCGCGGGTTGTGACCTGAGCCGTCTGCGTCCGCCGGGCGGGCTCTACCGGGACTGGTACGACGTCCCGCACGCCGACTGGGACGGCACGCTCCCCGACGACCCGCACCTGCCTGCGGAAGTCCCTGATCTGTGGTGCCGGTTGAGGACGCCGGGCCCGCAGTACGGCGGGTCGTTCCCGCAGGCCGCAGTCGCTCGACAGCGGCCGGTTGCCGATGATGCAGACCGACGGCCGGATCACGCTGATGGATCCACGGTCCTTCGGTCCCGGCGGCCTGGCCGCGGAGCGGTTCCGCGAGGGCATACACGAACTCCACGCCGCGGCCGAGGCCGTGCGGCGCGCGGCCGCGGACCTGTACGCGACGGTTCTCACGCTCGCCGCCCTGGTCGTCGTGCTCGCGTGCGCGGTCGTGGTCCTGCTCGTCCTGCTGATCACCGGCCGAAAAGGACGGTGAGACCGCCGAGCCGACCGGCGACCGCCCGTGCCCCGGTACGCCGGCGTGCGCGGTCCGGGACCTGGGCGGTGCCACCCGCTCGCGCGTCCGGCGGGCACAGCGCGCGAGGACACCGCCGCGGCCCGAACGCACCGGACCCGGTAGGCGAGCCGGGCTCTCCCACGCCGTCCACCGACTCCTCGCAGCCGCCGAACCCCTCACCGAGGAACCCGACCCACCCGGCCCGCATCGGTGAACACCCCGCCCACGCCCGGCCGGAACGCGCGATCCGGGCACGGGAACGCGGGAACGTGGAGCAGCCCCGCGACAAGGACGAGCCGAGGCCGACGCACGAGTGGTCCGCGTGGGCGTGACCGCCACACCGCAGGGGGAGTTCACGGGACCTGGGTCGTCGAGGTCGGGTTCGTGCAAGTGGTGTCCCTGCGGCGCGGTCGGGAGCCGAGGTCCCGTCGTTCACGCGGGGCGTGGTGTTCCGGGAGCGGGTCGAGGTGATCGGCGATCGGGTGTTCCCGGCGGCGTACCGGTTCGACCTCGACGGTCAGCCGGTCGAGGTCGACGCCGCCAAATCCCTGTGGGCGCTCGGGCACGGACTGATCCCGGCTCGCGGGGAACGCACCATGGCCGCACTCGTGTTGCTGTGCCTTCAGCAGCGGCCGATCCCGCTGCCCGGCGAGGACACCGCACCGGGAGACGTCGACCAAGTCCTCGATGCCGCGCGGCGCCTGGTCGCGGTCGGAGCGGTCGACCACGACAACGAACACGGCGGATCCTCGTCCCCCGCTACCACCTCCCGGCCGCGTTCAGGAAGTAGCCCGGGGCGTCGCTGGCCGCACTGCCCCGCGCATCGGGTTCCTCGGGCCGGCCGCGCAGCCCGAGGAACCCGATGAGGATCAGACCTCGGCGGAGGTCTTGTTCGTCTCGTACCAGTCGAGGAACCGGCCCACGGAGCCGCCGAAGTCATCGTTGACGACACCGTGCAACGGGCGCTGGTCGTGCCCCTGGGCCCACTCGCCGCCCGGGACGGCCTCGCCACAGCCGCAGCGGCAGGTGCCCGCCTCCGACGGGTGCCGGAAATACGCGACGGGGTTGCGGCTGTCGGTCGGTACCGGGTCGGGCCCGCCGACCAGGGCGTCGTGGACGCGGTGACCGGAGGACAACACGCCGCCGCGGAACGCGCGCCGCCCGTCGGGCGGCTGCGCCCACTGCTCGATCTCGACGACCATGCGCACGTTGCCGTCACCGACGACGGCAACGTACCTCTCCCGCTCGGCACGGGCGCTCAACCGCCACGGTCATGCGCACCCTCCCGGGCGTGTGGTGAAGGAATTTCGGTGGATCGTCGTGGTGCGCGAAGCGCGTGGAACCGGGGTGATCGGGTGCTCGGGTGCTCGGTGCGGGTGGTGCTTCGAGGGTCGCTGTCAGGTGAGGAGTCCGTAGAGTGCGCACAGGTAGAGCGAGGAGACGGCGACGGTCGCGGTGGTGACGATGAGGCCGTATTTGGTGAACTGCCAGAAGGTGATGGGTTGGCGGTTGCGTTCGGCGATGCCCAGGACGACGACGTTGGCGCTGGCGCCGATGGCGGTGGCGTTGCCGCCGAGGTCCGCTCCGAGGGCCAGTGCCCACCACAGGACGTGGGTGCCGGTGCCGCCCATGTCGTGGACGATGTCGGCGGTGATGGGGGCCATGGTGGCGACGTAGGGGATGTTGTCGACGACGCCGGACAGGACGGCGGAGGCGCCGAGCATCATCTGGGCGCCGCCTTGTTCGTCGTCGCCGATCACGTTCGACAGGGCGGTGGAGACGTGGTCGATGACGCCGGTGTCGATCAGGCCGCCGATCATCACGAACAGGCCGGCGAAGAAGGCGAGGGTGGGCCATTCGACCTCGCCCAGGACCTCGTTGGTCTCCACGGTCGAGACGGCGATGAGCACGCCGGCGCCGAGCAGGGCGACGATGCTGGGTTCGTAGTGCAGGATCGGGTGCAGGACGAATCCGGCGACGACCAAGGCGAGGACGACCAGGCCCTGGACGAGCAGGCGCGGGTCGCGGATGGCCTCGCGTTCGTTGAGGGCCATGATCTCGGCGGCGCGGTCCTCGTCGTAGACGAAGGTGCTGCGGAACATCACCCGACACAGGCCGATCAGCACCAGGACCAGGACTGCGGCGAGCGGGGCGAGGTGGACCAGGAAGTCGTTGAAGGTCAGGCCGGCGCGGCTGGCGATGATGATGTTGGGCGGGTCGCCGACCAGGGTCGCGGTGCCGCCGATGTTGGCGGCCATGACCTCGGCGATCAGGAACGGCGCCGCGGGCAGGGCCAGTCGTTCGCACATCAGCAGTGTCACCGGCGCCACCAGCAGCACCGTGGTGACGTTGTCGAGGAGCGCGGAGGCGAGTGCGGTGATGACGATGAGCATCACCATCACCCGGAACGGCTTCGCGCGTGCCTTCTTCGCGGACCAGATCGCCAGGTATTCGAACATGCCGGTCTTCTTCAGCACGCCGACGATCATCATCATGCCCAGCAGCAGGAAGATCACGTTCCAGTCGATCCCGCTGTCCTGGGAGTAGAACGCGGAGACGTCGTCGGTCGCGCCGATCGCCAGCATCAGGCCGGCGCCGCCCATGGCGGCGGCGACCCGGTGGATCTTCTCGCTGATGATCAGTGCGTAGGTGCCGACGAAGACGACGACCGCCGCCCAGCCGTGCCAGTCGTTCATGCCACCCCGAGCAATTGTTCGAGCAGATGGGACGCCGTGATCACACCGAGAAGACGGGGCCTTGCGGTGGCGGTGGTCGAACGCCCCCCGGGTCGTTCGACCACCGCCACCAGCGGGCTGCGCTCGCGCGCCATCAGCGCGGCGACCTCCAGCGCGGTGTCGTCCGGGTCGGCGACCGAGGGCACCGCCTTCTCCCGGGGCAGGCACTCGCGGACCGTGCGGCCGGCCAGTGCCCGGCACAGTCGGTCCGCGTGCGGCTCGTCGATCACCGCCGCCAGCGCCGGATCGTCGATGACATAGCCCGGGACGAGCAGCCCCACCAGGCGGGAGGCGGGCAGGATGGCGTACGGCTCCCCGGCCGCGTCCAACACGAGCACCCCGGGCAGGCGTTGCTCGGCGAGCAGCCGCGCCGCGTCCAGGGCGTCGCTGTCCAAGGGGAGTACCGGGTACTCGGTCGCCAGGTCACGTGCGCGCATCACGAACTCCTTCGTTCTCGCCGACGGCGGATCCGGTCCCCGGTGTGTGCATGTGCGGCTTCCTGACGGCCACGGCGTGGACCGGAGCGGCGTCGTCGTCCGGGATGCCGACCAGGTCCTCGACGTCGAACGCGCGGGCGACGGGAACGTCCGTGCTGCTGTGCGCGACGATCGAGAAGGCTATGCACACCGCGATCACCGTGTATGCCCGCTCGCCGTGCGGGATGCCCGACTGGAGCACCAGCAGGCCGTACACCACCGACGCGAATCCCTTGGGCCCGAACCACGCCGCCGCCAGCCGCTCGCGCCGGTCGATGTCGGTGCCCACCAGCGACACCAGCAGCGACGCCGGACGGATCACCACGATCGCCAAGACCACCGCGACGTAGCCGCCCACCGGCAGGTCCCCGAACAGGCTCGGCGTCAGCAGCGCCCCGAACACCAGCAGCGCGGCGAACTTCGCCAACTCCGACAGCGCCTCCCCGAGCGGCTCGAACACCGCCTTGGACTCCGGCGAGATCGACGCCGGCACGGCGCCGGCGGAGAACGCCGCGAGGTAGGGGTTGGCGTGGGTGAGGTGGCAGGTCGCGTACAGGATCACCCCGGTCGCCAACGCCAACAGCGGCTGCAGTTTGGGTTCGGCGCCCAGCAGCCTGAACTTGGTGAGCAGGTGGATCGGCAGCGGCAGCACGACGCCCAGGGCTAGTCCGGCGACCAGTTCGGCGCCGATCTTCGCCGGGGACGCCTCGGCGGAGTGCGCGGTCGGTCCGGCGGCGGCGATCAGCAGCAGGACGACCGGCAGCGCGAGGCCGTCGTTGACGCCGCTCTCGACGTTGAGCAACTCCCGCAACCGGGCCGGGACCTCCTTGCGTCCGACGATCGCCGACGCGAACACCGGGTCCGTCGGCGCGAGCACGGCCCCGACCAGGAACGACGTCGTCCAGTCCAGCCCGACCAGGTAGTGCGTGGCCAACGCCATGCCGACGAACGCCAACGGCATGCCCAGGCCGAGCGCGCGGGCGGGATTGCGCCAGGTGGTGCGCAGTTTGGGGAAGGAGACGTGCATGCCGTCGGTGAACAACACCGCGAACAACGCCAGATCGGCGGTGACCGACACGATCCCGCTGTCCGGGGTGATGTGGATCAGCCCCAGGAAGCCGTCGCCGACCAACGCGCCGCCGCACAGAAAGAGCAAGGACGTGGACAACACCGACCGCGCCGCCAACCCCGACAACAACACCGCCACCAACAGCGCGACACCGAACACGGCGATGAGCACCACGACAAGCCCCCGATCGACGAAGAGAGTTCTCCCGACGCCGACCAGGCTTCCCGGCACACCGAGGAGGAACTTACACGTTCTTGACGCGGCCACGACAGGGAGACAGGGATACAGCCAGGGCCGTCTTCGCTGCCGGAACCCGGCAGTCTGCCTCCCGAATCAGCGACATGACGGTCGGTACGACGAACGCGTGCCCGCCCTCGCCGGAGCCCGGCGACCAGCACGTCGCCCGGCACCCGCGAGAGGAGACGTTCCCCCACCGGCCGGGGCACCGGCACGCCCGGAACCTCCCGGCCCGGCGTCCCCGCCCGCGGTCCGGGTCGCCACGACGCCCGGACAGGGTATTCACCGGACGGGCGCTCCGGCGCCGCACCGCCTCGACGGGGTCGATGTCGTGGCGGCGGCCGTGGCGGTGGTAGTAGGGGGAGCGTTCGTCGTCGGTGGGTGCGCGGCGACGAACCGGTCCATCGCGTCGGCGGCGAGCAGGTCCATGCGCGCGGTCACCGCGTAGTGCGCGGACGTGGTGCGTCGCAGGATGTACGTACACCGGTTCCCCCTTTTTCCGGGGCAGCCGCCCGGCCGCCCCCGCGGCCCCGATCGGGCTCGCGCCCACCTGGGTCGTCACGGCTCGCGAACAAACCGCCCGCAACACGGCGATGATCGCGTCGATCATTTCGCTGCCGCCCGTGGGTGGTGAGCGAGTCGATCGGCGGTGAGCCACCCACCGGGGCGACGACGTGGAGCCCGCCGACCCGGCCCGGACAACCCCGACGCCCCGGACACCGTGAGAGCCGTCGAGCGAGCACGACGACTTCACGGGGCTCGGATGCCGTCGTCCCTCCGGGTGGGGTGGGGTGTGGGTCAGGTGGTCCACGTGAAGGCGAAGCGGTTGCCGTCGGTGCGTCGGTGGGTGAGGCCGTGGGGGAGTTGGCTCTTGTCGGGGTCGATGTCCACGGTGCCGGTGGCGCTGTCGTGGGTGAAGTAGGCGGATCCGGTGGCGACGTCCTGGGAGGTGGACGCGCGGCGGACGATGAGGTGGGTGGCCTCGGTGTCACGGGTGTCCAGGGCCGCGCAGGGCGCGCCGGAGGTGAGTTCGCGGTGGTCGCCGCCGACCTTGAAGGACAGGACGTGAACGTCGTGGGGGTCGGGGGCGACGGTGAACGAGGCGCAGATCTGGCCGGGTTCCAGGGGGCCGCAGCCCCGGTCGGGTTCGCGGATCACGGCCAGGGCGAGGTATCCGCTCGCGGAGGCGGTGGACACCTGCCTGCCCGCGGTGGCGTCCAGGAGTGCGGGGATGTGTTCGTAGCCGTCCCTGCCGGCGGCCAGGAGGGTTCCTTCCGGCGTGAGAGCCCAGGTGGCGCCGGTATTGGAGGCCAGTCGGGTGATCTTCGTGCCCCCGGCCGCCGCGGTCAGGATCGCCCGCACCCCGTCGTCTCGGCCGGTGGCGATCAGTGTGCCGTCGTCGAGGGCGGCGAGGGCGAAGTCCCCGCCGGAGCACGCGTCGGCGACCCTCCTGCCGGCGGTGAGTGCGGCGATCTGTGCCAGGATCGGGGGCAGGTCCCACGAGATCAGCAGGGTTTTCTCGTCGGTCACCGCGAGGCTCTCGTTGACGCCGGCCGCCACGGACGTGACGCGCTTGCCTTGGGCTGCGGCCCGGATGCCGGAGATCTGCTGCGAACCGTCGTTCCCGGCACCCAGGATCGCGCCGGCCCGGGTGAGGGCGAGAAAGAACCCGGCGCCGCCGGAGACGGCGGCGATCCTCTCGCCGCCGATGGCTTCCAGGACCCGGTCCGCGCCCGCTCCGGCGGCCAGGAGCGTGCCGTCGTCGGTCAGGGCGACGCTGGTCTTGCCGTCCACGGCCACGGCCGTGACGTGATGCCCCTTCGCGGCCTCGATCAGCCCCGACACCTGGTGGTCGGTGTCCTTCCCCGCACCCAGGACCGTGCCCTGGGCGGTCACCGCCAGGGCGAACGAACTCCCCGCGGCCACGGCCGTGATCACCTTGCCCTCCGCCGCCTCCAGGAGTCCCGACACCTGCTGGAAACGGTCGTCCCCGACCGCGACCAGCGAACCCGACGTGGCGACCGCGACCGCATCATTTCCCAGCGACATGAACCCAGCACCTTTCACACCCGCAACGCCGTGACGGACCGTCATGCCAATCACGCTCACGGTATCCACACGGGAGTGGGAATCGCGGGATTCGGTCGAGAACTGTCCGAAAACGCCCACACGACGGCGGCGGCGCATCTGCGTGCCTCGACCGGGAGCGGTCCCGGTACGCGCGCGACGCTCGGCCGGATCGTCTCGTTGGCCCGCCGCCGACCGCCGGAACGGATCGGTTGCCCCGGTCGGGGTTTCGCGGGCGGTGGGCGGCACGCGACGCGGCGTCTCGTGACGTGAGGATCCGTACCGGGCCCAGGCCGGCCGAGCAGGGCGCGCCGACCGTGTTCGAGGCGCTGCGGGCGACGCCCGCCGGGAGCGGCTACGCGAGATTCCGGTTGCCGGCGGTGGCGAAGGGCGGGCCCGCGCGCCGGACGTGCGTGCCCGGTGAGGTGTCGGCGGACGTGGACGACCACCGGCGGTGGGATCGGGCGGAGATTCAGGGACCGGCTGATCGGTGCGGACGGCGGAACGGAGATCCTGGACGGCATTCTGGCGGCGGTCCGCAAGCGGGGACTGGTCACCGGCGCCGGTCGAGCGCGTCGTGGATTTCCGCACCCACCGCGCGGCGCCTGCCGCCGACGAAGCCCAGCGTCAATCGTTCGGGGTTGAATCAGGCGTTCACCGGCCCGCCCGGGCGTGGTGATGAAAGCATCGCGGAACGTACTCGCTCGAAGCGGGCAGGAGAGTTCCGTGCACTCCAAGAGTCCATATGAGGCTGCCCACGATGCGACCTCAGGCGCCGAAGTCGTCCACGACGACTACGAGATCGACACCCGCGCCTGGACAAGACCCACGGACGAGGAGGTGATCGCGGCTCTGGACGAGTGCAGTGCGCCGGTGAGCACCAGCGTGGTGGCCTACAAGGTCCAGGCCATGAGGAAGCGATCCTCTCCCGAGGCGTACGCGCACGTCACAAGCGTGAACCTCAAGCGCCGACTCGACGACCTGGCCACGAGAGGCCGCATCGTGTCGGCCACCGGGGAGCAACTGCGGCGGATGGGCGTGCGACCCCCGCCGGACTGCGCCCCGGTGTTCTGGCACCTGCCCTGGAAATCGGCGCTGCGCAGATTCGGCGACAGCCTCATGCTCGCGAAGGACGGGCTCCGGCAACTGGAGGTCCGAGCCCTGTGCGCCCTACGAGAGCGCCACCGCGACGAGTTCGAAGCGATCCTCGACGCCCTCCTCGACGAAACCCTCCCGGTCACACCTCGGGAGTAGCCGGCCCAGTCCGGGTGTCACCTCACAGCGCGCCATTGCGAAGGCGATCGCCGGTACGTCCACACGGGGTGGCGGCCCGCGCCGTCGAGGAGACCCCCCTGTTCATGGACGGTCGGGAGGCCGCGCGCGGGGGCGACGGCGTCCGGGGACACGCGTGGAGACGGCCACCGCCTGGTGGCACTCGGCCGGACGGCCCGAAGTGGGACGTGCTCGACCTCACCGGCGGCTGAATCAGGCACCACACCCGCGCGCGTCGTAGTGGGACGTGCTCGACCTCACCGGCGGCTGAATCAGGCACCACACCCGCGCGCGTCGTACCGACGACGCCGCCGGCTTCCCGATCCCTGGAGGTGCCGTCCGCTTCCGTCCCTCGGCACGTCGCTCGCGGCAACGCACGGCGCAGCTGTGAGAGGAGGTACAGCGGCATCATCCGTGGTGATTCCGGCGAATGCCGCGTGCCTGCACTGGTCGGGAAACACGCCGGTGCCCCGCCTGCTCGTGGACGAGTCGGCGGGGAGAACGGCGCTCGGCCGCGTCTGCTCGACGTTGCCCGGGTCCGCGACGGGGTTGACCGGTGCAGTTCCGACGGCGAGGCCGGCGCTGCTGCGCGGAAGGGGTCAGGTGTTGGGTTCGGGGTCGTCCAGCGCGAGCGCGGTGGCGGCGCCGGAGCCGAACGGCAGCCAGTAGAACGTGCAGTACGCGTCGCCCTTGGGGTCCCAGCGACGGGTGGAGCCGACTTGGAAGGTTTGGTCCTTGTTGATCCGGGCGACGACGGTGGCCGATCCCCTGTGCTCCCAGGCCGCGTACGCCAATGTCGTGCCGGCCTGGTCGAGGACCCGGACGGTGCCGTTCGTGCCGGTGTCGCCGACGTCGACGACGCCGACGACCAGTCCCGCGGTTTGGGCTTTGAAGGATCTTCCGTGGAAGCCGTTACCGGTGGGCACCTGGAAGCGGGGCCACAGCGTGCTCATGGCGCCGGACAGAGCGACGGCGCCCTGGACGGTGAGTGTGCCGCCAATCGTCGCGCTGGCGAAGTCGCCCTTCTCGGTGGCGCTGATCGTGGCTCCGCGCACCTGCCCGGTTGCCGTCACCGTGGCGCCCTTGACCTCGCCGGTGGCGGTCACCACGGCGCCGTTCACCGCTGTCGTGCCGGTGACCGTGGCGCCCTTGACCTCGCCGGTGGCGGTCACCACGGCGCCGTTCACCGCTGTCGTACCGGTGACCGTGGCGCCCTTGACCTCCCCCGTGGCGGTCACGGTCGTGGCGGCGGCCATGCCGGCCACCGAGAGGACCGAGCCGGGGACCAGCTCGCCGCCGACGGCAAGCGTCGTGTGGGCCTTCGTCGGGCCTTGAGCGTGAAGGGTGTCGGAGACCGTGAGGGCGTCCAGGGTGGGATTGCTGACGCAGACGGTGACGTGGTCCCAGCGGACGACATGGCCCGATGTCGGGGTGGGGGTGCTGGTCTTGAGGGCGAAGGCGGTGTCGCGTGTGAGGCCGGCGTCGATCGGCCAGCGGCTGCCGCCGGCGATCGCTTCGAGTTCGGCCTGGGAGGCGCCGACGCGTTTGCCGTCGGCGTACAGCTCGTGGTTGTCGCCGCGTTGGTGGTGCCATTCCAGGACGACGGGGGCGCCGGCGGCGATCTTCGTCGCCGGGGGCCGGCCGGTTCCCTCGAGGGCGACCAGGGCGCGGCCGATGCCGGGGTGGGGGTCGGATCCGCTGCGGAAGGGGAACTTCGCGACGTCGAGCTTCATGGTGTTGGGGACTTCGGGAAGGGGGCCTTCGGTGTCGGTGGCCCATTCCTCGATGTCGATCCGGGCGATGCCGCTCTTGGTGCTGACCTTGATGCCGGCGAGGTGGATGTAGAGGCCGTCGACGCTGATGTCGCGGCCCGAGCGCGGGATCACCTCGAAACGCGCCACGGACGGCTCGGCGTCGTCGCCTGTCGGGGCGAACACGGCGGTCTCGGCGGTGGGGATCGCGAGCAGGACGTCGGACTGGATGTCGACGACGGTCCATTCCGTCTCGGGGCTGACGTAGGCGTCGATGCCCTCGCCGGTGACGGCGATGTCACGCGCGCGGGAGCCGACGGGCAGCACGATGGCGATCCTGGAGCACCGCACAGGCGTGTTCCCGCTGTTGGAGACGACGATGTCGATGTCGGCGAAAGCGTGTTCGTCCTCGGTGCCGGGGACGATGTTCGGCGGACTGGCGGTCAACGGGTTGGGAGTCGTCGTCAGGGCGTAGCTCAGCTTGCAGTCCTGGGCGGTGCGCACGGCGGTGGTCATCGGCGGGTTCCTTCGGTCTCGTCGGCGGGGTCGGGACGGAGCTGCAGACGCCCGGTGCGCAGCGTCGGGGTGGGGCGGGGGTGTTGGGCTCGGTCGTCTGCGGCGTCGGTGGGGGTGGTGGTCCAGGTGTCGCCGTCGCGTTGGGCCCAGGTCCAGGTGCCGTGGCGGTCGGAGGGTCGGGGCAGGGTGAGCGCGGGGGCCTCGCCGGTNCGGGCTTCTTCGGGGGCCGGGGNGGTGGGGAGGGGGCCGAGGCGGAAGGAGACCGGGAGGGTGGCGAGGGGTGGTTCGACGAGTCGGGTGGGGAGTTTGATCTCGGCGGTGGGCAGGATGTCGGTGGTGGCGTGGATGGTGCCGCGGGGGTCGGCGAGGAGGGTGAGGAACGCCGCTTCGCGGTCGTCCGGGTCGGAGCCGGGGGGTCTGGCGGGCAGGGTCAGGCCGACACCGGTGCCGATGGGGTTGAGGTAGGCGCGGCCCTGGTCGGGGAGTTCGCCGTGGTCGAGGACGGTGTGCAGGAGGGTGTAGTCGGTGGCGCCGTGTGTGCCGCGGAAGTAGCCGACGAGGCCGTCGGCAAGTTCGTTGCGCTCGCCGAGCCGGATCGGCCAGCGGTAGTGGGGGTAGGGCGGTGATTCGGCCTCGCGCAGGTTCTGCCAGGAGGGGTCGGTGAGGGGTGGCCCGTCGAGGTCGAGTTGCAGCCTGACGCGGATCAGGGCGATGGGGCGTCCCAGGAGCACGCTGGGGGTGGCCGGCGGTGGGGTGCCTCCGGTGGGCGCGGTCGTGGACAGGGTCCGGTCGACGACCGTCAGCAGTGCGCGCATCGCGGCGGGGCCTCGTGCGCGCAGTGCGGTGAGGAAGTCGTACAGGTGCTTGAACTCGTCGCGCAGGTCTTCCTGGTCGGGGTACCGGGAGTAGGGCAGCGCGTGCCAGGTGACCCGCGGGGTGCCGTCCGGGGGCACGGTGGTGCGGAGTTCGCCCAGGGGGGCCCCGTCGGGTGCGTAGCAGTGCAGGGCCTGGTCGAGGTGGGCGGGGACGAGCCAGGCCCCGACGGCAGTGGCGTCCGGGTCGGGGGTGCGGGTGAGGGGGATGTGGTCGTCGAGGGCGTCGAGGAGGGTGAAGCGGGCGCGTGCGGGTTGGAGCAGGCGTGGGG
>NZ_KB889673.1:14332-16471 GCF_000372745.1 Embleya scabrispora DSM 41855 | reverse complement strand
TCCAGGTGCCGTGGCGGTCGGAGGGTCGGGGCAGGGTGAGCGCGGGGGCCTCGCCGGTGCGGGCTTCTTCGGGGGCCGGGGCGGTGGGGAGGGGGCCGAGGCGGAAGGAGACCGGGAGGGCGGCGAGGGGTGGTTCGACGAGTCGGGTGGGGAGTTTGATCTCGGCGGTGGGCAGGATGTCGGTGGTGGCGTGGATGGTGCCGCGGGGGTCGGCGAGGAGGGTGAGGAACGCCGCTTCGCGATCGTCGGGGTCGGAGCCGGGTGGCCGGGCGGGCAGGGTCAGGCCGGCGCCGGTGTCGATGGGGTCGAAGTAGGCGCGGCCCTGGTCGGGGAGTTCGTCGTGGTCGAGGACGGTGTGCAGGAGGGTGTAGTCGGTGGTGCCGCGCGCGCCGCGGAAGTAGCCGACGAGGCCGTCGGCGAGTTCGTTGCGCTCCCCCAGGCGGATCGGCCACCGGTAGTGGGGATAGCCCGGCGGTTCGGCCTCGCGCAGGTTCTCCCAGGAGGGGTCGGCCGGGGGTGGCCCGTCGAGGTCGAGTTGCAGTCTGACGCGGATCAGGGCGATGGGGCGTCCCAGGAGGACGCTGGGGGTGGCTGTTGGTGGGGTGCCGCCGGTGGGCGCGGTCGTGGACAGGGTCCGGTCGACGACGGTGAGCAGTGCGCGCATCGCGGCGGGCCCTCGTGCGGGGGCGCTGAGTTCGGTGAGGAAGGCGTGCAGGTGCGGGAAGTCGTCGCGCAGGTCGTCCCGGTCGGGATACCGGGAGTAGGGCAGCGCGTGCCAGGTCACCCGCGCGGTGCCGTCCGGGGGCAGGGTCGTGCGGAGTTCGCCCAGGGGGGCGCCGTCGGGTGCGTAGCAGTGCAGGGCTTGGTCGAGGTGGGCGGGGACGAGCCAGGCCCCGACGGCGGTGGCCTCGGGAGTGGGGGTGCGGGTGAGGGGGGTGTGGTCGTCGAGGGCGTCGAGGAGGGTGAAGCGGGCGCGTGCGGGTTGGAGCAGGCGTGGGGTGAGTTGGGCGAAGCGGTACCAGGTCGGCGGGTGGATGGTGCGCAGGCCGTCCTCGGGNCGGTCGGGGTTCTCGGGGGTGGGGGTGAGTTCCTCGGGGAGTTCGGGGGCGAAGCGGCGGGCCGGGGTGCCGGGGGCGATGACGTCGCCGGGNTCGTCGTCGTCGANGTCCAGGGCGCGCGGGTCCGGGTAGATCGCGGGGAGGGCGTGGCCGAAGCGGTCGATGACGGCGAGGCGTTCGAACGCGAACTGCCCCGCCCGCACGGGCTGGTGGAGGGACGGGTTCCAGCCCTCGAACGGGTGGGGGCGGTGGCCGGGATTGGGCGGAAGGACGCGTCCCGCGGCTTCGGCGAGCGCGGTGCGCAGGTCCGGGTCGAGCAGGTGGTGGGGGTTGATCACGGCGGGGGTGTGGCCGCGGGCGGTGAGTTGTTCGGTGAAGCCGACCATCTGCTGGGAGAACAGGTCGCCGTCGTCGGCCTGACGGGCGAGCGCGCGCAGGGCGCCCGCCGCGGGGCCGGGGTGGGTGCGGGCGTACTGGCGCAGCGCGGCGGCGTCGGTGCGGCCGGGGGTGGGGGTGAGGAATTGTCGGCCGCGCAGGGTCAGGGGGACGGGGTTGGCGCCGGTGCCGCGCCAGTGGTAGCGGTCGCCGTCGAAGTCCCAGTTGGCCCGGTCGGGTTCGGTGCCGTCGGGGTCGCCGTGCCATTCGATGGGGAAGTAGTCGACCTTCCACTCGAAGAACAGCGGTGACCACGGTTGGCGCCATTGTTGGGTGTACGCGCCNGGGGTGCCGACGGCGTTGGCGTGCGGGTCGCGCATGGCGTCGGCGAGGGCCTGCACCTGGCCCGTGTGGCCGGTGACGGCCGCGAGGCGGGGGGCGTTGGAGGAGGCCAGGTGGAAGAGCTCGCGCAACAGGGCGGCCAGTACCGCGGAAAGCCCGTCGGGAGCGGGCAGGTTGCGCGGTTTCGGTGTCTGCGCGTCGGTCGCGGACACCGGTCGGCCGGCGACGGTGACGCCGGTGATCAGGCGGTCGGGCCAGCGGCAGGCGAGCGGCGGGTTCTCGTCCTCCTCGTCTTCGTCCCAGGTGCCGGGCGGCACGGTGTAGGGGTCGGTGTCGAGGGGGGTGGGGGGTGTGGGTTTGTCCT
>NZ_KB889673.1:0-13052 GCF_000372745.1 Embleya scabrispora DSM 41855 | reverse complement strand
CTTCCAGGACCCAGGTGTGGCCCGCGGGGGTGGGGGTGAACCAGGAGGCGTGCAGGGCGCGTTCGGCCGAGAACTCGCCGTCGGCCTCGTCGAGGAGGTCGAGCNCACCGGCGTGCAGCGCGGTGAGCAGGGCGGCGACGTCCGGTGGCTCNCCCGCNCGGTGGGCCGCGTGTTCGCGTAGGGCGCCGGTGGCGTGTGCGGTGGTGTTGCCGAGGGCGACGGTGACGTAGTCGGGGCGGTCGGAGGCCGGCATCGCGCCGCCNACGCGCTGCCAGCGCACGTCCGGGACGGTGCCGTGGCACAGGGTGCGGGCCGAGGCGGGCGCGGTGCCGCTCGCGACCCAGTTCAGGGCGGCCANGCGNGCNNNNAGGNCTCCGGTGAGGGGGTCGCTGGTGGGGTCGCTGTACCAGCCGGCGACGAGGTAGTTCAGGCGCCATTCGAGGGTGGGGTCGAGGTCGGTGAGGCGGTCGTGGATGGAGAACACGTCGGTGTTGTAGGGCTGGTACGCGGCGAACGTCGNCAGGCCGGGGCCNACNGCGGTGAGGAACATGCCGCCGGNCGGGGTCCCCGGCTCGGTCCAGCCGCCGGTNGCCAGNTCGATGCGGCGGCCGATGCGGGTGAGGCTGCCGTCGTGGGGGTGGAGGTAGGGGCTGGCGCCGTGTTCGGGGTCGAGGTGGTCGCTCTCGACGATCCAGCCGCTCTCGGTGCGGGTCTCTGGCCTGGTGGCGACGGCCTGGCGGACCACCAGCCATCGGTTGGGCACCGTGGGGAACTCCGGTCCGACCTCTCCCCCGTCCGCTTTCCCGGTGTCGTGCTCGGGGTCGGGGTCGGGTGTCTCGTCGATTCCGGCGGTGAGNGCTTCGGGGAGTTGCCAGTGCAGGTAGACGCCCTCGCGGTCGGGGTCGGCGTTGAAGCCCAGGTCGGTGTTCGAGAACGGGGGAGGCTCCGGGGACAGGTGCAGTCGGGTCAGCGCGTAGTTCGCCTGCCAGCGCTGGAACACCTCCGCTTGGCGCACCCGTGCGTTCACCGTCAGCGCCTCCACCCGCATGGGCACCACCAGTGGCTGCTCCGCCGCTGCGGCGATGGCGGGGCCGCCGGGGGTCGCGGCGGGGTTTCGGGGGTCGGTCACGGTGTGTCCCTGCCCGTCGTCGAGGTGGGCTGCGCTGTGTTGGCCGTGCGGGTGATGAGNTGGCGGCGTGGGGTGTTGACGAGTTGCACGGCCAGGCCCGCCGGTCCGAAGGCGGCGGCCGAGGGCTGCCCGAGGGCGGCCAATCGGGCGCCGAGCGCGCGCAGGAGTCCTGCGGGGTCCGTGGGGCGCAGGTCCAGGATCGCCGGACTGCCGGAGGGGTCGGGCCGCAGGTACGCGTCAAGTCCACTGGTGCCGGCGGGGGTGGGGAACGCCTCGCCGGGGATCCCTTGGGCGACAGGGGCGTCCAGGCGTCGCAGGCTGATGACCGGGATGCCGCCGGGGGCGGTGTCGATGCCGAAGGACAGGCCCTCGGGGGGTTCGGCGAGTTCGATCTCGTCGGGGACGTCGGCGAACAGGACGAGCAGGACGTCGGGCGGTGTCGATGCCGAAGGACAGGCCCTCGGGGGGTTCGGCGAGTTCGATCTCGTCGGGGACGTCGGCGAACAGGACGAGCAGGACGTCGGNNGCGAGCGTGTCCTGGCGCAGCACNCGGATCGGNNNGCGNGTCGGTTCGTGGCCGTGGTAGGGCCGTACGAGGAGTCCGGGGCATTCGTGGACGAGGGCGGAGCGGATCAGGACGCCGGCGCGGGGCGGGTCGGCGTTGCCGCCGTGGGCCCAGGGGGCGGCCATGTGGGTGATGTCGGTGTCGTTGTCGCCNGTGATGGCGATGCCCGCCGCCCCNGCGGCCAGGGCGGTGGGCCAGCCGGGGTCGACGTGGAACAGGCGCAACGACTCGGCGGGCAGCATCCGTTCGTCGGGGACCAGGTCGGCGAACGGCACACCGTGTAGCAGCCGTAGGCGGTCCAGCCAGGCGACGATCGGGGCGCCCTCGAGGGCGAGGAGGTCGGCGAGCGCGGTGCGCAACGCGGCCGGCGGGTCGGCGAGCAGGTTCGCCGCGCGGGCGGCCCGTCCTTGTCCGCGCCGGCCCGCGACCGCGCCTCGGCGCCGTGGCGCGGGTACCGGCGCGTTGCGGGCGTCGGCGGGGTGGGTGGCCGCGCGGAGCACCCGGGCGGCGGAGCCGTCCGCGACAAGGGCCTCCAGCAGCGTGCCGAAGGGGCGGTGGCCGAGCGCGCGGGCCTGCCGGGCCGCGAACGCGGCCGGCCCGGCCTCGGCCTTGGGGTCGGGGTCGGGGTTGGGGGCTGCTTCGGCTCGGGGTTGGAGGGTCGCGTCGGTGCCGGTGGCCGCTCGGGCCTCGGCGGCGGTGTCGTGCGGTGTGGGCGGCCGGGCGGCGTCCAGGCTGGGGGCTGCGAGGCGTTGGGCCATGGCGGCGGCGCGGGCGCGGGCCTTGGCGTGCCAGGCGGTGAGCATGGCGGTGAAGTCCGCGTCGGCCAGCGCCAGTGCGCGCCCGAGTGTCCAGGCGGCGGCGCGGCTGGTGTCGAAGATGCCCCATACCTGTTCGTAGGCCAGGAGTTGGGCGGCGCTGGTCCAGCCGTCCTCGGGGGTGGGGGGCAGGGGTTGGGCGGGTTCGGCGGTGAACGGGCCGCGGTACCAGGCGTAGGTGACCTCGCCGGTCTCCACGCGGTAGGGCAGCGGGAGGTGCCCGGAGGCCAGGCGGTCGTGGGCCGCGGTGTGGGCGGCGGGGTCGACGCCGGGCGGGGGTGTGGGCGGGGTCTGGGGCAGGCGCAGGAGGAGGTCGCGTTTGTTGTCGTTGTCGTCGCGGAGGAAGTTGCGGACGCGTCCGGGGAAGCCGCCGCCGGGGGCTGGGATGCTGGTGAACGCCCAGCTGTGGAGTGCGGCGAGGCGGATGCGCACGTGGGCGGTGAGGGTGCCGGCGTCGGCGTCGGCCAGGATCGATCGGCAGCCTTCGAGGGAGACCAGGTGGGCGCTGTATCGGGTCTCGATGGTGCGGTCGGGCAGGCGGGAAGCGACCACGACGGCGAACTCGCCCTCGGCGAGTTGTTCGCCACGCAGGCCCGGGTCGGGGCGCACATCGCGCACGTGCAGGAGGTGGCGCAGTTCGTCGGTGCGCGGAACGACGGTCTGGAAGATGTCACCGGGGATGTCGATCGTGGCGCAGGGCGCGTCGGGGTCGCCTTCGATCTGCTGGTGGCCGATGCCGGGGTGGCGGATGCCGGGGGCGTCGGTGAGGAGTTGCCGTGCGGTCATGGCGACGGTCGCAGCGTCCGCCCCGGGGTCGTCGGGCAGCTCGCCTTGGGCGAACAGCAGCAGGGCCAGCCACGGTGCGGTGGGCTCGGCGCGATCGGTTTCCGCGAGGTGGCGTTTCCAGGGCAAGAGAGGGTCGGTGAGGGTGACGTGGGCCAGGGTGGTGGAGAAGTCCGCGGCGGCATGCGGTGCGGGGTTGACCGCGTGGACCANTTCCGGGTCGAGGGCGAACTGTGGGGCGCGGATCTCGAAGTCCTCGTGGACGGGGTCCAGGTAGGTGCCGGTGTCCAGGTCGGTGACGGACTGGGTGGCGGTGATGCGGAACTTGCCGGCGGGTACGGCGGGTTCGCGGTTGTCCTGGAACCGCAGGACGAAGCCGGGATCCGCGAGCGGTGCGCGGTCGTCGAGCTGGTCCGTCATCGGGCGGTCCCTTCCGGGGCGGACGGCGTGAACGCGGTCCGGGTGGACGCGCCGGCCGTGAACAGGGTGAACAGGGCGGCGGAGGCGACCGTGCCGTCGGGCAGGTTCCACCGGTCGACGAGGTGTGGGCCCGTGTCGCCGATCTCGACGACGGCGATGGTGGTGTCGGCGCACACGAGGTACGCCTGGGCGGCGTCGGCGGAGAAGGCGATCGCCAGTGGCGTGGTGTCGAGCGCGAGCGTGCCGAGCGGGGTGGCGCCGTCCACGACCGACACGGACTCGGCGTGCAGGACCCAACGGCGGTTGCGCGGGTCCAGGGCCAGGGACAGGGGCGCCGTATCGAGTGGGACGTCGGAGACCAGGCGTGTGCTTCCGGGGGTGCCGTTCTGGACGGCGAACGTCGCCAGGTGCCCGGTGCCGTCGGTGAACGCGCGTGCCAGGACGGCTTGGTTGTTGGTGTCGACGAGCATGGCCTTCGCGGTTCCCTTCTTCGGGAAGCGGTAGGGCTCGTAGTACTTCGATGCCGGGGGGCGCGGGCGGACCTGGACGATCCCGTTGCCGCCCTGCTCGGAGCCGTATACGAACAGCACGTCCTGTCCCGGGACCGCCGACACCCGCAGGGGCGCCGCCGGTTCCGGGACGTGCCCGATGTAGATGCCGGTCTCGGTGTCGAACGCGGCGGTCTTGCCGGTGTTCGTCTCGACGGCGTAAAGGCGCCCGGACTCGGCGTCCACGGCCAGCGCGTCGATCCGGTTCATCTGGGATTCGTACGCGTCGGTGGTGACCGGTTCGCGGGCGCCGGTGAGGTCGATGGACACGGCGGTGGTGGACTGTGGCGCCGGGCGGGCGGCGACAAGTCGTGTCCCGTTGCGGTTGAGGGTCAGTACGTGGGGCCTTGCACCGAGGTCGGTGGTCAGTGGCGGGCCCGGGCGCAGGGTGGCGTTGTCGAGGACGTCGAGCCGGCTCGCCGAGGTGCCGGCGATGTACAGGCGGGTCCCGTCGGGTGTGGCGCAGGCGAGGTACGGGCCCGGTGCGAGTCCGCGGGCGCGCCCCAGGAGGGTGCCGGTGTCGGGATCGACGGCGAGTACCGAGGCGGTGGTGTCGTCCAGGACGAGTAGGGCCGACTCGGGCGGGGGCGGTGCGGTGTCGTGCGTGAGCAGGAGCGGGTCGGCGTCCAGGCCCACGGTCTCGGCCTGTTCGGCGTATGTGCCGAGGGTGCCGTTGGGAAGGTCGTCGTGCCCCAACAGGGCCCCGAGTGCGCCGTGCANGCGGGTGCGGGCGGCGGCCGAGGACAAGGTGGCGAGGCCGTCGGCAACCACGGCGACACCCGTGCCGGGCGGTGCCGGGACGCGGACCGGGGAGCCAGCGGGCGGGTCGGCGGGGTTCAGGGGGTTCGGGGCGTCCGGGTCGAGCGTCTCCCAGGCGAGGTCGCTCTCGGCGATCGGACCGAGGTCCTGCCCGTTGACCTGGTGCGGGGGCACGGTGATGTGCAGGCCGGTGAGGTGGGTGAGCATGGCCTCGTGGCCGGGCTTGAGCGCGTCCTCGGCCTTGACCGCCGGGTCGCCCCACACCGAGAACGGCACCCGCCCGTACTGCGGTTCGACGATCCACCGATCCAGGCCCGGGACTGCGCGCCACGCCGCGTGCCGGCCGGCGTCGGCNGGCTTGTATTCGACGCGCACGTGCAGGAGGCCGTCCAGGTTCGTCTTGCCCATCGGGCGGATGTCGACGCCCTTCTCGCCCACGTCGGGGCGGGTGTCGAAGCGGACGCGTTTGGTGGGCACGACGGTCGCGACCGCGAAGGAGAACGCGGCGGGGTCCACCAGCCACGGCTCCTCCCCCGCCTCCACCCGCGCCGCCCGCAGTTCCGGGTCGGCGTCGGCGTCGGAGAGCAGGCCGGTCAGCGCGGTCACCGTCAACGGGACCTGCTCCGGCAGCAGTTGCGCGGCGAACTGGGACCAGGTCAGCGGGGGTGGACTCGGGAGTTGTGCTCCGAAGCGCACGGTGACGGTGATGAACACGAACTTCGCGGTGACCGTGCCACCGGTCGGCGGCCCCCACAAGTCGAGCGACGCGCCCAACTCGCCGCGCAGCGTGAACAACAGTTTGACCTTGACGCCCACGCTGATCGAGATCCCCGCGCGGAAACTCAANGGGGCCCACTGGACGAGGATGTCGGCCTTCGCCGTCAACCACGCCTCCACGTTCCCCGACCGGTACCGCACATCCAGCATCCCGCCGGCCATCACCGCGTTCGGGGTGAGCGCGAAGTAGGACCCGCCGGTGATGCTCACCGNGCCCAGCGACCAGGAGAACCCCAACCGCGGCACCACCGGGAAATGCGCGGGCACCTTGTAGTCGGGGTGGTAGCCGCCGACGGTGACCACGAAATCCCCCGCGTACGCGCTNNNNCCNGACCACAGGTAGAACGCGAACCCGCCGGTGAGCACACACGCNGGNTCGATCACGNAGGAGTCGACGAGCTGCGCGGTGACCGCGAGTTCACCCCGCTTGGACTGGTACACCACCCGCAGGTCCACACCGATGCGGGCGTAGGCNGTNCCCGTNTNGGGGAAACGCGCGTTCGCCCGGCCGATCAACGCCAGGGTGAGGTCGCTCCCGGCCTCCAGGAGGAGGAGCACGCGGGTGCGGACGAACTCGAACGAGGTGAAGTCCAGGCCCCCGGCCAGCCAGATCTGACCCTGGGTCGGTTTCACCCACGGATTCTCGNCNCCNGTGAGCCGCGCCAGGACCTGCAGCGGGTCCGACGGGAAGTCCTCGTCGTCCAGGCCCGCCACCAGCGGGAAGGATCCGATCTCGTGCTGCTCNGGNACNCGCACNCTCGACTGGTAGCCGAAACCGAGGGCGAACCCGGTCACGTGGAACGGCGGAGGCCCCCCGAACGGGACCGACGCCCGCCCGAACACGAACAACGACACCTGCCCGTGCTGCGACTTCTGATAAGCACCGACCGCCAACACACTGAACTTCGGAGCCAACTCCACCGTCAACGAACCCTGGACCAACACCGGCCACTCGGGTGGGTTCGGGCGGCTGACCAGGGCGCCCGCGACGTGCAGCGGCGGGCGTTCGAAACCCACGCCCAACCCGTCCAGGCGGGTCTGGATCGGGAACGAGCCCTCACCGTTCAGATTGATGCCCAGGCCCAGGCCCGCCACGCCGATCGTCAACCCCGCGGCGGACAGGGACGCGTCGACCATCAGCCACACCGTGCCCTTGTCGTACGCCAAACCGATCCTGGCCACGTGCAACGGACCGAACGCGCGACCCACGTCCAACCACGCACCCGCACCGGTGCCACCCGCGGCAGCCGACATCGCGACCGGGGTGGAGGAGGCGCCCGGCTTCGCTGTGCCCAGTGACACGACGAGGGCGGCTACGGGAGCGCCCGGGAGCGCGTAGTCCACCGTCAGCAGCCCGCCGCGCCCCAGGCCCCCGCCCGGGTCGGTCGGGGTCGTCGGAGCGGCGGGGAACGGCGGCAGGTCCGCGGCCGTGACCACTTGGTTGAGCTGATCCAGCACAGGCTTGGTCAACGCCTCCGACGTCAGGACACCGCGCATCGCCACCAGGCGCAGATCCGCCGCCGGCGGGAGCGCTCCGCTCAGCAACGGCAGGTCCCCCAGGCCGGCGTCCACCGCGGTGTGGACCTGCAGACACCACACCAAACCCGCGGTCGGCTCCGGACGCACGGCGGCCGCCACCACGGTCACGGTCGCCAACCGGGCCCCGATCAGTGGCCCGGTCCTCGAGTCGTAGACCAGCGTCACCTCCCGCAACTCGGGCCGCAACGCCGGGGGAAGGAGTTCGTCGAGTTCCCGGGCGCCGGCCCACCCCAGGGCCTCACCCAGCACGGACAGGGTCAAGCCCGCTTCGTCCGCGGCCCAGGTGCCCCGAAACGCCCACGCGTTCTGCGGACCGCTCGTGCGCGAGACCTCCCCCAGGAACCAGATCCGAGACTCGTCCTCGCCCGTGCCGACCTTGAACCCGGCCTCGGCCGTCAGGGAGAACTCGCTGCCTGCGCCGCCTGTGCCGATGGTGACGCGGCGCAGGTACAGGAGCAGGTCGGTGGCCAGACCTCCGAAGGTCGTCGCCGCGGACACGGTGAACTGCCACTCCTCCGCCCCGGGGTCCTGCCAGATGTCGAGGGTGAGCCGGTACAGGACGAGTTCGCGCAGGCCTTCGGGAACGTCGACCGGCCCCCACTCCCGGGTGATCCAGGCGAGGACGTCGTCCATCGCGATGTCGGCCAGGCTGCCGCGCCGGTGACGGTGGCCGTCCTCCTCGAACCACACCGTCAGCACCAACTCGCCGTCCCCGATGGGGATCCGATCGTCGGACGCCTCGACGGCGGCCGGCTTCGGCACGTCCGGGGCGACAGCGCTGCCGGGGTGGGTGGCCAGGGCGAACTTGCCCGCAGTCGCGCCCGGCTTCCACTGCGCTGCCTTCAGATCCCACGGTTCGGTCGTTTCGGTGGCCTCGGCCATCTCCCGGTAGGCCTTCGCGAACGCGACCCCTTCCGCTTGCAAGCGGTCCGGGTCCGCGAGGTACTTCGTCAGGTGGCCGAACGTCTTCTTCCGGAAGGCGAAGCGTTCCGCTCCGACGACGGGCCCGCAGTACTCCTCGAGCTTGGATCCGGGGTCGTCGGAACGATTCTTGCCGTCGGGTCCGATGAACAGGTTCGCCGGGAGATACGCGAACAGGTCGAGGAGATCGTCGAGCCCGTCCGGGGTCGACGCGTCCGGGTCGTGGTGGTACTTCGACGCCGTGAACCCGGCGGCGAATTCCACGAAATCATCGTTCGGCTTCGTCATCCCCGGATAACCCGCGGGCGGCACGCGCTTGGCGGCGAGGACACGCACCAGATCCAGGAACGCCGTCGTCAACGGCGTGGGGGCGCCAGAGTCCTCGGGGAACTCCTTCTCGAGGACCGTGTTCCAGAACCCGCGCAGCGAGGCGTCGGGAATGACGTGATGACGGCTCAGCTCGATGCCACCGGGCTTGAGCTTGTCCAGATCAGCCGGGTCGCGTTTCTCGTCGACCAGCTTCCTCGTGTACGGCGGAGAACGCCGCCCCGAGTAGATGAGGTTCCATGCCGTTGTCCCGTTCACGGGTTCCCCTTCGCCGACACCACGCCACGACGCGCCCCAGCAACCGCGACACCGACGACCACTCGCCCCGACATCGCACCCATGAACCCGACCCCACCCACCGCGCCCCCGGGACCCCACGCCCCGACCCCTGGCACGTCCGGATCCTGACACGCCACCAACCAGGCGGGAACCCACCGAGCGAAGCTGACCGGAACTGTCCGACACATGACCGGATCAACGCNGCCCACCCGGGACGTTCACGCCGCCGGTTCGTCCGGACTCGGTCGGCTCGGGGTTCCGGCATCGGCAGTGCGCTCGAGTCCAGGGCAGACGATCAGCTGGACGATGACGAGTCCGGATCCACGGTGTCGGGGAGGTGATGGGCGGTGGGACAGCCGTTGGCGGGCCAAGCCGTCGTCGTCACCGGCACGGTGACCGGGGTCCTGGCGGAATTGTCCCGTAGCGAGATGAACGGACCCACCGAGCGGCCTGGCGGCCGGGCCGCATCCGGCGTCTCCGCCAAGACCACGCTCGTCGTCGCCCGACACAAGGCCGAGTCCAAACGCGCCAAGGCCGAGTCCCTGAACATCCCGATCCTCACGATGTCGGGGAGCGATTCGCGCAGGGCGCGGACCGGCATCTTGCGCACGGCCTCGGAGCCGGCGGCCGACACCTCACGCAGCGACAGTCCACCGCGCTTTCAACCAACGAGGTGGCGGGCACGTTACGACGCCGGCGACACACCACCGTCCGCAGGCTCGCCACGCGGGTGACCGTCGGTGCCCACGACACGCCTGCTAGCATTTGCTAGCATCGACTTATGGCGAAAACACAACTCAACGTGCGCCTGGACGAGGACGCGGCCGACGCCGCCCGCCAGGCCGCCGAGACCAGGCACATGACCCTGCAGCAATACATCGAACNACTGGTAGCCGAAACCGAGGGCGAACCCGGTCACGTGGAACGGCGGAGGCCCCCCGAACGGGACCGACGCCCGCCCGAACACGAACAACGACACCGCCCCGGTCTGCGACTTCTGGTAGGCGCCGACCGCCAACACACTGAACCTCGGGGCCAACTCCACCGTCAACGAACCCTGGACCAACACCGGCCACTCGGGTGGGTTCGGGCGGCTGACCAGGGCGCCCGCGACGTGCAGCGGTGGGCGTTCGAAGCCCACGCCCAACCCGTCCAAGCGGGTCCGCACCGGGAACGAGCCCTCGCCGTTCAGGTCGATGCCCAGGCCCAGTCCCGCCACGCCGATCGTCAACCCCGCGGCGGACAGGGACGCGTCGACCATCAGCCAGACGGTGCCCTTGGTGTAGGCCAAACCGATCCTGGCCACGTGCAACGGACCGAACGCGCGACCCACGTCCAGCCACGCGCCGGGGGCGGTGGAAGGCTGCGGGGGTGAGGAGGTTCGGGCGGGTTCCAGGGCCGGGGGCTTGCCCGGCGGGCGTGGGCCCGCGAGTTGGAACGACATCACCGATCGCGCGATGCCGGGGAGTGTGTAGTCGACCGCCAGCCACGTGCCCGCGCCCAGGCCGCCGGCGCCCGGCTCCAGCGCCGGCAGGGTCAGTTCGGACCCGGCCGCGACGATCGCCGCGTTCAGGCCCGCCCACAGCGGCGCGGGCACCGGGGCCGAGGTGTACAGGAGTCGGATTCCGTGCAGCATCAGATCCGCGGCGGGCGGGATCATGCCCTCGAGCAGCGGCAGCGACGACAATCCGGTCTCCGCGGCCACCACGACCTGCACGGCGGTGACCCGGCGGCCCTGCGGGTCCCGCCCGGACGCGACCACGACCCGGAGGGGGTCGACGGCGGCGGAGAACACGGTGCGGCCGCCCACCGAGTCGTACACGATCCCCAGCGACCGCAGCGCCGGCCGCAGTGCGGCCGGCCACACCTGCTCCGCCGCGTCGATGCCGTCCACACCGACCGCGGCCAGCAGCGCGAACAGGGGCACCGCCCGGTCCGTGGCGTTCCAGCGGGCGCTCCACGCCGTGCCCGTGCCGCCGTGATCCAGGTCCAGGGAACCGGCGAACGTGACACTCGGCTTCCCGCCGGCGTCCCTGGCGACCTGGGCGTCGAGGGTGAACGCGGCGCGGTTGCCCGCGTCGCCCAACGGAAGCGTCCCGGTGAGGGTCACCGACCCGGCCGGCTTGGAGTTCACCGCGACGTGGACCTCGGTCAGTTCCAGGCCCGCGAGGGAACCCGGCAACGGCACGCCGAACGTCGTGGCGAACCATCCGGCCGCCGCGTCCAGGCCGATGCCGTAGGCGCTCCCGGCGACGGCCCAGCCGTCGGGGCCCTTGCGGGCCTCCAGGATCAGCGGCACACCGTCCAGGTCGACCACCCCGGTCACGGCCACGTCCGTGGCCGCGCCACCGTGGGTCAACTGTAGCGACAACTGCTCGAGTTCGAGGCCGGGGGCGAACTCCCAGTTGGTGTCCAGCGCGAGCGCGAGGGTGTACACGCCGGATCGGGGCGCGCATCCCACCGCGAGACGACGCAGGGCGATACCTGCGGGCAGGCCGGTCCCCTCGAGTGAATCACCGATCAGGTCAGCGCCACCGGTCGGATTCGACACGGACGCGGTCAGGTAGACGTCGGGAAAGGTGGCCGCCGCCTCCAGGACATATCCGCCGTCGAGACGGCATCGCCCGGACAGTCCGCCCCGTAGCAGGGGAGCAGCCGCGAGTCCCCCACCGGGTGGCCCGGATTCGAGCGGCCCCGCGGCGGCCAGCCAGCCGGCGCCGCCCGGGGCGGGTGCGGGTGTGGCGGTCATCAGGTGCAGCCACAGGCGTAGTTCGTCCAGGGTCAGGACGCCCGGCAGAACCGCCCAGTCGGAGGTGTCCAGGCGCAGGTCGAGCGTGATCTCGCGGAAGCGTCCGGTTCGGGTGTCGAAGGCGCCGCCGATGCTGACCAGGGACAGCGAGGACAGGATGTCCTGGATCTCGTCCGGGAGCGCGGCATCCCCGAGAACCTCGGCGTCCACGAAGGGAAGCGCGGCCAGCGACGTCAGCGAGGCGAACGTGAGGCGGTCGGCGAAGTACCCGACCACGCGCCACACCCCGGTCAGTTCCTGCTGCGCCATCAGCAGGTGCTCGGCGCGGCCCGCTCCGGCGAATGCGAGGGCCGCCATCGCACCGGGCCACAGGACGCCCTCCTCGTTCGGCGCCGCCAGCAGCGCGAGCGCGGCGGAGGCGAACCCCAGGGCGGACAGGGAGCTCAGGTCGCAGGTGAGGTAGGGCAGATCGATCTGCCAGGTCGGCCACGTCGCGACGACCTCGACGCCGATGACGGCGAGACCGTCGTCGTCCGTCAGGAATCGTGCGATCGCCGGTACCCGCCCCGATTCGACGCCCGGCAGGGCGAGATCCCCCGAGACGCTGAGCCCGGCGCTGTCGCCGGTGGCTTCGGTGAAGTCCAGGTCACCGCCCAGGTAGTCGGTGAACAACGGTTCGGCGTCCGCGATATCCAGCGTCTCGGCCGACAGCACGAAATCCTTCGATGCCGAGTCAAGGATGCTCCTCAACTCGGAAACCGGCATACCCATACGGATGTTCCCCTTCGTCCGCCGGAATGTCAGGTCTGTGCCGGCGACGACCGGACGCCGGGCCGAGCCAGATACGTCTGTTCCGCCGGACCCCACCGAAAGACCGGGCCGGTGTTGCGCTTGGGCGGGGAAACCCTGTCCACCCACAGCGACTCCTCCGCGCCGGCGGCGTTCTCGCGGGTGCCGAAGCTGAACCACTCCCCGGCGTCCGCAGGCGTCTTTCCCTTACGGAACACCCAGAACTCCGGGTTGCGGCCGTCGGTGCTGCCGGCGCGGGGCCAGTAGGCGAGCAAGGTATTGCCGGTGTCCTTCTCCCACAATTGCAGGGCGTATTCCGTGCCGCCGGGGGTGGCGAACCCGCTGAGCGTCTGGATGCTGAGGACGGTGCGACGGATACCGACACGCACAGCCCCCGTACCGAGTCCGAGGAGGGTCCAGATGGGGGGTGCCTGGGTTCCTGGAGTGGCCCGATAGCAGAAATGGCTGGGGTCGGTCCACCAGAACACCGGGGCGGTGTCGCCGGCGGGCCGGCTCTGCGCCTTGACGCTGAATGTCGGCTTGTCCGCGTCCGGCGCACCATCCGCCTGGAGAGCCCACACCGCCACGTACTCGGGAAACGTACGCGTCTGCGCATAGGAGCGAAGCCAGAAATCCGGTTTCCGGCCCGGCG
>NZ_KB889672.1 GCF_000372745.1 Embleya scabrispora DSM 41855 | reverse complement strand
CCCCCTCCCACCCCCCAACCAAGCCGCCCAACAACACACACGAAGCCACCCAAAAAAGCACCACGATCTACGCGCGTAGGCAGTAAAGTCCTTTCATGTACAGCAGCCACCCGAACACGCCCGCTGCCTCGCCCACGGCCGAGCAGATCCGGCGTACCCCCAAAGTCCTGCTCCACGACCACCTCGACGGTGGGCTGCGTCCCACCACGATCATCGAACTCGCCGAGGCGGTCGGCTACGACCGCCTGCCCACCACCGACCCCGAAGCGCTCGGCACCTGGTTCCGCGAGGCCGCCGACTCCGGCTCGCTGGAGCGCTACCTGGAGACCTTCGACCACACCGTGGCGGTGATGCAGACCCGCGAGGGCCTGTTCCGCGTCGCCGCCGAATGCGCCGAGGACCTCGCCGCCGACGGCGTGGTCTACGCCGAGATCCGCTACGCCCCCGAGCAGCACCTGGCCGCCGGCCTGACCCTGGACCAGGTGGTCGAGGCGGTCGACGAGGGCTTCCGCGAGGGCGAGCGCCGCGCGGCCGCGGCCGGCAACCGGATCAAGGTCGGCGCGCTGCTCACCGCGATGCGGCACGCGGCCCGCTCGCTGGAGATCGCCGAACTCGCCAATCGGCACCGCGACCTGGGCGTGGTCGGCTTCGACATCGCGGGCGCCGAGGCGGGCTTCCCGCCCACGCGTCACCTGGACGCGTTCGAGTACCTCAAGCGGGAGAACAACCACTTCACCATCCACGCCGGCGAGGCGTTCGGCCTGCCCTCGATCTGGCAGGCGCTCCAGTGGTGCGGCGCCGACCGACTCGGACACGGCGTGCGGATCATCGACGACATCACGGTCAAGGACGACGGCAGCGTCGAACTCGGCAGGCTCGCGGCGTACGTGCGGGACAAGCGCATCCCGCTGGAGATGTGCCCGACCTCGAACCTGCAGACCGGCGCCGCCACGTCCTACGCCGATCACCCGATCGGCCTACTGCGCCGACTCTATTTTCGGGTGACCGTGAACACCGACAACCGTTTGATGAGCGGGACGTCGATGACACGGGAGTTCGAGCACCTCGTCCAGGCGTTCGGCTACGGCCTGGACGACCTGCAGTGGTTCACCGTGAACGCGATGAAGAGCGCCTTCCTGCCCTTCGACGAACGGCTCGCGATGATCAACGAGGTGATCAAGCCCGGCTACGCCGCGCTCAAGTCGGAATGGCTTTTCGGTCGGAACTGACCTTTCGCGGGTGCGCCCGCCCGATTCGGACCCGTTCGGATCGCGGGCGCACCCCCGAGCCCCCGCCGCGCGCAGGCGAACGGGCGGTCGAGCCCGACCGAAGGGGGCGTTTTGCGCATTCCGCGTTCGGTTCGCTACGTTGCGATCTCACTTCGTTACGGGGTGTATTTCGCCCCGCCCGAATCGAGAACCCGAGGATGCACATGCGATCGGTAACGCGTAAGGCGGCCATCACGGCCGGACTCGGTGCGGCACTTGCAGTGGGAGCCGCGGGCTCCGCGAGTGCGACGCCGGTGACCGGCCTGGTCGAGGATCTGGCGCCGTCCACCTCGACGGCCCAGTCGGCCATGCCGGACGCCGCCACGCCGTTCGCGGTGAGCCAGGTCGCCGACGCACTTCCCGTCGGCAAGGTGCTCACTCCGGGCCAGTCGCCCCTCGACAGCCTGGCCGCGAACGTGGCCGAGGGCACGGCCCGCGACATGCAGCAGGGCATGGGCGACATGGCCGAGCAGAGCGGCCCGGCCAAGGGCGGCCTGGGCTCGCCGGTCAGCGCGCTGCCGACCGAGCAGCTGTCGACGGGCGCGTCCTCCCCGCTGGGCGAATCGCCGCTCCAGGGCCTGTCCCTCTAGCATCCGCACCGGGTTCCGCCCCTGCCGCCGAGCCGGGTCGTCGGCGCGGAGCCGGTCGCTCCTGTCGCGACGCGAGCCGTGTCCATCGCGCGTCGGTCCTGCGCGAGGACACGGCTTCGTCATGCCCCGACGGTGATTGCCCGGGCGTCGCCGCCCACGGCACTACTCGCCCACGGCACTACTACAGCGAGTCGTACATGTCCTTCGCCACGTTCCCCAGATACGGCCCGGTCATGGTGCGCGACGCCGGCGAGGTCACCCCGAGTGAGACGTTGCTGACCAGGAAACTTCGCCCGTCGACCTCGGCGAACCAGCCCCCGCCGGAGGAGCCGCCGGTCATCGTGCAGCCCATCCACAACATGTCCGGCTGCGGCCAGCCGTCCTCGCGGAAGTCCGTGGTCGGCGACGAGCAGGTGTAGAGCGTGGTGCCGTCGTAGGGATCGTCACCCGGATATCCGAAGGACTGCACGCGAAGGTGTCGCGGTGCGTTCCAGTACACGTCCGCGCCCGGCCCCACCGCGTCCTCCAGCGTGCGACCGGCGCGCGAGTCGACGATGAAGGCGCCGTAGTCGAACGGCGACGCACTCGCGTCCTTGCCGCCCGGATCGGCGTTCTGCGCCCACTGGGGGCTCACCTTGATCCGCCGGGCCGGCCAGCGCCCGTACGGCTCGCGCTCGGTCGGTGTGCGGCCCGCGCCGTTGTACCCGGGCACGAAGGTGACCCGGTCGTAGAAGGTCCCGTCCCGGCCCCCGTGCAGGCAGTGCCCCGCCGTCCACACCATGTTCCCGCTGGGGTGATGCACGACGGTGCCGCTGCATTCGGCGACGCCGTCCGGCATCCGGAAGAAGATCTTGCCCCGGATCGCCACGTCCGGCTCGGTGTACGGCGCGGCCACCCGGCGCGCCTGGATCGTCGGCGGCCGGCGGAAGTCCGCGTCGGGGCGTTGCTGCTCCTGGTCGGGCAGTTGCGGCTGCTCCTGACCGGGGGAGATCTCGTTGCCCCGGGGCTTGGCCTCGTCCTGCCGGTTCTGATCCCAGAACCCTCGGGTGTCCTCGACGTCGCGGTCGCTGTACTGCTTCGAGTTCATCGCCTGCGTGCGCCCGGCCTCGACCGCCAGGGTGCCGCTCAGCACCAGCCCGACCAGGGTCACCAGCACGCCGGCGAACACCGACATGGTGACGATGAGGTTCTTGTTGTGCGTGCTTCCCGGTTGCATGTCCCCGCCCCCCGACCGAGCGCCCGGCCCGGAATCCTCCGGTCCCGCGAGACCACTCGATCGACCCGCCTACCCATCCGTTGATCGGATGATAGGCGCCGGCGCGGTCGGGCCGTGCGGCTCAGTCCTGGGGCAGCAGGATCCACAACGCGATGTACAGCAGGAACTGCGGGCCCGGCAGCAGGCAGGACAGCACGAACACCACACGCACGGTGGTGACGGACCAGCCGTAGCGGCGGGCGATCCCGGCGCAGACGCCGGCGATCCGGCGGCCGTGTCGCGGGCGGCTGAGAATCGCGGTGCTCATGGTCATGGCGGTGCCTCCTCGATGCGACGACACCGGGTACGGCGTCGTCGTACTTCGAAGGTAGGCGGATCCACACCCGGACACATCCGCCGCAGGGCCCGGCCGGTCATCCGCCTCGGGGACTAAGGGACTTCCCGGAGGGGCGGGCCTGCGGCCAGTCCTTCTCGAACGCCGACGGCGAGCCGGTGGGCGGCGGTGTGGCCGCGTTCTTGCGGCTGATGTCGAGGTAGCTCTCGCACCGGTAGCTCTCCGGCGCGGTGCGCCGCCCGGCGAGCAGTACCGTGTCGCCGCCGGACGCGCTCTGCAGCGTGCAGACCACCTGGCCGAGGGCGATCGTGGCCAGCGCCGACAGCGGCGCGTCCAGCCGGAACAGGGCGGGCGGATCGCCCTCGCGCCGATCCGCCGCGGTCAAGCCGCCGGCGGGCAGCGCGGTGGTGTACCCGTCCAGCGCCTCGGCGTCGTTGGGGCCCAGGTGCAGCTCCTCCAGGAGCTGGTTGACCTGGTCGGTGCGCGCCTTGTCCGGGACCGCCTCGGTCGGCCGCAGCAGCAGCCGGCCGCCCCGGGGCAGCGCCTGCAGTCGGTTGTCCTTCACCAGATACACGATGTGCCGCTCCGAGCCGGGCAACTGGCTCTGCGCGGAAGGCGCCGTCCGGTTGGCCGGCTTCCCGGCGCCCACCGGTCCCTCGGTCGGCCGAATCCCGCACGACGTGAGCGCGGCGAGCACGCCCGTCGTCGCGAACACCACGATCGGGAGCCGCCGCCGAGGTCTCAACGCCCGCCTCCTCGCTCGTCGTGCCTGCCGGAGTGGATCCCGCCGCCGTCGCCGAGGTCCGACCCGACCCGCTTCGCGGGTCCGGCGATCTCGGCATTCTCGGTGTTCTCGGCGTTCTCCGCGTCGAGGTCGGCGTGCACGCCGTCGTCCTCGACCCCCTCGTCCGGGTCGATTATCTCTTCGAGCTCGGGCGGCACCAACGGCAGGCGCAGGGTGAACTTGGCGCCGCCGCCGGGCATGTTCGAGGCGAACGCGGTACCGCCGTGGATGCGGGCGTTCTCCATCACGATGGACAGGCCCAATCCGCTGCCCTCGGAGCGGGCCCGCGAGCTGTCCGCCTTGTAGAAACGGTCGAACACGTGCGGCAGCACGTCCTCGGGGATGCCGGGACCGGTGTCGGAGACCTCGATCACCAGGTCCTGCTCGCCCGGACCGGCGAGCATGCCGGGCAACGTGGCGCGCGGCTCGTGGTGGATCTCGACGGTCACCGGCGAGCCGCCGTGCCGCAGCGCGTTGCCGACCAGATTGGAGACCATGACGTCCAGTCTGCGCGGGTCCACCTTGGCCAGGATGCCCCGGGGTGCCCGAAGGTCCACCGCGTCCATCCAGGCGCGTGCGTCCAGGCACGCGGTGACCAGGTCGGTGATGTCCACCTCGTCGGCCACCAGCGCCGCGGTGCCCGCGTCGAAGCGGGACACCTCCATCAGGTCCTCGACCAGCGTGGCCAGCCGCTCGATCTCGGCGACCACCAGCCGCGCGGCGGGCGCGCCCTGCTCGCCGAGGCTGTCCGCCTCCTCCTCGAGCAGCTCGCTGACCGCGGTCATCGCCGCCAGCGGGGTGCGCAGCTCGTGCGAGACGTCCGCGACGAACCGGCGCGAGGAGGACTCCAGCGCGCGCAGCTCGGCGACGCTGCGCTCCAGCTTCTCCGCCGCGTCGTTGAAGGTGCGGGACAGGTCGGCGAGTTCGTCCGAGCCGCGCACGTCCAACCGGGTGTCCAGGCGGCCCGCGCCCAACTCGCGCGCGGCGTGGCCCAGTCGGCGCACCGGCCGCAGGATGTGCCGCGCGGCGAACAGCGCGACCACCGCCGCCGCGCCGAGCGCGAGCAGGGTGCCCACGATCAGGTAGCGGGCCAGCGAGTTGAGGTCGGCCTGCTCGTCCTTGAGCGACTTGAACATGTAGCCCGTGGGCCCGTTGGGCACCACCCGGGTGCCGCCGACGAGGTAGGGCTGCCCGTCGATGTCGATCCGCTGGAAGTACATGTGGAAGCCGCCGTTGTTGTCCGCGGTCTGCACCACGCGTTGCAACTTGGCGGGCACTCGTTCCAGCGGGAACCGGGTCGGGTTGGAGGCGACCGGGCGGCCGTCCGCGCCGACCAGGACCACGGAGTAGCCGAAGCTGCTTTCCCGCATCTGATCGACGGCGGGCCCCAGGTCGGCCTGGTCCGGCTTCTCCGGCAGGTTCGCGGAGACCCGACCGAGGTTGTCCCGGAACTCGGTGAGCACCGAGTCCTGCGCGCGCTCCAGGACGGCGGTACGCGTCAGCCAGTAGGCGATCCCGGACGCGGCCACCGCGGAGATCAAGGCGACCAGCGCGAAGGCGACGAGCACCCGAAATCGCAACGAGCGCAGCTTCAGCGTCGGGGCGACCCGGCGGACGATGCGGCGTACCAGCGGCGGCCGGCCCGTCACTGGGGCGGGTCGAGGCGGTAACCGACGCCCCGGACGGTGCGGATCAGCGTCGGGGCGGACGGAGTCTGCTCCACCTTGGCGCGCAGCCGCTGGACGCACGCGTCCACCAGACGCGAGTCGCCGAGGTAGTCGTGCTCCCACACCAGACGCAACAACTGCTGCCGGGACAGCGCCTGACCGGGGCGCCGGCTCAGCTCGACCAGGAGCCGCAACTCGGTCGGGGTGAGCTGGAGTTCCTCGCCGGCCTTGGTCACCGTCATCGCATTGCGGTCGACCACCAGGTCGCCGAACACCGACGCGTCGGACACCTCGCGCTCACCGCGGCGCAACACCGCGCGGATCCGGGCGTCCAGCACGCGCGGCTGGACCGGCTTGACCACGTAGTCGTCGGCGCCGGACTCCAGCCCGACCACCACGTCGATGTCGTCGTTGCGCGCGGTGAGCAGGATGATCGGCAGCGAGTCGGTGCGGCGGATCCGCCGGCACACCTCGAAGCCGTCGATGCCCGGCAACATCACGTCGAGCACGATCAGGTCGGGGCGCTGCTCGCGCCACCGTTCCAGGCCGGCCTCACCGGTGGCAGCGGTGACCACGCGATGGCCCTGGCGCCCCAGGGCGAGTTCGAGTCCGGTTCGCACGGACTCGTCATCCTCGATAAGCAGCAGGTAGGGCACGCAGGCCATTGTGTCTGACGTCACGGCTGGGAAGAACACGGGGAGGCCCCTTCCGGTTCGCCGACCGAGGTCGCTGTTGCATACCTGTGACAGCTCGCCGACGTGACGATGAAGCCCGCCCAGCAGGCTGTACATCGTGAACGAGCGCCGAACCGGGGGAGAAGTCATGCAGTCCCAGACGCAGTCGCAGGGCATCCGCAAGGACAACCGCCGTACCGTCGTCGCCCTCGCTCCATTGAACGGAAACGCGCGTAGCGCTCCGTGCGCGGACAGTGTCGACGACGAATTCACCGCGTACGTCCGGGAGCGCCGGTCGGCCCTGTTCGCCACCGCGTACCACCTCACCGGCGACCGCAACGAGGCCGAAGACCTGTTGCAGAGCGCGCTGATGAGCACGTACCAGGCGTGGGGTCGGATCCAGGACAAGGCCGCGTTGGGCGGTTACCTGCGCCGCACGATGACCAACCTGCACATATCGGCCTGGCGTCGGCGCCGGATCAACGAGTACCCCTCGGAGGAGCTGCCCGAGCGTCCGGACGGTTCGGACTCGATGGGCGACACCGAGCTGCGCGCGGTGCTGTGGCGTGCGCTGGCCAAGCTGCCCGAGCCGCAGCGCACCATGCTGGTGCTGCGCTACTACGAGGGTCGTACCGACCCCGAGGTGGCCGAGGTGCTCGGTTGCAGCGTCGGCACGGTCAAGTCGAGCATCTGGCGCGCGCTGCGCCGGCTGCGCGAGGACGACGCGCTGAGCTTCGGTGCCGACGAGGCGTTCGCCGAACTCGTCGCCTGACCCGCGCGGGTCGTGCGTGCTCGTCCGTCCGCCTTCTCGTGCCGGCTTCCGCTGTGCAGTTGTCACGATCGGTGGTGATGTGTCCCGGGCCGGGTGTCTCTCATCGGCAGGGACGGCGGATGGGGCTGTGACGGTTCCGTCGAATTCGGAGCGGATTCGGGACATCGGCGCACGGGGCGCCGAATTGCGCTCGACGTAGCCGAGTGGCTACGTTGCGTGGTCAATCCTCTGGTCGACAGGGAAGGGCCACCGTTATGTCCTCCGTTCTTCGCACCGCGCTCGCCGCCACGTCCCTCGGCGCCGCCGCCGCGTTCGGCATCGCCGGCAGTGCCACGGCCGCGCCGATCGCACCCGACGGGATCTCCCGGACCGATGTACCCGCCGCCGGCAAGGGTGCCGCCGCCGCGACCGAGGCCGTGCTCGGCGTCGCGCAGCGCGCGCAGCTCAACCCGATGAACGGCGGCGGTGTGAACCCGCTGTCCAACAGCGTCGGTACCGAGGTCGGCGACGCGCCGGTCGGCACCGACCTGGTCACCGGCGACCTCGCCGACGGAATGACCGTGCAGGACGCCCTCGATCGCCTCTGAGCCGCCCGCCCACCGCACCCGGGCCCCGGTCCCCGGAGGAGCCGGCCCGGACGCTGCTCCCGCCGCCGAGGCCGTGCCCGTCTACCCTGAGCCGCGAACGTGGCCACGGGGAGGCAGTCGGATGCGGCAGGAAACGGATCGTTTGCGGGAACCGGCGGCATGGGCGCTGGTCGGCTTTCTGGCGTTGCAATTGGCGGTCGACGCGTTGCGCGTCCTGTTCGGTGTGGGGTCGGGGGTGCACGGCTTCCGGGCACGGGCCTACGGCGGTCAGTCCGCGCTGCTCGACGTGCTCACGCCGGTGCTGCTCGCCGGCGCGGTGTTGTTGGTGACCCATGCGGGACGGCCCACACCCAGGGCCCGGGTGATCACCCGGGCCGCGCTGGGGGTGCTCGCCGTGCAGGGCATCGCGGGGGTCGCCGTGGCGCTGGGCGGTCTCGCCTACGACGGCGGCGGGTTCGCCGACATCCCCGCCGGAGCCCGGGTCGAACAAAGCGCGGTCAACGTCGGCGTGCTGGTCCTGTTCGCGCTGTGCGCGTACTTCCTGATCGTCGTCCTGGGCGCGCCGAGCCCGCCGACGGTCACCCGCGGCAAGTCGCTGCCGCACCAGGAATGGCCCACGTACGGGCGTGACGCCACGGGCGCGGGCCGGCCGGCCGCGCCGTCCGGGGCCCACCCCGTGCCCGAGCACACCGGGACGCAGGTCGCGGCGCCGTACGCACACGGCACCGCTTCCGCGCCGGCGCCGGGTCCTGCGGCCGACCCGACGCCCGGCTCGGCGCCCGGTGCCGCCGTGCCGCCTCGGCCGACCGCGCCGCCGCCGGCCCAGACCTACGGGGGGACCCGGCCGTGACCGCCGAGGTCGAGGCGGAGCCGGTGGAGGAGATTCCGCCCCCGCCTCGACTGTGGCGGTTGCGGCGCCGGGTGCGCACGGTCGGCCGCAGCGTGGTCGGCCTGGTCTTCGCGGGCGCGGTGCTGGTGACCGGTGCCCGGCTGCTCGTGTTCGACGCGATGTGGCCGGTGGCCATCGTGACCGTCTTCGCGCCCTACGCGGCGGCCGCCTCGGTGCTCGTGCTGCTCGGCGCGGCGCTGTTGCGGATGCGGCTGACCCTGCTCGTCGCGCTGGGCCTGGTGGTTGTACACACCCTGTGGATGTTGCCGCGGCTGAGCGCCGCCGACGGTCCGGTGCCCGGCGGGGCGCGGTTGCGGGTGATGACCTCCAACGCCTACTTCGGCAAGGCGGATCCCATCCGGATCACCGAGTTGGTGCGGCGCGAGCGGGTGGACGTGCTGGCCGTGCAGGAGTTGACGCCGGAACTGGCGACCGGCCTGGAGCAGGCCGGCCTCACCCGGGAACTCCCGTACACGGCCGGTCACGGCGAACCCGGCGCCGCCGGGCTGGCGATCTACGCACGCCGGCCGCCGGCCGAGGAGCGGTTGTTGCCCGAACGGACCACGATGCCGATGCCCGGCGCCACCGTGGAGGTGGACGGGCGCCGGATTCGCATCCAGGGCGTGCACACCATCCCGCCGATGCGCGGGCAGGCCGGGCAGTGGGCGCACGACATGGACGCGCTGCGCCGCGAGGCGGAGCGGCGCACGCTGCCGGTGATCTTCCTCGGCGACTTCAACGCGACCTCGGACAACGCCTCGTTTCGTGCGCTCACCGGCGCCGGGCTGCGGGACGCGCACCAGGAGCGCGGCCGGGTCCTGGTGCGCACCTGGCCGATGGCGTACTTCCACGGCCTGCCCGCGCTGTTCGGGATCGACCACGTCCTGGTGGCCGGCGGGATCGACGTGGTCTCGGTGTCCGAACACCGTGTGCCGCACACCGATCACGCCGCGGTCATCGCCGAACTGTCGCTGCGCTGACCATTCGTCAAGATCCCGTCAGGAACGCCCTCGCCTGCGTCGAAGCCGCGTCAAGAGGCCCGAAACGGCCGCTGCGCGCGGCTAGCGTCGAGTCTCGCAAGGCAGTTCGCCCAGGCGACTGCACTTTCGAAACTCCGAGGATCCGATCGCATGTCCGCTCTGTTCGCGCTCTTCGCCGTCGTCGTGATCGCCCGCGTCCTGGCCACCTGGAAGCTCTCCACCCGGCGGCCGGCCGATTCGACCGGCCCGGCGACGGACACCCGCGCCGACCACGTGCTCGCGGCCTGAGCCGTCCCGCGGTCGCGGTTCGAAATCGCACGGTGGAGTCATGCGTCGGGACGCCGGCCGCGATCCGCGCGTCGACGTAGCACCGGCCCGTCACCCACGTGGGTGACGGGCCGGCGATGCGTCGTGGCGAACCGGACGAGCGGTCCGGCGGTCAGTGTCCGGTCGGGTGCCAGACCGTCCGGATCTCGGTGAACGCCAGCATCCGACCCGTCCCCGGGTCCGCGGACCAGTCCGGCTCCTTGGCCTCGGGGCGCAGCACGCGCTTGAGGTTGTCCGCCGCGGCGATCTCCAGGTCGCGCGCCGACGCGACGCCCGCGTCCGGCGCCACGCCGGTCAGGTCGATCGCGTTGACGTCCTGGTGGGACGCGAGCGTCGGGGCGATCTCGGCCGGGTGACCGGTCAGGATGTTGATCACGCCGCCCGGCAGGTCGGACACGGCGAGCACCTCGGCGAAGGACAACGCGGGCAGCGCCGAGGCGCCGGCCGCGAGCACGACGGCGGTGTTGCCGGTGGCGATCACCGGCGCGACCGCACTCGTCAGGCCCAGCAGCGACGAGCGTTGCGAGGCGATCACCGCGACCACACCGGTGGGCTCGGGCGTGGACCAGTTCGCGAACGGGCCCGCGACCGGGTTGGCACCGCCCGCGACCTGGGCGAGCTTGTCGGTCCAGCCGGCGTACCAGACCCAGCGGTCCACGGCCGCGTCCACCGACGCGAGCGCCTTGGTCCGGCTGATCCCCTCGGCCTCGGCGACCTCGGTCGCGAACTGCTCGCGCCGACCCTCCAGCATCTCGGCGATCCGGTACAGGATCTGGCCCCGGTTGTAGGCGGTGGCGCCCGACCAGCCCGGGAACGCCTTGCGCGCCGCGACGACCGCGTCCCGGGCGTCCTTGCGACTCCCGCGCGGCGCGTTCGCCAGGGTCCGGCCCTTGCTGTCGGTCACCGCGTACACCCGCCCGCTCTCGGACCGGGGGAACTTGCCCCCGACGTACAGCTTGTAGGTCTTCAACACCTCAAGGCGCTCAGACATCGAGGTAGGCCTCCAGCCCGTGGCGGCCACCCTCGCGGCCGAAGCCCGACTCCTTGAACCCGCCGAACGGCGAGGCCGGGTCGAACTTGTTGAACGTGTTGGTCCACACGACGCCGGCCCGCAGCCGCTGCGCGGTCCACAGGGCCTTGGCGCCCTTCTCCGTCCACACTCCGGCGGACAGGCCGTACGCGGAGTTGTTCGCCTTCTCCACCGCCTCGGCGGGGGTGCGGAAGGTCTGTACGGTCAGCACCGGGCCGAAGATCTCGTCCCGGGCGATCCGGTGTGCCTGGGTGACGCCGGTGAACACCGTCGGCGGGAACCAGAAGCCCTTGCCGGGCAACTCGCCGGCCAGGGACCAGCGCTCGGCGCCCTCGGCCTCGCCCGCCGCGACCAGTTCCCGGATCCGGGAGAGCTGTGCGGCCGAGTTGATCGCGCCGACGTCGGTGTTCTTGTCCAGCGGGTCGCCCACGCGCAGCGTCTTGATCCGCCGGGTCAGGCTCGCCAGCAGCTCCTCGGCCACCGACTCCTGCACGAGCAGGCGCGAACCGGCGCAGCAGACCTGGCCGCCGTTGAAGAAGATGCCCTCGACGATGCCGTCCACGGCGGAGTCGATCGCCGCGTCGTCGTAGACGATGTTCGCGGCCTTGCCGCCGAGTTCGAGGGTGACCCGCTTGCGGGTGCCCGCGATCGTGCGGGCGATCTCCTTGCCCACCGCGGTCGAGCCGGTGAACGCGACCTTGTCCACGTCCGGGTGGGCGATCAACGCCCGTCCGGTCTCGCCGGCGCCGGTGACGATGTTCAGCACACCGTCCGGCAGTCCGGCCTCGACACAGATCTCGGCGAACCGCAGCGCGGTCAGCGGGGTGGTCTCGGCCGGCTTGAGCACCACGGTGTTGCCGCCCGCGAGGGCCGGCGCCACCTTCCAGGCCAGCATCAGCAGCGGGAAGTTCCACGGAATGACCTGACCGGCCACGCCGATCGGCTTGGGATCCCTTCCGAAGCCGGCGTGCGCGAGCTTGTCGGCCCAGCCCGCGTAGTGGAAGAAGTGCGCCGCCACCAGCGGGATGTCCACGTCGCGCGACTCGCGGATCGGCTTGCCGTTGTCGATCGACTCCAGCACCGCGAGCTCGCGCCCGTGCTCCTGGATCAGCCGGGCGATCCGGAACAGGTACTTGGCCCGCTCCGCGCCGGGCAGCGCCGACCACGACTTGAACGCCCTGCGCGCGGCCTTGACCGCGCGGTCCACGTCCGCCTCGCCGCCGACCGCGATCTCGGCCAGCACCTCTTCGGTGGCCGGGTCGACGGTCTTGAGCCGGCCGCCGTCCGCCGCGTCGGTGAACTTTCCGTCGATGAACAGCCCGTACGCCGGGGCGATGTCGACGATCGCGCGCGACTCGGGCGCGGGCGCGTACTCGAATGGGTTGCCCATGGGTGTCAGTCCACCGTCACGTAGTCGGGGCCGGAGTAGCGGCCCGTGGCCAGCTTCTGGCGCTGCATCAGGAGGTCGTTGAGCAGGCTGGAGGCGCCGAGCCGGAACCAGTCCGGGTCCAGCCAGTCCGCGCCGACCGTCTCGTTGACCAGCACGAGGTACTTCATCGCGTCCTTGGTGGTGCGGATCCCGCCCGCCGGCTTGACGCCGACCTGGCGACCCGTGGCCTCGCGGAAGTCGCGGACCGCCTGGAGCATCACCAGGGTCACCGGCAGTGTCGCGTTGACCGCGACCTTGCCCGTGGACGTCTTGATGAAGTCGGCACCCGCGAGCATCGCGAGCCACGAGGCGCGGCGCACGTTGTCGTACGTCGACAGTTCACCGGTCTCCAGGATCACCTTGAGGTGGGCGCTGCCGCCGCCGGCGGCCGCGCTGCGCGCGCAGGCGGCCTTGACCGCGACGATCTCGTCGAAGACGGCCCGGTAGTGCCCGGCCAGGAACGCACCACGGTCGATGACCATGTCGATCTCGTCCGCGCCGGCGGCGACCGCGTAGGCCACGTCGGCCAGCTTGACGTCGAGCGAGGCACGCCCGGAGGGGAACGCGGTCGCGACGGCGGCGACGTGCACGCCGGAGTCGCCGAGCGCTGCCTTGGCCTCGGCGACCAGGTCGCCGTAGACACAGATCGCGGCGGGCCGGGGCGCGTTCGGGGCGCCCGGGTCCGGGTGCAGTGCCTTCGCGCACAGCGCCCGGACCTTGCCCGGGGTATCGGCACCTTCCAAGGTGGTCAGGTCGATCATCGTGATGGCGAGGTCGATCGCGGCGACCTTGGCATCGTTCTTGATCGAGCGCGTCGCGAGCATTGCTGCCCGCGCTTCGGTTCCGACCCTGTCGACGCCGGGAAGACCGTGCAGAAAGCGTCGAAGGGCCGCTTCGGACGAGGTGACCTCGGCCGGGTCGGCGAGAATTGCAGACGGCATGCTCACAAGACGAGCATATCTACTCGCGTAGCGTCGGGCCCAGCGGTCCGGTCGAGCCAAACCCGACCGGTGCCGTGCGGCACAATCACCGGACATGAGCAGCGATGAGGACATCACCACGTATCGCTCCCGGCCGGCGATGGCCGTCGGGGTGCTGTTGATCGCCGTCGGGATGTGGATGGTGATCGACACGCTGATCCGCGGCGAGGGCCGAACCAAATGGCTCGCCGTCGCCGTCGTGATCTTCTTCGCGATCCTGGTGGTTGCCCTCACCCTGCGCTCGGCCGTGCTGGTGGGGCCGGAACGGCTGGTGATCCGCAACCCGTTCCGCACCATCGTGGTGCCGTGGGGCGCGGTCGAGCGGGTCCGGGCCGAGTACTCGATCGAGGTGCGCGCGGACGAGAAGACGTTCCACATCTGGGCCATTCCGGTCTCGCTGCGCGAACGCAAGCGCGCGCTGCGCCAACAGGGCCGCGCGGCCGCGGAGGACCCGTACGGCCACGGTGCCCACGACCTGCCCCAACTCTCCCGCGCCGACCAGGTCGTGGACGACCTGCGCGGGATGAGCGAGCAGTTCGCCAAGAAGTCCACCGGCCCGGTCCAGGTCCGCTGGTCCCCGGAAATCCTCGGCGGCCTCGTGGTCTCGGGCGCGGCCTCGCTGCTCCTGGGCCTGCTGTAGCGCCGAGGCGATCCGGAGCCCGTGCCCGGGTTCAGCGCGCGCGCCGCCGCAATACCCGCGCCGCGCTGTGGAGCACGATCAGGGTGCCGGCCGCGGCCAGTGCGGCGACCGTGACATGGCCGGCCCACGGCCCGCCGATGTCGGGTCCGCCCCATGCCGCGATGTCCTGCGCGGAGGAGTGGAAGAGCGAGTCGGCGCTGCCGGAGAGCAGCGGGTAGGCCACGCCGAACGCGAGCACCGGCAGCACCGACACGCCGCCGACGAAGGTCGCGAGGGCCGGGATCGAGCGTCCCGCCTTCGCCCACTGCCAGACGTGCCGCAGACGAGCGCGCAGGGGAGTGTTCCGGACGGAGGAGTGGGTCAGGGTGGTCATGGCGTTCTCTCGGAGCCGGGGTCGACTGGACGCTTCCACGATCCGCCGGCAACCCGCTCGGGCACATCCGTCCGAAGGGCCACGTCCACCCCGTACCGCGGTACCACCCGACCCCGGGCCCGTCCCCCGAACGGCTCGGGACCGGGCGATACGTCGGCGGGGCGGGTCGGCCGATCGGCCGCCCCGCCCCGCCCGCCGACCGGTTCGCGTCGGCCGCCGTCCCTACATGCCCAGCGTCGTGGCCAGGTCCCGCTTCAGCCGCTCCAGCGCCGCGTGTGCCGCCGCGCGGGCGGCGTCGATGCCGACTTCGGCGACCCGGTTCGGGTCGACCACGACCTCCAGGTAGGCCTTGAGCTTGGGTTCGGTCCCGGACGGCCGCACCACGACCCGACCCGCGAGCAGGCCGGCGCCGTCGCCGGCCAGCGTGTAGCGCAGGCCGTCGGTGGGCGGCAGGCCGTCGGCCGCCGGGTGCAGCAGGTCCTCGGCGGTTGCCACGGCCAGGTCGCCGAGCGTCTTCGGGGCCTGCTCGCGCAGTCCCCGCATGGCCTCCGCGATCGATTCGAGGCGGTCCACCCGCACCGAATACTGGTCGGTCGCGTACAGCCCGTACCGGCCGGCGATGTCGTCCAGCAGACCGGGCAGCGTCCGGCCGTCCCGCTTGGCGCCGGCCGCGAGTTCGGCCAGCATCAGCGCCGCGGTGACGCCGTCCTTGTCGCACACCCCGGCCGGGTCCACGCAGTAGCCCAGCGCCTCCTCGTACGCGAAGGCCAGGTCCGGCACCCGCGCGAGCCACTTGAAGCCGGTCAGGGTCTCCGTGTACGCGATCCCGTTCGCCCGCGCGATCGCGCCCAGCAGCGAGGAGGACACGATCGTGGTGGCCAGTACGCCGTCGGTGCCCCGGCGGGCGACCTCGGCGCCGAGCAGCGCGCCGACCTCGTCGCCGCGCAACATCCGCCACCCGCCCGCGACGGTCGGATCCGGCACCGCGACCGCACACCGGTCGGCGTCCGGGTCGTTGGCGATGACGATGTCCGCGTCCTCGGCGAGCGCGGTGCGAAACGCGAGGTCCATCGCCCCGGGTTCCTCCGGGTTGGGGAACGCCACGGTCGGAAAGTCCGGGTCCGGGTCCGCCTGTTCGGGCACCGGTCGCACGTCCGCGAAGCCCGCGCGATCGAACGCGCCGAGCATCACGGTGGTGCCCACGCCGTGCATCGCGGTGTGCACGATGCGCACGTCGCGCGGCCCGGCCGGGTCGACGACGGTCAGGGCGCGGTCGAGGTAGGAGTCGATCAGCGCCTCGCCGAGCGTCTCCCAGCCGTCCTCGGCCATCGGCACGTCGGCCGGCGAGCGGACCGCGGCGATGTTCCCGGCGATCTCCGCGTCGGCGGGCGGCACGATCTGCGACCCGTCGCCGAGGTAGACCTTGTAGCCGTTGTCGCGCGGCGGGTTGTGGCTCGCGGTGACCATCACCCCCGCGACGCAGCCCAGATGCCGGATCGCGAAGGCGAGCACGGGCGTGGGCAGCGGCCGGGGCAGCAGCAGCGCGTGCAGCCCGGCCGCCTCCATGACGGCGGCGGTGTCCCGGGCGAACACGTCGGACTTGTGCCGCGCGTCGAACCCGATCACCACCGCATTGCGCGTCGCGGCGGGGGCGGCCGTGTCGGTGAGGTACACGGTCTTGAGGTAGGCGGCCAGCCCCGCCGCCGCGCGGATCACCACCGCGCGGTTCATCCGGTTCGGTCCCGCCCCCAACTCGCCGCGCAACCCCGCGGTACCGAACTGGAGCAGCCCGGCGAAGCGATCCGCGAGGCCCTCCCGGTCGTCCGTTTCGAGCAACGCCTCGAGTTCGGCCCGGGTGTCCGGGTCCGGGTCCTCGGCCAGCCAGGCGCGCGCGATCTCGATGATGTCGCTCAACACGGACTCCTCGGTGCGGAAGGGATCAAAGAGGGCGGGACGGGGCTTGCGCGCGCTCAGATGCGCGGCAGGACCTGGGTCAGCAGTCGGCCCATGCGCTCGGCGGACGCGCGTCCGGCGGCCAGGACCTCCTCGTGGTTGAGCGGTTCGCCGGTCATCCCCGCGGCGAGGTTGGTGACGAGCGAGATGCCCAGGATCTCGGCGCCGGCCTCGCGTGCGGCGATCGCCTCGATGGTCGTGGACATGCCGACGAGGTGCCCGCCGATCGCGCGGACCATGCCGATCTCGGCCGGGGTCTCGTAGTGCGGGCCGGGGAACTGCACGTACACGCCCTCTTCGAGGTCGGGCTCGACCTCGCGGCACAACGCGCGTAGCCGCGGCGAATAAAGGTCGGTCAGGTCGACGAAGTTGGCCCCGACGATGGGCGACGCGGCGGTGAGGTTGATGTGGTCGCTGATGAGCACCGGCTGGCCGGGTACGAAGGACGGCCGCAGGCCGCCGCAACCGTTGGTCAGCACGACGGCCTTGCAGCCGGCCGCGACCGCGGTGCGCACGCCGTGTGCGACGGCCGCGACGCCGTGCCCCTCGTAGAGGTGGGTGCGGCCGAGGAAGACCAGCGCGCGGCGGTCGCCGATGACCAGCGAGCGGACCGTGCCCGCGTGGCCCTCGACGGCGGGCGGCGGGAAGCCGGGCAGCTCGGTGACCGGGAACTCGTGCTCCGGTTCGCCCAGCATGTCGGCGGCGGGCACCCAGCCAGAGCCCATGACGAGCGCGATGTCGTGCGTGGCGGCACCGGTGAGCCGCTGAAGGCTTTCGGCGGCCTCGGCGGCGGCCGTGTACGGGTCGTGGCTATCCAATACGTTCACATCGATGAGCGTAAATGCTGCACCTGCGAACAGCGTGGGCGGGGTCTATGCGCGTAGAAGACTGTGATACGACCGCAATGACAGCGGGAGGCGATTGGCACTGATCAGTGGCGATATGTCCGCTTGGGGAAGTCGACCGCGCCGGGCCCGGCCGCGATCACCGGCGGGAGCGGCGCGGGTGACGACACGCCCTGGGCCACGTGCCGTCGTCCGGTGGGGCCGTACCGGACCTCGCATGGCGACGCCTCACCCGTCGGCGGTGGGCCGACGGCGCGACGGCGCGGCGGACGGGCGGGCGACGCGGGTCGCCGACGGCGGTCGGCCGGGTGTGGCCGACCGCGCGTGCCTGGCCGGGTTACGAGCAGGGGCGGTTGCGGAGTTCCTTGACGTAGTCGTCGGGGGCACCGGCGGACTCGGCCGACTCGGCGACCATGCCGAGGTAGCGCGCCGAGGGCAGGCCGCCCTCGTAGTCGTTGAGGACGTACAGCCACGCCAACTGCTCGCCGAAGAGCGACTCCACCCGGACCCGGACCTTGCGGTACAGGCCCAGCGGCATGCCCTCCCAGCGGTCGAGGTCGGGCTCGTCCATCTCGGCCAGGTCGTACAGCGCGACGAATACCTGGGACAACTCGTCCTCGACGACCGTGGCCAGCGATCCGTCCCAGCCCAACTGCTCGCCGCCGAAGGTCAGCCGCCAGCCGGGCAGCCAACCGGTGTGGCGCAGAGGGGAGTGTGGGGCACGCCGAGCCATCTGCCGCGCGTCGAGGTTGCTTGCGTACGCGGCGTAGAGGGGCATGGCCGCAGCCTACGCGACGCGCGGGCATGGGAGAGAATGACACCCGTGACTCGGATTGTGATCGTAGGCGGAGGACCCGGCGGGTACGAGGCGGCTTTGGTCGCGGCACAGCTCGGAGCCGAGGTGACGGTGGTAGAGCGCGAAGGTGTGGGTGGTGCGGCTGTACTGACGGACTGTGTCCCGTCCAAGACCCTGATCGCCACGGCCGAGGTCATGACGAACTTCGCCGACTCGCACCACGAGCTCGGTATCTACGTCGACGACGGCACCCCCGGCACGCTGGATCGCCCGATCGTGGGCGTGGACCTGGGCGTGGTCAACCGCCGCGTGCTGCAACTGGCCAAGGCCCAGTCCAACGACATCGCGCAGAGCGTCACGCGCGCCGGCGTGCGGGTGCTGCGCGGCACCGCCCGCCTCGACGGGCCGCGCCGCGTGGTGGCCGACCTGGCCGACGGCACCGAGCGCACGCTGGACGCGGACGCGATCCTGATCTCCACCGGGGCGCACCCGCGCGAGATCCCGGGGGCGGAGCCGGATGGCGAGCGGATCCTGAACTGGAAGCAGATGTACGGCCTGTCCGAGCTGCCGCGCGAGCTGATCGTGGTCGGCTCCGGTGTCACCGGCGCCGAGTTCGCCGGTGCGTACCAGGCGCTCGGCTCGAAGGTGACCCTGGTCTCCAGCCGCGACCGGGTGCTGCCGGGCGAGGACCCGGACGCGGCCGAGGTGCTCGAAGGAGTGTTCCGTCGGCGTGGCATGCGAGTGATGTCGCGCTCGCGCGCGGAGAGCGTCAAGCGGGACGGGGACAGCGTCATCGTCACGCTGACCGACGGCCAGATCGTCGAGGGCAGCCACTGCCTGGTCGCCGTCGGCGCGATCCCGAACACCGCGGGCATCGGCTTGGAGGAAGCGGGCGTCTTCCTCAAGGACACCGGACACGTGCGGGTGGACCGGGTCTCGCGCACCACCGCGAACGGGGTGTACTCGGCGGGCGACTGCACCGGCGTGTTCGCGCTCGCGTCCGTCGCGGCGATGCAGGGCCGGATCGCGATGTACCACATGCTCGGCGACGCGGTGGCCCCGCTGAACCTCAAGGCCGTGTCCTCGAACGTGTTCACCGATCCCGAGATCGCCACGGTGGGATATACCCAGGCGTCGATCGACGCGGGCGAGATCGACGCGCGCGGTGTGAAGCTGCCGCTGTCGCGCAACCCGCGCGCGAAGATGCAGGGCATTCACGACGGTTTCGTGAAGCTGTTCTGCCGCCCGGGTACCGGGATCGTGGTCGGCGGTGTGATCGTGGCGCCGCGCGCGAGCGAGTTGATCCACACCGTCGCACTCGCCGTGGACCTGCACTTGACGGTCGACCAGATCGCCAGCGGATTCACCGTCTACCCCTCCCTTTCGGGCTCGATCGCGGAAGCCGCCCGGCAATTGCACCGGCGCGAGCGTTCCTGACCGCTCCGGGGCGAATCGGCCGGGCCGATCCCGGGGTGCCGGCGATCCCGCCGTGACGATCGCGCCGCGCCGACCTTTATCGACGCGGCCCACCCCGGGGGCGGCCCCTGCGGCCAAGATCAATACGGCTTCAAGATCATTCCGACCGGAGGCGGGTGGCCTCCGGCGTGCGAGGGGCGCGCGGAATTCGGATTCAGCGCTCCCGGGGACTCCACTTACGGGTGGCTTTTCTCGAACATCCGCTGTGCTCCGACGTCGCCGCGCATACTCGAATCGGACCGCGTGTGATCGCCGCCTCGCGGTGTGTTCCGCATCCGTCGAGTCCGGCTGACGCGGAATCAAAATCGGTGTACGCAACGGTATCCGGCTCCGGGTGGACAGCGTTATGGTTGGCCCTCCCGAACGCTGCGGCTTCGCTGCGCCCGGAAACCGAAGCGGTCTTATCACTTTGATGAACAAGTTCGGGTAAGAGTCGCAAGCGGCTGATAAGAGCCGGTCGTTCGCGTTACCTTCGTCACGTGTTCGCAGCAGAGCGTCGTCAACTGATTCTTGAAATGGTGCGGGCCAACGGAGCGGTGTCCCTACGGGAACTCGCCCGGGTGGTCCAGACGTCCGAGGTGACGGTTCGGCGGGACGTGCGGGCCCTGGAAGCCGAAGGGCTGCTCGACCGTCGGCACGGTGGAGCGGTGCTGCCCGGTGGGCTGTCCCGTGAGCCGAGCTATTCGCAGAAGACCCACCTCGCGGCGGCGGAGAAGGCGGCCATGGCCGACCTCGCGGTCTCCCTCGTCGACGAGGGGGACGCGATCGTCGTGGGCGCCGGCACCACCACGCAGGAGCTGGCCCGCAGGCTGGCCCGAATCCCGGGCCTGACCGTGGTCACCAACTCCCTCCTCGTCGCGCAGGTCCTCGCCCACGCCAACCGGGTCGAGGTCGTGATGACCGGCGGCACGCTGCGCGGGTCGTCGTACGCGTTGGTCGGCAGCGGAGCCGAGCAGGCCCTGGCGGGTCTGCGCGTGCGCCGCGCGTTCGTGTCCGGCAACGGGCTGACCGCCGAGCGTGGCCTGTCCACCCCCAACATGCTGTCCGCGAGTGTGGATCGCGCCCTGATCCAGGCCGCCCACGAGGTCGTCGTCATGGTCGACCACACCAAGATCGGTGTGGACACCATGTTCCAGACGGTGGCCCCCGAGCGCATCACCCACCTCGTCACCGACGAGGACGCTCCCGGCCCGGAAAGCGAGGCCCTGGCCGAGCTGGGCGCACAGGTGCACATCGCCCCCCTCCCGCAGCGGGCCGTTCCCGGCGCCCGCGCGGAGTTCAACGGGGAGCGGATGCGGGACATGCGCGTCCCGGGGGTGATGCCCGACCAGTGATCACGCCCCCACGATCAGGTGTCACTCGCCGACTGCCCGGCGCCCCCCGGGCAACGAGTTCCGCACCTGTTCGACCAGGTCCCCGCCGAACGCGCCGAACCCCGTCGCCGACCACACGCTGCGCGTCGCCGGGATCTCGTAGTAGGGCAGGTATGCCCCGTCGGCGACCCGCTGGGTGAGGATGTCCGGCATCGTGCGCTCGCTCCCGGCGATCAGGCACGTCCAACACGCCGGTACCGGCGCGGCCAGACCTCGCATCGCCCGACGCATCGTGGCGTGCGCGGCGCCGTGCAGCGGGTTGAACAGACAGACCGAGACGTCGAATCGGTGATGCGCGTCGACGCCGTCGTCCGAGCCGGCCGACCCGTCGGGCTCCGCGGCCGCCTCCAATGCCCGCACACCGTGCCACACCAACACCCACGCGCCCGCGAGATCGGGCAGATCCTCGGCGTTCCGCAACACCCACGAAGCCGCCTCGCGCGCGTCCAGGGCGCGCAACTGCGCCGCCAACGCTGCCGGCCGTGCGGTTGGTACGAGTGCCTGCGTGTGTCGGGTCGACTCGGCGAGTCGTTCGGTCACGTCCTCGCCCAGCCACGCGACCTGTTCGGCGCGTGCCCGTTCGAGCAACTCGGGCGGAACCGAGAAGGCCGCCGGTTCACCCCGACGCGGTGCGGCGCGGGGGCGAAAGCGCCGACCGGGCCGCGCGTCGACGATCGGACCAGCGCATGCCCAGGCCGATCCCGGCGCCACCGGCCGCGACGGCGGTGGCGATCAGGAAAAACAGGTCCAAGCCGAACCCCTCGGGCTTCGGTTCACGGAAAGGATCGCCCCCGCACCGAGGCGTCGGGCGGGGGCGATCGTGTCATCCGTCGGGATCGGGGTGTGATCCCGGCCGGGTCCTGCTTCGGGTCAGTCCTTGATCTCGCAGAGCACCGCGCCGGACGTGACCGTCGCGCCGACCTCGGCGACCAGGCCCTTGACGGTGCCGGCCCGGTGGGCGTTGAGCGGCTGTTCCATCTTCATCGCCTCGAGGACCACGATCAGCTCGCCCTCGGCGACCTGCTGACCCTCCTCGACCGCGACCTTGACGATGGTGCCCTGCATCGGGCTGGCCAACGAGTCGCCGCTCGCCGCGGCGCCTGCCTTCTTGGCACCGCCGCGCTTGGGCGCCTTCTTCCCCGCGGCCGGGGCCGCACCGGACGCGCCCAGGCCCGCCGGGAGGGTGACCTCGAAGCGCCGACCGTTGACCTCGACCACGACCGTCTCGCGCTCGCCGGCCTCCTCGGCCGCCTCCGCGCCGCCGCCGAACGGGGCGATCGTGTTCTCGAACCCGGTCTCGATCCACCGGGTGTGCACGGTGAACGGGTCGGTCGAGCCGTCGAGCTCGGGCGCGAACGCCGGGTCCACCACCACCTCGCGGTGGAAGGTGAGCGCGGTCGCCATGCCGTCGACGACGAACTCGTCCAGCGCGCGCTTGGCCCGCTGGAGCGCCTGCCCGCGGTCGCGACCGGTGACGATCAACTTCGCGAGCAGCGAGTCCCACGCGGGACCGATCACCGAGCCCTGCTCGACGCCCGAGTCCAGGCGTACGCCCGGGCCGGACGGCGGCAGCCACTTGGTGACCTCGCCGGGAGCGGGCAGGAAGCCGCGCCCCGGGTCCTCGCCGTTGATCCGGAACTCGAACGAGTGACCGCGCAGCGGCGGGTCGTCGTAGCCGAGTTCCTCGCCGTCGGCGATCCGGAACATCTCGCGCACCAGGTCGATGCCGGTGACCTCTTCGGTGACCGGGTGCTCGACCTGGAGACGGGTGTTGACCTCGAGGAAGGAGATGGTGCCGTCCTGGCCCACCAGGAACTCGCAGGTCCCGGCGCCGACGTAGCCGGCCTCCTTGAGGATGGCCTTCGACGCGCGGTACAGCTCGGCGTTCTGCTCCTCGGTCAGGAACGGCGCGGGCGCCTCCTCGACGAGCTTCTGGTGCCGGCGCTGGAGCGAACAGTCGCGGGTGGACACGACCACCACGTTGCCGTGGGTGTCGGCCAGACACTGGGTCTCGACGTGCCGCGGCTTGTCCAGGTAACGCTCGACGAAGCACTCGCCGCGGCCGAACGCGGCCACCGCCTCGCGCACCGCCGAGTCGTACAGCTCGGGAACCTCTTCGAGGGTGCGGGCCACCTTGAGGCCGCGCCCGCCACCGCCGAAGGCGGCCTTGATGGCGATCGGCAGGCCGTTGGCCTTCGCGAACTCCACCACTTCCTCGGCACCCGAGACCGGGTCCGGGGTGCCGGCGACCAGGGGCGCGCCGGCCCGCTGGGCGATGTGCCGGGCGGCCACCTTGTCACCGAGATCGCGGATCGCCTGCGGCGGCGGTCCGATCCAGGTGAGGCCGGCGTCCAGCACGGCCTGGGCGAATTCCGCGTTCTCCGACAGGAATCCGTATCCGGGGTGGATGGCGTCCGCGCCGGAGTCCTGGGCGGCCTGCAAAACCTTGGCCACGTCCAGGTAGCTCTCGGCCGGAGTGTTTCCGCCGAGCGCGTGGGCCTCGTCGGCCACCCGCACGTGCAGAGCATCCCGGTCCGGCTCGGCGTAGACGGCCACACTGGCGATGCCGGCATCCCGGCATGCTCGGGCGACGCGGACCGCGATTTCCCCACGGTTGGCGATGAGTACCTTGCGCACGATCTGGCTCCCTCCTCAACTGCGGAGAGTCTAGGGATTCGAAGGCGGGCACAATTCGCCGCCCCACCTCGTCATGGGTACGGCAACCCGCCATGTTCATGGCCTGCGGTGGAGCTGCCGGCCACGTTGCCGGTGGGGTCAACGTACTCCGAACGTGGTGGGCACCGATGCTCGGGTATAGCTGAAACGTGTTCCAGTTTTTTGTCGGGTCCGGTCAACCGCCCAGACAGTCACCACCGGAGGAGCGTCCCAGCAGCCCGCTTTCGGGCACGTTCGCGCCCGCCATCTTCCCGCAGTGCTTGCAGGCTTTGGCCCACGGATTGCCGGTCGGCCCGTCGGGCCCGTACTGGTACACCCACTCGTGCTCGTTGTGACCGTCGGCACACGTGTCCCACGCATTGCCCGGTTCCCGTACGTCTCGCGCCATCGACCCTCTCCTCGCACTGTCCCGTGCGCAGGCTACGAGCGCATGCCCCCAGGAGAGGGCGAAACACGCAAACCACCTGGCGCGGGGTCGCCTGGCGGCGGCCGGGGGCAGGTGGTTGCCCGGGGCGAGGGGGCGAGGGGGCGGGGTCAGGCGGTGGGGTCGGTGAGGTCGGCGGTCGGGGTCAGGGGCTCGCGGATGATGCCCGCGTGGCCGGCGTGGCGGGTGCGTTTCAGGACGGCCGGGCACGGTTCGCTCGCTCCCGGGCGTCGGTGCGGCCGTCCGCCGCCCGGATCAGGGCGGCCCGCCGAGTGGCGAGGTATCCGACAGAGCGTCGCGTTCGCGTTCCACGTCCACGGTGTCCGCCCATCACGACCGTCTTCCGGATCTCGCCGGGCGGTTCGACCTCGCCGCGCCCAACCTGTGCGTCGCGTCGGCCGAGGCGGCTCGGCTGCCCGGCCGGCGGTATTCGGCTCGCGGTGTTTCCCCCGGGCGGGGCCGGCTGCCACGATGTGAACGTCTACGGCATCCCATGCCTGGGCAGGAGGTACTGGTGGCAGAGGTGTTCTTGCGCCGGCTGACCCGTTGGCAGGCCGACCAGCAGCGGGAGTCCGTCGCGGATACATACGTCAAGACCTACGGCGAGGACCCGCCGGGCCGCCCCGATTTCCTGCGGCGCTACGCCGAGCACATCCAACAGCCCGGGTTCGAGATGGTGGTCGCGAACGGGTCCGGCGAGGCGGCGGGCTGCACGTACGGCTTCCCGCCTCGGCGGGCGAGTGGCTGGTGGACCGGCTTCCACGGCGAGTTGCCCGAGGACGTGGCCGAATCGGCCGCGGCCGGCAAGGTGTTCGTGATCGTGGACCTGATGGTCGTACCCCAGCACCGCCGCCAGGGGTTGGCCGGCCGGATGCGGGAGAAGCTGCTCGCGGGCACCGATGCCCAGTTCGCCGCGGTGCGAGTGGCCCGGGGCAACCATGCCGCGCTCGCCGCGTTCCGATCCTGGGACTGGGCCCGCCTCGGCGAATGGCGCCCCGACCCGACGACCGAGCCGGTCGAGGTGTGGGGCCACCGGCTCCGAACCTGAGTCCGACCGCGGACCGAACGCGGACCCCCTGAGCCCGGCTGCGAGCCGAACCCGAGCCTGAGCCCGGCCGCAGATCGGACCCGGGTCTGAGCCCGGCTTCGAACCCGCGCCCGGCCCGGCCTCGGCTCGAACCGAGCCCGATCCCGCACCCGAGCCCGAGTCGGCATCCGAGCCCAAGCCGACCCCGACCCCGCCGCGCCCTCCGCCACCCGGCCGACCCACCCGGGGCCCGGCCGCCTCGCCCCGGCCAACTCACCCCGGCCGCCCGGTCAGTCGCCGTGCAACTCGCGGAGGATCTGCCCGGTGCGCTTGTCCGCGGGGTAGAACGACTCGATCGAGATCTCCGCCACGGTGATGTCGACCGCGGTACCGAAGGTGGCCACCGTGCTCACGAAGGAGAGCACCTCCCCGCCGAACCGGATGCCCAACGGGATGGCCGGCGCGCCGGGGCCGGCCGCGTTCGGCGGCTCGCCGCCCGGGTAGCCGCTCACCTCCTCGTACAGCGCCTGGACCAGCGGGTCCGCGGTGATCGCGGCTTGCCGACGCAGTCGGTGCAGCAGGTGCGCGCGCCACTGTGCGAGGTTGACGATCCGCGGCGCCATGCCCTCGGGGTGCAGGCTCACCCGGTAGGCGTTCAGCGGATCGGTGAGCAGTTCGGGAGCCACGCCTTCGGTGAACAGCGCGATGCTCGGCGTCGCGTCGACGATGTTCCATGCCCGGTCCACGATCACCGCCGGGTACGGCCCGTGCCCGACCAGGATCTGCCGTATCGCGGTCATCACCGCGTCCAGTTCCGGCGCGTCCAGGCGGCTTTCGTTGTACGCCGGGGCATGACCCGCGGCAAGGAGCATCCGGTTGCGTTCGCGCAGGGGGACCTCCAGATATTCGGCCAGCCGCAGCACCATGTCCCGACTGGGCACCGCGCGGCCGGTCTCGATGAAGCTCAGGTGTCGGGTGGACACCTCGACCTCCACGGACAGCTCCAGCTGGCTCAGCCGCCGGTGTTGCCGCCAGTGCCGGATCAACTCCCCGCTCGATCGCCGGCCGGCGGTGCGGCCGGCGGGCCGTTCGACGACGACACTCCCGGATCCTGAACTCATGGCACCCGACCGTACGCGGTGTTCCACGAACTCGGCACGGTGCGTCCGCAACGGCCCACCGACTCTCCTGCGTGCGGTCACCGCACTCACCGCACGGACTTGTTCGCCTTGCGCAGGGCGAAGACCTGCACATCGGCGAAGGCGAGCACCGCGATCGCCTGAAGCACGATGAGGGTGGTGCCCAGACCGGTCGGGTCCAACCAGCCCGCGACGGCCGTCAGCACGCTGTCCGCGAACCACAGCAGGTTGAGCCCGATCACCACGCGCACGGCGGTGCGGTGCGGTGTGGATCGGCCGGCCACCCGCCAGACGCCGAGCGCGTACAGCACCAGGAACGCGCCGAGGCCGGCCAGGAACGCGGTGGGCAGGCCGAGCGCGCCGTCGAAGGCGGCACAACCGGCGAGTGCGGCCAGGCCCACCGCGCCGGTGGCGATCGCGTCGAGGCGCAGGGCGATGCGCAGCAGGCCGGTGTCGCCGCGGACGGCGCGGTCGCCGGGCCCACCGGTCGCGAACGTGGAGTGCAGGGACTGGGCGCTCATGGGGTCCTCCAGGGTCGATTGCCGACATCGACGACTGTGCTCGACACGTGGTGGGGCGGTCGATTCCCTCCGAGGTAATGGCCGGGCGATCCCCAGGTCTTGGGCCGCGTCCCGAGGAGAGCGGGACTCGACTCGTCGAGCGACGACCACAGGACGCCGCACCGATGTCCGAGACGCAGCCGAGGGACGGTCGAGGGACTTCCGGCGGATCCGGATCGGTCGGGTCCGCGTCTTGCGCTTCGGGAGCGGACGACCGCCGTTCTTCCCTAAGCTGCCTGTAAAACGACCCGGGGGAGACGGCCATGGCCGGCGGAGTGGTACGCAAGGCCTACGAGGCCGGCGCCGGATTCACGGAGGGCCGCGCGCGGCGCCCCGAACCGGTGGGCCGGCTGTCCCTGGAGTGGGTACCGGGTGTGCTGTTGGTCGTGCTCGGCACGGCCGCCGCGCTGGTGCTGCTCCGGGCCGGCATCGACCCCTCCGCACCGGCTCCGGCCACCGCGGACCCGGCCGCCTACGGCTCGGCCCCGGTGCCCCCCGGCGCCGGCGACTGGTCGGTGTGGGATCTGGTCGCGGTGCTGTTGCCGTGGGCGGTGCCGTTGATGATCGGCGGGGTCGGGCTCACCGACAGCGTGTTCACCCACCGTCGCGGCGCGGTCGGCGGCGTGTTGGTGATCGGTCTGGCCGGTGCCGCGCTGACCACCGCGCTCGACCCGATCGCCGCGCACTACGACGGCTCGGGCGCCGCGCGCTGGCTCGGCTTCGTCTATCTGTTGCGATTCGGCTTCGCGGTCCAGGTGTTGGTCGGCGTGGTGTTGTGGATCCACCTCGCGGTTCCCCGACACCAGGCGCCGCTGAACGCCGCGTTCGCGGCGACCCTCGCGGCGGCCGTACCGCTGCTGTTCGTGCTCGGCGGGCGCGACGTGCTCGACCCGATGTGGGAGTCCGGGGCCGGTCTGCAGACCTGGCTGCCGCTCGCCGCGTTCGGCTACCTGCTGATCCTGCTGCCCACCGGACGGGTCCTGGTGCCACCGGGCCGGGGCTGGCAGGAAACCGAAGTCGGCGCATTCGGCGGGGTGTTCCTGCTCGGGCTGGCGGGCGTCGGGGTGTCCGCGGCGACCATCGTGATGGGCGACGACAAACCCAAGGTGCTCGGCCTGTGGCCGATCGTCGCACTGGCGGGCTGCCTGGTGGCCGCGGTGCTGACCTACCGGGTGGACGGGGTCCGCTCGGTCGCGGGCGCGCTGCTGGCGATGGCGGTAGGGCTGGCCGCCTTCCCGGCCGCGCTGTTCGCCTGGGATCGCACCGAGGGCAACCCGGGGCTGGGCCTGGACGGGCCGGGCGAATACGTGCCGTGGCTGCTCGGGCTCGCCGTCGCGGGCATCCTGGGCGCGGTCGCGGCCCGGATGCTCGGGGCGTACGCGATCGGCCTGGCCGCGCTCGCGCTGGTACTGGCCGAGCTGATCGGCCCGGCGGCCGGCTCCGGACATCAGCTCGCGGTGCGCTGCGCGGGTGCGGCGGCGATCGGCGTGGTGGTCGGCGGGCTGCGTCCGGAGCCCGCGATCGCGGCATTCGGGCTGGGCGCGGCGTGCGGACCGGTGTGGCCGGACCTACAGGCCGCGTCGGCCGACTACGGCTGGGTGGAGTGGCTGACCAAGAAGCCCGGCGGCGTACCGCTGCCACTGCTCGTGCTCGCCGCGATCGCAGTGCCGCTCGCGCTGCTGGCCGCGCTGCGCGGCACCCCCGCGCCGCCCCCGCCGCGTGGTCCCGGTCGCGGCCCCGGGCTCGGCCCGGTCGGCGCTCCGGTTCCCGGCGGCGGCCCGTGGGCCCCGAACGCCTACGCCGAACCCGCCCCGCAGCCCTACGTGCCGCAGCAGCAGCCGAGCGCCGGCTCGTACCACCCGCAACCGCCGTCCAGGCTGCCCAACCTCGGCCCCGGTCCGGTCCGCCGCGACCTGAACCGGTCGGACGGGCCCGACTCCTGACGGTGTGTCAGCGCCCGGAGCGGCCCGGTCGGGTCAGGTCCACAGGTCGATGATCCGCACGCCCACGCCGTCCAGGAGCCGGCGCAGCAGTGGCAGCGACAGGCCGATCACGTTGCCCGGGTCGCCGTCGATGCCGTCCACGAACGGCGACGCGTAGCCGTCCAGGGTGAACGCGCCCGCCACGTGCAGCGGTTCACCGGTGGCGATGTACGCGGCGACCTCGTCGTCGGACGGCGTCCCGAACCGCACCGTGGTGGCCGCCACGTCCGACACCCGCAGCCCGCTGCGGCGGTCGATCACGCAGTGCCCGGTCAGCAGCACGCCGGCGCGCCCGCGCATCGACTGCCAGCGCTCCCACGCCTCGGCGGCGTCGGCCGGCTTGCCCAGCGCGCGGCCGTCCAGCTCCAGGACCGAGTCGCAGCCCACGACCAGTTCGTCGCCGGCGAGCCCGGCGGCCACCGCGTCGGCCTTGGCCTGGGCCAGCAGCAGCGCGAGTTCGCGCGGCGTGGCGGCGGTGAGCGCGTCCTCGTCGACGCCGCTGACCACGACCTTGGGGTCCAGCCCGGCGTCGCGCAGCAGCTTCAGGCGCGCGGGAGAGGCCGAGGCGAGCACGAGGGAACGGGAAGGGGAGCGGTCGGTCATGCCGCCAACGTACCGGGCGTGGGCCCGCCGGTCGGGCACGGGCCGCCCGCTCACAGGCCGAGTACGAGCAGGGCGAGGATCACCACCACGGGCAGGATCCACACGGCGCGCCGCAGCTGGGCCACGGCGCGCCGGGTTTCCTCGGAGAACTCCTCACGGTCACGCATGCGTCCATCGTGCGGTGCGCACCGCCGTGCGATCTTGAGTAGGAGTACTCAAGTCGGGTCGTGCGATATGCCGACATTCGATCTGCCGATAGTCGGAGAAGCGACTCTTCGGCTCGAAGCAGCAGCCCTCGACGTCGAAGGAGTGGCCTCACGCCGGCGAGCCGGCCTCGGGTCGAAGAGCGGCCTCGGTCGAAGGGGCAATCCTTCAGGACGGCCAGGCACTCGCGCGCCAGGCACCGGGGCCGGGCCGCAGCGGCCGGCGCACCAGTCGGGCCGGCGCATTCCACTGCGAGGGCGCCGCGGGTTCGGGCGCGATCGTGCCGCCGCTCGCCTTGGCCGCCACGACGGTGACGATCACGGCCAATTCCTCCGGGGTGGGTTCACCCCGCACCACCTTGATCATGGGGACCTCCAGGCCCTGGCCGAGCCGGTCCGCGGCGCACGCGCCGGGGACCGACTCGGTGTGGTCCGACTTACAGCGGGATGTTGCCGTGCTTCTTCGGCGGCAGCGTCTCGCGCTTGCCGCGCAGCGCACGCAGCGCCTTGACCACGTGCGCCCGGGTCGAGGACGGGCGGATGACCGCGTCCACGTAGCCGCGCTCGGCGGCCACGTACGGGTTGCACAGCGTGTCCTCGTACTCCTGGATCAGCCGCGCGCGGGTCGCCTCGGGATCGTCCGAGGCGGCGATCGTGCGCCGGTGCAGGATGTTGGCCGCTCCCTGCGCGCCCATCACCGCGATCTGCGCGGTCGGCCAGGCCAGGTTGACGTCCGCGCCCAGGTGCTTGGAGCCCATCACGTCGTACGCGCCGCCGTACGCCTTGCGGGTGATGATCGTCACCAGCGGCACGGTGGCCTCGGCGTACGCGTAGATCAGCTTCGCGCCGCGCCGGATGATGCCGTTCCACTCCTGGTCGGTGCCGGGCAGGAAGCCGGGCACGTCCACGAAGGTCAGCACCGGGATGTTGAACGCGTCGCAGGTGCGCACGAAGCGGGCGGCCTTCTCGGACGCGTCGATGTCCAGCGTGCCGGCGAATTGCATCGGCTGGTTCGCCACGATGCCCACGGACCGGCCCTCGACCCGGCCGAAGCCGACCACGATGTTCGGCGCGAACAGCGGCTGGACCTCCAGGAAGTCCGCGTCGTCCAGGACGTGCTCGATCACCGTGTGGATGTCGTACGGCTGGTTCGCCGAGTCCGGGATCAGCGTGTCCAGGTCACGGTCGAAGTCCGTGGTCTCCAGGTCGGCGGCCTCGTCGAAGGACGGGGCCTCCTCCAGGTTGTTGCTCGGCAGGTAGGACAGCAGGCCCTTGACGTACTCCAGCGCGTCCTTCTCGTCCGCGCCCATGTAGTGCGCGTTGCCGGACTTGCTGTTGTGCGTGCGCGCGCCGCCGAGGTCCTCCATCGTGACGTCCTCGCCGGTGACCGTCTTGATCACGTCGGGACCGGTGATGAACATCTGCGAGGTCTGGTCGACCATCACGACGAAGTCGGTGAGTGCGGGCGAGTACACGTGGCCGCCGGCCGCGGCGCCCATGATCAGCGAGATCTGCGGGATCACGCCGGAGGCGATCACGTTGCGGCGGAAGATCTCGCCGTACAGGCCGAGCGAGACGACACCCTCCTGGATGCGTGCGCCGCCGCCCTCGTTTATGCCCACCAGCGGGACGCCGGTCTTGATCGCCAGGTCCTGGATCTTGACGATCTTCTCGCCGTACACCTCGCCCAGGCTGCCTCCGAACACGGTGACGTCCTGGGAGAACACGCACACCTGGCGACCGTCGACCGTGCCGGAACCGGTCACGACACCGTCCCCGTAGGGGCGGTTGCTCTCCAGGCCGAAGTTGGTGGAGCGGTGCCGCGCGAACTCGTCGAGTTCGACGAACGAGCCCTCGTCGAGCAGGTACTCGATCCGCTCACGCGCGGTCATCTTGCCCTTGGCGTGCTGCTTCTCGATCGCCCGGGCGCTTCCCGCGTGTACCGCCTCGTCGATACGACGCTCGAGGTCGGCCAGCTTCCCGGCGGTGGTGTGGATGTCGGGCTCGCCCTGTACTGGGTCCATCGTGCTGGCTCCTGTCACGTCGAACGGCGGCGATCGGTAGCGTATCCGCGCCACGCCGGCGACCATCACCGCCCTGCCTCGCTGTGCCTTCTAGGGTGATCGGATGGACTCTCCTTTCACGGATCTGGACCGCCCCCCGCTGCGTGAGGCGGCGCTGCGCCGGGCCCTGCTGGTACCCGGCGGGCTGTGGCGCGAGGTCGACGTCGTCGCCGAGACCGGATCGACCAATGCCGACCTGGCCCGGCGGGCCGACGAGGCGGAGGGACTGGTACTGGTCGCCGAGTCGCAGGTGGCCGGGAAGGGCCGGCTGGACCGGCGCTGGAGCGCGCCGCCGCGTTCGGGCATCGCGATGTCGGTGACGCTGGCGCCGGAGGAGGTGCCGGTCGCCCGCTGGGGCTGGCTGCCGCTGCTCGCCGGGGTCGCCGCGGCCTCGGCGGTGTCCCGGGTGGCGGGCGTGGACGCGCGCCTGAAGTGGCCCAACGACCTGCTCGTGGGCGAACGCAAGCTGGCCGGGATCCTGGCCGAGCGGGCCGGTGCCGGGGTGGTCCTGGGGATCGGTCTGAACGTGTCGCTGCGCGAGGCGGAACTGCCGGTCCCGACCGCGACCTCGCTCGCGCTGGCCGGCGCCGAGAACACCGACCGGGACCCGATCCTGCGCGCGATCCTGCGCGAGCTGGAGGAGTGGTACACCCGCTGGCGGCTGGCCGGCGGCGACGCGCGTACGAGCGGCCTGCTCACCGCCTACACCGACGCGTGCGCCACGATCGGTCGCCGGGTGCGGGTCGAACTGCCCGCCGACCACACCCTGGAGGGCCCGGCCACCGGCATCGACGAGGACGGCCGCCTCCTGGTCACCACCTCGGAAGGCCCCACCGCGGTAGGCGCCGGCGACGTCATCCACGTCCGCCCGACCGCCGACTAGCCACGAGCCGGGACGCCCCGCCCCCACCGGGCTGTCCCGGCTCCCTCCCCACCCGAACCCCGCAGCCCTCCCGCCCCGCGCGACGGGTGGGCGGACGGGCGCAAATACCCCGTGCCTTCGGCACGCCTCCCGGCCCCCCGCCCCAGGGCCCCGCACAATCGTGGTGACCCACCAGGAGGCCCGGTGTTCACAACCACAGCCGAGGTCGACGACGACACACTCTTCGTCGTGCGTCCGCACTGGAAGCACCTCGTCCGCCCCGCCCTCACCCTGTTCGCCTCCGTCGCCGCCACCGGCTTCCTCGCCGCGCTGACACCGCCGGACGCCGGCCGCGGCTGGGTTCAGCCCGCCGTGCTCCTGGCCGGCCTGGTGGCCCTGGTCCGCTGGAGCGCGGTGCCGTGGCTGGCCTGGCTGGGCACGCTGTACTCGGTCGCGGCCGACCGACTGACCGTGCGTACCGGCACGCTGACCCGGGAGATCCGGGTGGTGCCGTTCGCACGCGTGGAGGACGTACTGATCGAGCACGAGTCGCTCGTGGACCGGGTGCTCGGCGCGGGCACCGTCGTACTGGTCCCCGTCGGCGACCGGGAGCAGCTCGAACTGCCCGGTCTGCCCCACGTGGTGCGGCTGCAGAGCGAGCTGCTCGTGCTCGTGGAGCGGGCCGCCGCGGGGCGGAAGAAGCACGTGGCACCGCCCGACCCCGAACCTTTGTGACCCCCGACACGTAGTGTGGCTCCGACGAGACCATCCTTCGCACACCCGGTGGAGCCACATGCCCGAGGAACGGACCCGCGTGGAGCCCGGCGCGGGCGCCGGGGCCGACGCGGCCGATCAGCACGCCCTGCCCGACCTGACCGACATCGAAGCGGTCAACAACACCATCGCCGACGTCGAGCAGGTCGTTCTGGGTGCACCCCGGCGATACACCTCCGGCCAGGTCGCCGACCTGGTCGGGGTACCCCTCGACGAGGCCCGCAGGTTGTGGCGCGGCCTGGGCTTCGCCGACTTCGGCCCGGCCCGCGCGTTCACCGACGCCGACGTCGCGGCGCTCAAGCACCTGCGCGAGCTGACCGAGTCCGGGTTGTTGCCGGCCACCGTCGCCGCCCAGTTCGTGCGCTCGGTCGGACAGACCATGGCCCGGTTCGCCGAATGGCAGACCGAGGCGTGGGTGGAGTACATCGGCAACGAGCTCACCGGCAGCCGCTCCGAGCAGGTGGTCACCACCGCCGGCGACGTGATGCTCGAACTCGAACCGCTGGTCATCTACGCCTGGCGGCGCCACCTGGCCGCGGCCAGCTCGCGGGCGATGCAGGGGCTGACCGATCCGCAGACGGTGGGCCAGTCGCTGGCCGTCGGCTTCGCGGACCTGGTCGGTTTCACCCGGCTGTCGCGCAACCTGGAGGAGGCCGAGCTCGGCCGGCTCGTGCAGACCTTCGAGGACACCGCCGTCGACGTGATCGCCGAGCAGGGCGGGCGGCTGGTCAAGACGCTGGGCGACGAGGTGCTGTTCGTGACCTTCTCGCCGGACTCGGCGGTGGAGCTGGGCCTGCGCCTGGTCGAGGCGATGGCGCAGGAGGAGGTCCTGCCCGCGCTGCGGGTGGGCATCGCGTACGGCCACGTGCTCTCGCGGATGGGCGACGTGTTCGGCACCACGGTCAATCTGGCCAGCCGGTTGACCGCGCTCGGTCCCAAGGACGCGGTGGTGGTCGACCGCGAGCTGGCCGCGGCGCTGGAGGGCGACAACCGCTACGAACTGCACCCGATGTGGCGCCGGCCGGTCCGCGGCCTGGGTCTGGTCGAACCCTGGACGGTGTGCCGCCCGGGTACTTTGCTGCCCGACCCGCTCGGCACGACCGGCGGTTGAGGCCGACGCCCGATTTCCCGCCGGTGGATCAGGCGAACGCCCCGCGCAGCGCCCGCAGCGCGGGCCGCATCACCTGGTGTTCGAGTTCGCGCAGCACCGCGAGCTGTTCGGTCGGCGTGCTCTCGAACCGCACCGACCACACCACCAGGCACATCGTGCCGCCCGCGATCGACTCCAGCGCGAGCCGGCCCAGCAGTGGCAGACCGTCGAGTGCCCGGTAGGTATAGGTGTGGCCGGCCGCGTCGTGCGAGACCAGTCGTTCGCGCACGGTCGAGCCGTCGGGCCTGCGTACCCACCGCTCGCCTCGGGAGTGCTCGTCGACCGGCCACGGGTACCAACCGGACGGATCCTCGAAGTCTCCTACTGCCTCCCAGATCCGGACGGCCGGTATGTCGATCGCGGCGATGACGGAAAGCGTGGGCACGCGTCGCTCCTTCGGACTGTGCCCGCGACCGTACTCTTTCGGCCCCGATCCCGGGAGCCCTCCACGCTCTCTTCACAACCACGAGGCCGTGCGCCCCCTGCCGCGCTACGGAGCGGACACGAGGCGTTGCGGGCGCGGGGCACAGGAGTAATGTGCGCAGGACGCGAAGCCGGGGTATACAAGCGCTTCGCTCGCATCGGAGCGAGCCCCCGGGCTCACGCGCGGGTGTCTCGGCACGGATGCCGGCGCCGACCGGCACCCGACAACAGGAACGCACGCGAACAGCGACCCGTCGAGGTGGCGGCATGACGCGGGTGCACGTTGCCGTTAATCGGGCAATACATGACATATCCTCTGGTCTCGGTGCCGGCGGATTGGGGGTGAGGACAGTAGCTTCGCGACCCGATTCGAGCGCTTCCGGAATGGAGGGCTCGGGCGGCACACCCGACGATCTGCCCGGCATGCCGGGAGACACGTGTCCGGAACCCGTCGCCCTGGTCGAAGGTCCGGACGCGGCCCGCAGGCTGCACGCGATCATCCATCTGGCCAAGACGCTCGCCACGACCCACCACTTCTCCGAGGTGGTCCGGGCGTCCGCGACCCAGGCCCGGCTGGCGATGGGGGCCGCGCACGCCTCGATCTCGGTCTGGGAACGCGACACCGGGCGTCTGCGGGTGCTGGTCAACGACGGCGAACTCGCCGAGGGCGAGGAAGCGCTGCCCGCCGCGGAGACGTACGCGGTCACCGACTTCCCGGACATCATCGAGTCCGACGCCTGGCCCACCACGTGGTCGCGCTGCGTGGACGATCCCGAGCACGCGCGCGATCCCGAGCGGGTCGCGGCGATGCTGCGCCGAGGGCGGCACGACTGCATGGTCGCGCCGATCATGGTCGAGGGGCGGGTGTGGGGCGAGCTGTATCTGGCCCGGCGCTCCGACCAGCCGCGTTTCGAGCCGGTGGACGCCGAGTTCGCCGGGGTGCTGGCCGCGCAGATCTCGGCCGGACTCGCCCAGGCCGAGCACTTCGAGCGGATCGAGAAGCTGGCCTTCACCGACCCGCTGACCGGACTGGCCAACCGGCGTGCGATCGACGCCCGGCTGGACGAGGCGATGTCCCGGCACTACCGGGACGGCGTGGTGGTCAGCCTGATCGTCTGCGACGTCAACGGCCTCAAGCGACTCAACGACGAACGTGGGCACGACGTCGGCGACCGGCTCCTGGAGCGGTTCGCCGACCAACTCTCCGCGTGCGGCGCGATGCTGCCCGGGGCGATGGCCGCCCGGCTCGGCGGCGACGAGTTCTGCGTGCTCGCCGAGGGCTATCCGCCGGACGACGTGGTCGCGGTCGCCGAGGAACTGTGTCGGCGCGCGCTGCGGATGCACAACGGTGAGGGCGTGGCCTGCGGCGTGGCCTCCACCGGCGACCCGGTGGGCCCGGTGACCAGCGCGGATCGCCTGTTCCGACTCGCCGACGCGGCCCAGTACCGGGCCAAGGGCTCGCGCTCGACCCGGCCGGTGGTCGCCGGTCGCGGCCAACAGCCCGACCTGACCCTGTCGCTGGCGAGCGAGGCACAGGAGGAGGCGGAGACCGAGGGCCCCGGCCCGCACCGCGACCGGCGCCGCTTCCGCGGCGCGCTGCACAACGCCGAACCCGGCCGACTGCTCGCGGCGGTACTCGCCGTCCTGGACGAGCGCGAGCCCAAGAGCGTGCACCGCGCGGACACGCTGGGCCGGCTGGAAATCGTCGCCGACACCTTCGCGCGCATGCTGGACGGGGTCGCGTGGTGGGTGTCCTACCTGCCGCCCGGCGGCCGGGTGTTGCGCACCGTGCGCTATTCGATCCACCGACTGACCGGAGTGCAGAGCGAATCGGGCTCGCGCTATGACGCGGTCGCCGCCGAATACGACCTGGCGCACTACCCGGCCACCGCGGACGCGGTGCAGGGCGGCGGCTTCGTCGCCGAACTGGGCGATCCGGGTACCGACCCGGCCGAGGAGGACCTGCTCCTGGTCGGCGGCTACAAGGCGATGGTCGCCGCCGGTGGCGGCAACGCCGCGGGCGGCTGGCTGGTCGAGATCTACGCCGACGACCTGAGCCTGAGCGTGACCGGGCTGGCTCCGGTGCTGCGCGCGCTGGTCGCGGTCGCGCTGACCGGGGGCGCCTCGCTCCCGGAGTGAGCCGGCCGCGGCCGGGTTCGGGCCGGCCCTGGGTTGCTCAGGCCGACGGGTCGCCGCGCCGCACCGTCACCCGATCCGGATGGCTGTACACATTGGCCGAGCGCCCGCGCAGGAAGCCGACCAGGGTCACCCCGGCGTCGGCGGCCAGGTCCACCGCCAGCCCGGACGGGGCGGACACCGCCGCCATCATCGGCACCCCCGCCATCGCGGCCTTCTGGGTCAGCTCGAAGGAGGCCCGTCCGCTCACCATCAGCACATGCCCGGCCAGCGGCAGCCGGCCCTCGCGCAGCGCCCAGCCGACCACCTTGTCCACCGCGTTGTGCCGGCCCACGTCCTCGCGCACGCACACCATCTCGCCGGTCGCGGTGAACAGGCCGGCCGCGTGCAGGCCACCGGTGCTGGCGAACACCTTCTGCGCCGCGCGCAGCCGATCCGGCAGCGTGTACAGCACCTCCGCGTCCACCCGCACCGCGTCCGCGCGCACGTCGAAGCGCGACATCTTGCGCAGCCCGTCGATGCCGGTGCTGCCGCAGATCCCGCACGAGCTGGATGTCCACACCCCGCGCATCAGGCCGGGATCCGGGGCGGGCACGTGCGACGCGAGCACCGCGTCCACCACGTTGTAGGTGTTGTGGCCCTCGTCGTCGGTGCCCGCGCAATAGCGCATCGCGGTCAGGTCCTCGGCCGCGCCGATCACGCCCTCGGCCGCCAGGAATCCGGCGACCAGGTCGAAGTCGTCGCCCGGTGTGCGCATGGTCACCGTGATGGTGCGCCCGCCGATCCGGATGTCGAGCGGCTCCTCGGCGACGAGCGTGTCGGTGCGCGTGACGGCCGGTGCGTCGCCGCCCAGCCGCAAAACCTTGTGGCGAGAGGTGACCCGACCCACGGCACTGCCTTTCCTCGATCCGCTCCGGGCGGTTGGATCCGCTCCGGAGGGCGTACGACACGAACGCCCGGCACGGCTCGAACGTCCTGTACGCCTTCCGGCACGGTAGCCGCCCTGGCGCTGTCGCGATCCATGCACATAATGTTCGAGTGAATAATGATCTGCACAGCGCCCCCGAAGCCGCCCCCGCCACCGTTTCGATCGGCGAGGCAGGGATGTCCCCGCAGGACGTCCTCGCGGTCGCCCGCGCCGGCGCGCGCGTCGAACTCACCGAGCGCGCGATCAAGGCGATGGCCACCTCCCGCGCGGTGGTCGAGGGCCTGGCCGCACGCACCGAACCCGTGTACGGGGTGTCCACCGGCTTCGGCGCGCTCGCCGTCCGGCACATCAGCCCCGAATTGCGCACCCGACTCCAGCACTCGCTGGTGCGCTCGCACGCCGCCGGGATGGGCCCCCGGGTCGAGGACGAGGTGGTCCGCGCGCTGATGCTGCTGCGGCTCAAGACCCTGTGCTCGGGTCGCACCGGGGTGCGGCCGATCGTCGCGCAGACCATGGCCGGGCTGCTCAACGCGGGCATCACGCCGGTGGTCCGCGAATTCGGCTCGCTCGGTTGCAGCGGTGACCTGGCCCCGCTGGCGCACTGCGCGCTCGTGCTCACCGGCGAGGGCGAGGCGGCCGGCCCCGACGGCGTGGTGCGGCCCGCGGCCGAACTGCTCGCCGCCGCCGGCCTGGAGCCGATCGAGCTCAAGGAGAAGGAGGGCCTGGCCCTGATCAACGGCACCGACGGCATGCTCGGCATGTTGTTGATGGCCGGGGCCGACCTCGCCCGCCTGTTCACCACCGCCGACATCACCGCCGCGATGACCATGGAGGCGCTGCTGGGCACCTCCCGCGTGCTCGACCCGGCGCTGCACGCCATCCGCCCGCACCCGGGCCAGGCCGCCAGCGCGGCCAACATGCTGCGCGTACTGGAGGGCTCGGCGCTGACCGGGCACCACCAGGACGCCGCGCCGCGCGTGCAGGACGCCTACTCGGTGCGCTGCGCGCCGCAGGTCGCGGGCGCGGGCCGGGACACCCTCGCGCACGCGCTGCTGGTCGCCGACCGCGAACTGGCCTCCTCGGTGGACAACCCGGTGATCCTGGAGGACGGCCGGATCGAGTCCAACGGCAACTTCCACGGTGCCCCGGTCGGCTACGTGCTCGACTTCCTCGCCGTGGCGGTCGCCGACCTCGGCTCGATCGCCGAGCGCCGCACCGACCGCCTGCTCGACCCCTCCCGCTCGCACGGGCTGCCCGCGTTCCTGGCCGACGACCCCGGCGTCGACTCCGGCCTGATGATCGCCCAGTACACCCAGGCCGCGCTGGTCTCCGAGTGCAAGCGGCTGGCGATGCCCGCCTCGGCCGACTCGATCCCCAGCTCGGCGATGCAGGAGGACCACGTCTCGATGGGCTGGAGCGCGGCCCGCAAGCTGCGCCGCGCGATCGACAACCTGAACCGCGTCCTGGCCATCGAACTCACCACCGCCGCCCGCGCCCTGGACATGCGCGTGGCCGCCGGCCTGGGCGCCCCCGCGCCCGCCACGGCCGCGGTGATCGCCGCGCTGCGTGCGAGCGGCGGCGAAGGGGTGGGCCCGGACCGCTTCCTGGCCCCCGACCTGGAGGCCGCCGACGCCTTCGTCCGGGCCGGCAAGGTGATCGAGGCCGCCGCCTCGGCGGTCGGCGAGCTGAGCTGACCCCGAGCGGGCTGACTGACATCACGTCAGATCAGGCAGGATGACCTGACGCGGACCGCCGCCGGCGGCGGTCCGCGCCTTCCGGCAGTGCCCGAACCACGCCCGCCACACCGGCGGCCGCAGCCGAGCGACGCCCCAGCAGCGAGGAGACATGTCGGTGGCCGACGACGACGCGAGCCCTTCCGCCCGCCTGCTCGCCCTCTTCGAGCGCCACCGGCTCACCCCCACCCAGCGCCGGATCGCGCACTGCCTGGTCCGGCACGCGGGCGAGGCGGTGTTCCTCTCCAGCGTCGAGGTGGCCCAGCTCGCCGGGGTCAGCCAGCCGTCGGTGACCCGGTTCGCGGTCGCGCTCGGCTTCGACGGCTATCCGGCGCTGCGCCGGCACCTGCGCGAACTCGGGCTGCCCACCACTGCCGAGTCCTCCGCCGAGGTGGACCGCAACGAGTACGTCGGTGCCGTGCACGCCGAGATCGCCAACCTGACCCGACTGGCCGAGCAACTCGCCGACCCGGGTGCGATCGCGCGCGCCGCCGCACTGCTCGCCCCCTCGCGCCCGCTGGTGGTGCTCGGTCTGCGCACCGGGGTGGCGCCCGCGCGCGGCTTCGGCTACTTCGCGGCCAAGGTGTTGCCCGAGGTGCGCGTCCTGGACGAGGGCGGCTCACTCCTGGTGGACCGGCTCGACCAGGCCCGCGCGGCGGGCGCGACCGGCCTGCTGTGCTTCGCGCTGCCGCGGTACCCGCGGGAGTTGGCCGAGGGCCTGCGGGTCGCGCGCGACCTGGGCATGCGGATCGTCACCGTCACCGACAGCCCCTTCGCGCCGGCGGCGACGCTGGCCGACGCGGTACTGATCGCCGGGGTGGGCTCACAACTGGTCTTCGACTCGTACGGCGCGCCGATCCTGATGGGGCAGATCCTGCTCCAGGCGATGTGCGACATCGAGCCCGCGCGGGCGCAGGCTCGATTGGAGGAGTTCGAGCGGCAGGCGGGCGAGCGCGGGCTGTTCGACGTGTGAGCGGCCTCATCCGCGCACGCCGCGGCCGGTCGGGCCGGTGCGGGCCCGGCCTGCGGCCGGCTTGTCCTCGAACGCCGGACGGGCTGTTCGCGCCCTCGTGGGACGGGCTGTTCGTGCCCTAACGCTGCCCGGGTTCCTTGCGGAGCGAGACGTGTTGCTCCGGCGTCGACTGCCGAGTGGGTCCGCGCTGCACCGGCATGAGCGAGATCGCGCCCAGCATGGCCAGTACGCCGACGATCGCCGCGCCGCCCGCGATCAGCGCGGTGTCCCGATAGCGCGGGACGCTGAGCAGGAAGCCGCCGGTGCACAACAGCGCACCGATCATCACCACCAGCGCCACCACGCCCGGCTCGCGCCCACGGCCGCGCACCAGCATCACCAGCCCCGCGAACGCCACGAACGCGCCCAGTGCGGTGACCGCCCAGAGCACCTCCTGCAGTTCCATGCCGTTTGGCTACCCGGCGCCGGTCCGGCCGACCACCGATCGCATGAAATGGCACCGAATGGGCCAAGTCCCTCGATGTCGCGGTGCTCACGTCGCCGGCTCGGCCGGCTCTCTTGGCGATGCCTTGCAGAACAGATAGATTCACTCTCGAAGCGACTGAATGTTTTCATACAGAAATCGTGCACAGGAACAGAAGGGGCGCCGCCATGTCGGACCACACCGCAGGACCGCGCGAGGTGCGCGCACCACGCGGGAGCACGCTCACCACCCGCGGCTGGCAGCAGGAGGGCGCCCTGCGGATGTTGCTCAACAACCTCGACCCCGAGGTCGCCGAGCACCCCGACAAGCTGGTCGTCTACGGCGGCACCGGCAAGGCCGCGCGCGACTGGCGCTCCTTCGAGGCGATCACCCGCACGCTGACCACGCTCAAGCAGGACGAGACGCTGCTCGTGCAGTCGGGCCGTCCGGTCGGTGTCATGCAGACCCACGAGTGGGCTCCGCGCGTGCTGATCGCCAACTCCAACCTGGTCCCCGACTGGGCCAACTGGGAGGAGTTTCGCCGGCTGGAGTCGGCCGGCCTGACCATGTACGGCCAGATGACCGCCGGGTCGTGGATCTACATCGGCACCCAGGGCATCCTCCAGGGCACCTACGAGACGTTCGCCGCGGTCGCGACCAAGCGCTTCGGCGGCACCCTCGAAGGCACCATCACGCTGACCGCCGGCCTCGGCGGCATGGGCGGCGCGCAGCCGCTGGCCGTGACCATGAACGGCGGCGTGGTCATCTGTATCGACTGTGACCCCTCGCGGATCGACCGCCGGATCGAGCACGGCTACTGCGACACCCGGGTCGAGACGCTGGACGCCGCGCTGCAACTGGCGGTCGAGGCACGTGACGCCCGCCGTCCGCTGTCCATCGGCCTGCTGGGCAACGCCGCCGAACTGGTCCCGCAGCTGCTCGCGATGGACGCGCCGATCGACATCGTCACCGACCAGACCTCGGCCCACGACCCGCTCGCCTACCTCCCGGTCGGCGTCGCGTTCGAGGACATGGCCGAGTACGCGCGCACCAAGCCCGCCGAGTTCACCGACCGCGCCCGCGAGTCGATGGCCCGCCACGTCGAGGCGATGGTCGGCTTCCAGGACAAGGGCGCCGAGGTGTTCGACTACGGCAACTCGATCCGCGGCGAGGCGCAACTGGCGGGCTACACCCGCGCGTTCGACTTCCCCGGCTTCGTCCCGGCGTACATCAGGCCGCTGTTCTGCGAGGGCAAGGGCCCGTTCCGCTGGGCCGCGCTCTCCGGCGACGCGCGCGACATCGCCAAGACCGACAAGGCCGTGCTCGACCTGTTCCCGGAGAACGAGTCGCTGGCCCGCTGGATCAAGCTCGCCCAGGAGAAGGTGCACTTCCAGGGCCTGCCCGCGCGGATCTGCTGGCTGGGCTACGGCGAGCGGGACAAGGCCGGCGAGCGGTTCAACGACATGGTCGCCTCGGGCGAACTGGCCGCGCCGATCGTGATCGGCCGCGACCACCTGGACTGCGGCTCGGTGGCCAGCCCGTACCGCGAGACCGAGGGCATGCTCGACGGCTCCGACGCGATCGCCGACTGGCCGCTGCTGAACGCGATGGTCAACGTGGCCTCGGGCGCCTCGTGGGTGTCCATCCACCACGGCGGCGGTGTCGGCATCGGCCGCTCGATCCACGCCGGCCAGGTCACCGTCGCGGACGGCACGCCGCTCGCGGGCGAGAAGATCCGCCGGGTGCTCACCAACGACCCCGGCATGGGCGTGATCCGGCACGTGGACGCCGGCTACGACCACGCGGTCGACGTCGCGAACGAGCGCGGCGTGCGGGTGCCGATGCGCGAAGGCGACGCGTGAGCACCGGCTTCGAGGCGATGTGGCGCGACCTGCTTCCGGTGGGTCGCGCCACGACCGGCGGCTACCGCCGGTACGCGTGGACCGACGCGGACGCCGAGTGCCGCGCGTGGTTTCGCGAACAGGCCGAGAACCGGAACCTGATCTACGAAGAGGACCGCAACGGCAACCAGTGGGCGTGGACCGCGCCCGGCGCCGACGCGATCGTGATCGGCAGCCACCTGGACTCGGTGCCCGACGGCGGCGCCTACGACGGACCGTTGGGCGTGGTCTCCTCCTTCGCCGCACTCGACCTGCTGCGCGAGCGCGGCGGCGACCTGCCGCGCCCGCTGGGCATCGTCAACTTCGCCGACGAGGAGGGCGCCCGGTTCAACGTCGCGTGCGTCGGGTCCCGGTTGTCCGCCGGGGTGCTGACGCCGGATCAGGCACGTGCGCTGAAGGACGCCGACGGGATCTTCCTGGGCGACGCGATGGAGCGCGCCGGGTTCGACCCGGCCGGGATCGGCCCGGATCCGCAGCGACTGGGCCGGGTCCGCGCGTTCGTCGAACTGCACGTCGAACAGGGCCGCGACCTGGTGCACCGCGACCGCGCGGTGGGCGTGGCCTCGGCGATCTGGCCGCACGGGCGCTGGCGGTTCGACTTTCGCGGCGAGGCCAACCACGCGGGCACCACCCGCCTGGAGGACCGGCACGACCCGATGCTGACCTATGCCAACACGGTGCTCGCGGCCCGCAAGAAGGCCCACCTCTCCGGTGCGCTGGCCACCTTCGGCAAGGTCGACGCGCGGCCCGGGGCGGCCAACGCGATCGCCTCCGAGGTGCGCGGCTGGCTCGACTCGCGAGCCGCCGACGAGCAGACTCTGGACGAACTGGTCGCGGAGATCATCCGGGCCGCCACCGAGCGCGCCGACCGGGACGGGGTCGAGGTGCAGGTCACCCGCGAGTCGTTCACGCCGGTCGTCGAGTTCGAGGGCTCGCTGCGCGACCGGATCGCCAAGCAGCTCGGCGGCGCGCCGATCCTGCCCACCGGCGCCGGTCACGACGCGGGCATCCTGTCCGCGCGCGTGCCCACCGCGATGTTGTTCGTGCGCAACCCGTCCGGCGTGTCGCACTCGCCGGCGGAGAGCGCCGAGATGGTGGACTGCCTGGCGGGCGTCACCGCGCTCGCCGACGTGGTGACCGATCTGATGAGCGAGGACCTCGGGTGAGCGAGTACTGGTGTGAGCTGGTGCAGACCCGCACCGGCATCGAACGCGACGTGGTGCTGTCCATCGTGGACGGCCGGATCGAGTCGGTCACCCCCGACCGACCGGTGCCCGCGGGCGCCTCGGTGTTGCCCGGGCTCACCCTCCCGGGCCTGGCCAACGCGCACTCGCACGCCTTCCACCGGGCGCTGCGCGGACGCACGCAGACCGGCACCGGCACGTTCTGGACCTGGCGCGAGCAGATGTACCAGGCCGCAGGCCGGCTGGACCCGGACAGCTACCTCGCGCTCGCTCGCGCGGTGTACGCGGAGATGGCACTCGCCGGCATCACCTCGGTCGGCGAGTTCCACTACCTGCACCACGGCCCGGACGGCACGCCCTACGCCGACCCCAACGCGATGGGCCACGCGCTGATCGAGGCGGCCCGTCAGGCCGGCATCCGGATCACCCTGCTGGACACGTGCTACCTGCACGGTGGCCTCACCGCCGACGGCTACCGGCCGTTGGAGGGCGTGCAGCGCCGGTTCGGCGACGGCAGCTCGGACGCCTGGTACGAGCGCTGGGGCGCGCTGCGCGGCGACGAGAACACCCGGATCGGCGCGGCCATCCACTCGGTCCGGGCGTTCGCCGCGAAGGACGACTACGCGACCTGGGCCACCCGTACCCAAGGCGTCCCGGTGCACGTGCACCTGTCCGAGCAGCCCGCCGAGAACGCGGCGTGCGTGGCGCATCACGGGCTGACCCCGACCGGGCTGCTGGACGCGCACGGCTTCTGGAGCGCGCACGCGACGGCCGTGCACGCCACCCATCTCACCGACGCCGACGTCGCCGCACTGGCCCGGGCACAGGCGGGCGTGTGCTTTTGCCCGACCACCGAGCGCGACCTCGCCGACGGCATCGGCCCGGCCGGCGAGCTGGCCCGGGCCGGGGTGCCGCTGTCCCTGGGCAGCGACAGCCAGGCCGTGATCGACCTGTTCGAGGAGGCCCGCGCGGTCGAACTCGACGAGCGGCTGCGCACCGGGCGGCGCGGCCACTTCACCTCCGCCGCGCTGCTCGCCTACGCCACCGTCACCGGCCACCGCGCGCTCGGTTGGCCCGACGCCGGCCGGATCGAACCGGGCGCCCTCGCCGATCTGACCACGATCGGCCTGGACTCGGTCCGCCTGGCCGGCACCGTCCCGCGGCTGGCCACCGAGGCCGCGGTCTTCGCGGCCACCGCGAGCGACGTCACGCACGTCATGGTCGGCGGACGCGCGATCGTCCGCGACGGCGTGCACCAACTCGTGGACGCGGTCCCGCAGGCGCTGACCACGGCCGTGCACGGGCTGTTCGGCTGACCCGCGGCCGCTCCGCCTCGGAGCGGCCACTGCATTTCGGAAACCTCGGACCGGAAGGGACCACTCGCGCGTGGCCACCACCCTGATCACCAACATCGGCTCGCTGGTCACCAACGACCCGGACCTCGGAGCGGGCCCGCTCGGCCTGATCCGGGACGCGGCGCTCGTGCTCGACGGCGACCGCGTCGCATGGGTGGGGGCCGCCGCGAGTGCTCCCGACGCCGACGCCCGGCACGACGCCGAGGGGCGCGCGGCGCACCCGGGCTTCGTCGACTCGCACGCGCACCTGGTGTTCGCCGGCGACCGCACCGCCGAGTTCGACGCGCGGATGTCCGGCCAGGCGTATCAAGCCGGCGGCATCCGCACCACCGTCGCCGCCACCCGCGCCGCGAGCGACGAGCACCTGGCCGCGAACGCCGCGTACCTGGTGGAGGAGGCGGCCCGCCAGGGCACCACCACGATCGAGATCAAGTCCGGCTACGGCCTCACCGTCGCGGACGAGGAACGCGCGTTGCGGATCGCGTCCGCGTTCACCACCGAGACCACCTACCTGGGCGCACACATCGTCGCGCCGGAGTACGCGGACGACGTGGCCGGCTACGTCGACCTGGTCACCGGCCCGATGCTCGACGCGTGCGCGCCGCACGCCCGCTGGGTGGACGTGTTCTGCGAGCGCGGCGCCTTCGACGGCGACCAGGCCCGGGCCATCCTGAAGGCCGGCGCCGCCCGGGGCCTGATCCCGCGCGTGCACGCCAACCAGCTCGGACACGGCCCCGGCGTACAACTCGCCGTCGAACTCGGCGCGGCCTCGGCCGACCACTGCACCCACCTCACCGACGCCGACGTGGACGCGCTCGCCGCCGGCGACACGGTGGCCACGCTGCTCCCGGGCGCCGAGTTCTCCACCCGCGCGGTGTACCCCGACGCGCGCCGGCTGTTCGCCGCCGGCGTCGACATCGCGCTGTCCACCGACTGCAACCCCGGATCGAGCTACACCACCTCGATGCCGTTCTGCATCGCGCTCGCGGTCCGCGACATGGGCATGACACCGGACCAGGCGCTGTACGCGGCGACCGCCGGCGGCGCCCGCGCGCTGCGCCGTGCGGACGTGGGAGTGCTGCGTCCGGGCGCGCGCGCCGATGTCGTCGAGCTCGACGCGCCCTCGCACGTGCACCTGGCCTACCGGCCCGGGGTGCCGCTGGTGCGCGGGGTGTGGCGCGCCGGCCTGCGAGTCCGAGCCTCTGACCGGGGGTAATCGCCGGAACACGGGACGGACAGAGCGTTCGAAATCGAGGTGCCCGCGTTACGGACCCCCTCTGTCGCGACCCGCCGCGCTCGTGGATACTCCCCGGTAACTCTCTCAACCAGAAGCGTGGCCGGGACCCCGGTGGTGGGGCCCGGACATGCGCAGACGGAAGGAGCGCCGCCCATGGGCCGCCTCGCACAGACCGACGGACTCACCGATGTCCAGCGGGAGATCCTCGCCACCGTGCGCACCTTCGTGGACAAGGAGATCATCCCGGTCGCCACCGAGCTGGAGCACCGGGACGAGTACCCGGCGGAGATCGTCGAGGGCATGAAGGCCATGGGCCTGTTCGGCCTGATGATCCCGGAGGAGTACGGCGGCCTCGGCGAGTCGCTGCTGACCTACGCGCTCGTGGTCGAGGAGATCGCGCGCGGCTGGATGAGCGTGTCCGGCATCATCAACACGCACTTCATCGTCGCGTACATGATCAAGCAGCACGGCACCGACGAGCAGAAGGCGTACTACCTGCCGAAGATGGCCGAGGGCGAGATCCGCGGCGCGTTCTCGATGTCCGAGCCGCACTGCGGGTCGGACGTCTCGGCGATCCGCACCAAGGCGGTGCCGGACGGCGAGTTCTACGTGCTCAACGGTCAGAAGATGTGGCTCACCAACGGCGGCACCGCCAACCTGGTCGCGGTGCTCACCAAGACCGAACTGGGCGAGGAGTCGGTCTACCGGAACATGACCACGTTCCTGGTGGACAAGGAGTCCGGCTTCGGCGAGACCCGGCCGGGCCTGACCATCCCCGGCAAGATCGACAAGATGGGCTACAAGGGCGTCGACACCACCGAGATGGTGCTCGACAACTGTCGGGTGCCGGCCGACCGGATCCTGGGCGGGGTGCCCGGCAAGGGCTTCTACCAGATGATGGACGGCGTCGAGGTCGGCCGGGTGAACGTGGCCGCGCGCGGCTGCGGGGTCGCACAGCGCGCCTTCGAGCTGGGCATCCGCTACGCGCAGCAGCGGGAGACCTTCGGCAAGCCGCTGACCGGCCACCAGGCGATCCAGTTCAAGCTGGCCGAGATGGCCACCAAGGTCGAGGCCGCGCACGCGATGATGGTCAACGCGGCGCGCAAGAAGGACGCCGGCGAGCGCAACGACCTCGAGGCGGGGATGGCCAAGTACCTGGCCTCCGAGTACTGCAAGGAGGTCGTCGAGGACGCGTTCCGCATCCACGGCGGGTACGGGTTCTCGAAGGAGTTCGAAATCGAACGTTTGTACAGGGAGGCGCCGATGTTGCTGATCGGCGAGGGCACGGCCGAGATCCAGAAGATGATCATCGGGCGACGCCTGCTGGAGGACTACAAGCTCAAGGGCTGAAGCCCGGTGCCGTCGTACCCCGTCCGCGGATCCTCGGGACGGGGTATGACGCGTGCCCGGTCGGCGGGCAGGCGCGGCGCGGCCAACCGGGTCCCGTATCGGCTCGGTCGTCGCGTCGTTGCGGGGTGGGGCTCGGGCCGCGGCTGATGATGGCGAGACGCGTAACCGCCAGTGATCGGGAGCCCACCATGGCTGCGAGACGCCCGGTACCGGTACCGCCCGGCACATTCGTTCGGATCGACGGGGCCGCCCTGCATGCGGTCCGCGAGGGCTCCGGGCCCGTGGTGATCGCCACCAGCGGGCTCGGCGGCGCGTGGTTCGACTGGGATGCGGTGGCGCCGCTGCTGACCGCCGACTGCACGGTGGTCCGGTTCGACCGCCCGGGCCTGGGCTACTCCGAGCCGGATCCACGACCGCCCACCCTGGCGCACGAGGCCGACCGGATCGCCGCGCTGGCCGACGCGCTGGCATTGCCCGGTCCCTACGTCCTGCTGGCCCACTCGCTCGGCGCGTTCCATGTCGAGGGCTTCGCCCGGATGTATCCCGAGCGCACCGCCGGCCTGGTGCTGGTGGACCCGAGCAACGAGGACAAGCCCAGACCGCGGCCCGCGCGCCGGGCCCGGGTCCGGGTGGCGCGGGTGGTCGGGGGAGCGATGCGGGTCGGCGGGCTGGCCCGGGCGGTCGGCCCCGCGGCGCGCCGCTCGGTCCTGTTCACCCAGTCGCGCCGCCATCGCGACGTCGCGGACGCGCGCTGGGTGCGCGGCGCGTACGGGTCGGGCCGGTTCTTCGCGACCGCGTTGACCGAGAACGCCACCTACCTCGACGTCGCCGCCGAACTCGCCGACCTGCGCCGGGTCGCACCGCTCCCGGACGTGCCGTTGCGGGTGCTGGCCGCCGCCGGGGGCTACGAGAGCCTGGCCGCCCGGGCCCGCTGGGTGCGCGCGCTGCGCACGCTGGCGAACCTGTCCCCGCACGGGCGCTGCGATGTGCTGGACGACTCCGCGCACTTCGTGATGTCGGACCGACCGGACGCGGTGGCCGATGCCGTGCACGAGGTCCTGTCCGGCGAGTCGGCTTACAGGTGATTGTCACGCGTTGCCTTTTCGGGTGATTGTCACGTGTTGTCGCGAATTTCACCGGGTACACGTTCCGGGTCGAACCACCCCACGGCCCACCACCCGGCATCCAGGCGAGGCGGCACACCCATGTTCGGTCAGCAGAACCTCCCTCCGGGCGCCGGCGGGCCCGGCTCCGACCTCGCCAACACCGGCACGGTGATCGCGTCGTACACGAACTACGCGGGCGCCCAAAGGGCCGTCGACTACCTGTCCGACCACGAGTTCCCGGTCGAGAACACCGCGATCGTGGGCGCCGACCTGCGGCTGGTCGAGAACGTGCTCGGCCGGCTCACCGCGGGCAAGGCGGCGGCGTCCGGCGCCGCCGGCGGTGCGTGGTTCGGCCTGATGATCGGGCTGTTCCTGGGCATCTTCGCGGTCCGCACGCACGGTTGGCTGTGGCTGGTGCTGATGGGTCTGGTCTGGGGCATCGGGGCGGGCGCCCTGTTCGGCTGGTTGGGCTACAAGGCACTGGGCGGACGCCGGGACTTCGTCTCCACGAGCCAGATCGTCGCCTCGCGCTACGACGTGGTGGTACGCCCGGACCTGGCCGAGCGGGCCCGCAACCTGGTGGGCCGGCTCGACCTGTAGGGCGCGTCCATGCGGGTGGAAACCACGCGCACGCGCGTCACAACCATCCGTTGCGGCGAAAGCCCCGGTGCATCAGCGTGCACACGACCGCGATCACACACAGCGTCATCGGGTAGCCGTACCGCCACTTCAGCTCCGGCATGTGTTCGAAGTTCATCCCGTACACGCCGGCCAGCATCGTGGGCACCGCGAAGATCGCCACCCAGGCGGAGATCTTGCGCATGTCCTCGTTCTGCGCGACGGTCACCTGCGCGAGGTTGGCCTGCAGGATCGAGGTCAGCAACTCGTCGAAGGAGGCGACCTGTTCGCCGACGCGCGACAGGTGGTCCTCGACGTCGCGGAAGTACTCGCGGATGTCCGGGTGCACCTGGCGCATCGGCCGTTCGGCCAGCGAGTGCAGCGGACGAGCCAGCGGCGCGACGGCGCGCTTGAGTTCGAGCAGTTCGCGCTTGAGCTGGTAGATCCGACCCGCGTCACCCGCGCCGCCACCGCCGAACACGTCGTTCTCGACCTCGTCGATGTCGTCCTGGATGAGCTGCGCGACATCGAGGTAGGTGTCCACCACCCGGTCGGCCACCGCGTGCAGGACCGCCGAGGGGCCCGCGGCGAGCAGTTCGCCGCCGTCCTCCAGCCGACAGCGCAGGTCGGCGAGCGCGCCGTGCCGGCCGTGCCGCACGGTGACCACGAAGTCGTTGCCGAGGAAGACCATGATCTCGCCGGTCTCGACGATCTCGCTGGTCGCCGAGAGCTGCTCGTGCTCGACGTAGGTGACCGTCTTGAACACCGCGAACAGGGTGTCGTCGTAGCGCTCCAGCTTGGGCCGCTGGTGCGCGTGCACCGCGTCCTCGACGGCGAGCGGGTGCAGCCCGAACCGCTCGGCGATACCGGACAGTTCGAGCGCGCTCGGCTCGTGCAGGCCGATCCAGACGAAGCCGCCGCCGGTGCGTACCTCGTGGATCGCCGAGTCGGGATTCGCGTAGCCGTCCAGGCGTCGACCGTCGCGGTACACGGCGCAATCCACCACACAGTTCCCGTTCACCACGGGCGTGGTGGACGGCAGCGGGGTGCGGCGGAGCGGACGGACTACGGCACGGAGGTCGCGGATCATCGACATGGCGGGGCTCCTGCACTGACCGGGCGCGCGCCGACGCCGCAGCGCCGCGGCGGGCAGGCCGCGGGGAGCGTCGACACGTGCAAGCGGAACGAATCACCGAAAGAACGGCAAAAGATCCTGACGCCCCGTCACGGAGGAAATTCGGAGATCGGGTACCGGGCCGGGAAGCGGTGGCCGGAACTCGGCGAAAGTCTCGGAAACCCTCAGAAAGGGCGGGGCGTGCGACTGGATCGGGGAAGATCGGGTGAGCCGCCGGTACTGCACGGTGTGCTGGTATGCACCACGATCACCTCCCACGGCCGGTCCCCGCTGGGGGAAAGCCTCCGCTCGCCGACCGGGTGGGTCGGGGCGATGGCGAGTCCGTCATCCGATGGCGCGCGAGGATGTCCACATCCGGCGGGCCGACTATGCAGAGTACACCAGAGAGTCGGTGCCAATGGCCGGTATACGAAAGGCTCCTGACGGCGAATTAGCATGCGGGCATGTTCGACTTCACGCCGGGACCCGAGCCGGTCGACCCCACTCCGCAGGTCGAGGCACATCTGACTGCCGCGTTCGGCGACCCGACCGGCCGGGCCGGCGTCACCTTCGTCGGCGCCGATCGCATCGAGGTGCTGCGCTTCGGGCCGGACGCCGGGGGTGTGGTCCGGTACGCGACGTTGGGCATGTCCCGGGCCCCGATGGCCGATCCGGCGGCGCTGCTGGCCGACCCGGTCGCGGGCCCGCGGGCGGAGTTGGTGCTCTCGGTGCGCGGCGGACACGACTCGGTGTTGCGTCCGTTGGCCGTGCTGGGCGCGACTCCGCAGGTGGAGGGCCTGGTGATCGCGCCCGGCGCGTCGCTCGACCTGGGTGGCCCGCTGTGGGACGGCGCCGCCTTCCACGCGGTGCTGGTCGCCGAGCCCGGTGGCCTGCTCGCCGACCTGGCGCTGCCGGATCCGGCCGACCCGGTCCGGTTCTTCCCGCTGCTTCCGATGACGCCCGCCGAGGCTGCCTGGAAGCGGGCACAGGGCGCGGAGGCGCTCCAGGAGAAGTGGCTCAGCCACGGCACCGACCTTCGCGACCCCAACCGGCGTGCGGTGCCGCTGGGTTGAGGGGGAGATCAGCCGACCACCACACGCCGCGGGCCCCGGACGTCCCCTCGGGGGAAGGTGCGGGGCCCGCGCGTGTGGGCGGGTGGATTACGGGATCAGCAGTACCGGGCAGGCCGAGCGGTGGGCGACCGTGTCGCTGACGCTGCCCAGGAACAGGCTCGCCACGCCGCCGTGTCGACGCGCGCCCAGCACGACCAGGTCGGCGTCGAAGGTGCGGGCCTGATCCAGGACCGCGTTGGGTATGTCGCCGCGCACGGTTTCCTCGGTCCAGCCCTCGACGTTGCTCACGCCGGCCGCCTTGAGCGTGTCGACGGCCGAGGTGACCACCTTGACCGCCGCGTCGGCGGTCTCGTCCTCGACGACGCCGCCCACGCCGCCGCCGTCCACCACGTCCAGGGCCTGCACGTGCAGGACGCGGACGGCGGCTTCGCCGGCGACGGCCAGTCGGGCGGTGTGCGCCAGGACTTCGTCGGCTTCGGGGGTGGAGTCCACTGCGACCAGGATCCGCTGGTACATGTCGCGCACTTCCTTTTCCGCAGGTTTACAGGTTTTACAGCTGTCGAACTATTTCTACTCGCCCTGCCGAGTCGGGCGGCGGCAGGGTCAGGCGGCGGCCACGACGGGCTGCGGCGTACGCGCCGTCGGGGTGTCGCGGTGGTCGACGGTCGCGACCAGGAGCGGCACGTGCACGTCGAAGTGCTCCTCCAACGGCGCCGCGGCAGCGAGACCTCCGCACTCTCATGCGACCGACGTACCACGGTCGCGAGCCATGCTTGTTAGCTTCGCTAATAAGTGTAGCATGCATTTATATGGGCGATTGTGCGGCAAGAGGCACACCCGAACCGTGAGGGTCGGCGGTCGGCGTGGGTTGGCGCGGGTCGGCGTGGCGGGGAGTGGTCGGCGCGAGACGGGCTGGGCGGTGGGGGCGAGCGAGCCGGCAAGGGTCTTCCGTGACCGGTCGCACGTCCCCTATGCGGCCGGGTCGGGCCGTTCGCTACGCGCCGGGACGTACACCCGCGACGCGGCCGATACCCCATCCGGTCCGGCCGGGCGCGTCTGGAAGGGGGCGCGGGGTGCGGGTGGGCCGGCCGGGTCGTGGGAGCCGGCAAGCGGACGGCCTTGTGCGCCGTCCCATCCGTCGATGGCCACCTCGGGGCGCTTGCTCGCGAGGTACCGTTCCAACGCGTGCAGGGTCGACGGAACGAAGTCGGTCGGCAGGTCGTCCGTGTCGACCCAGGCCACAGCCGAGTGCTTGCCGGGCTCGGCGTTGACGGGCTCGCCGCCCCACTCCTCGGCAGCGAAGACCAGCACGACGAACCCCTCCGGCGCCTCCGGGCTGTGAGTGCTGTGCGTCACATGGGTGAGACGCAACGCCTGCGGCGCGACCACCAGCCCCGTCTCCTCGCGGAGTTCGCGAACTGCCGTGTGCGTGATGGGTTCCCCAGGCGCTGCTTTGCCGCTGGGCAGACTCCACATCCCGGGCGCGAACGTCTTGTTCTCGCCTCGACGCAGGAGCACGACCCGCCTGTTCACCCGGTCGTAGACGATGACGGAGGCGACGAGCATGACCATCAGCGGTGGCTCACACCCGACTTCCTCACGCACTTGCGCCTCTCACCTGTGACGTCGGATCACTGTTTGATGGACTGCATCAGAGCTGCCCAGGCGACCGGCGATATGGCCAGATGGCCGCGCGCTATGTCGTTGGAATCGCGTGCACCAACAGCGCTGTCGAGTGGCGCCACCTCAACGCATTCCTGGTCGCTCTGACCGCTGTAGGTCGACTTCCGCCAACCGGGGGACTGGGAGCGTGCCTTCGTCATGTGCTCTCCAAGAGGTCTCGCAGAAGCTGTTGCGAACGCGAGGGGGAAAGAGTCTCGGCTCGCAACAGATCGTATCGACGCTGAATTTCCGCGACGGCGTGGCCTTCGGTGATCATCTGCCCCTCGACCATGCCGGCCGCGTAGGCACACTCGCCGCGACCAGGAATCGAGAGCACGACGAATGCCCCATCCATGCAAGGGTGCAAGCCGCAGTCCATCGGGACTACTTCGAACACCACGTTCGACAATTCACTCACCTCCAGCAGATGCACGAGTTGTGGGCCGGCCACCCGTGGATCATGCTTCAGTCGGATGAGTGCGGCCTCGTCCACTGCCGCCCAGTACTGCGGCGCCTCCTTCTTGGTGAGCAAGCGCTTTCGCTTGAGTCGACGCGCAACCCAGGACTCGACGATCGCCGGCGGAAACCTGGCCTTGTGCAGGAGGGCCCGGACGTAATCCTCGCACTGGAGCAGTCCGGGAATCGCCTGCGGCTGGAAGGTACGGATGCGGGATGCCTGCTGCTCGGACTCCGCGAAGGTCTCGAACCAACTGAGCCGCCCCTCCGCCAAGCGGTACGCGTGGAAGGCGGTGGCGATCAGCAGGCCCGTTCCGCCAAGGGCTCGATCGAGATCGGCCGCGAACTCGGGGCTGGGCCGTCGCTCGGCGGTCTCTATCTGTCCAACAAACGACCCTGTTGAATGCAAGTCGCTCCCGAGCTTCTGCTGCGTCATGCCTGCGAGTTTGCGGAGAAATCGCAGGTGTGCGCCGAAGAGGTCCCACATCGAGGCTTCCGGATCAAGATCTTTCGCTGTCGGCATTCTGCGCCTATCCCTCAGATTCCACTGCTGAACGCTGCACCGTTCCCAAGGTAGCCCCAAAGGTGTTCTCTCAGTAGTGGATCAGTCACACAGAAGCAGGTCGCCCCGGTGTACCTGCTCGGATCAGCACTTCGTCAGGAGAGATCCATGGGCGTGGGGGAGGGCAAGAGCCGGATGACCATGAGCGTCTACCGCCTCTACCCCAACGGTGAACGCGAGGACATCAAGCCTCGCGAGGACTTCGAACTAGGCGATGCCACAAGGTTGTTGCCTCAAATGGGCAATGACGCGCAGAACGAATCGCCGATGTCGTGGCCGACGGCAACCGAGAGGTAGGCATGTTCACGATCGACACCACCGGCGCGGGGGACCGGACTTCGATTCGGATCGCACGCTGGGGAGTGCGCCATTTCGGCAAGCTGTTCCGCGATCCCTATCGCGGAACCGTCGGTCGCCTTCGTGAAGTCGAGGGTTTCCTGGCCGTGTTGCGGACGCGGGAGGGGCTGGAAGTCGCCTGCTCCGTGCGGCACTTGGTGGATGCCATAACCGGTGAGCCCGCAGCCGCGGTCACGGCCGGCACGGTGTCGACCTCGCGCAGCAGAAGCGGGTGACGCCGTGCGTATTGAGGGAACCACCGAAGCAGACAGGATGGCCGGGCGAATTCTGGCGTACCGGTACCTGGGGGCATCGGTGCACGAGGACGTGCGCGGCCCCACGGGGCGCGAAGGTGAACTGACCGCCGTCGACGGTCGACAGGCGTGGGTGCGAACCCGAAGCGGAATCGAATTCGTCGTACCGGTGCGCCGGTTGGTGATCGACACGTTGCCCGCGCCACGTGCGGGACAACCAGTGCGCCATCGCGACACCAAAGACACGATCGGCATCTACTTGTGCGTCCTTCCCGGGCCGGACGGCCCGAGCGCTGTCGTACAGCGTTGCGACGGAACGCCGATATGGGCCGGTCATCCGGACGACCTGGTACTCGATTACCCCACAGGCCGCGTCACCTGGCCGCCTCCCCCATGACTGCCGCACCGCCGCAAGTGGCGACGGGCGGCAGGTACGGCGCTACACGCTCCCCGCCGGACCACGTGCGGAGAGCGCCCGACACCCATTCACTGGAGGAAAAGATGACCAGCAGGGCAGCTCTGCCGGCTCCGTTCGGCATGCGGCACCTGACCGAAGCCCCCGCGCGACCGGTATTGACGATGCATTACGACCCGGAGCTTCAGATCGGCGTGACCGCCGGGGGCAACCCGTGGCATGTGTTGATGCCCGGGGACACCAAGACGGAGACCCAGCCGGATGGCAGGTCGGACGGCGACGGCACCGACTTGTGGTGAACCCTCGCGCCACGGTCGTAGTCGTCACCTCACCGGACGATGCCACCGCCGATCCGGTCGTCATGAAACTGTCCGAACGTGGTGTTGACGTAGTGCGGTTCGACACGGCCGAGTTTCCTGCCCGTGCCACCCTGGCCGCCTCCCTCACGGGGGGCGGCTGGGGCGTGCCCTCCGTGTCGGCACTCGCACGATCGACCTGGCTCGCGTCCGGAGTGTCTGGTGGCGAAGGCCGGGCGAGTTCCGTCTGCCGGGCAATTGGACCGAGACCGCCCGTACATTCGCCGCCTCCGAGGCCCGTGCCGGACTGCTCGGGGTGCTCGGGTCGCTGCCCGTGCGGTGGATCAACCACCCCACGGCCAACCTCGCCACGAACTACAAGCCGATGCAATTGGCCGTCGCCGCGACTCTCGGCCTCGACCCTCCGGCGACGGTCGTCACCACCGACCCGACGCACGCCGCGTCGTTTGCCAGGGCTCACGGCGCGGCGGGGCGCGAGGTCATCTACAAGGCCCTCGGTGGTGGCGTGCACACAGCGCAGATGACCGCGACGATTCCCACGACCGTGGTGGATTCGGAAAGTATGGACGAGTCGATCGCGTCTACGGCGGTCCTGCTCCAGGAGCGCGTGGCCAAGGCGTTCGAGGTCAGGCTCACGGTCGTGGGTCCCCGCATGTTCGCGGCGGCGATTCACGCCCACAGCAACGAGACGCGCCTGGATTTCCGGGTGGACTACGGCGCGTTGACGTACCGCTCGGTCCCCGTTCCGAACGAGGTCGCGGCCGGCGTGTCGGCCCTGATGGCGCACTTCGGTCTGTTCTTCGGCGCACTGGACTTCGCGGTTACCCCGGACGGTCGTTGGCGGTTCTTCGAAATCAACGCGAGCGGCCAGTACCGCTGGCTCGAACATCGACTCCCCGGGCTGGGCATCACCGATGCCCTGGTCGACGCCCTCTCGGAAGGGATCAGGCATTGAGAAGCTGGGACGACGCCGCCGCGACCTTGGCCGCAGACATCGCGGCCGATTCGCCGTGGCGGGACGCGGTTTCCCGCACGCCGCGTCACCTCCTTGTACCGAACTGGTGGGAGCAGGACGGCTTCGACTGGCGTCTCCACCGAGGGATACCCGACACGACGTCATGGATCGACACCGCTTATGCCGACCGAACGCTCGTCACGCAGGTCGGTGAACTGCACGCCGACATGGCCGGTGACGACGTCGGACCGCCGTCCGACCGACCTCCCACTTCGTCGACGACCTTGCCTTCGCTCGTGCTCCGGATGTTCGACGTCGCGGAGATCGAAGAGGACATGAGGGTGCTCGACCTCGGAACCGGTAGTGGCTATTCGGCCGCTCTGCTCGGACACCGCCTGGGCGACGATCGAGTGCTGTCGGTCGACGTGGACGAGTACCTGGTGGACGCCGCCCGCCGACGACTCGCGGCTTTCGGCCGCGTCCCGAGGATGGCGGCCGTCGACGCGACCCACACACTTCCCGAGGATGGGTTCGACCGCGCCGTGGCGATGTTCTCGACGCGAACGATTCCTTCGACGTGGCTGGCCGCCGTGCGACGCGGCGGCGTCATCTCGACCACGCTCGCCGGGACTTCCCTCCACCTCCGGGTAACCGTGACGGATGCGACACACGCTCAGGGGCGCGTCGTGTCGGACGAGGCGCGGTTCATGCGGGCACGCACCGGCCCCGAGGACGGGTCCGCCCTGCACCGCGTGTACCTCTCTGCGCGAACCGCCGAAGGTGACGAAGTCCGGGCTTTCGACGGCGACGTGCCGAATCTTCGGGACGACCGGCGGCTGGCTTTGCTCCTCGAACTGCTGCGTCCGGCCATCGACCATCGGTGGATCGACCTCGACGACCGCTCGGTGGTGTGGTTGTTGCACCCGTCCGGTTCATGGGCCCGTGCCGAAGTGCCGAAATCCGGAGGCCGGCCGACCGTGCACTCGGCGGGCCCGCTGGATCTGTGGGGACACCTGGACCGGGCCCGGCAGCTGACCTCGGAACACGGCCCGATCGACCCGCTCTCCCTGGCCATCGAGATCGATCCGGATGGCCGGCGAATCACCTGGCCTGCCGCGGGCCTGTCTTTCCCGCTTTGACAACCACTTCGCGCCGCACGCCCGGCTTCGGGCCGCCGGCCCTGGCAAAGGTCCGCTCAGCCCTCCGTCAGCTCCGTGCCCGGGAGGCCGAATTCCTGGTTGAGGCGGTCCCAGAAGCCGTTGCGCAGCGCGCGGCGCAGGTCCTCGTGGGGGCGGAGCGAATACTGCAGCACACTTTCCGCGTCCACGAGCAGGCCCCGGTCGATCGCCTGCGGCAACATCGGCCCCGGCATCAGGTCGGCCAGGTTCTCCCGGCCGCGCACCACCAGCCAGCGTTTGGCGATCTCCTGGCCGATGTGCCACGCCTGGTCGGCGGTCGGCGGGCCGCCCGGCTGGACCGCGAGCGCGCCGGCGTGCGAGGGCGGCAACATCACCGGCGTCACGCACGTCTCGCAGAACTCGCGGTGCAGCATTCGGGTGACGTCGGCCTCCCACACCAGCGGATCGGCCTGGTTGGTGCCGTAGGCCGGCTCCACGCCCCACAGGTGCACCCGTACGCCGTAGGACTGGGCCGCCTCGACCGCGGACACCAGGTCCTCGTCGCCGCTGATCACCACGGCGTCGTCGATCGCGTGGTTGCGCGCCAGTGATTCGAGGTCGCTGCGGATCAGCGAGTCGACACCCTTTTGCTGATTGTGCGCGTTGAGGTTGCCGAGCCGGACTTTCACATCGGGCAGTTCGGCGATCTGCCGCTGCTCCACGGTGTGCACCCGCTCGCGCGCGCCGTCGTACCAATACACCCGCAGCAGCCGGCCCTCCGGGAAGACCCGACGTGCCTCGTCGATCAGGCCGGTGATCAGTTGCTCGGCGTCCACCCGGAAGGCCCGGCGCTCGGCCGAACCGGCCACCAGCAGGCCCATCGCCGCGTACACGTAGCCGACGTCGACGAACAGCGCGTGGGTGCCGAAGTGCAGGGGCGGTGAGACGGACTGGACCAGTACGGCCGGTCGGGTGAACGGCTCCGTCAGCTCGGGCAGTGCTCCGGGTGTGTCTTCGAAGCCCGCGACGGGATGGTCCTCCAGCGGCCCGCCCCGCTCGGCGCCGAGGTCCCCGCCGGCTTCGGGCACCACGGCGCCGAAGACGGCCGTCGCGCCCGACCGGACGTCGTCCTCTCCCGGATCGTGCAAAGTCTCTCGTCCTCCCATGGCGGCTGCGCGTTCGGCGGCGGGTCGATGTGTGTCGATGTGTTCAGACCGGCATTGTCCTATGCCGGTCGCCGTCACGTCCTCGCTTGCCTCGCGTGCGATGTCGCGTCATGCGTCACGTGTAAGTCGAGGAAAGTCAGGAAAGGAACATTTCAGTCACGGGAATGCTATCGGTGTGACTGCTGTTGTTCAGATCGGTGCCGGTAGTGACCCGTGTGGGTCAGGGTGATCCATCTGGATCCCGGCACCCACTCTTTGTAGACGGGGTCGTGGACCATGCGATCCCGTGCGACTTCGGACCGGAGGGAAGGGAGACGCGTATGCGTTACCGAATCACCAACCTCAGCCGAGCCCAGGAAAAGACCGGGGTCAACCCGGTCAACTGCGCCGATATCGACACCGTGCAGGCTGCCCTGAAGCGCGCCGAGGCATTCGGCGAGCGCCTGTACATCCGCCCCGTCAAGGTGGCGGACGCCGGCTGATTTGCGATTGAAACCGAGGGCGCTTCCCCGCTTGGGGGAAGCGCCCTCGTCATGTCCGCGGGCACCCCGTTCGCCCGGCCCGGTGCGCCCGGACCGGGCCGGGTTCGGCGCGCCCGCGCCCGGGCCGGGCGGCTCGGGGCCCTCGGGCCCGACGGCTCAGTGCCCTCGGGCCACCCACGCGTCGTAGTCCTTCGCCTCCGCGCCGATCGTCGTCTCGTCGCCGTGTCCGGTGAGCACGCGGGTGCCCTCGGGCAGCGCGAGCAGACGCCCCTTGATCGAGTCGAGGATCACCGGGAAGGACGAGAACGAGCGCCCGGTGGCACCGGGGCCGCCCTTGAACAGCGTGTCGCCGGAGAAGAGCACGGCGGCCTCCGGCGCGTACAGGCACACCGCGCCCGGTGCGTGGCCCGGCGTGTGCACCACCCGCAGCTCGGTGCCCGCGACGGTGATCACCTCGCCGTCGGCCAACGCGACGTCCGGCGCGCGGTCCGGGTACACCGCGTCCCACAACATCCGGTCCCGCGGGTGCAGGTGGATCGGCGCGCCGGTGCGTTCGGCCAACTCCGCGGCGGCGTTGATGTGGTCGTTGTGGCCGTGGGTGAGCAGGATGCCGGTCACCGTACGGTCGCCGACCCCGGCCACGATCGCGGCCGCGTCGTGCGCGGCGTCCACGATCACCACCTCGCGGTCGTCGCCGACGATCCACACGTTGTTGTCCACGTCGAAGTCCTGGCCGTCGAGCGAGAAGACGCCCGACGTGACCACGTGATCGATCCGCGTCACAGGATCACCACCGAACGCAGCACGTCGCCGTGGTGCATCTTCTCGAACGCGGCCTCGACGTCCTCCAGGGTGATCCGCTCGCTGACGAACGCGTCCAGGTCGAAGCGCCCCTGGCGGTACAGGTCGATCAGCGTCGGGAAGTCGCGCGAGGGCAGGCAGTCGCCGTACCAGGACGACTTGAGCGCGCCACCGCGGCCGAAGACGTCGAGCAGCGGCAGCTCGATGGTCATCTCCGGGTTGGGCACACCCACCAGGACCACGGTCCCGGCCAGGTCGCGGGCGTAGAACGCCTGCTTGTAGGTCTCCGGGCGGCCGACCGCGTCGATCACCACGTCCGCGCCGAACCCGCCGGTCAGTTCGCGGATCGCCTCGACCGGGTCGCCCGCCTTCGAGTTCACCGTGTGGGTGGCGCCGGCCCGGCGCGCCCACTCCAGCTTCCGGTCGTCCAGGTCGACGGCGATGATCTTCGCCGCGCCCGCGAGCCGGGCACCGGCGATGGCCGCGTCGCCGACGCCGCCGCAGCCGATCACCGCGACCGTGTCGCCGCGCCCGACGTTGCCGGTGTTCACCGCGGCGCCCAGGCCGGCCATCACACCGCAGCCCAGCAGGCCGGCCGCGGCGGGGTCCGCCTCGGGGTCGACCTTGGTGCACTGTCCGGCGGCGACCAGCGTCAGTTCGGCGAACGCGCCGATGCCGAGCGCGGGGCTCAGTTCGGTGCCGTCCTCCAGGGTCATCTTCTGCTTCGCGTTGTGCGTCGCGAAGCAGTACTGCGGACGGCCGCGTCGACACGCACGACAATCGCCGCACACCGCACGCCAGTTCAGGATCACGAAGTCGCCCACGGCCACTTCGGTGACGCCCTCGCCGACCGACTCCACCACACCGGCGGCCTCGTGGCCGAGCAGGTACGGGTACTCGTCACCGATGCCGCCCTCGCGGTAGTGCAGGTCCGTGTGGCAGACGCCGCACGCCCGGACCCGCACACGCGCCTCGCCCGGACCCGGGTCCGGCACCACGATGGTCTCGATCGAGACCGGTGCGCCCTTGCTGCGCGCGACGACGCCGCGTACCGACTTGCTCATGTCCTCCGCCTCTCCCCAACCGCTGGATGCTCCGCTTCGCACCTTATGGCTTCGCCTCGACGAAGCCCCGGACCCCGTCCGCGCTCAGCTGTACGGCGCTCGCGGACAGCGGGAGGAGCGCGGCGAAGGACGAGCCGAGGATGGTGACGTCGAACCGGTTCATGGGGTGATGGGTCCTGCTCCTGTCGCCAGTTCCGCGATGGCCCCGTACGACTCCGGATCTGTGGTGTTTTCTCCGAGATCGATCGTTTTGCGGGTGCCGTGATAGTCACTCGAACCGGTGGTGATCAGCCGCAGGTCGCCGGCGAGCCCACGCAGGTGTGCCCGCATCGCGTCGTCGTGGTCCATGTGGTCCACCTCGATCCCGGCCAGGCCGGCTTCCGCCAGCTCGGCGATCGTGGCGTCCGTGACGGTCCGACCGCGCTTGACCGCACCCGGATGCGCGAACACCGCGACCCCGCCCGCGGCGCCGATCAGCCGAACGGCGTCGACCGCGTGGATCTCGTACTTCTTGACGAACGCCCGCCCGCCGTCCGCCAGCCACTCCGCGGTGAACGCGCCGGAGACGTCCGCGACCACGCCCGCCTCGACCAGCGCGGTGGCCACGTGCGGCCGGCCCACCGCGCCCTCGCCCGCGATCTCCCGGACCCGGTCCCAGGTGATCGGCGCGCCGAGTTCGCGGCAGCGCTCGACCATCGCCTCGGCCCGGCGCACCCGGTCGGTGCGCGCCAGTTCGCGGGCCCGGGCGAACTCCGGCTCGGTCGGGTCGAACAGGTAGCCCAGCATGTGCAGGCTGATCCCGTCCTCGGCCACGCAGGAGATCTCCGCGCCCCGGACCAGGGTCAACCCGTGCGGCAGCGCCTCCGCCGCGGCCGTCCAGCCGGCGGTGGTGTCGTGATCGGTGATCGCGACCACGTCGAGACCGGCCGCGCGCGCCTTGACGACCAGTTCGGCGGGCGTGTCGGTGCCGTCGGATGCGGTGCTGTGGGTGTGCAGGTCGATGCGCACGCTGACCTCGTCTGCCGGGAGGGTCGATGGACGCTCCCGACCCTAACGACCCTGATCGAGCGCGTTCGTGGGGCCGTCCGGCCGGTCCGTGCGCAAGCCCTGCGGCCGGTTCGCGCAGCCCGTCCGGACCGTGCGCCCGCCGGGCGATCCACACGTCGCCCGCTCCGGTGGCGGTCCGGTCAGAACGCCAGCAGTTGCGGGGACAGCGCGCCGCACGGCAACAACTGCAACTCGGCGCCGGCTTCCCGCAGATCGGTGAGCACCACGTCGTCGTAGACGAGGTGGCCCGCCTTGCCCGGCCACAGGATCGCCCACAACCACAGGCCCATCGCCTCGCCCGCGTACACCGCGCGGTCGGGCGGCGCGTCGATCACACACCACAGCGGGGTCGGTCGACCGCCCGCCATCAGCTTCGCCGGTGCGGACTTGACGAAGTCGCCGCCCGGGTCGTGGCCGGGCAACCCGGCGTACCGGGCGCCGAGTCCGACGCCCACCTCCTCGGCGATCAGCAGCAGTTCGCCGCGTCCGCCCAGCGGCGCGGGACCCGTACACGCCACCGCGACGGCCCGCGAGCCGTCCCGATCGTCGCCCGCGTGCGCGACGCCGGTGTACAACCAACCGACCGGAAGTGGCCAGGGCAACCAGACCGGGACCCGCGAGCGGCGCACCACCGCATCCAGCGCCTCGACGCTGGGCGGCACGACAGGTTGCAGCGGAGGAACGGCTCCATGGATCTCGCACTCCCACGTCTGTGCGAACAGACCCGGAGCGCGGACCCGGCCGCCGCAGCGGGGGCAGCTCGGCTCGCCCTTCATAGGACAAGACGGTCCACTGCCCGGGGCTTCGCGTCAAGGACGATCACTCCTTCGGTGCGTTCACACCGCCGACCGGCGTACGGGGAGCGCGCGCACGCCGGATCCGCGCGCCCTCGCGCTGCCGGCGCCGCGCGGTCGGCAGCCGATCTCCCGTTGCGCGTCGGCGCCGGGCACTAGGCTCGGCAGGCATGCGGCTCATTCCCTGCGTCGGCGCGATCGTCCTCGACTCCGAGGGTCGGGTGCTCCTGGTGCAACGCGCGAAAATGCCGGGCGAGGGACAGTGGTCGCTGCCCGGCGGGCGGGTCGAGGAGGGTGAGACCGACGCGGTCGCGCTCGCCCGCGAGATGGCCGAGGAGACCGGACTTCAGGTGACCGTCGGACCGCTCGTCGGCTCGGTGTCGCGACCCGCGCCCGACGGTGGGATGTACGAGATCAGGGACTACGCCTGCACGCCGCACGGCGGGGCGCTGCGCGCGGGCGACGACGCGAACGCGGTGCGGTGGGTGGCGACCGGCGCGCTGAGTCGGCTCGATCTGGTCGACGGACTGCTCGACGCTCTGCGCGAGTGGAACGTGCCGGGGGTGTCGTGAGCGGGAGTGTCGCGAGCGGGACCGGAGCGCGGGGGGAGCACGCGCGGTTGCTCGTGGTCGGGTCGATCAACGCCGACCTGGTGGTCCGGGTGCCGGCACATCCGCGACCGGGCGAGACGGTCCTGGGCGGTGACCTGGCCGTGCACCCGGGTGGCAAGGGCGCCAATCAGGCGGTCGCGGCGGCCCGACTGGGTGCCGACGTCGCGCTCGCCGGGCGGGTCGGCGACGACGACCACGGCCGGATGTTGCTCGCGACGCTGCGTCGGGAGTGCGTGCGTACCGATGCGATGCGGACCGTGCCCGGCGCCTCGGGCGTGGCGCTGATCGCGGTGGACGACGCGGGCGAGAACACCATCACCGTGGCGCCCGGGGCGAATGGGCGATTCGGGCCGGCGGACGTGGTCGACCTGGCGCCGGCGATCGAGGCCGCCGCGGTGGTCTCGCTCCAGTTGGAGATCCCGCTCGACACGGTGTCGGAGGTGGTCCGGCGCTGTGTGGCGGCGGATACCCGGGTGGTGCTGAACCTGTCGCCGGTCGTGCCGAGGGACGTGTCGATCGCCGCGTCGGTGTCGGGTGCGTGCGATCCGTTGGTGCTCAACGAGCACGAGGCGCGCGCGACCGCGGGCGGCGGCGACGCGCGTGCGGTGCTGAAGCTGTTGCGCTCGCTCGACGCGCGTCCGCGCTCGATCGTGCTCACGCTGGGCGGCGGCGGCGCGTTGGTCGCCGACGGCGACGCGGAGGTGGTGCACGTCGCGGCGCCGAAGGTGGCCGCGGTCGACACCACGGGCGCGGGCGACGCCTTCACCGGCGCGCTCGCGTGGCGGCTGGCGGTCGGCGACGACCCGGTCCCGGCGACCCGGTACGCGGTCCGGGTGGGCGCGGCGGCGGTTCGGCGCGCGGGTGCCCAGTCGTCGTATCCGACGGCGGACGAGCTGCCGTAGCGAGCGGGACGGTCACGAAGACTGCCGCAGGGCCGGCCGGGCAGACCGTGACGGTTGCCGTTCGACGCGAAAAGACGGGCGGGCCGCGCCGTCCCTGGGCGACCCGCCCGCGCTCGATTCCGGGGGGACCCCGGTCAGCGCCCGATCAGCCCTCGATCAACTCGGGGCGTCCGGGCTGCTCGCCGCCACGCTTCTCGCCGTAGCTCTCCTTGGGCACCATGACCTTGCGCTTGAACACGCACACGAGGGTGCCGTCCTGCTTGTAGCCCTTGGTCTCCACGTACACGACGCCGCGGTCGTCCTTGGACTTCGACTCCCACTTGTCCAGCACCAGGGTCTGCCCGTAGATGGTGTCCCCGTGGAACGTGGGTGCCACGTGTCGCAACGACTCGATCTCCAGGTTGGCGATCGCCTTGCCGGAGACGTCCGGCACCGACATGCCGAGCAGCAGCGAGTAGATGTAGTTGCCCACAACCACGTTCTTGCCGAAATCGGTGGTGTTCTCGGCGTAGTTGGCATCCATGTGCAGCGGGTGGTGGTTCATCGTGAGCAGACAGAACAGGTGGTCGTCGTACTCCGTCACGGTCTTCCCGGGCCAGTGCTTGTAAATGGCACCGACCTCGAACTCCTCGTAGTAGCGGCCGAACTGCATTTCGGTCCCCTCTCACCTGGTGGCACATCGAACAGGACGTTCGCGCCCGACGACCGCCGAGCCCCGGTCGGGTACCCGCCCTGATGGGTCGGGTGACGACGGCTCGACGACTGCGTCGGCGGATGGGTTCGAGGATAGGGAGCCGACGGGCCGCGACAGTAGTGGGCGGTCGGTGACGTGGGTCATGGACGGATGGGGGCGGATTCGCGTAGGGCGACGGCCCGACCGGCCGCAGGAGGCGTGCGGTCCCGGCGACGCCCGGTCAATCCTTGCGCGCCACGAAGTACACGTTCAGGAAGTCGCCCTCCAGCGAGTGCGTCCGGATGTCGGTGAAGCCGACCTCCGTGAGCGCGGCTCGGGCGGCCTGTTCGCCCAGACCGTGCCCAGACCCTCGCCGCCCTCGCCCAGCGAGACGGTCATGCGGTAGAACACCGAGAACGTATCCAGCGCGGGTCCCAGCGGGTGGTCCGAGTTCTCCTCCAGCTTGTTGGAGGCGGCGATCTCGCCCATCAGGAACACCCCGTCCGGGCGCAGCGCGTCGGACACGGCGGCCAGTGTGCGACCGGGACGGGCCAGGTCGTGGATCACGTCGAACGCGGTGATCAGGTCGTACGAGCCGAGCGGTTCGGCCGCGTCGACCACGGCGAACTCCACGTTCTCCAGGCCCAGTTCATCGGCCTCGCGGCGTGCGGCGGCGATTCCCCGAGTCGAGATGTCCACGCCGCGGACCCGGCTGCGCGGGAACGCCCGGGCCGGCACGTTCATCGCGTGTCCCCGGCCCGTGCCCACGTCCAGTACGTCGATCCCGGCCGTCAGCCGCTCGGTCAGCCCGGGCGCCGGCGGCAGTACGCCGTCCACCGGCGCCGCGTCCCGGACCCGGCCGGACTCCTCGGCCTGGAGCGCCTGGAAGCGCGGGTAGGCCGAGTACGGCACGCCGCCGCCCTGCCGGAACGCGTTCACGACCGGCTGCTCGACCTCGCCCATCAGCGCCAGGGTGCGATCTTGCGAGCCGACCGGTCGACACCGGCCCCGGCCCCGGACCTCGCGACGGCGAAGGTCCCGCCACCGTTCAGGTCCGATCCGGGTATGCCGCCACGCTCGCCCAGAAGTCGGCCAGCACCGCGGCGGTGGCGTCCGGCGATTCCACGTTCGGGGAGTGGTGCGTGTCCGGGATCACCACGTGCGGAACGCCCAGCCGGTCGGCCATCCCGGCCTGCCAGGGCAGCGGCCACGCATAGTCCTCGACACCGGAGACCACGAGCGCGGGCAGGCCGGCGGCCACGAGCGCGGCGAGTTCGGCCACCCGGTCGGGTTCGGTGCGCAGTTGTTCGGCCATGCCGAGCAGCCCCTCGGGCGTGGTGCCCAGCCAGCGGGCGTGCACGAACGCGGCGATCGCCGGGTCGGTGGGCGGCAGTAGGCCGGCCTCCAGTTCCACGGCCCGCATCGCGTCCCACACCTCCTGGCGGGTGAGCACCGGGAGCACCTCTTCGAGCATCAGCAGCCGGGTGACCTCGTCCGGGCAGATCGCCGCCGGTCCCGTGCTCATCAGGGTCAGCGAGGCCATTCGGTCCGGCGCGCGCAGCGCCACCGAGCGGCCCACCAGGCCGCCGAAGGAGTGCCCCACCAGATGGATCGGCTCGCCCGGGGCCACCGCGTCGGCGATCGCGAGCACGTCCGCCACGAGCGCGTCGCGGGTGTACGCCGCCGGGTCCGCCGGGCCCGCGGTCTCGTGCTGGCCGCGCTGGTCCACGGACACGGTACGGAAACCCCGTCGCGCGAGCGGGTCGCCGAGCGCGATGAAGTCCTCCTTGCTGCCGGTGAACCCGGGCACCAGCACGGCGGTGCCCAGGTACGGCACGGCGCTCGGCGGGGTGGAGTCCAAAACGGCGAATCGTCCGCGCCCGGTCGCCAGGCGACGGGAGCGGACGGTCCCGGGCAAGGTCAAAAAGCGTGGCGTGCTCACACTTCGAGCCTACTTACCCGCAGGTACGACAACGGCCCCCGCCGCGAAGCGCGGACGTGATCGTCCACACTCCACACCGGAGGCCGTTGGCCCGATGGCGCGGTTGTCAGCCCTCGTCGGTCGCGACGGCGCCGGCCTCGGCACCCTCGGGACGGCGACGGGTACGCCGGCGGCGACGGCGCGGCGCGCGCTCGCCGTCCGCGTCCGCGTCCCCCGCGACGGCCGGGCCGTCGACGGGAGCCGCCTGGGCGGGCACGGTCGAAGGCTCGACGAAGGTCGCGACGGTCGGGGCGATCACGACGGCCTCGCCGGTCTCACCGTTCACCCGACGACGGCGCCGCGAGCCCGGCGCCCGACGACGGCTGGGGTCGCTCGCCTCGGCGTCGGCCGAGTCCGGGCCCGACTCCGCCGGACCGGATGCGGCGGGACCGCTGCGGCTGCGGCCGGCGGTGCCCTTGCGGCCCGAGTTGCCCCGGCTGTTCTTGCCGGTCTCGCCCAGGTCCTCGACGTCCTCCGCGCCCAGGCCCGCACGGGTGCGGTCGGCGCGCGGCAGCACGCTGCCCACGGTGGTGGGGATGTCCAGGTCGGTGAACAGGTGCGGCGAGGTCGAGTAGGTCTCGACCGGGTCGGCGAAGCCCAGGTCCAGTGCCTTGTTGATCAGGCTCCAGCGCGGGATGTCCTCCCAGTCCACCAGCGTCACCGCGGTGCCCGAGGCACCCGCGCGGCCGGTCCGGCCGATCCGGTGCAGGTAGGTCTTCTCGTCGTCGGGGCACTGGTAGTTCACCACGTGGGTGACACCCTCGACGTCGATCCCGCGGGCCGCGACGTCGGTGGCCACGAGCACGTCCACCTTGCCGTTGCGAAACGCCCGCAGCGCCTGCTCGCGCGCGCCCTGGCCGAGGTCGCCGTGCACGGCGGCGGAGGCGAAGCCGCGCTCCGCCAGCCCCTGGGCCAGGTCGGCCGCGGTGCGCTTGGTCCGGCAGAACACCATCACCAGGCCGCGCCCGTTGGCCTGGAGCACTCGGGCCATCAGCTCGGGCTTGTCCAGACCGTGCGCGCGGTAGACACGCTGCTGGACCGACTTGACGGTGGCGCCCAGGTCGTCCGGCTCGGAGGCGCGGATGTGCGTGGGGCGGCTCATGTAGCGGCGGGCCAGGGTGATGATCTGGCCCGGCATGGTGGCCGAGAACAGCATCGTCTGGCGGCGCGCCGGGAGGCGCTCGACGATCTTCTCGACATCGGGCAAAAAGCCCAGGTCGAGCATCTCGTCGGCCTCGTCCAGGACGAGCATCTTGACCTCGGACAGGTTCACGTGACCCTGGCCGACCAGGTCGAGGAGCCGGCCCGGGGTGCCGACGACGACGTCGACGCCCTTCTTGAGGGTGTCGATCTGCGGTTCGTAGGCCCGGCCGCCGTACACGGCCAGCACGCGCACGTTGCGCAGCTTGCCCGCGGCCTGGAGGTCGTTGGTGACCTGTACGCACAGCTCACGGGTGGGGACGACGACCAGGGCCTGCGGCATCCGGCCGGCGACCGTGCCGGCGGGCGCGCGGCCGGCCTCGATGTCGGCCGCGACGGTGATCCGCTGCAGCAGCGGGATGCCGAAGCCGAGGGTCTTGCCCGTTCCGGTCTTGGCCTGGCCGATCACGTCGTTGCCGGACAGGGCGACCGGAAGGGTCATCTCCTGGACGGGGAAAGCCTCGATGATGCCGAGTGCCTCAAGTGCCTCGGCTGTCTCCGAAAGTACTCCGAGTTCGCGAAAAGTTGTCAGGGGTCCAGCCTCTTCTGTGTGGTTGGGGGCCGTCCGTACCGAAAGCGGGTCGAGACCGTGGCGCCCACGAAAATGCGGGGCGCTGCACGGGACCTCTCGCCTTCGGGCGGCCACCCGAGCGGGTCGGTCGGAGCCAGTCGTCCTCCGACCGGGCATCCGCGTTCACTACCACTGTACCCGGCGGCGTGCGGCCGGTGGGGTGATGCTCATTACTGCTTGTCCGGAGATGGGCGACTCCGCCCGGACGTGGTGCCCCCGTGGCCGCGATGCGCTCACTACGCTGCGTACTTGTGAACATCGCGGCACCGGTGGACGCCGCGGCGGCGGGACGAACGAAGGGGTGGACATGAGCGAGGGTGCGCAGCCGACCGGGGAGATGCGGGTCGCCGTGATCGAACTGCTCGGCGTGCTCGCGTACGGCGAGATCACCGCCTTCGAGCGGCTCGCCGAGGATGCCAAGATGGCGCCGACGGTGGACGACAAGGCGGCGCTGGCCGCGATGGCGGTGGCCGAGTTCCACCACTACACACTCCTGCGTGACCGGATCGCCGCGCTGGACGCGGATCCGGCCGAGGCGATGGACCCGTTCATCGCGCCGTTGGACGAGTTCCATGTGCACACCGCGCCCTCCGACTGGCTGGAGGGCCTGGTCAAGGCGTATGTGGGCGACGGCATCGCGGCCGACTTCTACCGCGAGGTGGCCGCGCACCTGGACGAGGTCAGCCGGGATCTGATCGTCGAGGTGCAGCGCGACACCGGGCACACGGCCTTCGTGGTCGACACGGTGCGCTCGGCTATCGAGCGCGACCCCAAGGTGGCGGGCCGGCTCGCGCTGTGGGGTCGGCGGCTGATGGGCGAGGCGCTCAGCCAGGCCCAGCGGGTCGCCGCGGAGCGGGACGCGTTGTCCACGATGCTGATCGGTGGCGGCGCCGGCCCCGGCTTCGACCTGGCCGAGATCGGGCGCATGTTCAACCGGATCACCGAGGCACATCAGCAGCGGATGGCCGCGCTCGGCCTGGCGTCCTGACCCGAGGACCCGCCCGCGGGCGAAGGCCCCGAAGAAGAAACCCGAGGGTGGGTGGCTCCGCGTGCGGAGCCACCCACCCTCGGGTTTCGTGGTGCCGATGCCGGCACCGGCGGTCGGGCGTCGGCTGCTCAGGCGTTGGCGCCGAAGCCGACCTTGCGCGCCGACGACTCGCCGATCTCGACGTAGGCGAGACGGTCGGCGGGCACGATCACCCGGCGGCCCTTCTCGTCCGTCAGGGACAGCAGCTTGGACGTGCCCGACAGCGCGTCGGCGATGGCCCGCTCGACGTCCTCCGGGTTGTCCGTGCTCTCCAGCACCAGCTCCCGCCCGGCGTGCTGTACGCCGATCTTGATCTCCACGGCTGTCCCTCCGGCCTTGAAATTCTGGAGATCGGCGCCGCGACACCCGCGGGCCGTACCTACCCCAGCAGGCTAGTCGAGAGCCGGGGTCACCGAACGCCATGACAGGTACGCCCAACGCGAACGCCGGACGGGAACAAGATCGCCCCCATGCCCGTAGCCGCAGGTCCGAACAGGTCCGCGCGGTCAGTGCGGCGGGTCGTCCTTGCGCGGGAACCGGGAGATGCCGCGCCAGGACAGCGACGAGACCAACAACGAGGCGGTGTCGCGCGGGATGGTCGCGCCGCGCGCGATCCAGTAGCGCGCGGTGACCTGCGCCATGCCGGTCAGGCCGATCGCCAGGAGCATCGACTCCTCCTGGCCCAGCCCGGTGTCCTCGGCGATGATCTTGCTGACCGCCTCGGCACACATCTCGCTGACCCGCTCCACGCGCTCGCGCACGGCGCTCTCATTGGTCAGGTCGGACTCGAAGACCAACCGGAACGCACCGCCGTCGTCGTCCACGAAGGCGAAGTAGGCGTCGACCGTGGCGGCCACCCGGAACTTGTTGTCGTGCGTCGACTCCAGCGCCCGCTGCACCGCGGCGAACAGGGCCTCGCAGTGCTGGTCGAGCAGCGCCAGGTACAGCTCCAGCTTGCCGGGGAAGTGTTGGTACAGCACGGGCTTGCTGACCCCGGCGCATTCGGCGATGTCGTCCATCGCGGCCGCGTGGTAGCCCTGCTTGACGAAGACTTCCTGGGCGGCGCCGAGGAGTTGCGTCCTGCGCGCGAGCCGGGGCAGCCGGGTACCGCGAGGACGGGGATCCGCATCCTGGATGGCTGTCACGGGACTCCTCAAGGTGTCGCTCAACGTGTCGCGGGCACCGGATGATTCGGTGATCCGGCGAGTTTCTCCACCACGTCATACTACTTTCGGGTAACCCAGGGCGTAAGTTTCGTGGCGCAACGAAACAGGATCCCGCGCTTCCGGTAACCCCCGCAAGGGGGCGCGTGAGGTGCGCGGAAAGGTCGCTGCGAGCGCCCTGGGGCGGCTTCCACGACGGTGCTCAGCGATAGTCGTCGTCCCCCCGGCGCCCGACCCCGCGGCGTTGTTCGGTCGCGTCCGCGGGATCCACGCCGTCGGGTACCGACTCCCACACCGCGTCGCCCTCACCGTCCTCCACTTCCACCGCGGTGCGTTGTTCCACCGCGTCGGGCACGGGAATTTCGGGGTCCTGGGTCGTGTCTTCGGAAACCGCGGCGTCACCGATGGTGACGTCTTCGAACTCGGGGGTGTCGTCGTTTCGGTGCATACGCCCTCCCTGCCCGTGTGGTTCGCCGCCATGCGGCGTTCCCGTAAGTCCATGATCCCCCCGATTCCGTTGCCGCACTTCGGGGATCGATGTCGAAACGTGATGTGCGGAGCGTTTACAGTGGCGTCATGAACCAGGGCATAAGAGCCGAGACCACCCGGTGCGACGAAGTCGGTCGAGGCATCCGCTCTTCCGTCTCAGTGATCATCTCGTAATATTGCCCACCGTGACGACCCTCAGCCCCGCAAGCGACGCCGACGCGACGCCTTGGCCTGCGCGTACGGTCGAAGTCGCCACCGGCAGTGAGGTCGTGGTGCGCCACGACGCGCTCCGCGACCGCGATCTGCCGCCCGCGATGATGATCCACGGCCTCGGCGGCTCCTCGCTGAACTGGACGGAACTGGCCGCCGAACTGCGGTCGGATCTTTCCGTGGAGATGATCGACCTGCCCGGCTTCGGGCACTCGCCGCCGCCGCGGAACCGGGACTACTCGATCTCCGCGCACTGTCGTGCGGTCGAGGGCGCGATCCTGTCGCTGCGCAAGGGCCCGGTGCACCTGTTCGGCAATTCGATGGGCGGTTCGGTGGCCACGCGGCTCGCCGCCCGCCGGCCGGACCTGGTCCGCACGCTGACGCTGATCTCGCCCGCGCTGCCGGACCTGCGGGTGCGCCCGTCGGTGCTGCCGACCGCGGCTCTCGGAGTGCCCGGCGTGGGCCGTGCGCTGCTGCGGCTCAGCCGCAACATGACGCCCGAGGACCGCACCAGGATGTCGATCGCGATGATGTACGGCAGCCCGGACGCGGTCGGCGAGAAAGCCTTCGCGGACGCCGCGGCCGAGTATCGGCGTCGGCTCGAACTCCCGTACATGATGGACGCGTTCTCGCACTCGACCCGGTCGGTCATCGGGGCCTACCTGGAGCGTGGCGAGCGGGCGCTGTGGCGGCAGGCGGCCGACGTGCGGGCGTCGACGCTGCTCGTCTACGGACGCCGGGACAAGCTGGTCGACGCGCGTATGGCCAAGCGCGCGACCGAGACCTTCCCGGACGCGCGACTGTTGGTGGTGCCCGATTCCGGGCACGTGGCCATGCTCGAACACCCCCGCGTGGTGGCCCGGGGTTTCCGCGAACTTCTCGACGGGGCCCTATCGCCGTCGAACGTGGTGGGGTGAACGCAGACTCATGGGACGTCACTCGGGAACGCAGACGAGCGTGCAGTACGGCGGAGAGGGCCTGCCGGACGACGCGCTCTCGGGCGGCTACGCGGCGGTGCCGCAACAGGCCGCGTACGGGCAGGTGCACGACGACGGCTACGGCGGCGGCTGGACCGACACCTCGTACGGTGGCGGCTATCCCGAGCAGGACACCGGCTACCACGGCTACCCCGTGGACCCCGGCTACGGCGCCTACCCGGCCGCGCAGCAACACACCGGGAGCCACGGGTACGACGGCGGGCAACAGCACGGCTGGGAGCACCCCGCGCCCGAGGTCGGCTCCGGCACCTGGTCGGTGACCGGGACGATGCCCGGCGAGCCCGCGCACTGGGACGACCCGCTGGAGCCGTACGGCGCGCAGGCCGGCACGGTCGGCCACGTCCCGGACGCCTTCCGCACCGACACCATGGGCACCGACACGTTCGGTGTCGACGCCTTCGGCACGGGCGCCCTGCACACCGGCTCGTTCGTCACCGGCTCGTTCGGCACGGAAGCCTTCGGCACGGACACCTTCGGCGCGGATGCCTATGCCACCGGCGGCTACCCGGCGACGAGCGCGGCGAACGACCTGTACGCCGCGGACGGCTATCCCAGCGGGATGCACGCGACCATCGAGCCGCCCGCCGCGCCGACGTACGACACCACCACGTTCGAGCCGCAGAGCTTCGTCGGCTACGGCTACGACGCCTCGGGCGGCTACCCGGCGGTGGTTCCGATGGAGGATCCGCTCGCGGACGCGCTGTACGAACTGCCCGCCGAGCCGGAGCCGGCGATTCGTCCCGGGGCCGGGCAGTACCCGATGGAGTCCGAGCCGTGGGTCGCGTCCGCCCCCGAACTCGACCTGGAAGAACTCTCGTTCGCGACCGAGCCGACCGACGACCACCCGGGCCCCGGGCACTCGGCCAAGGAGACGGAGCACGGCTTCGAGCCGGATACCGGGAGCATCCCGCCCCGGGGACGCGCGCAGAGCCGGAAGGCGAACCGGCCCGCGCCGCGCAAGGGGCGGCGCACCCTGGTCGCGGCGAGCGGCGCGGTGGTCACCGGTGCGGTGCTCGCCGGCGCGGTCGTGCTCCAGATGCCCGACGAGGGCTCCTCCAGCCAGGCGGCCGGCGACGACCAGGCCACGCCGGGCGGTGCCACCAGGCCCACCGACCAGGCCGCGTCGCGCTCCTCGGACCGGGACCCGGTCACCCAGGGTGGCGCCTCCTCGCTGCCGCTGCCGACGCCCGCGTCGCCGGTCACCACCGACCAGCTGACCCTGCGCTTCCCGCTCGACCCCAAGCTCGGCCTGAGCGGCAAGTTCGAGACGGTGTCCGGCAAGGAGGCCGCGCCCGGCCCCGGCCGCAAGTACACGTACGCGGTGGAGATCGAACAGGGCCTTCAGTTGGACGGCGAACTGTTCGCCACGACGGTGCAGAAGACCCTGAACGACAAGCGCAGTTGGGCCAGCGGCGGGCTCACCTTCGAGCGCACCGACAACTCCCCGAAGGCGGACTTCGTGGTGCGCCTGGCCAGTCCGGAATCGGTGCACAAGGCCTGCACCCCGATCGTGGGCGACACCAGCACGGACAACGTCTCGTGCGACGCGTACGGCACTCGCTACGTGATGATCAACGCTTGGCGCTGGGCCCAGGGTTCGACCGCCTACGGCGACGACATCGTCGGCTACCGGCAGATGTTGATCAACCACGAGGTCGGCCACCGGCTCGGGCACAATCACGAGAAGTCCTGTGGCGCGGGCGGCATCGGAGCGGGCCTCGCCCCGGTGATGATGCAGCAGACCAAGACCCGGGTCGCGAGCGAAGGCGCGATGAAGGGCGAGACCTGCGAGGCCAACCCGTGGCCGTACCCGTCGGGCAAGCTCACCAAGTAGGACGGATCCGCGCCCGCCGGGCCGCCTCGAAGGCGCCCGGCGGCCCTCGCGCGCGCGAATCTCACGGACCGGACCCGGTGCCCGGGAATCGGGACGAGCGTGGCACTGTTGCGATAGGAAAAGAGCCGAGATAGACAGTCCGACCATCGGAGTTTCCGTGTCGCAGCTACCACCCCTGGTCGAGCCGGCCACCGAGCTGACCGTCGACGAGGTCCGTCGTTATTCGCGCCACCTGATCATCCCCGACGTCGGGATGGACGGGCAGAAGCGGCTGAAGAACGCCAAGGTGCTCTGTGTCGGCGCCGGTGGCCTGGGGTCCCCGGCGTTGATGTACCTCGCCGCGGCCGGTGTCGGCACGCTCGGCATCGTCGAGTTCGACACCGTGGACGAGTCCAACCTGCAGCGCCAGATCATCCACGGGCAAAGCGACATCGGGCGATCCAAGGCGGAGTCCGCGCGCGACTCGGTCAAGGAGATCAACCCGTACACCGAGGTCGTCCTGCACGAAGAGCGGCTCGAGGCCGACAACGTGATGGAGATCTTCGGGCAGTACGACCTGATCGTCGACGGCACGGACAACTTCGCCACCCGTTACCTGGTCAACGACGCCTGCGTGTTGTTGAACAAGCCGTACGTGTGGGGCTCGATCTACCGCTTCGACGGCCAGGCCAGCGTGTTCTGGTCCGAGCACGGCCCGTGCTACCGCTGCCTGTACCCGGAGCCCCCGCCGCCCGGGATGGTCCCCTCGTGCGCCGAGGGCGGCGTGCTCGGCGTGCTGTGCGCGTCGATCGGGTCGATCCAGGTCAACGAGGCGATCAAGCTGCTGATGGGCATCGGCGAGCCGCTGGTCGGCCGGCTGATGATCTACGACGCGCTGGAGATGACCTACCGCACGGTCAAGGTCCGCAAGGACCCCGAGTGCGCGGTCTGCGGCAAGAACCCGACGGTCACCGAGCTGATCGACTACGAGGCGTTCTGTGGTGTGGTGTCCGAGGAGGCCCAGGAGGCCGCGCTCGGTTCGACCATCACCCCGCGGCAGCTCAAGGAGTGGTTCGACGCCGGCGAGAACATCGATCTGATCGACGTTCGCGAGCCGGGCGAGTACGAGATCGTCAAGATCCCGGGTTCGCGGCTGATCCCCAAGAACGAGTTCCTGATGGGTCGCGCCCTGGAGGACCTGCCGCAGAACAAGCGGATCGTGCTCAACTGCAAGACCGGCGTGCGCTCGGCCGAGGTGCTGGCCGTGCTCAAGAGCGCGGGATTCGCCGACGCGGTCCACGTCGGTGGCGGCGTGATCGGGTGGGTCAACCAGATCGAACCGGAGAAGCCGGTCTACTAGGTTTCGGCGGCCGAAGGCCGGGCATCGACCCGGCCTTCGGCCGAGGTGTCCTCAAGCGCCGGGCGGGCCGATTCCTTCGGCCCGCCCGGCGCTTTCGGCTGTGGGAACGGCGCTGTCCTCGGCCCGCGCGATCGTGCTCAGATCGCCTGTTTGCGTTGCAGGTGGGCGAAGGCGAGCCAGCCCGGCAGGACCGGGAGCCAGAAGGTCAGGAAGCGGTAGAGCAGCACGGCCGCCGTCGCGGTCTCGAACGGCAGGCGCGCGGTGCTGGTCAGGCCCGCGATCAGGGCCGCCTCGACCGCGCCGATGCCGCCCGGAGTGGGTGCGGCCGAGCCGATCGCGTTGCCGGCCAGGAAGACCACCGCGATCGCGGCGAAGTTGGCCGAGCCGCCGAAGGCCCGCACGCTGGCGTCCAGGCACAGGATGAAGGACAGCGTCAGCAACACCGTGCCGCCCAGCCCGGCCGCGAGCTTGGTCGGCGTCTGGAGCACGTCCAGCAGCCGCGGCACGATGCCCGAGAACAGTTGCCGCAATTGCTTGACGATCCAGCGCCGCAGCGGCGGTACGGCCATCACCAACAGGCTCACCAGGGCCAGGATCAACAGACCCGCGATCACCGCGCCGGAGGGTGCGAAGGACGGCGTCTCGGCGGTACCGGCGATGTAGCCGAAGAACGCCAGCAGGCCGACGTGGAAGACCAGACCGCCCAACTGCGACACGCCCACGCTCGCGGCGGCCAGGGTGGGCGGGATGCCCGCTTTCTGTAGATAGCGCGTGTTCAGCGCGACACCGCTGACCGCCGGTGGCGCGACCAGCTTCACGAACGAACCGGCGAGCTGGACCATGGTGGTGCGAAACAGCGACAGCCGTTCCGGGACGAAGCCCAGCAGCATCAGCGCCGCGCACACGTAGCTGAGCGAGGAGGCCAGCAGGCCGATCGCCGCCCAGCCCCAGTTCGCGCTGTTGAAGATCTCGCCCAGGTCGACGTGGCTGAGCTGGGACAGCAGGAAGTAGCCCGCGAACGCGCCGGCGACCACGGTGACCAGGGTGCGGGCCCGGACCCGCTCCAGCCGGACCGGCTCGACCTCGGCCTGCGGGCGCAGCTCCAGGATCTGCTCGCGGATCCGGGAGAGCAGGTTCTTGTCCTTGCGCAGCACCGAGCGGGTGCTGCGGCTGAGCGCGACCTTTTGCAACAGCGGCAGGCAGGCCGCGACGGTGTCCGCGCCGAGTACCTCCGCAGCGGTGTGTACGGCGCGTTCCTCGCCCACCCGCAGTGCGACGGTGGTGAGCAGTTGCGCGGTGTCGATCCGCAGTGCCAGGTCGCCGGAGGCGATCTCGCCGGCCCGCAGGTCCATCAGCCACGGCTGGCCCGTGCCGTCCACCAGGATGCTCTCGGCCACCAGCCGCCGATGGGTGAGCCGATGCGCCTGGAGCAGGCCGAGCAGCTCCCACAGCCGGGCCAGGAGTTCGTCGGTGAGTTCGTCGTCGTCGAGGGTGTCGAGGGTACGGCCGGGCACGTGCGCGTAGGCGAGCAGCGCGGCGTCCGGGCCGACCTCGGTGGTGGCCACCAGGCGCGGCGCGCGCACGCCCGCATCGGCGCACGCGTACGCCATCAGCGACTCCTGCTCCAGCGCGCGGCGCGTGGACAGCACGGTGCGGCGCTGGGTGACCCCGCGCAGCACGAGTCGGCGGTAGAAGCGGTAGATCGCGCCGGACGCCTGCTGGTCGCGGTCGAGCACGGTCACGTCCAGCAGCCGCTCGTCGGCCAGCCGGACCGCGTAGCGGCGGGTCTCCTCGGGGCCGTCGTCGGTGCGTACGCAGGACAGCGCGACCAGGCCGAACCGGCGCAGCGCGGCGACCACCGACTCGGCCGGCGGCCGAGTGTTGGGCAGGCCGACCGCGTACAGCGTCGCGTAGGCGATGGTGCGGCCGAACAGCACGCTGGTGAGCAGCGCGACGGGCGTGGTGTAGCCGCCGACCAGGACGGTCGCCGCGTTCAGCAGGAGCAGCGTCCACACCACGAGTTGCCAGCGGGGGCGGCGGACCAGGCCGACCGCGGTGACGTAGGCGACGATCGGCGCGAGGTAGCCGTGCACCGGGTCGGTCCAGCCGCTTCGCGGCAGCGGCAGCGGGCGGGTCAGCGCGTCGCGCAGTGCCTCGGGGCCGGGGCCGGTGATCCACCAGTCCAGGCCGAGCGAGGCCAGGTAGGTCACCGCGGCGGCGATCACCCCGTCGGCGACCCGCAACCCGTCCCGGCTGATCAGGCGTTCGATCCCGTAGGCCACCGGGACCACGAGCACCGCGACGGCGAACACCCCGCCGGAGAGGTTGAGCAGCAGGTGCGGCGTGCTGTTCTGGGCGCCGCGGACGATGTCCGACTCCAGGCCCGAGGTGGTCTGTCGGGCGATGCTGGCCAAAAAGAAGACCACGCCGAGGGTGAGTACACCGAGCAGGACTCGGATCAAATCGGACGATCGGTGCACGCGCAGCGGTTGTGAGGGCTCGACTACGAGGGCGCGCCCGTTCCCGGGGGCACCCGTTGCGATCGTTGCGTCATGGTCTCGTATCACCCGTCACCACCGCGTCGATGGTGCCACGACCCGCGCCCGGGATTGCGGCCGGCCGCGCCGAAGTGCGGGCGAAAGGTGTTCGGCCCGCGCCCGCCCTCGTGTCCGAGGACTCTGTCACCATGTCCGGATGAGTGACCCTAACCCCTTCGCCGAGCGGGTTCTCGACCTGGTCGAGCGCATCCCGCCCGGGCGGGTGATGGCCTATGGGGACGTCGCCGAGGCCCTCCAGGAAGGCGGACCCCGACAGGTCGGCCGCGTGATGGCGCTGTACGGCGGTGGGGTGCCGTGGTGGCGGGTGGTGCGCGCGGACGGCTCGTTGCCGCAGAGCCACGCGGTGCGCGCGCCCGGGCACTACCGGGCCGAGGGCACGCCGCTGCGTTCCGGCGGTGAGCGGGTGGACATGGGTCGGGCGCGTTGGGTGCCGGAGCCCGACGAGGTACCCGGCGACCGGGACATTCCGCCGAACCCCTGACCGTCGGGGGCGGGCCGAGCCACAGTGGACGCGCCCTGGTGCGACAGCGCGCTCCCGTGTGCCTGCGGGGCGATCGGGCCGGGTGTGATCTGATGGGCATCGGCCGCGCCCTGCCGACCGGGGCGCGGCCGACCCACCCGGATCGACCCACCGCGCCCGGGGCCGCGTGATCCGCTTGTCGCCGGCCCGGCCCGTGCACACCTCAGGATTCGACGGCGACCCGAAGGCACTCTCGGCCAGATGACCACCCCGACCCCGGCGTACCGCCTGCGGCGCACCCCCGTGGCCCCGCCCGCGCCCGTGATCCCCGACGACTACCAGCGCGCCGTCGTCGAGCACCGAGGCGGGCCGCTGCTCGTGCTGGCCGGTCCCGGCACCGGAAAGACCACCGTGCTCGTGGAGGCGGTCGCGGAGCGGGTGGCGCGCGGGATCCGGCCGGAGGAGATCCTGGTCCTGACCTTCGGCCGCAAGGCGGCGGGCGAACTGCGCGACCGGCTGACCGCGCGGCTGCGCGCCGCCGGGGCGCGCACCGCGGCGGTGCCGACCGCGACCACGTTCCACTCGTTTTGCTACGCGCTGGTGCGCGAGCACCAACCGGCCGAGTTGTTCAGCTATCCGCTGCGCCTGCTCACCGGTCCCGAGCAGGACGTGTTCGTTCGTGAACTGCTCGCGGGCGGGGTCGAGGAGGGCAGCCAGAGCTGGCCCGCCGAGTTGCGCGCGGCGGTGGGCACCCGGGGATTCGCGGACGAGGTGCGCGCGGTGATCGCCCGCAGCCGTGAACTCGGGCTCGACCCGGACGCGCTGGCCCGGTTCGCCCAGGACACCGGGCGTCGGGACTGGCGGGCCGCGGCCGACTTCCTCGCCGAGTACCTGGACGTGATCGACGCGCAGGGCGTGGTCGACTACGCCGAACTGGTGCACCGCGCGGTGCTGCTGGCCGAACGGCCGGAGACCGCACAGGTGTTGCGCGGGCGCTACAAGGCGGTGTTCGTCGACGAGTACCAGGACACCGACCCGGCGCAGGTGCGGCTGCTGGCGGCGCTGGCCGGGGACGGTCGGGACCTGATCGCGGTGGGCGACCCGGACCAGTCGATCTACGCGTTCCGCGGCGCCGACGTGAACGGCATCCTCGACTTCCCGCACCGCTTCCCGCGGGCCGACGGCGAGCCCGCCGACATCGTCGTGCTGCGCACCTCGCGCCGGGCACCGGCCGGCTTGCTGGCCGCGTCGCGGGTGGTCACCCAGCGCATGCCGCTGAGCCGGTTGCCCGGCGACCGGGTACGCGCGCACCGCGAGCTGATCCCGTCGGTGTCGGGGGCCGAGGACCCGAGCCGGGTCGAGGTGTACACGTATCCCACGCCCGGCGCCGAGCTGGACAACACCGCCGACATCCTGCGCCGCGCGCACCTGGAGGACGGGGTGCCGTGGGGGCAGATGGCCGTGCTGGTGCGCTCCGGCGCGCGTTCGATCCCGGGCCTGCGGCGGGCGCTGTCGGCCGCCGGGGTGCCGCTGGAGATCGCCGGCGACGAGTTGCCGATCGCCGCCGAGCAGGCGGTGTCGCCGCTGTTGACCGCGCTGCACGTGGCGGCGGAGCCGAGCGTGCTGGACGCGGAGACCGCGCGCGCGTTGTTGCAGTCCCCCTTGGGTGGCCTGGACGCGGGCGATCTGCGGCTGCTGGGGCGGGCGTTGCGGGCCGAGGAGCGGGCCGCGTCGGGTGCGGCGGTGACCGGCACCCGGCCTTCGGCCGAGCTGATCCGGGACGCGCTGGCCGAGCCGGGACAGTTGGTCGGGATAGAACAGCGGGTCGGCGGTGGGGCGTTGCGCCTGGGCATGCTGATTCGCAAGGCGCGCGACGTGCTGGCGGGCGGCGGGAGCACCGAGGACGCGCTGTGGGAGTTGTGGCAGGGCACGCCGTGGCCGGGGCGGCTGGAGCGGGCGGTGTTGCGCGGCGGTACCGCCGGGCGCAACGCGGACCGCGACCTGGACGCGGTGGTGGCGCTGTTCGAGGTGGCCGCCAAGGCCGAGGAGCGAGCCGGCCACCGGGGCGCGCTGAACTTCCTGGCCGAGCTCAAGGCCCAGCAGATCCCGGGCGACCGGCTCGACGACAGCGCGCTGCGCGGTGAGTCGGTGCGGTTGCTGACCGCGCACCGGGCCAAGGGACTGCAGTGGCGCCTGGTGGTGGTGCACGGGGTGCAGGAGGGCCTGTGGCCGGACCTGCGCCGCCGCGGCTCGCTGCTGGAGGCGGACCGGATCGGCTCGGACGGACTGGCCGAGCCGCTGTCGCCGGGCGCCCTGTTGGCCGAGGAGCGGCGGTTGTTCTACGTCGCGGTCACCCGGGCGAAGGAGCGGCTGGTGGTGACCGCGGTCGACTCCAGCTACGACGACGGCGATCAGCCCTCGCGGTTCCTGGAGGAGCTGGGCGTGCCGCCGGTGGAGGTCAAGGAGCGGCCCAGGCGTCCGCTGTCCACCTCCGCGCTGGTGGCCGAGCTGCGTTCGGCGGCGGTGGATCCGTTGGCTCCGGCCGTGCTGCGCCGGGCCGCCGCGCGCCGGTTGGCCGCGCTCGCGGACCTGCGTGACGACGAGGGGCATGCGCTGGTGCCGGCCGCGCACCCGGACCGGTGGTGGGGGCTGGTGGAGCCGACCGATCCCGGGGTGCCGATCCGGGATCCGGGCAGCGCGGTGCGGCTGTCCGGCAGTTCGGTGGCCAAGGTGCGCGACTGCGCGCTGAGCTGGTTCCTGGGCAGCGAGGTGCACGCGGATTCGCCGCGTTCGGCGGCGCTGGGCTTCGGCAACGTGGTGCACGCGCTCGCGGACGAGGTGGGCACGGGCGCCACCTCGGCGGAGTTGCCGGTGCTGATGGACCGGCTGGATCGGGTGTGGGACGCGTTGGCGTTCGACGCGCCGTGGCAGTCCGAGCAGCAGAAGGACGAGGCCAGGACCGCCCTGGAACGGTTCCTGTCCTGGCACACCCACGAGCGGCACCGGGTGGTCGCGGCGACCGAGCACGGCTTCGAGGTCGAGCTCACCGCGGGCGAGTACCGGGTGCAGATCCGGGGGTCGATGGACCGGGTGGAGCGCGGCGAGGACGGGCTCGCCTACGTGGTGGACTTCAAGACCGGCCGCCGGCCGCCGACGCGGAGCGAGATCGAGGAGCATCCGCAGCTCGCGGTGTACCAGGTCGCGGTCGCGGCCGGCGCGCTCGACGAGGTGCCCGGTTTCGAGGGCGGCCGGCCTGCTTCCGGCGGCGCCGAGCTGATCCAGTTGCGCTCGGCCGACAAGGGCGACGCCGGGCAGCCGCTGGTGCTGGCCCAGGACCCGCCGCTGCCCGGCCCGGACGGCGGGACGTGGGTGGGCGGCCTGCTCGCCGACGTGGCCGGCCGCATCCTCGGCGAGCGTTTCACCCCGAGCACGGGCTCGCACTGTGACCGGTGCGACTTCCGCAGGTGTTGCAGCGCGCGTCCGGAGGGACGGATGACGGTCGACTAGTCGGTGCCCCCGGCTGATTCCGGCGTGTCCTTCGGTCGGCATTTCCCCGCAAAACCGTCGTTATCAGGGCGGTTGATCATGCGTTTTTTGCCATAGCCATACTCAATGCAAGCAACTCCAGTCCCCAATCAAGGAGTTTCGTGCGCATTTCACGCATGGCCATGATCGTTCCCGTCGTTGCCCTCGCCTTCGCCGGGCTGACCGCCTGTGGCGGCTCGGACGAGAAGTCGAACGCCGGCACCGACGCCAAGGTGTTGGCCGACGAGGCGCAGAAGCTGCTCAAGTCGGTGGCCGACTACAAGATGGTCGGCGGCGGGCAGGACGAGGAGACCAAGATCGAGTGGGACCTGTGCATCCGCAACGGTGTGGACGTGCAGGGCAAGATGGTCATCGACGGCAACCCGGTCGAGATGATCATCGTCGGCAAGGACCAGTACATGAAGGCCGACGCGGCGTTCTGGAAGAAGTCGATGGGGGAGAGCGTCCCGCCCGCCGTCCTGGACCAGGTCGTGGCGAAGCTGGCCGGCAAGTACATGAAGACCCCGGTCGACGACGACGACTCGTTCGGCAACATGACCGACTTCTTCGACGGCTCCACCGACGGGGTGACCAAGGGTGAGCCGGTCAAGATCGACGGCGTGAAGGTGATCCCGCTCAGCAAGAAGGACGACGAGGGCGAGACGACCACCCTCTTCGTGCAGGAGAAGGGCAAGCCCTACCCGTTCATGATCAAGTCGGAGGGCAAGGGCAACGCCACGGTGAAGTTCACCAAGGGCAAGGCCAAGTGCCTGCCCGTCGCGCCCGCCGAGTCGGTGACCAAGGAAGACTTCAAGGGCGGGTTCCAGGACGCCTGATCGGGACACCCGATTCGAGTGCCCGATCCACCGCACGGCACCGCCCCGCACCGCAACCGTCCCTGTCGCCGTGCGGGGCGGTGCCGTGGCCGGCCACGTTCACGTGTCCGGCCACGGCACTACTGTTCCTCCGGTGCACGCCGTACTGACCGACCCGGACGACCTGTGTCGCCTCCTCGGGATCCCCTTCACGCCCGAGCAGCTGGACGCCGTGCTCGCACCGCTGAGCCCCGGGGTGATCGTGGCCGGCGCCGGATCCGGCAAGACCACGGTGATGACCGCCCGCGTGGTGTGGCTGGTGGGAACCGGCGCGGTACGCCCCGACCAGGTGCTCGGCCTCACCTTCACCAACAAGGCGGCCGGCGAGCTCGCGCAGCGGGTGCGCAAGGCGATCGGACAACTGCGCGGCGGCGAGATCCCGGCCGACGAGGACGCGGGCGAGCCGACCGTGTCCACCTATCACGCGTTCGCGGGCCGGCTGCTCCAGGAGCACGGCCTGCGGATCGGGCTGGAACCCTCCGCCCGGCTGCTCGCCGACGCGACCCGCTACCAGCTCGCGGCCCGGGCCGCCCGCACCGCACGCGGTCCCTTCCCCACGCTGACCGGCCGGCTGCCGGACGTGGTGGCCTCGGTCCTGCACCTGGGCGGTGAACTCGCCGAACACCTGGTGTTCCCCGAGCGGCTCCAGGAATGGGACCGGGCCTTCGTCGCCGACGTCGAGGCCGCCGCCAAGCCCTCCGCCGCCGCCCGCAAGGCCGCCGAAGCGGCCCGGAACCGGCTCGACCTGACCCGCCTGGTGGATGCGTACGGGCACGCCAAGAGCAGCCGCGACCTGCTCGACTTCGGCGACCAGATCGCCTACGCGGCCCGGATCGCGGGGGAGCGGCCCGAGGTCGGCGAGATCCTGCGGGACACCTACCGGGTCGTGCTCCTGGACGAGTACCAGGACACCTCGGTGGCCCAACGCGTGCTGCTACAGGGGCTGTTCGGGCACGGCCACCCGGTCACCGCGGTCGGCGACCCGTGCCAGGCCATCTACGGCTGGCGCGGCGCCTCGGTCGCCAACATCCACGACTTCCCGGTGCACTTCCCGGGCCGCGACGGCACCCCCGCGGCCCGCTACGCGCTGTCCGAGAACCGGCGCAGCGGCGGCCGCATCCTGGCCTTCGCCAACGACCTCTCGGCACCGCTGCGCACCCCCGAGAGCGGAGTGGAGGCGCTGCGCCCGGGCCCCGGCGCGGAACACGAGGGGTGGGCGGTCGCCGCGCTGCTGCCCACCCACGGTTCGGAGATCGACTGGCTCGCGGACCGGATCAAGACCGCGATCGACACCGTCCTGAACAAGAACGGCGACCCGATCACCCCCGGCGACGTCGCCGTGCTCGCGCGCACCGCGGCGGACTTCGCGGACATCCACGCGGCGCTGGTGCGGCGCGACATCCCGGTCGAGGTGGTCGGCCTGTCCGGGCTGCTGCACCTGCCCGAGGTGGCCGACCTGGTTGCCGTGTGCGAGGTGCTCGACGATCCCACCGCCAACTCCGCGCTGGTGCGCCTGCTGGCCGGGCCGCGCTGGCGGATCGGCCCGCGCGATCTGGCCCTGCTGGGTCGCCGAGCGGCCGAACTGGTCCGGGTCGACCGGGCCGGCGCCGACGACGCGGACGCGCGCCTGGAGGAGGCGGTGGCCGGGATCGACCCCACCGAGGTGGTCTCGCTCTCCGACGCGCTCGCCGACCCGGGCGAGGAGTACGCGTTCTCGGCCGAGGCGCGCCGCCGGTTCGCCCGGGTGGCCACCGAGATCCGCGACCTGCGCCGACACCTGGGCGAACCGCTGATGGACCTGCTGCACCGGGTGCTCGCCGGCACCGGTCTGGAGGTCGAGTTGTCCGCGTCGCCCGGCGCGTTGGCCGCCCGCCGCCGGGAGACGCTGCACGCCTTCCTGGATGTCGCGGCCGGTTTCGCCGACCTGGACGGCGACCCCTCGCTCACCGCGTTCCTCGCCTTCCTGCGCACCGCCGCCGAACACGACAAGGGCCTGGACGGCAGCCTGCCCACGGCCGGTGACTCGGTGAAGGTGCTCACCGCACACAAGTCCAAGGGCCTGGAGTGGGAGGTGGTCGCGGTCCCCGGGTTGATCGAGGGCGTCTTCCCGAGCGTGCGTACGCAGAGCAAGTGGATCACCAACGGCAAGGCGCTACCGCACCCGCTGCGCGGCGACGCCGCCGCGCTCGCGGTGTTGCCCGACCTGACGCCCAAGGGCTTCAAGGCCTTCGACGCCTCGATGCGCGAGCATCAGGCGACCGAGGAACTGCGCCTGGGCTACGTGACCTTCACCCGGCCCAAGCAGTTGCTGATCGCGTCCGGCCACTGGTGGGGACCCACCCAGAAGAAGCGGCGCGGCCCCTCCGAGTTCCTCAGCCGCCTGCGCGAGCACTGCCTGGCCGGCAACGGCACCGTCGAGGTCTGGACGCCCGAGCCCGCCGAACCGGTCAACCCGTATCTCGCGAACACCGTCGAGCACGCCTGGCCGCTGCCGCTGGACGCGACCGCGCTGATGGAGCGTCGCCGGGCGGCCGACGCGGTGCTCGCCGAGCTCGCCCGGCGCGAGGCCGCCCGGCGGGTCGACCACGCGGTGCAGCATCCTTCGGTCGAGGCCGAAACCGGGCCCGGGCGCGACCCTGAGCCTGGACGCGACGCCGGGTTCGGACGCGCGCCCGAGTCCGGGGCGGGGGCCGGGCACGGGTCGGAGCACACGTCCGAGCACGAGCACGGGTTCGCGCCCGAGTCCGAGCCCGAGCCCCAGCCCGAGCGCGAGTCCGGGTCCGGTTTCGGGCCGGCCGACGACGAGCAGGTGCCGGTCGAGGTCTACGACGCCCACGTCCCGGCGGACCCGGAGCAGGACGCGCCGCCGCCCGAGGACGATTTCGGGCCGCCCGACCACGAGCAGCCCGTGCCCGAGCACGACGACGCGCGCGAACACGAGGACCCGCGCGGGCACTCGGCCGAGGTTCGCGGCCCCTCCGACGAGGTGCGCGCCGGGCACCCCCCGGTCGAGGGCCCCGCGGCCGGCGCCGCCGTCGAGCCCACGCCGGACGAGCTGGCCCTGATCGAGTCGTGGGACCGCGACCTGGTCCGGTTGGCCGAGGAACTGCGCCGCGGCCGATCCGGGGTGCGCGAGGTGCCGCTGCCCCCGACGTTGTCCGCGTCCCAGATGTTGCGCCTGTCCAACGACCCGGACGGCCTCGCCCGCGAGCTGGCCCGACCGATGCCGCGTCCGCCCGCCCCCGCGGCCCGGCGCGGCACGCGCTTCCACGCGTGGGTCGAGTCGCTGTTCGGCGAGCGGCCGCTGCTCGAACCCGACGACCTGCCGGGCGCGGCCGACGAGGAGATCACCGACGAGGCCGACCTGCTCGCGCTCCAGGAGGCGTTCCTGCGCACGCCCTACGCGCAGCGCGCCCCGTACCGGGTGGAGGCACCCTTTCAGCTCTTCCTCGGTGGTCGGATCGTGCGCGGTCGAATCGACGCGGTCTACCGCGAGGGCGAGGGCTTCGAGGTGGTCGACTGGAAGACCAACCGGGTGCAGAACGCGGACCCGCTCCAGCTCGCGGTCTACCGGCTGGCCTGGGCCGAATACGCCGACGTGCCGATCGAGGACGTCTCGGCCGCGTTCTTGTACGTGCGGACGGGCGAACTCGTCCGGCCCAGGGGACTGCCGGGTCGCGACGAACTGGAACAGTTGTTCACGGAAGCCGACGAATCGGGTCCGGACCAAGGTCCTTGATCTCCGGGAAACACGGGCCGGGTGACGATGGGCCCGATGCGGCGTGTTTCCGACGCTCGTATCGTTTAGTCAGGATCGGCGGTACGGCGAACTTCGACGGGACGGGATACGGCACCGGTGCGCGGAACAGCACAAACGAGACGGGCACTGCGGCTCGTCGGCGTTGCGGGCGACCGTCCCCTGCTGCCCGCGATCGACCTGTTCCTGCGCCTGCTGCCGTTCCTGGTGATCCTCGCGGTCGTGGTGCTGGCCGCCGCGACGCCGGAGAACGTACACGTGGCACCGCTGCTCGCGGTCGCGCCCGCGCTGTCCGGACTCACCCAGACGGCCCCGCGCGGACCGCTGGTCACCGGTGCGGTCGCGGCCGTGGTGGCGGTGGCGCTGACCGCGGTCGGGCAGGGCCGAGGCGGTGGCGAGCCCTTCATCACGCTCGTCTCGATCGCGCTGGTGACCACCACCGCGTGGGCGGGCGTACATGTGCGGATGCGTCAGGAGCGCACCATCGAGGAGGTGCGCAGCGTCGCCGAGGCGGCCCAGGAGGTGCTGCTGCCCCAGGTCCCCAGGTCCATGGGTCCGCTCACCGTCGGCGTGCGCTACCGCGCGGCGGCGGCCGAGGCGCGGATCGGCGGGGACCTGTACGAGGTGGTGCCGACCCCGTTCGGCGTCCGGGTCGCGATCGGGGACGTGCGCGGCAAGGGGCTGGGCGCGGTGCGGACCGCCGCCGCGGTGCTCAGCGCGTTTCGCGAGGCCGCGTACGAGGAGCCGGACCTGCCGGGCGTGGCCCGACGGTTGTCGGCCAGTCTGGAGCGTCGGCTCGGCGAGGACGACGAGGAGTTCGTCACGCTGATCCTGCTCGGCTTCCCGAGCGAGAACGCCTGCGTGGACGTGCTCAATTGCGGGCATCCCGCGCCGCTGTTGCTGCGCGGGGTGGGCGCCGAGCCGCTGGAACCGCCGACTCCGACCCCGCCGCTGGGCATCGTGGATCTGCGCGAACTGGATCTGCCCGTGCTGCGGGTGCCGCTGTTGCCCGAGGACCGGTTGCTGCTCTACACCGACGGGATCATCGAGGCGCGCAACCCGGCCGGCGAGTTCTACCCGCTCCCGGACCGCGCGCCCGACAGCCTGCCCGGGGTCGAGGACACCCTGAACCGGCTGGAGGCCGACGTCCGGCGGCACGTGGGCCATCCGCTCCAGGACGACGCGGCGATGGTGCTGCTGCGCTACCGGCCCGTGGTCGCCCGGCAAGACGGGCTGCGCGGCGCGCAGCTGACCGCCTGAGGCCGCGAGGGCCGCTCAGCCGACCTTCAACTCCACCACGAGCGCGCAGTGGTCCGAGACGCCCAACCGGACCGCCTCGGTGCGTCGGACCGCCTCGGGACCGATGCCGTGTCCGAGCACGTGGTCGAACTGGACCCGCGGGTGATACGAGGGGTACGTGGGCACCCGGGCCAGCGAGCGCCAGCGCACCGCGCCCGCACCGCGCCGGCGCCGGCCGACCACCGCCTGCGGGATGCGTCCGGGCAGGTTGAAGTCGCCGAGCAGCAGTTGCGGGCCGGGCAGGTCGGCGGTGGAGCGGCGGATCCGGGCGAGCTGTGAGATGTTCCAGCCGGGTACGAAGGACAGGTGCGCCGCGAGCACGGTGAACGGCCCGTGCGGGCCCTCCACGACCGCCGCGAGTACACCTCGGGGCTCGTCCGGCACGCGGGTCAGACCGGGCCGCCCCTGCACCCGCAGCGGCAGGCTCAGCGGCGCGGCCGGGAAGCGCCGGACGCGCCAGTGCGAGACCGGCAGCCGGGACAGCAGCGCGATGCCGTACCCGGGCCCGCCCTCGCCCCGCTCGTCCGCCGCGTACACCCGTCGCTCGCCCGGCACCGGCTCGTCCTCGGTCCACCCCGACACCGGCGCCGGCACGCCGTGCACCGACGCCAGGAAGCGCCACTGCGACATGCCCAGCGCCTCGGCCGCGATCGCCGCCTGGTCCGCGCCACCCGAGCGCTCCTGATGCCGGTCGACCTCCTGGAGGGCGACGATGTCGGCGTCGAGGTCGGCCAACGCGGCGCGCAGCCGGTCCGGATCGGACTCGCCGTCGGCCAGATCCATGCCGTGCAGGAGATTGAAGGTCGCGATCCGCAACGTCGTCATCGACCGACGGTAACCCCACCGGGCCGGCCGGGGCGGTCCCGGCGCGGACCGATCGACGCTCCGGCACCACGCGCCGCCCGCCCGCGCGGCGGGCATATGGTCGAATCCATGAGCATCCCCGACCACGACATCTCCGCCTACGTGCACGCGCACGCCGCCGACTTCTTCGCCGACCTGCGCACCTGGCTGGCCATCCCCTCGATCTCCGGCGACCCGGCCGCGGCGGCCGACGTCGAGCGCAGCGCGTGGTGGCTGGGCGGCGCGTTGCGCGACGCCGGCTTCCCCACCGTCGAGGTGTGGGAGACGCGCGGGTTGCCGGCGGTGTTCGCCGAGTGGCCCTCGGCCGACCCGGACGCGCCCACCGTGCTGGTCTACGGGCACCACGACGTGCAGCCCGCGGCGCTCGCCGACGGCTGGAGCACGCCGCCGTTCGAGCCGACCGATCAGGGCGACCGGCTGTACGCACGCGGTGCGGCGGACGACAAGGGCCAGGTGCTCTTCCACCTGCTCGGGGTGCGGGCGCATCTGGCCGCGACCGGACGGGACAGCCCCGCGGTCAACCTCAAGCTGATCGTCGAGGGCGAGGAGGAGTCCGGCTCGGAGCACCTGCCGGCGCTGCTGCGCGAGCGCCGGGATCGCCTGGCGTGCGACGTCGTGGTGGTCTCCGACACCGGCATGTGGGGCGCGGACACACCCAGCACCTGCACCGGCATGCGCGGCCTGGCCGAGGTGCAGATCGACTTCTTCGGCCCCACCGCGGACATCCACTCCGGGTCCTTCGGCGGCGCGGTGCCCAACCCGGCCACCGCGCTCGCCAGGTTGATCGCCGCGCTGCACGACGAGGACGGCCACGTCACGATTCCCGGCTTCTACGACGGGGTCGGCGAACTGACGGACCGCGAGCGGGAGTTGTTCGGCAAGCTACCGTTCGACGAGGCCGCGTGGCTGGACAACGCCAAGTCCGCGGCGGCCGGCGGCGAGGCCGGCTACACCACGCTGGAACGGGTCTGGGCCCGTCCCACCGCCGAGGTCAACGGCATCTGGGGCGGCTACACCGGCCCCGGCCGCAAGACGATCGTGCCCGCCTCCGCACACGCCAAGGTCTCCTTCCGGCTGGTGGACCGGCAGGCCCCGGAGCACATCGAGCGGATCGTGCGCGCGTGGGTGGCCGGGCGGGTGCCCGCCGGGATCCGCTGCGAACTCGACTTCGGCACCGGCGTACGGCCGTGCCTGACGCCGTTGGACCATCCCGCGCTGCGCTCGGTGGCCCGCGCGCTCGGCCGCGCGTTCGACACGGAGATCCTGTACACCCGCGAGGGCGGCTCCGGGCCGGAGGCGGACCTGCAGGAGGTGCTGGGCGCACCGGTGGTCTTCCTGGGCGTCTCGCTGCCCGACGACGGCTGGCATTCGGTCGATGAGAAGGTGGAGAAGCCGCTGCTCCTCAAGGGCGCGGAGGCCGCCGCGTACCTCTGGACGGATCTCGCGGCGACCTGGCACGAAGCACGATCCGGGAGGGACGTCAGTTGATCCACCCCAAGCCTGTCGCCGGGCAGGCGCTGGCCCGAGCCACTCTCGACCGGGCGGCCGAACACCGCCTGGACCAGGTCTGGTTGGACCAGGCGTGGCGCAGGCCCGATACGCGCGTCCTGGTCCTGGCCCACGGCCGGACGCAGTGGACGGGCGACACCGGCGCGCCGCGTCTGGTCCTGGTCGAACCGGCCCGAGCACCCGCGGGCGAGCGCTACCTGCTCGGCGTCGACCCGGCCGGAGTGAGCTACTTCGCGGTCACGGTGGAGGAGTTGGCGGAGCCCGCGGCGGATGTGCGCGAGGGCACGCTGCGCGAACTCGGCACGCTGTTGGACGACCGGGACGCGGGACTGCTCGTACACGCCACCGGGCTGCACCACTGGCATCGCACCCACCGGTTCTGCGCGCGCTGTGGGCGGCCGAGCGAGATCGCCGCGGCCGGGCACGTGCGCCGCTGTCCGGCCTGCGGGACCGAGCACTATCCGCGCACCGATCCGGCGGTGATCATGCTGGTGCTGGACCGGGACGACCGGTGTCTGCTCGGCCGGCAGGCGAGTTGGCCGGACCGGCGGTTCTCCACCTTCGCCGGCTTCGTCGAGCCCGGCGAGTCGCTGGAGCAGGCCGTCGCGCGCGAACTGCACGAGGAGGTCGGGGTCGTCACCGCGTCCACCGAATACCACGCCAGCCAGCCGTGGCCGTTCCCCTCCAGCCTGATGCTGGGCTTCTTCGCCTATGCCGAGGACGACCGGGTGCGGGTGGACGGCGAGGAGATCTCCGAGGCGCACTGGTACTCGCGGACACAGCTCAAGGAGGCGATCGACACGGGTGAGGTGCTGCTGCCCGGGACGCTCTCCATCGCCCGATACCTGATCGAGAAGTGGTACGGCGAGACATTGGACGAGGGCAACCACTGGTAATCCCCGCCCGCACGTGCCGCGGCCCGCGACGGGAATGCGTCGCGGGCCGCGGCACTCGTCGGGTCGCTCGCGCTCAGGCGGCGAGCTCCGCGACGGCGGCCTTGACCTGGGCGAGGCTGGGGTTGGTCGCGGTCCACAGCGGTTCCCCGCCGTCCGGCGGCAGGATCACCAGCGTCGGCACCGTCTGGTTGCCGCCGTTCACACTCATCACGAAGTCGGCGGCCGCGGGGTCGTGCTCGATGTTCACCTCGGTGTAGGCGATGCCTTCGCGCTCCATCTGGCTCTTGAGCCGGCGGCAGTAGCCGCACCACGTCGTGCTGTACATCGTCACGGGGGCCGACATCGTCATGCACTCCTTTGTTCGCCCGGTCCGGGAACGGCTTTCGACACCGGCACAACGTGCGTGCGATCGGTTTGATTCCACACCGGTGCACGACCCGGGCGCCTGTGCACAACCGGCCTCGCGTCGCCGGGATGCCTGAGAGGATGGGTCGATGATCGCTTCCCCCGACGACGTCCTGGACGCGCTCGATCCCGAGCAGCGGCGGGTGGCCAAGGCCGTCGACGGCGCCGTGTGCGTGCTGGCGGGCGCGGGCACCGGCAAGACCCGGGCGATCACCCATCGGATCGCGTACGGCGTGCTGACCGGCGCGATGCAGCCCGGCCAGACCCTGGCGGTCACCTTCACCGCGCGCGCCGCGGGGGAGATGCGCGGCCGGTTGCGCGACCTGGGCGTGCCCGGCGTACAGGCGCGCACGTTCCACGCGGCGGCGCTGCGCCAGTTGTCCTACTTCTGGCCGAAAGTCTTCGGCGGCGCGCCACCCCAGCTGGTGGAGACCAAGATCATGCTGGTCCGCGACGCGGTGCAGCACTGCCGACTGCGAGCCGATCGGGCCGAGCTGCGCGACATCACCGGCGAGATCGAGTGGGCCAAGGCCACCCAGACCGCCCCGGACGACTATCCGCGCGCGGTGCTCGCGGCGAGCCGCAAGCCGCCGCGCGCGGCCGCCGAGATCGCGCACATCTACGCGGCCTACGAGAAGCTCAAGTCCGGCAAGGGCCGGATGGACTTCGAGGACGTGCTGCTGCTCACCATCGGACTGCTGGACGAGCGGCCCGAGGTGCGCGAGGCGGTCCAGGCGCAATACCGGCACTTCACCGTGGACGAGTACCAGGACGTCAACCCGCTTCAGCAGCGGCTGCTGGACCTGTGGGCGAACGAGGCGCGCAGCCTGTGCGTGGTCGGCGACGCGAGCCAGACGATCTACTCGTTCACCGGCGCGACGCCCGCCTACCTGCTCGGCTTCCGCCGCCGGTATCCGGACGCCGAGGTGGTCGAGCTGGTCCGCGACTACCGCTCCACCCCCCAGGTGGTGGGCCTGGCCAACCGGCTGCTCGCACACGCCTCGGGCGAGGCCGCGAAGCACCGGCTGAAACTGATCTCGCAGCGCGGCGAGGGCCCGGCCCCGCGCTTCGTCGAGCACGCCGACGAACAGGCCGAGGCGGAGAGCACCGCGAAGCAGATCAGCGCGCTGATCGAGGACGGCGTGCGACCCGCCGAGATCGCCGTGCTGTTTCGGACCAACTCGCAGTCCGAGGCGTACGAGCAGGCGCTCGCCGAGCGATCGGTGGCGTATCTGCTCAAGGGCGCCGAGCGATTCTTCGAGCGCGCCGAGGTTCGCCAGGCGATGAACTTCCTGCGCGCGCACGCCATCTCGGGCGGATCCGAGCCGGAGACCGGCTCGCTCGCGGGCGAGGTGCGCGCGGTGTTGGGCAACACCGGGTGGAGCGTGGAGCCACCCGCCGGCTCCGGCCAGGCTCGGGAGAAGTGGGAATCGGTGGCCGCGTTGTTGCGGCTCGCCGAGGAGTTCGCGATCAAGCGGCCGGAGGCGACGCTGCGCGATTTCACCGTCGAGCTGGCCGAGCGGGCGAGCGCGCAACACGCGCCGACCGTGGAGGGGGTCACGCTCGCGTCGCTGCACGCGGCCAAGGGCCTGGAGTGGGACGCGGTGTTCCTGGTCGGTCTCAACGAGGGCATGATGCCGATCGCCTACGCGGACACCCCGGACAAGATCGAGGAGGAGCGCCGGCTGCTCTACGTCGGGGTCACCCGCGCTCGTGAGCGGTTGTCCCTGTCCTGGGCGCAGGCCCGCACCCCCGGCGGGCGTGCGCGCAAGGTCTCCCGTTTCCTGGACGGCCTGCGCGGTGTCGGCGGCTCGGCCGGCACCGGGTCCGGGCGGCCCGACGCGTTCCGCGCCGCCGCGGGCCCGGGCCGCGGTCCGGACGGCACGACCCGGCTCCGGCGCAATGTGGGACCGGTGCGCTGCCGGGTCTGCGCGCGGGCGCTCCAGGACGCCGCCGAGCGCAAGATCGGCCGCTGCCTGGACTGCCCCTCGGATGTCGACGAGTTCCTGTTCGAGCAGTTGCGCGAGTGGCGGCTGGGGCGGGCCCGGGAACAGAGCCAGCCCGCGTTCGTCATCTTCACCGACGCGACGCTGACCGCGATCGCGGAGACCCGGCCGCTCAACGAGCGCCAACTGGCTGCGATCCCGGGGGTGAGCCGAACCAAACTGGAACGGTTCGGTGACGACGTGCTCGCGCTGTGTGCCGGTCACGACCTCGCCATCGAGCCCGCGCCGGACGAGATCGAGCACATCCCGGAGGACGAGGATGCTCCTGACGGGGTGTGAGTTCCGAGGGGTTTCCCTCAAGTGACGAGGGCCATGCAATAAATCGTTTGCGTCTCGCTCCAAACCGCATCTACGCTCACGAGCACGGTCGGAACGTTCGACCGTGCTCGTCCATGAAACTTGGAAGCACCCCTGCGGTGTTGCCCCGAAGCCCTCTCGAAAGGAGGTGAACGTCGTGATTACCAGGAACTTGAAAGCCCAGCGTCAGGCGTTCGCCGCCGCTTCGGTCGTGGTGTCGGTGGGCTCCGCCAAGCTGTCGCATGCCGATCTCTCCCTGCCCAAGTCCGGCCTGGCCGGGCTCCCCGTGGATCTGTCCTATGCCGGGACCGATGCCCTGATCACCGCCTCCGCGCGACTGCGCGGCAACGGCAGTGGTGTGTCCGCAGCAGCGGGTGCCTCAGGTCTCGTCGGTCTGGCGGGCAGCGCCGAGGGTCCGTGGCAAGGCGAGCAGGCAGCCGCGACGCGTCGCAGTGAGCGACCGTCGAGCGCGGCAGTCTGCGAGCAGGCGCAGAAGCAGGAAACGCAGCAGGCCAATGGAATGACCATGGCCGGTTTTGCCGGTAACAACGGGTATCCGTCCTGGAGGAACAGGACCTGACGAGTCGTCAGGTCGGCACCCTCCAGGGCCGCGGAATCCCGAACACCGGGATCCGCGGCCCTTGTCTTTTGTCGGCTGTCAGCAGCACCGAGTAGCGACCACCGGGGACACGAGTCCCACGAATCACAGGAGCACCACGTGCCCCACGGCAAACCCCCCGCACCCGGCAGCACAGCCACAGCGACATCGGAGGTAGACCTGATGACCCTCACCGCTTTCGAGGACGTCGAGCAGCTCGAGTCGACGATCCCCTGCCGTTCCTACGACCCGGAGGTCTTCTTCGCCGAGTCTCCCGAGGACGTCGAGTACGCGAAGGCCCTCTGCCGTGAGTGCCCCGTGCGCGAGATGTGCCTCCAGGGGGCGCTCGAGCGCCGCGAGCCCTGGGGCGTCTGGGGTGGCGAGCTCTTCGTGCAGGGCGTCGTCGTCGCCCGCAAGCGTCCCCGTGGCCGTCCGCGCAAGACGGAGGTCGCCGCGTGACCCCGCCCGCAGGACCCCGACACACGAGCACCCGACGCACCACGTACGCGCAGGAACCCATGAAGCACATCCACGATACGAACGCCGTTTTGCCCAATGACAGGAGCAGGGAGTTGCATCTCATCAACGAAGCCCTCGCGAGGGCTCAGATGGATCAACAGCTCCGTGAAGCGGAGCTCCAACGCAGGGCGTACCACGTCCGGATGGCGCGAAAAATGCGTCGCCGGGCGGAGGTCGCCTCCATGCGCGCCCGCCGGGCCCTCGCCATCGCGGTGATGTAGCAGAGCCGGTGCGCAGCACGCCGAAGGGCGGGCACTCCCCCAGGGGAGTGCCCGCCCTTCGGCGTTTCGGGGTTGCTAACGCCCGCCGGCGCCCCCGGAGTTGCCGATCCCGTCGGTCTCCTCGGCCTCTTCGGCGTCCTCGACACCCTCGACATCCTCGACGGAGAAGTCGAACTCCTCTGCCTCGAAGTCCTCTTCGGCGAAGCCGGGCAACCACGTGGCCAGTTCCTCGCGGAACGGCGCGGTCGCGCCGAGCTGACACAGCACGCCGATCGTGCTCAGGGTGACCCGGTGGATCAGCAGGTAGCTCGGCGGCAGATTCAGTTGCCGGGCCAGCGCGGACGCCGGATTGCGCGGATCGCCGACCCGCGCGCCCTGCTCGCGCATCCAGGCCCGGGTGAAGGTGAACTCCTCGGCATCGGCCGGCTCCAGGAACGGCAGCAGGTAGTCCAGCACTTCGGCCGCGTCCAGCCGAATCGACGGCTTGACGAAGCCCTCGGTGCGCAACACCTGCATCACGCTCTCCGCGTCGCCGTCGAGCGCGAGTCGAAACGCCCGGCCGATCGGCTCGGGCAGCCCCTCGGGCAACCGGTTGACCGTGCCGAAGTCCAGGACACCCAACCGCCCGTCGGCGAGCAGGCGGAAGTTGCCCGGGTGCGAGTCGGCGTGCAGCATGCCGGTGCGCGCGGGGCCGGAGAACAGGAAGCGGCTGAGCATGTGCCCGGCCCGGTCCCGCTCTTCCTGGCTGCCCTTGTCGATCACCTGGGACAGCGGCTTGCCGTCCATCCACTCGGTGATCAACACCCGCTCGGTCTGGTGCACCACGTGCGGCACGAAGATGTCCGGGTCGCCGTCGAACTCCACGGCGTGCGCGGTCTGCGCCTCCGCCTCCAGCTGGTAGTCCAGCTCCTCGGCGACCCGGGCCTTGAGCTCGGCGATCAGCGGCTTGACGTCGATGCCCGGGATCAGCGCGCCGGCGAAGCGCGCGACGTGCCCGAGCTGGTTGAGGTCGGAGATCAGCGCGTCGCCGGCCCCGGGGTACTGGATCTTGACCGCGACGGTGCGCCCGTCGTGCCAGACCGCCCGGTGCACCTGACCGATCGAGGCGGCCGCGGCGGGGGCCTCGGAGAACTCCTCGAACAGCGAGCGCCAGTCGCCGCCGAGATTGTCGGCGAGCGCCTTGTGCACGGTACGGGCCGGCATCGGCGGCGCCGCGTCCTGGAGCTTGGTCAGCGCCGAGCGGTACGGCCCGGCCACCTCCTCGGGCAGCGCGGCCTCGAACACCGACAGGGCCTGCCCGAGTTTCATCGCGCCGCCCTTCAATTCGCCGAGCACCTTGAAGAGTTGTTGCGCGGTGCGCTGCTGGAGTTCGGCGGCGACGATCTCGGCCGGTCTGCCGCCGATGCGCCTGCCCAGGCCCAGTGTCGCCCGACCGGCCACCCCCAACGGGAGGGAGGCGAGCTTGGCGGTGCGGGTCACGGCCCTACGCGGAAGATCGCTCACGCGAACCATTGTGTCCGACTCGGCGCCCCGGCATGTGTGATGGGCCCCACCTCTTGCGCCGGGCGGGTGGCCCGGCAGTCGCACCGGGCATGCGGTGACCAGCTCCGGCGCCGGGTCAGGCCGTCCGGCAGCTCGATCTCCACCGTGCCGTCCACGGTCGTGGGCAGCGCGCCGTCGAGGAAGGTGAGCACCTGCAGGGCGGCCCGGGCGGCGACCTCGGTGGCGAGTACCACGTCGCACGGGGCGTCGCCGGGCGCGGGCGCCGCCGCCAGTTGGGCGAGCAGCCTCGGCCAGCCGGGATCGCGGTCGCTGCGGGTCAGATCCAGGCAGCGCCCGCACGCCGACCGCCCCACCAGCACGAAGGGTCCGATCACCCCGGTCGTCTCACGGATGTCCGCGTACAGATGCGGCACCTTCTGGCGGACCAGCCGGGCGCCCGGCGCCGGATCGGGGCGGCCCTCCGGTACGAGCACCGCGACGTCGGGAGTACCGCGCCCGGCGGGCAGCGCACATCGCACCCCCGGAGCCAGCCGGCGCAGCGCGGCCCGCACCGTGGTCTCCCGGCGCGGGCGCTCCTCGTCCCAGCCGAACGCCACCGGTCCCGCGTCGCCCGGGCGCACCGGCCGACGGTCCGCGGGTACCACGTGGCCCACCCCGGCGGCGGCGAGCAGGCCGGCCACCGCCGCGCCCACCCGGCCGGCACCGTGTACCGCCACCACTGCCCGGGCTCGTCGCTCCAGCGCGGCCAGACCCGCGTCGCCGCTGCCGTGCACCAGGGCGAGCGAGGTCAGGTCGGGACCCAGCCGGGCCCGCTCGCGGGGCAGCGCGGGCACCGGGGTGGGCCGCCCGGAGGCGTCCTCCAGGACCCCCTCGCGGGCCAACAGGTCGAGCACCGCCTCGGCGTGCGCGCGGCCCAGCCCCACCCGTTCGGCCAGCTCCCAGGTCCGGTCCAGATCGCGGGTGCCGTCCAACTGCTCGACGAAGCGCGTCGTGGTCGGGTCCAGCCCGCCGAGCAGCACCGCCCGGTGCGGATCCAGGCCCAACTGCAGGGTCTGCCGATCGCGCCACAACCGACGCAGGGCGGGCTTGAGGAGCGGGCGCATGGGTGGCCTCCGAGGAGCGGTACACCGGGAACGGGAACGGCGACCGAGATCCGCGGGAACGGCTCGGCCGGCTCCAGCGTGCCCGGCCGCGGATCGTCGGGTATTCCCTCGTCCACAGGTGGCGTATGAATATGCTATTTGGAAATATTAGGCCGAGAAGAATGGAATGGGGGTTATCGAACGAATAGTGCTTATGCCCGCGCTGCGGCATGAGAACGGCGGCGGCGAATATCCCCGACCGGCCCGAAGCGGGGGCGCCCTGTCGGTGCGGTCGGTTAACGTCCTGGTTGTGGTCGCGGATCCCGGGGCCGGACACGACATGCTGTCCGGGGCCCCCTATCAGGGTGCCGTCGAGGTGCGTCGCAGCGCCCGACGGAAACGAACGGTGTCGGCCTATCGAGACGGGGATCGGACCGTGGTCCTGCTCCCCGGCCGGATGACGCAGACCGAGGAGAAACGCTGGGTCGGCGTGATGCTGGAGCGACTGGCCGCCCAGGAGCGCCGCCGGCGGCCCAGCGACGAGGACCTCGCGGTCCGGGCCCGGGAGCTCTCCGCCCGCTACCTGGACGCACGCGCGCAGCCGGCGAGCGTGCGCTGGGTGGGCAACCAGAACACCCGCTGGGGTTCGTGCACGCCGATCGACGGCACGATTCGACTCTCCACCCGGCTGCGCGGCATGCCGACGTATGTCGTCGACTATGTATTGCTGCACGAACTCGCGCATTTGCTGGTGCCCGGTCACGGGCCGCGCTTTTGGACCCTGCTTGCCGCATATCCGCGCACCGAACGCGCGCGGGGATATCTGGAGGGTGTCGCGACCGCGAGCGGCCTGGCGATGAGCGACGACAAGGACGATGTGGAAACCGCGGCCGACACCCCGGAGGCGGTGCAGTCGGAACCGGCGCCGACCCCTCGCGGCCGAGGCCCCGCACCGGCCACCCGCGGAGCCCGAAAGGGCACCGCCGCTGCGGACGGTACGCGCGCCGGAACTACGCGCGATCGCACCGGTCGCAAGCCGCGCGGCTGACCCGGATCCGGCTCTCGGGAGTCGTCGCGGTGCCGGATTCGGGCGTATAGCGTGAGGCGCGTACGCAGCCGGGAACCGGTCGTGGGGAATCGCTCGTCGGCGCTACGAGAGCGCCGTCGAGCGTTGTGCCGTACCCGGACCGGGGCGGATCCGATGTTGTAGCGTGCCGAGCGCGGCGGGGACCCAGGTGGTGGGCGCCCGCACCGCCGGTGGCGGAGAAGCGGGGAAGGGAGCCACACAGTGGTCGAGTTCAGGAAGGGACAGAAGTCGAAGCTGTCCGACCTGACCGCGGGGACCGATCTGTATGTCGGGGTGCAGTTGGACAGCCCCGGGCTGACGTTCGACATCGCGTGCTTCGGGTTGGACGCGGGCGAACGGCTGTCCGACGATCGGTACTTCATCTTCTTCAACCAGCCCAAGTCGCCCGAGGAGTCGATCCAGCTCCTGGGCGCGCAGGCCGGTGACACCGAGTCCTTCCGGGTGACGCTCGACCGGGTCCCGCCGAACGTCAACAAGCTCGCGTTCACCGCGACCGTGGACGGCGACGGCGTGATGTCCCAGGTCGCCTCCGGCTACCTGCGGATAGTCGCGGGCGGCCAGGAGGTCGCGCGCTACTCGTTCACCGGGCGCGAATTCAGCACCGAGCGTGCCGTGATGATCGCGGACATCTACAAGAAGGACGTCTGGCGCTTCTCCGCCGTCGGACAGGGCTTCGACGGCGGGTTGCGCGCGCTCTTGGAGAACTTCGGCGGCGAGGTCGCCGAGGACGAGCCGGACGAGGCGCCCAAGCCGGACCAGGTGCCCTCCGGCGCCGCCCCCGGATTCGCCCCACCGGGCGGCGGCGGGATGCCGCCGCAGCAGCCCGCACCCTCGTTCGGCCCGCCCGGAGGCGGTCCGCCGCCGCCCGCTCCCACCCCCCACTTCGGCCCGCCGCCCGGCGCGCCCCAGCCGGTCGGCGCGATGCCGGGCCATGGCGGCCCGCCGCCCGGCCCGCCGCAGTACAACCAGCCCGGCACACCGCCGCACGGCGCCCCCGGCGGGTATCCGCCGCCGCCCGGCCCGCCGCAGTACAACCAGCACCCGGGCACGCCGCCGCACGGCGCGCCGGGAGGCTACCCGCCGCCGCCCGGCCCGCCCGGCCCCGGCGGCTACCCGAACCAGACGCCGCACCAGGGCCACATGGCGCCGCCCGCACCGCCCGGCATGGGTCAGCCCGGCGGCTACCCGCCGCCGCCCGGCCCCGGCGGCTATCCGGGAGCGGGCGGGCCCGGCCAGATGCAGCCCACGCTCCAGATGCCGGTGCCCGGCGGCCCGCCCGGACCGCCGCCCGGCATGCAGGGCCCGCCGCCCGGCATGCAGGGAGTGGGCATCGCCTCGCCCGAGCCGGCCTTCCAGTACGGCATCGAGCAGTACCGCGAGGTGCCCGCCGGCGGTCGCTGGGCCCAGCAGAACGCCAAGATGGTCCGGGTCGACGTATCCGGCGGCAAGGTGATCGCCCGCCAGGGCGTGATGGTGGCCTACCAGGGCGACGTGAAGTTCAAGTTCCAGGGACAGAGCCTGCGCAGCCGGTACGACAACCGGCAGACCGGCCAGTCGCTCGAACTGATGCGCTGCGAGGGCAACGGCGAGGTGTTCTTCGCCGAGGACGCGGCCCACCTGCACCTGGTCGAACTCCAGGGCAACAAGCTGTTCGTCAACGTGGCCAACGTGCTCGCCTTCGACGAGGGCCTGACCATCGAGCCGGCCCGGGTCGAGGGTGTGGGCATCCCCGGCGGCGCGCTGTTCGCGCAGACCTTCAGCGGTCAGGGCACGGTGGTGGTCAAGACCCAGGGCATTCCGCTGGTGCTCCCGGTCCAGGGGCCGACCTTCGCGGACAGCAACGCGATCGTGGCGTGGACCGACATGGACGTCTCCACCACGACCCAGATGCGGCTGCGCCGGACCGCCTTCCCCGGGCACAGCGGCGAGACGGTCAACCTGCAGTTCCGCTGCCCGCCGGGCAGCAACAACTTCATCGTCGTCCAGCCCTACGAGGTGTGAGGGGAACATGGATCAGCAACTGATCGCCGCGTACGGGCAGACCGCCCCTCAGGCTCGGATGAGCGCGCACGGCAACAAGATCTGTCGGGTCAACATCCAGCCCGGCGCGCCCGGCGTGTTGGCCAAGCAGGGCGCGATGATCGCCTACGAGGGCTACATCCGGTTCGCCGGTCACGGCCAGGGCGCGCAGCGCCGGGTGACCAGCGGCATCACCGGCGAGCGCATGCATTTGATGAGCTGCACCGGCCAGGGCGACGTGTACTTCGCCGACTACGGCGCGGACGTGGCCATCATGCAGCTCAACCCGGGGGAGGGGCTGTCGGTCAACGCGAGCAACATCCTGGCGTTCGACGAGAACCTGGAACACCGGATCAAGATGGTGAGCGGGGTCACCGCGAAGTTCAGCGGCAACGGCCTGTTCAACATGGAACTGTCCGGCCAGGGCTGGGTGGCGATCACCACCCGCGGCACGCCGGTCGTGCTCAACCCGTCCGAACGTGAGACCTACGTCGACCCGGACGCGCTGGTCGCCTGGAGCACCAGCCTCAAGGTCGGCACCAAGCGCTCGATGCGGCTCGGCGGCATCGTGGGGCGCGGCTCCGGCGAGGCGATGCAGGTGTCCTTCAAGGGCAACGGCTTCGTCGTCGTGCAGCCGGCCGAGGACGCCACCGACCGTTTCCACGTGCGCGGCTGACCGCGAGCGAAGGAGGAATACCATGCAAAGCTCGCTTTTCGGTCACGCACCCGTGCAGACGCCCGAGCGGTTCAGTCTGCAGAACGCGCACATGCTCAAGGTGCAGCTCGGCAACGGACTGCCGGACCACTGCCTGGCCCGGGTCGGCTCGATGGTCGCCTACCAGGGCGCGATCGACTTCGACGGAAACATGCGCTCCGGCGCCGAGCAGCAGGCCGCCGCGGCCACCGGCGAACAGCTCAACCTGATGCGTGCCCACGGCACGGGCACCATGTGGCTGGCCAACATGGCCCAGTCGATCCACGTGCTCGACCTCGACTTCGAGGGCCTGACCGTGGACGGGCAGTACGTCCTGGCCCTGGACAGCACGCTCAGCTGGAACGTGGTCGCGATCGAGAGCGCGCAGTCGGTCGCCGGTGCCGGTTCCTACAACCTGGACATCAGCGGCAACGGCAAGATCGCGCTGATGACCTCCGGCAAGCCGCTGATCATGCGGGTCACCCACGGCGCCGAGGTGTTCGCGGACGCCGACGCGGTGATCGCGTGGAGCACCCGGCTGTCGATCAGCATGCAGGCGCAGACCAACTCGGCGCGGATCTACCGGCGCCGCCGGGGCACCGGCGAGGGCTGGAACATGGCCTTCATGGGTGAGGGCTACGTCGTGGTCCAGCCCAGCGAGATGTTGCCGCCCGCCGAGTTCATCTCGGCCGGCGGTTACCTGGCCAACCGGGGCCTGGGGCAGGACGGCGGCGTCCGGGGCAACACCTGGGGCCAGTAGTCGGCAGCCGCACACCGCCCAGGGGCGCCCGACCGGCGATCGGTCGGGCGCCCCTCGTGGTGCCGGTCGTGGTGTCGCCGCGCTCAGCGCACCGCGCGGGCCCGGGCCACCAGTGCCCGGACCGAGTCGTCCGTCTCGGTGGGCAGCGCGTCGAACGCGAACCATCGCAGGTCCAGCGACTCCTCGCTGATCAGCACGGTCGAGCCGGGCGGGGCCAGCGCGACGTACTGCACGTCCAGGTGCAGCGCGCACGGCGTGTGATGCCGATCCAGGCCCACCGGCGCGCCGCCGGCGAGCAGGGTCAGGCCGGTGATCCCGGACTCCTCGCGCGCCTCGCGCAGCGCCGCCTCGGCCGGCGTGCGGTCCACCGGCTCGCAGTGGCCGCCGGTCTGCAACCACTTGCGGATCTTCGCGTGCAGCGTCAGCAGCACCCGCTCCCGGGCCGCGTCCACGATCACCGCGCTCGCCGTCACGTGTGCCTGCGGACACGCCTTGAGCATGCCGTCCTCGTGCGCGGCCAGGTGCGTCAGATAGGCCCGACGCAGCCGGTCCGCCCGGTCGTCGGGCGCCTCCCACTTCGACAGCATGTCGACCGCGTCGAGCCGCAGGCTCACGCGTCGGGTCCCTTCCCGCCGTCCCGGCCCTCCGGCTCGTCGCCGCGGCCGGGCTCGTCGGCCGGCTTGTCACCCGTCGGCTTCTCGCCGCTCGGCTTGTCGCCGGTCGTCTCCAGCTCGTCCAGGTCCGCGTCCAGCTCGGCGTCGAGACCGGACAGGTCCAGCTCGGCGTGGTGCACGAAGCCGTCCGGGTCGTCCAGGTCGTCGGCGGTCGGCAGCAGGTCGGGGTGCTGCCACACCGCGTCCCGGCCGTCGACCCCGCGCGCGTCCGCGAGCGAGGCCCACAGGCGCGCCGCGTCGCGCAGCCGGCGCGGGCGCAGCTCCAGGCCGACCAGCGTGGCGAACGTCTGCTCGGCCGGGCCGCCGGTCGCACGCCGCCGACGCAGCGTCTCGCGCAGCGCGCCCGCCGAGGGCAGCCGGGGCTCGGCGGCGCTGTGCACGACCGCGTCCACCCAGCCCTCCACGAGCGCCAGCGCCGTCTCCAGGCGGGACAGCGCGGTCTTTTGCTCCGGCGTCTCCTCGGGCTCGAACAAACCCTGCGAGAAGGCTTCCTGGAGCGCCTCGGGGTTGCTCGGGTCGATCCGCCCCGCGGCCTCCTCCAGCCGGCTCATGTCCACCTTGATGCCCCGCGCGTACGCCTCGACCGCGCCGAACAGGTGTTGCCGCAGCCACGGCACGTGCGCGAACAGCCGCTGGTGCGCCGCCTCGCGCAGGGCCAGATACAGCCGGACCTCGTCCTGCGGCAGGGACAGACCCTCGCCGAACGCGGTCAGGTTGGCGGGCAACAGCGCGGCCTTGCCCGCGGGCCCGATCGGCAGCCCGACGTCGGTCGAACCGACCACCTCGCCGGCCAGCGCGCCCAGCGCCTGCCCGACCTGGGCGCCGAACATCGCGCCACCCATGCCGCGCATCATGCCGAGCAGCGGCCCGGCCATGCTCTGCATCTCCTCGGGCATCATCTCGCCCATGGCCGCGACCACCCGGGTCGCCAGCGGCTCGACCAGCGCGCGCCACTGCGGCAGCGTCGCCTCGATCCACTCGGAGCGACTCCAGGCCGCGGTTGTGCTCACGCCCGAGGGCAGCGAGGTGGCCTCGTCCAGCCACAGCTCGGCCAGCCGCACGGCCTCCTCGACGCCCCCGCGCTCGACCGCGCCGATCGACGCGTCGCCCTGCTGGGACACGGTCTGCCGGGCGATGTCCCGGGCCAGGTCCCAGTTGACCGGGCCGCCCTCGTAGGACAGCAGCTTGCCCAGCTGCTGGAACGCGGCGCCCAGATCGGCCTGGTTCATTTGGCCGAACAGCGCGCCGAACGGATTGTTGGGGTCGCCCGCCGCGCCGAAGCCGAACGGGTTACCCGGATTCGAACCACCGGAACCGCCGCCGGGGCGATTGGGATCGTCGTCGCCCGAGGGCTTTCCGAAGCCGAAGGGGAAGTCAGCCATGGTTGGGCCCCTCTACGTTGTCCACGTGTGCGGTGCCCTCGGGCCCGACCACTCGATGCTGACTCACGGTTACCTCGTCTCGCTCGGCCTGCCCGCCGTCCCGGCCGGAGGCAACGCCGCAGGAGCGCCGATTCGCGCCTGGCGTGAAGATCACAACAGCACCTCCGGCAGGATGGATCGCGGACACTGACAGGAAAGGCAAGCAGTCGCGCGTACCTTTCTTGACGAACCGCTCGTACCAAACTAACCACGGGAGACCGCCAGTGAGTTCCCAGCCCCCACGCGTTCGCTCTGGGCGGAGCGGGCGGGAGAGCACGAGCGATGGCACCGGCACCGATGCCTCAAAGACCGCTCCGGAGCCCAACGCCTCGGCCTCGGACCAGCCCTCGGACAAGAGTGTGCCCAAGGTGCGCCCGGTCGTCGCGGTCACCGGCGCCGCGGCCGGGCTCGGTCATCGCGTCGCCTCGCTTCTGGCCGCGAACGACCAGGTGAAACGTCTGATCGCGATCGACGAGCGGCGCGGCGAGATTCCCGGCGCACAGTGGCGGATCATGGACGTCCGCGATCCCGCGCTGGCCGGTCGGCTGGAGGGCGTGGACGTGGTGGTGCACCTCGCGCTCGACATGTCGCTCGATTCCGAGGCCCGCGCCCGCGGCGCGCGCAACGTGCGCGGCACCCAGACCGTGCTGACCGCCGCCGCCGCGGCCCGGGTGCCCCGGGTCGTGCTGTGCACCTCGGCGATGGTCTACGGAGCGTTGCCGGACAATGCCGTACCGCTCGCCGAGGACGCGCCGCTGCGCGCGACGGCGGACGCCTCGCTGGTCGGCGACCTGCTGGAGATCGAGGAACTGGCCGAGCGCACCCCGCGCGCCCACCCGCACGTCAAGGTCACCGTGGTGCGCCCGGCGACCCTGGTCGGCGGGCCCGAGGCGGACAGCGTGATGACCCGGCACTTCGAGGCGCCGCGCCTGCTGGTGGTCTCCGGCGGGCAGCCCCGCTGGCAGTTCTGCCACCTGGACGACCTCGCCTCCGCGCTCGAATTCGCCGCGCTGGGCCGAGTCGAGGGTGTGGTCACCGTCGGCTCGGAGGGCTGGCTGGAGCAGGAGGAGATCGAGGAACTGTCCGGGATGCGCCGGATGGAGCTGCCCGCGTCGCTGGCGCTGGGCACCGCCGAACGGTTGCACCGGCTGGGCATCACCCCCGCCCCTGCGGGCGACCTGGCGTACACGATGCACGGCTGGGTGGTCTCCTCCGAGCGGCTGCGCGCGGCGGGCTGGCGTCCGGCGTGGACCAACGAGGCGGCCTTCGCGGTGCTCTTGGAGGACGTCGACGGACGGCATGCGCTGGTGGCCCGCCGGCTCGGCCGCAAGGACGCCACCACACTCGGTGCGGCGGGCGCGACCGTGGCCCTGGTGGGCACGGCCGCGATCGTGCGCAAGGTCCGGCGCCGGCGCCGCGGCTTCTGAGCCACCGTCCGCGAGCGTCCGGCGACAGGCCGGCACTCGCGGGCCCGCGCGTCGCGGACTCGGGCGAAAGGGGGACCGGGATGCTCGGCACCGGTCCGCCGCGCGCGATACTGCCCGGTATGGACGTCATCCGCATCGCCGAGATCCGCGACACGCCGCTGTCCGTCGACGAGGTTTTCGCCGCCGTCGGCGACCCGTCCGCGGGTGGTACGGACCTGTTCGTCGGCACGGTCCGTAACGCCGACAGCGGGCGCTCGGTCACCGCGCTCGAGTACTCCGCCCACCCGTCGGCTCAGGCCGAGCTGCGTCGGGTGATGGAGAAGATCGCGGCCGACCTGCCCGTGCGGGCGATGGCGGCGGTACACCGGGTCGGCCGGCTGGAGATCGGCGACCTCGCCGTCGTGGTCGCCGTCTCGTGCCCACACCGCGCGGAGGCGTTCACCGCGTGCCGGCGGCTGATCGACGAACTCAAGCACGAGGTGCCGATCTGGAAGCTCCAGCACTTCGTGGACGGCGACTCGGACTGGGTCGGCGCCTGCTGAGATCCACCCCACCACCACGCGGGCTCCATCCGCCACCCGTCACACCCGCCGCGAAGCGCAGAAATGCAGTATTTCAACCCCATACATATGATTTAGGCTCGTGAGTCTCCCCCTCTGTGGACGGAGTACGTCATGGCGGCTGTCGCATGGTGGTGGGCCATCCCGGGGGTGGCGCTCGTGCTCGCGGTGAGCTGGGCCGCGTGGACCTGCCGGTCGTTTCGGACGCCGAGCATGCACGATTCGATGTCCGCCTTCGCGGAATGGAGCGCGGCCCTGGACCGGGTTCGCGCGGCGACCCCGGTCCGGCCCGAACCCGCTGACGACGCCACCGCCGAACCGGCCCCGGAACCGGGCTTCGAAAGCCCGTGACGGCCCGGCCCGCACCGGGAAATCCCGGGTGCCGTAGGGTCGGGCGCATGTCGCGCCGCACCGCCACACTGGTCGTCTCGGGGCTGTTGCTGCTGGCCCTGGCCTGCGCCGTCCTGTTCGCGCCGGTGCCCTACGCCGAGCTGAGTCCCGGGCCCACGTACAACACGCTCGGGGACGAAGGCGGCAAGCCGGTCATCGAGATCTCCGGCCACGAGACGTATCCCACGAGCGGTCACCTGAACATGACCACCGTGTCGGTGACCAACAAGTCCTACGACATGCCGCTGCTCGACGCGCTCGCCGGCTGGGTCAAGGGCGACGCGGACGTCGTGCTCAAGAAGTCGCTGTACCCCGACGACAAGTCCGCGGCCGAGGTCGAGCGGGAGAACGCCGAGGAGTTCAGCTCGTCGCAGGAGCACGCCAAGGTGGCGGCCTTCGCGGCGCTCGGCATCCCGATCGAGAAGCAGGTGATCGTGGCCACGGTGGCCAAGGACGCGCCCGCGCTCGGCAAGCTGCACGCCGGCGACATCATCCTGGCCGTGGACGGCACGCCGATCACCAAGGCCGAGGACGTCGCCGCGGCGATCACCAAGCACCGGGCCGGCGAGACCGTCACGCTCACCGTCGACCCCGCCGACGCCCGCGGCACCCGGCGCGACGTGCAGGTGGTCACCGGGAAGGCCGAGGACGACGGCCGGGCCCTGGTCGGCATCACGCCGGGCATCCTGCCCAAGTTCCCCTTCAAGGTGGAGATCCACCTGGAGGACGTCGGCGGCCCGAGCGCGGGGATGATGTTCGCGCTGGGCATCGTGGACAAGCTCAGCCCCGGCGACCTCACCGGCGGCAAGTTCGTGGCGGGCACCGGAACCATCGACGACGAGGGCAAGGTCGGCGCGATCGGCGGCATCCAGATGAAGACCATCGGGGCCCGCCGCCAGGGCGCCAAGTATTTCCTCACGCCCAAGGCCAACTGCGCCGCCGCCGCGCAGACCAAGCCGGGCGGGCTGACCCTGGTCCAGGTGGAGACGCTGGACGACGCACTCAAGGCGCTGGAGACGATCCGCACCGGCCAGGGCACATTGACGGAATGTCATGCGTGACCGGTGCGGACCCCAGCGGCGAGGACTACTCCTCGTCGCCCTCGCCGAACGTGGCCAGCAGCGCCTCGGCCAGCCCCGGCACCAGATCCGCGCCGGAGAGCACCTCGGAGTCGTCGTCCTTGTCCCGCAGCCGCACGGCCGACTCGCGCGAGCCGTCGCGCAGCACGCCGACGGCGAGGCGGACCTCCTGGCGCTGCGGGTGCGACGCGACCCACTCGTGGATCTCGCGATCGGTGCCCACCGCGGGCAGGGTCGCCTCGGCGGACGGCGGCAACATCAGCCGCTCGACCACCAGCGCGCAGCCGAGCACGGCCTCGGGCCAGGCGATACTCGCCAGGAATTCGTCGATCGCGACGTTCTCGGGGACTTCCTCCTGCTCGATCGGAGTGAGGGTGTCGATGGGCGCGTCACGGTCGGCGGACAAGCCGAGCTGTGCCGCGAGGTCGGGTTCGGTACGGGCCAATTCCGCGGTGTCCACGAGCGCGTAGAGGCGGGCCTGCTGGTCCCAGCCGTACGCCGCCACGTGACGTTCGATCTCGACGAGGGCCTGGGTGAGTGCAACGGTCATGACCCCATCTTCCCGTCTTCGCCCCACGGCGGATCACGACCCTGTATCGGCCGTGTCGGTGGGGAACCACGTCCTGTCTCGGTAAGTTGACCCATCGAGCGCCGACCGGGCGCGTCCAGGTAATGATCGAGGTGCGCACCCTTGGTTTTTCAGATGCCCGAACGAGGCGGCTCAGGTGGCCGTCGGATCAGAATGGGAGCTCCGTCCCGCAGGTCCAGAACCCTGCTCCTGACGCTGGCCATCCTCGTGGTGATCGTTGTCGCGTGGGTGCTGTTCGCGAATTTCTGGACGGATTGGCTCTGGTATAAGTCGGTCGGCTACGGAAACGTATTCACGACCAAGTTGTGGACGCGCATCGGGTTGTTCCTGGTGTTCGGTCTGCTCATGGCCGCGGCCGTCGGCGCCAACGTGTATGTCGCCTATCGGCTGCGACCGGCGTTCCGCGGGATGTCGCTGGAGCAGCAGAGTCTCGACCGCTACCGGTCGGCCATCACCCCGTTCCGCACGTGGTTGCTGATCGGCCTCTCGGTCGTCATCGGCATCATCGCCGGCACCTCGGCGTCGGGGCAGTGGAAGACGTGGCTGCAGTTCGTGAACGGCGTCTCGTTCGGAACCAAGGACCCGCAGTTCCACAAGGACGTGTCGTTCTATGCGTTCGACCTGCCGTTCTATCGATTCCTGATCAATTTCGCGTTCGTCGCGGTCGTCGTCGGCCTCGTCCTCGCGGTGATCACGCACTACCTCTACGGCGGGCTTCGGGTCCAGAGTCCGGGGTCGCGGGCGACACCGGCCGCACAGGCGCATCTTTCGCTGCTGCTCGGCCTTTTCGTGTTGTTCAAGGCTGTCGCGTACTGGCTGGACCGCTATTCGCTCGCGGTCTCCTCCGGTGATTTCAAGCAGGCTTCGCAATTCACCGGTCTGCGCTACACCGACGCGCACGCGGTATTGCCGGCCAAGACGATCCTGTTCATCGTCGCGCTGATCTGCGCGACGCTGTTCTTCGTCAACGTCTTCCGCCGCACCTGGGCACTGCCGATCATCGGCTTCGGCCTGATGGTGCTGTCCGCCGTGCTCATCGGCGGGCTCTACCCGGCGATCGTCGAGCGCTTCCAGGTCAAGCCGAACCAGCAGGCCAAGGAAGCCAAGTACATCGAGCGCAACATCCAGGCGACGCGCGACGCGTACGGCATCGACAAGGTGGAGCCGGAGAAGTACGACGGCAACGTCGAGGCCAAGCCCGAGCTCAAGGACCAGGCCGCGAACACGGCCAGCATCCGACTGCTCGACCCGAACATCATCTCGCCGACGTTCAATCAGATGCAGCAGCTCCGGCAGTACTACGGCTTCCAGACCACGCTTGACGTCGACCGCTACATGATCGCCGGCAAGATGCAGGACACCGTGATCGCGCTGCGCGAGCTGAACCCGAAGGGTGGTCAGTCCCACAACTGGGTCAACGACCACACCAAGTACACCCACGGCTACGGCGTCGTCGCGGCCGAGGGCACCCGGGTGGACCGCGAGGGCAAGCCCGTCTACATCGAGGGCGACATCCGCACCGACGCGCAGGAGGCGGAGACGCCCAGCGCGCTCGGGCCGTACCAGCCGCGGATCTACTTCGGCGAGTCCACGACCGAGTACTCGATCGTGGGTGCGCCGAAGAACACCACGCCGACGGAGGTGGACTACCCGACCGACACCGCGTCCGGTCAGGCCACCTACACGTACAACGGCAAGGGCGGCGTCCCGATCGGCGGCATGTTCAACAAGCTGCTGTACGCGACGAAGTTCCAGGAGGGCAACATCCTGCTCTCCGACACGATCAACAAGGATTCGCGAATCCTGTACAACCGCACGCCCAAGGAACGGGTCGAGGCGGTCGCGCCGTGGCTGACCATCGACGGTGACCCGTATCCGGCCGTGATAGACGGCAAGGTGCAGTGGATCGTCGACGCGTACACGACCAGCAACGGGTATCCGTACGCGACGCGCACCACGCTGGGCGATGCCACGGCGGACTCGCTCAACGCCGAGGACCGCGCCCGCGGCGCGGTCGGCAACACCGGCAACGTCAACTACATCCGCAACTCGGTGAAGGCGACGGTCGACTCGTACGACGGCTCGGTCAAGCTCTACCAGTGGGACGAGAAGGACCCGGTCCTCAAGACCTGGATGAAGGCCTTCCCGGACACGGTCAAGAAGAAGAACACGATCCCGCCGACCCTGATGGAGCACCTGCGCTACCCGCAGGACCTGTTCAAGGTGCAGCGCGATCTGCTGACCCGGTACCACGTGACCGACCCGCGGACGTTCTTCAACGGCTCGGACTTCTGGAAGGTCCCGAAGGACCCGACGGGCCAGGCACCGGGCTCCGGTGACCAGCCGCCGTACTACCTGTCGATGAAGATGCCGTCCGCGACGCCGGGCGGCGCTCCCGACGCGCAGCAGTCGTTCCAGCTCACCAGCACCTTCGTGCCGAAGGAACGGCAGAACCTGGCCGCCTTCATGGCGGTGAACTCCGAACCCGGATCACCCGGCTACGGCAAGATCAGACTCCTGAGTCTGCCGCCGAACACCGCGATCCTGGGCCCGGACCAGATGCAGAACCAGTTCAAGTCGAACGCCGCGGTCGCGCAGGTGATCAACATCCTCCAGCGCGGCGACTCGGTGGTGGTCTACGGCAACCTGCTCAGCCTGCCCGTGGGCGGCGGCATGTTGTACGTCGAGCCGGTGTACGTCCGGGCCAATGCGCCCGGCTCGTATCCGGTCCTGCAGAAGGTGCTGGTCTCCTACGGCGGCAGCATCGCCTTCGAGGACACCCTCGATCTGGCGCTGAGCAAGGTGTTCAGCGGTTCGCCGACCACGACGGTGCCACCGGAGACCGGCACTCCGCCGAACACCGGCACTCCGCCGACGACGGGCACCACGCCGCCGCCGACGACCGAGAACCCGACGGTCAAGCAGGCGCTGGAAGAGGCCAACCAGGCGCTCAAGGAAGCGGACGCGGCCTTGAAGGCGGGTGACTTCGCCAAGTACGGCGAGGCGCAGAAGCGGCTTCAGGCGGCCGTGAACAGGGCCATCGCGGCCGAGCAGGCGGGCACCAAGCCGCCGGCGAACGGAACGCCACCGGCGACCGGGACGCCGGGGGCCTCCACGCCGCCCAAGCCGTGATCGCCGGCGCGTGACGTACGCGACGGGCCCGTCCCTCTCGGGGGGCGGGCCCGTCGCGTTATCGATTTGGTGTGCGACGTCGGGTCACGTAAGCTCAAGACACAACGCATCGCGGGGTGGAGCAGTTCGGTAGCTCGCTGGGCTCATAACCCAGAGGTCGCAGGTTCAAATCCTGTCCCCGCTACTTGGAGATACGCGAGAGGCCCGGTTCTTCGGAACCGGGCCTCTCGTGCATTTTCACGCGTCGGCTTTGCTCGGCGCACTCGACCCGGATGTCGCCCGGTTCGGGGCGTGACCCGACTCGGCGAGTCGGGTGTGGCGCACGGGCTGAGGGCGTGGCGGACTAGAGCGCGATCTGGCGGCGGCGCTTGGCGCGCAGCGGGGCCATCAGGGTGACGCGCGCCAGCCGGTGGGTGCCGCGCGGTTCGTTGCGCGGAGCCAGGCTCTGGATGATGGCGGCCGATTCGAGGCTGTTCGCCGTCTCCTGCGTGGAGGCGTGACCAATGAGGGCGAGGTGCCTCTCGAGGCGCTCGCCCACGCCGCTTCGGCCGACGTCCATCGGCGGAACCGGGACTCGACGCGGCATGCTCGGATGGTCCATTCCTGATATGACCACGACGCAGACCGTACCCCATCGGGGGCACGCCGTGACGGCTTCCGGCCCCATGTCGAGACTCGATCGTGTCCCCGATTGGCCGGGAACCCCGTTGTGGCGGGAATGAACTCCCGTGCAAGCAGGGGTAATTGGTATCAAAGGGGATCGGATTCGGGATCGGGGTCGGATCGAACCGGTTCACTCCATGGTCTGAATTCGGCCGCTCTCCCGGGTGGTCCGCGCGCCGCCCGCGGATCCGCCGATCGGGCGCGGCGGTTCGGGGGACGGGCCGAGCGGATTTGCCTGCCCCCGGGCGCTGCCGTACAGTTGTGTTCACCGACGCGGGGTGGAGCAGCTCGGTAGCTCGCTGGGCTCATAACCCAGAGGTCGCAGGTTCAAATCCTGTCCCCGCTACCACATCGAAGGGCCTGGTCTTTGTGACCGGGCCCTTCGTGCATGCCTCGACAAGGCGTGTTCCACCACAATTCGCCCGGAGTCGGGCCCGTTGTTGCCGAATCGCGACTGCATGGATGTGGCCCGAGATGCCACGATGGACTCATGGGGGCGTGGAAGGGACATCGCGGACGGCGGGGGGACGACCCACCGCCGGAGGCAGACGTCTTCGAAGCGGTGCCGGAAGGCCCCGACACGGTGGTCCTGGACCGCGGCCGGGCGGCCGCCGCCACGAGCCCCGCGCACCCCGACGACTATGCGGTCTTGGTCCCGTTCCGGCCGCGTCGGCGCAGCCCGAGCGGCAGCGTCGAAGGACACGAGGCGCTGGATCGGCACGAGTCGGCCGAACTCGAACGACGCTATCGCGAGCGGGCCGGCCGCAGCCCCTCCGCCGCGAACAGCCTCGCGCTGATGTTGCTGGAGCGCGGCGAACAGGACGAGGCCGCCGAGCTGTTGCGTCGGGCCGCGGAGGCGGGACATCGCGGTGCCGCGACCAATCTCGGCGTATTGATGCACCGTCAGGGGCGGGACGACGCCGCGTCGTTGTGGTGGCACCGGGCGGCCGAGGCGGGCAGTCGGATCGCGGCGTTCTCGCTCGGCGCGCTGCTGCTGGATCAGGCCGACGCGGCGCGTGCGGGAGCCGGCGCGAGCATGGACGCGTACCACGATCTGTCCGGACAGGGCGTCTATTGGCTGCGCAACGCGGCCGAATCCGGGCATGTGCGGGCGGCGCTCACGCTGGGCGAGTTCTTCGAGCTGACCGGGCGGGCCGGGGCCGAGCGGTGGTATCGCCGGGCGGCCGAGGCCGGGCACCCCGAGGCGGCCTATCGGCTCGGCCGGATGGGGCAGGAACGCGACGACGAGCGTGCGGCGTCGACGTGGTTCCTGCGCGCGGCCTCGTGCGGGCACGTGCGGGCCGCGGTACGGCTGGCGACCTCGCTGGAGCGGGCGGGGGACACCGCCGAGGCGATCGGGTGGTACCGGCTCGCCGCCGAGGAGGGGGACGCCGAGGGCGCGCGTGCGCTGGGGTTCCTGTTGCAGGACGCGGGCGACGTCGAGGGCGCGGTGCGGTGGTGGCAGGTCGCCGCGGAGGCCGGTGACGGGACGGCGGCCAACGCGCTCGGGGCGTGGTTCGCGGCCGGCGGGCGATCGAGCGAGGCGGCCCGGTGGTACGAGCGGGCCGCAGCGGCCGGCGAGTGCAACGGGGCGTTCAACCTCGGCCTGTTGCACGCCGAGCACGAGGACGCGCCGGGCGCGGAGCGCTGGTTCCGGATGGCCGCCTACGCGGGTCACGGGGACGCGGCCAACGCGCTGGCGGGGCTGCTCCTGGAGCGCGGGGACGACGAGGAGGCGCGGATATGGTTCGCGCGGGCCGCCGAGGCGGGCAGCGTGGACGGTTCGTACAACCTGGGCATCCTGCACGCGCGCGGCGGTCTCGACGATGCCGCCGAGACGTGCTGGCGGCGGGCGGCGGAGGCCGGACACGCGGACGCGGCGCTGCAGATGGGCCTGTTGCTGGAGCGCCGGGGGGATGCCGAGGGGGCGGCGCGCGCCTACGAGACGGCTGCGCGGGCTGATCGGCCGACGGCGGCGTTCCGGCTCGGGGCGATGCTTGCCGACGCGGGGGCGGCCGAGCAGGCGGAGCGCTGGTACGCGGTGGCCGCGGACGCGGGGCACGTGACGGCGGCACTGCGGTGCGGGGTGTTGTGCGCGCGGCGTGGTGAGGACAAGTCGGCGGCGCGGCGGTTCAAGGTCGCGGCCGAGGCGGGCAGCGTGTCCGGGGCGTGGAACCTGGCGCTGCTGCACCTGCGGCACGAGGATCCGGACGGCGCGGAGCCGTGGCTGAAGGTGGCCGCGAGTGGTGGGCACGGGCGGGCGGCGCTGCGGCTGGTGGTGCTGGCGCTGCGGCGTGGGGACCTGGCCGATGCGGAGCATTGGTGTGGGCCGGCGGTCGCGCACGGGCCGGCCGATGTCGCGGCCAAGGCGCAGCGGTTGCTGGACGCGCTTCGTGCGGAGTCGCTGGCGAGCTGACGGGTGGTCTTGGTCGGCTTGGCCTCATGCGCCGGCCGGGCTGGGTTCGCCTCAAACGCCGGCGGGGCTGAGTGGCCTCAAACGCTGGCCGGGCTGAGTGGCCTCATGCGCCGG
>NZ_KB889671.1 GCF_000372745.1 Embleya scabrispora DSM 41855 | reverse complement strand
ACATCAGCGTGGCCAACGTCCAGGCGCACCTGTCCCAGCTCAACACGATCGCGTCGCAGAACGGCGGCAACCGCCGCGCGGGCAGCGCGGGTTACACCGCCTCGGTGGCGTACGTGAAGGGCAAGCTCCAGGCGGCCGGCTNCACCGTCACCGAGCAGACCTGCACCTCGTGCACCTACCGCTCCAACAACCTGATCGCCGACTGGCCCGGCGGCCCCGCCGACTCCGTCGTCATGTTCGGCGCCCACCTCGACAGCGTCTCGGCCGGCCCCGGCATCAACGACAACGGCTCCGGCTCGGCCACCCTCCTGGAGAACGCACTCGCCCTCGCCCAGGCCAACCCCACCCTCACCAAGCACGTGCGGTTCGGCTGGTGGGCCGGCGAGGAACAGGGCCTCCAGGGCTCGCAGTTCTACGTGGGCCAGCTCGGCTCCACCCAGCGTGCCGCGATCAAGGGCTACTACAACTTCGACATGGTCGGCTCGCNNAACGNNGGCTACTTCATCAACAACNTCAACTCCNCCACNGCNGCNCCGNTGAAGGCGTACTGGGACANNCTGAACCTGCGTCCCGAGGAGAACGTCGAGGGCCAGGGCCGCTCCGACGACTACTCCTTCCAGCAGGGCGGCATCCCCACCTCCGGCTACGCGGCCGGCGCCGGCGACACCAAGACGCAGGCACAGGCCACGAAGTGGGGCGGCACGGCAGGCGCCTCGTACGACTCCTGCTACCACTCCGCGTGTGACACCACCTCCAACGTCGACGCCACGGTCCTCAACCGCAGCGCCGACGGGATCGCCTACGCCATCTGGAAGACGGCGGTCGGCGGCACCACACCCGGACCCGACTTCTCCATCACGACCGTCCCGGCAGCCGGCACCATCCAGCTCGGCGGCCAGGGCACCGCGACGGTGAACACCGCCACCACGAGCGGCACCGCGCAGACGGTGACGCTCACCTCCAGCGGGGCCCCGAACGGCGTCGGCGTGACCATCAACCCGACGTCCGTACAGTCCGGTTCCTCGGCCACCGCAACCATCACGGTCGCGGCGAACACCACGCCGGGCACCTACCCGATCACCATCACCGGCACCGGGTCCGTCGTGCACTCGACGACGTACACGCTGACCGTCGGCAGTGGTCCGGGCAGTTGCACCGCGCCCGCGTGGAACGAGAACTCGATCTACACCAACGGCAGCGTGGTCTCGTACAACGGCCACACCTACCGCGCCAAGTGGTGGACCCAGGGCGAGGTCCCCGGGACCACCGGTCAGTGGGGAGTGTGGGTCGACCTCGGCGCCTGCTGAGTCGATGCGCACGTAAGTTGGTCCCCGACTTCCCCGATTGTGATGCCCGGTAGGCCGCAGGATGGCCTACCGGGCATCACACCGTGACGGGGCCGGTCGATCGCGTCACGACCGATCGCGCGGGGTGCCGCCGCCGGTGCCGCCGGCCGGTGCCGGCAGGATGCCGGAATGACCACGAATCCCGACCATTCCGACGTCACCGGGTCCGGGCTCGGACCCGAGTCCGCGCCCACCTCCTGGCCGGCGTCGCTTCCCGCCGACCTGCTCGCGGCGAAGTCCCTGGTCTACGACCCGAACGGGTTCGTGTGCTCGACGCCGGTGGCCGAGCCGGAGAGCGCGGAGTACAGGGCCCACGTGTTCACCGTCGACGGCGCCGAGGTCCGTTTCCGGATCGCCGGGACCACACCGACCAAGGTCGGTCAGTTCGTCACCCTGTGGCAGCGCTCGGCGGCCGGCCCGATCGAGCCGCTCGCCGCCGAGGATCGGCTCGACCTGGTGGTGATCAGCTCCCGGCAGGGCGAACACTTGGGGCAGTTCGTCTTCCCGAAGGCCGTCCTGCGCGAGCGCGGCATCCTCTCGGTGCGGGGCAGTGGCGGCAAGCGCGGCTTCCGCGTCTACCCGCCGTGGGTGAGCACCACCAACCGGCAGGCCGACCGGACCCGGGCCTGGCAGCTCGACCACTTCCTCACCATCACGGCCGAGGCGTCGCCGGATCCGGCCCGCTGCCGGGCCCTGTACCACCCGCACGCGGCGCGGTAGCCGTCCCCGGCCCCCGGCGGGTCAGGGAGTTCCCCCGCACGCGGCCCTGAGCCGAACCAGCGTCGTGCGCATGCCGTGGCGATTGCGCGCGGCACGCTGCGCGGGCGGGGTGCCGGTGAAGACCAGGCCGAGTGCTTCGGCGACCCGACGACGCCACCCGTCGCGGCGACGATCGTTCCAGTACTCGGTGACCACCGTCCCCTCCTCCGCCGGCGTCAGGCGGTAGCCCCAGCGGGCGATCGGCAGGCCGAACGAGGTGACGTCGAAAGCGAACTCCCGGCCCGGGTCGGCCGTCACGATCCGACACGTGGTGAACCAGACCCACGGGCCCCGGCGGTTGAAGCCGACGAAGCTCCGGCCACGGGGCCAGATCGCGAAGACTTCCGGGCTCCACTCCTTCATCCGCCGCACATCGGCGACGACCGCGTAGACCGCCTCCGGCGGAAGCGGCACGGTCAACGATTCCTCGATCTCCCAGACGCGCCCACTCGTCGCCGGCGGTTCGGGTTCGTGCTCCTGAGGCTCCATGCCCGCCACGCTAACACCGAACGCAACGCAACGTCGCGTTGTATTTCGAGGTATTCTCCACACATGAGCAACGAGCACCACACGGCGGACCCCGCTGCCACGAGTCCCGCTGCCCTGGGCGGCGGGGGTTCGGGCGACCACGACACAGGCGACGCCAACCGCGGGAGCGGCGAGCGCGGCGTGCGCGGTGGGCCGCGCAAGTCCCGGGAGATCTTCGACGCCACCCTCGACCTGCTCGCGGACAAGGGGTACGAGGGCCTGACCATCGAGGGCGTCGCCGAACGATCCGGGGTCAACAAGACCACGATCTACCGCTGGTGGCCGTCCAAGGGCGCCCTGCTCGGCGCCGCCCTCACCGGCGCCGGTCGGCTCGACTTCCCGCTGCCCGACACCGGCAGCCTTCGCGGCGACCTGACCGCCCTGACGAACGGGGTCGTCGGGCTGCTCACCGCTCCACCCACCGCCGACATCGCCGTCGCCGCTTTCGGCGCGGTCACCCACAGCCCCGAACTCGCCGAGCACACACGGGCGTTCTTCGCCGACCGACTGGCCCGCGAACAACCCCTCTTCGAGCGCGCCATCGCCCGAGGCGAACTCGCCCCCGACGCCGACCCGATGCTCCTGATGGACCTCCTGGCCGGCGCCGCCTGGCTGCACCTGGTCTTCCGCCGCCTCCCGCCCGACCCGGACTTCGCGTCCCGCACGGTCGACATCGTCCTCGACGGCGCCTCACGCGGGGCGAGCCCCGACAGGCATTGACCCATCGCCCCCGACCTCGGGTGGCTGCTCCATGGGGTGGCACACGTCTCGTTGCTCGCCGTCGACAACCGATGCTGCTCTACGACTGCCGAGAATGGGTCCCGAGCGGGGTTGCGCCGCTTGAGTCTCCAGTGGCTCGAGACAGGAGGGTGGGGGCATGGACGGTACGACTCTCTACTCGATCGGGGAGCTTTCCCGGCGGACCGGCTTGTCGGTCACGACGATTCGGTTCTACTCCGATTCGGGCGTGGTGGTACCGACCGACCGAACTCCCGCCGGATATCGGCTCTACGACCTCGACGCCCTGCTGCGTCTGGAACTCGTCCGCACATTGCGCGAGTTGGGGATGGATCTCGCCACGGTACGGCAGGTGCTGAACCGCGAACGCGCAATGGCGGACGTCGCCGCGGCGCATGCCGACGCGGTGGACGTGCAGATTCGAATCCTGCAACTGCGTCGGAGTGTCCTGCGAGTCGTGGCCACGCGCGGGTCCAGTCCCGAGGAGACCAATCTCATGCACCGACTCACGCAGCTGTCGGGTGACGAACGCCGCCGCCTGATCGACGATTTCCTGGACGACACGTTCGGCACGGAGGCGGTGGGCGCCGACCCGGTGGTCGCGGCGATGGTCCGCTCCGCCACGCCCGATCTCCCCGACGACCCCTCCCCCGAACAGGTCGCCGCATGGGTGGAGATCGCCGAACTCGTCGGCGACGCGGACTTCCGGGCCCGGATGCGACGGGCGGCCCCCTACCAGGCGGGCCGACGCACGCTCGACATCGAGACCGAGGCCGGAGACGAACTGATGGCGTTCACCCGCCGGAAGGTCGCCGAGGCCAGGGAGGCGGGCATCGACCCGGCCGGCGAACAAGCCGCGCCCGTCGTCGACGACCTGGTACGCCGATTCGCCGAGGCCCTCGGCCGAACCCCCGACCCGGCCTTCCGCACCTGGATGGCCCGGCAGTTCGAGCCCGCTCACGACCCCCGAGTGGACCGCTACTGGCGGCTCGTGTGGATCGTCAGGGGCTGGCAGCTGATCCCGGGCCTGCTCCCGATCCATCCATGGCTCATCGAGGCCCTGCAAAGCAGCCACGACGCGTGACCACCCCCGGCCGGCCCGACCCCGTTGCCGGCGGGCCGGCCGGGGCGGGTTGCCGTCGGGTTGCGACCGAGGCATGACGGGCGTGTGCTGGAGGAGCGGTCACTCGTGCCCTTCGACGGCCGGCTTCTCGGCCGCCTATCGCTTGGCGTAGTCGCCGTAGCCGGCCCAGTCGAGCACCACGCACGGCTCGTCACCGACGACCCACGCGTCGTGTCCGGGCGGGCAAACCATCAGGTCTCCGGCTCCGAACTCCATCTCCTCACCGTCGTCCATGACGATGTGCATCCGTCCCGAGAGCGTCAAGCCGACGTGCGACGCCTGACAACTGTCGGTCCCGGCGATCGGCTTCACGTGCTCCGACCAGCGCCAGCCCGGTTCGAACGTGCCCCGACCCACCGGGATGGCGTTCAGGGAAACGAGATCGACCTTGCCCTTGTCCGCTTCGAACGGACGGGTTTCCTCGGGCGATGCGAAATTCTTACGGACGAGACCGGTCATGGTCTCCTCCTCCACTCGGGAGGCATCGCCGCGGCCGAGCGTCGAACGATCAGCCGCCGACGCCTCGCAGATATGAGAAAAATCCCCCGCACCCCCAACGCTACGTCCCTCCACCGGACCAGGCGACCTTTCCGCCTACAGCCGGCGGGGTCGTGCGGAAGGAAGTGGCGGGCCGCAATCTTCACTGGACCCCCGCTTTGTGGACTCTTATCGGAGGTCTTCCTCGGGTGGGAATCGTGCCGATCGCGAGCGGGCGGACCGAGCCTCCGAAGTCCACTGCTGCGTGGGGGCCGGACCCGTGCGGCGTCCGCCGTCCTCTAGCCGAGCGTGAGCATCGCCTCGATGACCTCGTCGATCGCCGCTTCGGGGATCGCGGTGGCGGCCTTCTCGAGGACGAGCAGCCGTGCCCCGGGGATTTCGCGCGCGATCGCCTCGCCGTTGCCGACGGGGAAGAACGGGTCGCGGCGGCCGTGGACGACGAGGGTGGGGACCTCGATCTCGGGCAGGCGCTCGCGCCGGCGGGGTGTGCAGTCGAGCCCGGAGAACACCATGCCCATCTGGTTGGCCATCCGGACCGGTGGTGCGGTGCCGGGCGTGCGGTCCCAGATGCGCGCAGCGACTGCGCGCGCGGCGACGGGGTCGTTGCCGACTCCCCGCTGTCGCGCAGGTCGTAGCGCACCACACGGCGCCCGCCGGCGGCGAGGCGCTCGCAAAGCGCCGCGGGCCAGGAGAGCATCGTCGTCCCGCCCGCGAGCAGGACGAGTGGCGCGTCCTCGTCACCGAACGACTCGATGCCGAAGGCGATGTCATTGGCGTTCACAGTGGTCATCGGATCACCGGGAGACGTCGTAGGTCAGGTGGGTCGCGGTCGATGTCGAGATCACGCTCCGCTGCACCAGCGTGCGCGGTGCTCCGCGGGTGAACAGTGGTGTCCCGGCGCCCAGCACGACGGGCGCCAGGTGCAGCGTCAGCGCGTCGACCAGCCCGGCGTCGAGCGCCGAGCCGATCGTGGCACCACCGCCCATGAGGACGACGTCGAGGTCCTTGCCGCTGTCCGACGACGCCGCCTCGGCTCGCTCGCGCGCGGCGGTGACGGCGTCGGGCAGACCGGTGGTGACGAACGTCCAGTCGAGGTCGGATGTCCGCACCGACTCCGGCGGCGAGCTCGTCACGACGACGAACGCGGGCTTGCCGACCTCGCCGGCGCCGTAACCGCACGTGTCGTCCCAGCCGTTCGGCCCGTCGACCAGGTCGAAGAGCCGGCGGCCGAGGACGACGGCGCCCGAGCGGGCGGTCCCCTCGCGCAGGACCCGGCGGTCGTCGGGGTCGTCGGAGAACGCCCATGTGTGCAGGGCCTCGCCGCCGGTACCCAGACCGTTGTCCGGACCGGGGTCGGGCCCGGTGACGAAGCCGTCGAGGGAGACGGAGATGTCGGCGATGATTCGAGTCATACCAAGGCAGACCCGATCCGCCGCCCAGACTCATCGCTCACGCGTACGCCTCCGGCCTCCGCTCTCGATCGGGGAAGGCCGGCATGGGGCGGTCGGCGAAGCCGTAGGTGTCGCCGGAATCTGCACTGCGATGAGAAAAATCGACGGAGTGTAGACTTTTGGGGACCGCGAGCAGTCCGGCTCGGTTCGAGTCCTCTCTGGAGGAGCAATGCAGAAGCAGAAGTGGCTGATCACGGGCGTCAGTACGGGCCTCGGGCGGGCCTTCGCCCAAGCCGCCCTGACCGCCGGGCACACCGTCGTCGGCACGGTCCGCTCCGAGGAAGACCTGCGGGCCTTCGAGGGGCTCCGGCCCGGGTACGCTCACGGCCGCATCCTGGATGTGACCGACGACGACGCCGTCTCGCGGGTGGTCGCGGAGGTGGAGGAGAGCATCGGCGCCTTGGATGTCGTCGTCGCCAACGCCGGCTACGGCCTGGAGGGCACCTTCGAGGAAACCCCGTTGGCCGAGGTGCGGCGGCAGTTCGAGGTGAACGTATTCGGGGCGATGGCCACCCTCCAGGCGGCACTGCCCCACATGCGCCGGCGCCGCAGCGGGCACCTGATGGCCGTCACCTCCATGGGTGGGCTCATGGCCGTGCCCGGGATGTCCGCCTACTGCGGCAGCAAGTTCGCCCTGGAAGGCATTCTCGAGGCACTGGGCAAGGAGGTCGCACAGTTCGGGATCCACGTGACGGCGATCGAGCCCGGCTCCTTCCGCACCGACTGGGCCGGTCGGTCCATGACACGCGCCGCGCAGTCCATCGACGACTACGACGAGCTGTTCACCCCCATCCGTGCAGCGCGGCGGAAGGCGAGCGGAAACCAGCTGGGCGATCCGGCCAGGGCCGGGGAGGCCGTCGTGCACATCGCGTCGGTCGACCGGCCGCCGGCCCACCTCCTCCTGGGCTCGGACGCGCTGCGCCTGGTCACCGCCGCGCGCACGGCCGTGGACGAGGACATCCGCGGATGGGGGGCGCTCTCCCGTACGACCGACTTCGACGAGGGCGCTCAGCTCTGATGTCCGGCCACCACCCGGCGCGGAGCCGACGCGGCACCGAGCGCAAGGGCGATGTCCGGGAGCGGGCCATCCTGGACACCTGCGAAGCTCTGCTGGCGCAAAAGGGCTACGACGCCATGACCGTCGGCGACATCGCCCAGGGCGCCGGGATCACCCGCGGCGCCCTGTACTTCTACTTCGGCTCCAAGCAGGAAGTCGTCACGGCGCTGGTGGCCCGGACCGTCGAGCACCTGTGGGAGCGGTCCCGTGCCACCGCGCAGACCGACGAGCCGCGCCGGGCCATCGCGGCAGCCATGCAGCGCACGGTCGAGTTGTGGAACGAACACGGCCTGGTCATGCGCACGGCGATCGACCTGTCGTTGACCGTGCCGGAGGTCGGCGAACTGTGGAGCCATACAGCCGACTTGTTCACCACGGCCATCACCGCCGTCCTGGAAAGAGCCGGCGTTCAGGCCGGCACCGAACCGGACCAGGCATCGGCGATGGCACGCTCTTTGTGCTGGATGATCGAGCGAACCTTCTACCACGCCTCGCAAGAGTCCCGCGAGAAGTTCCGGAAGGCATCGGCCACTTGCGAACACATCTGGCTGCTCAGCGCCGGCCTGAACACCTGATGCATCCGGCATGGACGATGAAGCGGTAACGACCGTCGAATGCCCTCTCAGGAGGGTCAGGCCGGCCCGGGCTCGGGCCTGGTGGCGACGTCGGCACCATCACGGTTGCCCCCGGCCCGCCCGACGATGACCCCTGGTGAGTCTCGAAGAGGCTACGCGCGCCTCGACGCAGGTGAGGCCGCCCCTCGTCATGCCGAGGGGCAGCCCCGATTCGCTTGTCGAGCGAATCAGCGCTTGAGCGCTTCCGTCAGCCGAGCCCAGGAGTGGTTGGGGACAGCGAAGTTGCCGACGGTGAGGTCCTTGCTGTCGCGCACGGCCACGGCCATGGCGGTGGGCGCGGTCTCGACGCAGTCATCGTTGGCACCGCTGAACGTGCTCTTCCTCCAGACCAGAACGGTGTCGGTACCTATAGCCAGGGTCATGTGGTGTCTTTCTTGATGGTCGCGATCAGTGCACGGCTATCTTCCAAGCTCAATGCGTGCTTGGACAGGGTGGTGAACAATCGGCCGAATCGCCGTACCTCGCGAGGGTCGTTCATGAAGGTGCTCCCGGAGACACCTTGACCGAAGACGACTTCGGGTTCGTCCCCACCGTACGACAGGATCTGAAACGAACTGGCGTAAGTCCCACCGGCTCCCGCCGTGAATGGGATCACCCGCAACGAAACGTTCGGAAGCTCCGTCACGTCGAGGAGCCGAGCGAGCTGGTTGCGATGCACTTCAGGACCGCCCACTGCCCATCGCAACACCCCCTCAGTCACAACGGCTTCGACTTCGAGTCGCGGGTCCGCCTCGAACACTCGACGCTGCCGTTCCAGCCGAATGGCCACGAGATCATCGATCGCGTCCCGGCTCAAGCCGGCGAAATCGACTGCCGTCACCGCCTCGGAGTACGGCTCCGTCTGTAGGTGGGCTGGGATCAGGTTGATTTGGTAGTCGCGACGACGAAGCGCCGTCTCCTCGTACTCGAGCAGCGCGGCGTAGTTCGCGGACAGGACGTCGGCGAACTTGGCCCACCAGGGTGGATCCGCGTCCCAGACGGCGATGGCCAGTTCTTCGAGTGTCTGACGCTTCTCCCCCGTCAGGCCGAAGACGTCGGCCAAGGCATGGAAGTACTCCTCGGTGCAGACACGTTCGCCGGTCTCGGTGCGCGTCACGGTGGACGGACTCACGCCGAGTTCTGCGGCGATACTCGTGGCAGTGCGCTTCCCTCTGAGCTTGCGAAGCTGATCACCGAGGTCTCGTCGGGCCTTCAGGTTTCCGGGGCCTGTGCTCGCCATGTCTCTCCCTCGCTCAGGTGTGCGGGCGGGTGTACGCACTTCCGGACAGCATTGCGGACAGATCGAGCGTAGCCATCCAGCTTCTCGCATGCAGTAGTTCTGCATTTTGCGTGAGAGTCGCTTGACGCGCGTACGCAAAGAGGAGCAATCTCGTTCCAGTCACCCTCTGCGCCTGTCGAATCACCAAGCGCAGCAGGATCGCAATGCCTTGCGCACCACATGGCAGTGAGGAGTAAGCGCCATGCCCCGGTTGCCGGCAACGAGCCGAATCAATCTGCCACCCGGTCCCGAAGCAGCCTCCCTGGCAAGAGATTTCGTAGCGATAGCGGGCGCTGCGCGCGGTGCGTCCGCAGCCGTCGACGTATTGCGCCTCGCGGCCTCCGAGTTGGTCGGCAACGCCATCCGGCATGCCGGTGGGGCGCGGTCCATCTCGTGTGAGGTGGTCGACGGGGTCGTCGTCGTCGAAGTCGTCGACGACGGTGCGCCGTTCGCGCTCAGCGTCGACCCGCCCGGGGACGACGAAGAGTGCTCCGGGCGGGGGCTGTTCCTCGTCTGGGCGCTCGGGTGCGGGTTGGGGTCCGGGCCCGTGCGTGGTGGGGGGAAGTGGGTTCGGGCGGAGATTGTGCCCGAACCGCCTCGCCAGGGGCCCGCGTTGGTTGCGCCGTTTGTTGTTGCTCGGCTTTGAGGAGTCGGGTGTTCGACCATCCGCCACGTTCATCGACTTCGGAGTCGCCATGTCCGAAAACCGACCCTGCTCCGCCGGCACCCACCTGTTGTCACCCGATCGGGTGGTGGGTCTGCTCCAGAGCTTCGACGCCGCTCGGGCCTTCCTGACCTGCCTCTCCCTCGCGGACATCCGGCTTCTCCCCGGCGTCCCGGGCGGCCACGCGACCGTGGCCTGGGAGGCACCGGGCAAGCCCGTACCGCGCGTGCTCGAAGTCGCCCGCAATCGGGTCGCGTGGTTGGAGGAAGTCCCCGAATACCTCGGCAGGATCGACGCGATCATGCACGTATCGCCGGTCGGCGCCCACCGCGACGGCGACCTCGCCGTATCGCGCCCGGACGGCGCCTCCGCGCTCTTCCCGCACTCGGGCGTCACCGACGACGTACCCATGACCATCGCCGTGATCGCCGAAACCGACGGCAGCGGTGACGCCGGCGGCTCCATCCAGGTCACCGATCGCGGCGTCTGGCACACCCTCCTGCCGCAGCGCATGCCACTCGTACCGATGGGCGCCAACCTCGGCACCTACCTGACCACCCTCGTCCCGTCCGGCGAACTCCTGCCCCACCAGTGGTGCGTGCGCGCACTCCGGAACTACTGGATCGGCGTGGTCTTCGTGCTCGATCAGCGCGCCGCCGTGTACTGCCCCTGCGGACGCGACACCATGCGGCACTACCCTTCTTGGGAAAGCGCCCGCCCGGTCCGGCCCTGACCGCGAGGGCCGCCGCTCAGCCCTCGAACCCGTGCTCGGCCAGGATCGCGTCGACCTTCGCACGGTGCGCCGCCTCCCACGCGTCGAGCGATTCGTCCACCTCCTCGGCCGACTTCGCCCGGGCGTCCCGGAGTACCTGCTCGCGACGCGCGCCCGGGACAACCACGACGCCCTCCTCGTCGGCCACCTCGATGTCGCCGGCGTCCACCTCCGCCAAGCGCCCCGCGGCGGAGCTGCCGGCAAATGCCCACCCGGGATCACTCTTTCGAGTGGCACAACTGCGCCGTTGTCGATCTCGCTCGGGCACATCGCTACAACAGGAGCGGACCTGTCACGGCGACTCTGGGGCAAACGCGATGATGCACACGGGAATCACGGTGGGACGTCGAGCCGCCTCGCTGCTGGTGGCGGCAACGAGCATGGGCGCACTGCTGTTCGCGCCGGCGACGAACGCGGTGGCGGTCGCGCCCACGACAGCGACGGTTGCCACCGAGACCGGCACGCGGATTCCGCTCCGGGACGCGATCGCGGGCCTGCGGGTGGCCGACGAGAACCGCGCCGGCTACGACCGGGACGCGTTCCGGCACTGGGTCGACGCGGACAAGGACGGGTGCTCGACGCGCGCCGAGGTACTCATCGAGGAGGCCGTCACGCCGCCCGAGATCGGCGCCAAGTGCGTGCTCACCGGCGGGCGTTGGTACTCGTACTACGAAGACGCCTACGTCGACGGCGCGTCCGGCCTGGACATCGACCACATGGTGCCGCTGGCCGAGGCGTGGGACTCGGGCGCGTCCGCGTGGACGGCGATCCAGCGTGAGCAGTACGCGAACGATCTCGACCAGCCTCGGGCGCTGGTCGCGGTGACGGCCAAGTACAACCGTTCGAAGGCCGATCAGGACCCGGGCACTTGGCTGCCGCCCTACGAGGGGGCTCGGTGTACGTACCTGACGGACTGGGTGACGGTGAAGACCAAGTACGACCTGACGGTCGACGCCACCGAACTCGCCACGCTCGATCGATTGGGCGCGCAGTGCCCCAACGTGCCGATTTCGCCGGGCACACGGTAGGGCCTCGGCGGCTTGCTCGACCCCATGCGCCGGCCGGGCCGGAGATGACGACCTGCCTGGCACGGCGGTTGGGAACAACTGAGGTGTCCCACAGGGGTGGATGTCTCGGTCCGGGGCTGCGCGTTGCGCATCGCGTCGCTGAGCCGCCACGGCGTCGGTTGTCTCCACGGACAAGCTCACTCCTCGGCGGCAGGTGCGGGAGTCGGCCGTCGGTGCACCCGGCTCATCAGCCCGCCCTCGTAGGCGGCGATCACCAACTGGGCCCGATCGCGCGCGTCGAGCTTCAGCAGCAGCCGGCTGACGTGGGTCTTGGTCGTGGACAGCGACAGGTGCAGCCGTTCGGCGATCTCGGCGTTGGATCGGCCGCGCGCCACCTCGTGCAACACCTCGCGCTCCCGATCGGTGATGCCACCGAGCAGCGCCGGAGCACGCACCGCAGCGACCGGGCGCTGCGCGAACTCCTCGATCAGGCGCCGGGTGACGCCAGGCGAGAGCAGCCCGTCCCCCGCCGCGACCACCCGGATCGCGGACAGCAGGTCGGCGGGCGGGGTGTCCTTGAGCAGGAAACCGCTGGCCCCGGCGCGCAGTGCGGCGAACACGTACTCGTCCAGGTCGAACGTGGTCAGCACCAGCACCCGGGTGGTCGGCGGTCGCGGGCCCTCGGCGAGTACCTGCCGAGTCGCCTCGATGCCGTCCACCTCCGGCATCCGAATGTCCATCAGGACCACGTCCGGTCGTTCGCGCCGGATCAACTCGACGGCCTGCGCCCCGTTCGCGGCCTCGCCCACCACGGTCAGTTCGGGATCGGACTCGACCAGGACCCGAAAGCCCGCCCGGACCAGCGCCTGGTCGTCGGCGACCAACACCCGGATGCTCATCCGCCCGCCCCCAGCGGCAGCCGGGCGACCACCCGGAATCCGCCCTGGATGCCCGGGCCGGCCTGGAACTCGCCGTCGTAGAGCGCGACCCGCTCGCGCATGCCCACCAGGCCGTGGCCCACGGCCGGGCCCGGCAGGTCGGCGATCGGGCCGACACCCTCGTCGGTGATCTCGATCCGCACGTCGCCGGCGCCGTAGTGGATACGCACGTCGCCGCGCGCGGTCCCGGCATGCTTGACCACGTTGGTCAGGGCTTCCTGGATGATCCGGTACGCGGCGCGGTCCATCCCGGCGGGCAACTCGCGCGGGGTGCCCTCGACTCGGACCGCGACCCGCAGGCCGGCCCGGCCGGTCTTCTCCACCAGACCCGGCACGTCGGCGAGACCGGGCGCCGCGTGGAAGCTCGACCGGTCGTCGGCCGGCGCCTTCTCCTCGCGCAACACGCCGAGCAGCGCCCGGAGTTCGCGCAGTGCCGAGCGGCTGGTGGTCTCGATCGCGGCGAGCGCCTTGGCCGCCTCGTCCGGTCGGGTGCCGCTCACGTGGTGGCCGACGCCGGCCTGCACCGCGATCACGCTCATGCTGTGCGCGACCACGTCGTGCATCTCCCGGGCGATCCTCAGCCGCTCCTCGATCAGTGTGCGGCGTGCCTGCTCCGCCTGGGCCCGGGCCCGGCGTTCGGCCTGCTCGCGCAGGCCGGCGTTGTACGCCCGTTGTTTGCCCACGGTCACCCCGATCACCCAGAAGGCCAGCAGCGGCCCGATCTCCGCCGGCAGCCAGCCGGTCAGGTAGGACCAGGTCGACTCGTCGGAGCCGGCCAGGCGCGGGGCGATGCCCACCATCAGCGCCGCCGTGCCCACCAGCACGCCCGACCGCCGTGGTGGTTGGGTCAGGCCCACCGTGTAGATCACGAAGATCAGCGGGATCAGCGGCGACTTGGCGTAGCCGTGCGTGGCCATGGTCGCGTATCCCACGCAGCAGAGCCCGAAGGCCGGCAGCGGAGCCGGTCGGCGCACCAACACGGCCGCGGCCAGCGCGATCACGACCGGGACGAACAGCGCCGGCGGCAGGCCGCGCTCGTCCAGGCGCCGCGGGTCCGGGCTGATCATGACCGCCACGAAGACGGCGGCGATCGCGTCCAGCGCGACCAGGTGACGCAGGGTCAGGCGCTGGGTGAGGGGCGGTCGGCTGTGTTCCACGGACAGACGGTAGTTCGTCCCCGCTCGACCGCGCGTCCCCCCGGGGAGGGACCTCCCGGCATCGGTCGCACGACCGATGCCCCAGGCGGACCCGGACCGGGCGACCCGGTCCCGCCCGGGGGTCGCGAGCCGGACGCGCGCGAACGGGTGGCGGCGGGAGCGTTGCGGCACCGGGACCGCGTCGACGCGGTCCGCTTCGAGTGAGGACGATCATGAAACACCGCACACCGGCGCCCGCCCCGGGAGCACCGGGGCACACCACCCGAGCCGACCGCATGGGCCCGGGCCCGGTCGAATCGGCCGCGCGGGCCCGTCGGTTCCGGATCGGGCGGGGGTAAGCGCATGTTGCGGACAACCCTGCGCGGGTTCCTGGCACATCGCGGTCGGCTGCTGCTGTCCGGTCTCGCGGTGCTGCTGTCGGTGGCGTTCGTGACGGGCACACTGGTGCTCGCCGATACGACGACCCGGGCCGCGACGGATCTGGCGGCGGACGGCGCGGCCGATGTGACGGTGCGGGCGCCGGATCCGGACAGCGCCGCCGGGCTGCGCTCGGCCGCGCCCGGTGGGCCGCCGACCCTGTCGGCCGGCGTACTCGACGCGGTCCGGCGGGTGCCGGGGGTGGCCGCCGCCCATCCGGTGATCGAGGTGCACAACGTGGCCGTGGCGGCGCGCGGCGATCAGCGGGTGGAGGGCGCGGCGGGTGGCCGGACCGTGGCCGGGAACTGGCTTCCCGATCCGGGCTCGCCGGTCCGGTTGACCTCGGGCCGGGAGCCGCACGGCCCCGGTGAGGTGGTGCTCGACGCGGGTTCGTCGCGGCGGGCGCATCTGGGGCTCGGTGATCGGGTCCGGATCGTCGCGGTGCCCGGCGGCTTCGAGGCGGTGATCGTGGGCATCGCGACGTTTCGCGCCCTCGATCCCGGATATCCGGCGGTCTTCCTGGACACCGACGCCGCCCGCTCCCGGCTCCTGGGTGTGCCGGACGTGCTGACCTCCGTGCGGGTGGACGCGGCGGCCGGTGTCGCCGACACCGAGTTGGCCCGGCGGGTGGCCACCGCCCTGGGCTCGGGCGAGGGCGCGCAGGTGCGCACACGGGGGCAGCTCGCCGCCGCCGAGGGTGGTGAGGCGGGTGCCGGTGTCGACTTCGTGCGCACGGCGATGCTCGGCTTCGCGGGCGTCTCGCTGCTGGTGGCCGGCTTTCTGATCGTCAACACGTTCTCCATGCTTGTCGCCCGACGCACCCGGGAGCTGGGGCTGCTGCGGGCGCTGGGCGCCAGTCGTGGCCAGGTCCGTCGCTCGGTACAGGTCGAGGCGCTGCTGCTCGCCACGATCGGCTCGACCCTGGGCCTGGCCGCGGGTATCGGCCTGGCCGCGCTGCTGCGTGAGGCGATCGGCGGCGCGGGCGTGGGCCCGGCCGACGCCCCGTTGGCGATCACCGCCCGCACGCCGATCGCGGCCTATCTGGTCGGCGTACCGGGCACCCTGCTTGCCGCTGCCGTGCCCGCCGCCCGGGCGAGCCGGGTCGCGCCGATGGCGGCGCTGCGCGAGGCGGCCGGCCCCGCGACCACACGTCCCGCCCGGCGGCGCACGGTGATCGGCGCCGGGATCGGCGCGGCCGGCGTCCTGGCGGCCGTGGTCGGCGGGCCGCTCGCGATCGTGGGGGTCGTGCTGAGCCTGGTGGCCGTGATCGTGCTCGGCCCGCTGCTGGTGCGCACGGTGATCCCGGTGCTCACGCGGCTCACCGGCCGGCGCGGCGCCGGTATCGATCGACTCGGGCGGGAGAACCTGGTGCGCGACCCCCGGCGTACCTCGGCCACCGCCGCCGCACTGGCGATCGGCGTGGCCGTGGTCGCGGCCACCGCGGTGGTCGCCGCGTCCGCGAGTGCGTCGATGGACGCCCGCATCGATCGCACTCTCGGGTCCGACATCACGGTTCAGAGCAGCAAGGGCGACGCCCCGCTGACCGCGGAGGTGGTCGAGGCGGTTCGCCGGGCGCCGGGCGTGGGCCGGGTGATCCGGCTGCGCGAGGCCCGGGTCGAGCTGGTCACCGACGGCGGGTCCCGGCACGCGTGGGTACAGGGCGCCGATCCGGACCTGCCCGCGGTCCTGCGCATGCGGTCGCCGACCGGCGTGCTGCTGCCGGCGCCGCCGCCGGGCACGATCAGCCTGGGCGCCGGATACGCGGCCGACCTGCGGCTGTCCGTCGGCGGCCCGGTGCGTCTGCGCGGCCCCGCCGGTGCCGAGGCCACTGTGACGGTCGGTGCGCTGCGGGCGCCGGACCCGGCGGGTCGGTCGATCGGCCGTCGGGACGCACCGCTGACCGACCTGGACACGCTGGCCCGGATCGCGCCGGGCGCACAGGAGGCGATGATCTTCGTCGACGCCGCGCCGGGCACCGGACGAGCCGCGCTGAAGGCGAGCCTGGCCCGGGCCCTGGCGCCGTTCCCCCAGGCCGCGGCCCGCGACCGGGAGGAGTACAAGAACGTGGTTCGGGCCGGAATCGACGGGGTGCTCGACCTGGTCTACGCGCTGCTCGGGTTGGCGATCCTGATCGCCGCCCTGGGCGTGGTCAACACGCTCACCCTCTCGGTGCTCGAACGCACCCGGGAGATCGGCCTGTTGCGGGCGATCGGCACCTCGCGCGGGCAGATCCGGCGCATGGTCCGGGCCGAGTCGGTGGCACTGTCGGCGTACGGCACGCTCCTGGGACTGCTGCTGGGCGTCGGCTGGGGAATGACCGCCCGGCGCGGACTGGCCGATCAGGGCCTGGAGGTGCTCGCCGTCCCGTGGTCGACGCTCGCCGTGATCGCAGCCGGATCCGCGGTGGTGGGTGTGCTCGCGGCGCTGCTCCCCGCACGCCGGGCGGCACGGATCCCGGTCCTCACCGCGATCGGGGCGCAGTAGTGCGACGCCGAGTCCGGTCCGCCGCCGCGCTCGTGCCCACGAGCTCGTGCTCGCCGACTCCGATCAGGACGGGAACTCCCATGTGGCCCAAGCGTTCGCCATCGTTCGCCGGCCGCGCACTCGGTCGCCCGGTGCGCCTGTGCGTGCTCGCCGGCCTCCTGCTGGGCGGATCCGCGTGTGCCGAACCGGACTCGCCGTCCCGGGCAACCACCCGCCGGGCGCGGTACACCGTCGACGCGCCGCTCACCCGGCTCGTGATCGTCGGCGGAGCGGGCCGGGTGCAGGTGGTTCAGGGCGAGCCGGGGTCGGTGCGGGTCACCGAGATCAAGCATTTCGGCACCGACGAACCCGCCACCGAACACGTGTCGGCCGAGGGCACGCTCACGCTGCGGCACACCGTGAGCGGCAGCGCGCAGGTCTCGTACGAGGTGAGCGTGCCGCCGGGGCTCGCGGTCCGGGTCGGCACCACCTCGGGGCAGGTCACGCTCATCGGCCTGTCCGGCGATCTGGACGCGCGGACGGCACACGGCGGCATCCGCGGCGAGCGGTTGACCGCGCGTACGGTCGTCGCCCGGGCCGACCGGGACGCGGTGGACATGTCCTTCGCCGCGCCGCCCGATCGGGTCGACGCCGAAGGCGACAATGCCCGGGTCCGGCTGCCGGCCGGCACCGCCTACGCGACGGACGCGAGCAGCGAGCACGGCTCGGCCAGGGTCGACGTGGCCCGGGATCCGGCCGCACCGCACCGGGTGCGGGTGCATGCCACGTCCGGCGCGGCGGACATCCTCCCCACGCGATAGCGCCGGCTCGTGCGGCTCCGACCGACGCGCGGTGTCATCGGATCGGGTGGCCCTGTCTCCGAGGCGGGTGGTCCGGTGGCGGCCGGCGCTCCCGGTTTCGCCAGCGGTCCATGACTCCGGTGAACTCGGCCTGGAGGAAGGCGAAGAACTCGGCCGATTCGCGGGCGCGGGCGCCTGCGGGGGTGTTCGGGCCCAGGGCGTTCGCGCCATCGCGCAGGATGATCTCGAAGCGGGCCATGAGCTTGTCGCGCTCGCCGTAGGTCTCGTACCAGAGTTCGTCGTGCAGCCGGTAGCGGTCCCGGCGCGAGCCGGGCTCGCGTTCGCGGTGGACCATCCGCACCTGGGACAGGTAGGCGATCGCCGACGACACCGCGGCCGGGCTGATCCGCAACGACTCGGCGAGTTCGGCGGAGGTCATGCTCGCCGAGTCGGCCGCGAGCAGTGCGGCGAACACCCGCGCGGCCATCCGTTGCATGCCCGCGTCGGCCAATTCGCTCGCGAAGCGTTCGATGTACCGAACGACCTCGGCCTCGTCGCGCACCGGCCCGTCGTCTCGCATTCGGGTCACCTTCCGCTCACGCCGTTCCGACCGTCGTTCCTCCATGATTCTTGACCTTTCCAAACTTCACAAGTTTCTGAACGAAGCGTATGTTCTGAAACATGAACACGGCGATCAGCGTCTCCGGTCTGCACAAGTCCTTCGGGCGTACCCACGCCCTCGACGGCCTCGATCTGCGTGTCGCGGTCGGCGAGGTACACGGCTTCCTCGGCCCCAACGGGGCCGGGAAGTCCACCACCATCCGCGTCCTGCTCGGCCTGATCCGCGCCGACCGCGGCGACGTCACCCTCCTGGGCGGCGACCCGTGGCGCGACGCCGTCGCCCTGCATCGCCGGGTCGCGTACGTGCCCGGCGACGTCACGCTGTGGCGCAACCTCAGCGGCGGCGAGGTGATCGACCTGTACGGCCGGCTGCGCGGCGGCCTGGACCCGGTTCGGCGCGCCGATCTGCTGGCCCGGTTCGAGTTGGACCCGACCAAGAAGGGCCGCGCCTACTCCAAGGGCAACCGGCAGAAGGTGGCCCTGGTCGCCGCGTTCGCCTCCGACGTGGACCTGCTGATCCTGGACGAGCCCACGTCCGGCCTGGACCCGCTGATGGAGGACGTGTTCCGGGGCTGTGTGCGCGAGGAGCGCGAGCGCGGTCGGACCGTGCTGCTGTCCAGCCACATCCTGGCCGAGGTCGAGGCGCTGTGCGATCGGGTCAGCATCATCCGCAACGGCCGCACTGTCGAGTCGGGTTCACTGGCCGACCTACGGCACCTGAGCCGGACCACGGTGCGCGCCGAACTACGCGGGCCGGGCGCGGACTTGGCCGATCTCCCGGGCGTGCACGACGTAACGGAGAGCGAGGGCCACGTCGTGCTCCAGGTGGACAACGATCATCTGGACCCGGTACTGCTCCGGCTCGCCGAGATCGGCGTACGCAGCCTGGCCGGCAGCCCGCCCACCCTGGAGGAGCTGTTCCTGCGGCACTACCGCGACCAGGACACCGACGCCCCGCTGGTGGCGTCGCGATGACCGCCGCCGTCCTCCCGCTGCCGCGCGGCGGCGCGCGCCACCTGACCGGCACCGGCACCCTGATCCGCCTCGCGTTGCGCCGCGACCGGGTGTTGCTCCCGGTCTGGGTGCTGGTCGTGGCCGGCGCCGTCTCCGGCGTCGAACGCTCCCTGGAGAACCTCTACGGCACCGGCACCGAACGGGCCGAGCTCGCCGCCGACATGAACGCCAACGGCTCGCTCCGGGCCCTGTACGGCGCGGTGTTCGGCGACTCGTACGGCGCCCTCACCGCGTGGCGGATCGGCGGGTACGCCGCACTGCTCGCCGGGCTGATGAGCCTGATCATCGTGATCCGGCACTCCCGCGAGGAGGAGGAGACCGGTCGCCAGGAGGCGCTGTCGGCGGCGATGGTGGGCCGCCGGGCGCCGCTCACCTCGGCCCTGGCCACCGCCGCGCTGGCCGATGTGCTGCTCCTGGCGCTGTGCACGGCGATCCTGCTCGGTGCGGGCCGACCGGTGGCCGGCTCGCTCGCGTTCGGCCTCACCGTCGCGCTGTCCGGGCTGGTGTTCGCCGCCGTCGCCGCGGTCGCCGCGCAGCTCACCGAGAACGCCCGACACGCCAAGGGCATCGCCGGCGCCGTCCTGGGCGTCGCCTTCGTACTGCGCGCCGCCGGCGACGCTGCCCGGGAGGCGGCCTCGGCCGGCAGCCACCCACTGGTCTGGGCCTCGCCGCTGGGCTGGGCCGAGAACGTACGGCCGTTCGCGGGCGACCGCTGGTGGGTACTGCTCCTGCCGGTCGGCCTCGTCGCCGGCTGTGTCGCGCTCGCCTACGCCCTCGCGGACCGGCGCGACCTGGGCGCCGGGTTCGTGCGGCCCCGACCGGGACCGGCACACGCGCCCGCGTCGCTGGCCGGCGTGTACGGCCTGGCCTGGCGTCTGCAACGCGGCACGCTGCTCGCCTGGACGGTCGGCTTCGCCTTCGCGGGCGCGGTGTTCGGCGGCATCGCCGACGGCGCGCAGGACATCGTCGGCGACAACACCGGGACCCGCGACCTGATCCGCCGGATGGGCGGCCATCCGGCACTGACCGACGCGTTCCTGTCCACGCTGGTGGGCATGCTCGGCCTGATCTGCGCGTTGTTCACCGCCGGTTCGGTGCTGCGGCTGCGCGACGAGGAGAGCAACGGCCGGGCCGAGCCGCTGCTGGCGAACACCGTCGGCCGGTTGCGCTGGGCGGGCGGGCACCTGGTGATCGCGTACGCCGGCCCCGTGCTGATCCTGGCCGCCGGCGGTCTCGCGATGGGCCTGTCGTACGGAATCACCGCCGGCGACGTGTCCGGCGAACTGCCGCGCATCCTGCTCGCCGCACTCGCCCAGGTTCCGGCCGTGTGGGTGTTGACCGGGCTTGCCGTACTGGTCGTCGGTGCGTTGCCGCGGCTCGCCGCGGCGGTGTGGGGCCCGGTCGGGCTGGTGATCGCGCTCGGCTGGCTGGGACCGGTGCTCAAGCTGCCGCAGGCGGTGCTGGACGTGTCGCCGTTCGGCCACCTGCCGAAGCTGCCCGGCACCGACGTCACGGCCACGCCGTACCTGTGGCTGCTCGCCCTGGCGCTCGCACTGCCGACCGCGGGCCTGCTCGCGCTGCGCGGACGCGACCTGGACTGACCCCGGCCTCCGGTCCGGCCCGACATCGAACCCGGCGGCCGAAAGCGGTGGTGAACCGTCGCAAGCGGCCGAGCCCGCATCCGGAAGGCTCGGCCGCCGGCGCCGGGTTCAGCCCATCTCCTCCAGCGTCTTGCCCTTCGTCTCCTTGACGAACTTGAGCACGAACGGGATGGACAACACCGCGAAGCACGCGTACATCACGTACGTCGCCGACAGGTTCCAGTCCGAGAGCGTCGGGAACGACACGGTGATCACCCAGTTGGCGATCCACTGGGCGGACGCGGCCACGCCCAGCGCCGCGGCGCGGATCCGGTTCGGGAACATCTCACCGAGGAAGACCCACACCACCACGCCCCACGACAGCGCGAAGAACAACACGAACGAGTGGGCCGCGATCAGCGCCACGGTGCCCTCGGTGTCCGGGAGCTTGATGTTCTTGCCCGAGCCGGTCCGGGCGGAGAAGGCCCACGCGACCAGGCCGAGCGAGAGCGCCATGCCGGCCGAGCCGACCAGCGCGAGCGGCCTGCGGCCCACCCGGTCGACCAGCGAGATCGCGATGATCGTGCCGATGATGTTGATGATCGACGTGGTGAACGAGTACAGGAACGAGCTGGTCGGGTCGATGCCCACCGACTGCCACAGCGACGCCGAGTAGTAGAAGATCACGTTGATGCCGACCAACTGCTGGAACACCGAGAGCCCGATGCCGATCCACACGATCGGCAGGAACACGAATCCGCCGCCGCCCAGCAGGTCCTTGAACGTGGACTTGTGCTCGCGGCGCATCGCCTCCTTGATCTCGGCGACGCGCGCGTCCAGGTCGACCTGGTCGCTCTCCACCTCGGCGAGCACCTTCTTGGCCTGATCGTCTCGACCGACCGAGATCAAAAAGCGCGGCGACTCGGGGATGGTGAAGGTGAACAGGCCGTACAGCACGGCCGGGATCACCATCACGCCGAGCATCACCTGCCACGCCTCCAGGCCGAAGAGCAGCTTGCCGCGCTGGTCGCCGTCGGCGAGGTTGAGGATGCCCCAGTTGACCAGCTGCGAGACCGCGATGCCGGTGACGATCGCGGCCTGCTGGAACGAGCCGAGCCGACCGCGATAGGCGGGCGGGGCGACCTCGGCGATGTAGGCCGGGCCGATCACCGAGGCCATCCCGATCGCCGTCCCGCCGAGCACGCGCCACATGGCCAGATCCCACAGCGCGAACGGCAGCGCCGAGCCGACCGCGCTGACCGCGAACAACACGGCGGCGATCTGCATGACCCGGATCCGGCCGATCCGGTCGGCGATCCTCCCGGCGACCGCCGCACCGATCGCGCAACCGACCAGCGCGGCGGCGACCACCTGGGCGAGCAGGCTGGATCCGGGGTCGAACCTGCCCCGGATGCCCTCGACCGCGCCGTTGATCACCGAGCTGTCGTAGCCGAAGAGGAACCCGCCCATCGCGGCGGCAGCGGTGATGAAGATGACGTGGCCGAGGTGCTCCGAGTAGGTGTCCCCACCCGAGTGCCCGGTCGTCGCTCTACTGCCGGCCAACGCCGCCTCCTGCGCTTCGTGCACCTCGGCCCGATCCGGCGCGGTGCGTGGTGCCGTGGTCCAAAGAACTCGCCGGACTTGGAGGGTTGCCCGAGATCACCGCCGTAACCATGCCCATGCGCCCGGATGGCGCCCGCGCCCCGCCTTCGGCCGGTACAGTCCGCCGAATGGGTGGGGTGTGGTCCCGGTGGGGCGCGGTGCTGCTCGCGTGCGCGATCGCCGCGCCGCTGGTGCTGCTGCTCGCACTGCGCCGGCCGCGCGTCGCGGTCGTCGCCGGGATGGTGCTCGGCACCCTCCCGTGGGTGTGGATGGTGCTCACCCCGGTCGGCTCCGGCCACGCGCTCAGCCTGTTGCCCCTGCGCGATCTCGCGGCCGTGCTGCGTGGTGACCCGGTGACCGCGGTGATCCAGGTGGGCGGCAATCTCGCGGTGTTCGCGGCGCTCGGCTTCCTGCTGCCCTTCCACGCGCCGCGCTTCGCCGGTCGGTCCGGCGCGCGGCGAATCGCCGGCCTGGCCGCGTCGGCGTCCGCCGCGATCGAGATCGCCCAGTGGTTGCTCGCGATCGGGCGGGTGTCCTCGGTGGACGACGTGCTCCTGAACGCCTCCGGTGCGGTGCTCGCGGCCGGGCTCTGCGCCGTATGCCGAGCCGCCGTACGTGCCACGCATCCGCGTGCCGGCTGACGTCGGGGCCGATTCCCCTGGCAGGCAAGGGAAACGACCTTGGCGGACACCCTTGACAGTGCCGAGATGGCGGGCCTAATTTCCTCTACAACTCTTAGGAAGGTTTCCTAACAGTGGCGAAGGGGAGAACCGCTCATGGCCGGAAGCACCGAGCGCGGCGCGGGAGCGTCCGGGCGGGAGCAGGCCGGGCGGCCGAGCCTTTTGCGGGCCATCAACGACCGGGCCGCGCTCGAACTCCTGTTGCGGCACGGGCGGCTGTCCCGGGGCCAGATCGGCTCGATGACGGGTTTGTCGAAGCCGACCGCCTCACAGCTGCTCTCCCGCCTGGAGGCGGCCGGCCTGGTCGTCGGAGTCGGTACCACCGAGGGCGGCCGAGGGCCCGGCGCCCAGCTGTACGAGATCAACCCCGCGGCGGGACACGTCGCGGGCCTGGACGTCACGCCCGCCCGGGTCCGGGTGGCCATCGCCGATCTGACCGGACGGGTGGTGGGCGAGCACGAACTGCCCACCCCGCGCCGGGAAGCGGCCGATACGCCGGGGCGGATCCGAGACGCGGTGCGCGCCGCGGCCAAGCCCGCCGGGCTCGACCTCGCCGACCTCGCGCACGTGGTGATCGGCATTCCGGGGGCGTTCGACCCGACCACCGAACAGTTCCGCTACGGCCGCCACCTCGCGGGCTGGCACTCCCCCGGTGTGCTGGACCTCATCCGCGAGGAACTCGGCCTGACCGTGGACGTGGAGAACGACGTCAACCTGGCCGCGCTCGCCGAGCAACGGGACGGATCGGCCCGCGACGGCGGCGACTTCGTCCTGTTGTGGGTGGACGAGGGCATCGGCTGTGCGATCGTGCTCGGCGGCCGACTGCACCGAGGTTCCACCGGTGGCGCGGGCGAGGTCGGCTACATGCCGATGCCCGGCGCCCCGCTGCCGCACGACGTCAGCCGCCGCAACACCGGCGGCTTCCAGCAACTGGCGGGCGCGCCCGCCGTGTTGTCCCTGGCCCGCGCCTACGGGGTGGGCAGTCGTACCGCTCCGCAGGCGGTCGCCCGAGCGGTGCGCGCGACCGATTCGCGCGGCGGAGCCTTCCTCGACGAGCTGGCCAACCGGCTGGCGGTGGGCCTCGCGGTGATCGTCTCCGTGCTCGATCCGGGGCTCGTCGTGTTGTCGGGGGCCATCCCGATGGCCGGCGGCGAGGCGCTGCGCTCGCGCGTGGTCGACGAGTTGCACCGCCTCGCGATCGCGCGCCCGCGCGTCGTGCTCGGCGACGTACCGGCCAATCCCGTTCTCACCGGCGCCGTGCACGCGGCGCTCGACATCGCCCGCGACGTCGTCTTCACCACGACCTGACGCATCCTCGCCCGACCCGGCACCACATACGAAGAACACCCTCGCTCGCGACCGGGCACCGCGCTCTCGCTGCGCCGTGCCCGTACCCGGCCGCGCGCTCTGTCGCTCGACCCGCACCACCGCAAGGCCCCCGGCGCCGCTCGTCCCGGCCGCGCCGTCGCCATCTCCGGAGGAGGACCCAGTGCACAGACTCCCACGGCTCCGTCGTTCCATCACGACCCTCGCGTGCGCCGCCACGCTCGCCATGCTGGCCTCCGCGTGCGCAGGCGACGACGGCGGCTCGGGAACCGGTGCGGACGAGGCGCCCGACAAGAAGGTCACCATCACCTTCTGGCACGGTTGGAGCGCCGAGAGCGAGGTCAAGGCGGTCGACGACCTGGTCGCCAAGTTCAACGCGAAGCACCCGAACATCAAGGTCAAGGTCGTCTCCAACGTCACCGACGACAAGATCACCCAGGGCATCCGCTCCGGCAAGGGCCCGGACGTGGTCTCCTCGTTCACCACCGACAACGTCGGCCAGTTCTGTACGTCGGGCTCGTGGACCGACCTGGCGCCGTGGCTGGCCAAGTCCAACATCGACCCCGCGGCGACCTTCCCCAAGCCGGTCCTGGACTACACCCAGTTCCAGGGCAAGCGCTGCGCACTGCCGCTGCTGGCCGACTCCTACGGGCTGTACTACAACAAGGACATGTTCGCCGCCGCGGGCATCACCGCTCCGCCCAAGACGTTCACCGAACTGACCGAGACCGCCAAGAAGCTCAACCAGCTCAACGGCGACGGCACGTTCAAGGTCGCCGGCTTCCTGCCGACCTTCCACGCCTACGAGTTCTCCGCCGCGCACACGCTGGCCCAGTTCGGTCCGACCTACCAGACGCCCGACGGCAAGTCGAACCTGTCCAAGGACCCGGTCGTCCCGCAGTTCTTCAACTGGCAGAAGCAATTCGTGGAGAGCCAGGGCGGGTTCGACAAGCTGGAGAAGTTCCGCACCACGTTCGGTGAGGAGTTCTCCGCCGAGAACCCGTTCATGAGCGGCAAGCTCGCGATGACCATGGACGGCGAGTGGCGTACCGCGATGCTCGCCCAGGACGCGCCGAACCTGAACTACGGCACCGCGCCGTTCCCGGTCCCGGACGACCAGCTGGACAAGTACGGCCGCAGCTACCTCACCGGCACCACCGTCGGCATCGCCAAGTCCAGCCACCACCAGGCCGCCGCGTGGGAGTTCGTCAAGTTCGTCACCACCGACACCGAGGCGATGGTCGCGTTCTCGCAGGCGATCCACAACGTGCCCAGCACCAACGCCGCGCTGGCCGCGTCGCCGCTGGCGAACGACGAGCACTTCAAGCCGTTCATCGACGCCTTCAAGCACCCCGCCAGCAACACCACGCCCGCCAGCCCCAACGGCGGCAAGTACCAGGTCACCCTCTCCGAGTACGCCTACAAGTGGGAGGCCGGTCAAGGCGGCGATCTGACCAAGAGTCTGGCCGATCTGGACAAGCAGATCGACACCGACGTGGCCCAGGTCAAGTGATCCGATGACCACGACCGCCCCCGCGGCGGCGAAGGTCCCGGCGGCGCTGCGCAGGCAGCGCCGCCGGCGGAACCTGCGCACGCTCGCGTTCCTGTCCCCGTGGCTGATCGGCTTCTCGGTCTTCTTCGCGTATCCGCTCGGCGCGACCGTGTACTACTCGTTCACCCGCTACGACCTGATCAACCCGCCCGTCTGGGTGGGCATGCGCAACTGGAACTACGTGCTCAACGACTACCCGCCGCTGTGGCAGGCGTTGCGCAACACGCTGTGGCTGGTCGTGGTGATGGTCACCTTGCGGGTGATCTTCGGCCTGGGCCTGGGCATGCTGGCGATCCGGCTCAAGCGCGGCGGCGGGCTCTTCCGCACGCTGTCCTACCTGCCCTACCTGGCCCCGCCGGTGGCCGCCACGATCGGCTTCGCGTTCCTGCTCAACCCGGGCACCGGGCCGGTCAACCACCTGCTCGGCAACGTCGGTATGCCGCAACCGGGTTGGTTCAACGATCCGGACTGGTCCAAGCCGGCCCTGACCCTGCTCGCCCTGTGGGGCATCGGCGATCTGCTGGTGATCTTCACCGCGTCGCTGCTCGACGTGCCGCGCGAGCAGTACGAGGCGGCCGAGTTGGACGGCGTCGGGCCGTGGCAGCGCTTTCGCTACGTGACCTGGCCGGCGATCACCCCGGTGGTGCTGTTCGCCGTGGTCACCGGCGTGATCCAGACCATGCAGTACTACACCCAGGCGATGGTGGCCGGAAAGGTCGCGAGCGGCATCATCGGCAACTCCGGCCAGTCGTTCGAACCGGGCTACCCGCAGGGCACCACGCTGACCCTGCCGCAACTGGTCTACGAGGAAGGGTTCTCCACCTTCAACACGGGCGCGGCGTGCGTGATCTCGCTGCTCCTGTTCGTGATCGCGATGGCGTTCACCTTCCTGCTGCTGCGTCGCCGCTCGGGCCTGCTCGACGACGACTGAGCACCCGGGTCGAAGGCGGCCCGCATCCTCTACCGGTCACGGAAGGCCCCTGCCGGTAGCCCCAGTTCGACGATCCACCGTGCCCAGAAGGGATCGGATCCATGGCCCAGACCGTCACGGCCGAGGCCGCCGGCATCGCGCCGCCGCTCGCGCCCGCCCGGACGCCGCCGCGCCCGCGACGGCGCAAGCGCGTACTGACCTGGATCGGCGTGCACACGCTCGCCGTCACCGCCGTACTGTTCTTCATCCTGCCGTTCGTATTCCTGTTCCTGACCTCGGTGATGAGCAACAAGCAGGCGCTGACCAGCGACCTGTGGCCCACCTCGTGGGAGTGGGGCAACTACACCAAGGTGATGAAGACCCCGGGCTTCGGGACCTGGTGGCGCAACACGCTGATGTACGCCGGGCTCGGCACCCTGTTCACCGTGGTCTCCAGCCTGCCGGTGGCCTACGCGCTGGCCAAGTTCCGGTTCCGCTTCCGCGGCGTGGCGCTGATGCTGGTGATCTCCTCGATGATGTTGCCGCCGCAGGTGATCATCATCCCGATGTACATCTTCTGGGCCAAGCAGATGCACCTGAGCGGGACGCTCTGGCCGCTGATCATCCCGATGGCCTTCGGCGACGCGTTCACCATCTTCCTGCTCCGCCAGTTCCTGCTCACCATCCCGTCCGAATACCTGGACGCGGCCCGGGTGGACGGGTGCGGCGAACTGCGCATCCTGATCTCGATCGTGGTGCCGATGATCCGGCCGGCGATCGCAGCGGTCGCACTGTTCCAGTTCTTCTACTGCTGGAACGACTACTTCGGTCCACAGGTGTACGCGTCCGAGAATCCGGGCGCGTGGACCCTGTCCTACGGCCTGGAATCGTTCAAGGGCGCACACCAGGTCAATTGGAATCTCATGATGGCCGCCACGCTCCTTGTGATGGCGCCGGTGATCCTCGTGTTCTTCTTCGCCCAGAAGGCGTTCATCGAGGGCGTGACTTTGACGGGAGTAAAGGGTTGAAGCTCGCGGTGGTGGGCGGTGGGTCCACCTACACGCCCGAACTCGCGGACGGCCTCGGCCGCTTGCGCGAAACCTTGCCGGTCGACGAACTCGTGCTCGTCGACCCGGTGATCGAACGGCTGGAGCCGGTCGGCGCGGTGGTGCGCCGCATCCTGGCCCGGTACGGACATCCGGCCCGGGTGGTGCTGACCGACGACCTGGACGCGGGGGTCGAGGACGCCGACGCGGTGCTCTTCCAGCTCCGGGTGGGCGGTCAGGAGGCCCGCGCGCAGGACGAGGAGTGGCCGCTGGACTGCGGCTGCGTGGGGCAGGAGACCACCGGCGCGGGTGGGCTGGCCAAGGCGCTGCGTACCGTGCCGGTGGTGCTGGACGCGGCCGAACGGGTGCGCCGGGCCGCGCCGAACGCGTGGATCGTGGACTTCACCAATCCGGTGGGCATCGTCACCCGCGCGCTGCTGGACGCCGGCCACCGCGCGGTGGGGCTGTGCAACGTGGCGATCGGCTTCCAGCGTCGCTTCGCCGCGATGCTCGACGTGGCGCCCAACCGGCTGCGGCTCGACCACGTCGGGCTCAACCACCTGACCTGGGAACGCGGGCTGCGCGTGCTGGACGAGCACGGCGAGCCGGGTCCGGACCTGCTCCCGACGCTGCTGGCCGAGCACGGTCCGGCGATCGCCGAGGACATCGAACTGCCGGTGGAACTGCTGCGCGCGCAAGGCACCGTGCCGTCCTACTACCTGCGCTACTTCTACGCGCACGACGCGGTGGTCTCCGCTCAGCGGCACACCACGTCCCGGGCCCAGCAGGTGGCCGCGATCGAGCGCGAACTGCTGGAGCTGTACGCGGATCCGACCCTGGACACCAAGCCGGAGCTGTTGGAACGCCGGGGCGGGGCCTACTACTCGGAGGCGGCGGTGGCACTGGTGGCCGCGCTGCTGGGCACGGGTTCCGGGTCCGGGTCCGGTTTCGACGGGGCCGATCGCATCCAGGTCGCGGACGTGCGCAACAACGGCACGCTGCCGTTCCTGCCGGACGACGCGGTGATCGAGGTGCCGTCGCGGATCGACGCGAACGGCGCGACGCCGCTGCCGGTGGCACCGCTGGGGCCGTTGCACTCCGGGTTGATCGCGCATGTGGCGGCGTACGAGGAACTCGCGCTGGACGCCGCGCTGCGCGGCGGGCGCGATCGGGTGGTCACCGCCTTGCTCGCGCATCCGCTGGTCGGGCAGTACGACATCGCCGAGGCACTCACCGATCGGCTGCTTGCGGCGGGCAAGGAGCACCTGCCGTGGGCCCGGTGACGGAGGGCGGGGCCGATTCCTCCGAATCGGCCCCGGCCGTGCTCGCGATCGACGCGGGCAACTCCAAGACCGACGTCGCGGTCGTCGACGCGAACGGTCGGGTGTGGGGGCGCGGCCGGGGCGCGGGCTACGCGCCGTACCAACTCGGCCAGGACGCGGCGGTCGAGCGGATCGCCTCGCTGGTGGAGGAGGTGCTGCGGTCGGCCGCGGGGGCCGGACCGGTGGAGCACGTCGCGGCGTACCTGGCCAACATCGACCTGCCGGTCGAGGAGTTGCAACTGCGCAAGGAGTTCGAGGATCGGGGCTGGGCCCGTACGGTCACCGTCGGCAACGACACGTTCGCGGTGCTGCGTTCGGGTACCGGCGCGCCGCGCGGCGTCGCGGTGGTGTGCGGGGCCGGGATCAACTGCGTGGGCCTGCTGCCGGACGGCCGGACCGCGCGCTTCCCGGCGCTGGGCCGGATGACCGGCGACTGGGGCGGCGGGCTCGGCCTGATGGAGGAGGTGATGTGGTCGTCGGTGCGCGCCGAGGACGGTCGGGGTCCGGCGACCGCGTTGGCCGACGCGACGGCCGGTCACTTCGGCCTGGAGTCGGCGACCGCCGTGGCCGAGGCGGTGCATCTGGGCGAGCTGCCGTCCGAGCGGCTGCACGAACTGGTCCCGCTGCTGTTCCGGATCGCCGATGCCGGGGATCCGGTGGCGGGCGAGGTGGTGGAGCGGCAGGCCGGGGAGATAGCGGTGATGGCGGTGACCGCGCTGGGTCGGCTCGATCTGCTGGCGGAGGAGGCCGACGTCGTGCTGGGCGGCGGGGTCCTGGCGGCCCAGCCCCCGCTGTTGATGGCGGCGGTCTCCCGACTGATCCTGCGCTCCGCGCCGCGGGCGGTCCTTCGGGTGGCGGTGGATCCGCCGGTGGTCGGCGCGGCACTGCTGGGCCTGGACCGACTCCGCGCCGACGGCCGGGCACCGGAGGACCCGACGGGCCAGGCGGAGCAACTGCTGCGCAGCGGGTGGGCGCGCACGACCTGACCCCGGGGGTGGGCGAGGAAGCGTCGGTGGTGGGCGGGGGGTGGCGGGTCCGGATCGGCTGCGAGCCGGCGGGCGGGGGCGCCGGCGGATCGCGGGGCGCGGTGAAGCGGCTGCGGCTGCGGCGCGCCTGGTGGGGGCTGTACGGCCTGGTCCGGGCGGGCGGTGTCGGCTGGGCGAGGAGGCGTCGGCCGTAGGCGGGGGATGTGGGGTCCGGATCGGCTGCGGCAGGGCGGGCGCACCGGCTGATCCGAGGGGCGCGGCGCAACGGCTGCGGCTGCCGCGCGCCCGGTGGGGGCGGTACGGCCTGGTCCGGGCGGGCGGTGTCGGCTGGGCGGGGAAGCGTCGGTGGTAGGCGGGGGTGTCCGGATCCGGATCGACTGTGGCCCTGGCGGTCGGGGGCGCCGGCGGATCCGGAGGGGCGCGGCGCAACGGCTGCGGCTGCCGCGCGCCCGGTGGGGGCGTACAGCCTGATCCGGGGGTGCGGCGTCGGGTGGGTGGCAGGTGTCGGTGGTTGCCGTGGTCTTCCCGCCTCGGCGGCCGGTGGCCGGGTGTTCACGTCGGTCGCATACGATCCCGGCGGGGCGGGACCATTCGCGACGGGGCCCACATGATGCGGACGAGGACGGCAGTGGGCGATTTCGCGTGACCGGCGGTTCGGTGTCGGGCTTGACCCGTGACCGCGCGACCTGGCTGCTGTATCTGCACATGGCCGCCTTCGGCTATTTCCTCTACTGCTTCGGGCCGTCCGTCACGCTGCTGGGCGACGACCTGGGCGTGAGCAACGCGGTGGCGGCGCTGCACAGTACGGCGTACGCGGGGGCCGGCGTGTTGATCGCGCTGCTCGGTGACCGGCCGATGCGCCGGTTCGGGCGTGGGCGCACGTTGTGGGCGGGCTGTGGGTTGTTGAGTGCGGGGGTGTTGGCGTACTGCGCGGCCGGGACGCCGGCGGTGTCGCTGAGCGCGGCCCTGCTGTGCGGCTTCGGCGCGTTCCTGGTGGTCAACGTGGCCGGCACCGCGCTCGCGGACCACCACGGCCCGATCGCCGGCCCGAGCGCCCTGAGCGAGGCCAACGGCCTCGCGGCCGGGGTCGGCATGGCCGCACCCCTGCTGATCGGCGTGATGGACTCGTCCGGGCCGGGCTGGCGCTGGGCGATGGTGGTGGTCCCGGTGCTCTTCGGCGCACTGGCGGCGGGCTTCGGACGGACGCAGATCCCGGACGTGGTCGCGGCGACGCCTTCGCGGGCGGCGCCGGGGTCGCCTTCGGCGGGGTCGCCGGGTTCGGCGGCTCCGCTGCCCCCGTCGCCGTCGCCGTCGGCGCCCACGGTTTCGCCCTCGCCGAAATCGCCGGACTCACGGGCCACAGGGGCCTCGCCGGCCTCGACGTCGAGTGGGTCGCTGCCCGCCGCGTACTGGTGGGCCTGGCTGTTGACGGTCTGCTCGGTGGGCGTCGAGTTCTCGCTGTCGTTGTGGGCCTCGACGCTGCTGCGCGACCGTACCGGCATGTCCGAGGGCGCCGCCGCCACCGCGATGACCGCCGTGGTGGCCGGCCTGTGCCTGGGCCGCCTGGCGGGCGGTCGGCTCGCGCTGCGCATCCCGCTGGACCGGCTGTACGGCAGCGCCGTCGCGGTGAACCTGGTCGGCTTCGCCCTGTTCTGGTCGGCCACGGTCCCCTGGCTCGCCTACCTCGGCCTGTTCGTCTCCGGCCTGGGCATGTCCGTACAGTTCCCGTTGGCCACCGCAACGGCCATCCGCGCCGCCGCCGGCCGAGCCGACCTGGCCGTCTCCCGCCTCGCCGTGGCCACCACCCTGGCAGCCGGCGGCGCCCCCTTCCTGCTCGGCCTGGCCACCGACCTGATGCCCGTCCGCACCGCCTTCCTCCTCCTCCCCATCCTCCTCCTGGCCTCCCTCCCCATCCTCCACAAAACCACCCACCCCAAGCCCCGCCCCTGACCACGCCCCGAAGGCCCGAGCGCGATGCGACGGGCGCGGCGAAGGGTTGGCCGGGCTCGGGCTTTCCGGGCAGTGGGCGACGGGTGTCTGCGCGGGTGAGTCAGGTTCGGGAGAGCGTGGCCGCGGTTGTGGCGCAGGTGAGGACTGCGCGGGTGCGGGGCCAGGGGACGGGGGACGGATCGCCGGCGGCCATGGCCAGTACGGCGCGCATGGTGGCCCGGTAGCCGAGGGCCTCCTGCCAGTCGGTGCCGCCGAGGCGGGCGGTCTCGACGCCGTCCTCGGTCTGTACGGCCACCTCGTAGACCTCGTCGCCGCCCACCCCGGCGACCTCGATCGTGCCCACGCGGCCGTCGGGCCAGCCGAGCAGGATCGCGCCGACGTCCTCCGAGCGGGTGGTCGGATGTACCAGGACCGAGCCCGTCGCGGCCAGCACCCGCGCGCCGGGGCCGGCCGCCGCGTCCAGGAGTTCGGCGCCGTGCAGGCCGAGCGAGACCAGGGTGCCACCGCCTTCGGCCGGATCGTCCTGCCAGGCGCGCTCCGGCGTCAGGAACCCGGCGATGTCGTGCCGGACCAGCGCCCGGGCGCTCAACACCCGGCGGCCCGCGATCCGTTCGGCCAACTCCGTCACGGCGGGCGCGAAGCGCAGTACGGACGTGGTCAGGAAACGCTCCTCGTACCCGGCCACGGCCCGATCCAACTCGGCGAGCGCGGCGGCCGATGCGGCGGCCGGCTTGTTCACGAAGCACGGCACGCCGGCTCGCAGGACCCGGGCCACGGTGTCCGCGATCAACGCCGGCCGCACGGTGACCACCACGGCATCCGGCCGGCGGCCGAGCAACTCCGCGAGCGACTCGGCCGGTTCGCACTCGTGCCGCTCCCGAAAGGCCGCGAACCGCTCCGGCTCACCGGCATCCCAGCCATCGATCCGCCGCACCCCCAGGTCACGGGCCACACCCGCGTCGGTGAACGGGTGGCTGTGCGCGAATCCGGCAAACGCAAGACGCATGATCCGGACGTCCCCTTCGAACAACGATCAAGTCGCCCCGACCCTAGCCCCGCCCCAGCCGGCCCCCGCGTCGCCCCACCCACACCACGCCACCGATCCGCGCTCCCCCGGCTCCACGACGCCCGAACGCGGCGGCGCCCACCGCCCGAACCGCGACGACGAGTGACCGGGCAGACGCGCAAGCCGACCCGCGCCGAAGACCCTCGCAGCACACGCAGGGCCTTCGGCGCGCGTGTTCACACCACGTACGGCCAGAGTTCGACCCACGGAACCTCGAAGCGGATCACGTCGCCGAACGACAACTCCTCGAACCCCCGCGCCACGTCGACCGTCATGATCCCCGGACCCAGCCGCATCAGGACCTGCGGCTCACCGTCCCGGACGACCTGCTCCAGCCGGCCCGACACCGACATGCCGCCGCGCACGGGTGAGAACCCGGTGGGTGCCCCGGCCCGTACCCGCGTCCAGTCGGCCACCTCGCCCGGCGGATCCACCTCGACGTCGTAGCCCGCGCCCACGAATCCGCATCGTCCCCCCGCCCCGCCCGCGGCAACCGCCCGCGTCATCCTCCCGCGTGGGCCGTCATCGCCGGGTGTGGGTAGTCGGCGGAACGGTGTTGAAAGCTGAGGATCTTCGGGTTCTGCACGACGCCGTCGCGGATCTCGATCGCCTTCGCGATGGTCGGGTCCGCGTCCCAGGCGGTCGGGCCGTCCATGACCGTGCCCAGATAGGGCATCAGCGCCTCACTGATCTCCCACGTCGCGGAATCCCACAGATAGGACGGGCTGTGATCGACCGCGTAGTACTGGCAGTTGTCGCCGACGGTGAAGGTCGGCGCCTCGAAGGTGGTCGGATGGGCCCACTCGAAGCCCATGCCGTCGTCGCACGAGACGTCGATGAAGAACGACCCCGGCCGATACTCCGGCAGGTCCCGGTCCAGCACGAACGTCAAGGGCGCGTCGGTGTCCTGCCGTATGCAGTTCACCACGATGTCGTAGCCGGCCAGATGCGTACCGAGCGGCACCGGCCCATCCTCGGTGAGCGCCTCCAACCGCGTCGGATCGTCCTCGCCGAACCGGAAGTGGCCCATCACGACCGAGGGCATCGGCGACGCCACCGCCACCGCGTCCCGCGCGGTGAGCACCGTCACGTCCGAAACGCCCATCGCTTCCAGCGCTATCACCGCGCCGCGCGCCGTGGCCCCGAAGCTGAGCACCGCCGCCCGCATCCGGCGACCGTAGCTGCCGGTCACACCGCCGAGCGCCAGCGCGTGCAACACCGAGCAGTAGCCCGCCAGTTCGTTGTTCTTGTGGAAGACGTGCACACTGAACGCGCCCGACGCGGTCCAGTGATTCATCTCCTCCCACGCGATCATCGTCAGCTTGCGATCGATGCCCAGCTGGGTCATCGTCGGATCCTGCACACAGTGCGGCCAGCCCCACAGCACCTGGCCGTCGCGCAACGCGGCCACGTCCTCGTGGGTGGGTTTGGGCAGCAGCACCACATCACTCTCGGCGAGCAACCGTTTACGCGGGAGCAGGCCCGCCACGTGCCGGACGAGTTCCGCGTCGGCGACGCCGAAACGCTCGCCGTACCCCTCCTCCAGGAACAGGTGTTCGCGCACGTCCGGGGCGATCCGCTCGATGTGCAGCGGGTGGACCGGCAACCGGTGCTCGTTCTCCTTCAGTGAGGAGCCGAGAATGCCGAGGGTCATGCGAGTCCTGCGAATCATGAGATTCCTTAGGTAGACCCCAAGTATCCGCCATGGCGTTCACCCGACCGCGGTACCGGCCGCCGTACGGACCGCGCGGCCCCGCGCGGCCCCGCCGCCCGGGTCACTCCGGGAGCGCGCCCACCGCCTCGTCCACGCTGTTCTGCCACTGCGTGGTGATCGGGTCGGACACGGCGATGCCGGGTGTGGGTGCGCCCATCTCGCTCGCGGTGAAGGTGCCGCCGACGTGGGCCGGGTGGGCCGCGACGGTCAGGCTCGGGACGTACCGCGCCGCGCCGCCGCGGTCGTCGGTGCGCAGCGCCGCGTACAACTTCCCGGCGGCGTCGATCCGCCGCACACCGCTCGGCACCGACGGCACCGGTTGCGCCGTGCCGTCCAGGCCGGCGAAGGTCACCGTCGGGAACCGGTCGATCGTGCAGGCCGAGTCGGTCAGGTTGGTGACGGTGACCAGCACGACGCTGCCCGCGATCGGCGGCAGCGCGTGTGCGTCGTAGCCGAGCGAGCCCTCGGCGCACGTGCGCAGCCGCCCGATGGTGCTCTCCTGGGCGCCGGCCGTCGTGGCCGCGCCCGCGACCAGGACGGACGACGCGAGGGCGAGTGTGGTGACGGAAACGATAATCCTCATGCACCGCCTGTATCCGACTTGCCGGCCGGCTACACGTGCCGATGTACCCGGGCCTCCCACGGGCGCAGCACCATCTCGTCGATCGGCCCGGCATTGCCGAGTACGAGCGGCGCCCGCGCCCACTCCGCCGCCAGGCCGGCCGGTACCGCCACCGCCTCGCCGGTGAAGTTGGCGAGCACGAGCAGCGTGGTGTCGCGGTGGCGGCGGGTGAAGGCGTACAGCCGTTCATCCTCCGCGAGCAGCATGGTGAAGTCGCCGTGTACGACCGCCGGTTCGGTGTGTCGGAGGGCGATCAGCCGGCGGTAGTGGTGATACACCGAGTTCGGATCGGCCACGGCAGCCGCGGCGTTGATCGTGATGTGGTTGGGGTTGGCCGGCAACCAGGGCGTGCCGGTGGTGAAGCCGGCGTGCTCGGACGCGTCCCACTGCATCGGCGTACGGGCGTTGTCCCGGCCGTGTGCGCGCAGTCCGTCCAGCACCCGGTCCGGGTCCTCGCCGGCCCGCACCGCCTGCGCGTAGTGGCCCAGCGCCTCGATGTCGTGTACGTCCTCGATCGTGGCGAACGGCGCGTTGGTCATGCCCAGTTCCTCGCCCTGATAGATGTAGGGCGTGCCGCGGTGCAGGTGCAGCACGGTGGCCAGCATGGTCGCCGAGCGCACCCGGTGTTCGGGGCCGTCGTCGCCGAACCGGGAGACGATCCGGGGCTGGTCGTGGTTGTTCCAGTACAGGCTGTTCCAGCCCACCTCGGCGAGGCCGGTCTGCCAGCGACCCAGCGAAGCCTTGAGGTCGGTGAGGCGCAGTGGCCGCACGTCGAACTTGTGCCGGCCGAAGTCCAGGCCCACGTGCTCGAATTGGAAGACCATGTCCACCTCGCCGCGGCCCGGATCGGTGAACAGCCGGGCCTGCTCCAGCGTCACCCCGGGCATCTCGCCCACGGTGAGCAGGCGTTCGGGCCGACCGGCGAAGACCTCGCGGTGTATCTCCTGGAGGTATTCGTGCACCCTGGGGCCGCAGATGTAGTACGGCGAGCCGTCTCCGTACAGGCCGTCCCCGTGCAGCCGCCCGTCCGGGAGCTCGGGGTCCTTCGAGATCAGGTTGATCACGTCCATCCGGAAGCCGTCGACGCCGCGATCGAGCCACCATCGCATCAGCGCGTGTACGGCCTGCCGGACCTCGGGGTTCTCCCAGTTGAGGTCGGGCTGCTTGGGCGAGAACAGGTGCAGGTAGTACTCGTCGCTCCCGGCATCGTGCTGCCAGGCCGACCCGGAGAAGAACGACCCCCAGTTGTTCGGCGGCGCGCCGGGCGCGTCCGGCGACTCCTCCCCCGCCCGATCCCCGGTCGTGTCGACGTCCTTGCGTGCCGGCCGCCACCAATACCAGTTCCGCTTCGCGCTGTTCGGCCCCTCGCGCGATTCGCGGAACCACGGGTGCTCGTCCGAAGTGTGGTTGACCACCAGGTCCATCACCAGCCGCATGCCGCGCTCGTGTACCGCGGCGAGCAGCCGATCGAAGTCGGCCAGGGTGCCGAACATCGGTTCGATGTCCCGGTAGTCGCTGATGTCGTAGCCGTTGTCGTCCTGCGGTGACGGGTACACCGGCGACAACCACAACACGTCCACCCCGAGGTCCGCCAGGTAGTCGAGTCGGGCGGTGATCCCGGCCAGGTCCCCGATCCCGTCGCCGTCGGAGTCGGCGAAACTGCGTGGATAGATCTGGTACACCACGGCGGACTTCCACCACACGTCGTCCGCGGCCCCCACACCGTCGAGTGCCATCCCTCGACCCACCCCCTCCACATCACGCCCCGGCGAATCAGGGCTCGTGACTGTCCTGCCCCACGGAGCCCTGGTTCACCGATCCGCGGGCGGACGACGGGCGTTGCGAACGGCGGGCGAGACGAGCGGGCGAACGGCGAGCGGGGCGAGCAGCGGTGGGCGGACGACCAAGGGCTCGCCGGCCGCGGTGGCCGCCGGTGGCTACGTGGTGCGGGCGCGGAAGGCGCGGCGGTAGGACTGGGGGGTGGTGCCGGTGACGCGTTTGAAGCGGTCGCGGAAGGCGGTGGGCGAGCCGAAGCCGGTTTGGGCGGCGATCCGGTCCACCGAGTGGGCGGTGGTTTCCAGGAGGTGCTGGGCCCGGCTGATCCGGACTCGGTGCAGCCATTGCAGCGGGGTGGTGCCGGTCTGTTGGCGAAAGTGCCGGTTCAGGCTGCGTGCGCTCATCCCGGCCTGCGCGGCGATGTCGTCCAGGAGCAGTTCGCGGTCGCTGTGCTCGCGCAACCAGCCGAGCAGCGGTTCCAGGCCGGCGCCGTCCGGGGCGGGGGGCTCGTGCACGATGAACTGGGCCTGGCCGCCCGCACGTTCCAGGGGCATCACGGCGTCCCGGGCACTGTCCGCGGCGACCGCCGAGCCGTGGTCGAGGCGGATCATGTACAGGCACAGGTCCAGGCCGGCGGCGGCACCGGCCGAGGTCAGGATCGAGCCGTTGTCGATGTAGAGCACGTCCGGGTCCACCACGACCTCGGGATAGCGCTCGGCCAGCTCGGCCGTGCCGAGCCAGTGCGTGGTGGCCCGCAGACCGTCCAGGAGGCCGGCCTCGGCGAGCACGAACGCGCCCACGCAGATCGACGCGATCCGAGTCCCGCGCGCCGCGGCCTCCCGCAGCGCGGTGACCGCGGCCGCGGGCGTGGGCTCGGTCGGGTCGGTCCGGCCGGGACAGATGATCGTGTCCGCCTCGGCCAGTGCCTCCAGCCCCCATGGCGCGCGCAGCGTGAACTCGCCGGCGTCCACTTCGGCGCCCGCCTCGACCGCGCACACGCGCACCCGATAGGCGGAGCGCCCGTCCGGCAACCGAGTGCGCCCGAAAGCCTGGATCGGCGTGGTCAGATCGAAGCCGATGACGCCGTCCAGGGCCAGAATGGCGACGGTATGCATGGCAATAAGCTATGCGTTCACCCAATTCTCGCCAAACGTGGGAAAGCCGACGCCGCGACGGTCGCGCTGTGGTCGGCGCCTGCGGTAGCCGCTGTCACAGGTCGAAGGCCCGAGCAGGGTCATCGGCGTCAAGGCTGTTCGACGCTGTTGCCGCACTCCACGGCTGCCGCCGGCCGCTGAATTCGCCTGGCGAGAATCCGTGGAAGAGTGTCATTATTGCCACTCGTCGCACCCCGGCAGCGCTCCTAGCCTCGGTCCGTGACCAAGTTCCTCCTCGCCATCCACGTACTCGCCGCGATCATCGCGATCGGACCGGTGACGGTCGCCGCGAGCATGTTCCCGCCCGCCGCCCGGCACGCCCTCGCGGCTCCGCACGACGAACACGCCCTCGCGATCGTCCGGAACCTGCACCGGATCTGCCGGGTCTACACGGTCGTCGGGGTAGTGGTGCCGGTCTTCGGCCTGGGCGTCGCGCTGAACATGGACGTGCTCGGGGACACCTGGTTGATCGTCTCGATCGTGCTCACCGCGCTCGCCGCGGCGGTCCTGGCGCTGCTCGTACTCCCCCGCCAGGACGCCCTCCTCGCCACCATCGCGACCACCGAGCCCGCGACCACCGAGCCCGCGCCCGCCCGCCGCGTACCCGCGACCGAAGCCGCGCCTGCGCATGCCGCCGCGGCCGAACCCGCTCCCGAGCCCACGTCGCCCGCCCCACCGTCGGCCGCGTTCCGCGCCACCGCGCGGCTGGCCATGTTCACCGGCGTCTTCAACCTGCTCTGGGCGACCGTGACGGTCCTGATGATCGTGCGACCGGGCTCGACCACCGGCGCCTGATCGCCCGCCCCCGCGCCGGCCCGCCGGTGTTCGATCACACGTCCCCGCCGGGTGCAAAGATCCGCGATCCGGGCAGGTATCGATCCCGTACGGCGTCCGGGCTCACGGCCGGCGTGGCCGCGGGTTCGCGACGATGGGGACGATGTGGTGGAGCAACTCGACGAAGACGACCCGCGATCCGAGTCGTCGAACGACCCGCGCCGGTGGAGATGGGACACCCGACGCTGGTTGCTCGTGGGCGTGTCCGCGACGCTGGCCGTGCTGGTCCTGCTCGCGCTCTTGGGCACCTGGGTGTTCGCGCGGTCGACGTCGGTCAACGGGCACCTGGTCGACCACAGTTCGCCGGCGCTGATCGCCGCGGTGCGGCTGGAGACCGCGTACGCCGATCAGGACGCCGCCATCCGGGACCGCGTCCTGTCCGGCAACGCGCCGCTTCCGGACGCGTATTCGGCCGGTCGCGAAACCGAGCGCGAGCAGGTCGCCGTGCTGCGCGAGCTGTTGCGCGACGACACCGGCGCGACCGCCGATCTGCGGGTGGTGCTGGAGCGCGCTCGGGTGTGGGAGGACCGGGTGGTCCGCCCGGCCCTGGCCGTCGCGCCCGGGACGGCGCCGCCGGCGGAGGTACGCGCGGCCGTCGCCGACCCGTCGCCCTATACGGCGCTGCGCGCGGCGACCCGCGCCCAAGTGGACCACCTCCAGCGCCAACGCGACATCGCCCGGGCCGACCTCCAGGATGTCCGCGCTCTGCGTACGTGGGTGTTCAGCGCGATCGCCTTGGTGATCGTCGCGGGCGTGATCATGGTGTTCGCGGGCCTGCGCCGCGGCGTCACGTTGCCCGTGAGTCGACTGGTGGCCGATGCGGACGTGGTGACCCGGGGCGACTTCGGGCACCCGATCACCCCCAGCGGACCGGCCGACCTGCGCGCGCTGGCCGACGCGATGGAGGCGATGCGCCGCCGACTCGCCGACGAGCTGGCCTTCTCCGACGATGCCCGCCGCCGCCTGGACGAGCGGGCCACCGAGCTGCGCCGCTCCAACGCCGACCTGGAACAGTTCGCCTACGTCGCCTCGCACGACCTCCAGGAGCCGTTGCGCAAGGTGGCCGGCTTCTGTCGCCTCCTGGAGAAGCGGTATCAGGGGCAACTGGACGAGCGTGCCGACCGCTACATCGCCTTCGCGGTCGACGGCGCGGTCCGGATGCAGGCCCTGATCAACGACCTGCTCGCCTTCTCCCGGGTCGGCCGCGGCCCCGTGGACGAGACGGCGGTGGACCTGAACGCCGTGTACGAGACGGTCGTCGGCGATCTCGCCCTCGCGATCCGTGAGGCGGACGCCGAGGTGACGCGCGATCCGCTGCCCACCGTGCGCGGCGACCGCACCCAGTTGTCCGTGGTGCTGCAGAACCTGATCGCCAACGCGGTGAAGTTCCGCGAGCCGGACCGGCCGGTGCACGTCGTGGTGGGCGCGGAGCAGGTGGACGGGATCTGGCGGATCTCGGTGACCGACGACGGCATCGGCATCGATCCGGCGCAGGCGGACCGGATCTTCGTGCTCTTCCAGCGGCTGCACACTCGCGACGCGTTTCCGGGCAACGGCATGGGCCTGGCCATGTGCAAGAAGATCGTCGAGTTCCACGGGGGCACGATCGCCCTCGACACCGAATACACCACCGGCACCCGGATCACCTTCACCCTGCCCGCTGCGGCACCCGCCGTCGCGCCCGCATCCGTCGCGCCTGCGACCGTCCCGACGGCGAAACGGAATTCGACCGAACAGAGGACGCCGACCGCGAGGCGGATCCCGACCAAGGAACCGACCCCGGTCGACGACGGGCTACCCGCCGACGGCTGAGCCGGCCACCACCCGATCCGGCGTGATCGGCAGCGTACGCACCCGCACCCCGGTCGCGTGGAACACCGCGTTGGCGATCGCCGCCGCCGCGCCGACCACGCCGATCTCACCCGCCCCGCGCGCGCCGAGATCGCTGATGTGCGGGTCCGGTTCGCCGACGAAGAGCACGTCCAACGTGCCGATGTCCGCGTTGACCGGCAGGTGGTAGCCCGCCAGATGCGGCTCGACCACATGACCGCGCCGCGGATCGATCACGGTCGCCTCCATCAGCGCCTGGGCCAGGCCGAAGGTCATCCCGCCGAGCAGTTGGCTGCGCGCGGTACGCGGGTTGATCACCCGGCCGACGTCGAACGCGCCGACCATGCGACGCACCCGAACCGTACCGGTGAGCGCGTCCACCGCGACCTCGGCGAAATGCGCGCCGAAGGAGTGCACCGCGTATCGCGAGTTCGCATCCGGGTGGTGGTGGCCGACCGCCGACACGGACGGCTCGCCGATCCGGGCCAGTTCGGCGACGTACGTCCGCGGGCCGAACTCGATCGCACCGATCTCCCGCCGGTACAGCGGAGATTCCGGATCGGCGACGGCCGCCGCGAGCAGGTCGTCGCGAACCGCCTCGCACGCGCGCCGGATCGCCGGACCGACGTAGGCGACGGTCTGCGAACCGATCGACGGCGGCGCCTCGGGCAGATCGGTGTCGCCGAGTCGGACGATGATCCGCTCCGGCGGCAGGCCGAGCACGTCCGCGGCGATCTGGCCGAGCACGGTGTACGTCCCGGTGCCGATGTCGTGCGACGCGACCCCGATCACCGCAGTGCCGTCGACGCGTAGCTCGGCGTACGCCGCGGCGGGACCGGGGTCCATCTCGTGGGTCGCGGACGCCATCCCGGTGCCGATCAGCACGTCGCCCTCGCGGCGGGTGCCGGGGGTGCGATCGGCCGGGTCCCAGCCGAACCGCTCGGCGCCCACCCGGTAGCACTCGCGAAGGTGCTTGCCCGACCACGGCCGGCCCGACGACGGGTCCGCGTCGGCGTGGTTGCGCAGCCGCAACTCCACCGGGTCCATGCGCAGTTCGTGGGCCAGTTCGTCGAGCGCGGACTCCAGCGCGAAGGATCCCGGGGCTCGCCCCGGTGCCCGTTGGAAGGTCGGCGCCTGCATGTCCAGCCGGACGATCCGCTGACGGATCGTCACATTCGGGCAGGCGTACAGGATCGAGGTGAGCCCGCCGGTCGACTCGACCACGTTCTCGCCGGGCGAGGTCGCCGAGGTGCCGTCGTGGCCGATCGCGGTCAGCCGGCCGTCGCGGTGCGCGCCGAGCACGATCCGCTGCCGAGTGGCCGGCCGGGTGCCGCACGAGGTGAACATCTGCGGTCGGGTGAGTGCGAGCCGGACCGGCCGGTCGACCAGCCGCGCCGCCGCCGCGGCCAGCAGAACGTGCGGCCAGACCGTGCCCTTGCTGCCGAAGCCGCCACCGACGAAGCCGGACAACACCCGCACGTTCGCCGGCGGCACGCCGAACGCGCTCGCCAGCGCATCCCGCACCCCGCTCACGTACTGCGTCGAGTCGTACACCGTGAGTCGGTCGCCCACCCAGTGCGCGGTGGTGGTGCACGGTTCCATCGGGTTCATGTGTTGCGGCGGCGTCTCGTAGTACGCCTCCACCGTCACGTCGGCCACCGCGAGGCCGGTGGTCAGGTCGCCCCGGACGATGTCCTCGCGGCCCGGCGGGGTCTGCGGGATGGCGTCCTCGATCCGGACCAGCGGCGATTGGTGGCGATAGCGGGTACGGATGCGCTCGGCGCCGGCCACCGCCTCTTCGAGCGTCTGCGCCACCACCATCGCGATGTGCTGCCCGTGGTGGTGGATCACCGCGTCGGAAAGCGGGGTACGGCCGTCGCCCATCGGGCCGTTGTCGGCCGAGTAGTACGAGGCGACCCGGCCGATGCCCAGCGACCCGTCGGAGGTGCACACGGCGAGGACGCCGGGTGCGGTCTCGGCGGCGGCGATGTCCATGTCGGTGATCCGGCCCTTGGCGATCGTGCTCTGCACCAGCACCGCGTGCGCGAGTTCGGGCAGCGCCACGTCACCGGTGTAGATCGCGGTGCCGGTGACCTTGACCGGGCCGTCCACGCGGGCTGCGGCGGCGCCGATCCACGGAGTGGTCTGCGGGCTCATCGGTGCTCCCCTTCCGTGCTGCCGGGGGCCTCGCCGGTGCGTGGGGCCTCGCCGGTGCCCGGAGATTTCGGGGTGCCTGTGGCGGGGGTGTCGGTTGCCGGGGTATCGGTTGCCGGGGTGTCGGTTGCGGCCAGGGTGCTCAGGGCGCGGGCGACGACGCGGCGGATCAGTTCGACCTTGTGACCGTTGTCCCGGCCCGGCACGGCGCCCTCCGTGGCGGCGTCCCCCGCCCGGGCGAACGCGCCGGTGCTCGGTGGGCCGCCGATCAGCGCCGCCTCGGCCGCGTACGCCCGCCACGGCGTGGTCGCCACGCCGCCGAGCGCGATCCGCGCGGCCCGTACCGTGCCTTCGCGCACCTCCAGCGCGACCGCCGCCGAGCACATCGCGAACGCGAACGAGGCCCGCTCGCGCACCTTGAGGTAGTACGAGTGGGCGCCGAGAGTGGTCATCGGCACCTCCACCGCGGTGATCAGCTCGCCGTGGGTCAGCGTGGTCTCCCGCTCGGGGGTCTCCCCCGGTGGCAGGTGGAACGCCTCGATCGGCTCGGCGCGCGGGCCGTTCGGCCCGTCGATCGACACCCGCGCCTCCAGCGCCAGCAGCGCGACCGCGAGGTCGGAGGGGTGGGTGGCGATGCACCGGCTGCTCGTGCCGAGCACCGCGTGGCCGCGGTGTTCGCCGTCCAGCGCGGCACACCCGGAGTCGGGCACGCGCTTGTTGCAGGGCATCGCGAGGTCGCGGAAGTATCCGCACCGGGTGCGCTGCATCAGGTTCCCGCCGAGTGTGGCCAGGTTGCGCAACTGCGGGGACGCGCCGGCCAGGAGGGCGCGGGAGAGCACGGGCAGGCGCTCGCGCACCACCGGATGCGCGGCGAGGTCGCTGTTGGGTACCAGGGCGCCGATCCGGAGCGTGTCCGTGGCCGCGTCCACCTCGATGTCCGCGAGCGGGAGTCGGCCGATGTCCACGAGTCGGCCCGGCGCGGCGACGCCGCACTTCATCAGGTCGACGAGGTTGGTGCCGCCGGCGATGTACATCGCGTCCGGGCCGAGTTCGGTCCAGGGTTGCGCCGGTTCGGCCGGACGGGTGTAGGTGAAGGAACGCATGCGGGCCTACCGTCCGGCCGCGGCGGTGATCGCCGCGACGATATTGGGGTATGCGGCGCACCGACACAGGTTGCCGCTCATCCATTCGCGGATCTCGTCGTCGTCACCGGCGTGGCCCTCGGCGAGGAGCGCGACGGCGGACATGATCTGGCCCGGCGTACAGAACCCGCACTGGAACGCGTCGTGGTCGACGAATGCCTGTTGCACCGGGTGCAAGTCCCCTTCGGGGTCGCCGCCGAGGCCCTCGATCGTGGTCACTTCGCGGCCGCCGTGCATGAGCGCGAAGGTCAGGCACGAGGTGATCCGGCGGCCGTCGACGAGTACCGTGCAGGCACCGCATTGGCCGAGGTCGCAGCCCTTTTTGGGGCCGGTCAGGCCGAGCGTTTCGCGCAACGCGTCCAGGAGGGTGACGCGGGGGTCGATGCGGAGCGCTCGGGCTTCGCCGTTGACGCGGAGATGAACGACTTCGGCTTCGTCGGCGGCCATGGTCCCTCCCGAGGGGCGCACTCGGGCCGTCGGCCCGGCCCGGGATCTTCGCTGGTACCCACAGGCGGTGGCCTCAAGCGCGCACGTTGGGCCGGGGGTGCCGGGCCTTTGGTCGACGGGGGCGTCGAACGCCGGCCGGGCTTGCCGGCCTCGAACGCCGGCCGGGCCGAATCGGGTGCGGCGGGCTTGGTGAGGGTCGCAGGTTTTGGGTGCGGCGTATGGGTGGGGAGGGTTGGGATGGCGGAGAGGAGGGCTTGGGTGTAGGGGTGTTGGGGGTTGCCCAGGACTTGGGGGGATGGGCCGGATTCGAGGGGTTCGCCGGATTTCAGGACCAGGACGTTGTTGCACAGGTGTTGGACCACGCCGAGGTCGTGGGAGACCAGGATCAGGGAGAGGCCGAGGCGGGTGGTGAGGTCGCGGAGGAGGTCGAGGATTTGTGCTCGGACGGAGACGTCGAGTGCGCTGACCGGCTCGTCGGCGACCAGGACGCGCGGGTCGGGTGCCAGTGCCCGGGCGATCGCGATTCGTTGTCGCTGGCCGCCGGAGAACTCGTGCGGGTAGCGGGTGCGCGTCTGCGGATCCAACCCGACGGCCGCCAACACCTCGTCCACGCGCGCGTCGTGGTCACCCTCGACGCGGAGGCATTCCAGCGGTTCGGCCACGATGTCGCGTACCCGCGAGCGCGGGTCGAGCGAGCTCATCGGGTCCTGGAGGACGATCTGCACCTCGCGCCGGAACCAGGTCAGCGAGCGCGCCGGCCCCGGCCGAACCTCGCGGTCGCGGTAGTGCACCGTGCCCGCGTCGGCCCGGTCGAGCCCGAGCAGCAGCCGGATCAGGGTGGACTTGCCCGCGCCGGATTCGCCGACCACGCCGAGCGCGTCGCCCTCGACCAGTTCCAGATCCACGCCGCGCAGCGCGTACCGCCGCCCGGCCGGGCCCCACAACGACCGACGCGGCAGGCGGTACGTCCGGGTCAGTCCCTCGGCGCGCAGCAGTACGGCGGGCGCGGTCACAGTGGTGCCTCCACGGTCTCGGTCGAGGTATGGACGCCCGGTGTCGGGTCGCCCGCACCGAAGGCGTCGTCGAAGGCGGTGGCGTCGAACGCCGTGGCCCGCGCGGCCGCCAACAGCGCACGCGTGTAGTCCGCGTCGGCGTCGTGCAGGATGCGCTCCAGCGGTCCCTGTTCGATCACCCGACCGGTCCGCATCACCGCGATCCGGTCGCTCACCCGGGAGACCACCGCGAGGTCGTGCGTGATGAACAGCAGCGCGGTGCCCTGCTCATGGGCCAACTCGTCGAGCAGCGCCAGGATGTCCCGCTGCACGGTCACGTCCAGCGCCGTGGTCGGCTCGTCCGCGATCAGCAGCGCGGGTCGGCACGCGAGCGCGATCGCGATGCCCACGCGCTGGCGCTGGCCGCCGGAGAGTTGATGCGGCCAGGCCCGGACCAGCTCGGCCGGATCCGGCAGGCCCACCCGGGCGGCCAGGTCGATCGCCGCCCGGTCGGACTGACGGCCGGTCATGCCCCGGTGCAGGCGCAGCGGTTCGGCGATCTGGCGGCCGATCCGCATGGTCGGGTCGAGTGCGGTGAGCGGCTCCTGGAACACCATCGCGACCCGACTCCCGCGGACTCGGGCGAGTTCGCGCTCGGGCTTGCCCAGAAGTTCCACACCGTCCAGGCGGATGCTGCCGGTGACCTCGGCGCCTTCGGGCAACAGGCCGAGTACGGCGAGCGCGGTGAGCGATTTGCCGGAGCCGGATTCGCCGATCAGGCCGAGCCGTTCGCCGGGAGCCAGGGTCAGGTCGATGCCGTCCACCACGGTCCGTCCGGCGATTCGGATGGTGAGGTCGGTGACCCGGAGCAGCGCGGCGTGCGCCGGCAACGATGCGCGGGATGTGCCCACTTCATCGGTCCGCTCGACGTCGACGGTGTCCGTCGGGGCCTCGGGCGCCCGCCGGCGCAGTCGCGGATCGGTCGCGTCGCGCAGCGCGTCGCCGAGCAGGTTGAAGCCCAGGACGGACAGCGCGACGGCCAGTCCCGGCCAGACCACCAGCAGTGGCCGGGCGGAGATGTAGGGCTGCTGGTCGTGCAGGATCCGGCCCCAGGACACGGCGGGCGCGGGGCTGCCGTAGCCGAGGTAGGACAGCGCGGCCTCGGTCAGCGATGCCACCGCCATCACCAGGGAGAGTTGCACCAGCAATGTGGGCGCGATGTTCGGCAGGATGTGCCGGCGTACCGTGCGCCACGTGCTCGATCCGCTCGCGGTCGCGGCGAGCACGTAGTCGCTGCCGTGCACACGCTCGATCTCGGCGCGCGCGATCCGGGCCAGGTGTACGCCGAACGCGACGCCGATCGCGCCGGCCGCGGTCCACACCGATCCGCCGAACACGGCGGCCAGGATCATCGCGGTGAGCAGCGCCGGGAAGGCGATCGCGACGTCGATCAGCTGAACCACGCCCGCGGCGAACCGCCGGGGTCCCAGCGCCGCCGCCAACGCGAGCGGCAGGCCCAGCGCGGCGGCGATGCCGGCCGAGGCGAGCGCGATCAGCAGGGTCTCCCGGGAGCCGACCAGGATCAGGCTGAACTGGTCGCGCCCGAGCATGTCGGTGCCGAGCAGGTGGCCGCCCCGAAACGGGAGCAACCAGGGCGCGTTCGGGTCGACGGCGGTGGGGTCGTACGGGGTCCACACCAGCGACAGCGGCACCGCGCCGACCAGGATCGCGACGAGCGTGCCGCCGATCAGGCCGTTGCGGTCGCGGACCAGCGCGCGCAGGACGGTACGGGTGGGTGCGCCGGGCGCCCGCAGGGCCTTCACGCGGACACCTCCGGGCGGCGAACATCCGCCAGGCGCGGGTCGATCAGCCGTTGCGCGACGTCCACCAGGAAGCCGACGAACAGCACGATCGCGACCAGGAGCATCACTTCGCCCTGCACCTTGACCAGATCGCGATTGCCCACGTCGGCGACCAGCATCGAGCCGACGCCGGGCAGGGTGAAGACCTTTTCCACCACGATCGCGCCGACCAGGAGGGCGGCGACCTGCACGCCGAGCATGGACAACACCGGGCCGGCCGCGTTGCGCACGCCGTGTCGCAGCAGCGCGCCGGTGCGGGTACGCCCTGCCGCCCGCGCGGTGCGCAGGTAGTCGCGGTGCAGCACGTCCAGGGTCGCCGAGCGGACGAACCGCAGCAGTACCGCGCCCTCGGACAGGGCCAGGGTCAGGGTCGGCAGCACCAGACTGCGAACCGCCTCGCCCGGGTCCGCCCAGCCGTCCACCGGGAAGCCCTGTGCGGGCAGCAGCGGGGTCTGCACGGCGAACAGCAGGATCAGCAGCAGCCCCACCCACAACGTGGGCAGTGCGATGCCGAGTTGGCTCGCGACGCTGATCACGGTGGCGTCTCGACGCTCGCGGCGCACCGCCGCGAGCATTCCCAGCGGCACCGCGAAGGCCAGTGCGAGCAGCAGCGCGCCGAGCACCAGCGGACCGGTCACCCGCAATTTCTCGCCCAGTTCGTCGGTCACCGAGGAGCCGTTGAGCTGCGAGTTGCCCAGGTCGCCGGTGGGGACGTCGGTCAGCCAGGTCCAGTACTGCACGAGCAACGGCCGGTCCAGGCCCAGGTCGTGCCGGATGGCGCGAAGTTGCGCCGAGTCCGCGGTGATGCCGCCGACCGAGGTGGCGGCATCACCGGGCAGCAGCCGAAGCAGCGCGAAGGTCAGTACGCTCGCGCCGAGCAGGGACAGCGCGAGCAGTGCCAGTCGGCGCGCGACGAACACCGTCATGTCGGACGCCGCCGTGATGTGCGACGCGGGTCGACAGCTCGTTCGACCCGCTCCGACCGCAACGGGTCTCGCCGCGCGCTCACTTGGTGATCCCGATGGTGGCGAGGTCGAGTCGGCTGCTGGTGTGGTGTTGCGGTGCGCCGCTGACGCCCTTGCGTACGACAGTCAGCGTCTGGGCCTGGAACAGCCAGTCGGCGGCGGCGTCCTCGGTGACCCGGCGGCCGATCCTGGTGAGCAGATCGGTCCGGGTGCGCTCGTCGGGTGCGGCCACCGCCTGGGCGTACCAGTCGCGCACCTGCGCGTTGTCGTAGCCGAAGTAGTAGCCGGGGGTGGCGAAGTTGGCGATGTCGTGCGGCTCGGCGTGGTTGACCAGGCTCAGGTCGTAGTCCCTCGCCGTGTAGACCTCGCTCAGCCAGGCGGTGAACTCCTGCTGTTTGACCGTGAGTTCGATGCCCGCTTCCTTGAGATCGGCGACCAGCACGTCGCCGATCGCGGCCGGGTAGATGTTGGGGATCTTCAAGGTCAGCTTGAGGTTGTCCACGCCCGCGTCGGCCAGCGTCTTCCTCGCCGCGGCGGCGTCGTGCGGATCGATCGCGGCCAGGTCCTGGAAGCCCGGGTCGGAGGTGGGGATCGGTCCGCCGAGCCGGACGCCGGCTCCGCCGAGCGTCTTGATCAGCGCGTCCTTGTCGATCGCGCGGCGGATCGCGTGTCGCACGGCCGGGTTGTTCAGCGGCGCCTTGGCGTTGTTGATCGCCAGTGTGTACTTGTCGGTGGTGGTGCCGCGCAGCACGGTGAACTTGTCGTTGCCGGTGAACGGCTGGAGCAGGGTGGCCTCGGCCGCCGTCTCGATGTCGGTCTGACCCGTGGCCTGCGCGTTGTTCGCGGCGTTGCGGTCCGGGATGTAGCTGAGCACGACCTTGGCCACCTTGGCCTTGGCCCCCTGGTACGCGTCGTTGCGCACCAGGGTGATCGCCGAGCCGCGCTGCCAGCCGTCCAGCTTGAACGGTCCGGTGCCGTTCTCGGCGGCGTCCAGCTTGGTGAAGTCGGTGCCCTTCTTGTAGACGACGCCGACACGTTGGGTGAGTGCCCAGGTCAGGTTGGTGTCACGCTGCTTGAGCGTGATCACCACGGTTGCCTGGTCGGGCGCCGCGACGTTGGCGATGGTGGCCAGGGACTTGGCGTTCGGCTGCTTGGAACCGGGGGCGAGCACCTGTTGCAGCGACCAGGCGGCGTCCTCGGCGGTGACGGGCGAGCCGTCGTGGAAGGTGGCGCCGGGGGTGAGGTGGAACGTGTGGGTGAGGCCGTCGGCGGAGGTCTCGAAGCCGGTCGCGAGCGCGGGCACGATTTTGTTGTCCGCGTTGGTGTCGACCCTGAGCAGGCCCTGGTAGACGTTGTCGAGCAGGACCTGCTCGACCGCGACACCGGCGGTGGTGGTCAGGTTGAGACTGGTCGGCTCCAGCACCAATCGCACCTTGGCCGTCGCGTTCGGGTCCAGCGCGCTGTCGGCGGGCGCCGGCGGCTGGGTGTCGGCGCCGGTGGCGCCGGGGGTGGGGGTGCCGCCGGAGCCGCATGCGGCGAGGACCGGTCCGGCCAGGGCGAGGGCGGCGGCTATGCGGAGCGCGGAGCGGCGCATGGTGGATCGATCTCCTTGCTGGAAGCGGGGAAGGGTGTTGCGCGGTGCGTCTCGCCCGGGATGCCGGACCGACGGGTTTTCGGTCGCCCGCCCGGGGCTGCGGGCGGGCGCTCGGTCGCCGATTCGATCACCCTTGGGTGGGCGTTCGCTCGCCCGCCCGGGGACCGAGTGGACGAGCGAACGCCCGCCCGGGACCGAGTGGGCGTTCGGTCGCCCGCCCGGGCTGCGGACGGATGTTCAGTCGCGTGCGGCGGCCAGGACGAACTCGGCGATCTCGCCGTGGACTTGGGCGCGGTCGTTTTCGGCGAGCACATTGTGCAGGTCGCCCGGGAAGATCCGGGCCCGGGCGTTCGGCAACGCCCCTGCGGCCGCCCGCACGGCGCTTGCGGGCGCGAGGTCGTCGGCCTCGCCGTGGATGAAGAGCACCGGTCGGGTGATCGCGCCGGAGGCGATCAGTTCGGCGATCCGCTCGCCCCCCGCCTCCAGGGCGTCCAGGGTTTGCGGGCGCAGGCCGCCGGACCACACCAGCGGGTCGTTGCGCAGCCGCTCGGCGTACTCGGCGTTCCCGCACAGCTCGCCCGGGTCCTTGCGCAGCGACATCGGGTCGATGCCCTGCTCCGCCAACAGTTTGCGCAGGCCGCTCTCCCCCGACGACAGGCCGGTCCCGGCACCGGCCAGCACGAGCGCGCGGGCGGGTGCGGCGGCGGCTCGGGTGCCCGCGAGGAACAGGGTGACCGCCGAGCCGAGCGAGTGGCCGGCCAGGATCAGCGGCACGCCGGGGCGGCCGGCCGCGATGCGTTCGAGGATCAGTTCGGCGTCGTCGGCGAGCGCGTCCAGGCTTTCCACCAGGACGCGGGTGCCGTCGCTGAGGCCGTGGCCGATCTGGTCCGGGGCCCAGACCTCGATCCCCTCGGCGTTGAGGCGGTGCGCCAACGGCTCGTGCAGGCCGCCGTGTTCGCCCAGGCCGTGCAGGAACAGCACGACCGCGACGGGCTCGACGGCGGCGGGCCACACACGCAGGTGAAACTCGCCGCGCGCACCCCGGATCCGGCTCTCGTGTACGGCCTGACGTGTCGTCATCGGGCACCCTTGGTCACGCTGTCGGCCCGGTCGCCGATCTCGGCCGCCGCGGCCAGGCCGCGGCGCAGGTCGGCGAGCAGGTCGTCGATGCCTTCGAGGCCGATGGACAGCCGGACCAGCCCCGGGGTCACGCCGGCGTGTGCCTGCTGCGCCGGATCGAGTTGGGCGTGTGTGGTGGACGCCGGGTGGATGGCCAGGCTGCGCGCGTCGCCGATGTTGGCGAGGTGGCTGAACAGCCGCAGTTCCTCGACGAATCGCCGACCCGCGGCCGACCCGCCGGCCAGGTCCACGGAAAGCACGGCGCCCGCGCCGCGCGGCAGGTAGCGTTTCGCCGCCCCGTGCCACGGACTGGTGGGCACGCTCGGGTGGTCCACCCGCGACACCTCGGGTCGCGCGTCGAGCCAGGCCGCGACCCGTTCGGCGTTGGCGGTGTGCCGCTCGATCCGCAGCGACAACGTCTCGATGCCCTGGAGCAGCAGGAAGCTGTTCAGCGGTGACACCGCCGGGCCCAGATCGCGCAGCAACCGCACCCGCAGGCGCAGCGCGTAGGCGACCCGGTCGGCGCCGAACCGCTCCCAGAAGGACAGTCCGTGATAGGTCGGGTCGGGTGCGACCAGGCCCGGATAGCGGTCCGGGTGGGCGCCGAAGTCGAAGGTGCCGCCGTCCACCACGATGCCGCCGATCGCGGTGCCGTGTCCGCCGAGGAACTTGGTGGTCGAGTGCACCACGATGTCCGCGCCGTGCTCCAACGGCCGGAGCAGGTAGGGCGTCGGCACGGTGTTGTCCACCACGAACGGCACGCCGGCCTCGTGCGCGACGCCGGCGACGGCGGCCAGGTCGAGCACGTTTCCGCGCGGGTTGCCCACGCTCTCGCCGAACAGCGCTTTGGTCCGCGGCCGGATCGCCGCGCGCCACGCGTGCACGTCGTCCGGGTCCTCGACGAAGGTGACCTCGATGCCCAGGTCGGCAAAGGTGTGTTCGAGCAGGGTACGGGTGCCGCCGTACAACGAAGCCGCCGCGACCAGGTGGTCGCCGGCCCGGGCCAGGTTGAGCAGCGCGAGCGTGGTGGCGGCCTGACCGCTGCCCACGGCCACCGCCGCGGTGCCGCCTTCGAGGGCGGCGATCCGCTCCTCCACCACGGCGGTGGTGGGGTTGGACAGCCTGGTGTAGGCGTGCGTCCGCAGGTCGGTGAGCGCGAACGCGTCGGCCGCGTGCGCCGCGTCCCGGAAGACGTAGCTGCTGGTCTGGTAGATCGGCACCGCACGGGCGCCGGTACTCGGATCGGGTCGAGCGCCGGCGTGCACCTGAAGGGTCTCGAACGCCGGCTCCGCCGGCACCGGATCCGACCACCAGCGCTCGACCACGCGCGGATGCGAACGCAGCCAGCCGATCAGCGCGTTCTCGCCGTACGCCGGCTTGAGCGGGTTGGTCGGGTCCTCGGTGACGCCGTCGGCCACCTCGGCCAACTCGGCGGGCAGGACCAGCGGTTCGACCACCGCGTCCAGCCGCGGACCGAGGAAGAACGGCAGCGAGTAACGATCCACGCCGGGCTGCGGGGCGATCACCCGGTGCTGCGTGGCACGCAGGTAGCCGCGCGTGGCGATCTCCAACATTTCGCCGATGTTGAACACGAACGCGTCCGGCAGCGGGGTGGCATCGATCCACGAGCCGTCCCGTGCCTGCACCTGGAGGCCGCCGACGTCGTCCTGTTGCAGCAGCGCGAGGTAGCCGTAGTCCTTGTGCGCGCCCACCCCCTGGTCCACCTCGGCGCTGGGCCGACCCGGGTAGTGCACGACCTTGACGTGTACCGCGGCCTCCTCGTCGAACCACTCGTCGAAGTAGCCGGCGTCCTGACCCAGCGCCGCGGCCAGCGCACGCAGCACCTCGCGGCTGACCCGCAGCGCCTCGTCCTGCCACGCGAGCACCGTCTCGCGCAGCTCCGGCAGTGCGGCCGGCCACTGGTTGGGCCCGATCAGGCGCAGATAGGCCGGGTCGTCCGGACCGAGCGTGAGCGCGGCGCGTTCCGGTCCGATGTCGAGTTGCTCGCGCCAGTCGGGGCCGCCCCGGGTGTATTCGGTGCCCGTGCGCGTATAGCCGCGGAACTGCGGCGAGTTGACGTTCTCGACCGCGAGCCGGTCCTTCTCGGGCAGTGCGAAGAAGCGCTTGGAGACCTCCAGGGCGCGGGCCCGCAGCTCCGGGTCGACGCCGTGGCCGACCACGTAGAAGAAGCCGATCTCGCGTGCGGCGTAGCGCAGTTCGGCCAGGAAGCCGGCCGAGTCCGCGGCGGGGTCGCGGAACCGGGAGATATCGATCACGGGGAGGGTGGGCGGTGCGGTGGTTGCCATGACTGGGTCCTCGGTACAGCCTCGGTCCGAGCACGCCGGGCGGCGGCCTGGGACGGGCCGAGCGCGGTGGGACGAACCTGCGGCGGGTGGGGCGGGGATCGGGTGCGGAGGCGGCGCGGCACGGAAGGCGGCGACGCGGCAGAGCCGGGCCCGGGCGCGGCGGACCGACGAAGGTCACGCGGGGCGGGGCGCGCTCTGCTCATTCGGCGACGGGAAGCCGCACGAACGCAGGGTTCAGCGACAGATCTGGTCGAAGTGGTCGGCTCGTCGACCCACCCAGAAGGGGTCGAGCAGCGCGGAAGCGACCTGACGCGGAGTCATGGCGGTGATGAAAGCACGAGGAAGGCGCATTGGTCCAGCCGGCTTTTCGTGACGCGCTGTGCGTGGTGGCGCGAAGCGCGCGGGAAACGGGCAGGGTCCTCCGGGCAACCCCGTGGCGCGAAGCCGGTCGGGCCGCCTAGACTCGCGGCCATGTCCAGCCCCATGCTCGTCAGTCGCCGCCACGTGGATCTCGTGCGCGTGACCAGCATGGCGTGTCGAATGTCCGACCGAACCTCGGTGACCGTTTCGGTCCCGGTGGTTCGCGCGGTGTGTGAGTCCGGGCGCTGACCCGCCGACTCCCCGCGTCCCGCTCCGCTCTTCCCGCCGGTCCGCTCCGGCCCGGCCCTCGTCCGCGGATCACCGCGTCGCGAGTCCGGTTCGGCGCGCCCGCGGTCGAGTCCGCGTACCCGATCGCCACACCCGCGGCATGCCTGCCCCGGCCGGCTCCGAGATCCCCGAGTCCCGACCGCCCCAGAGCCCGGCCTCACGTCGACTCCCCTACCCCGCAAGGAGTTTCCCGATGACCCTCGAAGCAACCGACGCCCCGCCCGCCACCGAAGCCGCCCTCGCCGACGACCCCGCCGCGTGGTCCTTCGAGACCCGGCAGGTGCACGCCGGGACCTCGCCCGACCCGACCACGGGCGCCCGTGCGGTGCCGATCTACCAGACCACGTCGTTCGTCTTCAAGGACACCGCGCACGCCGCCGGGCTGTTCGACCTGTCCGAGGAAGGGCACATCTACACCCGGATCCACAACCCCACCACGGATGCGCTGGAGCAGCGCGTGGCCGCCCTCGAAGGCGGCGTGGCGGCGGTGGCGACCGCGTCCGGGCAGGCCGCCACCACGCTGGCGGTGCTCAACCTCGCGGGCGCCGGCGACCACATCGTGTCCAGTTCGTCGCTGTACGGCGGCACCTACAACCTGTTCCACTGGACGCTGCCCAAGCTCGGCATCGAGGTCACCTTCGTCGACGACCCGGACGACCTCGACGCGTGGCGCGCGGCGATCCGCCCGCAGACCAAGCTGCTGTTCGCCGAAACGCTGGGCAACCCGCGCGGCAACGTGCTCGACGTGTCGGCGGTGGCCGACCTCGCGCACACCGCGGGGCTGCCGCTCGTGGTGGACAACACGGTGCCGACGCCGTACCTGCTCCGGCCGCTCGAACACGGCGCGGACATCGTGGTGCACTCGGCGACCAAGTTCCTCGGCGGACACGGCACCGCGATCGGCGGCATCGTGGTGGACGGCGGCACCTTCGACTTCGGCGCCCACCCGGACCGCTTCCCGGGCTTCACCGAGCCGGACGCGAGCTACAACGGGTTGCGCTACTGGCCGGACCTGGGCCCGGGCGCGTACGCGGCCAAGTTGCGGGTGCAGTTGCTGCGCGACGTGGGCGCCTCGATCGCGCCGCTGACCAGCTTCCTGCTGCTCCAGGGCCTGGAGACGTTGTCGCTGCGGATCGAGCGGCACGTGGCGAACGCGAGCGCGTTGGCCGCGTGGTTGCAGGCCCGCGAGGAGGTGGAGACCGTGCACTACGCGGGGTTGCCGAGCAGCCGGTGGTACGACGCGGGCAAGCGTTACCTGCCGCGCGGCGCCGGTGCCATCGTCGCGTTCGAGCTCAAGGGCGGCATCGAGGCCGGCCGCCGGTTCGTGGACGGGCTGTCCCTGTTCAGCCACCTGGCCAACATCGGCGACGTGCGCAGCCTGGTGATCCATCCGGCGAGCACCACGCACGCGCAACTCACCGACGCGGAGCGGCTGGCCACCGGGGTCACCCCGGGCCTGGTCCGGCTCTCCGTCGGCATCGAGGGCCTGGCCGATCTGCGCGCCGACCTGGTGGCCGGCTTCCGCGCCGCGCAGGCGGGCTAGCCGGGAATTCGGACGGAACGGCTCACCATGTCGCACGACACGCCCACCGCTCCCGCCACCCCGGCGGGGCCGCGCTCGCTGATCCTGCCGCAACCGCTGTGGACCGAGTCCGGGGAGGTGTTGCCCGAGGTCCACGTCGGCTACGAGACGTGGGGTCGGCTCGCCCCGGACCGCTCCAACGCGGTCCTGGTCCTGCACGCGCTGACCGGGGACAGCCACGTCGCCGGTCCCGCCGGGCCGGGTTTTCCCACCCCGGGCTGGTGGGACGGCCTGATCGGGCCGGGCCGCACGCTCGACACCGATCGGTATTTCGTGGTCGCCCCGAACGCCCTCGGCGGCTGCCGGGGCACCACCGGACCGGCCTCGCCCGGGCCGGGCGGCCGGGCCTGGGGAAGCCGCTTTCCCCGGTTGACCGTTCGCGATCAGGTGACGGCCGAGGTGGCCGGCGCGGACCTGCTCGGGATCGAGCGGTGGGCAGCGGTGGTGGGCGGGTCGATGGGCGGGATGCGCGCGGTGGAATGGGCGGTGACGCACCCGGACCGGGTCGGCGCGCTGTTCCTGATCGCCACCACCGCGGCGGCGAGTGCGGAGCAGATCGCCTGGTGCTCGACCCAGTTGCACGCGATTCGGGCCGATCCGGGCTGGGCCGGGGGCGACTACCACGACCGGCCGGCCGAGTCCGGGCCCTGGCGCGGGCTCGGCCTGGCCCGACGGATCGCGCACGTCACGTATCGCAGCGAACCCGAACTGGCCACCCGCTTCGGCCGGGGCCGCCAGGCGGGCGAGGGCCCGCACGGGCGGTACGCGGTGGAGTCCTATCTCGACCACCACGCCGCCAAGCTGACCGCGCGCTTCGACGCGGGCAGCTACGTAAGCCTCACCGAGGCGATGAACAGTCACGACGTGGGCCGGGATCGCGGCGGCGTGGCCGCGGCCCTGGCCCGGATCACCGCACCGACCGTGGTCGCGGCCGTCGACAGCGACCGGCTGTACCCACCGAGCCAGCAGCAGACCCTCGCCGACGGCATACCGGGAGCGGGTCCGCTGCGTGTGGTCGAGTCGCCCTACGGCCACGACGGCTTCCTGATCGAACTGGATCAGGTGGCACCCCTGCTCGCGGAGTTGCTGGAACGAACGGCGAACACGGACCCGAACAGGACCCCGAACCGCGCCGCGGCACCGCCCCCGACCCCGACCCCCCACCCGGGCCGGCCCGGGGACCGGACCGGAAACCCGGGCCGGACCCGGAACACCGAGCTCGATCCCACCGTTACCCGGAGGTAGTCGCAACCGGTAGGTACCCCTCCACATCGCCCGCCCGGTGCCCGACCGGAGAACTCACCGCGCGCCGGTGCACCCTCCCGGTCCCGGCACCGGGCTCCGTCGAAAGGCCCGATCACCATGACCGCCCTGGCCCCCGCGCAGGTCCGCGCCCGGCTGACCGAGTTCACCGTGCTCGACGTGCGCACCCCCGGCGAGTACGCGACCGGCCACATCCCCGGCGCGCACAACGTCCCGCTGGACCGGCTGCGCGAGGCGGTACCGGTGCTCAAGCGGGCCGAACACGCCGACCTGCTGATCGTCTGCGCGTCCGGAGCCCGCTCGGAGCGCGCCCGCGCCGAGCTGACCGCCGCCGGCATCGAGGCCGCGCACCTGACCGGCGGCACCTCGGCCTGGGTCGCCGACGGTCACGCCCTGGACGGGCCGGCCGGCGCCCGCAACGTGTGGCCGATGGAGCGTCAGGTCCGGCTGGCCGCCGGCACCCTGGTCGTGCTCGGCCTGGCCGCCGGCCGCCGCGCGCCCAAGGGCCGCCTGCTGGCCGGCGCGATCGGCTCCGGTCTGATCTTCTCCGCCGTCACCAACACGTGCGGCATGGCGTCCGTGCTCGGCAAGCTCCCGTACAACCGCCCGGCCTCGGAAACCCCCGACCTGGCCGGCACGCTCACCGCCCTCGACCGACCCTGAACCCACTCGCCCCGAGCCGAACGAAACGAAGCCGGCACGGCCCGATCGGCACCCACCCGATCGGGCCGTGCCGTGCGTAACGTGCCGTGTGTCGCACGTCTGCGGCTGCGAGCGGTTGTCGCCCCGGTTGGTCGAGCAGGGCTGCACCTTCGACCTCCCGGCCCGACCGCGCCCTACGCACCCGCCCCTGCGCCACCTTTGACACCGCCGAGACCAGCCCATCCGGGTCCGGGTGGATACCGGCGGTGAAGCGGACCGGTTCCACCCGGGGCGGCACCAGGCGTACGAGCGCGAAGTCGCCGCCGGTGGGTCCGGCCGGGAAGAACGGCCCCTGCGCCTCGTCCCACAGGGCCGTCGACTTCGGCCCGTCGCAGCCGGGTTCGGCCCGTGCGTGGAACGTCGCGTAGGCCACCGACGGCTCCGTGAGGTCGGCCCCGTGCACACCGCCGATCACGCGGCGGTCCGGCGTCACCCTGCGGCCGGCCGCATCCCGCCCGCGTCGATCGAAGACGCCCCCTGGCCGCCTCCCGAGCGGCCCTGGCCCTCGCCCCCGGGCGGGTGGCCCCGGGCCCGCTCGCGAAAGTCGGGTCCGAAAGGATCGGTACGCAGGCAACCTTCCGCGCCGAGTCGGTGCTCTGTGAGTTCGGAGGAGGCCAAGTGAAAGCCGAAGAGGTCGCGGAGTTCCGGGCGTTCGTGGAGTCACGCTGGCGCGGACTGGTACGAACCGCCTACCTGCTGACCGGCGACCACGCCATCGCGGAGGACGTCGCACAAAGCGCGTTGACCAAGACGTACGTGAACTGGCGTCGGGTCCGCCAGGCGGACAATCCGGATGCCTACGTGCGGCGCGTCCTGGTGAACACCAACACCGGCCGCTTTCGCAAGCGGCGGGTGGCCGAGCAGTTGCGGGCCGAACTGCCGCAGCGGATCGGCGAGGACCCGTACGCCCGGGCCGACCAGCGGCAGATGTTGCGCACCGCCCTCGCCGACCTGCCGGTCCGTCAGCGCGCGGTCGTCGTGCTGCGCTATTGGGACGATCTGCCCGAGGCGGAGGTGTCCCGGATTCTCGGCTGCTCACTCGGCACCGTCAAGAGTCAGGCCGCCAAGGGGCTGGCCAGACTGCGCGCCCACCCGGGGCTTGCCGGGATCCGCATGCGAGACGAGGAGTACGCAGATGACCGGGCCTGACCAGGGATCATGGCTACGGGCCGAATTGGCCGCCGGGGTCGAGGACCTGTCACCGAGCGTCGCACCGATCGACCGGATCGAGCAGGGCGGCCGGCGCGCCCGGCGCCGGCGCACCGCGCTGATCGGCGCCTCGGTCGCCGCGGTGATCGCGGTCGCGGCGCTGACCGCGGCCTCCCTGTCCGGATCGAGCACCCGGGCGACCGGGCCGGCGCACCAGGCCCCGTCGGCCCCGACCGGCGTTCCCACGCAGCCCGAAACGCCCACCACCGAGGCCGAGGTGCCCCCGCGGAACCCGATCGCCACCGGCGAATTCGCGGGACACCGCTGGGAACTGGTGCACTCGCCGGAGAACGTGCCACAAAACACGCCGCAGACGGGGGCCGCTCCGTACCGGTGCGACGTGGTCGAGGTGTTCCTCGACGGGCACCTGGACAACAGGGGCGGCTCGTGGTGCGCGACGAACCTGCGAAGTACCGTGAGGCCGGGTGTTCAGCCCATGGAAATCGCCTCCGTCGCGGTCGGCGATACCGCGCTGTACCGGCCGGGCGTCGGGTATCTGGGGACGATCACGTTCGGCCAGGTGTCCGCCGAGGTGGCCTCGGTGACCGCGAGGTTCGACAACGACAAGGCGCCGATCACCGTGAAAACGGCCGCCTACGGCGGCGGGAACGACACCAGGTACTTCACGATCCAGGTCCCGGGCGGCGCCGGTTACAGCGTGGGCGGCTCACTGCACATGCAGGACGCGCAGGGCCGCGAGATCGAGGCCGTGTCGGACATCGCGCTCGGCGCGGCCAAGTAGCCCCAACCCGCGCCGGCTCCGCTCCCCCGTGTCGCGTCCGCGCCATCCGGCGTGCCCACCGCGGCGACCCGGCGTCGACCACCGCCCGTCCCGCCGCCACACCACGAACCGACCGACCCCCACCGACCCATGCCCCCGATTCCCCCACCGCCGATCCCGTCCGGTGCCGCACGCGGCCCGATCGGGGCCAAGGAAGGACACCGTGCACCAGCCCACCCACCACCCGCGCCGCCGACGGGCGACCGTCGGAGTCGGGGCCCTCATCCTGGTGATCGGCCTGGGCACCGGTGGCAGCGCGTTCGCCGGTCGACCGCCGACCGAACCGCTCGCCCCCGTCGGCGCGGCCGGGGGGCCCGCCGACCCGGCGCCGGACCCCGTGCGCCCGACCGCGTCCCGCCCCGGCGGCCCGGACTCGACGCGGGTGAGCCCCGAGTGGACGTTCGCGTCGAGTCGGCCCACCCACCCGTCCGGCTCCGCGCCGGAGGTCGACGGGCTGTCGACGACCCGAATCACCGGCGACTTCGACCCGGACGGCCGGGCGCCGGCGGGCCGGCCGTTCGTCCTGCGGCTCGGGGTCGCGGGATCGGACACCGGCGGCCCGGCGCCCGACGTGCGCTCGCTCGGCGCCGAGGCGTCCTTCGACGGCGGCACGACGTGGCACCGATTGACCACGATGGCGATCGGCGGCGGCGGGTACGTCGCGCTGGTGCCGCCGACCGGCCCGGGCAGCGGCGACGGTGCGGTCGCGTTGCGCACCACCGTGCGGGACGCGCGGGGCAACGACCGCACGCAGACCGTCATCCGCGCGTACACGTTCGCCCGGCCGTAGGGCCTCGAATCCTTCGACCGCGGTGATCGGCCGCGATGATCCCGATCATCACGCCGGGCGGTCCCGGGTCGGGCCGTCCGTGTCGAGATTCCCCGCACCGACACGCGTTGCGTTCCACGACGAGCGCACCGGCATGACCAAGTCTTGGGGAATGCAGCACATCACCACTTTCTTCGCATATCGCCACAGACATGCCCTGGCCGTCCTCTCCCTCCTCGCCGCCGTCATGCTCGGCGCCGCGGCCTCCGCCCCCTTCGGAGCCGTCTTGCCGACCGTCTCCGAGCCGGGTGGGAGCATCACCCGAGCCGAGGTCCTGGAGCGCGCCGAGGACTGGTACGTCCGCGGCATCCGGTACGACCAAGGGGCCGAAGCCCCGGACCCGGAAGGGGCGCACGACTACCGCACCGACTGTTCGGGCCTGGTCGCGATGGCCTGGCACCTCCCGAGCACCGACGTCAACACCGACTCGCTCGACCGGCGTACGGTCACCGTGCGGATCGCGCGGGACGACCTGCTCCGGGGCGACGTGCTCGACGACACCGACGACGGGCACGTGGTGATCTTCACCGGGTGGGTGAGTCGCGACGCGAGCACGTTCACCTACATCCACCTGGCCAACGCGAACTCGAACATGGCCGAGGGCACCGGCAGCTTCGCCGCTCCGCTGCTCGCGGGCCACCCGACGGCGAACTACTTCGCCCTGCGGTACAACCGGATCACCGACGACGGGACATCGGCCGCCCTTCCGCCGGCACGATCCCTGGATCGTTATCCGTGGCCCGCGCCGTGGAAGTCGGCCATCCGTGGGGTCGGCACACCGCAGCCGCTGCGGGTCGGCGCCGGCCGGGCGCGGTGATCGCGCGTTCAGACACACTCCGTCACGAGCTCTGGCCGGGGTGCTTCGAGGAAGCGGAGCACCTCGGCGACTACCGCGGCGTCGCGCAGTACCCGGTTGTGGCCCAGGCCCCGGGTGACGAAGAGTCGGGCCTGCTCGGGGTAGGCCGCCGCCAGTCGATAGCCCTGATCGGCCACCGCCATGGCGTCGTCCTCGTCGTGCACGACCAGGATCGGCACCTGCCTCGGGCCGGCTCCATGGGACGCGGAGAACCGCTGCCAGATGGCCGACTCCGGCGCCAGGAGCCGAGCGTCCGCCCGCTCCCGCACCGATGCCTTGACCCGTGGGTCGAGATCGAGTTCGGCGCTGAACCGGTCCAACAGGTACTCCATGTCGCACACCCCGGCCACCGCCACCACTCGGTCGGCCCGCACTCCCGAACGCAGCGCCTGGAACGCGCCGAGCACCCCGAAGGAGTGCGCGAGCACGGCCCGGAAGTCGCCGTACCTTTCCTGGAGTCGGCGAGCGATTTCGGCATACTCGAGCACGGTCGTACTCGTCCCGCCGGAATCCCCGTGTCCCGGCGCGTCGAAGCCGATCGGGGTCAATCCGCGAGCCCGCAACTCCTCGACGAACGGCGCGAATCGCGAGGCGCGCGACTGCCAGCCGTGCAGCAGGAGCACCGGCTCGGCCCCGTCGCCCCACCGATAGGTGACCACCCGCTTGCCGCCGACGTACATCGTGTCGGTGGTCGCGAACATGTGCGCCGAACGCTCGCCGGGCCGCACCCGACCGCGGACGAACGGGCGTCGGAACAGCAGATACGCGAGTGCGCCGGCCGCCCGGGGGGACAGCGCACCGGTGGCCCGCAGCGTGATGCGCGCGGACGCCTCGACGGCACTCATGCCGACCGCCGGTGCGGCGTGCGACCGAGCAGCGCGACGAGACGCTCCCCCGGCGTCGCGTCCACGGGCGGCTCGACCGCGCCGCCGAACGCGCCGCCGGACTCGCCCGGTTCCCAGCGCTCGGCGAACGCCAACGCGCTCATGGCGAGTTCGGGATCGACGGCGCCGGGCAGGCCGATCGCGCGGGCGAGGTCCCAGGCGTGCACGAGGTTGTCCACGAAGTGCATCGCGATCGCGACCGAGCCCGGAAACGTACCGAACTCCCGGATGCGCAAGCGACGTTCCAGTACCTCGGGACCGGACAACGCCGCCGTGACAGCCACCGCCGAGGCGGCGAAGTCGACCCACGGATCCTCGCCGAGCGAGTCGTCACGCCAGACGTCCGGGTCCGTGGCGCCGCCGGCCGCGGCGACGAAACCTCGATTCTCCGCGACCATGTGGCCGAGCAGACCGCGCAGATCCCACCCCTCGCACGGGGTGGGCAGCTCCCACTGGTCACGCCGGACGAGCCGCAGCGTATCGAGCGCGATCACGGTCGCCCGGCGGTCCGACGCTTGTACGTCGATCCCACCGATGTCTACGGCGGGGTCGATGGTGACGGGTGTTTCGGTATCGATCATCAGGCGCCTCCATGGGCGAGGACTGGTGGGCACGGGTCGGTCGTCGGCCGATGGGCGTCGGAGCGGGGCGGCCGGTCACGGAAGAGCGAAAAGCGCGGGTTGAAAACTGCACGACCGGTCGTACTATTTAATCACCATCGAGACCCTGTCAAGGTCGGCCGGGAGATAATCGACGGCGACCGGTCGAACGACCGTCCGGCCGATCCGCCGAACCGCTGATCCGCCGAACCGCCGGAGGTAGGAGTGGTCGTGAGCACGTCTCCGACGGATGGGCGAGTCCGCAAGGGTGATCGCACCCGACAGACGATCGTCCGCCGCGCCGCGGACATCGCGTCCGTCGAGGGCCTCGAAGGGCTCTCCATCGGCCGACTCGCGGGCGACCTGGAGATCAGCAAGAGCGGGGTGTTCGCGCACTTCGGCTCCAAGGAGGAACTCCAGCTCGCCGCGGTCGGCGCGGCCGTCGACGTCTACATCGAGCACGTCGTCACACCCGCCCTCGCCGAGCCCGCCGGTTTGATCCGGCTCTGGCGCCTGGCCGATGGCTGGATCGCCTACTCGCGCGACCGGGTGTTCCCCGGCGGCTGCTTCTTCTTCAACGCCTCGGCCGAGTTCGACGCACGACCGGGCCGAGTCCGGGACGCCCTCGCGGGCGCCTGGCAGGGCTGGCGCAAACTGTTGATCACCGAGGTCGAAACCGCGAAGGCGACCGGCGAGGCGCCGACCGACCTCGACACGGCCCAACTCGTCTTCGAACTGATCGCGTTCCTGGAAACCGCCAACGGCATCAGCATGTTGCACGACGACGAGAGCGCCTACTCCCGAGCCTGCACCGCGATCCGCACTCGGCTCCTCGGCGCGGCCACCGATCCGACCGCCCTCGCCCCCCACCTCACGGATCGGTAGCCGGGCCTCGCCCCGCGACGGCCGCGCGCGGCCCCTGCCGGGATCGACCGGAGACACCAACCCCTCGCGGTTGAAGCGCAGTTCATCGACGGCGCAGAGGTTCCTTGTGCCCGACCGTGCATGCCGGTGCGGTCTGCGCGGAAGCGTTGACGGAACCTCGTGATCTCCGCTAAGAAGATGAACGCGACACATGTTCATCTTTCCTGCGCCGCCGCACCGGTCCCCGCCCTCCCGCGAAGGAACCCGTATGCCCGTCGTACCTGCCGAGGCTCCCTGGGGGCCGATGACCTGGCCCGGACCCTCGGACGCAGAACTCGTCGGAAGCCACGTCCGACTTGTCGCCGCAGTACCCGAGGAACACGCCCCCGGGCTGTTCCACGCCCTGGCCGCCGCCGAGGTCTGGACGCACTTCGGCGCGCCTCGACCGCGCGGTGTCGAGGAGGCCGAGGCCGGTCTGCGCCTGATGAACGACGACCCGCTGCGCAAGCTCTGGATCGTCGTGGCCGCCGACTCGCGGCTGGATGTTCCACCCGGCTCCGTGATCGGCATGACCTCGTACCAGGAAGTATCCGTGCGCGATGCCCGGCTGGAGATCGGGGCCACCGCGTACAGCCCTGCGGTCTGGGGCAGCGCCGTCAACCCGGAGGCCAAGCTGTTGCTGCTGCGCCACGCCTTCGAAACGCTGGGTTGCGGGCGGGTGCAGTTCCGCACGGACGTGCGGAACGAACGCTCGCGGCGGGCGATCACCGGTATCGGCGCCGAGTACGAGGGCACCCTGCGCTGCTACGAGCGTCGGCTCGACGGCACGCTGCGCGACTCCGCGATGTACGCCGTCCGCGCCGCGCGCTGGCCCGACGTCCGACAACGGCTGCGCAAGCGCCTCGAAGCGCTGTCCGGCCCTGTGGATTGACGGAGCCGCGCCATGAGGGAACAGCGCGTACGGGATTGGCGCGCGCTGCGCGGCTACCCCGAACCGACGGTCGAGTCGGCGACGGCGCCGCCGGCCCGGGCCGAGCGACGGCTCCCGAATCGCGGCGGAGGGCAGGAGTGGATGAAGCAGAACAGCGCACCCGCCGGGACGGTCGACGGCCTGCGCAAGAAGCCGCAGCAGGCGCGCAGCCGCGCCCGCGTGGACGCGATCTTCGCCGCCGCCACGGACATCCTCGCCGCGGACGGCGTCGAAGGGCTGACCATGCGCCGCCTGGCGGCCCAGGCGGGGGTTCCCAGCGGGACCCTGTACCAATTCTTCGAGGACAAGCCCGCCGTACTCGCCGCCGTCACCCGCCACCACATGGGGGCCTTCGCGACGGCGATGGACGAACTCATCGACCGTGCCGGCCAAGCGCCTTGGCCCGAGCTGATCGACATCGTCTTCGACAACTACGTCCAGCTCTACCGGGAGAACCCCGGCTACCTCGCCATCCGCGCGGGCCGCCGGCTCACCCCGGAACTGCTGCGCCTCGACGACGCCAACAACGACCTCGTCGCGGACGGTATCCGACGCATCCTGGTCGCCCAAAAGGTCTTGCCGGACGGCCCGGACGTGGCGGTCGCCGCCCGCGCGGGTGTGCACGCGGCCGACGCGGTACTCCAACTGGCATTCCGCAGCGCGCCGAACGGCGACCCCCGACTGCTGGCTCAAGCCAAGCGCATCGTTCATGCCTATCTGCGCGACCTGGCTGTCTGACTCCGCGTCGAAGTGGCTTGTCCGCCGCCGGTGTGGCGCGAAGTGAACTCGGTGACGCGGCAGTCCGGCGGACCTCCGACGGGGCCGCGTCACCCGTACGGCACCGCCCGTACCGCACCTCGCCCCGCCTCGCCGCCCCGGCATCCGCCCCGGCATCCGCGCGGCCGACCGGTGACCGATGGCCGGTGGCCGGTGGCCCACCCACCGTCGCGCTGCGACGTGACCGTTCCGTCGCACCCTGCGACGGTGCAGTGGGCGGGCCCGGCCCGGGTACCTGTCATCGCCCGGATTCCTTGGTTTTCCCGGGCGTCGGGGCTGCCGGTCGGGTTACCGGCAGGTCTAATCTGATGGCCTGCTTCCGATGGTCCGTTTTCGGTCGAACGGGTAGAAACCACCCGTCTAGGACAGGACGGTTCGCCATGGCCACCATCGACCCCTCAAGACCCCCCTCGTCCGAACCGCCGCTGCGTCGCGCAGCCGGCGAGAAGGGCCTCAAGACCGGCGCGCTGGGGCTCGCCTCCAGCGTGGTGATCGGACTCGCCTCCACCGCACCGGCCTACAGCATCGCCGCGACGCTGGGCATCATCGTCGCGGGCGTCGGCCTGCAATCGCCGATCGTGATGGTCCTGGCCTTCATCCCGATGTTCCTGATCGCCTACGGCTACAAGGAACTCAACGAGGACACCCCGGACTGCGGCACCACGTTCACCTGGGGATCGCGCACATTCGGGCCGATGACCGGCTGGATGGGCGGCTGGGCCATCATCGTCGCGGACGTCATCGTGATGGCCAATCTCGCGCAGATCGCCGGTGAGTACGGCTTCCAGTTGATCGGCGCCTACGGCCTCGCCGACGACACGTTCTGGACGACGTTCGCCGGTGTCGTGTGGATCGTGCTGATGACCTGGATCTGCTACGTCGGCATCGAACTGTCGGCCAACCTCCAGAAGGTACTGCTGACCATCGAGGTCGTGGTGCTGATCGCCCTCGGCCTGACCGCACTGTGGAAGGTCTACCTCGGCAACGCCCCGGACGGCTCGGTACACATCGGCTGGTCCTGGTTCAACCCCTTCGAGATCGACTCGATCGACGCGCTGACCAAGGGCGTACTGGCCGCGGTCTTCATCTACTGGGGCTGGGACACCGCCGTCTCGATCAACGAGGAGACCGCGGACGCCAAGCACACTCCGGGTCGGGCCGCGGTGATCTCGACCGTGCTCCTGCTGCTTATCTACGTACTGATCAGCACCTCGGCGCTGTCCTTCGCGGGCGCCGGCGACACCGGCAACGGGCTGGCCAATCCGGACAACTCCGGGGACGTACTGTCCAGTCTCGGGTCGAGCGTGTTCGGCACCGAGGGGTTCGGCTGGTTCATGGCCAAACTGCTCGTGTTCATGGTGCTCACCTCGTCGGCCGCGTCCACCCAGACCACGATCCTGCCGACCGCGCGCACCGCGCTGTCGATGGCCGCGCACCGGGCCATCCCGGAGAACTTCGCCCGCGTGCACACTCGGAACCTGGTGCCGACGTGGTCAACGGTCGGGATGGGCATCGCCTCGGTGGCCTTCTACGTCGCGATCACCCGGGTCAGTACCAACGTGCTCACCGACTCGATCGGGTCGATCGGCCTGGCCATCGCGTTCTACTACGGCATCACCGGCTTCGCGTGCGTGTGGTTCTACCGGCGCGTACTCACCCGCAGCCGACGCGATCTGATCACCAGGGGCATCATGCCGGGCCTGGGCGGGGCGCTGCTCCTGTACTTCTTCATCGACGCGTGCATCGTGTACGCGGACAAGGACTACGGCACGACCTACTGGACCCTGCCGTTCCCACCGCACTGGCAACTGGGCGGGGTGTTCCTGACCGGGATCGGCGCGCTGCTGCTGGGCGCGGTGCTGATGCTGATCTACCGGTTCGTGCAGCCGGCGTTCTTCCGCGGCGAGACACTGCCTCGCGCGGTGGCCGTCCGGGAGCCGCTGACCACGCCGGTGGGGCCGTCGACCGGATCCACCGAGGCCGGCGGTCCGGTCGAGTCCTGACCTCGACCGGGGTGGGCCCGGCCCGACACCGACGGCCGGGCCCACCATCGCTCAGCGCTCGCGAAACTGCTCCAGCACACGACGGTCGCGCTTGGTCGGGCGGCCGGTGCCTCGATCGCGCCGGGCCACCACGACCGCCTCGTCGCGTGGGGGCGGCGGGGGGCTGTTGTCGGTCAGACACTCCGCGGCCACCGGCGGGCCGACCCGCTTGCGGACGATGCGTTTGACCACGACGATCCGCTCGTGGCCGTCCTGGCGCAGCCGCACCTCGTCGCCGATCCTGATCGACTGGGCCGGCTTCACCTTGTCGCCGTTGACCCGTACATGCCCGGCCTTGCACGCCGCGGCGGCCAGCGAGCGGGTCTTGGTCAGGCGCACGGACCAGATCCAGCTGTCGACGCGTACGGTCCCCTCGTCTGTCGTTGCCATGACCCGACTCTAATACCGCACCCGGTGGCCTCGACCGACGGCGACGCCGGCGGCCCCGCCGGGGCTCGCCGAATGTCGGGACCGGCCCACGGCCTCGACGCCCGTGATCACACCGAGCCGACCGGTCGCCGAGGAGGGGACCACGCCGCGACTCCCGCTCCCCGTCACCCCTCCCGACCCGCGGTGCGGAGTCGTTTGCCGATCGTGGTCAGGAACGGCTCGTCCATCGCGGTGAAGGGGTGGTCGCGGACCATGTAGGTCCAGGTCGAGGTGGGGCGTTGAACGTCGGATTGTTCGGTGTCCAGGCCGGATCCGGTGATGTGGGCGGTGTCCAGGTGGTCGGCCGCGGCGGCTTGGGCGCGCTCGATCAGCGCGACGAAGGCGCGTTGCGTCTCGGCATGGAAGGCGTCGATCGGGTTCTGCCGTCCGAGGGCGCGCAGGTGGATGCCCTCGCGGAGGTCGGCGGTGCGGGCCAGGTGCTCGCTCCAGGCCGCGTCGAGGTCGTAGAGGAAGAGTTGTCGGGCGGCCTCGGCCAGGACCGATTCGCCGACCTCGTCCAGGAGTTCGGCCCAACGCTCGGGACGCAGCTCGGCCAGGAGCCGGGCCGCCTCGTCGTCGTGCAGCACGCGGCGGCGCAGGTCGAGCACCTCCTCGCGCTGGAGCCGGAGTTGCCGGTTGTATCGCCACGTGGTGCGGTGCCCGTCGAGCAACGCGCCCTCGGCCACCCGCTGGGCCTGCTCGACATAGCGCCGTACCGACGCGTCACGGATCCGCCCGTCGTCCTCCACCCGGGCGGACCGCGGCGGCGGGTCGAACGCGTGCCGGGTGATCGATTCGTCGTCCAGGCTGGTCAGGAAGACCGAAGTACCCGGGTCGCCCTGCCGGCCGGCCCGGCCACGAAGCTGGTCGTCCAGCCGGCGGGTGGGATACCTGCCGACGCCGACGACGAGCAACCCGCCGAGTTCGGTGACCCGTTCGTGGTCCTTCCCGTCCCTGCCGCCGAGACGGATGTCCGTGCCGCGCCCGGCCATCTGGGTGGACACGGTGATCGCCCCGACCGCTCCCGCATCGGCGATGATCGCCGCCTCCCGGCTGTCGTCCCGGGCGTTGAGCACCGCGCAGCGCAAGCCCAACTCCCTGAGCACCACCCCGATTTGCTCGGACTTGGCGACATCGCGGGTGCCCACCAGGATCGGCCGACCGGTGGCATGGGTGCGCTCGACCAGGTCGATCAGCGCGGCGTCGCGCGATGCTTCGCTGTCGTACAGCCGGTCCGGCTCGTCGACCCGCACGCACGGCACGTTCGGCGGCAGGTCACCGGTCTCCAGGCGGTAGAACTCGCGGAGTTGCTCGGCCACGATCACGGCGGTACCGGTCATCCCGGCAACGGTCGGGTATCCGCCGATCAGGTCCTGGACGATCAACTGGTCCAGCACCTCACCGCGCGGCCCGACGACCAGGCCCTCCTTGGCCTCCACCGCCGCGTGCAGCCCGTCCGGCCAGCGTTGGCGCTGTGCCAGCCGGCCGCGGTTGGCGTCGACCAGGCGGATCCGGCCGTCCCGGACCAGGTAGTCCACGTCGCGGCGCAGCAGCACGCTCGCGTACAGCGCGACGTTGATCTGCGAGAGCCGGGTGTCCATTCCGAGCGCGAAGAGGTTGTCCACGCCCAAGGCGCGTTCCACCTCGGTCACGCCGGCGTCGGTGAGGTGCACGGTCATCCCGTCCGTCTCGGCCTCGAAGTGCAGGCCGTCGACCAGGCCCTCGACCACCCGGGCGGCCTCCGCCTCGTCCGAGCCCGCGGCCACCCCGCCGGCCAGGACGAGCGGAATCCGGGCCTCGTCGATCAGTACCGCGTCGGCCTCGTCGACGATGGCCACGTCCGGCTCGGGCAGCACCAACTCCGAGGCGGCGGTGCGCAACCGGTCCCGCAGCGTGTCGAAGCCCACCTCGCCGACCGCGACGTGTACGACGTCCCGGGCGTATGCGGCCCGCCGCTCCGCGTGCGTGGATTCCTGGGTCACGTAACCGGCCTGTACGCCCAGGAGTTCATAGACGGGCCGCATCCACTCGGCGTCGCGGCGGGCCAGGTAGTCGTTGACCGACAACACGTGCACGCGCCGACCCTGGACCGCGAAACCGGCCGCGGCCAGCGCGCCGACCAGGGTCTTGCCCTCGCCGGTGGCCATCTCCACCACCGTGCCGCGCAACAGGCCCAACACGCCCAGGAGTTGTACGTCGAAGGCACGTTCGCCCAAGGCGCGGAAGGCGGCCTCGCGGCCCAGCGCGCACAGTTCGACCAGGGCGTCGTCGTCCCAGGGCGCCGCCGACGCCTTCCGCGTCCCGACCTCACCCCTCGCTTCGGCCCGGCCTCTCGGTTCGGCCCCGCCCTTCGCCTCGATCCGGGTCCGCAGCGCGTCCACCGCCGCGCCCAGCTCCGCGTCGGTCAGTTCGCGCAGGGCCGGTTCCCGCTCTCCCGCGCGCCGGACCAGCGGGCGAAGGCCGGTCGAGCCCACCGTTCCGGGTCTGCCCAGGAAGCGACGTACGGACCGGGTGAGAGCACCGGACGAGCCCACTGGGGCCTCCACTTCCGCGGGCGCGTGCACACCCGTGTCGTCGACGTCTGGCACGCCGGGCGCCACGCGACGCACGACATGCGACGTGCGTCCGCACCCCGTACCCCGTGCACCACGTCCCCGAGCACCACCACCTCGGCCCGTCCCCGACCCGAGCGCGCAACCCGGCCCGAGAGCTCGACCGGGGCAGCCGATCGAACAACGAAGCGGGATCCGACCCTGTTCCCGACGCCGCCGACACCGGAGCCGTCGACTCGGAGGTCCTTGCGGGATAGTCGTTGCACAGATAATCTCTGCATAGGTTAAATCGTCCCAGCAAACAGCGACCAGCGAACCGAACGAACCGGAAGCAGGCACATCATGTGGACTCACGAGCACACGGTCGAGACCGCGGTCGGCGTCGAGGCGATCTGGGCCGTCCTCAAGGACCTCGACAACTGGGCGCAGTGGGACACCTCGATGGAGGCGGTCTCCCTGGAGGGCCCGTTCGAGGTCGGTTCGCACGTCTCGATGACTCCCAGTGGTCAGGAGCCGATCCGCTCGCGGATCGTGGAGATCGAGGAGCATGCGCGCTACGCGGACGAGACCGAGTTCGGCGGCGTGGTGCTGCGCTTCGCGCACACGCTGACCCGCCTGCCCGCCGGTGGCGCGCGGGTGACACACCGCCTGGAGATCACCGGCGCGGCGGCCGACGAGGTGGGTCCGGAGTTGGGTCCGGCCATCACGGCCGACTTCCCGGAGGCGATGGCCGGCCTCCTGAGTCACGCGGCGGCTCTACCGACCCCCCGGGTCTGACCGGCACTCTCGGCCCGAACGACGCCCCGGGCCCGCTCGGCGTTCGGGCCCGAACGCCGAGCCCGACCCGCCTCGCCGCGGGCCCGATCAACGCCCGACGGCGTCCCGGGCCCGCGGCCGCGGCCGGTCAGTCGGCCAACAGTTCCGTGCGCAGCCGGGTCAGGATGCGACTGAGCAGGCGGGACACGTGCATCTGGGAAATCCCGAGCCGTTCGCCGATCTGAGCCTGGGTCAGCTCCTCGCCGAACCGCATCGACACGATGTCCCGGTCGCGCTGCGGCAGCGCCGACAGCAGCGGCTTGAGCACATGCAGATTCTCCGCGATCTCGTAGCCGGGATCGACGAACGAGGACCGCACGGCGTAGCTCTCGGCGGGACCGTCGTCCCCGGCCGGCGCGTCCAGCGAGGCGGCCGAGTAGCCGGCGGCGGCGGTCAGCCCCTCGGTGACCTCCTCGACGCTGATGCCGAGCCGTTCGGCCAACTCCGCGGGCGTCGGCTCCCGGTCGAACTCGCACGTGAAGGCGTCCCGGGCGCGGGCCAGTTCCAGGCGCAGTTCCTGAAGTCGGCGCGGCACGTGCACGGCCCAGCTGGTGTCCCGGAAGAAACGCTTGATTTCGCCCGATATGGTGGGGATTGCGAAAGTGGGGAACTCGGTCCCGAACGCCGCGTCGAACCGGTCGATGGCCTTGATCAGGCCGATCGTGCCGACCTGCACCATCTCCTCGGTGGACTCGTGCCGCGAGCGATAGCGCGCGGCGACGAACCGGACGAGGGGGATGTTGAGTTCGATCAGGGTGTTGCGCACGTACTGGTACTCGTGCGTGCCTTCCTCCAACACCTTGAGCCGGTCGAAGAGCACCTTGGACATCGCTCGCGCGTCGCTCGCGGTGACCTCCGCCATGTCTTCGACGGTCGGCATTTCGACCACCGGCGGTTCGGCCGCCGCCGACGGCGCGCCGGGCAGAGCGGCGTGAGCAGCCTCCACGGCGGCGGTGGAAGCGGTCGTGGCGCTCGGGTTCATGGTCGGCTTCCCCTCTTGGTCGTACGCGGTGCGTGGTGTTCGGTGCCCGGGCATAGTGCCCCGCCCCTTTGGGTGTACACCCGTTTGCAGTAACTTCTTGCCGCGCAAGCACGCTCGTGCATGTCCGTGCACGTCCGAAAGCCCGAACAGGCCCGAGCACCGCCGGATCGCGGCACGGGCGCGTCCGCAGGCCGCCCTAGGCGCGCGTCGCGCTCGATCGTCCCAGCAGCACCCACAGCAGGAACGGGCCGCCGAGCACCGTACTGACCACACCGACCGGAATCTCCGCTCCGTCCAGCAGGATGCGGCCGAGCATGTCGGCCAGCACGATCAGGATCGCGCCGACCAGCATCGAGCCCAGGATCGGCACCCGCAGCGGTCCGGCCAGCCGGCCGGCTATCACCGGCGCGGCCAGCGCGACGAAGCCCACCGGCCCACAGATCCCGACCGCCAGTCCGGCCAGACACACCGCGGCGATCAGGCAGATCAGCCGGATCCGGGCCGGGTCCACGCCCAGCGAGGCAGCCGTGGAGTCGTCGAAGCGCAACACGTCCAGCTTGCGGCCGAGCACGAGCGCGAGCGGGACCAGCACGGCCAACCCGATCAGTACCGGCCCGGCCACGTCGTAGCCGCGCCCGTTCAGGCTGCCCGAACTCCACACGTACAGCGCGCTCGCCGAGTTGAGCGAGCGTCGGGCCAGCACCACCTGGGTGATCGCCGACGCGAGCGCGGACAGCGCCAGGCCCACCACCAGGACCCGGTAGCCGCGTTGGCCCAGGCCGCCGGCGACCGCGGTGACCACCAGGACGGCGACCATCGCGCCGATCGGCCCGGCCCACCACGCGCCGAAGGTCCCGCTTGCGCTGAACGAGACGGAGATCAGCACGGCCGCGGTCGCGCCGTCGTTGACGCCCAGCAACTCCGGGGTGGCCAGCCGGTTTCGGGCCAGGGTCTGGGTCAGGCAGCCCGCGACGCCCAGCGCCGCGCCCGCCGCCACCCCGGCGATGATGCGACCGAGCCGGAACTCGCGGACCAGCAGCACGTCGAAGTGGTCGCCGTGGCCGAAGACCGCGTTGAAGGTGCGGACCAGGCCCAGTTCGCGTTGCCCGGAGTACACGGACAGCACGATCGCGCCGAGCAGGGCGACGGCCAGCACGATGGTGGTCAGCACGGCCCGGCTGGGCAACAGCAGGGACAGCGCGCCGCGGCGCAGCACCAGGTGTTCGGGCATCGTGCGCAGCCGGCGCGGCACTCGGGCGGCGACGGCGGGCCCCAGCCGTCGAAGCGGCGAGCGACCATTGCCCGCGCGTGTGGCCGGCTCGGCGGTGGCCGGGTCGGTCAGGCCCAGCGCGCCCAGCCGCCGGGAGCGGACCACGCCGATCAGCAGCGGCGCGCCGATCAGCGCGACGATCACCGACACCGGCGCCTCGAACGGCCGGGAGACCACCCGTGCCGCGACGTCGGCGGCGGTCAGTACGGCCGCGCCGATCAGGGCCGCGAAGCACAACTGGGCCGGGACCCGCGGGCCGACCAGGGTGCGGGCGAGGAAGCCGGCGAGCAGGCCGAGGAAGGAGATCGGGCCGACCAGGGCGACCGAGGACGCGGTGAGCAGGGTTACCGCCAGGGCGACCAGGACCCGGGTCGGCGCGGGGCGATGGCCGAGGCTGCGGGCGAGGTCGTCGCCGAGCACCAGTGCGGACAACGAGCGGGAGGTCAGCAGCGCGATCGCGAAGCCGACCGCGAGCACCGGGGCCAGGCTGCCCAGCGATTCGAAGCCCTGGATACCGGCCAGCGAGCCGAGCACCCAGAAGCGGAAAGTGTCGTACGCCTCGGTCGAGTTCACGATCAGCACGTTGGTGACGCCGCCGAATGTCGCGCTCAGCGCCGCGCCCGCCAGAACCAGCCGCATCGGCGAACCGCCGCCCCGCTGCCCGGAGATCAGCAGCACGAGCAGTCCCGCGACGGCCGAACCCGCGAACGCCCAGAGCAGATAGCCGTATCCGGTCTGCACGCCGACCAGCGTGATGCCCAGCACGACGCCCAGCGAGGCGCCCGCGTTGACGCCGAGCAGGCCGGTTTCGGCGAGCGGGTTGCGGGTGACCGTCTGGAGCAGGCAGCCGGCCACGCCCAGTGCGGCGCCGGCGAGCAGCGCGGTCAGCGTGCGGGGAAGCCGCAGATCGCGGATGACCAGGGTCAGATGGGTGTCCGAGCGCGCGCCGCCCCGGTCGAAGAGGTAGTCGAACGCGCCGCCGACGCCGACTTCGCCGGCGCCCACCGAGAGCGAGACGCCGGCCAGCACCAGCACCGTGGCGATCAGCGCGATCCCCGAGAAGAGCACCGTGCGCCGGCCGTGCGGATTCCTCGACAGGGCGTCGGGGCGTTCGTCCGAGGGCCCCGGCGTCGCGTCGGCGGGATCGCTCGGAAGGCCCGCCGAGTTTCGCGGAATCGGCTGATGCACAGTCATAAGGTGAGGCTAACCTAATCCTTCAAGGCCCTTCGAGAACCTTCGGGGGAGATCGCCCTCGTGGACCGGCGACGCCTCGGGCGACACCCGAGGGCGCCGAACGGAAGGAACTTCGGGCGCGAAATCCCGCCACCCGCCCGGGATCGGGTGATTCAACCGCGCCCCCGCGCACCATCGACCAGCGGCATGAGGTTAGGTTAGGCTCACCTAAACTCCGACTCCGGAGTGGTGTTCGCCGAGGGGATTTTCGTGCACCCATCAGACCTCGCCGGCCGCGTCGCGGTGGTCACCGGCGCCGCGCAAGGCATCGGTGCCGCCGTCGTCCGGGCCCTCGTCGACCACGGCGCGATCGTCGCCGCCACCGACCGCGACCCGGTCGGCGTCAAGAGCCTGATGGCCGACGACGACACCGATGCGGTGGTCGCCTACCCGCTGGACGTCACCGACGGCCCGGCGGTCACCGCCACCGTGGCCGCGATCGAGCGCCACCTGGGACCGATCGCCATCCTGGTCAACGTCGCGGGCGTGCTGCACACCTCGCCGGTGGCCGAACTCACCGACCGCGCCTGGGCGGACACGTTCGCGGTCAACAGCACCGGGGTCTTCCACACCAGCCGCGCGGTGGCCGGCCCGATGGCCGGACGCGGTGCGGGCAGCATCGTCACGGTGGGCTCCAACGCGGCCGGCATCCCGCGCACCGGAATGGCGGCGTACGCGGCGTCCAAGGCCGCCGCGACCATGTTCACGATGTGTCTGGGCCTGGAACTCGCGCGCAGCGGCGTGCGCTGCAACGTGGTCTCGCCCGGCTCCACCGACACCCCCATGCAACGCGCCCTGTGGACCGACGCGGACGCACCGCGGCGGGTCCTCGACGGCGACCTCGCCAGCTACCGCACCGGGATCCCGCTGGGCCGGATCGCCGACCCCGCCGACATCGCCGAGGCGGTCGTCTTCCTCGCCTCGGACCGGGCCCGGCAGATCACCATGCACAACATGTACGTCGACGGCGGCGCGACGCTGCACGTGTGACGGACCCTCAGCACCTTCGCCGGGCCCGACCCACACCGTCCCGCCCGGCTCGGCGGACGCCATCCCCGCACCGCACCGGTTCGACTCGGCTCGTCGATCGAGCCGCCGCACGGCCTCCGCAGCACCCCGCCGGAGAATCAAAGGAGCCTCAGGTGACCACCCCAGAAGCCACCGGCCTCGCCACAGTGGGCGCGGCGACCGCGCTGCTCGACGCGTATCGACCCGGCAGCGCGCGCTTCTTCGCGTCGCCGACGCGCACCCTGCTCGCGCACGGCACACAAGCGGAAGTCGGGCACGACGAACGGCCGTTGGCCACTCGGGTGACGGAGACGCTGGCTGCGGCGAGCCCGGTCGGCGGGCGTGGCCCGGTCGTGCTCGGCGCCGTCCCCTTCGATCAGGGCGAGCGTGCCGCGCTGGTGGTCCCGGAGGCGGCCGGCTGGGGACCGCCGCTGTCCGCCGATCCGCTGATCGCGCTGGCCGCTCCCGAACCGACCGCGACCGCATGGGACATCCGACCGGTGCCCGCGCCCGAGGCATACGGAACGGGCGTGGCCGAGGCGGTCCGGCGGATGCGCGCCGGCACGCTGGACAAGGTGGTGCTGGCCCGCACCCTGGAACTGCGTTCGGCCGAACCGCCGGACATACCACTGCTGTTGCAGCGCCTCGCCCGTCGCGACCCGCAGGGCTACACCTTCGCGGTGCCGGGAGTACGAGCCGGCAGCACGCTGATCGGCGCCAGTCCGGAACTGCTCGTCTCGCGCGCCGGCCGGCACGTGCTGGCCAACCCGCTGGCCGGCTCCGCCAAACGCAGCGCCGATCTGGCCGAGGACGTGCGCCGCGCGACCGGCCTGCTCGAATCCGATAAGGATCTGCACGAACACGCCGTCGTGGTGGCCGCGGTGCGCGCCGCGCTCGCGCCGTTCTGCGAGACCCTGGAGGTGCCCGAACGGCCGACCCTGGTCTGCACCGCCGCGATGTGGCACCTGTCCACCACCGTCACCGGCACGCTGCCGGCCCAGGACCCGGCCTCCGCACTGGAGTTGGCCTGCGCGCTGCACCCGACCCCGGCCGTGTGCGGCACCCCGACCGCGACCGCCCGCCACACCATCGCCGACCTGGAACCGTTCGACCGGGGCCTGTACACCGGCATGGTCGGCTGGGGCGACGCGGACGGCGACGGCGAATGGGTCGTCACCATCCGCTGCGCCGAGGCGGACGCGGACACCCTGCGGCTGTACGCCGGCGCCGGCATCGTGGCGGCATCCACGCCGGAAGCCGAGATCGCGGAGACCGACGCGAAGTTCCGCACCTTCCTGCACGCCGTGGCGGGCCGCTCGTGAGCGCCCCGAGCTCCGTACCCGCGCCCACCTGGCCCACCGGGTTCGCCGAACGCTACCGGGCCGCCGGGTACTGGCGCGGCGAGACGTTCGGCGGCATGCTGCGCGAGCGCGCCACCGCGCACCCCGACCGGATCGCGATCGTGGACGGCGACCGCCGCTGGAGCTACGCGGACCTGGACAACCGGGCCGACCGACTCGCCGCCGGGCTGCTCGCTCGCGGGATCGGCAAAGGCGACCGGGTCGTGGTGCAACTGCCGAACGTGGCCGAGTTCTTCGCCCTGGTCTTCGCGCTGTTCCGAATCGGTGCGCTGCCGGTCTTCGCGCTGCCCGCCCACCGCGAGACCGAGATCGCCTACTTCTGCGCGTTCACCGAGGCCGTCGCCTATGTGATCCCCGACGTGTCCGAGGGCTTCGACCATCGGGCGCTCGCGAGCAAGGTGCGTGCCGACCTGCCCGCGCTGAAGCACGTCCTGGTGGTGGGCGACCCCGGTGAACACACCGCGCTGAGCGACGTCGAACTCGACCCGGTGGAAGTCACCGACCCGCCCTGCCCGGCCGAACTCGCCTTCCTGCAACTGTCCGGTGGCAGTACCGGCGTGCCCAAGCTGATCCCGCGTACGCACGACGACTACATCTACTCGCTGCGCGGCTCCAACGAGATCTGCGCGGTGGACGCGGACAGCGTGTACCTGTGCGCGCTGCCCGCCGCACACAACTTCCCGCTCAGTTCACCCGGCACGCTCGGCGCGCTGTACGCCGGCGCCCGCGTGGTGCTGTGCCCCCGACCCACCCCCGACGTCGCGTTCGCCCTGATCGAGCGCGAACGGGTGACCATCACCGGGGTGGTTCCGCCGCTGGCACTGGCCTGGATCGAGGCGGCCGAGCGCGGCGGCTTCGACCTGAGCAGCCTGCGCGTCCTGCTGGTCGGCGGCGCGAAGTTCAGCGAGGAGGCGGCCCGTCGGGTCACCCCCACGATCGGCTGTACGCTCCAGCAGGTGTTCGGGATGGCGGAGGGCCTGGTCAACTACACCCGGCTGGACGACCCGAACGAGCTGATCGTCACCTCGCAGGGCCGACCGATCTCGCCGGACGACGAGATCCGAATCGTCGACGACGCCGACACGCGACTGCCCGAGGGCGCCACCGGCCACCTGCTCACCCGAGGGCCGTACACGATCCGCGGCTACTGGAACGCGCCCGAGCACAACGCGAGATCGTTCACCGAGGACGGCTTCTACCGCACCGGAGACGTGGTCCGCCGACTCCCCTCGGGCCACCTGGTGGTCGAGGGCCGGGCCAAGGACCAGATCAACCGCGGCGGCGAGAAGGTCGCGGCCGAGGAGGTGGAGAACCACATCCTCGCCCACCCCTCCGTGCACGACGCGGCCGTGGTCGCGGTACCGGACACCTACCTGGGCGAACGTACGTGCGCCTACGTGATCCTGCGCGCCGGGGCCGAGCCGCTGAGGCCGGTGGCCATCCGCCGCTTCGTGCGCGAACGCGGTCTGGCCGGCTACAAGGTGCCCGACCATGTCGAGTTCGTCGAGACGTTCCCGTATACGGGCGTCGGCAAGGTCAGCAAGAAGGACCTGCGCGCGGCGATCGCCGCGGGATTGGCCCGGAAAGCCGATTGATTCGGGCGATTCATCCTCCACCACCGTCTGGAAAGGCCGTCATGGCACTGCCGAAAATCGCTCCGTATCCGATGCCGGGCCCGACCGAGCTGCCGACCAACCGGGTCGACTGGGTCGTCGACCCGGCCCGTGCCGTGCTGCTGGTGCACGACCTGCAGAACTACTTCCTGTCCGCCTTCACACCGGACGCCTCACCGGTCACCGAGTTGCTGGCGAACGTCGCCCGACTCAAGGACGACTGCGGCCGGCTCGGTGTGCCGGTGGTCTACTCCGCGCAGCCCGGCGGCCAGACCGCGGAACAGCGCGGCCTGCAAAAGGACTTCTGGGGCCCGGGACTGCCCGACGACCCGCATGAGGCGGCGATCGCACCGGCCGTCGCCCCGGGTCCGGCCGACACCGTGCTGACCAAGTGGAAGTACAGCGCCTTCGTCCGCACCGAGCTGGGCGAGTGGATGCGCGAACTCGGCCGCGACCAACTGGTGCTCGTCGGGGTGTACGCGCACATCGGCGTGATGACCACCGCGTGTGACGCGTGGATGCAGGACATCCAGGCGTTCGTGGTGGCCGACGCGGTGGCCGACTTCACCTCGGACAACCACCGGATGGCCCTGCGCTGGGCCGCCGCGAACTGCGCGGTGGTCACCGACACCGAGTCGCTGTTCACGGGGAAGCGGACGGACATGGCGCTGACCCTCGAAGTGATTCGCACCGACGTCGCCGACATCCTCGGCGAGGATCCGGCGGACATCCCCGACGACGAGAACCTGGTCGACTACGGCCTCGACTCGGTGCGGGTGATGGCCCTGGTGGAACGCTGGACCCGCGAGCACGGCGTCACCGTCGACTTCGCCGACCTCGCGGAGCGGCCGACCCTGGAGGGGTGGGCCGAACTGCTCTCGCCCGAGCGGTAGTCGACGGCCGGCCGGGACCGGGGTTCACGGGCGGGGCGAATCCCGGGATTCACGGGCGAGAGCGATCCCGGGGCTCACGGGCGAGAGCGATCCCGGGGTTCACGGGCGGGACGGATTCGGCGCGCACAGGGCGTGGTCGATCAGTGCCCTGGTCGCCGCGTCCACCCGTGCGCCGCCCGCCTCGTCGTTCTCGTCGACGCCGTTCTTCACGACCAGGACGGCGCGCCGACCATCGGCCGTGACGCCGTTCTCGCTGGAGAAGCCGAGATCGTCGCCGCCGTGGTGCCAGTAGCGCCCGCCGCAGCTCAGCTCGGTGGTCTCCAGGCCCAGGCCGTAGCCGCGCCCGGGCTCGTCCGGAATCGGGCGGGTGCGTCGCATCTCGGCGAGTTCGGCGGGGCCGAGCAGCCGCCCGGAGAGCAGCGCGACGAAGAACCGGTCGATGTCGCTCGGCGTTCCGTACATCGCGCCCGACGCGTCGGCCACGGTGTGGTTGAGCACGGTCGTGTCGGTGGGCCGGTCGTCGCCGGCGAAGGTGTGCTGGGCCTGGGCGTGCGGGCGGGGCAGGTAGGGATCGTCGCCCGGGACGCGGGTGTCGTGCAGGCCGAGCGGTCGCAGGATCCGGTCACGCACCTCCTCGCCCCACGACCGGCCCGTCACCCGGTCGACGATCATGCCCACGAGCACGAAGTTGGTGTTCGAATAGGCCCACGCGGTGCCCGGTTCGAACCGACTCGGCAGCGTGAGTGCGGCGCCGACCAGTTCTTCGGGCGGATAGTGCCGGAAACGGTTCTCCCGATAGCCGCGTGCGGAGTACAGGCCCGGGACGGCTGCCGGGACGGCGGTGTAGCCCGGGATGCCGCTGGTGTGCTGGAGCAACTGCCGCAGGGTGATCCGGCGGCCGTCGTTGCCGTTGCCGCGCACCACTCCCGGCAGCCAGGTCTCGATCGGTTCGTCCAACCGCAGCCTGCCCTCGGCCACCAGTTGCAGGGTGACGGTGGCGACGAACGTCTTGGTGGTGCTGCCGATCCGGTAGTGGCCGTCGCGGGACAACGGTCGGCCGGTGCGCAACTCGGCCTCGCCGCTGCGGGTGGTGCGGACCGTGTCCGGTGCGGTGTAGCGCACGGTGACGCCGATCGCGCCGGCGGCACGGATCGCGTCGGTGTCGCGCTGGAGGCGGGACGCGGGCGGGTCGGGCGTTTTGTTCGGCGCGGCCGCCGTGGTGCCGGCGAGCACGACGCCGGCGGCGAGGAGGCACGCGGCACGGAGCCTCGAACGGGGCGGTCGGGTGGGTAAGTTCATGGCGGGTTCCTCTCCGCATGGGCGATGGCCTCGGGGCGCGTGCCGACCTGCTCAGGACGCCCCGGGAGCGAGCAGTCGGTCGGTCAGCCGCTGCACGGACACCTCGGCGGGCAGCTCGTGTTCGTCGTCCGCGTAGGTGCCGTTGACCACGATCACGGCGCTGCGCCGGCCGTCCCCGGTGACCCCCATCCGGATCTTCGTGCCCTCGATGTCGCCGCCGTGTCCCCAGCGAAGGCCGCCACCGGGCAGCGGTTGGCGCATCAACCCGAGCCCGTAGCGCACTCCCGGCATGACCTGCTCGAAGTCGGCCGGCATCGGCACGGTGTCGCACATCCGGGCGAGTTGTGCGGGCGGCAACAACCGGCCTCGCAGCAGCGCGGTGAAGAAGCGGTCCAGGTCGGCGTGGGTGCTGATCAGCTCGCCGGCGGCGTCGCCCCAGGTCATGTTGCGGATGGTCGTGTCCACCCAGGCGTCCCGGTCGGCGAAGCGGTGATAGGAGTGGGCGTACGGGGCGCGCAGCGTCGGATCGTCGCCGGGTGCGTAGGTGTCGGCCAAGCCGAGCGGGCGAACCACGCGGCTGTGTACCTCCTCCGCCCAGGAACGCCCGGTGACGCGGCGGACGATCATCCCGGCGAGCACGTAATTGGTGTTCGAGTACTCCCAGTTCGGCGCCGGGTCCGCCGGGTCGGCGGGCGCGAAGCTCGGCGCGAACCGCATCGCGCCCGCCACCAGCCGGTGCGGATCGCTGCTGCGCAGCCGAGCCTGCTCGAAGCCCGCGGCGGTGTCCGGCAGCTCGTTCGAGTAGTTGTGCAGGCCGCTGGTGTGCTGGAGCAGGTGGCGCACCGTCACCCGCCGGCCGTCGTTCCCGTTGCCGGCGACCACCCCGGGCAACCACGTGTCCACCGGGTCGGTCAGCGACAACCTTCCCTCGGCGACCAGTTGCAGTACGACGGTGGCCACGAACGTCTTGGTCGCACTGCCGATCCGCACCTGCCCGTCACGCGGTACGGGCCGCCCGGTGCGCAGGTCGGCGGGCCCCGCGTACCCCTCGGCGCACTCGCGCCCGTCGCGCGCCAGGATCGCGGCGTTCACGTAACTGCCGTCCCGAAGCAACTGCTCCGCCTCGCGGCGCAACCGCTCTCGGGTGGGCGCCCGATGCTCGGCGGCGGCGGCCGGCGTACCCACCGCGACCGCCGATCCGGCGAGCGCCACCGCCAGCGCGCAACACCGACGGCGGCTCAGCGGGAACGGGCTGCCGGGGACATGGACCACGTGTGCGGACACGACGACTCCTCAAGGGTGCACTGATACCGGCCCACCATCCCGCGCGTCCCTGCCGGCCAACTACCGTGTGAACACCCGAAAACGGGGTCGTGCGACCCGGTGCGGCAGGGGTGTGGAAAACCGAACCGACGGGGCGCCGGCGCGCCCGAGACGTCGGTCCGGGGCAGAAGTGGGCGGACGTGGCGCAGGGGCGGTGGGGCGCCGGGAGCCGGCGGCCCGTCGGGGCCGACCGGCCGGGGCGATGCCACTGCCCGGAGTCCCCGCTCCGGAGTCCCTATCCCTCCGTGGCGTCCGCTCCGCCGTCTCGGCGTAGCAGGGCGTAGTCCGCGGCGGTCCAGGCCATGGCGGTGGCGCCGTCGAGGATGGCGCGGTCGGCGGCCGGGGAGATGGCGGCCTCGGCGAAGGCCGGCTCGTGCGGGCCGCATGTGCCGCCGGTGATGTCCAGGACCGGGTGGATGGTGGGGATGGCGTGTGAGACGTTGCCCATGTCGGTGCATGCGAAGGGGGGTCGCTCGATCGGCTCCGGACGGCCCAACTCCCGTGCGTTGGCTCGCCACAGCGCGATCAGGGTGGGATCGGTGCGGAAGTCGAGGTAGTCCGGCTCCGGGCGGGTCAGCCGGACCTCGCAGCCGATGGCCAGGGCGCCGGCGCGAAAGCATGCCTCGACGCGGGTGCGCAGTTCGGCGAGGTGGGCCGCGTCGGTGGTGCGCAGCTCGTATTCGGCGGTGGCCCGGTCCGGCACCGCGTTGGGCGAGGTGCCGGCCGCCGTGGTGATGCCGTGCACGCGCCAGTCCGCGGGCAACTGCCGCCCCAGCAGGCCCAACGCGACCTGAGCGACCGTCAGCGCATCGGCGGCACTGCGGCCTTCGTGCGGATTCAGGCTCGGGTGCGCGGCGGTGCCGAGGTACTCCACGGACAGCGTGCCGAGCGCGAAGGAGCGGAACTCGGCCACCTCGAACGGGCACGGGTGCACCATCATCGCCGCGTCCACGCCGTCGAACGCGCCCGCGTCCAGCAGCAACGCCTTGCCCGCGCCGCGCTCCTCGGCCGGGGTGCCGACCACGCGCACGGTGAGCCCGAGCCGATCCGCGGCGGGCCCGAGCGCGAGGGCCGCGCCGACACCGGCGGCCGCGATCAGGTTGTGTCCGCACGCGTGGCCCATCCCGGGCAGCGCGTCGTACTCGCAGGCGATCGCGACGGTGATCGGGCCCGATCCGATGCTCGCGACGAAGGCCGTGTCCAGGCCGTACGCGGGTGCGGTGACCGCGTAGCCGTGGGCGCGCAGCAGATCGGCGCACCACGCGGCGGCCCGGTGTTCGGCGAACGCCGGCTCCGGATGGGCGTGGATGCGCCGGCTCAGCGCGAGCAGTTCGTCCCGGTTCGCCCGGACCCGATCGCGGATCGCGGCCCGGTCGGCATCCGAGGCCGGTCGGTCCGCAACGTCGGCCACGCTCATGTTCCGCTCCGCTTCATCGAGATTTCTTCGTCCCGGGGGCACCCTGACGAACCTCCGGAAGATAGCTTAGGCTTACCTAACTTCACGTGCCGGGGCCGGTACGTGCCGCCCGTCGTCGTCGCGTCCCGGGAGTCTCCACACCATGCGTCACCACCAGGCCGAGACCACCGTCCCGGATCCCGCAGAGGCCGCCGAGCCGGCCGAGCCCGACGTGCCCACCCCGGCCCGCGCCGGCACCGACGTCGCCCGACTGCCCCTGCTCGCCGCCCAGGCCGGCATCGTCTACGCGCAGGCCCTGATGCCGGACGATCCGGGCTACAACACCGGCGACCGGGTCGTGATCCGCGGCCCTCTGGACGCCGACCTGTTCGCGCGGGCGCTGCGCCTGGTCGGTGCCGAGGCCGAGACGCTGCGCGTGCTGGTGGTGGCGGGCACCGACGGCACCCCGACGCAACGCGTGAGCGACCACGAGCACCCGGTGCATCTCCTCGACCTGCGCGGCGCGCAGGACCCGGAAGCCGAGGCCGACGCGTGGCTGCGCGCGGACCTGGCCCGGCCCGTCGACCCGATCACCGGGCCGCTGGTCACCCACGCCGTGTTCCGCCTCGCCGACGAACTGCACTGGTGGTACCGGCGCGTCCATCACGTCGCGGTGGACGCGTACGCGCTCACCCTGATCGGCCGCCGCGTCGCCGAGTCGTACACCGCCTTCACCCGCCATGACCGGCCCACCCCCAACCCGTTCGGCACCCTGCGCGAGTTGGTCGCGGAGGAGGCCGACTACCGAGGGAGCGAAGCGTACGACACCGATCGCGCGTTCTGGCTCGACCACCTCGCCGATCGTCCCGAGCCGGTCACCCTGTCCCGAGCGCCGGCAACTCCCCTGCCCACGGGCCCGATCCTGCGCCGCAGCGTCGAACTCACGCCCGGCCGCGCCGCGCGACTCACCGAGGCCGCCTCGATCGCCCGGGCCACGTGGGCCGAACTGCTCATCGCGGCCACCGCCGGCTATCTGCACCGCACCGCCGGCGCCCGGGAGATCGTGCTCGGCCTCCCGCTGCTCAATCGACGCAGCCGCACCGCCCTGCGCACCCCGGCGATGACGGTCAACATCCTGCCGTTGCGAGTGCGCGTGCAACCCCGGGACACCGCACCCGAGTTGCTCCGCCGAGTCGTGCTCGAACTGCGCGCGGTGCGCCGCCACCAGCGGTTCCGCCAGGAGGATTTGCTCCGCGAACTCGGCGCCACCGGCCGGGCCCGGCCGCTGTACGGGCCGATGGTCAACATCAAGGCGTTCGAAGGCGACCTGAACCTGGGCGAAGCGGTCGGCCGAGTGCACAACCTGGCCGCCGGCCCGGTGGACGACCTCGCCATCGGCGTGGCACCGACCGCCGACGGCGGCCTGCGAATCGACCTGGACGCCCATCCCGCCCGCTACTCGGCCGCCGCCCTGGCCGATCACGAACTCGGGCTGCTGCGCTACCTCGACGCGCTCGTCGACCTGCTGCACACCACGCCCGAGCGGCCGATCGGCCGGATCGACCTGCTCACCCCCGCCGAGGTCGAGCAGGCCACCGCCGGCCGCGCCGAACCGCCGGTCGACACCACCCTGCCCGAGCTGTACTCGCGCCAGGCCGCCCGCACCCCGGACACGATCGCGGTCCGGTCCGGCGCCGACGCGCGCACCTTCGCCGAGATCGAATCGGCCGCCAACCGGCTCGCCCACGAGCTGATCGCCATCGGTGTGACCGCCGAGGTCCCGGTCGCCGTCGCGCTGCACCGCGGCGCGGACACCGTGCTCGCCCTGCTCGCCGTGCTCAAGGCGGGCGGCGTCTGCCAGTTCCTCGATCTGGGCCACCCGGCCCGACGGATCCGCGACGTGCTGGCCGACACCGCGCCGGGTTGCCTGATCGGCACCGCCGACACCGTCGCCGACCTGCCCGCGCACACCATCCACACCGTGTTGCTGGACGATCCGGCCACCCGCACCCGACTGGCCGCGCACCCCGATCGCGCCCCGCAACCGCCCCACCCGCGGCAGAGCGCATACGTGATCCACACCTCCGGCTCGACCGGCCGGCCCAAGGGCGTCGCGGTCACCCACGCCTCGCTCGCCAACCTGTACGCGAGCCACGGCACCGACCACATCGCCCCCACCGTCGAGCGCACCGGCCGCACCCGGCTGCGGATCGCGCACAGCGCGTCGTTCGCGTTCGACGCCTCGTGGGACCCGGTGTTGTGGATGGTGCACGGCCACGAGCTGCACCTGCTGGACGACGCCGGCTACCGCGATCCCCTCGCCCTGCTCGGCTATCTGCACGAACATCGGATCGACTACCTGGACGTGACGCCCACCTACGCCGAGGCGCTGCTCGCCGAGGGCCTGGACGCGCCCGACCGGCATCACCCCGCTGTGCTGGTGGTCGGCGGCGAGAGCGTCGCCGAGCCGCTGTGGCAGCGGCTGGCCGCGATCCCGGGCAGCCGACCGATCAACCTGTACGGCCCCACCGAAACCACCGTCGACGCCTACTTCTGGGGTCCGGACGGCGTCGGCGGACCGGTGCGTGCCTCGCGCGCCTACGTCCTGGACGGCTCGTTGCGCCCCACCCCGGTCGGCGTCACCGGCGAACTGCACATCGCCGGCGCCTGCCTGGCCCGCGGCTACCTGAACCGCCCCGATCTGACCGCGGAACGGTTCGTGGCCGACCCGTTCGGTGCCCTGCACGGCGATCCGGGCGCCCGGATGTATCGCACCGGCGACCTGGCCCGGCGCCGCGCGGACGGCACGCTCGAACTGCTCGGCCGGGCCGACGAGCAGGTCAAGATCCGCGGCTTCCGAATCGAACCGGGTGAGATCCAGGCGGTGTTGGCCGCCCATCCGGACGTTGCCCAAGCCGCGGTGATCGCCCGGGACGCGGCGCACGGCAAACGGCTGCTGGGCTACGCCGTCCCGGTCGCCGGCCGCGGCCCGGCTCCCGAGGCGCTTCGAGCCCACCTTGCCGCCGAGTTGCCCGAGCACATGGTCCCGGCCGCGGTCCTGGTACTGCCCGCGCTGCCGCGCACCGCCAACGACAAGATCGACCAGCGCGCGCTGCCGGACCCGGCGCCGAGCGCGCCCGGTTTGCGGGAGGGACCGCGCGGACTGCACGAGGAGATCCTCTGCGATCTGTTCGCGGCCGTCCTGGAATTGACCGAACAACCGGCCCGGGACGCCGACTTCTTCGACCTGGGCGGCCATTCGCTGCTCGCCGCGCGACTGGCCGCTCGGGCCCGGGAGAGCTTCGAGGCGCCGATCGGCCTGGCGGACGTGTTCCGCCGGCCGACCCCGGCGGGCCTGGCCGAACTCGTCCGGGCCGGCGCCGCGCCACAACCACGCCCGGTACTGGAACCGGTGGCGCACCCCACCGACCGGCTGCCGCTGTCCCCCGCGCAGCAGCGGCTGTGGTTCATGTACCGGCTCGAAGGACCGAGCCCCACCTACAACATCCCGCTCGTGCTGACCCTGACCGGCCCGCTGGAGCACACCGCGCTCGAACGTGCGCTGGTCGACCTGGTGACGCGCCACGAGACGCTGCGCACCGTCTACCCGATGCTCGGCGACGAGGCGAGCGGCGCACGCGGGGCAAGCGACCCGGGTGGTGCGGGCGAGGCGCGCAACGCGAACAAGGCAGGCGGAGCCGACAAGGCGAGCTCGGCGGCTCCGGAGATCGCACCCGGCTCGGCAAGCGCCATGGGCGACCAAGCGCACGCCGCGGGTCAGGCGCACGCCCCGGCCGTGGTGAGCGAGCCGGGCGAGCCCTATCAGCGAGTCCTGACCGTCGATCGGGCCCGGCCCGAACTGCGTCTCGCGGCCCCGGGCGACTCGATCGTCGACGCCGTGCGGTACCGCTTCGACCTCGCGGTCGAACCGCCCCTGCGCTGCACGCTGTTCCGCACCGACGAGCACACCCACACGCTGGTCCTGCTGCTGCACCACATAGCCGGCGACGGCGCGTCCACCACACCGCTCGCGCGCGACCTGGCCACCGCCTACGCGGCCCGGGTCGGCGGTCGCGAGCCGGCGTTCGCGCCGCTGTCGGTGCGCTACCCGGACCACGTCGCATGGCAGGCCCGGTTGCTGGGCACCGCGGCGGCGCCCACTCCCCTGGCCGCCCGGCAACTCGACTTCTGGAAGCGCACCCTCGCCGGTCTGCCGGACGAACTCGCCTTGCCCACCGACCGGCCGCGTCCCCAGGTGGCGTCCTACGCGGGCGACACCGTGCCGTTCCACCTCGATGCCACCGCGCACGCGGATCTGGCCGAGCTGGCCCGATCGACCGGCACCAGCGTGTTCATGGCCGTTCAGGCCGCGCTGGCCGCGCTGCTCACCCGGCATGGTTGCGGTACCGACATCCCGCTGGGCATCCCGGTCGCGGGCCGCGACGACGACGCCACCGCCGACCTGGTCGGGTTCTTCGTGAACACCCTGGTGCTGCGCGCCGACACCTCCGGTGCGCCGAGCTTCCGTACCCTGCTGGACCGGGTGCGCACCGCGACCCTGGCCGGGTACGACCACGCCGACGTGCCGTTCGACCGGGTCGTGGACGAGCTCAACCCGCCGCGTTCACTGGGCCGGCACCCACTGTTCCAGGTGCTGATCGCGTGGCAGTCGCTGCCCGACGCCGAGTTCGCGCTCGGTCCGCTGACCGCGCGGATGACCGCCGTGCCGTCGGGGACGGCCAAGTTCGACCTCACGCTGAACGTGGGTGAGCAACCCGGGCGCGGAATCGGCGGGTTCGTCGAATTCCGCACCGACCTGTTCGATCGGGCCGGCGTGCTCGGCCTGTCCCGTCGACTCACCGCACTGCTCACCGCCGCCGTCGCCGATCCGGACGCGCCGATCGACACGCTGCCGCTGCTCGACGAACCCGAGCGGCACCGCGCGCTCGTCGAGTGGAACGCCGGACCCACCGCGACCGCGACCGCGTCGGCCACCCTGGTCGCCCGCTACGAACAGGCCGCCCGTACCCACCCCGAGCGCATCGCGGTCAGCTGCGCGGGCCCGTCGCTGAGCCATGCCGAACTGTCCGCGCGGGCCAACCGCCTGGCCCGGCTGCTGGTCGCCCGCGACATCGGCCCCGGCGACATCGTCGCGCTCGCCCTGCCGCGCTCGCCCGAGCTGGTCGTGGCCCTGCTCGCGGTCGCCAAGGCGGGCGCCGCCTACCTGCCACTCGACCCGGACTACCCGGCCGATCGGCTCGCCTACATGCTCGACGACGCCGCGCCCGTCGTCCTGCTGACCGACTCCGCCACCGAACGCCGGTTGCCCGCGCACGACCTGCCCCGAATCGTGGTGGACGGCAGGGACGCGGACGCCTACCCGAGTTCCGACCTGGGTCAGCACCAGCGCAAGCGCCCGCTGCGGGCGAGCGATCCGATCTATGTGATCTACACCTCCGGCTCCACCGGCCGACCCAAGGGTGTACCGGTCACCCACCACAACGTGGCCCGACTGTTCACCGCGACCGACCACTGGTTCGGCTTCGGTCCGGACGACGTGTGGACCCTGTTCCACTCCTACGCGTTCGACTTCTCGGTCTGGGAGCTCTGGGGCGCGCTGCTGTTCGGCGGCCGGCTGGTCGTGGTGCCGCACCTGGTCAGCCGCGATCCGGGCGAGTTCCTCGACCTGCTCGCCCGCGAGCGGGTCACCGTGCTCAACCAGACCCCCTCCGCGTTCCACCAGTTGGTGGCCGCCGACCGGGACCGGCCAGGACGCGAGCTGGCTTTGCGTTACGTGGTGTTCGGCGGGGAGGCGCTGGAGCCGGCGCGGCTGGCCGACTGGTACGAGCGGCACGCCGACGACGCGCCGCGCCTGGTGAACATGTACGGCATCACCGAGACCACGGTGCACGTCTCCTACCACCCGCTGGACCGCGCCTCGGCCGCCGCCGGGTCCGCGAGCACGATCGGGGTGAACATCCCGGACCTGCGCGTATACGTTCTGGACCACCGGCTCCAGCCGGTCCCGCCCGGGGTGACCGGGGAGATGTACGTCGCCGGCGAGGGCCTCGCGCGTGGCTATCTGGGTCGGCACGCGCTGACCGCGGGCCGGTTCGTGGCCGATCCGCACGCGGCCCGGTTCGGCGAGCGCGGGGCCCGGATGTACCGCTCCGGCGACCTTGCGCGGCGCCGCGCGGACGGCACGCTGGACTACCTCGGTCGGGCCGACCAGCAGGTCAAGATTCGCGGCTTCCGGGTCGAACTCGGCGAGATCGAGGCCGTTTTGGCCGCACATCCGAAAGTCTTGGATGCGGCTGTGGTGTTGCGTGAGGACACTCCCGGAGACAAACGACTGGTGGGCTATGTGGTCGCCGGCTCGGACGTCGACGGGCCCGCACTGCGCGAACACGCCGCCGCGACTCTGCCCACGCACATGGTTCCGTCGGCCGTGGTCGTGGTCGAGCGACTGCCGCTGACCGCGAACGGCAAGCTGGACCGCAAGGCGCTGCCCCGCCCGGACCACACCGCCTCGACCGGCGCCGGTCGCGCCCCGCGTGGACCGCGCGAGGAGCGACTGTGCGCGCTGATCGCCGACGTACTCGGGGTTCCCACCGTCGGCGTGCACGACAACTTCTTCGATCTGGGCGGCCATTCGCTGCTGGCGGTCCGACTCGCCGGGCGGATCAAGTCCGCACTGGGCGCGGACGTGGGCATCGGCACGATCTTCCGGGCTCCCACCGCCGCCGGCCTGGACGCCGCGCTGGAGGCAACGGATCGCACCGACGCGCTGGACGTGCTGCTTCCGCTGCGTCCGGCCGGCCCGGCCGACCGGGCACCACTGTTCTGCGTGCATCCGGCCGGCGGCCTCTCCTGGTGCTACGCGGGCCTGATCCGGAACCTGCCCGCGGACGTGCCCCTGTACGGCCTCCAGGCCCAGGGCGTCGGCCCGGCGACCGCCGGCGAGCCGCTGCCTCGGACGCTGGAGGAGTTGGCCGCGCACTATGTCGACCGGCTGCGCGAGGTGCACGGAGACGGCCCCTACCGGCTGCTCGGCTGGTCGACCGGCGGAATCATCGCGCATGCGATGGCGACCCGGCTCCAGGACCTGGGGTTCGAGGTGGAGGTGCTCGCGATCCTGGACGCGTATCCGGCCGAGGGTTTTCGCGAGCTGCCGGTGCCCGATCTCGCGGAGGCGCTGGAGGCGCTGCTCACCATGGGCGGCTACGGACCGGAGAGCCTGGCCGGCGCGCCGTTGGAACTCGCGGAGGTGATCACGGTGTTGCGCCGCGAGGGCAGCCCGCTGGCCGGACTGGACGGGGCCACGATCGAGGCACTCAACGACATCTACCTCAACACCAACCACCTCGTCCGCGCCTTCGACCACCGGGTGTTCCGCGGCGACGTGCTGTTCTTCCGGGCCACCGTCGACACCATCGACGAGACCCTCACCCCCGACACCTGGGCCCCGTACGTGACCGGGCGGATCGACACCACGAACGTGGCCTGCTCGCACAAGGACATGACCCTGCCCGGCCCGATCGCGCGGATCGCGCGTGTGGTCCGGGACCGCCTCACCGAGTTGGAGAGCCCCTCCCATGACCTCCCGTGACCACGACACCCCGACGAATCCGTTCGACGACGACACGGGCGAGTTCCTGGTTCTGGTGAACGACCTCGGGCAGCACTCGCTGTGGCCGGGCTTCGCCGCCGTGCCGGACGGCTGGGCCGGCGTGCACGGGCCGTGTGCGCGCTCGGTGGCGCTGGACTGGATCACCGAGCACTGGACCGACCTGAGCCCGGCCGCACGGTGACCGCGCGACACCTCGAACCCGCTCCGCCGGCGAACGCGAAACGCGCCGCCGGATGGATCGTGATCGTCGTCCACACCGCAGCGATGTGCATGAACGGCCTGGACTCGACGATCGTCAACCCGGCTCTGCTGACCATCGCCGAGGACTTCGATCGGCCCGCGGTGGCCGCGAACACGGTCGAGATCGCGTTCCTGGTCGCCCTGGTGGCCGCGCTGCCGGTCGCCGGTCGGTTGAGCGACCGCTTCGGCACCAAGCGGATCTTCCTCGGTTCGCTCGCCGTGTTCACCGCTGCCTCGGCCGCGTGCGGGCTGTCCGGGAACCTGGTCTCACTGGTCCTGGCGCGCGTCGTACAGGGCCTGGCCGGGGGTCTGTTGACGCCGGTCGGGATGACCATCCTGTTCACCGCGTTCGCGCCGCACGAGCGCATGCGGCTGGCCAAGTGGCTGATCGTGCCGACCGCGCTGATGCCCGCGTTGGGCCCGCCGCTGGGCGGCTTCCTGACCGAACACCTGTCCTGGCACTGGTTGTTCCTGGTCAATGTGCCGATCGGCACGGCCGCCGTGTTGCTCGGTGTGTTCGGGCTGCGCGAGTACCGGGCGGGAGTGGTGGGGCCGTTCGACCGGACCGGCCTGTGGCTCACCACGCCGACGCTGGCGCTGCTTACCTACGCGCTGGGCTTCGGCCCGTCGCAGGGCTGGAGTACGCCCGCCATCGCGGTCTGCGGGATCCTCGGCCTGGTCCTGCTGGGCATCGCGATCGCCCACCAACTGCGCGCGGCCGAACCGCTGTTGCGGCTTCGGTTGCTGAGCGACCGGGCCTTCGGCTCGGCGACCGCACTGGCCCTGGTCACCTCGGCCGGGCTGATGGGCGTGCTGTTCGTCTTCCCGCTGCTCTATCAGGCAGCGCTCGGAGCCTCCGCACTGGACGCGGGCCTGGGGGTCTTCCCCGAGGCGGTCGGGTTGATGTTCGCATCCCAGGTGGTCGACCGGCTGCTGCCCCGGCTCGGCCCGCGGCGACTGGCCACGCCCGCGTTGGTGGCGGCCGCACTCGTGTTCGGCGCGCTGGCCCTGCCCGGGGTCGCCGACAACGCGTGGGCGGTACGGGTGTTGATGTTCTGTGTCGGGCTGGTGCTCGGCACCGCGGTACTGACCGTGCAGATCGCCGGCTTCGGCGAGATCGAACCGCCGGACATGGGACACGCGATGGCCCTGTTCACCATCGTGCGCACCCTCGGCGGCTCGCTCGGGATCGCAGCCGGCGCCGCGGTGATCGAGGCGGGCGGCGGGTCGGGCCACGGCGCGAGTTCACCGGGGCCGTACCGCGCGGCGATCTGGGTCACCGCCGCACTGGTCGCACTCGGCGCGGTGTTCGCGCTGCGGCTGCCGCGCGAGGCGCCGGCTCCGCCACCGTTCGGGGACGACGAGCCCGAGGCGGCCCGCACGGACCCGGCCGACGCCGACACGCTGCGGACGGATGCGACCGACGCGAACGCCGTTGCGGACCGCACCGGTTCCGCGTATCCGGACACCGAGGCCAGTCGCGCCGAACCGGCCGGTGCCTCAACTCCCGGCCGAGGCTGACAGCAGGCCGACGAGTCCGACGGCGAGCCCGCCGCGCCAGCAGGCGTAGTCGTGGCCGCCGTCGAACTCGGTGTAGGTGAGCGGATAGCCGCGTTCGAGGAGCACATCGCGCAGGCGCCGGTTCTCGGCGACCAGCATCCATTCCAGCAGCCCCACCTCCAGGTGGAACCGGATCGGCAGCCGCTGGGTCGCCGCGAACCGCCGGGTCAACCACTCGGGTCCGTCGTTGTTCTCGTCCGGGTCCGGCCACCAGAACGACCCGGACTGGGACAGCACGTTGCCGAACCGATCCGGCCGACGCAGGGCCGCGAACGCGGCGGTCAGGCCGCCCGCGCTCTGCCCGACGACCACGGTGTGCGCGGGATCCGGGTCCACCCCGTACCGCCGACCGGCCCACGGCAACAACACGTCCGCCAGCCAGTCCACGAATTGCTCGCTGCACGTGAGATCGGCGATCCGCCGATCCCGCCCCATGGTGTCCACGAGCAGCGCGACGGTCGGCGGGATCCGGCCTTCGGCGTGCAGGTTGTCCAGCGTGTCGCCGATGTCGAGTACCGACCCCCAGACCTCGCCGTCCAGCAACACCGCCACCCGACAGGGCTCTCGCCGGATACCGGCGGGCAGCAGCACGCTCACCCGGCGCCCGTCCACCGTCGTGTCCAGGCGCGACCCGCGCGGTACGCCCGGCCGCCGGCGCACCCACGGCTGGGCGGGCGCGTCCGGCAGCGCCAGCACCGAGGACGGATTGCGACCGTCTCGCGCGGCCAGCGTCGGCGCGTGGTTGTACGGGTCGGGCACCGCGCCGTCCAGTACGCCCAGCCAGGCGGCACGATCGGTGCGCAGGATCTGCTCGCGCGCACCGGTACCGACGAAGAACTGGTACGACGCACGCAGGTCGGCGGGCAGCCGATGGGTGAGCGCCCACACGTCGGTCCCGGGCAGTCGGCGCATCAGATGCGGCGTCAGGTCGCCCGCGTGCCGGTCCCGATCGGTGAACGTGTGCAGCAGCGCGAGCACATCGCCGGCGGGCGCGGCCGGGTCGTCCCGCCACACGAAGGTGACCAGGCGCTGCCCGGAGTCGGCCGGGTCCGGCTCGACCAGCGGAGCACCGACGGCCTCGACCCGGGCCCAGAACTCGGCGCCGGCATCGGCTCGTCCGGCGGTGACCGCCTCGGTCAGCGCCCGCAGGATCGGGGTGTCCATGATGTTCGGCTTTCTGCGCGAAGACGAAAGGGTCGATCGGGTACGGGTCGAATCGGGGCGCCGGAGTCCGGGGGCGAACCGGGGCCGTCCGGATGGCGGGCCCGACGCACGGCGTTCCGGGTCCCGCAACAGCCCGGCCCCGGGACGCACGAGGCGTCCCGGGGCCGGTCGCCGCCGATGACGACGGGTCAGGAGGAGGTCGCGGACAGCGCCTTGGCGATGTCGCCGAGCACCACGTCGGCGGCCAGTGGACCGCCCCGGGTGGACCACACCGAACCGTCCACGGTGACCACGCGGTTCTTCTTGACCGCGTTCAACTCCTTGTACGCCGGCTTCTCCTGGACCTCCTTGAGCGCGCTCGCCCCGTCCGCGGTGAGCGTGCCCAGGAACAGCCAGTCGCCGTCGATCTCGGCGATCTTCTCCAAACTCAGCGCGGGAGTGTGCGCGTTGCCGTCCTTGTCCTGCGCCTTGGGCCGGGTCAGCCCCATGTCGAGTGCGACGCCACTGGCGAACTGACGCTTCTCCATCCAGCTCGGGCCGTTCGGGTTCCAGCGCACGATGCTCACCGCGGCGCCCTTGTTCGCGGTCAGATCCTCGCCGGTCTTCTTGGCCTTGGCCTCGTAGTCGGTGATCACCTTGTTCGCCTGGTCCAGCTTGTTGACCGCGTTGCCGATGCCGCGGAAGGACAACTTCCAGTCGTCGGTGGGGGCCATCGTGACCAGCGTCGCCGGCGTGATCTTGCGCAGCTGCTTGAGCACCTGCTCGTCCTGCATGTCGCCGGCCAGGATCAGATCCGGCTTGGCCGCGATCACCTTGTCCATCACCGGCTGGAGCAGGTTGCCGACCACCTCGATGCCCTTGACCTTGTCGGCCAGGTAGGCGGGCGGCTTGTCCAGGCCCTGGCCGTTGGTGATGCCGACCGGCTTGATACCGAGCGCCAGCACCGCGTCCAGGTCCTCCTGGGTGAGCACCACGACGCGCTTGGGGCCGGCCGGCACCTGGACCGCGGTGCCGGTCGCGTCCTTGACGGTGCGGGTGCCGCCGGCCGAGTCGCCGCCGGCCGGCGCGCCGCTGCCCTGGTTCGCGGCGGGCTTGGCGTCGGACTCGGAGTCGGAGTCGGAACCGCACCCGGTGAGCAGCAGACCGGCGGCCCCCGCCACGGCGAGCAGCCGAACCACGCGCCGCCGGGCGGTCGTGAGCGAGCGATGAGATGAGGGCATGTGGGACTCCGGGCACGAGTACGGACGGGGACCGGGGTTCGGCACGCCCCCGGGGTCGTGCTTAGGTTAGCCTTACCTTCCATGAGTTGCGCAAGACGGTACGGGTTGCCATCCGCCCGGGTGGCGCACGTCACGCCCGGCCGCGACGGCGCGGCGCGCGGGAATCGCGGACGGCGGCGCGATCGCGGCGACGCTCGCGAACGGGCGCGGCGCGCGTGCGGCGGATCGCATCCGCTCGTTCGGGTGACCCCGGCCCGATCGACCGCCGGACGCCGGAGGCCGGTCCGTACGGTGTCCGGCATGAAGCGGACCACCGTGACGCGTTCGATGTTGTCGATGGCCGCAGCGGCCGTGCTCGTCCTGACCACGCAGGTCGGCCCGGCCGCGTCCGGGCCGACCGCCGGCGGCGGCTGCCTCGTCGACCGGTTGGACGAACTGCGCGTGCTCCGGCACCGGTTGGACGGGCTGGCCCTGGACGGCCGGGCCGGCAACAGCCAGTACTGGTACATCGATCACCAGCGCTGCACACTCACGATCGCCACCCTGCGCGGCGCCGCCGACCCGGCCACTTCGGCCTTCCTGAACACTGCCCGGTTGATGCCCGCGCTGGTGAAGATCGTCGAACTCGACGCGGCGATCCGATCGCGGGTGGCCAAAGGACCGGCCGCCGACCCGAACTCCCACGCCGCGAGCGGATTCCACGGCGGCAGCGCGATCTACAGCGGGCTCACCGGCACGGTGCTCATCTGCACCGCCGGCTTCAACGGCTACCGCCCGAACACGACCGGCACGGCGGGCCATTGCGCCCGGGACGCGCCCACCTGGTACGACGGCACCGGCGCCCTGGTCGGCACCGTCGACCAGTCCCGCTTCCCCGGTGCCGACTGGGCGGTCATCCCCGCGGCCGAGGGCCTGACCCTGACCGCCGACATCGTCGACGGCGACTCCACCACCGCGATCACCGGCTTCGCCCGACCTCGGCTCCGCGACCGGGTCTGCGCCACCGGTGCCTCCAGCGGCACCCGGTGCGGCACCATCGACGCCACCGATGTCACCGTGAACTACCCCGAGGGCGCGGTCACCGGCCTGGCGCGCAGCACCCAGTCCGGCGCCGCCGGCGACTCCGGCGGCCCGGTCCACATCGGCCCCACCGGAGTCGGCCTGATCAGCGGCGGCCCACCCCAAGGCGCCCCCACCTTCATCCAACCACTGGACTTTTGACGTCGGTTCGGGCGCTGCGGCTCAGCCGCGCAGAAGCTTCAGCTGGGCGGTCAGGGTGTCCACGCCTCGGTAGGTGAGGCCGACCAGGGCCACGTGTTTCCAGCGCAGGATGCCCTCGGCGTCGATGATGAAGACGGCGCGGCGCAGCGCGTTGTTGCCCAGGCCGATGCCGTAGGACCGGACCACGCTGTGATCGGTGTCGGCGAGCAGCGGCATGCGCAGGCCGTGCTTGCGGGCGAACTTCTCGTGACTGTCCAGGTCCTGCGGGCTGATCCCCCAGACGGCGGCGTCCAAGTCGGTGAATTGTTCGAAGCCGGAGGAATACGAGCACAGTTGCTTCGTGCACACCGCCGTGTCGTCGCCGGGGTAGAAGGCCAGCACGAGCGGACGACCGCGCTGCGCGGACAGGGTCAGCGCCTCGCGGCGCGCCTCGCCGTCGCTCAGGTGTACCGCGTCGAGGGTGAAGTCCGGTGCCGGTGCGCCGATCTCGGGGGTCTTGGACACGTCGTGGGCTCCTCGGGCGGGTGGGGTGGCGGTGCGAAGCCGGCCACGCTTCGCACCACGACGTTACCCGTATCGCCGGGGCCGGACCTCGCTCAGGGCCGGACGCGCGCCAACCGCCGCACCAGCACCGTGATCGCGGGTAGCGGGAACAGCAGCAGGAACAGGTTCGGCGCCCACCATTCGAGCGCGAAGTCGCCGCGCAACGCCCAGAACGCGACGGCCTGGAGGCCGGCGGTGCCGGTCAGGACGAGCGAAATCAGCATCAGCGGATGGCTATACCCGGTCGCGGTCCGCCGGCCCGGGCGCACCGCGGCCAGTCCGGTCACCGCCGCCGCGAGGTCGAGCGGCACGAACGAGTGGTTCCAGTAGTCGATCGCGCATCGGCGCGCCCCCGGGTCCGCTCGGAAATCGTCCGGACGGTCGGGAATCACCGTAGCAGCGGATCGGCCGGCCGCGCGTGCTCGGCATCGGGTGTTCCGCCCTTCCTCACAGGGGAGTCCCGACTCGTTGTGTGGACCCGCGCGCGAGTCTCTGCCGTACCGGCCCCGGATCCGGCACCATGACGTAATGAGCCGTGTGGAGAAACGCACGTCGACCGAGCCGCTGCTGCCCGCTCCCGTACCGCCCGCCCTGCCGCCGCTCGCGAAGCGGCCGATCGCGCTGATCATGATCGCGGTCTTCGCGGTGCAGGCGGCGCTGTCCGCGCGCTACGGCTTCCATCGCGACGAGCTGTACTTCGTGGTGGCCGGTCGGCATCTCGCGTGGGGCTACGTCGACCAACCCCCGCTCACTCCGCTGCTCGCCCGCGCGTCCGGCGAGTTGTTCGGGGACGAGCCGCAGGATCTGCGGATATTCGCCGCGCTCGCATGTGCGGCGACCGTCCTGGTCGTCGCGCTGATAGCACGGGAGTTCGGTTCCGGCCGGGCCGGCCAGCTGCTCGCCGCGGCCTGCGCGGCCACCTCCGGAATCGTGCTCGGCGTCGGTCACCTGTGGTCCACCGCGACGCTGGACATCCTCGCCTGGCTCATGGTGGCGTGGTTCCTGCTGCGCCTGCTGCGCACCGGCGACGGGCGTTGGTGGCTCGCGGTGGGAGCGGCCGTCGGCGGCGCGATGCTGAACAAGTACCTGGTCGGCTATCTCGTGGTGGCCCTGCTGGTCGGCCTGCTCGCGGTCGGTCCACGCGAGGTGCTGCGCGGCCGGCTGCTCGGTGCGGGCATCGCGATCGCGGTCCTGCTCAGCGCCCCCGGCCTGATCTGGCAGGCGGGCCACGGCTGGCCGCAGTTCACCGTCGCCGGCGGGATCAGCACGGACGACGGTATCGAGAACCGGATCATGTTCGTTCCGCTGCAAATCGCTTACCTGTCACCGCTGTTCGTGCCGATATGGGTGGCCGGCGGGGTGCGGCTGTGGCGTTCGGAGCAGATTGGCTGGGCTCGCTCGATACTGCCCGGGTACCTGACCCTGTGCGTCCTGGTGATCGGCTCGGGCGGCAAGTCGTACTACGCGCTGCCGCTGCTCCTGGTGCTTGTCGCGGCCGGCTGCGAGCCGACCGTGCGCTGGGCCGCGTCCCGACCCGGTCGGCGGGTGCCGGTCGGCTCGATGCTCGTGGTCGCCACCGTCACCAGCGCGGTGATCTCACTGCCGCTGCTGCCGGCCGGCCGGGTGAACGCGGTGAACTCGATCAACCCGGAGCAGGGCGAGCAGATCGGCTGGCCCGAACTGGCCGACGCGGCGGCGGTGGCCTGGGCCCGGATCCCGCCCGAACAGCGGGATCGGGCAGTGCTGTTCGCGGGCAACTACGGCGAGGCGGGCGCGCTCGACCGGTACGGCCCGGCCCGAGGGCTGCCGAAGCCGTATTCGGGCCACATGTCCTTCGCCGACTGGGGCCCGCCGCCGGATCGCGCCGACGGTCCGGTGGTGATCGTTCACGAGGGCGAAGTCTCGGCCGGGCGCCGGGACTTCATCGGCTGTCGGCTGGTCACCCGAGTGGACAACGGGGAGGGCGTCGACAACGAGGAGCAGCACGCGATGGTCGAACTGTGCGCGGGCACGGCCAAGCCCTGGTCGCGGCTGTGGCCCGAACTGCGGCACTTCTACTGACCGGCCCGGGCCGACCCGCCACATCCCGGTCGCCCCGGTCGGCCCGGTCGGCCCCGGCCCACGTATCGACGCGCCGCGCCCCGAGTCGCGGCCGGACAGTGCGCGATGAGAGGAGTGTCATGGCGAATGCGAGTCCGCCCGGCTATCGCACCGGCGGCGAGGGCCGGCCCGGGTCGCTGACCGGCTCGGCGTACCGGGAGGTCCGGCGTCGGGTGCTGCACCTGGAACTCGCCCCCGGCGCACGATTCACCGAGAAGGCGGTGGCCGGCGAGCTGGGCATGAGCAAGACACCCGTGCACGAGGCGCTCGCCCTGCTCGCCGAGGACGGCTTCGTCGAGGTCATCCCGCGCAGCGGCTACCGGGTCTCCCGGGTCACCCTGCGCTCCGCGCGCGAGTTGTTCGACCTGCATCGGGCGCTGGAGCAGGACGCGGCGGCGGCGGTGGCCCGGCGGCCGGCCGAGGTCGTCGCGCCGGTGGCCCGCGAGGGCGCGTGGGTGCGGAGCGCGGGGCCGGTCGAGGGCCCGGACGCGTGGCTGGACCGGTACACCCGGCTGCATCTGCTGCTCGGCGAGCTGGCAGGCAATCGGCACCTGCGCCGCGCGCTGGGCGCGACCCTGCACGCACACCACCGGCTGCTCCGGCTGTGCGTGGCCGCCGACGGGCCGCACCCACGCTCGATCGCGGGCGACGACACGCCGCTCCTGGACGCCCTCGCGGCAGGCGCCTCGGATGGGGCCCGACGCGCGGTACACACCCGCCTCACCGAATGCCGCGAACGAGTACTGGACACCCTCCTGTCCAGCGACGCCCTACTCGACGTGAACATCGCAGGCCCCGCACCCGGACCGTGACAGGGCCCCGGTCGCCGTAGGCGCCCGTGCGCAGCGCCGACCCGGGCAACCGGCTCGGCCCGCGGCGGCGCGCAGCGGGCGGGTCAGGTCGCGGCGGCGCGGAGCAGGGTGCCCAGGTCCAGGTCGAGCAGGTCGGCCGGGAGGTCGGCGTCGCATCCGTTGCCGTGCGTGCGGCCCAGGTGCGCGGCGACCGGAGGCACCAGCGCGCCGAACACGGCCGCGCCCAGCGCTCGAATGCCGTACTCGACGGCGGCGGCCGCGGCGTCCTGGTCACCCGCCGCCAAGGCGGCGCTCAGTGGCCCGTGGTCGGGCGCCGGCCAGGTCGGCTCGCCGAGTGCGACGGCCAGGCACAGGTGTCGCAGTTGGTGGCGCAGCACGTATTCCTCTATCTCGACGGCCCGCCCGTTGCCGGCCCGCTCGGCGAGCGCGGCGCCGAACCCGAGCCACCCCAGCGGCACGGACGCGACACCGGCTCGGGTACGTACCCCGGCCCCCGCCGGCCGGAGCGCCGCACCCGAAGCCGAGCCGAGAGCCGACCCCGGCGGCAAACCCGGTACCGAGCCGTGAGCCGGATCCGGTACCGAACCCGCCACCCGCGCGAGAGCCGAACCCGGAGCCGAACCCGAGCCGTGAGCCGGACCGGGACCGGAGCCGTGCCCCGGACCGGACGCCCGACCCGCCGTCGAGGCCCCGCCCATAGCCGTACGCCGCCACGCCCGCGCCGCCTCGTCCAACCCGCGCAGCCCCTCCGCATCGCGCCGGCCGGCCGCCAGTCGGGCCGCCAACGTCTCGACCGTGAGACGCAGTTCGAGCAGTTCCCGGATGTCGCGCAGGGTGACCGGCATGACCAGGTAGCCCGAGTGCGGCGCGACCGCGACCAGGCTCTCGTGGATGAGCAGGTTGAGCGCCTCGCGCACCGGCGTCTTGCCCATGCCCAGAGCGGTCGCCAGATCCCCTTCGCTGAACACCGTCCCCGGCGCCATCTCCAAGCGCAGGATGCGGCCTCGGATCGCCTCTCGGGCGAGGGCGGTCCGGCTCTTGGTGCGCGCTGTCAGGCTCGGCGTCATGTCCGGATTCTCCTCGGATCCCGGCCGCGTCCGGGGTCGCCGACGAGGATCGGCGAAGATCGGCAAGTCGGTGCCGCGACCGGTTCGCGGGACGGGGCGACCCACGCATTCGCCCCGGCGCGGCCGGACACTCCTATGCCGGAAGGGACTAATATCTCAGGCAGCCGGGTCGGCGACAAGGATGCGGGAGCGCTCCGCCCCCGGATGGTGCCCACGAGGTGGGACCTTTGCCATCGCCACCGCCGACTCCTGCGATGATCCTCGCGACGAGGAAGGTGGTTTCGGATGACCCGCGCGGCCCGCACGCCGACCGGCGCCGATCCGGGGCGCGCCCGTTCGGTGGTCGGCCCTCCTCCTCCGACCCGCGACCGGGCCTACCATCGGAACCGTGTCGACGGCTCCACGGATCGCATCCGCGAGCCGCACCCGCACGCCATCCCCTCGGGACGAACGACCTTGGACATCGACATATGACCGCGTCGCAGCACACCCGATCCGCATCCCCCGTCACGCTCCTGCGGGAATGGCACGAGCGCACCGACGGCGCCGCCCTGCACGAGGCCCTGTTCCTCGGCCTGAACGTCGACCTGCCCTTCCTGGAGCGCGTCGCCGTCCCCCTCGCCCGCGACCTCTCCGCTCGCGTCGCGATCTTCGGGGACGCCGCGCAGGAGGCGCACGACCCACGCCAGGTGCGCGGCGCCGGCCGTGACTACCTCTACGCGCCCACCGTGTGTCCCGGTGGGCTGCGCGCCAAGCTGGTCGTACTGCTCGGCGAGCACGCGAGCCGGATCGCGATCGGCGGCGGCACCCCGGCGCTGCCCGGCTGGGCCGGCGACGACCGGTTGTGGACGGTGGTCGAGACCGAGGACGACGCGTCCAACGCGCTGCCGGCCGACGTGGCCGACTGGCTGGACAAGCTGCCCGAGCTGGACGGGGTCGAGATGGCCCCGTGGGCCGGCGACCACCTGCGCGAGATAGCCATGCTGCTGACCGAGCGGCACATCCTGGCCGACGAGACGCCCGGTCCCGACGCGCGGCTGCTGGACAATCTCGACCGCTCGCTGCTGGACCAGGTGCCGGCCGGCCCGGTGGAGGAGCTGCACGTGTACGCGCCGGCCGTGGATCCGGCGGGCGACACGCTGCGCGAGCTGATCGCGCGTCTGGCCCCCGCGCGGGTGCTGCTCGGTGTGCACGAGAACTGGTCGGGCCACACCGGCGCACTGCTGCGCTCCGCGCTCGGCGGTCGTCCCGCCGACGTACTCGTGCTTCCCGAACAGCGGCTGGTACACGGCCGGTTCGCACAGTGGCGGATCGGCGACCGGTGGTTCGCGCTGACCGGCAACGCCGACCTGACCCGGGCCGGGTTCGCCGGCACCGCGGCGGCCGGCGGCGGTCTGGACCTCGCGGTGCGCACCGCCGGCGGTCCGGTGTTGTCGCTCGGCGACGGCCGAACCACCTCGCCCGCCGGCCTGGACGCGCTGCGCGGTGTCGCGGCGGGCGCCGAACTCGTGCTGCTCGGCGCGCGGGCGGACGGCGCGGGGCTGCACGTGGTGCTCGCCGAGGCCGCCCGCGAGCCGGTCACGGTGAGCACTTCCACCGACGGATCGCCGGGCTCCTGGCGGGAGTTGGGCACCATCCCGAGCGGTGCGTCGAGCGCCGGCTTCCCGCCCGCCGCGGGCCTGGGTCCGGTCGTGCGCGGCAGCACCACCCGCGCCGACGGCAGCGTGGTGTACTCCGCTCCGGTCTTCGCGTACAGCCCGGCCACCGCCGCGCGGCCGAGCGACACGCGGCTCGCCCCGCGCCCGGAGCCCACGCCCGCCCCGCGGCCCGCGGCACCCGCACCGACGCCCGCGGTCGCGCCGCGACCGGTCGTCACGCCGCGCCCGGTCGAGGCCGCGCCCACGCCGCCGGCCGCACCGGCACCGCGTCCGCCGGCGCCGACTCCGGCCCCGAGCGCGCCGCCCGCGCCGACTCCGACGCCGGCGCCGCTGTACGTCCCGTCCCACGGGGACCCCGAGCCGTTCCCCACGGCCCCCGCCGAGGACGGCCCGTACGCCGACGCGATCGAGGAGTTCGCCGCACACGGCTGGGTCGCCGGCATCGAGGACGGGATCTGGCGGATCACCGGCTCGTTCGGCAACCCGGTCCCGATCGCGGCGGTGGCCGCGACCCGCCTGGCGCAGTACGGCGAGCCGGTACTGATCCAGGCCGGCAACGAGCGCCGCTGGGCCTTCATGGCCTGGCACGCGCCCGACCTGACGCTGCTGAACTGGCCCGCCCGGAACTGGCGCAGCTACCAGATACGTCCGCCGGCCGACCCCGAGTCGCGCTTCCGCGGCGGCGACCTGGCGAGCGTCCCGGGCCGGGTGGGTCCGCTCAACCGGCAGATCGGCGACCCGCCGCCGGCCCTGCTGCGCGTCCTGGACGAGGTCGGCATCGGCTTCGCCGAACTGGTCAAGACCCTGCAACAGATCGGCGGCTGAGCGGCGGCACGAAGTACGGTGCCGCGCGGTCGAGTTCGGGGCGGGCTCGGGTCGGTGGCATCCGGGCGCGCCCGGCACCGGGGTTGCCGAGCGAGCGATCGTTAGACTGCCGACGACCACAATGGCGACAACCAAGACGATGTGCCCCGGAACGGCCGGAGCCCGTGTGCGGAAACAGGAGCCGGACCCCATGGCGGAGCCACTCGCGGCGGACCTGCGCGCCGACGGCCACACCGACTGGCGCGCGTACGACCCGCTGCTGCTGCCGCCTATCCTGGCCGCCTCGCTCGCCGCGTTCGACGAGCACGGGTATCACGGCACGACGGTGCGCGACATCGCCCGTCGGGTGGGCGTGACGGTGCCGGCGCTGTACTACCACTACCAGAACAAGCAGGCGCTGCTGGTCGAGTTGCTGATCGGCTCGATGAACGCGGCGCTCGGTCGTTGCCGGGGCGCTCTGGCCGAGGCCGACGACGCGCCCACCGCGCGGTTCGCCGCACTGGTCGAGTGCATCGTGCTGTACATGGCGAACCGCGCGCCGCTGGCCTTCCTGGACACCGAGATGCGCAGCCTCGAACCCGACAACCGGGCCCGCTACGTCGCGATGCGCGACGAACTCGAAGCGCTGATGCACGACGCGGTACGAGACGGCGTGGCCCTGGGCGAGTTCACCACCCCGTACCCGGTCGACGCCGGCCGCGCCGTGATCACCTGCTGCCAGGCCGTCGCCAACTGGTACCGCCCCACGGGCCCCTTGACCCCCCAACAAATCGCCAACCGCTACGTAACCATCTCCCTGGCCACAGTCGGCCACACACCCGGCCTCCCCAAACCCGGCCCGGCCGGCGCCTGAGGCCACCTCGGCCCAGCCGCCGGCCGAGGCCGGCCGAACCCGACCCGGCCCGGCCGGCGCTTGCGGCCGCCTCGGTCGGAGGCCGGGTCGCGTTCGAGGCCGAAAGACACAGCGCCCGGCGACTACTTCGGCGCCATCCTGATCGCGCCGTCCAACCGAATCACCTCGCCATTGAGCATCTGGTTCTCCACGATGTGCGCAACCAGCGACGCATACTCCGCCGGCCGCCCCAACCGACTCGGATGCGGCACCTGCGCGCCGAGCGAGGCGCGCGCGGCCTCCGGAAGCGCCCCGAGCAGCGGCGTCTCGAACAGGCCGGGCGCGATCGTCATCACCCGCACCGCCAGACCGGCCATGTCCCGTGCGATGGGCAGCGTCATCGCCGCGATGCCGCCCTTGGACGCGCTGTACGCGGCCTGCCCGATCTGCCCGTCGAAGGCCGCGACCGACGCGGTGTTGACGATCACGCCGCGCTCGCCGTCCACCGGCTCGTGCCCGACCATGCGCTCCGCCGCCAGCCGCAGCACGTTGAACGTGCCGATCAGGTTGACGTTGACCACGCGCGCGAACAGGTCCAACGGGAAGGCGCCCTGCCGCCCCACCGTACGGGCCGCGTTGGCCACGCCCGCGCAGTTGACCGTGATCGCCAGCGTGCCGTCCGCGTCCGCCGCGTCCACCGCCGCCCGTACCTCGTCCTCCCGAGTGACGTCGCCGGGTACGAACACGGCCCGCTCACCGAGCCGTTCGGCGACCTCCTTGCCCTGCGACGAGGGCAGGTCGAAGAGCACGACGGACGCGCCCTTCGCGACGAGCAGTTCGGCGGTGGCCAGGCCCAGGCCCGAGGCGCCGCCGGTGATCAGGGCGGTGGTGCCTTCGATGCGCATCTATGTGTCTCCGTAACGATCCGAGCGAACCAGACAATTGAGGTGAACCGGCAAGACGGGTCGAACCACCGGAAGACCGGGGCGACCGAAAAACAATCGCGGCAGGCAGGAAGCCTCAGAGGCGTTCGATGATCATCGCGTTGGCCATCCCGCCGCCCTCGCACATCGTCTGCAGGCCGTACCGGCCGCCCGTGGACTCCAGCACGCCCAGCAGCGTGCTCAACAGCCGCCCGCCGGACGCGCCGAGCGGGTGCCCGATCGCGATCGCACCACCGCGCCGGTTCACCTTCTCCAAGTCGGCGCCCACCTCCGCGGCCCACGCCAACGGCACCGACGCGAACGCCTCGTTGACCTCGAACGCGTCGATGTCGTCGATGCCCAGGCCGGCCCGTTCGAGCACCTTGCGGGTGGCCGGGATGATCCCGGTCAGCATCAGCATCGGGTCGTCGCCGGTCACCGCGAACGTGTGGAAGCGGGCACGCGGGGTCAGCCCGAGCGCGGTCGCGCGCTCCTCGCTCATGATCAGCGCGGCGGAGGCGCCGTCGGTCAGCGGCGACGAGTTGCCCGGGGTGATCCGCCAGTCGATCTCCGGGAAGCGCGCACCCATGCCCTCGTCCACGAACGCGGGCTTGAGCCCGGCCAGGCCCTCCTCGGTGGTGGCCGGCCGTACCGTCTCGTCCACCCGGTGCTCACCGCCCGCGAGTGTGATCGGCACGATCTCCCGGTCGAACGCGCCCTCGGCGCCGGCCTGTGCGGCGAGCCGGTGCGAGCGGGCGGAGAACCGGTCGAGCGCCTCACGGTCCAGGTTCCATCGGGCCGCGATCAACTCGGCCGAGTAGCCCTGCGGGATCAGCCCCTCGGGGTAGCGCCTGCCGAGCAGTTCGCCGAACGGATCGCCCCCGCGCGCGGCGAAGCCCATCGGCACCCGGCTCATCGACTCGACGCCGCCCGCGATCACGATGTCGTACGCGCCGGCGATCACGCCCTGCGCGGCGAAGTGCGCGGCCTGCTGGCTGGATCCGCACTGCCGGTCCACGGTCGTCGCCGGGACGCTCTCCGGGAATCCGGCGGCGAGCACCGCGTTGCGCGCGATGTTCAGCGACTGGTCGCCTGCCTGGGACACACAGCCCGCGATCACGTCCTCGACCAGCGCCGGGTCGAGACCGTTGCGCTCGACCAGGGCGCGCAGCGTGTGGGCGAGCAGGTCCACCGGGTGGGTGCCGAAGAGCGCACCGCCGGGCTTGCCCTTGCCGGAGGCGGTCCGCACCGCGTCGACGATGACGGCTGTGGTCATGGGGATTCGTCTCCTCGGATCCGCAAGGTTACTGAACGTTCGCTAAAGACATTCGACCCTCCGGTGCAACCCCTGTCAAGCAGCGACCCCGGCACAGGCGGGCACCCCCGGTCGCAGCACTAGGCTGAGGTCCGTGACCAGCGCACCCGTACGCGAACCACGCCAGCACCGCAGTCGCGTCACCCGAGCAAAACTTCTGGACACCGCCGTCGAGGTGCTGGCCGAGGTCGGCTGGCTCGGCGGCACCGTGACCGTGGTCGCCGAGCGTGCGGGCGTCTCCCGGGGTGCGGTGCAGCACCACTTCCCCACTCGCGAGGATCTGTTCACCGCCGCGATCGATCACATGACCGGGGACCTGTTCGCCCGGATACGGCTGGACGGGGCCCGGATCCCGCCCGGCCCCGAACACACCGAGGCGGTGGTCGACGCGCTCGTGTCGATGTTCCGGGGCACGCTCTACCGGGCCGCACTCAATCTGTGGGTGGCCGCGGCGCAGGACGACACGCTGCGGGCCAAAGTGCTGCCGCTGGATCGGCGACTGTGCGCCGCGATGTACGACGTGGCGGTCGACCTGCTCGGCGCCGACGTCTCCCGCCCCGGGGTGCCGGCCGCCGTGGAGGGGGTGCTGAGCCTCGCCCGCGGGCTGGGCATCAGGGAACTGCTCACCGACGATCAGGCGCGCCGGCGGGCGATCATCCGGCAGTGGGCGACGTACCTGGACACCGTGCTGACCGACCGCGGCCCGGCCTGATCCGGCCCCGCGCGGGTCCTGGGGCCGGCATTTCACGCTTCGATGACCAATCCTTGATGCGAACCCGGTTCAATCCCGGACGGAATCGGACCCGCGGGCCGTAACTTCGCGGCGTGGACTGGAATCGACGGACCTGCGCCCGGCGCGGACACGAGACGTACGCTCCCGACGAACCCGCGTTGCGCGACCGACTGCACGCGAGCACGCCGGTCGGCGAGGCGTGGCGCTGCCTACGCTGCGGCGACTACGTGCTGGGCGAGGTCAAGGGCCGCGGCCCGGCCGCCGACGCGCCGACGGTGATGCGCGGGCGAGCCCTGCGCGACGTGTTGATCCTGCGCTTCCTGGCCGTCGAGCGGGCCGCACGCGGCGTGCTGATCCTGCTCGCGGCCTACGCGGTCTGGCGATTCAGCAATTCGCAGGACTCGGTCCGCAGGTTGTTCGAAGACGACCTGACCGTGTTCCGGCCGGTGGCCGAGCATTTCCACTACGACCTGGACCACTCGCCGATCGTCGACTCGATCCGCAAGACGTTCGACTACAAGCACTCGACGCTGGTCTGGGTCGCCATCGCGATGGTCGTCTACGCGGTGATCGAGATCGTCGAGGCGGTCGGCCTGTGGCTGCTCGAGCGCTGGGCGGAATACCTCACGGTGGTCGCCACCGCGGCGTTCCTGCCGCTGGAGGGCTACGAGATGCGCGAGCACGTGAGCCCGTTCAAGGTGGCCACCCTCGTTCTGAACATCCTCGCGGTCGTCTACATCATCGTCGCGAAGCGGCTGTTCGGGGTCCGCGGCGGCGCCGAGGCGTTCGAACGCGAACGGCACAGCGAATCCCTGCTGGAGATCGACGAGGCGATCCACCCCGGGCCGCCGCGGCAACCGTGGGAGGAACACGTGCACCCGCCCAAGACGCGGCACGCGCGCACACCCTGATCGATCCGCCCGAACCCCTACCGTGAAACCCCGGGCGCCGTCCGCACGTTCGGCTGCCGGCGCCCGGGCCGTGCCTCACGGCACCAGCACCAGCCGCCCGCGCAGCCCGCCCTCCCCCAGCCGGGCGAATGCCTCGGTCGCGTCCGCGAGCGCGAGCACCCCGGCCACCCGCAGGGTCAACGCGCCCTTTTCGGCCAGCGCCGCGAGTTCGGCCAACCGCGCGCCGTCCGCGCGCACCCAGAGGTGGTGCACCCGGATCCCGCGCAGTGCCGGCGGCGCCGCGCCCGCGTTGACCACCACGAACGCCCCGCCGCCGCGCACCGCGTCCAGCGCGTCCGGGCCGAGCATCGCCGCGTCCAGCGCCGCGTCCGCACCGCCCGGCACCATCGCCCGGATCCGGTCCGCGAGTTCCGGGCCGCGAGGGGCGAACCACTCGGCCCCGACGCCGCGGACGAAGTCCTCGTCGGCGGCGCCCGCGACCGCCACCACGCGAACCCCGCGCGCCGCCGCGAGTTCGACCGCGAACCCGCCCACCGCGCCCGCCGCCCCGGTCACCACCAGGGTGTCCCCGGCCGACAGGTCGAGCAGGTCCAGTCCCTGCCACGCTGTCAGCCCGTTCAACGGGATCGTCGCCGCCGCGACCGCATCCAGGCCGGCCGGCAGCGCCCCGACCGCGTCCGCGTCCAACACCACGAACTCGGCGTGTGCGCCCGCCCGTACGTCCAACCGATCACGCAGCCCGAGCACCGCGTCGCCGACCGCGAACCCGGTGACCCCCGCACCGACGCCGGCCACCTCGCCGGCGACGTCCCAGCCCAGGCCGAACACCTCGCGCGCGCGCACCAGTCCGAAGCGCACCGGCGCGCCGTCCAGCACCATCGAATCCACCGGGTTCACCGTCGCCGCCGCGACCCGGATGCGCACCCGGCCCGGTCCCGGTTCGCGGTCGGGCGCATCCACGACCTCGACCACGGACGATCCGGCTCGGGCGATCACCGCACGCATGACACCACTCCCACGCTCTGCGTTCGGGCCGGCCCTCCCGGCCCCTCGACCGCCAACCTACGAAGAGCTACTCTCCATTGGTAAGTACGTACCCCAGAGTGTGTAACACACCCGTAGGAGAGCCAGGCCGACCCGTACCGCGGCCGAGCGTCGCGCCCAGGCCCGCACCGCGTTCGACGCGTACATGGCCGACTGCCCGGCCCGGCGGCTGTTGGACGGGATCAGCGACACATGGGTGAGCCGCGCGTGAACGCGCCGGCCGACGGCCCGCAGCGCTACAGCGACCTGTCCCGCCGCGTGGCCGGGGTCAGCCGGAAGATGCTCACCCAGACCCCGCGCAACCTCGAACGCGACGGCCTGGTCACCCGCACCGTCACACCGTCCGTCCCGGTCCGGGTCGACTACGCGCCGGCCCCGCTGGGCGCGAGCCTGCTCCCACTGATGCCGGCCATCAAGTCCTGGGCCGAGCAGCACGTCCCCGAGGTGGACCGGGCACGCGAGCGCTACGACGCGGAGCGCCCGTCGGCGGTCGGCTGACCGCACCCGGCCCGGCCGATCGCCCACACACACGGGCCTCGACCCACTCGCGTTCGTACGTTCGGGCCGCACGACCTCGGGTCACCGGAGGTCCGCCAGAAGATCGCCGACTGTTCATTTTCCGGCCCGCCGAGGGTGTTTCCGGCTCCATATCGTGATCTTGACCGGCGGAACGGACGCCGGCCGAACTTCCGAGGAGCCCAGTCGTGTCGCCTGGCCGTGAGACCCACGAGCGCGAACGGCGGATCGAACTGCTGATGGCGGAGAGCACGCCGTTGCGCAGGTATGTGAGCGGCATCCTGGGCGCCGACCTGCACACCGTCGAAGACGTGGTCCAGGAAACGCTGTTACGAGCCTGGGAGGCCGCGGACCGGCTGGACTGGGACGGCCGGCCGATCCGGATGTGGCTGTTCCGGGTCGCCCGCAATCTGGCCGTGGACGCCCGGCGGCGCAACCGGTCGCTGCCGGTGGGCATCGACCCGAGCGAGTTCGCCGGGTTGCCGACGGTGCCCGATCCGGCCGCGACGATCGTGGATCGCTGCGTGCTCGTGGGGGCGTTGCGCGCACTGGCCGCGCCGCACCGCGAGGCGCTCGCCCAGGTACACCTGCTCGATCGCAGCGGCGCGGACGTCGCCCGCGCCCTGGGGATACCGCGCGGGACGGTCAAGTCTCGTACCTACCACGGGATCGCGGCCATCCGTCGGGAGCCCGCCGCGATCGAGGAGAGCGGATGACAGGCTCCGAGGACCTCGCCATGCAGGTCGCCGGACAGGACTTGACGACCCTGCTCGGCTACACGGGGATCGTCATCCTCGTGTTCGCCCTCGCCCACTGGGCCGCGATGCGGCGCGGCGGATGGCGCTTCGTCCGCCGCCGGCTGCGCCGGGAACTCGCGCTCACGGTGGCCGCGTTCGCCGAGCCGGTCACCGCGTTCACCCGGTATCGGCGGCGCCGCCGACTGCTGGTGCGGGCGCTGCGCGAGCCGAACACCTGGGCCGACGCCGAGCACGCGCTCCGGCTCGCGGCCGAGGTGTCGGCCGGTGCGCGTGCGTACGGCGCGCTGGTGGAGCGGGACGTGGTGGGCGTGCTGGTCGCAGGCGGGTCGGATCTGCCCGAGCCCGCCGAGCCGTGGGCGGTCGACGAACTCGACCCCCGGTTGTGGTGGATCGCGCGTACCGACCTGGAAGCGGGCACCGGCCCCGCCCCGTTGCTGGTCGCGGTCGGCGCCCGGCAGGACGCGGTGGTCTTCCTCGACCTGTTGACCGGCCCCCGCGTACTGGCGGTGTCCGGCGAGCGGCGCGGCGCGCGGGCCACCGTGCAGGCCCTCGCGGCCCAGCTCGACGCCCGGCTGCCGGCCGGCGCGGTCACCGTCGCGGACGGCATCCACCCGCGGCACGCCGGGCCGACCACCGCCGAGGCGTTCGCGCTCGCGACCACCGCCGCGTCGAGCCGCCGCCACCCGCAGGTCGTGGTGTGCGCGGAGACCCCCGATGTGCCCGCCGCCTCACCGGTGTCGGTGCTTACCCTGGGTTCACCGCGTGGCCACGCCCGGCTGTTGGCGGTGTCCCCCACCGGCGCCCTGCTCGTGCACGGCACCCCGTTGCGGGTGGACGCGCGGCCGCTGCCGCGCGCGGTCGCCGCCACGGTGTGGCAACTGCCGCCGTGGTCCACGGAGGACGCCGCGCACCCGGCCCCGATCGTGGCCGACCCGGACCTGGATCCGGATTCGGGCGCGGCCCCGGCCCCGGCGCCGGGTTCGACCCAGGGCGCGACCGCGACCGAGCCCGTCCCGCCGGTCCCGCACGACGACCTCGACGAGCCCGCCGACACCGACAAGCCGAGCGGCGTCTCCGTCGACGTGTGATCCCGCTTCCCACACGCCGGACGGGCCGTTGATCGGCCCGTCCGGCGTTTGCCCGCTTCCCACCCCGGGCCGCGCTTCGGCCGATCCACGCCCCGCCCCGGGACGCGTTCCGGCCCGGAACCCGACCACCCGCGGGCCGCACCCTCGCCCACCCCCAGGCCGCACCCCCGGCCCGAATCCCCGCCCACCCCCAGGAGCACGCCAACGTGAGACTCACCGTCACCACCGTGGACGCCGTGGACGGCCTACGCCGCGACCATCTCGTGGACCTCCCGCCCGGGAGCATCGTGGCGGACCTCGCGACCGCCCTGCGCCGACCGGCCGCGCCCGTGGAGGCCGACCCCGAGGGGCGCCCCGCCGAGCTGAGCGCGTTCCTCGACGGCGACGCGCCGGCCGGCGGACAGACGCTCTACCTCGGCGAGACCGCGCTGGACCCGCACGCTCCGCTGACCGTCTCCGGCATCCGCGAGGCCACCGTCCTCGGCCTGGGCGCACCGCCCGCCGAGCCCGACCGGGTGTGTGCTCCCCGGCATCCCTTCGATCCGCAGACACTGGTCCAGGTGCACGCGGTGTCCGGCCCGTACACCGGTCGGATCTGGCCGTTGGGCCCCGGCAGCCACGAGATCGGCGCCGACGAGGGATGCGCGATCCGGCTGCCGGTCGCCGGCGTTCCGGCGCGCGGGTTGTGGGTGACGGTCTGCCCCGACGGCTCGGCGTACTGGCACCGCACCGTCCCCGACGACGACGCGGTGCACGGCCGCGAGGTCGCACCGCCGCCGACCGACGCGATCACCGCCGCCGCGGCACTGCCCCGCAAGCACGAGGAACGCGTCCTGGAGGACGAACGCGAGGCGGACCGCAAGGTCGAGCGGGACAGTGCCCGGATCGCCCCGCCGAAGGAGCCCGCGGTCCGCGCCCCCGCACCGCCGGGCACCCCCTGGCCGCACGAGTCCGACCTGGTCGTCGGCCCGTCCCTGCTGCGGCTGTCCGGCCCCGTCGAGGCGGACGCCGACGTCACGCCCTCCGACGACGGCATCGGCCTGGACTACAACCGGCCGCCCCGGATCGCCCCGCACCTGGACGCGGAGAAGATCCGGCTGCCCTCGCCGCCGGTGGAGCCGAACCGGTTGCCGTTCCCGCTGCTGGTGATGATCGCCCCGCTGGTGATGGGCCTGGCGATGGTCGCGTTCTTCAAGTCGTACTTCTATCTGATCTTCTGCATCATGAGCCCGTTCATGGCGATCGCGAACTGGATCTCCGGCCGCCGCGGCAATCGGGTCAAACACATGCTCGACGGGGTGCAGTACCGGCGCCGACTGCGCGTCCTGCACGACGACATCCGCACCGCCGTACGACGCGAGCGCATCGTCCGCGGCGAGGTCGGCCCCGACCCGGCCGCGGTCGCGCTGATCGCGACCGGGCCGGGCAGCCGGTTGTGGGAGCGGCGCCGACGCGACGCCGACCACCTGGTGTTGCGCATCGGCACGGTGGACCAGCCGTCGGTCAAGGAGGTCGAGGACCCGGCCCGGGACGAGCATCACCGCACCGCCCGTTGGACGTTGCCGGACACCCCGATCGGCATCGAGATCGCCGACCACGGCGTGCTCGGGGTGGCCGGCCCCGGCGAACCGATCCAGGCGTTGGCCCGCTGGCTGGTGATCCAGTCCGCGGTCCTGCACAGCCCGCGCGACCTGCGCGTGGTGGTGCTGACCGGCCCCGATCGGGCCGCCGACTGGGCCTGGGTGCGCTGGTTGCCGCATCTGCGCCCGCAGTCCGGCTCGGCCGCGGCAGTCGTACTGCTCGGCACCGACCCGGAGTCCACCGCCAACCGGATCTCCGAACTGGTCGCGCAGATCCAGGGCCGACAGCGCAGCATGGGCTCGTCGATGGGCCAGGCCATGTTCAGCGGCCCGGACATCGTGGTGATCGCGGACGGCGCCCGGCAGTTGCGCGAGGTGCCCGGCATGGTCCAGGTGCTCACCGAGGGCCCGGCGGCCCGGGTGTTCAGCGTCTGCCTGGACGAACAGGAGCGACTGCTGCCCGAGGAGTGCACCGCCGTCGTGCTGGCCACGGGCCGACACCTGACGGTGCGCCAGACCGGACTGCCCGACGTCGTGGACGTGCGCGCCGACCACGTCGACGCGTCCTGGTGCGAGCAGTTGGCCCGCTCCCTCGCGCCGTTGCGCGACGTCAGCCCCGAACACGACAGCGGCCTGCCGCAAACCGTCAAGCTGCTCGACCTGGTCGACGCCGAGCCCCCCAAGGCGGCGGATTTCCTGGCCCGTTGGGCCCGCCGACCGGCCTCGACCACGTTCACCCTGGGCGCCGGGTACGACGGGCCGCTGCGCATCGACCTGGTACGCGACGGCCCCCACGGCCTGATCGCGGGCACCACCGGCTCGGGCAAGTCCGAGTTGCTGCAAAGCTTCGTGGCGGCGCTCGCGGTGGCCAACCGTCCGGACGAGCTGACCTTCGTCCTGGTCGACTACAAGGGCGGCAGCGCGTTCAGCGAGTGCGCCGAACTCCCGCACACCCTGGGCATGGTCACCGACCTGGACGAACACCTGGCGACCCGGGCGCTGGACTCGCTCGCCGCGGAACTGCGGCGCCGCGAACACCTGCTGGCGCAAGTCGGGGCCAAGGACCATCCCGAGTACCGGGGCAAGCGCACCGCCGACCCCACACTGGCACCACTGCCCCGACTGATCCTGGTGATCGACGAGTTCGCCACCCTGGTCCGCGAGGTGCCCGACTTCGTCGCGGGGCTGATCAACATCGCCCAGCGTGGCCGCTCGCTCGGCATCCACCTGGTGCTGGCCACTCAGCGACCGGCCGGGGTGGTCACCGGCGACATCCGGGCGAACACCAACCTGCGAATCGCCCTGCGGGTGACCGACGCCGGCGAGAGCCAGGACATCATCGACACCGCCGAGGCCGTGCACATCTCGGCCGGCACCCCGGGCCGGGCGCTGATCCGCACCGGGCCCAATGCCGCCGTGCCGTTCCAGGCCGCCTGGGTGGGCGCCGAGCGACCGATCCCCGGCAGTGGCCCCGCGGCCGGGGCGAGCCGCTCGGTGCGGGCCACCGAGTTGACCCTGTCCGGCCTGGGCCGCCCCGTGTCCCTGCCGACCGTCGACGAGGGCCCGGACACCGTGGAAGCGCCCAATCCGACCGACCTCAACGCCCTGGTGTCGGCCCTGCGCGAGGCCGCCGAGACGCTGCCGGACTACACCCCGCAGCCCAGCCCCTGGTTGCCGGCACTGGCCGAACGGGTGCTGCTGGACGACCTGCCGCCGGTGGAACGGGCCTCGACCGGCGGGCCCGACACCTCGCCGCCGCCCATCCCCTACGCGCTGGAGGACATCCCGCAACTCCAGGAGCAGCGGGTGACCACGCTGGACCTGGCCACGTTCGGCCACCTGTACGTGATCGGCTCACCGCGCTCGGGCCGCACCCAGGTGCTGCGCACCATCGCGGGCGCCGCGGCGGCCACGGCGAGTTGCGCCGACGTGCACCTGTACGGGATCGACGCGGGCGGCGGTGGGTTGGCCGCCCTGGAGACCCTGCCGCATTGCGGCGCGGTGGTCTCGCGGCACGACATGGAACGGATGGGGCGACTCCTCGGCCGCCTGGTGCGCGAGTTGACCGAGCGTCAGGAACGGTGCAGCGTGCACAACGCCGCCGGGCTGGTGGAGCTGCGCCGGATGCTTCCGGCGGCCGAGCGACCCGCGCACATCGTGGTCCTGCTGGACGGCTGGGACGCGCTGGTGGGACTGCTCGACGACCACGACGGCGGCAGGCTCGTGGACGACGTGATGCGACTGCTGCGCGAGGGCGCGGCGGCCGGCATCCACATCGTGGCCACATCCGAACGGGCGCTGCTCAGTGGCCGGTTGGCCGCGCACAACGACCACAAGCTGCTGCTGCGCCAATCCGACCGGACCGACTACCAGATGGTCGGCATGCCGCTGCGCAAGGTCCCGGCGGTGATCCCGCCCGGCCGCGGCTGGCACGTGTTGTCCCAGACGGAGAGCCAGGTCGTGCTGCTCGCGGCCGACCCGAGCGGGCAGGAGCAGGCCGAGGCGCTGCGCCGGATCGGCGCCGAGGCGAGCCGCCGCGACGCGAGGGTGCCGAGCGAGCGGACGCCGGTACGGATCCCGACGCTGCCGCGCGTGGTCGAGTTCGCCGGCGCGTACGAGCAGGTGCCGGCCGGGCAGCGTCGCCCGATGTGGGGGCTGTTGGGCATCGGCGGCGACAGCGCCGAGCCGATCGGAGTGGACTTCACCGTCAAGTCGGTGTTCTGCGTGATCGGTCCCTCCGGGACCGGACGCAGCACCAGCCTCGCGTCGTTGTCGGTGTCGCTGCTGGCGGGCGGCACCTCGCTGGTCGTGCTGACGCCGCGGGAATCGCCGCTGCGCGCTCTGGCGCAACACCCGCAGGTGCGACTGCTGTCCGAGGAGGACCCCTCCGCCGAGGACGTCGAACGCGCCCTGGACGAGCTGTCCGGTCCGCGCGTGGTGGTCGTCGACGACGCCGAACTGCTCGGCATGCCCGCGGCCGACCGGGTCCTGCGGGACCTGGCGATCGCGGGGCGGGACCGCGGCCAGGGGCTGCTGTACGCGGGTTCCTACGACGCCCTCCAGGTGGCGATGGGCAGTTGGCTCACCGCCGCCCGACGCGGCAGCCGGCACGGGATCCTGCTCGCGCCGAAGAACATGCACGAGGGCGACATGATCGGCGTGCGACTGCCGACGAACGTGGTGCGCTCGGCGCCGCCCGTGCCCGGCCGGGCGTGGACCGCCGGTCCGGGCGGTCTCCCGATGGCGGTACAGGTTCCGCTGACGGTGTTGCGGGCTGCCGAGTAGCCGGACGAAAACCTGGATCGGGCGAACGATTTCGGGCCGCTTCCCCGGTGGGGAGGCGGCCCGAATCGTGGTGCGCGAAGGCTCAGTTCTTCTTGAGGTTCTTCGCCATCTCGACGTCCATGTCGTGCATCTGGACACGAATCTTGGCGAACATGTCGGAGAAGATCTGGATGCCGTCGATGGCGGCGGTCAGGCTGGTGTCGAACTTCGCGTACGCGTCGCGCATGGCCGGGCTCGACTCCTTGAAGACCATGCCGTTGTCGAGCAGCCCGTTCACGTCGGTGAGCAGGGTCTTGATCATCGGGGTGATCGTCTCGCGCGCCTTGGTGAGCTTGCCCGCGACCTCGTCGATCCGGGTGAAGTCGAGTGCGATATCGGCGGCCATGGGTTCCTCCAGGGGAGATCGGGCTCGCCGCGGGGTGCGGCGGAACCGGGTGTCGGGGTGCTGTGGGGGTTTCGGGGGCGGTTCAGGGGTTACCCGGGCGGCTCAGTCGCGGCGCGGGACGCGCCCGCCGCCACCGCCACCGCCGCCACCGGGCGGGACGGGCTTCTCCGGCGGCTTGGGTGTGGTGTCCACCCACTCGTGCTTGCCGTCGGTGCGCGTGTAGGTGTGCGTCTTGCCCTCGGAGTCGACCACCTTCTGCGTACCGCCGCCGTCCGCGTTCAGGTGCGTCTCGGTGGTGGTCACACCGCCGTCGGCCGCGGTGGAGACGGTGGTGTAGTTCAACCGGCTGGAGTCGTAGGTGGTGACCGAGGTGTAGGTCTGGCCGTTGCTGACGACCTTGGTCTCCTCCTTGATCACATTCCCGTGCTCGTCCAGGGTCAGGTGGGTCTCGATCCGACCGCCGTTGGGCGTGGTGATCACCTGGTCCAGCGGCGGCTTGTCGCCGGGGTCCTGGGCCTTGCAGAACTCCGGGAGACTGCCGTCCGGGCCGGGCTTGCCGCACTCGTCGATGTGGTCCTGCTTGTACTTCCAGGCAGCGACCTTGTTCCGCCACTCCTCCAGGCCCATCGTCGCGCCCATCACGCCCAGGCCCTCGGTGATCTGCGCGTCGGCGTTGAAGTAGGCGTCGCCGACCGTGCCGAAGCAGTCGCCGAGCTTCTTGAGCAGATCCTCGGCGCGGGTCATCGGGCCCGCGGACAGCCGGTACAGGCTGCGGAACGCACCGGTCAGCGTCTGGTCGCCGAACACCGCCTGGGCGTCGGTGTAGCCGCCCTGGCCCAGGGTCGCGAAGTCGCTGGACTTGAGGGTGGGCGAGATCCGATCGGCGAGGTCGTGCATGTCCTTCTTGGCCTCGCTCAGCGTGCTGTAATCCAGCGCGAATTCGATCACGTCCGCTCCCGTCGGGCATCGCGGACCCCCCGACCGGATCCGTCGCCGTGACCACGCCCGGGCCACCCGGTCGGTTCACCGAGGCAATCCCCGCCTTCGGTGAACCGACCGGGTGGCCCGGGCGTGGTCCGGGCGTGGTCCGGGCGAGGTCCGGCGAGCATGGCGAGGAGAAGACGGGTCATGGGCAATCGCCCCACCGACTGGAACGCGATCGGCCTGAGCACCGATCCCACGCCAGGCGATCCCGTCCGGCTACGCACGCTGATCACCTCGATGGACAGTCTGGGTCGGGTCGCCCGGGAGATCGACGACGCGTTGGACGCGGTCCTGGACAAGACCGGCGACGGCGCCTTCGTCGGGCAGACCGCCGACGCGCTACGGGAAAAGATCAGCGGCCCGCTCCGCGAGTTCGTGCAGAGCATCGCCGACGCGTTCGAGAACTCGGCCAAGTCGATGCGCGCGTACCTGGGCGTGATGGAGGCCCAACAGCAGGTCGCCGACACGGCGTTGTCGCACGGTCGGGACCTGCCCCTGGAGGATCCGCGGCGGGCCACCTACGGAACGACCGCGCGCACCGCGGGCACCACCCAGCGCACCCAGGCCGAGGCCACCGCGAAGGTGGTCAACAGCGCGGCCGCCGGAATCAAGCAGCCGGTGTCGAACTGCGACCTGTTCTGGGAGGCGTTCAACTGGCTGGCGATCATCCTGATCCTGCCCGCGCTGCTGTTGGGCGGCCCGCTCGCGCTGCTCGCGATCGGGGTCAACCTGGCCCTGTTCGTCAAGACCGCGGTGGACGTCGCGCAGGGCAAGGCCGGGCTGCTCGACCTGTTCCTGGCCGGGCTGGGGATCATCGCGCCGACCACCAAGGGCCTCAACCTGCTCAAGCTGTTCAAGGACGGCGCGAAGTTCCTCTGGAACGGCCTCAAGACCTTCGGCAAGGGCGCGTGGGGTGCCCTCAAGGGCGCTTTCGGGGCGGGTGCGTTCCGCTCGTTCGCGTTCATCCCGGGTCTGAAGGACTTCGCCCGACTCGCGGGCGGCTGGGTCAAGACGGGCGCCCTGTGGGTGGGCGCGGCCGCGCTGAAGCTGCCGTCCTGGGTCGGCTCCACGCTCGGCAAGGGCGGCCTGGCGGTGATCAACGGCTTCAAGGCGATACCTGCCCTGTTCCGCGGACTGCCGGGCCTGATCAAGGGAGCCGCGGGTAGCACCTGGAAGTTCCTCAAGTCCGAACTGGGCGGCGGTAAGTGGCTGCGGCTGATCCTGCCGGTGGACGCGGCCGAGATCAGTCGCTTCGGGCTCAAGCGCGCGTTGCAGATCGGCTTCTACGAGCGCGGCGTGCTGGGCAGGTTCCGCTACGGCGGGCCGCTTCTTGCCGCGGGCGGCCGCGGCCTGAGCCAGATCCCGACCCCGCCGCCACTGCACGGCGCGGGCGCGCTGCCCGCGATGCCGGTGGACGACCTGGCCCGGATCCGGGCCGGCGACTGGTCCGGGTTCGGCGCCGACGAACTCCGGATGCACGCCCTGGACCTGCCGACGACGAACCTGACCGTCACCTCCCCCGCCGGCCTGCACATCCCCACCTCCTTCGGTGAGGTGATGCAGTTCGCGCCGGACGCGGTACGCCGGATGGACGCCCTCGTGGACATCGGCATGCGCGACATGAAGCTGACGCAGATCGGAGACTGGGCCAAGCTGCCCACACCCGCGATGGCCGGCAAGGTGGACCACCTGCCCGGGGTCGACTCGATCGGCCGGTTCACCCCGAACAACGCGCCCGCGACCACGCTGCACGCGCTGCCCGCCAACGGCGCGCTGCCGTCGGTCGCCCACACCCCGAGCCTGACCTCGCTGTCCGCGCTCGACCTGGTGCAGACCGGCGCCGGCCACCGCCCGAACACGCCCAGCCTGCTCACCGGCGGCGGCCCGGGCGGCGGATCCGGCATCGGGCACCTCGCCAACCCGAGCCTGACCAACCACGGCCTGACCGCACCGGGCCTGCCCGGCTCGGGCCTGACCAACCACGGCCTGACCGCACCGGGCCTGCCCGGTCACGGCACGCCCGGCCCGCACGTGGAGCTCAAGCCGACCGAGTTCGGCACGTCGACGGGCCAGTCCGCGCCGTCCCCGACGGCCCTGGCGGGCGGCCCGCCGCCCGCCGCCCTGGTCCCGGACCACGCAGGCAACGCGCTCAACCTGCTCGACCACGGCCCGAAGACGCCGCTGCGCCTGGACTCGCCCGCCAACGCCGGTGCACTGCCCCCCGCCCCGCCGCCGCACGGCCCCGGCGGCGGCGACCTGCGGCCCGGCACGCCGACCGCGAACCAGGTCGCCGTCGCGCCGTCGCCCCCGACCCACGGCGGCGGCCTGACCGGCCCGGCCAACCGGCTCTCCCCGACCCAGCTCGAACAGCTGTGGCAGCGCGACGCGGACCGGATCGGCGCGCTCTTCGGCAAAGCCGACGATCCGCTGCGGACCGGCCGCGTCGAGGCCTGGCGCGACCTGGCCTCGGCGCGGACCGAACTGGGCCGGGCCCAGCAGGTGTTGCACGACCTCGAGGTCCGTCCGGGCGGGTCCTCCAAGCCGTCCCCGTTCGAGCGCGACGCCCGGCTCGCGGTGGACCACGCCTCGACCAAGGTGGAGACGGCGCTCACCCGGCTCGACCGACTCGGCGTGGACCCGGCCCGGATCGACCGCGGCCTGGCCCAGGCGCAGGCGGAGAGCTTGTTGGAGCGCCCGAGGCTGGTCGGCGGCAGTGGGCACGAGGTGGGCGGCGGGGCCCAGTCGCTGCCGACGACTTCGGTCGCCGGGAGCATCCCGCCGCCGACCGCGGTCACCGTCATGCATGTCGGCCTCGACTCGACCGGGCTCGACGGTGCGGCCATCCGCACGACGGTGAACGACGGCCACCGGGTCACCGATCCCGCGACCGGCCGCTCCATCCGATACGACCACAACGGGAGCATCGCCGACGAAGGTCTCGCGCTCCGCTCACCCGGCGAGCCCCGATTCGTCGTCGACAACGGCACCGGCCCCACCCTCACCGACGTACACGGCAACCCCGTCGCCGGTATGGACGTCACCGTGGTGCGGGGCGGCTACCGGGTCACCGACACCGCCGGCGGCCACACCATCCGCTACCGCGCCAACGGGGCGATCGCCGAGCAGGGCATCGCCCTGGGCGGGACCGGCGCACCGCACTTCGTGGTGGCGCACGGCGACCTCCGACCCCCGGTCCTGACCAACGCCCACGGCAAGCCGATCACCGACCGCACCCTCGTCACGATCGAGAACGGCTACCGGGTCACCGATCCGGCCACCGGCCGGTCCATCCGGTACGGCGCCGACGGCGGCGTCGCCGAACACGGCCTCGCCCTCCAGGGCGCCGGCGAAGCCCACTTCGTCGTCCCCGGCGAGCACGGCCCCCTCCTGACCGACCTGCACGGCAACCCCGTCGCCGGCGTCGACGTCACCGCGATC